>NZ_MVHJ01000003.1 GCF_002086115.1 Mycolicibacterium bacteremicum
CCGCATCAACTACCACCACCGCCCCGAACTCCTCCGACACCCGCCGCACGACCGATCGCAATGGGCCGACCGGGCCGAACAACTCGACCGGCTACTGGCACCACCGGCGAACGAGCCCGACTACGACACCGCACCCGACCTACGCGGAATCGACACCGAACCACCCTGGGAGCAAGACGACTACATCGACGAAACCGCACTCCTGAGAGAAAGCCGCTTCATCGGCGCCGAACTCGACTTCTGGCAGATCATCACCACCAACCACACCACAAGCAGCGTCGGGCTGCGCAGCCCGTGACCCGCGCATCACTCCGCGGGTTTGACCGCCAACACCGGTTTCGGGCATTCCAGGATCAGCTTCTGCGCGACGCTGCCCAGCAGCAATTTGCCCACCGGACTGCGGTGCCGGATGCCCACCACCAACAGCTCGGCCTCGGGCCGGTCCATCGCGGTCAGCAGTTCGTCGACTGCGTCGACGCCGACGGGCTGGCGCAACTCGAACTCGACACCGCACTCGGCGAGCCGCGCCTCGACATCGCGTACCTCCGCACCGCCGGCGAACCGCGAATCGACATAGGCCTCACCCGATGTCGAGTTCACCACCAGCAGATCGGTGTTGCGGAGCTTGGCCTCGGTGATGCCGTGTTCGAGAGCGGCGTGACCGAACTGGTCTGCGGTGTAACCGATGACGATCGTCATGCCTGGCCCGCCTTTTCTTTCTGGTCCTTGTCGTCCTCGACGATCAGCAGACTCTCCTCGCTGCGGTTGAGCAACCGCAGCACCAACGGGGCCAACAACAGCAACGCCATCAGCACGTAGGTCACGATCGCGACCGGCTCGGTGAACAGGCTGCCCCATTCACCACCGCCGAGCTGCAGGCTCTGCCGCAGCTGCCGTTCGATGCGCGGCCCCAGGATGACACCGATGATCAGGGGCAGCACCGGAAGTCCGAACCGCCGCATCATCAGACCCATCAGGCCGAAGATGAGCAGCAGCAACAGATCGAGCGGCTGCAGGTTGACCGCGAACGCGCCGAGCGCAGCGAAGAACAGGATGCCGGCGTACAGATACGGCCGCGGGGTCCGCAGCAGCTTCGCCCACAGCGGTGCCAGCGGCAGGTTCAGCGCCAGCAACATGAGGTTACCGATGAACAGGCTCGCGATCAGCGTCCAGATCAGCAGCGGTTCCTTCTCGAACAGCGTGGGTCCGGGCTGGATACCGTAGGACACGAACGCGGTCAGCATGACGGCCGCGGTGGCGTTTGTGGGCAGGCCCAGCGACAGCATCGGCACGAGAGTGCCTGCGGCCGAGGCGTTGTTGGCCGCTTCAGGACCCGCCACACCCTCGATGGCGCCCTTGCCGAACTCCTCGGGATGCTTGCTCAGCTTCTTTTCGGTGATGTAGCTCAGGAAGGTCGGCAGCTCCGCACCACCGGCCGGCAGCGCACCGAACGGGAAACCGTAGGCGGTGCCGCGCAACCACGGCTTCCATGACCGCTTCCAGTCACTCTTGCCCATCCAGGGCCGCCCGACCGGGATGACGTCGGCGGGGCGCCGGCGCAGATGTGCACACACCCACAGCGCCTCGCCGACGGCGAACACCGCGACGGCGATGACGACGATATCGATACCGTCGGCCAGCAGCGGCACCCCGAAGGTGGCGCGGTTCTGACCGGTCAGCGAGTCGATACCGACGATGCCGATCGCCAGACCCAGCAGCAGCGAGATCAGGCCCCGGATCTTCGAGGACCCCAGCACCGCGGTCACCGCGACGAGCGCGAACAGCATGATCGCCAGGTACGACGGCGCACCCAGGGTCACCGCGAACCGGGACACCACCGGCGCGAACGCGGCCAGCAGCACGGTACCGATCGCCCCCGCCACGAACGAGCCGATCGCCGCGGTCGCCAGCGCCTGTGCGGCGCGCCCGGCCTTGGCCATCTTGTTGCCCTCGATGGCGGTGATCACCGATGACGACTCACCCGGTGTGTTCAGCAAGATCGAGGTTGTCGAGCCGCCGTACATACCGCCGTAGAAGATGCCGGCGAACATGATGAACGCCGCGCTCGGGCTCACGTTGTAGGTGATCGGCAGCAGCAGTGCCACCGTCATCGCGGGACCGATACCCGGTAGCACGCCGACCGCGGTGCCCAGCAGCACACCGATGGCCGCGTAGAGCAGATTCATCGGGGTGGCCGCCTCGGCGAACCCCTGCAGGAGCCAGTCGAAGTTCTCCATCTACAGAATCCCATCCAAGATGCCTGCGGGCAGCGGGATTCCGAGCCCGGAGTAGAACGCGTAGAAGCTGACCAGCGCCAGCACCACGCCGATCACGATGTTGCGCACGTAATGCCGGCTGCCCAGCACGGTCGCGCAACCGGCGAAGAACAGCGCGCTGGTGATCGCCCAGCCCAGTGGGTTGACCAGGACGATCAGCATGACGAACAGCCCGATCAGCAGACCGACGGTCCGCCAGTCGCTGGGCATATCGGGATCGATGTCCTCGCCGGCGTCCGCCTCACCCCGGGACCCGCGCGGGATCGCGATGGCCAGCACGACGGCCATCACCAACAGCCCGGTGCCGATGAGGATCGGAAAGAACCGTGGCCCAATGGGATCGACCTCGGCGTAGCCGCCGGGCATGGTCAGCGCATCGTAGATCAGGAAGGCGCCGACGGCGACCATCACCGCGCAGACGACATATTGCGCATAGTCGGGCCGGACCTTGTCGGTCTGCACGTCGGTACTCACACCAACCCCAGATCGGTCAGCGTCGTCTCAACCCGTCGATCCTGTTCGGCCAGGAACTCCTCGAATGCGGGACCGGTCATGAATGCATCCGTCCACCCGTTCTTCACCAGCGCTTCCTTCCATGCGTCGGTTTTGTGCAGCTCTTCCAGAACCTTCACCATGGCGTCGCGGTCGGAATCAGAGATCCCTGGCGGCGCAAGGATTCCGCGCCAGTTGGTGAAGGTCAGATCGATACCGGCCTCCTTCAACGTCGGCGCGTCGATACCCTCGACGCGCTCGTCTCCGGACACCGCGAGCACCCGGACCTGACCGGCCTCGATCTGGTCGACGTACTCCCCCAGCCCGGACGTGCCTGCCGCGATCTTGTTGCCCAGCAGTGCGGTCAGCAGATCGCCGCCGCCGTCGTAGGAGATGAAGTTGACCTTGGTCGGGTCCACACCGACGGCCTTGGCGGTCTCCATCGGGAACAGGTGGTCCGGTCCGCCGGGGTTGGATCCGCCGCCGACGGACACCCTGGCGGGGTCGGCTTTCCACGCGTCGACAAAATCCTGGACCGTCTTGAAGGGCGAATCGGCAGGCACCAGGATGCCTTCCTGCTCCTCGACGACCTTGGCCAACGCAGTGGCATCCGAGGCGCGGGCGGTGGATCCGTTGGTGAACACCGCGCCGACCACGCCGAGGCCCATCATCATCATCAGGTCGCCGTTGCCACGCTCGTTCATCAGGCGCGCCATCGCCACCGTGCCGCCGGCACCGATCACGTTGAACACCTCGACGCGGCCGGTGATCTTGTCGTCTTCCATGATCTTGACCGCGGTGCGGGCGGTGAGGTCATACCCGCCGCCAGGGCTGTTCGGCACCATCATCCGCAGCCGGTGCAGGCCGGACTCGTCGCCGCGGGTCACCCCGCACGCGGAAAGCAGAAGTGCGGCGATCACGGCGATCACCACCGATATCCTCAGCCGTCGGCCACTGGATTGCCGTACGAACATGTCGTCCCCAATCATTTGTGATGCTCAGCAATACTGGACCTCACGGGTGACTCAGGTCACTCATATGGACGCAAAGGAAGTTTTGGTCATTAAGAACACGAGTTGGGGTCGCAGCCTGGCCGGCCAGTTCCTGGCATTCCAGCTCGTCGTCGTCGCCGTCGTGCTGGTGGCGGTGGCCGCCGTCTCGGTCGCCCAGTCCACCAGCGAGTTCCGCGAGGTGCGGGGACAGCGGATGATCGCGGTGGCCGAGAACATGGCGTCCACCCCGATCGTGCGCGAGCGCTACGCCGATCCCTTCGCCGCGACGGTTCTGGCACCGGAGGTGGACCGCGCGGTGTCGCTGTCGGGTGCCAGCCTGGCCGAGATCATCGGTCCCGACGGCACGGTGCGGGCGTCGTCCGATCCGTCCCGGGTCGGCGCGGGAACCGATCTCGGGCCGAGCCGGGCCGACGAGGGCCGCGCCTGGTTCGGCGATGCTGATGTCGACGGCGTGCACAGCCTCGTCGGCCAGGTCCCCGTGCTGTCCTCTGATGGCGAGGTACTGGCGATCGCCTCCGTCAGCGAGGGTTATCCGTCGGTATGGGAGCTGCTCAGCGGTGCCGGTGAGCGCCTGTTCTTCTACCTGAGCCTGGGAGCGGTGCTCGGTCTGGCGGCGTCCTGGCTGCTGTCGCGCCGCATCAAACGGCACACTCGTGGGCTGGAGGTGGCCGAGATCGCCGGCCTGGCCGACCACCGGGAAGCTCTGCTGCACAGCATCCGTGAGGGTGTGGTCGCGGTGAACACCGACGGCATCATCACCGTCGTCAACGACAGTGCGCAGCGGCTGCTGGGCATCGGGGCGGACGCGGTGGGCCGGCGCGTCGACGAGGTCGGGCTGGAACCGGCGGTCGTGGAGTTCCTGTTGTCCGGCTCCGGCGGGCACGCCGACGAACACGACGTGGTGATCGCCACCCGCAGCCGGGTGCTGGCGCTCAACCGCAGCACGGCACGCAGTCAGGGGCGCCGCTTCGGTACCGTCACCACGATGCGTGACAGCACCGAACTGGCCGCCCTGCAGGCGCAGCTGTCCTCACACCGCAGTGTCACCGACACGCTGCGGGCACAGACCCACGAGTTCGCCAACCAGCTGCACACCATCTCCGGTCTGGTCCAGCTGGGTGAGTTCGACGCGGTGCACGATCTGGTGGGCACCCTGACGCGGCGGCGCGCCGCGATCAACGATGCTGTCACTCAACGGGTTTCCGATCCGGCGGTAGCCGCCCTGCTGATCGCCAAGACCTCACTGGCCGCCGAGAGCGGGGTGACGCTGACCCTGGACGCCGACAGCCACCTGGCTGCGCTGTCGCCGGCGCTGGCCACGGATGTGATCACCGTGTTGGGCAACCTGATCGACAACGCGGTGGAGGCCTCGGTCGGCTCCGAACGGGCCCGGGTCACCGTCCGCATCGAGGATGGCGACGGACTGGCCATCGCGGTGTCCGACACCGGTCCGGGTGTGCCGCAATCACTTCGCGAGGAGATCTTCGCACGGGGGGTGACATCCAAGTCGGCGGGTGGTCCGGCCGAACAGCGCGGTATCGGCCTGGCGCTGGTCCGGCTGGTGACCGCGCAGCACGGCGGGCGCGCCGAGATCAGCGATGCTCCCGGCGGTGGGGCGTCGTTCGCGGTGCGGCTGCCGGGAAACAAGCCCCGGGCGAGCGCAGCGACGGGAAATACATCCCGGGCGAGCGCAGCGACGGGAAACAACCCCCGGGCGAGCGAGGTGCCCGGTGCGTGACGTCCTGATCGTCGACGACGACTTCATGGTCGCCGAGATCCACCGCCGATTCGTCGAGCGCATCGACGGTTTCCGTCCGGTCGCGGTGGCCCGCAACGGCAGCGAGGCGCTGACGGCCGCCGCCGACCTACGCCCGGCGCTGATCCTGTTGGACGTGTACCTGCCGGACATGACCGGTCTGGAGGTGCTGCACCGACTGCGTGCCCACGGCGACCACGTCGGCGTCATCATGATCACCGCAGCCCGCGAGCTCGACACTGTGCGGGGTGCGTTGGACGGCGGCGCCGCGGACTACCTGATCAAACCGTTCGAGTTCGATCAGCTGCAGACGAAATTGGCGTCCTTCGCCACCCGTGCCGATGCGCTGGCTGCCGAGGGCGGCGCGGACCAGACGATGGTCGACGCGCTGTTCGGCGGCGCAGGCGCACCCGAGGCACCGGAGGTACTGCCCAAGGGCCTGGGCGCCGAGACCGGCCGGTTGGTGCTCGACGCCGTCCGCGGCGCCGGTGAGGTGTCGGCCGCCGAATGCGCCGACCTGGTCGGGATCTCCCGGGTGAGCGCCCGGCGCTATCTGGAGCATTACCTGAGCACCGGCGTGCTGGAGCTGCGGCTGCAGTATGGCTCCGGCCGCCCGGAGCGGCGCTACCGGACGGCCGGATGACGAGTAGATTCTCGGTGTGGCACGCACCGTCCTCTTCCTCTACAACGACCCCATCGCCACCGAGGCAATGCTCGGCAACGCCTTCGCCGACGCCGGATACGACGTGGCGACCTTCGAGGTGGTCCCGGCCGACCGTGCCGACGCACCCGCGCTGCACGTGGAGTTCCCCGACCCCACCGACTACGACGTCATCGTTCCGCTCGGCGCCCGCTGGCCGGTGTACGACGAGAAGCTGAAATCGACCTGGGTCGGTGCGCAGACCAAGCTGGTGCTCGACGCCGCTGCGGCCGGCATCCCGACGCTGGGTGTCTGCTTCGGCGGACAGCTGCTGGCACAGGCATTCGGTGCAAGGGTGTCACGGTCGGATCTGCCCGAGATCGGTTGGTATGACGTGGAATCGGATCAGCCGGAGTTGATCCCCCCGGGGCCGTGGTTCGAGTGGCATTTCGACCGTTTCACACTGCCGCCCGGGGCGACCGAGATCGCCAGGACAGCAAGCGCAGTGCAGGCCTTCGCGCTGGGTCGCGCCGTCGGACTGCAGTTCCATCCCGAGCTCGACCCCGGTCTGCTGGAACTGTGGCTCGACGACGACCGCGACGCCGGCGAGGCGGGGTTGCTGGGGGTCAGCCACGATGATCTGCGTACCCGCACCGCGGAACTGCACGATGATGCGGGCCGCCGGATCCGGGCTCTGGTCAACGGATTTCTGACCTACACCGCGCGTCAGCCGTGCCCGAGTTCGTGAGACAACGCCGCGGCCACGGTTGGCCGGCGGAACCGGTGGCCGCGCGCCTCCAGCTTGGCAGGCACCACGCGCTGGTCTGCCTCGGCCAGTTCACGGGCGCCCTGGGCCCCGAGCAACAGTTTCGGTCCGAACGACGGCACCGGTAACAGCGTCGGGCGGTGCAGCACCTTGCCGAGCGCGGCGGTGTATTCGGTGTTGCGCACCGGATTTGGTGCCACCGCGTTGACGGGACCGCTGAGCTCGGCGTCATACAGCGCGCGATGGTAGACGTCGAGCAGGTCGTCGAGACCGATCCAGGCCAGCCACTGTGTCCCGCTGCCCAGGCGGCCGCCCAGCCCGGCGGCGAACAACGGTCGCATCAGTCGCAGGGTGCCGCCGTTGGCGGATTGCACCACCCCGGTCCGGATGTTGACGACCCGCAGCCCCGCATCGGCGGCCGGTGCTGTCGCGGCCTCCCAGTCGGCGACCACATCGGCCAGGAAACCGTCTCCGCGGCCGGCGTCCTCGGTGAGCAGTGAGTCGCCCCGCTGATATCCGTAGAATCCGACGGCCGACGCGCTGACGAAGATACGTGGTCCGTCCTCGGACGCGGCCGCCACCTCGGCCAGCGCGCGCGTCGGCCCGATCCGACTGTCGCGGATCGCCTTTCGATGCGAATCGGTGAACCGCCCAGCGATCGATGCGCCGGCCAGATGCACGACGGCATCGACACCGCTGAGCAGATCTTTCACTGGATGGTCCGGATTCCAGTGCCGCTCATCGGGTTTGGTTGCCGACCCGCGAACCAACCGGATGACGCGGTGGCCGCCGCTGGTCAGGAATGCGCTCAACGCGGTGCCGACCAGGCCGGACGCCCCGGTGACGGCAATGGTCATCGGTTCCATCCCCGCGGCGGCGGCATCACGGTGCGCGGCCAGGTCTTCGGCGAGTTGGGTGTGCCGGTAGACGAACATCGGCCGCAGTGCCGCGGCCGGAACCACGGTCTCCACCCGGTCGGACACCCGGGTACCGGAACCCTCGGCGGCGAAATCGTGGGTGTGCCGCCAGGTGCCCACCGCACGCACCGGCCAGGTGATCGGCCCGTCGCTGGACAGCGCATCGACGAAGCGGTGCGGCGGGTCGTATTCGTCGGCCTGGTGCTGCGCGACCCAGCGCAACCCGCCCGGCAGGCCGAGAACGGCCTGACCGTCGGCGAGTGAGGTGGTCTCGGCGACCACCGTCATCGGCTGCCATGGCGGAACGAGCCGGCGCATCGCGCCGGGGCGGGCGTGCCAGGCGAAGACGTCGTCGATCCGGTGCGGGACGACACTGTCGAACTCGATGCTCATGCTTCGGTCCGATCGGTTGATTTCACGGGCGTGGGGGTACCCACCGGCCACACCGTGGAAACCACGCGACGACGTCGAAAAGCACTGCCATGAGCGCACAGTCCGCACCGTTCCGGGACCGCCGTGACGCGGGCCGGGCGTTGGCCGGCGCACTACGCAGACCCCCTGCCGCGGCAATGCCGCTGGTGCTGGGCTTGGCGCGGGGCGGCGTGCCGGTCGGGTGGGAGGTGGCCGACGCGCTGGCGGTGCCCTTCGATGTGTTCCTGGTCCGCAAGCTCGGGGTGCCGCGCTGGCCGGAGCTGGCGATGGGGGCCCTGACCACCGGCGGGCGGGTGGTACTCAACGCCGATGTCATCGCCGGTCAACAGGTGAGCGACGCCGAGCTGCAGCAGGTCATCGACCGGGAGGAGGCGGAGCTGCGTCGCCGCGAACATCGCTACCGCGCGGGCCGCCCGCCGACGGAACCGGCGGGACGGGCGGTGATCCTGGTCGACGACGGTATCGCCACCGGGGCGAGCATGCTGGCGGCGATCCGGGCCATCCGATCGGCCGGCGCGAGTACGGTGACCGTCGCCGTGCCGGTGGGCCCCGGCCGCAGTGCGTCGGTGAGTCTGCGTCACATCGAGGCCGAGGCCGACGCCGTGGTGTGCGCGATCACGCCGCCGAATTTCCGCGCCGTCGGTCAGGTGTATGCGGACTTCACCCAGACCACCGACGAGGAGGTCTGCGAACTGCTCGCCGCGTCGGCCTAGTTCTTCGGCGGGACGTCCGGGTCGGGCGAGATGTCGACGGCACCGCCGGCCTCGGCATCGTCATCGGCATCGGTGACGCCGGCGATCTCGGTATCGGACTCGGACGCGGTATCGGACTCGGTGTCCTTCTCGGATCCCGACTCGGGTTGGGTCACGGTCGCCTCATCCTCCGGGTAGTCCTGCACGGGCTCGGGTTCCGGCGCGGCGCCGACGCCCGCACCTGCCCCGCCGTCGAGGTCGTCGGCGAGGTCCCGGTCCACGTCGTCCTCGTCCGGATCGTCGGAGTCACCGCCGCGGCGGGCCCGCAGGGCGTCACCGATGAGCAGCAGCACACCGATGACGCTGGCTCCGATACAGACCCAGGCGATCAGCTCGTTGCTCGTGACGACCGCGGCCACCAGGGCAGCCAGGCCGATGAGGGCAAGGACGAGCGCGATGATCAGCATTGACCGGACTCAGCGGGTACCGGTCAGTTCGCGCCGCGGTTGAACTGGTTGAACCCGCCACCCTCGTTGTTCGCGGCGGAGTCGACCGGCGCGGCCGAGCCACGCTGGCCCAGCTCCTCCAGCTGCGACTCCAGGTAGGTCTTGAGGCGGGTGCGGTATTCGCGCTCGAAGGTGCGCAGCTGTTCGAGGCGCCCCTCCAGCACGGTCCGCTGCTGATTGATGGTGCCCATGATCTCGGAGTGCTTGCGCTCGGCATCGGCCTGCAGGGCGTCGGCCTTCTCCTGCGCCTGCCGCAGCTGGGTCTCCGAGCGGGTCTGCGCGTCGGACAGCAACGCGTCGGCCTTGGCGCGGGCGTCGGCGACCGTGGTCTCGGCGGTCTGGCGCGCCTCGGTGACCAGGGCGTCGGCCTGCGCGCGGGCGTCGGCGAGCAACTTGTCGGACTCGGCCTTGGCGGTGCTGGTGAGGCGGTCCGCGGTGTCCTGGGCCAGGCTGAGCACCTTGGCCGCGCGGACGTGGTGGTCCTCGGAGACCGGGGCGGCCGGCTGCTGCGCCACCGGCTGCGGCGCAGCGGGCGCCTCGTACACCGGCTGGGCCGGCTCGGGCTCGGGCTCGGGCTGCGGCGCCTGGTACGGCGGGATGGTCTGGGTGGCGGCCACGCCACCACCGGCACGGGCTCCGGACAGCTCCGCATCGAGCTCGGACACCCGCTGACGCAGGTCGGCATTCTCCTCGATGAGCCTGGTCAGCTCGTTCTCGACGAGATCGAGGAAGGCGTCTACCTCGTCCTCGTTGTAGCCACGCTTGCCGATGGGCGGCTTACTGAACGCGACGTTGTGAACGTCGGCTGGAGTGAGCGGCATTGTCTGCCCCCTTGAAGTCTGGACCGTCAACCGGTGTCAAAGTGTAAAGCGTCGGTAGAAGTAACTGGCGTCCATCCTGTCACAGCTGACCCGGCGGTTGCACAGGAGCCTCATAATTAAGAGCGAATTTCAATCTCCCACGCCGAGGCGCCGGGACACCGGACAGGTCAGGCGGCCCCGGCTGCGGCACCGAATGCCAGCTGCATCCCGATGAACGCGACCAGCAGCAACACCATGATCGAGAGATCGAATCGCACTGCGCCGATCGTCAACTGCGGGATGAGCCGGCGCAGCAGCTTCACCGGCGGATCGGTGACGGTGAGGATCAACTCCAGGATCACCACCGTCGCACCGCGCGGGTGCCAGTCCCGGCTGAAGGACCGGATGAACTCGACAACGACCCGGGCGATCAGCAGCAGCCAGAAGACGAACAGCGCAAAGCCCAGGATTTGGAAGACCATCGACAAGGGAGCCGAACCTCACTACGGCGGATGAGCAGGGCAGGTGGAGCGACACTCGGGCACAGAAGCGGACTTCATGCCCTCGACGTCAGCCTACCTGTCGCACCGGTCGGGGTCGGTGACCCCGCGAGCGGTCCTACTGGTAGGCGTAGAAACCTGCCTCGGCGATCCGGCGGCGCTCCTCGGCGCTGACGTCGATGTCGGCGGGCGAGAGCAGGAAGACCTTGGTCGCCACCTTGTCGAAGGAGCCGCGCAGGGCGAAGGCCAACCCGGCGGCGAAGTCGACCAGCCGCTTGGCATCGGCGTTGTCCATCGACACCAGATCCATGATCACCGGGGTGCCGTCGCGGAAACGCTCACCGATGGTGCGGGCCTCGCTGTAGTCCTTGGGACGCAGCGTCGTGATCTTGGCCAGTGGGCTGCCCTCCTCGAAGAGCGCGGCCATCCGGCGCGGCTCCATGGCAAGGGCGCTCGCGCCCCGGGTCGGCGCCGCGAATCGCGGTGCCGGGCGGTCGAATTCGGGGCGAGGGGCGCGCAGCCGGCCTTCGAAGCGCGGCGCGTCGCCATAGCCGCCGCGGTAGGCGCCCGGGATGTCGTCGTACTCGCGGGCGGGGATCCGGTCCTCGAAGCCACGGGCGTCCCGCGGGTCGCGGCCGTAACCGTCCTCCTCGAAGCGCTCCTCGGCGCCGCGGCGCGGGTATCCGGCGCGGGCGGGACGCTCGTCGTCGTAGTACTCGTCGTCGTAATCGTCCATCGGCGCCATACCGAAGTAGGCCTTGACCTTGTGCAGAGTGCTCATCGCCTGCCCCTTCTAACGACTTGTGTCTGTGTTGTCTGTGATGAAGATGTGACTGGAGTGACTACTCAGGGTGACGTTAGAGGACGTTGACCCATCAACGCGGTTCCGACACGCACACACGTGGATCCGTGTCGCACCGCGATCTCCATATCTCCCGACATGCCCGCCGACAGCCCGAGCGGCTGTCGATAGGACCGCTGCACCCGGTCCCGTTCGGCGGCCAACCGGACGAACGCGTCCTCGGCATCCCAGTCCAGCGGCGGGATACCCATCACGCCGGCCAACTCCAGTGCATCGATGGCATGTATTGCGGCACAGAGCTCGTCGATCAGGTCGGGTGTGCCGACGGCCACGCCGCCGCGATCAGGGTCACCGTCGAGACTGAGCTGCAGGTACACCCGCAGCGGCGTGCTGCGGTGCCCATCGGCGAGCGCCTGCTCGGCTCCCCCGCCCAGCGCGGCGATCACCCGGGCGCTGTCCACGGAGTGCACGGTGTGCGCCCACCTGGCGATCGCGCGGGCCTTGTTGCGCTGGACATGGCCGACCATGTGCCAACGGATCTGCTCGCCCGGGAATTGCGCGGCGACATCGGCGACCTTGCGCGCGGCCTCCTGCTCACGGGACTCGCCGAAGTCCGAGCAACCGAGTCGGCGCAGGATCACCACATCGGAGGCCGGGAAGAACTTCGTCACGGGCAGCAACTCGATCCCGCGCACGTCACGCCCGGCCGCCTCGGCAGCACGGGCCAGCCTGGTCCGCACGGCGGCCAGCGAACCGGCGAGTTCCGCATCGCGGTGCGTACTCATTCCATCCACACCACAGACGCCAGCCGGCCCGTCGGCGCACCGCGGCGATGACTGAACAGCCGGGTGTCCTCCACGGTGCAGCGCGGATCCACGTCGATCGCCGTCACGCCGAGGCGGGTGAGCTGGCCGACCAGCCCGGCCCGGATGTCGAGTCCGGCGGTGCCGCGCTCGGTGCGGCATCGGCTGCCCGGCAGCGTCTTCTCCACGTCTGCGGCCATCTCCTCGGGTACCTCGTAATGTCGCCCGCTGACGGCGGGACCCAACAGTGCGGACACGTCGGCGACCGAGGCACCCACCTCGACCATCTTCCCCAGCGTGCGGGCGACGATGCCGATCTGCGCACCGATCCGGCCCGCATGTGCGGCACCGATGACGCCGGCCCGCGAATCGGCGAGCAGAACGGGGACGCAGTCGGCGCTGACGACCGCCAGGGCCAGCCCGCGGCGGGTGGTCACCAGCGCATCGGTGTCGTCCACCGCGGTGGCGCGCGAACCGTCCACCACGACGACATGGTCGGAGTGCGTCTGGTTCATCCAGACCACCGCGTCCTCGGCGAGCCCCAGGGCGGCGGCCAACCGGCGGCGGTTGGCCGCCACGGCGGCCGGATCATCGCCGACGTGATCGCCGAGATTGAACGTGTCGAAAGGTGGCTTGGACACCCCACCCGCACGGGTGGTGGTGACGCGCCGGACCCGGACGGGCACGCCGGGTCAGTGGCGCATGAACGGCGGCACGTCGACGTCGTCATCGGAGATGCCCCCGTCGTCGGGGCCGCCGATCTTCACCGTCGCGCCGTTGGTGTGCGCCGGCACCGAGATGGCGTCGGCCGGCTCGAACACGCTGGAGCGGACCTTGCCCGCCGAGCCCGGCGCGACGCCCGAAGTAGCTTCGCCGACAACGGGTTTGCGGCTCGGTCCGGTGCTGTCGAAGCCGGCGGCGATCACCGTCACCCGGACCTCGTCGCCCAGCGAGTCGTCGATGACCGTGCCGAAGATGATGTTGGCCTCGGCGTGTGCGGCCTCCTGCACCAGCGAGGCGGCCTCGTTGATCTCGAACAGCCCGAGGTCGCTGCCGCCGGCCACCGAGAGCAGCACGCCCTGCGCGCCCTCCATGGAAGCCTCCAGCAGCGGCGAGTTGATGGCGATCTCGGCGGCCTTGAGTGCCCGGCCGTCACCGCGCGCCGAGCCGATGCCCATCAGGGCGGTGCCCGCCCCGCTCATCACACCCTTGACGTCGGCGAAGTCGACATTGATCAGACCCGGGGTGGTGATCAGGTCGGTGATGCCCTGGACGCCGTTGAGCAGCACCTCGTCGGCGCTGCGGAACGCGTCCATCAGCGAGACCGCGGCGTCGCCCATCTGCAGCAGCCGGTCATTGGGGATGACGATGAGCGTGTCGCAACTCTCGCGCAGCGCGTTGATGCCGTTCTCGGCCTGGTTGGACCGGCGCTTGCCCTCGAAGGAGAACGGCCGGGTGACCACGCCCACAGTGAGAGCGCCGAGCTTGCGCGCGATGGTGGCCACGACCGGGGCGCCACCGGTGCCGGTGCCACCGCCCTCGCCCGCGGTCACGAACACCATGTCGGCGCCGCGCAGCAGCTCCTCGATGTCGTCCTTGGCGTCTTCGGCGGCCTTGCGGCCCACCTCGGGGTCGGCGCCGGCGCCGAGTCCACGGGTGGAGTCGCGACCGACATCGAGTTTGACGTCGGCATCGCTCATCAACAGTGCCTGTGCGTCGGTGTTGATGGCGATGAACTCAACGCCCTTGAGTCCGTGCTCGATCATCCGGTTGACGGCGTTGACGCCGCCGCCGCCGATGCCGACCACCTTGATAACGGCGAGGTAGTTATGCGGGGGGGTCATCGGTCGCCTTTCCTGCCCATGGGAGTAAGTGGTGTTCGTGGTGTTGCCGCTCTGCCCGAAACCCTAAACCTCAACCATAGGTTTATAGTTATGTCAAGTAGTTCCGCGCAACCAGAACGGTAGGGTGACGCGGCACCGGATCGGTGCAGGCGCGCCGAAGCGACACGACCGAAATTTGTTTCGTTGCGCCGATCGCCGTTATTTGACCGTCGGCAGGTCGGGACTCGACACGTCGTAGGTCTGGCCGGGCTGGGTCAGCAGCGCCGCCAGTTTCAGCGCCTTCTCCTGGGTGCGATCGGTGGTGCCCCACACCACTTTTCGACCGTCGAACAGGATCAGCGTGATGGCCGCCACCGACGGCGCCTCGACCCTGCTGACCTGTCCGGACACCTCCGGCGGCAGCGAGGTCAGCACTTCCAGGCCGGCCAGCGTGGCGGGATCGCGCGGACCGGGGTTCGCGGTGTCGATATAGGGCAGACCCGGCGGCGGTGGCGCGGTGACGAAGTCGACGCCGTCGCGGTCGAACAGGTGCGGACCGTCCGGATAGTCCTTGACCACCAGCGGCACCCGCTCCTCGACGGTGATCCGCAGCGTCGACGGGTACTCGCGCTGCACCCGCGCGCTGGCCACCCGCCGGATCGAGGCCACCCGCTCGGCCACCGCGTCCGTGTCGATCTGCAACAACGGCGTACCCGGGGTGACGGCGGCGACCTGGCGCACCTCGTCCTCGGTCAGCGCGGTCAGCCCGGTGACCACCGTCTCACGCGCCGACATGATCGGCGTGAAATAGAGCAGCAGACCCACCCCGACGGCGATGACCGCCAGCACGGCGGTCCACATCAGCACCTTGAGCCCGCGGATCACCCCGCGCGGCGCGGATTTCGGTTGTTCCTGCGGCCGGCCCAGCGTCCGCCGCTTGGCCTCCCGCCGGGCCTCCTCGATCGCCATGGCCCGGGCCTGGGCGGCACGGCGCTCCTCGCGTTCACGGCGCGCCCGTCGGCGCGGGCCCTCGACGTCGGGTTCCGGTTCTGGGTCGGCCGCTGCCTCCGCAGCCGGTTCGGTGGTCGGTTCGGTGACCGGGGTGGTGTCGGTGTCGGGCTCGGGTTCCTCGGCGGGCGGCTCGGGTGGGACCGTCATCGGTCGGCCGCCCGGTCGGCCCGCCTGCCCACCGCGTCGAGGATCTCGCGGCCGAGCAGCGTCACGTCTCCGGCCCCCATCGTCACCACCACATCGCCCGGGCGGGCCACCGCGGCCACCCGATCGGCCACCGCCGAGAAATCCGGCACGTAGTGCACCGGCACGGTGATGTGTTCGACGATGCTGCGACCGCTCACCCCGGCGATCGGCTGCTCGCGGGCGGCGTACACGTCGAGCACGAAGACTTCGTCGGCGGTGCTCAGGGCGGCGCCGAACTCCCTGGCGAAAGTCTGTGTGCGCGAATACAGATGCGGCTGGAACACGACGATGGCGCGGCCGTGCGATTCGTGGGCCAGCGTGCGCACGGCGGTCAGCGCGGCGGCCACCTTGGACGGGTGGTGTGCGTAATCGTCGAAGACACGCACATCGGCCGATGTGCCCACCAGCTCGAAGCGGCGCCGGACCCCTTCGAAGTCGGCCAGCGCCTCCAGCACCACCTCGGGCTGCGCACCGGCCTCGACGGCGGCCAGCAGCGCTGCCAGCGCATTGAGCGCCATGTGCCGGCCGGGGACGGCAAGCCGCATGGTCCGTGGGGTGCTCTCCCCCGCCAGCTGCACGGTGGCGACAGCACGGGTGCCGCGCTGCTCCCAGTCCAGCAGCGCACCGGCCAGCCCGTCGCCCACCGGCCGGTCGCCGGCAGAGCCGTACCGCAGCACCCGGATACCCAGGGCGGCAGTGCGATCCGCGAGCGCGGCCGCACCGGGGTCGTCGACACAGGCCACCAGCGCGCCGCCGGGCTGCAACCGCTCCATGAACGCGTCGAACACCGCGACATAGGCCTGCTCGGTGCCGAAGAAGTCCAGATGATCGGCCTCGACATTGGTCACCACGGCGATATCGGGCCGGTAGGCCACCAGCGATCCGTCGCTCTCGTCGGCCTCGGCGACGAAATACGGACCGCTGCCGTGATGGGCGTTGGTGCCCGCCGCACCGAGGTCACCGCCGACGGCGAAGGACGGGTCGAAACCGCTGTGCTGCAGGGCCACGATGAGCATCGACGTCGTGGTCGTCTTACCGGCCGTCCCGGTGACCATCAGCGTCTTGTCGCCGACCATCAGCTCGGCCAGCACCACCGGCCGCAGGATGACCGGGATGCCCCGCTGCCGCGCTGCGACCAGCTCGGGGTTGGTCTTGGGGATGGCGGCGTGCGTGGTGACCACCGCGGTCGGCCCGCCGGGCAACATGTCCAGGGCCGCCGCGTCATGGCCGATCCGGATCTCGGCGCCCCGGGCCCGCAGGGCGGCGATACCGCGGGATTCCTTGGCATCCGATCCGGACACCTGGCCACCGCGGTCCAGCAGGATGCGGGCGATGCCGGACATCCCCGCGCCGCCGATGCCGACCATGTGCACACGCGCGAGTTCCGGTGGCAGACCCTTCATCGCGCCATCCTCCGGTTGCGCCGCGCCACCTCGAGGGCAACCTCGGCCACCCGGCGGGCGGCATCGCGGTGCCCGGCCAGCGCGGCCGCCGCGGTCATCCGCTGCAGGCGGGCATCGTCGTTCAGCACATCGGTCACGGTGTCGGCGACAAGTGTCGGCGACAGGTCGCCGTCGTCGATCAGCAGGCCGCCGCCGGCCTGCACCACCGGCAGGGCGTTGAGGCGCTGTTCGCCGTTGCCGATCGGCAGCGGCACGTAGACCGCGGGCAGGCCGACGGCGCTGACCTCGGCGACCGTCATGGCCCCGGATCGGCAGATGGCCAGGTCGGCCGCGGCATACGCGAGGTCCATCCGGTCCAGGTAGGGCACTGCGACGTACGGCGGTCCGGACGGTTCCGGCAGATCCAGGGTGTTCTTGGGTCCGTGTGCGTGCAGCACCGAAACACCCTTGGCGGCAAGCTCCCTCGCGGCCGCTGACACCGCACGGTTGATGGACTGCGCGCCCTGGGACCCGCCGAAGACCAGCAGCACCTTGGCGTCCTCGGCGAATCCGAACGTCGCCCGGGCCTGGGCCCGCAGCGCCGCGCGGTCCAGCGCGGTGATGCTGGCCCGCACCGGGACCCCGACCACCTCGACCGGCCCCAGCCCCGGATCGGGAACGGCCGAGAGCACCCGCTGCGCGGTCCGCGCGCCCAGCTTGTTGGCCCAGCCGGCGCTGGCGTTGGCCTCGTGGATCACCACGGGCACCGCGGGCCGGCGCACACCGCGCCGGGCGGCGAGGTACGCGGGCACCGCGACGTAACCGCCGAAACCGATCACGACGTCGACGCCGACGGTGTCGAACACCGCGCGGGTCTGACGGACGGCGGTGCGCACCCGCAGCGGCAGCTTCAGCAGATCCGCCGACGGTCTACGCGGCAGCGGCACCGGGGTGACGAGCTCGAGGTCATACCCGCGTTCCGGGACGAGTCGGGTCTCCAGGCCACGCGCGGTGCCCAGCGCGGTGATCCGGACGTCCGGATCCAGCTCGGTCAGTGCATCTGCCACGGCCATCGCAGGTTCCACATGACCTGCCGTACCACCGCCGGCCAGGACGACCGATAACGTGCTCACCCGTAACGCTGACCTTCCAATGAACGGGTGCGGCCCTGCTGACCACGCCCCTGCCGCGGTTCCGCGCGGCCACGTTGGGCCGCGCGGCGACCGTCACCATGATGCCCTGTGGTCCGTGCGGCCCGGTCGGCCGGATGGCCATCGCGGCGGCTGCTGCGCCGGGCGTCGGCGGCGGGTGCCTGGCGGGGCTTCTTGGCGGGAGCCTGGGTCTTGCTTCTGTTCTTGGCCGGTGCCTTCTGCTTGGCCGGTGCCCGGCCCGCCTTGGCAGGCTTGCCGTCCTTGGTGCGCAGCCGGTCGCGGGCCACCTCCAGCCGGCTGGGCACATAGGGCTCGGGCAGCGGCAGCCGCAGCAGCCGGTTCACCCGGTCGTCGCGCCCGGCCCGCAGCGCGGCGACGGCCTCGGGTTCGTGTCGGGCGGCGTTGGTGATCACACCGAGGATGAGCATCGTGGTCGCGGTCGAGGTACCGCCGGCGGAGATGAGCGGCAGCTGCAGACCGGTGACCGGCAGCAGGCCCACCACATAACCGACGTTGATGAACGCCTGACCGATCACCCACAGCGTGACGGTGGCGGTGAGCAGCCGCAGGAACGGGTCGGCCGAACGCCGGGCGATGCGCATACCGGTGTAGGCGAACAGGCCGAACAGGCACAGCAGTCCGGCGGCCCCGACATAACCCAGTTCCTCGCCGATGATCGCGAAGATGAAGTCGTTGTGGGCGTTGGGCAGATAGTTGTACTTCGCGGTGCCCTGACCGAGTCCGTTGCCGAACAGACCGCCGTTGGCCAGCGCATAGCGGGCCTGGCGGGCCTGGTAGCCGGCGCCGCCCGGGTCCGAACCGGGATTCAGCCAGGACTGCACGCGGTTGGACCGGTAGCCGGCCGAGACCGCGAGCACACCCGCGGCGATCACCATCGCCGACAGCGAGCTGACGAACACGCGAAGGGGCAGACCGGCGTACCAGAGCAGGCCGAGCAGGATGATGCTCAGCGTCACGGTCTGGCCGAGGTCGGGTTGCAGCACGATCAGGGTGAGCGCCAGGCCGGCGGCGGGCACCAGCGGCACCAGCATCTCGCGCAGCGAGGCCTGTTCGAGGCGGCGCGCGGCCAGCAGGTGCGCACCCCAGATGGCGAAGGCGATCTTGGCCAGCTCGGAGGGCTGCATGGAGAAGCCGCCGAACACGAACCAACCACGGGAACCGTTGGCCACCTTGCCGATTCCCGGGATGAGCACCAGGACCAGCAGCAGGATGGTGAAGACGAAGGCGGGGAACGCCAGTCGCCGCATCAGTGAGACGGGCATCCGCAGCGCCAGATAGAACGCGATCAGGCCGACGCCGGTCCACAGGGACTGTTTGGCGAAGACGGTCCACGGCGAGCCACCGGAGTCATAGGAGTACACCCCAGAAGCGGAGAGCACCATGATCAAGCCCAGTGTCACCAGGATCGCGGCAACAGCGATGATCAGGTGAAACGATGTCATCGGCCGGCCCAGCCACTGGCCGAACCGGGTGCGTGGCGCGCCATCCGCGGAGGACGTGGCCTTGGCGAGGGTCGTGGTGGCCCTCGCATCGGATTTGGTCTCGGTCTTGGTGTTGGTCTTGGTCCTGGGGTCGGTCTTGGCGTTGGCGCCGGCGTCGGCCCTTGCTGTGTCGGTGGCGTCCGCGCCGTCGGCGGGCCCCTCGGTCCGCGTCAACCGTGCCCGCACCCCCGCGAGCGGATTCCTCACCGGCCACTCGCAAGAGTCACAGGCGTCACGCCCGCCCCACTAGTCTCTTGCACCCCAGAATCCTCCCCCGTCGCGGACCGGTCGTCGCGGATATCGGGGGCGTGTCGCGGATGCCGGCGATTTCAGCTAACCGTTGCGCAGGCGTCGAGAGTGACGAAAAGGTCGTCCCGCAGCCGCGCGGACTGCCAATGCGTCACTCTCGGGAAGTCAGGCCCCACGCGCCGACGGGGCTTGTGCGCGGCGCCTACGCGCCGACGGGGCTTGTGCGCGGCGCCTACGCGCCGACGATCGACAGCCATTCGCCGTAGAAGAGCGCCACACCCAGCCCACAGGCGATGGCCGTCAACAGCCAGAACCGGATGATCACCGTCGTCTCGGCCCACCCCACCAACTCGAAATGGTGGTGGAACGGCGCCATCCGGAACACCCGGCGACCCGTCGTCCGGAAGGCCAGGATCTGCACCACCACCGAGGTCACCTCGGCGACGAAGAGTGCGCCGAGCACCACCGCCAGGATCTCGGTCCGGCTGGTCACCGAAAGGCCCGCGATGATGCCGCCGAGCGCCAGCGAACCGGTGTCGCCCATGAATATCTTGGCCGGCGCGGCGTTCCACCACAGGAAGCCGATACACGCGCCCGCCGTGGCCGCGGCGACCAACGCCAGATCGAGCGGATCGCGGACGTTGTAGCAGCCCAGGCTCGGCCCGGTGGCACAGTCGTTGCGGTACTGCCAGAACGTGATCAACACGTAGGCCGCGCTGACCATGGCCATCGCACCGGCGGCCAACCCGTCCAGACCGTCGGTCAGGTTCACCGCGTTGGACCAGGCGCTGACGAGCACCACCACGAACACCACGAACACCAGCGGGGCCAGCGTGACGGTGGCGATCTCGCGCACATAGGACAGCTGCGCGCTGCCCGGGGTGAGCCCCTCGGCATTGCTGAACTGCAGCACCAGCACGCCGAACAACACCGCCGCGGTGAGCTGGCCGATGGTCTTGGCCCGCTTGTTCAGACCGAGGTTGCGCGAGCGGCGGATCTTGATCAGGTCATCGATGAAACCGACGATGGCCAGCGCCGTGGCCAGCCCGAGGACCAGCAGACCCGAGGCCGAGGGCCCCTCGCCGCCGAACGGCAGCCCGAACAGGTGGGTGCCCAGGTAACCGGCCCAGATGCCGGCCATGATGGCCACCCCGCCCATCGACGGGGTGCCGCGCTTCTTCTGATGGCTGGCCGGGCCGTCCTCCCGGATCTCCTGCCCGAAACCCTGTTTGGTGAACAGCCGGATCAGCAGCGGGGTCAGCACGATCGACACCGCGAGGGCGATCGCGACCGCTACCAGGATCTGCTTCATCCGTGCCCGTTCCCGAGTTCCGCGAGGGCGTCGGCCAGCGCACCGAGCCCGGCCGCATTCGACGCCTTCACCAGCACCACATCCCCCGGGGCCAACTCGGCCTGCAGCAAAGCCAGGGCGGCGTCGGCGTCGGGCACCAGCACGGACTCACTGCCCCACGACCCCTCCATCACCGCCCCCTGATGCATGGCGCTCATCGATCTCCCGGTTCCGACGACTATCAGTCGAGAGACATCTAAGCGCACCGCCAACCGCCCGATGCGATCGTGTTCGGTTATCGCGTCCTCGCCGAGCTCGGCCATCTCGCCGAGCACCGCCCAGCTACGCCGTCTGCCATCCGGCCCGGAACGCGCCATCCATGCCAGCGCCTTGAGTCCGGCCGTCATCGAATCCGGGTTGGCGTTGTAGGCGTCGTTGACGATGGTGACGCCGTCGGGCCGGGTGCTGACATGCATGCGCCGCGCCGAGACCGGGCCGGCTCCGGCCAGCGCGTCGGCCACCTGGGCCAGGGTTGCCCCGCATTCCAGCGCGACCGCGGCGGCGGCCAGCGCATTGGACACCTGGTGTTCGCCGTGCACGGCCAACGCGACGGGGACCGCGTCGGCACCGGCGTGCAGGGTGAAGCGCGGACGGGCCAACTCGTCGAGGCTCTCGTCGGAGGAGAAGACATCGGCACCGGGCGCACGCGACACCCGCACCACCCGCGCCGCGGTCTTCTCGGCCATCGCGGTCACCGCGGCGTCGTCGGCGTTCAGGATCACCACACCGGACTCCGGAACCGATTGCGGCAGTTCGGATTTCGTGGCAGCGATGATCTCTCGCGAGCCGAACTCGCCCAGGTGCGCGGTACCGACGTTGAGCACCACACCGATCGACGGGGTCGCGATGGCCGCCAGCGCGGCAATGTTGCCCGGGTGGCGCGCCGACATCTCCAGGATCAGGAAGTCGGTCTCGGCGGTGGCGCGCAGCACCGTCCAGGGGTGACCGAGCTCGTTGTTGAACGACCCGGGCGGGGCCACCACCTCGCCCAGCGGGGCCAACACCGCCGCCAGCAGATCCTTGGTCGAGGTCTTACCCGATGATCCGGTGACGCCGATGATGCGCAGTCCCCCGGCGGCCAGTTCGCTCGCGACCGCCGCGGCCAGCCTGGCCAGCGCGGCCAGCACCGCGGCGCCGGACCCGGCCTCGTCATCGTGTTCCAGTGCGCCGGAGCCGGCATCACCGGCCGCCGCGGGCGGCACCACGACGGCGGGCACGCCGACCGGACGTGCCGCCAACACGGCCACCGCCCCCGCGGCCACCGCACCGGCGGCGAAGTCATGTCCGTCCGACCGGGCCCCGGGCAGCGCCAGGAACAGTCCGCCCGGGCCCACGGCCCGCGAGTCGAACTCGACGGTCCCGGTGATCCGGGTGGTGGCGGCGTCGCCGGCACTGATGTCGGCCAGTTCACCGCCCACGATGTCGGCCAGTTCGGCCACGGTCAGCTCGATCATCGGTTCTGCCTCAGCGCGGTCAGGGCGGCAGCGAGTTCCACCCGGTCGTCGAAGGGACGGGCAACCCCGCCCGCGGTCTGCCCGGATTCGTGGCCCTTGCCCGCGATGAGCACCACATCACCCGCGCGCGCCCAGGCCACGGCGTGGTCGATGGCCGCCCGGCGATCGCCGATGACCACGACCTCGGCGGGCAGACCGTCGGTACCGGCCCGGATCGCCGCCCGGATCAATTCGGGCTCCTCGTCGCGTGGGTTGTCGTCGGTGATGACGACCAGATCGGCGATCTCGGCCGCGATGCGCCCCATCGGTTCGCGTTTACCCGCATCGCGGTTACCGCCCGCGCCGAACACCACGGCCAGCCGGCCTCCGGTCTGCTCACGCAGCGTCGTCAGCACGGCCTGCAGCGCGCCCGGCTTGTGCGCGTAATCCACCAGCGCCAGGAAATCCTGCCCGCAGTCGATGGTTTCCAACCGGCCCGGGACCGCCGCCGCGCACAGGCCCGGTGCGCTCTGCTCGGGTGACACCCCGACCGCATCCAACAGCGCCACGGCCAGCAGCGCATTGGCGATGTTGTAGCGGCCGGGCAGGCCGATGCGCAGCGCGTGGTGCACGCCTGCCGGGTCCACCGCGACGAACTCCTGGCTGCCCGGCCCGGTGGTGCGGACCGACTCGATGCGCCACTCGGCGTCGGCACCGTCGGTGGCAACCCGCACGGTGCCGGGGCGCCGGAACGCGATCTCCCGGCCTGCCTCGTCATCGACACACACCACGGCGATATCCGCGCGGTTGGGCGAATCCGGCTCGAACAGCCGGGCCTTGGCGTTCAGATAGTCGGCCATGGTGGGGTGGAAATCGAGGTGGTCGCGCGAGAGGTTGGTGAAGCCGCCTGCGGCGAACGCGGTGCCGTCGACCCGGCCCAGGGTCAGCGCATGACTGGAGACCTCCATCACCACGGTGTCCACGCCGCGTTCCACCATCACCGCCAGCAGAGCCTGCAGGTCGGGCGCTTCGGGCGTGGTCAGGGAACTGGGCTCGTCGCGCCCGTCGATGCGGATGCCGACGGTGCCGATCAGGCCGGCCACCCGGCCGGCGGCCCGCAGACCGGCCTCGACCAGATAGGTGGTCGTCGTCTTACCGGACGTCCCGGTGACGCCGATGACGCGCAGCGCCGTCGACGGATTGCCGTACACCTCGGCTGCCAGCCCGCCGAGCACGGAGCGTGGTTGCGGATGCACGAGCACCGGCACGTCCGCAGTGTCGAACTCGGCCGCACCGGCCGGGTCGGTGAGCACCGCGACCGCACCGGCGGCGACGGCGTCGGCGGCGTAGCGGGCGCCGTGGGCCCGCGCACCGGGCAGTGCGGCGAACAGATCGCCGGGGCGCACATCCTGACTGCGCAGCGTCACCCCGGTCACCCGGACGTCGGTGTCGGTGGCCCCGGTCGCACCGATCCGGTCGGCCAACCGGACGAGCAGGACACCGGCGGGATGGGCGGGACGCAGGTTCATGGCCTTGCCACAGTACCGGGGGCCGGTGGGGCAGGAATCGGGCTCACTCCGCCTGCAGGGTCAGCGGCGCGCCGGGGTCGGCGGACAGCGGCACGTTCTCGCGCTGCAGCAGCCAGGACGCGATGTGGTGGAACAACGGCGCCATGCTGGTGCCGGGATCACCGTCGGCGTTCCGGCCCGGGTTGTCGGCCATGATGCCGATGACGTAGCGCGGATTGTCCGATGGCGCCATCCCGGCGAAGGTGATCCAGTAGTGGTCGTCGTAGTAGCAGCCACAGTTGGGGTTGATCTGCTGTGCGGTGCCGGTCTTGCCGGCGATCTGGTAGCCCTCGACGGCCGCCTGCCAACCGGTGCCCTGCTGCACGCCGCGCGGATCGCGTTGGATCGTCGCCCGCAGCATGTTGCGCACGGCGGCAGCGGTCTCCGGCGAGACCACCCGTACGCCCTCGGGCGCCGCCTCGGCATTCTCGGTGCCGTCGGCGTCGACGGTGGCCTTGATGATGCGCGGCGGGATCCGCACCCCGTCGTTGGCGATGGTCTGATACATGCCGGTCATCTGCAGCAGGGTCATCGAAAGGCCCTGCCCGATGGGCAGGTTGGCGAACGAGCTGCCCGACCACTGATCCATCGGCGGCACCAGGCCGGCACTCTCACCGGGCAGTTCGATCCCGGTGCGCTCGCCCAGGCCGAACTTCTCCAGCATCTCGGCGAACTTCTCCGGCCCGAACCGCTGGGCCAGCATCAGCGTGCCGACGTTGGAGGACTTCCCGAAGACGCCGGTGGTGGTGTAGCGGTCGACGCCGTGGTTCCAGGCGTCCTTGACGGTGACGCCGCCCATGTCGATCGAACCCGGCACCGACAGCACCTCGTCGGGGTTGGTCAGACCCAGCTCGATGGCGGTGGCCGCGGTGACGATCTTGTTCACCGAGCCGGGCTCGAACGGTGAGGAGACCGCCGGGTTACCCATCTGCCGGTTGCCCTGCCGCCCGATGTCCTGCGCCGGGTCGAAGGTGTTGTCGTTCGCCATCGCCAGCACCTCACCGGTCTTGGCGTCGAGCACGACCGCGGACACATTGCCCGCGCCGGACTTGTCCTTGGCCTGCTGCACCTGCTGCTGCACGAAGAACTGGATATCGTCGTCGAGGGTCAGTTGCACGGTGGCGCCGTCGACGGCCTCGTGCCGGTTGCGCATGCTGCCCGGGATCATGACGCCGTCGGAGCCGCGATCGTAGGTCACCGAACCGTCGGTGCCGGCCAGCTTGGCATCCAGCGAATCCTCCAGGCCGAGGAGTCCGTGCCCGTCCCAGTCGATACCGCCGACGATGTTGGCCGCCAGTGAGCCGCCCGGGTACTGCCGGATGTCCTGGCGCTCGGAGCCGACCTCGGGGAACTTCGTGGTGATGGCGTCGGCGATCGCCGGGTCGACCGCCCTGGCCAGGTAGGCGAAGGTGTCCTTGCTGGTGAGCTTGGTCAGCAGGGTCTTCGCGTCGGGCTTGTTGTTGAGCCGGGTGGCGATGTCCTTGGCGATCTCACGCAGCCGCGCATCGGGATCGGGAGCCTCGTCGGGGTTCTTGGCCTTCTCCTCCTCCAGCTGCTTGCGGATCCGCACGGGCTGGAAGGTGAGCGCCCGGGCCTCGATGGTGAACGCCAGCTTGTCGTTGTTGCGGTCGACGATGCTGCCGCGCACCGCCTGCTGCACATCGGTGACCTTGAGCTGGCCGGCCGCCTCGGCGCGCAGTCCGGCGGCATTGGAGATCTGCAGGTTGAACAGCTGGGCGGCGGCAACGACGAGCACCAGGAAGATCACCACGTTGCCGGCGCGGTGCCGGAACACGAATGACGAACTGCGCAGGCCACTCTGGGTCTGTGCCGGACGGCGGATCCGGCGGTCGGTGGCCGCGTGCTCGGAGGTGCGGTCCGACCGGCTCATGCCGGGGCGCCCGGGACGGGGACCTCGACCGGAACCTCGGCCACCGGGGCGGCCGGAGCCGGGGCGTCAGCCACCGGGGCGGCCATCGGGGCGGCCGGGGTCTCGGGCAGGTGCTCCAGGCCGCCGACCGGCCCGGGCTGGGCCGGCAGCTCGGGGGTGACCAGGTGCGGCAGACCCTCGACCGGTACCGGAGCGGGCATGCCGGGCAGCGGCACCACCAGCGGTTCGGCCGGCGGCGCGGGCGCCTGGGCGGCGGGCGGGGCGGCCGGGATCTGCGCCGGATCCACCGGTGGCACAGCGGCGGTCGCGCCCGGCACCGGGCCGGCCGGCTGCGGGCCGGTGAGCGGGGTGGCCACCGGCGCGCCGGCGCGTCCGGGCACCCGGACCACGACCTCCCGCGGGTCGACCACGCGCGGGGCGGGCGGACCGGCGGCGGGGCGGGCCGGCGCCGCGGGTGCGGCCGGCCGCTCGTCGGGCAACGGGGTGTTCAGCGGCGGTGGCGGGGCGCCCTCGGCCGGCTTGGGTGTGCCGACCACCACCCAGGCTCCCGTCGGGTCCTGCACCAGGTGTGCGGTGTCCCGGGACGGGATCATGCCGAGTTCGCGGGCGGCCTCGGCCAGCGCCGGCGGCGCCTGCGCCTCCAGCACATCGCGCTCCAGCGCTTCTTTCTGCTGCAGCAGAGCCTGATTCAGATCGCGGGCGTGCCCGAGCTGGTAGGAGCGACTGGCGGCGTCGGTGGACAGCCACAGCGTGACCCCCAGCCCGATCCCCAGCGCGGCGATGACCAGTACCACGAACGGCACCCGGGCGGCCAGGGTGCGCGGGTTCAGATCGATGGTCGCCAGCCGGGTGATCAGCCGCTCGCGCAGCGGCGGCCGGACGACCTTGGGCGCCTTGGCCTTCCGTGCCTTGGCCCGGGCCTTGGCCTGGCTGGCGTTCTTCGGCCGGGCGGGCGCGTCGACGGGCCTGCGCACCGGTGAGGTCTGCGGCGCCGAACGCTGCGGGCGCTGCTCGGGTGCACTGCGGCGCCTACGCCCCGGGGCCTCGGATTGCCGGCGCGCGGTGGCCCGACCCTTGGGCGGAGTCTTGCGCCGGCGCTCGTCGGTACTGCGCTCCGGGGCGGACCGCTTTCCCTTCATGAGTCTTCCTTTCCGGCGATCTTCTCCAACGCCCGCAGCCGCACCGGGGCGCTTCGCGGGTTACGTTCGATCTCTTCGGCGTCGGCCTGTTCGGCCCCCCGGGTCAGCGACGCGAATTCCGCCTCGTAACCGGGCAGTTCGACGGGCAAGCCCGGCGGGGTCCGCGACGCGGTGGCGGCGGCGAACTGGCTCTTGACGATCTTGTCCTCCAGCGACTGATAGGCCATCACCACGATGCGGCCACCGCCGGAGAGGGCGGCCAGCGCCGCAGGTAGCGCCGCCCGCAGGGAGTCGAGCTCACCGTTGACGGCGATGCGCAACGCCTGGAAGGTGCGCTTGGCCGGGTGCCCGCCGGTGCGCCGGGTCGCGGCCGGGATCGCCTCGTAGAGCACCTCGACCAGTTCGCCGGTGCTGACGAACGGCTGACGTGCCCGGCGACGGACCACCCGGGCGGCGATCCGGTTGGCGAACCGCTCGTCGCCGTACTCGCGCAGCAACCGCGTCAGCGCCCGCTCGTCGTAGCTGTTGAGGATCTCGGCCGCCGTCAGCGGGGCGTCGGGATCCATCCGCATGTCCAGCGGCGCGTTGTGGGCGTAGGAGAAGCCGCGGTCGACGAGGTCGAGTTGCATCGAGGACACGCCCAGGTCGAACAGCACACCATCGACGGTCGGTTCCGCGCGGTCGGCCCAGTAGCCGTCATAGCGGGTGCGTTCGAACCGGACGCGGTCTCCGAATTGCGCCAGCCGGTCACCGGCGATGCGCAGGGCGTTCGGGTCGCGGTCCAGGCCGATGACGCGCAGCCCGGGCAGGTCGGTCAGGAAGCGTTCGGTGTGGCCGCCGGCCCCGAGGGTGGCATCGACCAGGACGGCACCGGAGCCGTCGGCGTGGTGCCGGGTGAGCGCCGGGGTCAGCAGCTCGACGCACCGGTCGAGCAGCACGGGTACGTGGCCGTGGTCGCCAGACTTCGGCGAATCGCCGGAATCGGGCTGGTCGGAATCAGGCACAGAGACTCCCCTGTCGAGAAGGGGCGCCCCTGCAACGGGGTCCCTGTCCGAGGCGGACCTGGCGTCGGGGAAGTACGTCAGGGCCGGTTCGGACAGAGGCCTCGTTGCACGGGCTTGCGGGTCAGATGATGTCGCGAAGAGTGTCATCGCTGGCCGCGGAGAAGGTCTCTTCGTGTGTCTCCTGGTACTGCTGCCAAGCGTGGGCGTCCCAGATCTCGAGGTGGCCGAGCGAACCCGTCACCACGCATTCCTTGGACAGGTTGGCGTACCGGCGGTGCTCGGCCGACAACGTGATCCGGCCTTGCGCATCGGGATGTTGTTCGTCGGCGCCGGCCGCCAGGTTACGCACGTAGGCACGGGCCTGCGGATCGCTACGCGAGGCCAGCATCGCCTTTTCTGCCAGCTTTTCGAACTCCGCCCGCGGGTACACGGCCAGGCTGTGATCTTGACTCTTGGTGACCATCAACCCTCCTGCCAGTGCGTCGCGGAACTTGGCGGGCAGTGTCAGCCGCCCCTTGTCGTCGAGCTTGGGCGTGTAGGTGCCGAGAAACATCCCGCCACCTCCCACCACTCGGTTGGATTCCGAGTCGCTTCTGCCTGCTCCGCGGAGCTCCGGTTGCTCCGCTGTGCGCCACTTTACCCCACATTCCCCCACTTAGCTCCATTTGCTGCCACCGAGTTGCCCGCACGCCCCACCACGGCGGCCTCCGGCGCCATGCCGAGCACCGGCCGCCGGCCGTTCACACCCCGACAGATGAGTAAAAGCCCAGCTTGTGGCCGGCCGAGTCGGCTCAGAGGTCGGCGTGGGTGATGGTGGGTAGAAAGTGGGGCCGGGGCCCTGGCCGTCCCGACACGCCGGCGTGTTTGCGGGAACGCAGACCGGAAAAACCCAAGAAAAAAGGGGCGGCTCCGAATCGGAGCCACCCCTGGGTGGAGATCAGTGGGGAACGGGCCTCACTCGTCGAAACGACGGCGGAACCGATCCTCCATCCGACTGGTGAACGAACCGCCACCGCCGGACTTGCCGCGCTTACCCGGCCGGGCGGTGCCCGACGACGGGGCGCTCTTGTCCGCCGAACCGGCCACCCGCGGTCCGGTGATCGCGAAGACCACCCCACCGAACATGACGATGAACCCGATGACCGACAGAATGGGGAAGCTGCCGATCATGGTGGCCTTGATGGCGACACCGCAGACCAACATCGCCAGTCCGACCACGAAGAGGCCGATGCCCTGCAGTCGTCGGCGCGCCGACGGCGCACGCAGATTCCCGCCGCGCACACTCGACGCGAACTTCGGGTCTTCCGCGTACAGCGCGCTTTCGATCTGGTCGAGCATGCGCTGCTCGTGATCGGAGAGTGGCATCCGTCCCTCCTGGTCCGCGCCGTGGGCTCCGCTGGAGCCGAATCCTCAAATACATCGGCCGCCCGCGTTTTACGGGCGCCTGTTCCCATGATACGAGGTCAATCTGAGCCGTACCACCTACTTGACTCACGATTGTATGACCTCTGCCACCCGAGGCGGTCCGCACGTCACCCACGTGGCCACTTCCGGGCACCCGGGGCCGATAATGGAAGCGATATCCGCTCCGACCGACCCCGCGAAGGACACCCGTTGGCGACTTTTCTGGTGGACCTGTCGGCGGAGATCATGCGCCACCGGCTCCGTGAGGCGCTGACGGTGTACGTCACGGCGATGCACTATCCGCGGGGCACCGAGGAGCAGCGCGCGTCGATGTGGTTGGAGCACACCCGCAGATCCGGCTGGAAGGCCGTCGCGGCGCTGGACACCGACGCCTGCGATGAGGCGCTCGATGTCGCCGACCCGGCTGTGCTGGACTCCGCGGCGATGCTCGGCATCGCCTACGGCTACAGCGGCGCGCCCGACCAGTGGTGGCAGCAACAGGTGGTGCACGGGCTGCGGCGCCGCGGCGCCGCGGGCGCTCTCGGCGAACCGCTGCTGGCCGACTACTTCGAGCTGACCGAACTGCACATCCTGCCCCGAGCGCAGGGCCGTGGCCTGGGCGAGGCGCTGGCCAGACGACTCCTCGCCGGCCGCACCGAGGCCCACGTGCTGCTGTCGACCCCGGAGATCAACGGCGAGTCCAACCGGGCCTGGCGGCTGTACCGCCGCCTCGGCTTCGGTGACGTCATCCGTGACTACCACTTCGCCGGTGACCCCCGCGCGTTCGCCATCCTGGGCCGCCCGCTGCCACTTGACCAGCCGGTCCACACGCCGTGACCGAAGCGGTCTGGCACGATTGCCGGGTGTCCGCCCGTCACCGACGCCACCGGCTTTCCGCGCTGGTCCTGCTGCTGCTGATCCTGGTCCCGTTCGCCGTGGGCTGCGTGCGGGTACGCGCGTCCCTCACGGTCTCCCCCGACGACCGCGTCTCCGGACAGATCGTGGCGGCCGCCAAGGCCCGTGACGACGAGGACAAGGGCCCGCAGCTGCTCAACTCGCTGCCGTTCAGCAACAAGGTCGCGGTCTCGCAGTACGAGCGCGGCGACTACGTCGGCTCGCAAGCGGTGTTCTCCGACCTCACCTTCGCCGAGTTGCCGCAGCTGGCCAACATGAACAGCGACGCCGCCGGGGTGGACATCTCACTGCGCCGCGCCGGGGACCTGGTGATCCTGGAGGGTCGGGTGGACCTGACGACCCTCAATGATCCGGAGGCCGATGTGACGCTGAGCGTCGCGTTCCCCGGCGAGGTCACCTCGACCAACGGTGACCAGGTGTCCGGCGAGGTCGTCGAGTGGAAGCTCAAACCCGGTGTGGTGACGACGATGAACGCCCAGGCCCGCTACACCGACCCGTCCGCGCGGTCGTTCACCGGCGCGGCCATCTGGCTGACCGTCGGTTCCTTCGTGGTGGCCGGCATCCTCGGCTGGCTGGCCTGGGCGAGCCGGGACCGCTCGCCGAAGGTCGGCGAAACCGGCTAGACCGTCTGCGCCGTCATCGCGCGCGATCGCGGGCTCGACGCCCATAATGGCGTGGTTGTGAGCGCGCCTGTCCGACAACCGCCGGTCGGGACGCTCTAGGCTAAGGGAGTCGGGGGTAGACAACCGACATCAGAAAGGGGCGTCCGCTGAGCGTCGATACAGCGGCACCGTCAGCCGTCGAACTGGTCACCGCCGTCGTCGAGGAACTGCGTCAGTACCTCGACGAACGCCGTCGTCATTCCGCCTACATCGGCCCCGAATACGCCGAGCTGACCGCGGCCCTCGAGGAATTCGTGCTGCGCGGTGGCAAGCGCCTGCGCCCCGCCTTCGCCTACTGGGGTTGGCGGGCGGTGGCCGGGCCGGACCGTCCCTCGGACAGCCACGCACTGCGACTCTTCGCCGCGCTGGAACTGCTGCACGCCTGCGCGCTGGCGCACGATGACGTGATCGACGCATCGGCGACGCGGCGCGGCCTGCCGACCGTGCACCGGCATTTCGCCGACCGGCATCGTGCCAACAACTGGCACGGCTCGGCCGAACAGTTCGGGCTGTCGGCGGCCATCCTGCTCGGCGACCTGTCGCTGGTGTGGGCCGATGACATCGTGGCCACCGCCGATCTGCCCGCCGACGCGCATCTGCGGGTGCACAAGGTGTGGGCCGATATCCGCACCGAGGTGCTCGGCGGGCAGTACCTCGACATCGTCGCCGAAGCCAGCGGCGCGGACTCGGTCGCGTCGGCGATGAACGTCAACACCTACAAGACCGCGTCCTACACGGTGTCGCGCCCGCTGCAACTCGGCGCGGCCGCCGCCGCCGACCGCCCGGACGTGCAGGAGGTCTTCCATCAGATCGGCACCGACCTCGGCGTGGCGTTTCAGCTGCGCGATGACGTGCTCGGCGTGTTCGGCGACCCGGCGGTGACCGGCAAGCCCTCCGGTGACGACCTGCGCTCCGGGAAGCGCACCGTGCTGCTGGCCGAGGCGGTCGAGTTGGCCCAGAAGAGCGATCCGGCGGCGGCCAAGCTGCTGCGCGAGTCGATCGGGACCGAACTGACCGATGTCGCGGTCAAGGAGGTCTGCATGGCCATCGAGTCCGTCGGCGCCCTGGCCGCCGTCGAGAACCGCATCGAGATGCTGCACCGGCGCGCGATCGACGCGCTCAACGCCGCCGATATCGACCCGCAGGCCAAGGTCGGTCTCGCCGAGTTGGCCGGCCTGGCGTCCAACCGGTCCGCCTGAGGACATGACCGCACCGGTATCGGACGCGCCCGTCACGGGCGGGCACCTCGCGAGGCTGTGGGCGTTCGCCGTCTCTCCCGAGGCGCGGCCGGCCCGGTTGGGCTTCGTCGGCGCGGTGCTGATCGCCGCCGGCGGCCTCGGCGCGGGCAGCACCCGGTTGCACGATCCGCTGCTGGAATCGCTGCACATGTCCTGGCTGCGATTCGGCCACGGTCTGGTGCTGTCCTCGGTGCTGCTGTGGGGTGGCGTGGCGCTGATGCTGATGGCCTGGCTCTGGCTGGGCCGCCGCGTGGTCGACCGCACCGCAACCCAGTACACGATGCTGGCCACGACCGGATTCTGGCTGACCCCGCTGTTGCTCAGCGCCCCGGTGTTCAGCCGGGACACCTACTCGTATCTGGCCCAGGGCGCGCTGCTGCGCGACGGGTTCGATCCGTATGTGGTCGGGCCGATCGAGAACGTGAACTCGTTGCTGGACAACGTCAGTCCGATCTGGACGACCACCACCGCACCCTACGGACCGGCGTTCATCCTGGTCGCCAAGTTCGTCACGATGATCGTCGACGACAACGTCGTCGGCGGCACCATGCTGCTGCGGTTGTGCATGCTGCCCGGGCTGGCCCTGCTGATCTGGGCCACCCCGCGCGTCGCGCGGCACCTGGGCGCCAACTCCGCTGCTGCGCTGTGGATCTGCGTGCTCAACCCGCTGGTGATCATCCATCTGATGGGCGGCGTGCACAACGAGATGCTGATGGTCGGCCTGATGATGGCCGGGATCGCGCTGACCTTCGGCGGCCGCCCCATCCTCGGGGTGGCATGTATCGCGACGGCGGTGGCGGTGAAGGCCACCGCGGGAATCGCCCTGCCGTTCATGGTGTGGGTGTGGATGCGCCGGCTGCGCGACACCCGCGGGTACGGATCGGTGCCGGCCTTCGCGTTCGCCACCGCGGCGTCGGTGCTGATCTTCGGTGCCGTGTTCGCGGTGCTGTCCTGGCTGGCCGGGGTGGGGCTGGGGTGGCTGACCGCGCTGGCCGGATCGGTGAAGATCATCAACTGGCTGACGCTGCCGACGGCGTTCGCGAACATGATCAACGCCGTCGTCGGGCTGGTGATGCCGGTCAACTTCTACGCCGTGCTGGAAGTCACCCGGATCATCGGCATCGCGATCATCGCGATCGCGCTTCCCTTGCTGTGGTGGCGGTTTCGGCACACCGACCGGGATGCGCTGACGGGCACCACGCTGGCCATGGGCGTGGTGGTGCTGTTCGTGCCCGCCGCGCTGCCCTGGTACTACACCTGGCCGCTGGCGACGCTGTCGACGCTGTGGCAGAGCCGTGCCGCGGTGGCGCTGATCGCGGGGTTCTCCACCTGGATCATGGTGATCTTCAAGCCCGACGGGTCCCACGGGATGTACTCGGTCGTGCACGTCGGGTTGGCGACGGTTTGTGCGGCCGCTGCCTGGTACTCGCTGTCGCGGGCGCCGGAGACTGCCGTCGAGTAGGCCACGACGGCGAGCCGTCAATATGCCATCGCCTGGGCGCGCCGGATCACCTCGCGCGCCTGGTGTGAGCGCAGCGCGTCGACCGGGCGGGCATTGGTCTGCTTCTCGGTGCTGCCGTCGCGGCTCAGCGTCAGCGACGGGTCCGGGGTGAACAGCCACCGCATCGATTCGGTGACATCGAATCCGCCGTCCCGCAGCACGACCAGCAGACCCGGGAGCGGCTTCACCACGTGACCGCTGTCGTCGAAGAACACCTTGGGCACCACCACCGCCCCGCCGCGGCGCACCCCGACCAGGTGGCCGTCGCGCAGATGCTGGTTGACCTTGCTGACCGACACGCCGAGGAGCTTCGACACCTCGGAAAGGTCGAGGACGGCTTCGTCGGGATCGAGGATGTCAGCGGACGCCGGAATGCTCACCGCTCAGATTGTAGGGCCCCACGGGCGACAACCGGAGACGACTGACCCGATCCGTACCATGACTGCGATGGACACCTACCAGCACACCGACCCACTCGTGGGCAATCTGCTGGAGGGGCGCTACCTGATCGAGACGGTCATCGCCACCGGCGGCATGTCCACGGTGTACCGCGGCCTGGACACCCGGCTGGACCGACCGGTGGCGGTGAAGGTGATGGACGCCCGCTACGCCCGTGACAGCGCCTTCCTGACCCGGTTCCAGCGTGAGGCGCGCACCGTCGCCCGACTCAAGGGTGACGGCCTGGTCGCGGTGTACGACCAGGGCGGCGGCCCCGATGGCCCGCCACCGTATCTGGTGATGGAACTCGTCGAGGGCGGCACGCTGCGCGAACTGTTGCGCGAACGCGGCCCGATGCCCCCGCACGCGGCGGCCGCGGTGCTCGCCCCGATCTGCCGCGGCCTGGCGGTCGCGCACGCCGCGGGTCTGGTGCACCGGGATGTGAAGCCGGAGAACGTGTTGATCTCCGACGACGGTGAGGTCAAGATCGCCGATTTCGGTCTGGTCCGCGCCGTCGCCGAGGCGAAGATCACCTCGACCAGCGTCATTTTGGGCACGGCGGCGTATCTGTCTCCCGAGCAGGTCGGTTCCGGGGACAGCGATCCCCGCAGCGATGTCTATGCCGTCGGCGTGCTGACCTACGAATTGCTCACCGGCCGAACCCCTTTCACCGGCGATACCGCGCTGTCGGTGGCCTACCAGCGGATGGACAACGACGTCCCGCCGCCGAGCGCGGCGATCGCCGGGGTACCCGCGCAGTTCGATGCGTTGGTGCGCCGTGCCACGGCCCGTGACCCGGGTGCCCGGTTCACCGACGCGGGTGAACTCGGTGACGCCCTCGACGATCTGATCGACGAACTGCGCCTGCCCGCGTTCCGGGTGCCGGCGCCCCAGCATTCGGCCCAGCACCGCGCCGCGACCGCGGTCCACAACCCGGTTCCGATGGTCGGCTCGGCCCCGCACCCAGTGGTCGGCTCAGCCGACGTGCGCCCGCCCGCCCCGCACCGGCCGACCCGGCAACTGCCCGCGCTGGCGCTGTCCGAGGACGCCGACGACGAGCTCGACGACACCGAATATCAACCGGTGGCAGGACAATTCGCCGGAGTCGACCTCGACGAATTCGACTGGGCGCGCCAGCGCGCCAAACGGGTGCTGCTGGTTTGGGTCGTGCTGATCCTCACGCTGGCCGGACTACTGGCCGCCGGCGCCTGGACGCTGGGCAACAATTTGGCGAATCTGCTCTGAATCGCCGGCCGCAACCTGAGGAGCTAGTCGCGCAGCATCTCGGCGACCAGGAACGCCAATTCCAGGCTCTGCTGGGTGTTCAGCCGCGGATCGCAGGCGGTCTCGTAGCGGCCGGCCAGATCGGAATCCGAGATGTCCTGTGCGCCACCGAGACATTCGGTGACGTTCTCACCGGTGATCTCGACGTGGATCCCGCCGGGATGGGTACCCAGCGCCCGGTGCACCTCGAAGAAACCCTGCACCTCGTCGACGATGCGATCGAAATGGCGGGTCTTGTACCCGGTCGAGGACTCGTGGGTATTGCCGTGCATCGGGTCGCACTGCCAGATCACCTGGTGGCCGGAGGCCTGCACCTTTTCGATGATCGCGGGCAGCACATCGCGCACCTTCTGGTTGCCCATCCGGCTGATCAGGGTGAGGCGGCCCGCCTCGTTGCGCGGGTCGAGGCGCTCGACGTATTCGACGGCGAGTTCCGGTGACGTGGTCGGCCCGATCTTGATGCCGATCGGGTTGGCGATCACCTCGGCCAGCGCGACGTGCGCACCGTCGATCTGGCGGGTGCGCTCACCGATCCACAGGTAGTGCGCCGACAGGTCGTAGAGCTTCGGGGCGGACGGTTCGGCGACCGGCTCGGCCGGGTCGGCGGTGTCCATTCGCAGCATGGCGCGTTCATAGTCGAGCACCAGCGCCTCGTGGCTGGCATAGATCTCGGCGGTGTCCAGGTTACGGTCGTTGACGCCGCAGGCGCTCATGAACCGCAGACCGCGGTCGATCTCCCCGGCCAGCGCCTCATACCGGGCACCGGCCGGCGAGGTGCGGACGAACTCGCGGTTCCAGTCGTGCACGGCCTGCAGCGAGGCCATCCCCGACGAGGTCAAGGCCCGCACCAGGTTCATCGCCGCACTGGCATTCGCGTACGCGCGTACCAGTCGGGACGGATCATGCTGGCGGACCGCGTCATCGGGGGCGAACCCGTTGATCATGTCGCCGCGGTAGGACTTCAGCCCCAGCGCGTCGGTGTCCGAGGAGCGCGGCTTGGCGTACTGCCCGGCGATCCGGGCCACCTTCACCACCGGCATGCTGGCGCCGTAGGTCAACACCACCGCCATCTGCAGCAGGGTGCGGATATTGGCCCGGATATGCGGCTCGGTGTTGTCGACGAAGGTCTCGGCGCAGTCGCCGCCCTGCAGCAGGAACGCCTCTCCGCGAGCGACGGCCGCGAGCTGGGTCTTGAGCTTCTCGACCTCGGTGGGCACCGTGATCGGCGGGACACTCTCCAGCACCGTACGCATCGCCTTGGCCTGGCCGGCATCCCAGCTGGGCTGCTGCAGCGCCGGCTTGGCCAGCGCCGCATCGAGCCGTTGCCGCAGGTCATCGGGCAGCGGTGGCAGGTCCGGCAGCTGGTCGATGGGTACGTCGACGGTCCAGTTCACCGCTCCATGGTAACCGCGCCCCGATCTCGGCCGGACCGGCCATACCCGCAGCTCAGGGGTTCTCACACCCGCGCCGCTACCCGCCCGACCTCGCCGCCCAGGCCCCGTCGTCGGTCATTAACTCGTAGCGGCGCAGGTTGTGCCGGGCATCGACCAGGGCGTCGTGCGCATCGCGTGGTCGCGGCGGCATCCGCGGTGACCCGCGTTCCTCCCAGAACTGGCGCAGCTCCCTGGTGAACCGCGGGATCGCCGGGGGCAGATCGGTCATCGGCCCCCACAGCTGGCACAGCACCACATGGTCATAGGCCCCGACCCAGGCCCACAGCTCGATCGGCTCGTCCCCGTCGATGTCGAAGAAATCCTCCAGCTCGCTGCGGATCTGCCGACGCGACCGCCACAGCTTCGACGACGGCGAGGGCAGCTTGGGCAGCACGTTCTTGCGTACCCAGCTACCCGCCCGGTCGGGATCGAATTCGGTTGAGATCGCGTAATACTCACGACCGTCCTCGGCGGCGACCCCGATCGAGATCAGTTCGATGGTGCGACCGTCGTCGATGAACTCCGTGTCGTAGAAATAACGCATGTCACGCTGCTCCCTGACTGGGTGCCGGAGCGGCATGAATCTCGCGGTCCAGTTCCTCGTTCACCAATGCATCGTCCGGGAAGTGGGGTTCGCCCGCCACCACGTGCTGCACCCACAACTTCGCCTGTACGACCGGGCGGCGCAACCGCCGTTCCCGCTCCAGTGCCTTGTGCATCTTGCGCGGTCGGGTCGTATAACGCCAACGGGCCCACGGCGCATGCGGCCGGGATAACCGGATGGCCCCGATGAACAGCAGTGGCGTGATGAACATCCCGATCAGGCCGGTCCACACCTTGCCCTTGAGCAACACCACCACCGCCAGCGCCAGCGTCAGCACCGCGATGCCGATCACGGCGGCGCGGGCGGCGAGGGTGTCATCGGACTGCCAGATGCCGACGTCGAAGAAGGACAGCGGATTGAAACCCAGCACCAGCAGTCCGGCCACCGCGATCGCCACGAACACCGCGTCCACCGAGGTGCGGCCGTCCTCGGACCAGTACACGTCCTGCAGGTGCAGGATCAGCGCGAACTCGTCGAGCACCAGGGCCGCACCGATGCCGAAAAAGACTGCGGCGACCGTGAACTCCGCGACCCCGCCGTTCACCGCGAGCGTCACCATGGCCACCCCGGACACCATGACCATGATGACGCCGATGACCACGTGATGCAGGTGAACACCGCCGCCCACCGACAGGTTGCGCGGTTGCCACCACTTGCGCGGCGCGTCGGTGCTCGGATGGCTGCGGATGTAGCGCACGATGAGACGGGTCAGGAAGAACGTCACGATGAATGCGATCAGGCAGCACAGCAACGGCAGACGGTCACTGGTGATGAAGTCCAGCCGCAGGTTCAGGTGCACGGCGTTCGAATTTACGCCGGTCCGCCCGCGTAGGCGGGCATCGACGGACCTATGCCCGCCAGCGCGTCGCCGCACACCGATAGGCTTGGCGGCGAGATGAAGATTCGGCGGTCGCCCGACGGGGCCAACGTGCCCGTGCGGGCCGGGGATGGGCGGGCCGGATTGCGCAGCATGCTGCTGTGGCGACTCTTCCAGCTGTGCACCCTGATCGCGCTCGGCTGGGTGTGCTGGCGGCTGCTCGGCGAATCCCCCTATCGCATCGACATCGACGTCTACCGGCTCGGCGGCCGGGCCTGGCTGGACGGTGTCCCGCTCTACGCCGACAGCACCGAGTTCCAGACCCAGGCCGGTATCGACCTACCGTTCACCTATCCCCCGTTGTCGGCTGTCGCGTTCGCGCCGTTCGCCTGGCTGTCGCTGCCGGCGGCCGGTGCGGCGATCACCGTGACCACGCTGGTGCTGCTGATCGTGTCCACCACGATCGTGCTGACCCGGCTGCAGGTCGCCGACACCTGGAACCGGCGCGCCTGGCTGGCCGCCGCGCTGGTCGCCCCGGCGGTGGTCTACCTGGAGCCGCTGCGGGCCAATCTGGAGTTCGGCCAGATCAACGTGGTGCTGATGACGTTGGTGATCGCCGACTGCGTGCCGCGCCGCACGCCGTGGCCGCGCGGCCTGCTGCTCGGCCTGGCCATTGCGGTGAAGCTGACCCCGGCGGTGTTCCTGCTCTACTTCCTGTTGCGCCGTGATGTGCGCGCACTGCTGGTGACGACGGCCTCCGCGGTGGCCGCGACGCTGTTGGGGTTCGCACTGGCCTGGCGGGATTCCTGGGTCTACTGGTTCGAGACGCTGCGCGACACCGACCGCATCGGATCGGCGACCCTGAACACCAACCAGAACATCTCCGGCATGCTGGCCCGCCTGGGCGCCGGCGAGGACACCCGATTCCTTGTATGGGTGGCGTTGTGCTTCGCGGTACTGGGCCTGACCGTGTGGGCCGCGCACCGCGCACTGCGATCGGACCCGCACGGTGACGCCGCCGTCCTCGCGCTGATCTGCGTCGCGATGTTCGGTCTGGTGGTATCACCGGTGTCGTGGTCGCACCACTGGGTGTGGGTGCTGCCGACCGTGGTGGTGACCGCGGTGGTGGGCTACCGCACCCGCACGGTGGCACTGCTGGTGCTCAGCGTGGTGGGCCTGGCGCTGACGGTGTGGACGCCGATCACGCTGATGCCCGCCCACAACGAGACCTCGGTGTCGCTGTGGTTGCGGCTGGCCGGCGGCTCCTACCTGTGGTGGGCGCTGGCACTGATCGCGGTCATCGGAACGGTGGCTCCGCGACTCACCGTGCGGAGCCGGCCGGGTGCGGCGCCCGCCGACGCCGAGGTCGCCGCCGCGAAGTAGCGCGCCTCAGCCGGCCTTGGCGGTGACGGCGGGCTTGGCCGCGGCCTGGTCGGCTTCGGCCTGGGTCTTGACGTCGGCGGCGTAGAGATCGACGTACTCCTGGCCACCGAGGCGCATCAGTTCGTACATCACCTCGTCGATCACGGCCCGCTCGATGAAGCGGTTACCGGCGAGGCCCTCGAATCGGCTGAAGTCCATCGGCTTGCCGAACCGGACCTCGACGCGGCCGAAGTGCCACATCTTGGAGCCGGGCGGGTTGACGACATCGGTTCCGATCATCGCGACCGGAATCACCGGGATGCCGCTTTCCAGCGCGACGCGGGCCAGGCCGGTCTTGCCCTTGTAGAGCCGGCCGTCCGGCGAGCGGGTGCCCTCGGGGTACATACCGAGCAGCTTGCCCTCCCCGAGGATTCGCTGTGCCGTCGTCAGCGCAGCCTGTGCCGAATCGGCATCGGTGCGGTCGATCGGTACCTGGCCGGTCGAGGAGTAGAAGAACTTGGTCAGCTTGCCCTTGAGCCCGGTGCCGGTGAAGTACTCGGCCTTCGCCAGGAAGGTGATGCGCCGCTTGAGCACCAGCGGCAGGTAGAAGCTGTCTGCCACGGCCAGGTGATTACTGGCCAGGATCACCGCACCGGAGTCCGGAACATATTCCAGCCCTTGCACTTTCGGACGCCCCAAGAAGGACAGCAAGGGGCCCATCAAGATGTACTTGTAGAACCAGAACCACATGAGCCCTCCTGCTACAGCGCCCCGCCACGACTGGGCCCGACCGGCTCAACTGTACCGAGCGCCGGTGAGTGCGACCACACAGAGGCGCTCAATCCTCCAGCGTCACCGGGATCTGCTCGTAGCGTCCCGACGGCCGGTCCCCGGGCTCGGGCGGGGGCGGCGGCACGTCGGTGGGTTGCTCTGTCTCCCCCACCATGGCGCGCACGACGGTCAGCAGCGCGACGCTGTGCTCGGCGATCACCGACAGCAGCGGATGCTGTTCGCCGTTGATCAGGGCGGCCAGCGCGCACACCGGGCACCACACCTGCTGGCACGCGCCGGGACCGGCGCCCTCGGCGGCGGCGCGGGCGGCCGCCATCCGCACCGCGGGGTCGAGCTTGTCCAGGATGACCTGGGCCAGTTGGCGCAGCTCGGGCGGAATCTCGGTGTGCGCGGTCATGTCGGCCACACCTCCGGATTCGGTCGGAAACGTACGGTCAACATGCCGGCCCGCAGGTTCGCGTCGATCACGATGCACCGCCGCAGTACGGATGCGAGCCGTACCCGGCGCCGCATACCCCCGGACCCGATGACCAGGTCATCGTCGACCCTGCCCAGTGTCAGTGCGCCCGGGTCGACCTGCGGCAACTCTAGCCGCATCCGGTACACCGCCTCCAGGCCGGACCCGGACTCGCGGTCGACCACCGGTCGCAGCGGACCGGGCGGGGCCGATCCGTCGCGGCGGCGGGCGGCGTCGAGCAATTCCCCCAGCGCCTTGGGACCGATCGGCTCGCCGGCCAGATGCGGCACCAGGACCAGCGCCACATCGCCGATCGACGCCTCCAGATCGTCGAGCACACCCTGTTGTTCGGCGATCCGTTCGGTGTACCAGTCGAATGCAGGGTGCGCGGGCAGGTTCCGGTACTCGAAGGAATCATCTTGCAGCAGAACCTGATTGACCAACAGCTCGGCGACCTTCACCCCCATCAGAGCGAGCGAGCCGAGGGTGCGCGCCGCCTCGGCGGCCACCACCCGCTCGGCGGTGAGCACCAGGTGTGCGCCGACCCGGGACTCGTCGGACAACAGTGCCGAGAGCCGCTCGGTGCCCTCGGCCACCCGTTCGACGAGCGCCAGCGCCGCGGCCGAGGCCAGATCGGCGGGCGGTTGGGCCAGCCGGCGGTGCCGCGGCCAGCTGCGCTCCAGATACAGGTTGAAGGTGGCCGGCAGAGTCAGCATGCGCAACGCATCGGCGGTCGAAGCGCAGTCGACCACCACCTCGTCCCACGCACCGGAGTCGGCGAGTTCACCGACCTCGTGCAGTCCCAACACCTCCTGGATCCCCGGCAGCGCCGAAAGCTCCTCGGGGGCAATACTTCCCAAATCGGAGTCGGGGAACTTGCCGACCAGCACGCCGGCGATCTCCCGCCACCGGGCCTCCAGCAGCGCGAGGGTGTCCAGGGCAAGCGCATCCAGGGAACCGCCGGCCGCGCCTGTGCCGGGATCCAGCTCGGCCAGTACCCGGGTGGGCATCCGCTGACCGGTCGGCGTCACCGTCGCGCCCAGCACGTCACCGGTGGAGTGCGCCTGATCGGTGGACACGATCAGCACCCGCAGCCCACTGCGGGCAGCACGCACCGCGGTGGCCGTGGCCAACGTGGACTTGCCTACCCCTCCCTTGCCGACGAACAGGCTGATCCGGGCGGGCGCGGACCGGTGATCGGCACTCAGTTCACACCCACCTCGGCTCGTTTCTTGAGGTCCTTGAGTGCGGTGTCGGTGAGCCGGCGTTCGGCCTTGCGCTTGAGCAGGCCGATCATCGGGATGAGCAGATCGACCGACAGCTCATAGGTCACTTCGGTACCGGATCCCTTGGGCGACAACCGATATGCTCCCTCCAGCGCGCGCAACAACGAACTCGACACCAAAGTCCAGGTGACCGACCGGCGGTCGGCGGGCCACTGGTAGGTCAGCACCATGGTGTCCTTGAGCACGGCCGCGTCGAGTACCAGCCGGGCGGTCTTGGGGTTCCCGGCTTCGTCGCGCTCAATCACCTCGGCGTCCTTGTATTCGGCGACCCACTCCGGGTACGAGCCGATGTCCGCGATGACGTCCATCACCGTCGAGGGGTCGGCTTCGATATAGATCGTCTGCGCCGTCTTCTCCGCCACACCGAAGAAATCTACCCTCACCCCCGAGAGGGCGGCGCACCGTCAGGCCAGCCGCGAGACGCCCACCGGCCGCGCGGCCTCCAGCCGGGTCTTGATCTCGAACGACATCTTCTTCCCGGCCACCCGGCGGGCGTGGTTGAGCTTGGCCAGGTCCAGCCGGGCGAGCTCGTGGGCGGTGACCCCGGCGGGCTCGGCATGCAGGAAGTAGTGCAGCAGCACGCCGTCCATCATGGGCTCCAGCCAGACCTCCATGGTGCCGGTCAACGCGCCGGTCACCGTCCAGCGCTGACCGGACGGGCCGCGGTCTTCGACCACTGTGAGTCGAAGGTCCGGCCACCATCGTCGCCAGCTCGGCGCATCGGCGACGGCACGGCCGACCTCGGCCGGGTCGGCACACACGAAGGTCTCATCGGCGATCTGGACGCTGTTCATCGCCGTCCAGCTTCACACATGCGGTGCCGGTGGTGTGACGCAGCCGACTAGACTTACCGGCCAGTAACCCGCAACCCAGGACCCGAGGTGCCAACAATCGTGCGTGAGTTCTCCGTTCCGGCTTCGTTCGACATCGCCGAATACGACACCGTCGTCAGCTCGGTCTACACCCATGAGCGCGACGATCCCGATCATGTGATCATGCAGCGCCAGGTCGACGGCGCCTGGACCGATGTCACCTGCGCCCAGGTCGCAGCGGAGATCCGTTCGGCCGCACTGGGGTTGCTCGCCCACGACATCGCACCCGGTGACCGGGTCGCCATCCTGTCGGCCACCCGCTACGAGTGGGCGATCATCGACTTCGCGATCCTGTCCATCGGCGCGGTCACCGTGCCCATCTACGAGACCTCCTCCCCCGAGCAGATCAAGCACGTGCTCAACGATTCCGGTTCGGTGCTGGTCTTCGCCGAGACCGCCGCCCACGCCGAGCGCATCGAACAACAGGCCGACCAGCTGCCCGAGGTGCGCACCGTGCTGCGCATCGAGAACGAGCAGGCCCCGGCGCTGCAGGTACTCACCGAGGCCGGCAAGGACGTCGACCCCGGGCTGCTCGACGCCCGGGTGGCCGCCATCAAGTCCGGTGACCCGGCCACCCTGATCTACACCTCGGGCACCACCGGCCTGCCCAAGGGCTGCCAGCTGACGCACTCCAACCTGCTCTACGAGATCCGCGGAGCCAAGGCGGCGTTCCCGACGATGCTGCGCAAGGGCGAACGCCTGCTGGTGTTCCTGCCGCTGGCGCACGTGCTGGCCCGGGCCATCACCATCGGCGCCTTCGCCAACAAGGTCACACTCGGCTTCACCAGTGACATCAAGAATCTGGTGCCGATGTTCGGGGTGTTCAAGCCCACCCTGGTGGTGTCGGTGCCGCGGGTGTTCGAGAAGGTCTACAACACCGCCGAGCAGAACGCCCGCAACGACGGCAAGGGCCGCATCTTCGAGATCGCCGCCAACACCGCCATCGAGTACAGCCGGGCCCAGGACAGCAAGGGCGGGCCGGGGCTGGCCCTGCGGCTCAAGCATGCGGTGTTCGACAAGCTGGTCTACGGCAAGTTGCGTGCCGCGCTCGGCGGCGACTGCCATGCCGCCATCTCCGGTGGCGCACCCTTGGGCGCGCGGTTGGGCCACTTCTACCGTGGCGTCGGGCTGACCATCTACGAGGGCTATGGCCTGACCGAGAGCAGCGCCGCCGTCACCGCCAATCAGGTCGGGTCCATGAAGGTGGGTTCGGTGGGAAAGCTGTTGCCGGGCAACAGCATGCGCCTGGCCGATGATGACGAGCTGCTGCTCTCCGGCGGTGTGGTGTTCAGCGGCTACTGGCACAACGAGCAGGCCACCGCCGACGCGTTCACCGACGGCTGGTTCCACACCGGCGATCTGGGAGCCATCGACGCCGACGGGTTCCTCACCATCGTGGGCCGCAAGAAGGAGATCATCGTCACCGCCGGCGGCAAGAACGTCGCACCGGCCGTGCTGGAGGACCGGCTGCGGGCCCACCCGTTGATCAGTCAGGCCATGGCGGTCGGCGACGCCCAACCGTTCATCGCCGCGCTGATCACCATCGATCCCGAGGCCTTCGAGGGCTGGCGGGACCGCAACGGCAAGGGCGCGGCCACCGTCGCCGACCTGATCGAGGATCCGGACCTGGTCGCCGAGGTGGAGCTGGCCGTCAAGGAGGCCAACCAGGCCGTCTCCAAGGCCGAGGCCATCCGCACCTTCCGCATCCTGCCGGTCGACTTCACCGAGGACACCGGTGAGCTGACGCCCACGCTCAAGGTCAAGCGCAAGGTGGTCGCCGAGAAGTTCGCCGACCAGATCGCCGCGATCTACAGCTAGACAGGTCTCCGCCGAGACTACGGTTGTGCCGGGAAAAGCCCATTTCGCACCGGAAACCGTGGTCTCGGCGCCGTCTCAGCCCAGGAAGCGCGCGAGCCGGGCACCCTGGGCGTGCCACTGCCAGTCGGCGACCACCCAGTCCCGCCCGGCCGCGCCCATCCGGGCCGCGGTCTGGGGGTCGGCCAGCAGGTCGCCGACCGCGGTGGCGATGGCGTCCACATCGGTGCCGTCGACCACCCAGCCGGTCTCGCCGTCGCGCACCGTCTCCGGGGCCCCGCCGGACCGTCCGGCCACCACCGGCACGCCGCTGGCCGAGGCCTCCAGATAGACGATGCCCAGGCCCTCGACATCGAGTCCGGAGCCGCGGGTGCGACACGGCATCGCGAACACATCGGCCATCGCATGGTGGGCAGCGAGTTCCTCGGCCGGCACCCCGCCGGTGAACAGCACATCCTCGGCCACCCCGCGGCGCTGCGCCAGCCTCTCCAGGTCCGTGCGGTACGGCCCGCCCCCGACGATCACCAGCGCGGCGTCGGGCACCTGGCGGCGGATCCGCGCGAAGGCACGGATCAGCATGTCCTGCCCCTTGCGTGGCACCAACCGCGACAGGCAGAGCACCACCGGCCGGTCCGCCAAGCCGTAGCGGGCGCGCAGCCGGGCGCGCGCGACCGTATCGGGGGCGAACCGGTCCACGTCCACCCCCGGGGACAGCCGCTCCAGCCGGGCGCGCGGGCCGAACGCCGAGGCGAACCGGCCGCGGGTGTAGTCACTGACGTAGGTGACGACATCGGCATCGTCACCGATGCGGCGCAGCGCCGAGCGGGCCACCGGCAGCATCGACCAGCCCACCTCGTGCCCGTGCGTGCTGGCGACAATCCGACCGGCACCGGCGCGCCGCGCCGTCGGGCCCAGCAGCGCCAGCGGGGCCGCCGCGCCGAACCACACCGTGTCGATCGCGTGCTCGTCGATGAGATCGCGCATCCGGCCGGACACCGTCGGTTCGGGCAGCATCAGGGTCGTCGGGTGCCGCACGATGCGGTACCCGGCTTCGGCCGCCCGCCGGTCGTACTCCTCGCAGGCCTTCCACTTCGGCGCGTACACCGTGAGGTCATGGGTCCCGGCGCCGAGCAGTTCGCCGACGAAGGCCTCCAGGTAGGACTGGATGCCGCCACGGCGCGGCGGAAAGTCGTTGGTCAGCAACAGGACCCGGGTCATCCGGTCCACGCTATCGGGTCATCCAGGCACGCCACTGCGCCACCACCTGGTCCAGGTGGACGCCCAGCGTCTCCCGCACGGCGGTGGCGGCATCGGGATGCCCGGGCCCACAGGCCCGCAGATAGAGCGCCCGCAGTGCCGGTGCGCCGTAACGCTCGGCGACGAAGCGGCTGAACCACCAGGCACGGTCGTAGGCCAGTGCGCGCGCCGGCCCCGCGGTCTGCAGGTCGGCATCGGTGGGCAGCACCGCCACCTGCGCACCGTCGGGTGGCACCGGCTGGGCCGGCCGTCCCACGTAGTCGGCCACACCCTCGGTGAGCCATACCGGCGCGCTCGCCACGGTGCGATCCCGGGCGGCGACGTGGAACAGTTCGTGGCGCACCACGATGCGCAGGGCGGGTTCGGTCATGTCTTCCGCACCGGGTGCGAACACCATGCCGTCCGCGGTGGTCGCGGCGGCGATGTCCGGGCTGCCGTGGGCCAACACCCGGAACTGCTCGGCGGACTCGGTCACCACCACGACGATCTCGCGGGGCCAGTCCGGTCCCCAGAACGCGGTGACGGCGTCGACGGCCCCCGGCAGTTCGGCGGCGATCCGGTCGATCAGCGGGCGGCTGCGCTGTCCACCCAGACCGCGCACTGCGGCGGTGCGGCCGCCGGGCAGCGCGATATCGGTGGTCGTCGCGGTGCCGGCCGACGCAGAAGTGGGCGTCGGGGAGCTCGGTGCCGTTGCCGTAGGCGGTGATTCGGCCTGGCACCCGGACAGCAGCGCGGCGACGACGAGACCGCCGGCGAGACGTCTGGCGGAGCTCAGTACCGGCGGACGTTGTAGATGGGCGCGTTGTTGACCGGCGCCACGACGACCGGCTTGCCGAACGTCGAGGCGTGCACCATCATGCCGTCGCCGATGTAGATGCCGACGTGCGAGGCGTCCGAGTAGTACGAGATGACGTCACCGGGCTGCATCTGATCGGTGGAGACCGGCTGGCCACCGGCGGCCTGCGCATAGCTGGAGTGCGGCAGCGAGATACCGGCCTGACTGAAGGCCCACTTGACCAGGCCGGAGCAGTCGAAGGCACCGGGACCCTCGGCGCCCCAGGAGTAGGGCGATCCGATGCGGGTCAGCGCGGCCTGCACGGCCACCGTGCCACCGCTGGATCCGGGGGCCGGAACGGCCGCCGGCGGGGCGATGTCGCCGGGCGGGATGCCCGCCGGCGGGGCGGCCAATACCGCGGGATCGTCTGCGGGCAACGGCGCGGGCGGCGGCGGCAACGCCACCCCCGCGGGCACCGGCGGGATGGCGGCCAACGTGTCGCGCTGGGCCGGGGTGAGCCGCTCGTACTGCGACTTCACGACGGCGATCTCCACCTGCAGCTTGCTTTGCTTGGATTGCAGATCGGCGCGCACCGCGGCGGCCTGTTCGGCGGCGGTCTTGGCGTCGGCGGCCGAGCGCGCGGAGGCCGATTCGGCCTGAGCGGCCTGCACGCTGGTCTTCTCGAAGTTGTCCATCTGGGCCGACATCTCGGTGGCCATCACCCGCTGCACGGCCAACTGGTCGATCAGGACCTGCGGCGAGCTCGCCGTCAGCATGGAATCCAGACCGTCGGTGCGCCCGCCCATGTACTGTGCGGCGGCGATCTTGTCGACCGAGTTCTGGAAGGTTGCCAGCTGTTGCTTGGCGGTGTCGGCGGCGGCGAGGTCGGCGGTGTGCTTCTGCTCGGCGGCGGCCTGCGCGGCCAGCTTCTGGTCCAGATCGAGCTGCGCGGCATGCATGTTCTCGGTGGCGATCTCGGCCTGGTGCGACAGTTCGTTGAGCTTTGCCAGCGCATCCTCGGCCGGGTCGGCGTGGACCCCGGTGGCCAGTGATCCGCCGATGATGGTCAGACCCGCTAACGCACCGACAAGGGCTCGCTGGACGCCGCGCTTACGCCGGTGGATGCGATCAGGCCTCAAGGTATTGCGTCCTTACAACTGCGATTCAGCCGCGACGAACTACTGTTAGGTCTCGAACAGGTTACGAAACGGCATCGGTCTTGTCCAACGGAAGACGTGAATTTAACAGGCGACCGGGATTAATTTTTTGCTTCCCGTGGTTGTACGCGTGTCGTCACGCCACACCCGTTCTACCATCCGGGCGGCCGTGGCGGTGGATCGGAACGAGCCGCAACCGGGGCGCCAGACCCGCGTCGGCCAGCACTTCGAGCGCCTGACGTTCGTCATCCAGCAAAGTTTCCGGGACCCCGAGCAACACGCTGACCACGCAGTCCTGGCACCCCGGTCCGCGCACGGCGCAGTCATCGCAATCGATGACCACCGAACCGGTGTCCGCCGGTGGCGCGCCGTCGGTGAATTCCTCGCCCATCGGGTGTGTCATGGCATCCATCCTCTTGTCCGGGCCTGCTGTCGGCCGATTCCCCCGCACCGTAACGACGGGCACCGACACGTCCGCCCGATCGGCCTCGCGGCCGCCGTGGATATCCGTCGGATGTCCGTGGATGTCCGTGGATGTCCGTGGATGCCCCTGATATGTCACCGCCGCCGGTTACCGTCACCGGTGTGCCGCAGCTGAGCTTCGCCGACCTCGACGGTTGGGATCCGCTCGCCGGCCCGGAATCCGGTGTCGCGCTGGCCGACACGACGTTCGTGGTGGTCGATCTGGAAACCACCGGCGGCAGCCGCGACCAGGACGCCATCACCGAGATCGGTGCGGTCAAGATCCGCGGCGGTGTGGTGCTCGGCGAGCTCGCCACCCTCGTCGACCCGGGCCGTGCCATCCCGCCGCAGATCGTCCAACTGACCGGTATCACCACGGCGATGGTGCACGACGCCCCCAAGATCGACGCCGTCCTGCCTGCCTTCCTGGAGTTCTCCCGCGGGGCGGTGCTGGTGGCACACAACGCCGGGTTCGACATCGGATTCCTGCGGGCCGCCACCGAGCGGCTCGGGCTGTCCTGGCCGCGGCCGCAGGTGCTGTGCACGGTGAAGCTGGCCCGCCGCGTGCTCACCCGCGACGAGGCGCCCAGCGTCAAGCTCTCCGCGCTGGCCCAGCTGTTCGGCGCCACGACCACCCCGACCCACCGGGCGCTCGACGATGCCCGCGCCACCGTCGACGTGCTGCACGGGCTCATCGAGCGGGTCGGCAACCAGGGCGTGCACACCTACCCGCAGCTGCGCGGATACCTGCCCGACAAGAGCGCCCCGCAGCGTCGCAAACGCCATCTGGCCCAAGGTGTTCCGAGCACCCCGGGGGTGTACCTGTTTCGCGGGCCCGCCGATGAGGTGCTCTATGTGGGGACCGCGGTCAACCTGCGCCGCCGCGTCGGGCAGTACTTCACCGGCGCCGATCCGCGCACCCGGATGAAGGAGATGGTCGCCCTGGCCACCCGGGTGGACCACGTCGAATGCGCGCACGAACTGGAGGCCGGGGTGCGCGAGCTGCGGCTGCTGGCCGCGCACGCACCGCCCTACAACCGGCGGTCGAAATTCCCCCGCAAGTGGTGGTGGATCACCCTCACCGAGGAGGCCTTCCCGCGGTTCTCGGTGGTGCGCGCCCCGCGCAGCCCGCGCGCGCTGGGACCGTTCACGTCGCGGGCCGACGCCGTCGACACCGCCGAGGTGCTGGCCCGCGGCGCCGGGGTGCGGACCTGTACCGCGCGGCTGGCCCGCAGCGCCCGGCACGCCTGCGCCGAACGCGAGCTGTCGCCATGCCCGGCACCCCGCGATGCCGACGCGGCGCAGTACGGGCCCGCGCCGCGGCGGGCGGCCGATCTCATCGACGGTGTCGACCACAGCGTGTTCGCGACCGTGCTGGCGCAGATCACGGCGCTGGCCGAGCTGCACCGTTACGAGACCGCCGCGCGGCTACGCGATCACACCGCCACCGCCGTGGAGATCGTGGCACGCGGGCAGCGGTTGCGGGCGCTGGCCGAGGTGGACCAGATCATCGCGGCGCGCCCCGACGGCACCGGCGGCTGGCACCTGGCCGTCATCCGGCACGGGCAACTGGCCGCGGCCGGGTGCTCGCGTCGCGGGGTGCCGCCGATGCCGGTCGTGGAGGCCATCACCGCTGCGGCCCAGACGATCCTGCCGCAGGACGCCCCGCTGGGTGGGGCGCTGGTGGAGGAGACGGGGCTGATCGCGCGGTGGCTGGCCAGCCCCGGCGTGCGCGTCGTGTCGGCCGAGCCGGGCTACGCCAGCCCGATCGGGTCGGCGGCGCACTGGGCGGGCTGGGCGGCCACCGCCCGGTCGGCGCGGGTGGCCGCCGGCACGCTGGACACCGACCTGCTCGACGATCGCTACGGAGTGACCCCGCCGCGCCCGGACCGGGCTAGCTTGCGACCTTCTGGGTGAACCGCACCCAGTTGGCCAGCAGGCGCTCGGCCGCACCGGAGTCGATGGATTCGGTGGCCCGCGCCAACGCGGACTCCCACGACGGTGTCCACTGCGCGTCGCTGGTCAGCCCGGCGTGCGCGACCATCGCGCCCGCGGCGTTGAGCACCACCGCATCGCGCACCGGCCCCTGCGCACCGCCGAGCACCGCACGCACCGAGGCCGCGTTGGCCTCGGCGTCGCCGCCGACGAGTTCGCTGAGGTCGGCCCGGCGGAAGCCGAAGGCGGCCGGGTCCAGCGTCAGCCGGTCCACGGTGCCGGCCTGCACCCGCCAGATGGTGCTGGTGGTGGTTGTCGTCAGCTCGTCGAGCCCGTCGTCACCGTGCACCACCAGCGCGCTGGCACCGCGGGCGGCGAACACCCCGGCCATCACCTCGGCCAGATCCCCCCAGGCACAGCCGAACAGCCCGGCGCGCGGCGCGGCCGGATTGGTCAGCGGGCCCAGCAGATTGAAGACCGTCGGGACCCCGATCTCACGGCGGACCACCGAGGCGTGCCGGTAGGACGGGTGGAACTGCGGCGCGAACGCGAATGCGATGCCGACCTCGGACACGCTGCGGGCCACCTCATCGGGTCCCAGGTCGATCCGCACGCCGAGGGCCTCCAGGGTGTCCGCACCACCGGACAGCGAGGAGGCCGCCCGGTTGCCGTGCTTGACCACCGGGATACCGGCGGCCGCGGTGACGATGGACGCCATCGTCGACAGGTTCACCGTGTTGGCGCCGTCGCCACCGGTGCCCACGATGTCGACCGCGTCCCCGCCGATCGCGCCGGCCGGGATACGGCGGGCGTGCTTGAGCATGGTGTCGGCCAATTCGTTGACTTCGGCCGACGTCGGCCGCTTCATCCGCATGGCCACCGCGAAACCGGAGATCTGCGCCGCGGTCGCCGAGCCGGTCATGATCTGGTCCATCGCCCACGCGGCCTGATTGCGCAGCAGATCCTGATACGTGGTCAGCCGGCCCAGGATCTGCGGCCAGGTGGGGTTCTCGGAAGCGCTCTCAGCGGATGACACGCGGTGATGCTATCGCCCGTGCAGGGACCGTCATGAGGCCGTCACCAGTGCCGTGCCGACGCAGGTTTCGACTCAATTACGAACCCGGGTGGTGTTCGTCAACTACAAAGCGTCATACTTGCTTTTGTGACGAGCGCTGTTGGGACCTCGGGGACCGCGATCACCTCCCGCGTACATTCGCTGAACCGACCGAATATGGTCAGTGTTGGCACCATCGTGTGGCTTTCCAGTGAGCTGATGTTCTTTGCTGGACTGTTCGCGATGTACTTCACCGCGCGGGCTCAGGCACAGGGCGCATGGCCGCCCGAGCCGACCGAGCTGAATCTGTGGCTGGCCGTACCGGTCACCGCGGTGCTGGTCGCCTCCTCCTTCACCTGCCAGATGGGCGTCTTCGCCGCCGAGCGCGGTGACGTGTTCGGCCTGCGCCGCTGGTATGTCATCACCTTCCTGATGGGCCTGTTCTTCGTGCTCGGTCAGGGCTACGAGTACGTCCACCTGGTGGAGCACGGCACCACGATCCCGGGCAGCGCCTACGGGTCGGTGTTCTATCTGGCCACCGGCTTCCACGGCCTGCACGTCATCGGCGGTCTGGTCGCCTTCATCTTCCTGCTGATCCGCACCCGGATGAGCAAGTTCACGCCCGCACAGGCCACCGCCGCGATCGTCGTGTCGTACTACTGGCACTTCGTCGACATCGTGTGGATCGCCCTGTTCGCAGTCATCTACTTCGTACGTTGAGCTCGATGAGAAGGGGATCGATGTCGTCCACCAAGTCACGCCGCCGGTTTCGCCGACGGGTATCGGCGGCGCTGCTGCTGTTGCTCGGGCTGTCTGCAGCCGGCGCGGTCGCCGCGACGCTGACGCCGACGCCTCAGGTGGCGGTGGCCGACGAGTCGCAGTCGGCGCTGCTGCGTACCGGCAAGCAGCTGTTCGATACGTCGTGCATCAGCTGCCACGGGGCGAACCTGCAGGGCGTGACCGACCGCGGGCCCAGCCTGATCGGCACCGGCGAGGCCGCCGTGTACTTCCAGGTCTCCACCGGCCGGATGCCGGCCATGCGCGGTGAGGCCCAGGCCCCGCGCAAGGAGCCGGTGTTCGACGAGCACCAGATCGACGCACTGGGCGCCTATGTCCAGGCCAACGGTGGCGGACCCATCGTGCCCCGCGAGGCCAACGGCCAGATCGCCGACGAGTCGCTGCTGGCCGGCGACGTCGCCCGTGGTGGCGACCTGTTCCGGCTGAACTGCGCCTCCTGCCACAACTTCACCGGTAAGGGCGGAGCCCTGTCCTCCGGTAAGTACGCACCCGACCTGGGCGAGGCCGCGAAGGTCCCGGCGCAGGTGTACACCGCGATCCTCACCGGCCCGCAGAACATGCCGAAATTCTCCGATCGTCAGCTCACCCCTGAGGAGAAGGCCGACATCGTCAGCTATGTGGTGCAGGCGGCCAACACCCCGGATCCCGGCGGTTACGGCCTCGGCGGATTCGGCCCCACCACCGAAGGTATGGCCATCTGGATCATCGGGATCGTGGCCGCAGTCGGCATCACGATGTGGATCGGAGCTCGTGCATGAGTGTCAGCAAGGGCAGCGACGCCTCTGGTGCGCCCGTCCCGGGCCAGCCCAGCGACGCCGAACTGGCGAAGATGTCGCGTGAGGAACTGCTCGAACTGGGCGGCAAGCTCGACGGCGTCGAGATCGTCTACAAGGAGCCGCGCTGGCCGGTCGAGGGCACCAAGGCCGAGAAGCGTGCGTCGCGCACCGTCGCGTACTGGCTGCTGCTGGGCGGGTTCTCCGGCCTGGCCCTGCTGCTGGTCTTCCTGTTCTGGCCGTGGGAGTACGTCCCCTACGGCGGTGAGGGCGAGCGCCTCTACACGCTGGCCACCCCGCTGTACGGCCTGACCTTCGGGCTGTCGATCCTGGCGATCGGCGTCGGCGCGGTGCTCTTCCAGAAGAAGTTCATCCCCGAAGAGATCACCATCCAGGACCGCCACGACGGCGCCTCGGCGGAGATCCACCGCAAGACCGTGGTCGCCAACCTGACCGATGCCCTGGAGGGCTCGACGATCAAGCGGCGCAAGCTGATCGGCCTGTCGATGGGTATCGGCCTCGGCGCGTTCGGCCTGGGCACCCTGGTGGCCTTCCTCGGCGGTCTGATCAAGAACCCGTGGAAGCCGGTCGTCCCGACGGCCGAGGGCAAGAAGGCCGTGCTGTGGACGTCGGGATGGACCCCGCGGTTCGAGGGCGAGACCATCTACGTGGCCCGCGCGACCGGCCTGCCCGGCGAGTCGCCGTTCGTCAAGATGCGGCCCGAGGACATCGACGCCGGCGGTATGGAGACCGTGTTCCCGTGGCGGGAGTCCGACGGCGACGGCACCACCGTCGAATCCAGCCACCACCTGTTCGAGATCGCCATGGGCGTGCGCAACCCGGTGATGCTCATCCGTATCAAGCCGCAGGACATGAACCGGGTGGTCAAGCGCCAGGGCCAGGAGAGCTTCAACTTCGGTGAGCTGTTCGCCTACACCAAGGTCTGCTCGCACCTGGGCTGCCCCTCGTCGCTCTACGAGCAGCAGACCTACCGGATCCTGTGCCCGTGCCACCAGTCGCAGTTCGACGCGCTGCACTTCGCGCGCCCGATCTTCGGCCCCGCAGCCCGCGCGCTGGCGCAGTTGCCCATTACCATCGATGAAGACGGCTATCTGGTCGCGAACGGCGACTTCATCGAACCCGTCGGACCGGCATTCTGGGAGCGGAAATCATGAGTCCCAAACTCGCTGATATCGCAGCCGCACAAGGTGATGCGATCGATTCCCGGTATCACCCCTCGGAGGCGGTGCGGCGCGGAGTCCTGAACAAGGTCTTCCCCACCCACTGGTCCTTCCTGCTGGGTGAGATCGCGCTGTACAGCTTCATCATCCTGCTGATCACCGGTGTCTGGCTGACGCTGTTCTTCGATCCGTCGATGGCACACGTCACCTACGACGGTGTGTACCAGCCGCTGCGCGGTATCCAGATGTCGCGGGCCTACGAATCGGCGCTGGAGATCAGCTTCGAGGTCCGCGGCGGTCTGTTCGTCCGGCAGGTCCACCACTGGGCGGCGTTGCTGTTCGCGGCGTCGATCATGGTGCACCTGGCGCGCATCTTCTTCACCGGTGCGTTCCGCCGGCCGCGTGAAGCCAACTGGGTCATCGGCTCGCTGCTGCTGATCCTGGCGATGTTCGAGGGTTACTTCGGCTACTCGCTGCCCGACGACCTGCTGTCGGGCACCGGCCTGCGCGCCGCCTTCTCCTCGATCACCCTGGGCATGCCGGTCATCGGCACCTGGTTGCACTGGGCCCTGTTCGGTGGGGATTTCCCCGGCGAGATCATCATCCCGCGCCTCTACGCACTGCACATCCTGCTGATCCCGGGCATCATGCTCGCGCTCATCGGTGTGCACATGGCCCTGGTGTGGTTCCAGAAGCACACGCAGTTCCCCGGCCCCGGCCGCACCGAGAAGAACGTCGTCGGCGTGCGCGTCATGCCGGTGTTCGCGGTCAAGTCCGGCGCGTTCTTCGCCATGATCACCGGCCTGCTGGGCCTGATGGGCGGTCTGCTGCAGATCAACCCGATCTGGGTGCTCGGTCCGTACAAGCCCTCGCAGATCTCGGCGGGTAGCCAGCCGGACTTCTACATGATGTGGACCGACGGTCTGGCCCGTACCTGGCCGGCCTGGGAGTTCTACATCGGCAACTACACGATTCCGCAGTCGGTGTGGGTCGCGATGGGCATGGGCCTGGTATTCGTGCTGCTGATGGCCTACCCGTTCATCGAGAAGAAGCTCACCGGCGACGATGCACACCACAACCTGTTGCAGCGTCCGCGCGACGCTCCGACGCGTACCGCTGTGGGTGCCGCGGCGATCTCGTTCTACATCCTGCTGACCTTCATGTGCATGAACGACATCATCGCGCTGAAGTTCCACATCTCGCTGAACGCGACGACGTGGATCGGCCGCATCGGCATGGTCGTGCTGCCGATGATCGTCTACTACATCACCTATCGGTGGGCGATCAGCCTGCAGCGCAGCGACCGCGCGGTGCTCGAGCACGGCATCGAGACGGGCATCATCACCCGCCTGCCCCACGGTGCCTACATCGAGCTGCACCAGCCGCTCGGCCCGGTCGACGAGCACGGTCACCCGATCCCGCTGGAATACCAGGGTGCCGCGCTGCCCAAGCGGATGAACAAGCTCGGCTCGGGCGGTTCGCCCGGCTCCGGCAGCTTCCTGTTCGCCGATCCGGTCGAAGAGCACGATGCGCTCGCCGAGGCGGCGCATGCCGCCGAGCACAAGGCGCTCGCGGTGCTCAGCAGGAGTCAGGGCACCAACGGCAACGGCTCCAACGGCCATGGCTCCAACGGCCATGGCGCCAACGGAGACGGCGCCAACGGCAACGGTTCCAACGGGCACCACTAGGTCCACGCAAGAGGCCCGCGCAGTCGCTCTGCGCGGGCCTTTTTCGTGTTCCTTGCTCGCGGGCGCCCCTCCCCTACCCCGCCCCGGATCTGAAGACGATGGCGGGGATTCGGCGTGCGGGCACCATCGGGCTGAAAATTCGGCGCACAATTGCTCGGGTGACCATCGACCCGCCGTGGGAGCCGCCGCTGGCGGGTAGCGAAGAACAGCATCTGGTCGGTGCGCTGGACCGGTTGCGGTACACGTTCCGGTGGAAGGTCGACGGCCTGGACGCCGCCGCGCTGAACACCCGCCTGGGCGCATCCACCCTCACCCTGGGCGGGCTGCTCAAGCATCTGGCGCGCGCCGAGGCACAACGGTTCGGGCCCGACCTCGACGACTCCCCGATGGGCGCGCCGTGGGACAGCGTTGATGACAACGAAGCGGACTGGGATTTCACGTCCGCCGCGCAGGACAGTCCGCAGCAGCTCTACGCGCTGTGGGATGACACGGTGGCCCGATCCCGTACGCGCCTGGCGGCGGCCCTGGCCGACGGCGGTCTGGACCAACTGGTGTGCATCGCCTGGCCGGACGGCAGCCGTGCCGGGCTGCGCCGCCTGGTGTGCGATCTGATCGAGGAGTACGGCCGCCACACCGGCCACGCCGACCTGCTGCGGGAGGCCGTCGACGGCCGGGTCGGCGAGGATCCCCCGCCCGACTGGCGCCCAGGGGCGGGCTGAGTCAGGTCAGGAGGCGGGGCGCCATGAGTCGATCAGGCGGCGGGGCGCCATGAATCGATCAAGCGGCGGGGGCGCCGCCGCGGCCCAGCACCGCGCGCAGTTCGCGCAGATAGAACCACGGCACCGCGGGCATCGCCACGGTGACCAACCCGGCGATGATGAACAGCGCGACCGCACCGGTGCTGTTGTCGCCGGCCAGCAGATACGTGCCGACGGCGATGGCCAGCGTGCCGGCACCGACCGCGGCGATGACCCCGGCGGTGCAGCGCAGGTACACCTGGTCGACCACCGCGGGCCGGACGCCGGAACCCAGACCGCTGTCGGCCACGGCGATCGTCGATTCCGCGGCCCGACGGCGGGCCTGCCGGCTGGGCACGGCTGCGATGTCGTCGGAGACCGACCCACCGGCCGTGCCGGCCCGCAGCGGACGGTCGGTGCTCTGCCTGCGGGCCCGGATGAGCAGCGGGATCGCCACCGCGATCACCACGGCCGACACCCCGATCACCGTGTACAGCGCCCACGGCGTCTCCGACCCGGACGCCTCGGCGAGTTCGGCGCGCACGGTCCCGCGACCGCTGCCCAGGTCGACCAGCCGGACCACGGCGGCGACGGACACGCCCAGGGCGGCCAGCCACACCGCGGCGCACACCCCGAGCAGGATGCGATCCAGATCAGGCGGGCCCGACAGCGTGTTCCGCGACGTGCCGCGCGACAGGTTGTCCAGCATCAGCAACTCGTCTGCGCGGCGTTGCCGGTGTTGGACGACAGCACGGTGCCGTCACTGGTCGTGATCGAGCAGTTCAGCCTGCTCACCAGGAACAGACTGGATGCCTGCACGGAACCCACCTCCGACTGCGAGATCGGGGTCACCGTCAGCGACCACGGGATGTACACATTGCGCTGGGTACGGCTGCGCCCCGACGCGTCGATATAGGTGACGGTGATGATGTCACCGGGCGCCTTGGTGCCGGTCACCGAATAGGTGACCTGACGTGGGCCGGCCGGGCGGGTCGTCGTGATCTCGTCCTGCACCGGCGGCGCCGTCGTGGTCGACGTGGTCGGATTGGCCAGATTGTCGCTGTCGGTACGGGTCACCAGCAGCGCGACGGAGGCCACCAGCGAGATCGCAGCGACGATGGCCACCACCCCGACGACCCACGGCCACCGTGGCGGCCGGTCATCCTCGGGGTGCAGCGGCGCGTAGTTGTCGTAGTCGTACAGCGCGGGATCCGGCGGCACATACGGCGCGCTGGTGAACTGTTCGGACTCCGGGGCGGAATACGCCCGCGAATGGATGTCGGTCTCGTCGGCGCGGGACGTCTTGTCCCTGTCCCCACCCGAAGACTCCGGTCCTGACGGCCCGCTCATCTGCAACTAACCTCGGCCTATCCTTCTCGACTGCTGCCTCGGCAAGATTACCCAACACCGCGACGGTGTGGACCGGGCCGACACGGTGCGCCGATGAACTGACGCACGGTTGTGACCTGGCGGAAGAAGGTCAGTGCTTCTCGGGGCCGGTGTAGTACTCGAAGACCAGGCCGGCGGCCGAGGCCAGCACGAAGCAGACGCCCGCGACGATCAGCCACGGCAGCCACAGCGCGGCGCCGACGGCGGCGGTGGAGAACGACAGCGCGATCAGGATGGGCCACCAGCTGTGCGGGCTGTAGAAGCCCAGCTCGCCCGCGCCATCACTGATCTCGGCATCCTCGTAGTCCTCGGGCCGGGTGTCCAGACGCCGGGCGACGAACCGGAAGAAGGTACCGGTGATGAGCGTCAGGCCGGTGGTCAGCACCAGCGCGGTGGTGCCGGCCCACTCGACACCGCCGGTGGCGAACAACGCCGTCAGCACGGCGTAGACCACCGAGGACAGGGCGAAGAACGCGGTCAGGAACTCGAACAACCGGGCTTCGATATGCATGCGTCGTCGTCCTTACTTGCTCGCCTGCGCGGGGACCCCGACCTGCTCACCGCGGCGGGTGTCGAACGGGAAGGTGGTGGTGGCCAACGGATCCTGTCCGATCGCCTGCAAGGCCTCGGCGTTGGTGGCCTGCGGGTTGCCCTCGCGGAACTCCAGGTAGGCCTTGAAATCGTTGGGCTCCACGACACGAACCTCGAAGTTCATCATCGCGTGATAGGTGCCGCACATCTCGGTGCACCGCCCGACAAAGGCGCCGGTCTGCTCGATCTCGCTGACCTGGAACACGTTGTCGGAGTTGTTCTCCTTCGGGTTGGGCAGCACGTCCCGCTTGAACAGGAACTCCGGCACCCAGAAGCCGTGGATCACGTCGGCCGAGGCGATGATGAACTCGATGCGCTTGCCCTTGGGCAGCACCAGGACCGGGATCTCGGTGCTGGTGCCGACGGTCTCGACCTTGTTGAAGTTCAGGTAGGTGCGGTCGGTCTCGTTCTTGCCCGCGATCGGGCCGACCTGCTCGATACCGTGCTCGTCGACACCCTCGGGCGCCGAGGCCATGGCCTCCTTGCGCGCGTTGTCGACACCGTCGTAGGTCATGGTGCCGTCGGCGAAGGCGATCTTCTGATAGCCGAACTTCCAATTCCACTGGAAGGCGGTCACGTCGATGACGACCTCGGGGTTGGGATCCTTGTGCAGCATGCGCTCCTGCACCACCACGGTGAAATAGAAGAGCACCGAGATGATCAGGAAGGGCACCACCGTCAGCACCAGCTCGAGCGGCATGTTGTAGCCGAACTGACGCGGCAGCTCGGTGTCGGTGGCCTTCTTGCGGTGGAAGACGCTGGTCCAGAAGATCAGCGCCCAGACGATGCCGCCGACGACGAACGAGGCGATCACCGACCAGACCCACAGGTCACGGTTGAGCCGTGCTTCCGGGGTGATGCCATCGGGCCAGCCCAGGCCGAAGATCTCCTGGTAGCTGCAGCCGCTCAGCAGGATGGCCGCGCCACCCAATACCACTGACAACGCCACCAAACGGGCCCCGCGAGCGGTCACGTTGGCGCCTCCTAGATGAAGTCGGTGAACCGCAGCGCGGTCGGTGAAACTTGGCGAATACTACGCAGCGTAGACCACGCCCGCCGGGTCGAGCGAAGCGACCGCACGATTGGGCATACTGGCGCGGTGTGCGGACTGCTGGCGTATCTGACCGACCCGTCCGTGGAGACCACATCTATGCTGGTCGAAGCGGTTTCGGGAGCCTCGCATCTGATGCGGCACCGCGGCCCGGACGAGCCCGGTACCTGGTCGGACGGCGATGTCGTGTTGGGTTTCAACCGGCTCTCGATCATCGATATCGCGCACAGTCATCAGCCGCTGCGCTGGGGCCCGGCCGAGTCGCCGCAGCGCTATGCGCTGGTCTTCAACGGCGAGATCTACAACTACCTCGAACTGCGTGAGGCGCTGCGGGCCGAACACGGTGCGGTATTTCACACCGACGGCGACGGCGAGGCCATCGTTGCCGGCTTCCATTTCTGGGGTACCGACATCCTGAACCGGCTGCGCGGCATGTTCGCCTTCGCGCTCTGGGACACCGAGACCAACGAGCTGCTGTGCGCGCGCGATCCGTTCGGCATCAAGCCGTTGTACCTGGCGACCGGTCCCGGCGGCACCGTGGTCGGCAGCGAGAAGAAGTGCCTCGTGGATCTGGCCCCGACCGCCGGCCTGGACCTCGACATCGATGAGCGCGCCGTGCAGCACTACACCGTGCTGCAGTACGTGCCCGAGCCCGAGACGCTGCACCGCGGCATCCGCCGCCTGGAGTCGGGCAGCTACGCCGTCGTGCGGCCCGGTCAGGCGCCCGTGATCACCCGCTACTTCCGGCCGCGCTTCCGGTCGGTCCCGTTCGCGGCGGGCAGCGAGCAGTCCCGCTACGACGAGATCACCGCCGTGCTGGAGGACTCCGTCGCCAAGCACATGCGCGCCGACGTGACGGTGGGCGCGTTCCTGTCCGGCGGTATCGACTCGACCGCCATCGCGGCGCTGGCGATGCGGCACAACCCCCGGCTGATCACCTTCACCACCGGCTTCGAGCGGGAGGGTTTCTCGGAGGTCGACGTCGCCGTCGAATCGGCCAAGGCGATCGGTGCGCGCCATGTCACCAAGGTGGTCAGCGCCGAGGAGTTCGTCGCCGCGCTGCCCGAGATCGTCTGGTACCTCGACGAGCCGGTGGCCGACCCGGCGCTGATACCGCTGTTCTTCATCGCCCGCGAGGCGCGCAAGCACGTCAAGGTGGTGCTCTCCGGCGAGGGCGCCGACGAATTGTTCGGCGGTTACACCATCTACCGGGAACCGTTGTCGCTGAAGGCCTTCGACTACATCCCGCGGCCGCTGCGCCGGTCGCTGGGCAAGGCGTCCAAACCACTGCCCGAGGGTATGCGGGGCAAGAGCCTGCTGCACCGCGGCTCGCTGACGCTGGAGCAGCGCTACTACGGCAACGCGCGCAGCTTCTCCGACGAGCAACTGCGGGCGACGCTGCCCGGTTTCCGGCCGGACTGGACCCACACCGACGTCACCGCGCCGCTGTACGCCGAATCGGCCGGCTGGGATCCGGTGGCCAGGATGCAGCACATCGACCTGTTCACCTGGTTGCGCGGGGACATCCTGGTCAAGGCCGACAAGATGACGATGGCCAACTCACTGGAGTTGCGGGTGCCGTTCCTGGACGCCGAGGTGTTCAAGGTGGCCGCCCGGCTGCCGTACGAGGAGAAGATCACCCGCACCACCACCAAATACGCGTTGCGCCGCGCGTTGGAGCCGATCGTGCCCGCGCACGTGCTCAACCGGCCGAAGCTGGGCTTCCCGGTGCCGATCCGGCACTGGCTCAAGACCGGCCCGCTGCTGGACTGGGCCCAGCACACCATCGACACCTCGCAGGCAGGTCATCTGGTGGACCTGGCCGCGGTGCGCACCATGCTCGACGAGCACCGGGCCGGCGCGAGTGATCACAGCCGCCGGTTGTGGACGGTGCTGATCTTCATGCTGTGGCATGCCGTCTTCGTCGACGGCACGGTGACCCCGCAGATCAGCGAACCGACCTACCCCGTCCAGCTCTAGGTCAGCGCCGCGCCGATCTCGGCGCCGGCGTCCTCGCCGAAGGCCGCCGAGATGCGCGCGACCGCGGATTCGCGATCCCAGGTCCACTCCTGCGGACCGGTGGCCTCCAGCACCAGGGTGGCCACCAGCGAGGCGAGCTGCGCCGACCGCTCCAGGCTCAGCCCGGCCGAACGGCCGGTCAGGAATCCGGCCCGGAAGGCGTCGCCGATACCGGTCGGATCGGCCTGATGGGTCTCCGGGACGATCCCGACGTGCACGAAGGTGCCGTCGCTGCCCACGATGTCGACACCCTTGTCCCCCAGTGTCGTGACGCGCAGTTCGATCTGGCTCATCACCTGGGCCTCGGACAGGCCGGACTTCTGCAGCAGCAGGTCCCATTCGTAGTCGTTGGTGAACAGGTAGGTGGCGCCCTCGATCAGGCGGCGGATCTCCTCGCCGTTCAGCCGGGCCAGCTGCTGGGAGGGGTCGGCGGCGAAGGCCAGGCCCAGCTCGCGGCACTGTTCGGTGTGACGGAACATGGCGTCCGGATCGTTGGCGCCGACGATCACCAGTTCGGGTGCGCCGCTGCGCTCGACGAGTTCGGCCAGGTCGATGTTGCGGGCCTCCGACATCGCGCCCGGGTAGAACGACGCGATCTGGGCCATGGCCTCGTCGGTGGTGCAGACGAAGCGCGCGGTGTAGGCGGAGTCGGAGATCAGCACGTTCTCGGTGTTGACGCCGTGACTGTCGAGCCATTGGCGGTAGTCGGCGAAGTCCTGGCCGGCCGCGCCGACGAGGGCCACATCGCCGCCGAGCACGCCGATCGCGAAGGCCATGTTGCCCGCGACGCCGCCCCGGTGCATCACCAGGTCGTCGACCAGGAAGCTCAGCGACACCTTCTGCAGGTGATCGGGCAGCAGTTGCTCGGAGAACTTGCCCGGAAACTTCATCAGATGGTCGGTCGCAATGGATCCGGTCACCGCAATGGTCACGAAAATCAGCCCTTCAAAGTCATCGACGTAGCTAGGCGCACCTTACAGACGCCCGGTGGGCCACGCTTCGCCGGCGATCCCGCCGAGGACGGGTGCGCTAGCCTGCTCCTGAGTCCGATGCTCGTCCCAGATCATCCGAAAGCACCCGATGTCCGGTCCCGTGCCGTATCCCGATTCCCCAGCGCCACAAGGCTTTCCGCCGAATCCCGCGACCCCGCCCGGTCAGTTCGCCGGCGCGTATCCGGGAACACTGCCGCCACCGGTGCCGTACCCGAAGAACAACCGGCGCCGGTGGATCGTCGCCGGGGTGGCCGGCGCGGTGGTGATCGCGGCCGTCGCGGGCACCGCCATCGCGCTGACCGGCGGCGGTGACGAGCAGCCGCCGATGACGGCGCAGACCGTACAGCCGGCGATCCAGGGGTTCCTCGACGCGCTGGCCGACGCCGACGTCGAGGGCATCGCCCGGCACACGCTGTGCGGGCTCTATGACGCGGTCGACGACCGCACATCCGATCTGGCGCTGGCCGAACTGAACGCCGACGGGTTCGCAAAGCAGTACGGCCGGGTGGAGGTGGCCTCGATCGACAAGCTCGTGCCGTGGTCGGCGGATCAGGCTCAGGCGCTGTTCACCATGCGCGTGACCGAACCAGGCTCCGGGCGCGGCGCGGCCGAGGCCGGCTCGGAGATGCAGGCGGTCGCCCAGCTGCTGCAGACCGACGACGAGATCCTGGTCTGCTCCTACGTACAACGGACCGGCTGAGAAGACTCAGCCGGTCCGTTGACGTGAAAGATCAGTTGAACGAGTCGCCGCAGGCGCAGGAGCCCGTGGCGTTCGGGTTGTCGATGGTGAAACCCTGCTTCTCGATGGTGTCGACGAAGTCGATGGTGGCGCCCTGGATGTAGGGCGCGCTCATCCGGTCCACGGTCAGCGCCACGCCACCGAAATCGGTGGTCAGGTCGCCGTCGAGGGTGCGGTCGTCGAAGAACAGGTTGTAGCGCAGACCGGCGCAGCCACCGGGCTGCACAGCGATACGGAGCGCCAGGTCGTCGCGGCCCTCCTGGTCGAGCAGCGCCTTGGCCTTGCTGGCGGCCGCTTCGGTCAGCACCGCACCATGGGTTTCGGTGGTGGTGTCGTCCTGAAGAGTCATTGCTTCTCCTGAAGAAGTGCTCGTGCAAATCGCGATGTGTTCAACGGTACCTTGTCCGGCCACTATTCCCGAGTCGTCGCGGGCCGGTTCACTCCGACAGCCCGGCGGCGACCCGGCGCGCCAACCCGGTCAGCTGGTTGGCGGCGTCGTCCATGGCCAGCTGCACCGAACCGGCGAAATCGGTGACCGAGTGCGCCGCGTGGATCCCGGCCGCGGTCAGCGCCGCCGGGTCCAGGGTGACCTGCCCGGCCAGCACCAGGACCCGGATGCCGCGGACCCGCGCCCCACCGGCCAGTGCGCTGACCACCTTGCCGTGCAGTGACTGGTCGTCGAATCGACCCTCACCGGTGACGATCAGGTCGGCGGCGGCGATGTCGGCGGCCAACCGGGTGTGTTCGGCGATGACGGCGGCGCCGGATTCCCGACGCCCGCCCAACGCCAGCAGCGCCGCGCCCAGTCCCCCGGCCGCACCGGCCCCGGCCTGTCCGGCGATGCCGGGCCCGAGCTCGCGGGCCCATGCGGTCAGCCGTTCCTCGAGCAGCGTCACGGTGGCCGGGTCGGCGCCCTTCTGCGGCCCGAACACCGCCGCGGCACCCATCGGCCCCAGCAGGGGGTGTTCGACGTCGCTGGCGGCGATCAGCTCGATCCCGGTCAGCCGGTGCCGGGCTGCCGACACCCCGCCGAGGGCCTCGATCAGCCCGCGACCGCCATCGGTGGTGGCACTACCGCCCAGGCCGACCACGATGCGTCGGGCCCCCGCCGCCAGCGCGGCCGCGACGAGTTCACCGACGCCACGGGTGTCGGCGGTGACGGCGGTCTGCGGATCCGGGCGCCGCCCCAGCAGGGTCAGGCCACAGGCCTGCGCACATTCGATGTACGCCGTCTCGTCGTGCTGCACCCACTGCGCATCGACCCAGCCACCCAGCGGGCCGTGCACCGTCGCCGAGCGGACCCCGCCCAGCCGGGTGCCCAGCACCTCGACGAAACCGGGGCCGCCGTCGGACTGTGGGGCCAGGGTGAGGGTGTCGGCGCCGCGGGCCTGCGACCAGCCCGTGGCGATGGCCTCGGCGGCCTGCACCGCGGTCAGCGTGTCGCCGAAGCAGTCCGGCGCGATCAACACCGCCAGCCCTGTCATGCCAGCAGCGTAGAGCGTGGCTTTCGGAGGTGCATGCCGGGCGACGACGGCTCGGCAAGTAACCTGGATGACGTGAAACTGCTCGGCCGCCACAAGGACAATCCCGAACCGGAGGACACCGGATCCACGGGAACTCCCGCGACGACGGTCGAGGACGCCGAGCTCCGCAGGACGGCTCCCAAGGGCAGGCCGACCCCCAAACGCAGCGAGGCGACCCGCAAGCGCGGTCCGGTCGCCCCCGCGCCGATGACGACGGCGGAGGCACGCAAGCGCCGTAAGGCCGTCGCCGGCCCGAAGCTGTCCAAGGAAGAACGCAAGGCGCAGAAAGTCACCCGGCGCGCCGACATGGCCGACCGCCGCGAGCGGATGATGGCCGGCGAGGACGCCTACCTGCTGCCCCGCGACAAGGGCCCGGTGCGCCGCTACGTCCGCGATCTGGTCGATGCGCGCCGCAATCTGCTGGGGCTGTTCATGCCGATCGCCCTGGGTCTCATCCTGATCACCCTGTCGGTGCCGACGCCGGCCGTGCAGCAGCCGCTGTCGTTCGCCATGCCGGTGCTGCTGGTCGTGATGGCCATCGATGGTGTGATCGTCGGCCGTTACGTCAACCGCAAGGTCGACGAGAAGTTCCCGGACAACACCGAAACCGGCTTCAAACTCGGCTTCTACGCCGCCAGCCGGGCCTCCCAGCTGCGCCGGATGCGCGCCCCGCGGCCGCAGGTCAACCGCGGCGACGACGTCTGAGCGCTCCCCCATGACCCGTGGCCTGACCCGCCCCGGCGTGCGCGCGTTGATCCTCGGCGGGATCCGCTCGGGCAAGTCGCGGCATGCCGAGCACCTGCTGGCCGGGGCGGATGCCGTGCGCTATCTGGCCACCGGTCCAATCCCCGACGGTGACGACAGCTGGTCGGCCCGCGTCGGCGCGCACCGGGATCGCCGGCCCGCACACTGGTACACCGTCGAAACCGCCGATGTGGCAACCGAATTGCGCACCGACCCGGCCGCACCGACGCTCGTCGACGATATCGGCGGCTGGCTGACCGCGGCCATGGACCGCCGCGGTGCCTGGACCGGCGGTTCGATCCGCGACGACGTCGACGAGCTGTGCGCCGCGGTCGAGGGCGTGACCGGTCCACTGGCGTTGGTCAGCCCGGAGGTCGGGTTGACGGTGGTGTCGGCGACCCCGGCCGGCCGGCTGTTCACCGATGAGCTGGGCACCCTGAACCAGCGGCTGGCCGTCGTGTGCGAGCGCGTCGTGCTGGTCGTCGCCGGTCAACCGCTGGTCGTCAAGGAGTCGGCATGACAGCAGATTTTTCGGCCGTCGTCGCCCCGGATGCCGAGGCCGGCCGGGCCGCCCGGCAGCGTCAGACCACCCTGACCAAACCGCCCGGCTCGCTGGGCCGCCTGGAGGAGTTGTCGGGGTGGGCCGCGGCCTGCCAGGGCGTCTGCCCACCCCGGCAGTTCGAACGCGCCCGGGTGGTGGTGTTCGCCGGCGACCACGGCGTGGCCCGCGCCGGGGTGTCGGCATTCCCACCCGAGGTGACCGCGCAGATGGTCGCCAACTTCGCCGCCGGCGGTGCGGCCATCAACGTGCTGGCCGACCTGGCCGGTGCCGGGGTGCGGGTCGCCGACATCGCGGTGGACGGTGAACCCGCCGACGGCGCGGTCAGTGCCCACCGCATCCGCCGGGCCAGCGGCAACATCGCCGTCGAGGACGCCCTGAGCGCCGAGGAGGCCGTCGCCGCGGTCGCCGCCGGGCGCGCCATCGCCGACGAGGAGGTCGACGCGGGTGCCGATCTGCTGATCGCCGGCGACATGGGCATCGGGAACACCACGCCGGCAACGACATTGATCGCCGCGCTGACCCGATCGGAACCGGTTGCGGTGATCGGGCGCGGCACCGGCATCGATGACGACGGGTGGTCGCGCAAGGTCTCGGCGATCCGGGATGCGCTGTACCGCGCCCGCGCCGTGGTGGCCGATCCGGTGGGTCTGCTGCGGGTGTGCGGCGGCGCCGACCTGGCCGCGATGGCCGGGTTCCTGGCCCAGGCCGCGGTGCGCCGCACGCCGGTCCTGCTCGACGGGGTGGTGGTCACCGCGGCGGCCCTGGTCGCCGACGAACTGGCGCCCGGGGCCCGGGCGTGGTGGCAGGCCGGACACCGCTCCACCGAACCCGCGCACACGCTGGCGCTGCAGCGCCTCGAGCTGGAACCGATCGTCGATCTCGGCATGCGCCTCGGCGAGGGCAGCGGGGCGGCGGTGGCACTGCCGGTGCTGCGCGCCGCGGTGGCCACCCTGGCCTCGATGGCCACCTTCGCCGAAGCGGCCGTGACCGGCGCCCCCGACCCGGACTCATGATCGGTTCGCTGGCCTCGGCGCTCGCGTTCAGCACGGTGCTGCCGGTCCGGACCTCGCACCACTTCGGGCGCGGTGCCCTGACCGCGCTGCCGGTGGTGGGGGTCGCGCTCGGCGCGCTGGCCGCCCTGATCGTCTGGGGTGCGACGCGCCTGCTCGACTCGGGCCCGCTGGCCGGCGTGCTGGCGGTGGCGGCACTGCTGCTGTGCACCCGCGGCCTGCACATCGACGGCATGTCCGACACCGTGGACGGGCTGGGGTGTTACGGAGCACCCGAGCGGGCGCTGGCGGTGATGCGCGACGGCACCGCCGGACCGTTCGGGGTGGCCGCCGTCGTCGTGGTGATCCTGGTGCAGGGCTTGACCTTCGGTGCACTGGAACCCGCGGCGATCATCGTCGCGGTGGTGGCCGGCCGGGTCGCGGTGGTGCTGACCTGCCGGCGGTCGCTGCCCGCGGCACCGGGCAGCACACTGGGTGCGCTGGTGGCCGGATCCCAGCCGCCGTGGGTCGTCGCGGCGTGGACGGCGGCGCTGGCGGTCGCGGCCGTGTTCGTGACGCCGCGGCCGTGGCAGGGCCCGCTGGTCGTGCTGGTCGCCCTGGGCCTGTGCGGCTGGTTGGTCGCGCACTGCGTACGTCGCTTCGGCGGGATCACCGGCGACGTGCTGGGGGCGTCGGTGGAGGTCACGACCACGCTGACGGCGCTCGGGCTGACCGTCGGCTAGCGTCGAACATATGACCGCGTCGACGATCGCGCTGGACAACCGTTTTGCCAGGGAGCTGCCCGAACTGGCCATCAGCTGGCAGGCGCAGACCCCGCCGCAACCCACCCTGACCGTGCTCAACGAGGCATTGGCGCGCGATCTCGGCCTGGATCCGCAATGGTTGCGCACACCGGACGGTATCGGCCTGCTGACCGGAACGGTGCTGCCGCCGGGCACCGAACCCGTCGCGCAGGTGTATGCCGGACACCAGTTCGGCGGGCTGCAGCCCCGCCTCGGCGATGGTCGTGCCCTACTGCTCGGCGAGTTCCCCGACGGTCGAGACCTGCACCTGAAGGGCAGCGGCCGGACGCCCCTATCGCGCGGCGGGGACGGGCTGGCCGCGCTGGGGCCGATGCTGCGCGAATACATCGTCAGCGAAGCCATGTTCGCCCTGAGGATCCCGACCACCCGGTCGCTGTCGGTGGTCGCCACCGGTGCGCCGGTACAGCGGGAGACGGTGCTGCCCGGTGCGGTGCTGGCCCGGGTCGCCGCCAGCCATCTGCGGGTGGGCAGCTTCGTCTACGCCGCGAGCACCGGCGATCTCGGCCTGCTGCGCAGGCTGGCCGATTACGCCATCGCCCGGCACCACCCGCAGTGCGCCGACGCGGACGATCGGTATCTGGCGTTGTTCGACGCGGTGCTCACGGTGCAGGCCGAACTGGTCGCCAAGTGGATGCTGGTGGGTTTCATCCACGGCGTGATGAACACCGACAACGTGCTGATCTCCGGCGAGACCATCGATTACGGGCCGTGCGCGTTCATGGACACCTTCAACCCCGAGACGGTTTTCAGCTCGATCGACAGCTGGGGCCGCTACGCGTACGGGAATCAGCCGGCGATCACCGGCTGGAACCTGGCCCGCTTCGCCGAGACACTGCTGCCGCTGCTCGCCGAGACCGCCGGCGATACCGATCGGGCCATCGAGACCGCGACGACCGCGCTCGGCGAGTTCGCCACCCGTTACCAGCGTGCGTGGCGGGCCGGGATGCGCGCCAAACTCGGCCTGGCCGAGAACAATTCCGAGGATGCACTGATCGACGAGCTGCCCGCGCTGCTGACCGAGCACCAGCTCGACTACACGTCGTTCTTCCGTGGCCTGGCCCGCGGTGACGTGCCGCTGGGCTTCATGGGCTGGGTGCAGCGCTGGCGGGCACACCAGCCCGACACCACGGCGATGAACCGGGTGAATCCGGTCTACATCCCGCGCAACCACCTGGTCGAGGAGGCGCTGGCGGCGGCCACCGCCGGTGATCTGACGCCGGTGCACCGACTGCTGGACGTCCTGCGCGATCCGTTCACCGAACGTCCGGGCCTGGAGCGCTATGCCGGCGCGGGCTCGCAGGATTTCGCCGCGAGCTACCGCACCTTCTGCGGCACCTGACCGCGGCGCTCAGTTCAGCTTGGACATCCAGCCGTGGGTGTCGGCGAAGGTGCCGCGCTGGATCCCGGTCAGGGTGTCGCGCAGGGCCATGGTGATCTCGCCGGGCTGACCGTCGGCGATGGTGAACTCGCCGTCGCGGTGCTTGACGTGCGACACCGGGGTGATGACGGCGGCGGTGCCGCAGGCGAACACCTCGGTGATCTCCCCCGCGGTCGCCTTCTTCTGCCATTCGTCGACATCGATCTTGCGTTCCTCGATGGCGAACCCGGCATCGGTTGCCAACTGCAGCAACGAATCCCGGGTGATCCCCGGCAACAGCGAACCGGACAGCTCCGGGGTGACCAGGCGCGCCGAGCCACCGCTGCCGAACACGAAGAACAGGTTCATCCCGCCCATCTCTTCGACATAGCGCCGTTCCAGGGCGTCCAGCCACACCACCTGATCACAACCGTGCTCGGCGGCCTGGGCCTGGGCCAGCAGCGATGCCGCGTAGTTACCGCCGAACTTGGCCGCACCGGTGCCGCCGGGCGAGGCACGCACGTACTCGTGCGACAGCCACACGCTGACCGGCTTGATCCCACCCTTGAAGTACGCGCCGGCCGGCGAACCGATCACCAGGTAGCGGTATTCATCGGCGGGGCGCACCCCGAGTCCGGGTTCGGTGGCGATGACGAACGGTCGCAGGTACAGCGAGGCCTCACCACCGGCCGCGGGCACCCACTTCTCGTCGACGGCGATCAACTGGCGCAGCGATTCCAGGAAGACCTCGGTCGGTAACTCCGGGATGGCCAGTCGATTCGCCGAGGCCTGCAGCCGCGCGGCGTTGGCCTCGGGGCGGAACGACACGATGGAACCGTCGGTCCAGCGATAGGCCTTGAGCCCTTCGAAGATCTCCTGCGCGTAGTGCAGCACGATGGCCGACGGATCCAGCTCGATCGGCCCGTAGGGCAGCACCTGCGCGTCATGCCATCCCTGGGCACGCGTGTAGCTCAGCGAGACCATGTGGTCGGTGTGATAGCGGCCGAACCCCGGATCGGCCAGGATGCCGTCCCTTACCTCGTCGCTTGCCGGTGAGGTGTTGCGGGCAAGCGTGAATTCGAGAGGGCCGTCAGTCATGAACCGATTGTATAACCCGTTGGCTAGCGGTTTTGGCGCCCGCCGCGGGGCGCTACCGGGTGCGCGCTGTCACGAACGGCGGCTTGATGACCTCGCACTCCAGCGCCCGGCCGCGCACATCGACGGTGACGGTCTGCCCGTCCTCGATACCCGCCGCGGTGTCGATGAGCGCCAGCGCGATACCGACCTTCAGCGACGGCGAGAACGTCCCCGATGTCGTGGTGCCCACCACCGTCTCGCCGTCCAGCACGTCGAGATCGGCGCGCAGCACACCGCGCCCCACCGCCTTGAGCCCGCGCAGCGTGCGGATGGGCCCGGCCTGCTTTTCGGCCAGCAGCGCGTCGCGGCCCCAGAACGCGTCCTTGCGCCAGCCGACGGCCCAGCCGGTGCGGGCCTGCAGCGGTGAGATGTCCAGGGACAGTTCGTGACCGTGCAGCGGGTACCCCATCTCGGTGCGCAGTGTGTCGCGGGCGCCCAGGCCGGCCGGTTGCCCGCCCGCGGCCCGGACCGCGTCGACCAGGGCGTCGAACACGACGGCGGCGCGGTCCCATTCGGGGAGCAGCTCGAAACCCTGCTCGCCGGTGTAACCGGTGCGGCACACCCGCACCGGGACGCCGCCGTACTCGGCGTCGGCGTACCCCATGTAATCCATCGAGGTGGGCAGTCCGAGCCGGCCGACGACCTCGGCCGCCTTGGGTCCCTGCACCGCCAGCACCGCATAGGAGCGGTGCTCGTCGGTGATGGTGAGTCCGGCCGGCGCCCGGCGCTGCAGTTCGGCCACCACCGCCGCGGTATTGGCCGCGTTGGGTACCAGGAAGATCTCGTCGTCGGCGACGTAGTAGGCGATCAGATCATCGATCACGCCACCGGAGTCGTTGCAGCACAACGTGTACTGCGCCTTGCCGGGCCCGATCCGGTTCAGGTCGTTGGTGAAGGCGCTGTTGACGTAGGCCGCGGCGCCCGGACCCTTGACCAGCGCCTTGCCCAGATGGCTGACGTCGAACAGGCCGACCGTCTCGCGGGTGGCGGTGTGTTCGGCGACGGTGCCCGCATAGGACACCGGCATCAGCCAGCCGCCGAACTCGGCGAAGGCGGCGCCCAGCGCGCGGTGTTGTTCTTCCAGCGGTCCGTGCAGCACGTCATCACTCACGAACTCACCCTAATGCGGCACCCGCTGCTGGCACACTTGCCCGGTGGTGGATTTCGACGCGCTGGCCGCCGGTGGGATCGCCGACGCGCGCGACCGGGCGCCGCTGATCGAATATCTCGACGGGCTGGGGTTCACCGCCGAGCAGATGATCGACGCCGAGCGGCGCGGACGGCTGTTCGGGCTGGCCGGCGACGTCGTGCAGTTGTCCGGTCCCCCGGTGCACAGCCTGCGCAGCGCGGCCGCCGAACTGGGCCTGCCGGTCGCCGAGGTCGGCCGCGCCTGGACGGCCCTCGGGCTCACGGTGGCCGGTCCCGACGACATCGTGCTCAGCCGGCCGGATGTGGACGGCCTGGCACTGTGGGCCGATATGCGCGCAGCCGTCGGTGACGAGGCGGCCACCGGCCTGTTGCGGGTCGTCGGTTCGGTGCTGGCCCGACTGTCCGAGGCGGTCGCCTCGATGATCCGGCACGCCAATCCGGGCATCCAGATCGAGCGGTCCCACGACGAGCTGATCACCGCCCGCACCTACCGTGAGGCCGCGGAGTTCGTGCCCCGCCTGGGTGCGCTGATCGACGCCGTGCACCGACACCACCTGCAGAACACCCGCCGCTATCTGGAATTGGTGGCGCACGAGGACTCCTCGACGGTGGTGTGCGGCGTCGGATTCGCCGACCTGTCCGGCTTCACCGCGCTGACCCAGACCCTGGAAACGCTGGAGCTGGCCGCGCTGCTCAACGAATTCAGCGGTGCCGCAGCCGATGTCATCTATGCCGCAGGCGGCCGGCTGGTGAAGTTCATCGGCGACGAGGTCATGTGGGTGGCGCCGACCCCGCAGCAGCTGGCCACGGTCGCGGCCGATCTCGTCGGCCATCCCAAGGCCGCCGAGGCCGGCCTGCCGATCCGGGCCGGTCTGGATTTCGGCACCGTGCTGGCCACCGGCGGCGATTATTTCGGCAGTCCGGTCAACAGGGCGGCCCGGCTGGTGGCCGCCGCCGCACCCGGACAGATCCTGGTCTCGGCGACGCTGCACGAGCTGCTGCCCGGGGTGCGGGTGAGCGCTCCGGCCGCGCTCACCCTGAAGGGCTTCGCCGAGCCGGTCACCGCGTACGCGCTGATTCCTGATTAGGGTTGACCGGGTGAGCAGCGCACCCGGATACCAGGCCCCGACCGTCACCGTCAGCTCGTCCCTGCCCGGCAGGGGTGTCACCGACGCCGTCTTGCTGGTCGGCGTGGTCAGCGGAGACGACGGCCCCGTGGTGGCCGGCGCCCAGACCCACCTCGGCGCCGATGCCGTCACCGCAATCGAATCCGGCCTGCGGGCGCTCAATGCGACCGGTGGCGAGGGCCAGCTGCACCGACTGGTGGTGACCGGCCTGCCGGTGGCCAGCGTGCTGACCGTCGGTCTCGGCGACCCGCGCGAGGAATGGCCCGCGGACACCATCCGTCGGGCGGCCGGTGCGGCGGCCCGCTCACTGGACAAGGTCGGCACCGTCGTCGCCGCACTCGCCGGCCTCGATCTCGGCGCCACCGTCGAGGGCCTGATCCTGGGGGCCTACCGGTTCACCGACTTCCGCAGCGCCAAGACCGCGCCCAAGGACACCGGCCTGACCAAGATCGTCGCGCTGGCCGCCGACACCAAGGCCGCCACCAAGGCGCAGGTCCAGCGTGCGGTCGACATCGCGACCTCGGTCGCCACCGCCCGCGATTTCGTGAACACCCCGCCCAGCCATCTCTACCCCGACGAATTCGCCAAGCAGGCAAAGGCTTTGGGTGAGGCCGCCGGTCTGACCGTCGAGGTGCTCGACGACAAGGCGTTGGCCAAGGGCGGTTACGGCGGCATCATCGGCGTCGGCAAGGGTTCCTCGCGCCCGCCCCGGCTGGTACGCCTGGCCCACAAGGGCGGCGGCCGGCGCGCCAAGAAGGTGGCGCTGGTCGGCAAGGGCATCACCTTCGACACCGGCGGCATCTCGATCAAGCCGGCGGCGAACATGCACCACATGACCTCCGACATGGGTGGGGCGGCGGCGGTCGTGGCCACCGTGGTGCTGGCCGCCAAGCAGAAACTGCCCATCGACGTCATCGCCTACGTGCCGATGGCCGAGAACATGCCCTCGGCCACCGCGCAGCGCCCCGGCGACGTGCTGACCCAGTACGGCGGCACCACCGTCGAGGTGCTCAACACCGACGCCGAGGGCCGGCTGGTGCTGGCCGACGCCATCGTGCGGGCCTGCGAGGATGATCCCGACTACCTGATCGAGACGTCCACGCTGACCGGCGCGCAGACGGTCGCCCTGGGTGCGCGCACCCCGGGCGTGATGGGCAGCGACGACTTCCGTGACCGGGTGGCCGAGCTGTCCCAGGCCATCGGCGAGAACGGCTGGGCCATGCCGCTGCCCGAGGAACTGAAGGACGACCTCAAGTCCCAGGTCGCCGACCTGGCCAATGTCAGCGCCTCGCGCTACGCCGGGATGCTGGTGGCCGGGGTGTATCTGCGTGAGTTCGTCGCCGAGGGTGTCGAGTGGGCGCATATCGACATCGCCGCACCGGCCTACAACACCGGCGGGCCGTGGGGGTACACCCCCAAGGGCGGTACCGGCGTACCGACCCGGACCATGTTCGCGGTCCTGGAGGACATCGCCGCCAACGGCTAGTTTTCAGTGCGTCGCGGGCTACATGATGTTGCCGCCGCGGGCGGTGCTGCGCATCACCTGCGGGAAGGCGTGTGCGACGCCGTAGACGAGGTAGGCCTCGGCGTTGACCGGCCGGACCGGCTTGTTGTTGCGCACCGCGTCGATGATCGCCTTGGCCACCTTGTCCGGCCCCACCCGGCGCACCGCGAAGCCGCGCCGGGCCCGCGCGCGGATGGTGTCGGCGTCGTAGCCGCGGTCTTCGGGCAGGGAGAACCGGGTGGCCTCGACGATGTTGGTGCCGACCACCCCGGGGCAGATCGTCGACACCTTCACATCCGCCGAATCCAGCTCGGCGCGTAGACAATCGGAGAACATGAACACCGCCGCCTTGGACGTGCAGTAGGCGTTCATCACGTTCAGCGGGGCGTAGGACGCCATCGACGCGACGTTGACGATGTGTCCGCCGATACCCCGGTCGGCCAGCCGTTTCCCGAACGAACGGCAGCCGTTGATGACGCCACCGAAGTTGATGTCCAGCACCCGCGCGTACTCCTCGGCCGGGGTGTCCAGGAAGAAGCCGGCCTGCCCGACGCCGGCGTTGTTGATCACGATGTCGGGCACGCCGTGGGTGTCGCACACCTGCTCGGCGAAGCGTTCCACGGCGTCGGCATCGGCCACATCGAGCCGGTAGGGGTGGGCGGTGCCGCCGGCGGTGACGATCTGCGCGGCGGTTTCCGCGGCGGCGGCTTCGTCGATATCGCTGACCACGACCTCGGCCCCGCGTTCGGCGAAGGCCAGCGCGGTGGCCCGCCCGATCCCGCTGCCGGCACCGGTGATCGAGACCAGCTGATCGCCGAACGGCGCGCGCGGCAGCCCGACCCGGGCGCGGGCCAGGGTGCGCGCCGGCGGCGCCCCGTCGAGATGGTCGACGAGTTCGTTGACGGCGGCAGCCAGCGGGGCCGGATGCGACATCGGCGCCCAGTGCCCGGCGTCGAGGTCGCGACGCCACAGCAGCGGCACCCACCGTCCGATCTCGTCGTAGGTGTACGGGCGCACGTACGGGTCGCGCCGGTTCACGATCAGCTGAACCGGCACGCCCACCTCGTGATCGGTGCGCGGCTGGCGCAGCGTCCGGAAGTAGTTGGCCCGGTAGACCTTCATGCTGCGGGCGGCGTCGGCGGCCAGCGCGGGCGAATGGTGGATGTCCGTCGGCTTGACGCCGGCGCGCGTGAGCCGTCGTGTCATCGCGCCGCGGGCAAAGGCCAGCCGCACCGCGGCCGGCGCCAGTACCGGGGTGGAGAACGCGCCCATGTAGGACAGCCGGGCCAGCTGGGCCAGCCCGCGGCCGAACCGCCGCGGCCGGTAGGGCATCCGCAGCCCGTCCTTGACGTAGCGGTTGAGGTGCCGGCTGCTCGGCCCGGACACCGAGGTGAACGATGCCACCACCGATGCCGCACCGGGCCGGCCGAGGTACTCCCACACCCCGACCGAACCCCAGTCGTGGGCCAGCACGTGCACCGGTCGTTGCGGGCTGACCGCGGCGGCGACGGCGGCGAAGTCGTCGGCGTAGCGGGCCATGCTGTAGGCGGCCACCGGCCGGGGCACATCGGATTTCCCGACGCCGCGATTGTCGTAGCGGACCACCCGGAAACGCCCGGCCAGCAGCGGCGCCACGCCGTCCCACAGCACGTGCGAGTCCGGCCAACCGTGCACCAGCACCACCGCGGGCGCGTCCGGGTCGCCTTCCTCCCAGACGGCGATCCGGGTGCCGTCACCGCTGGTGACGAACCGTTCGGTGACTGCTGGCATGGTTACCCCTCTAGTTCACGACGGCGTTCCCGGTCGCGTTCGATCCGGCGTCGCGCATCGTAGTCGCGCATGCGCTGGGGGTAGCCGACCTTCTGCACGTCGTACACCGGGATGTTGAGCTGCTTGCTCAGCCGTTTGGCGCCGGCGTCCCCGCCGGTGCGCCGCCGGGTCCACTCACCGTCGACGGCCACCAGCACCACGGTGACCTCGGTGACGGTGGTCTGCGGTTCGACGAAGGCCTCCACGCCGGTGTGGGTCGCGACCCACTGGCGGAGGTAGTCGAGGTCGGCCGAAGCCTGCTTACGGGTCTGCGTGCCGGCGCCCCCGCGCCCCCGGCGCCACCTGTCGAACAGTCCCAACTGGGGTTACTCCTCTCGGATGTCACCTTCGATGGTGCCAGAGCAACCGGTGGGGACGTCCGTGACGACCGCGTGCGACGGACGTGACAGGATAGAAGCGCACCGCATTCGACACGTGACGATGACTTTCGAGGAGTCAAAACCCATGGCAATCTCAGTCCAGATGCCCGCACTCGGTGAGAGCGTGACAGAGGGGACCGTCACACGATGGCTCAAGCAGGAGGGCGACACCGTCGCCGTCGACGAGCCGCTGCTTGAGGTTTCCACCGACAAGGTCGACACCGAGATCCCGTCGCCCGCCGCGGGCGTGCTCACCAAGATCATCGCGGCCGAGGACGACGTCGTCGAGGTCGGTGGCGACCTCGCGCTGATCGGCGAGGAGGGCGAGTCCGCCCCGACCGGCGATTCCACTCCCGCCGAAGAGGCCGAGCCGGAGCCCGAACCCGAACCGGAGCCCGAGCCCGCCGCCGAAGAGTCCGAGCCGCAAGAGTCCGAACCCCAGGAATCCAAGCCCGCCAAGCCGGCCGCGTCCGGCGGGGGTGAGTCCACCTCCGTGAAGATGCCGGAGCTGGGCGAGTCGGTCACCGAGGGCACCGTCACCCGCTGGCTGAAGAAGGTCGGCGACGAGGTTGCCGTCGACGAGCCGCTGGTCGAGGTCTCCACCGACAAGGTCGACACCGAGATCCCGTCGCCGGTCGCCGGCACGCTGCTGTCGATCAGCGCCGAGGAGGACGATGTCGTCGCGGTCGGCGGCGAGCTCGCCAAGATCGGCGAGGCCGGTGCCGAGGCCGCCGTCGAACCCGAACCAGAGCCCGAGCCCGAGCCCAAGGAAGAGGCCAAGCCCGAACCCAAGCCGGAGCCCAAGCAAGAGGCCAAGCCCGAACCCAAGCCGGAGCCGAAGCCCGAACCCAAGCAAGAAACCAAGCCCGAACCCAAGTCCGATCCCGCACCGGCGGCCGCCGGCAGCGAATCCGATGCCAACCCGTATGTCACCCCGCTGGTGCGCAAGCTCGCCTCGGAGAACGGCGTCGACCTGGCCTCGGTGAAGGGCACCGGGGTCGGTGGGCGGATCCGCAAGCAGGATGTGTTGGCCGCGGCGGAGAGCAAGAAGTCGAGCACCGAGCAGGCCGCCGAGGCGCCCGCCAAGGCGCCGGCCGCCGCGATGGCGCCGGCCAACGCCAACACCAGCCCGGCGCCGCTGTCGCATCTGCGGGGCACCACCCAGAAGGCGAACCGGATCCGTCAGCTCACCGCGAAGAAGACCCGCGAGTCGCTGCAGGCCACCGCGCAGCTGACGCAGACCCACGAGGTCGATCTGACCAAGATCGTGGCGCTGCGGGCCAAGGCGAAGAAGAGCTTCGCCGAGCGCGAGGGCGTCAACCTGACGTTCCTGCCGTTCTTCGCCGTCGCCGTGGTCGATGCCCTCAAGGCGCATCCCAACGTGAACGCCAGCTACAACGAGGACACCAAGGAGATCACCTACTACGACGCCGAGCACCTCGGCTTCGCGGTGGACACCGAGCAGGGTCTGCTCTCCCCCGTCGTGCACAACGCCGGTGATCTCTCGCTGGCCGGGCTGGCCCGGGCCATCGCCGATATCGCCGCGCGCGCCCGGTCGGGCAACCTCAAGCCCGACGAGCTCTCCGGTGGCACCTTCACCATCACCAACATCGGCAGCCAGGGCGCGCTGTTCGACACCCCGATCCTGGTACCGCCGCAGGCGGCGATGCTGGGCACCGGCGCCATCGTCAAGCGGCCGCGGGTGATCGTCGACGAGTTCGGCAACGAGTCGATCGGCGTGCGGTCGGTGGCCTACCTGCCGCTCACCTACGATCACCGGCTCATCGACGGCGCGGACGCGGGACGCTTCCTGACCACGATCAAGCGGCGGCTTGAAGAGGGCGCGTTCGAGGCCGATCTGGGGCTGTAACCGATGACCGAGCAGGTCATCGCCGTCGCGGGGTCGTCGGGGCTCATCGGTTCTGCCCTGACGACCACGCTGCGCGCCGCCGAGCACCGGGTGCTGCGCCTGGTGCGCCGCGCGCCGTCCGGTGCCGACGAGGTGTTCTGGGATCCGGACTCCGGCCGACTCGACATCGACGCGCTGACCGGTGTCGACGCGGTGATCAACCTGTGCGGTGTCGGTGTCGCGGACCAACGGTGGTCGGGTGCGTTCAAGCAGAGCCTGCGTGACAGCCGGATCGGGCCGACCGAGGTGCTGGCCGCGGCCGTCGCCGAGGTCGGGATCCCGCTGCTGATCAATGCCAGTGCGGTCGGCTTCTACGGCGACACCCGCAACCGGATGGTCGACGAGACCGCACCGCGGGGCGACGGGTTCCTGGCCCAGCTGTGCGCCGATTGGGAGGCGTCGACGGCCGCGGCGTCCGACGCCGGCGCCCGGGTGGTGCTGCTGCGCACCGGTCTGGTGCTCTCCCCCAGCGGCGGCATGCTCAGCCGGCTGCGGCCGATCTTCGGGCTTGGCCTCGGTGCCCGGCTGGGCAACGGGCGCCAGTACTTCCCGTGGATCAGCCTGGAGGACGTGATCAGGGCCATCCGCTTCGCGCTGCGCCACGACGCGCTGTCGGGTCCGGTGAATCTGACCGGACCGGCACCGGTCACCAACGGGGAGTTCACCGCCGCATTCGGGCGCGCCCTGCACCGGCCGACGCCGATGATCGTGCCCGGTTTCGCGCTGCGCGCCGCGCTCGGCGAGTTCGCCGACGAGGGACTGCTGGCCGGGCAGCGCGCCATCCCGGCCGCTCTGGAACGGGCCGGTTTCGTGTTCGCGCACAACACCGTCGGCGAGGCACTGACCTATGTCACCTCCGGTGTCCCACCGGCGTGAGTATCTGGCCGGTGTCCCACCGGCGTGAGTATCTGGCCGGTGTCCCACCGGCGTAGCGTCTAGCTGTGAACTCCATCCGCTCCTCGGCCGAACCGATGCAGGTACGCCTGCTGGGCACCCTGGACTATCAGCAGGCCTGGCAGCTGCAGCGCGAGATCGCCGACGCGCGGGTTGCCGGTGGCCCGGACACGCTGCTGCTGCTCGAGCATCCGCCGGTGTACACCGCGGGCAAACGCACCGAGGACCACGAACGCCCGGTCGACGGTGTCCCGGTGGTGGACACCGACCGCGGCGGCAAGATCACCTGGCACGGGCCGGGTCAGCTGGTCGGTTATCCGATCATCGGGTTGGCCGAGCCGCTGGACGTGGTGAACTTCGTTCGGCGCCTTGAGGAAGCACTGATCACCGTGTGCGCCGAACTCGGCCTGCCGACGACGCGCATCGACGGACGCTCCGGGGTCTGGGTGCCCGCGACGAATGCCGCCCCGGCCCGCAAGGTCGGCGCCATCGGCATCCGGGTGGCCCGCGGGGTCACCCTGCACGGCTTCGCCCTCAACTGCGACTGCGACCTCGGCGCGTTCGGCGGGATCATCCCGTGCGGTATCACCGACGCCGGCGTCACCTCACTGACCGCCGAGCTGGGGCGCCACGTCGGGGTGAAAGATGTCACGGACGCCGTCGCCGACGCCGTCTCCGGCGCTTTGGACGGGCGAATCCGCGTAGCATTGACGTCGTGACTGTCGTACCGGAAGGCCGTAAACTCCTGCGCCTCGAGGTGCGCAATGCCGAGACCCCCATCGAGCGCAAGCCGCCGTGGATCAAGACCAAACTGCGCACCGGTCCGGAGTACACCGAACTGAAGAGCCTGGTCCGCCGCGAGGGTCTGCACACCGTCTGCGAAGAGGCCGGCTGCCCCAACATCTACGAGTGCTGGGAGGACCGCGAGGCCACCTTCCTCATCGGTGGTGAACAGTGCACCCGGCGCTGCGACTTCTGCCAGATCGACACCGGCAAGCCCGCCGAACTGGATCGTGACGAGCCGCGCCGCGTCGCCGAGAGTGTGCAGGCGATGGGTCTGCGCTACTCGACGGTCACCGGGGTGGCCCGCGATGATCTTCCCGACGGCGGCGCGTGGCTCTACGCCGAGACCGTGCGGCAGATCCACGAGCTCAACCCGAACACCGGCGTCGAGCTGCTGGCCCCGGACTTCAACGCGATTCCCGAACAGCTGGCCGAGGTGTTCGAGTCCCGTCCGGAGGTGTTCGCGCACAACGTCGAGACGGTGCCGCGCATCTTCAAGCGGATCCGGCCGGCCTTCCGCTACCAGCGCAGCCTCGATGTCATCACCGCCGCACGCGATTTCGGGCTGGTGACCAAGAGCAACCTGATCCTCGGCATGGGCGAGACGCCCGAGGAGGTGCGCACCGCGCTGGTCGATCTGCACTCCGCGGGCTGCGACATCGTCACCATCACCCAGTACCTGCGCCCGTCGCCGCGCCACCACCCCGTCGAGCGTTGGGTGCGGCCCGAGGAATTCGTCGAGCATTCCGACTACGCCAAGAGCATCGGCTTCACCGGTGTGCTGGCCGGACCGCTGGTGCGATCGTCCTACCGGGCGGGCAAGTTGTATGCCGAGGCTGCGCGGGTCAGAGCAGCCGCCGGCGCATCGTAAACTTGTCGAATGGCGAAATCGCGTAACCCCGCCCAGACCAAGGCCGCCAAGGCCGAGGCGAAGGCCGCCCGCAAGGCTGCGTCCAAGCAGCGCCGCAGTCAGCTGTGGCAGGCCTTCCAGATCCAGCGCAAAGAGGACAAGCGGCTGCTGCCGTACATGATCGGCGCGTTCGTCGTCATCGTGGGCGCCTCGATCGCGCTCGGCGTGCTGGCCGGCGGTTTCACCATGTACATGCTGATCCCGCTGGGCATCATCCTGGGCGCGCTGGTGGCCTTCATCATCTTCGGTCGCCGCGCGCAGAAGTCGGTGTACCGCAAGGCCGAGGGCCAGACCGGTGCGGCCGCCTGGGCGCTGGACAACCTGCGCGGACGCTGGCGGGTCACCCCGGGTGTCGCGGCCACCGGACACTTCGACGCCGTGCACCGGGTGGTCGGCCGCCCGGGTGTCATCCTGGTCGGTGAGGGTTCCGCGAACCGGGTGAAACCGCTTCTGGCGCAGGAGAAGAAGAAGACCGCGCGGCTGGTCGGCGATGTGCCGATCTACGACATCGTGGTGGGCAACGGCGACGGTGAGGTGCCGCTGGCCAAGCTGGAGCGCCACCTGGGCAAGCTGCCGGCCAATATCACCGTCAAGCAGATGGATTCGCTGGAGTCGAAGCTGGTGGCGCTGGGCTCCAAGATCGGCCCGGCCGCCATGCCGAAGGGCCCGCTGCCCAACCAGGCCAAGATGCGCGGCGTCGGACGCACCGTCCGCCGCAAATAGTCGCAAGCGCAAATATTTGGCCCTAGATTGCTCGCATGTGCACCGCATGCGAGTGGGCCCCGCATTTCGCCGCGCTGACGGCGAGTCGCCGCGCGGTGTTGCGCGCGGCCACGGTGACCCTGGCCGTCGCCGCGGCCGGGACGTTGGCCGCCTGTGCCCCGCCGGAGTCGCCCGGGCCGGAGTCGTCCGCGCCGGGCACCGGCGCCGCGCCCGATGTCGTGTTCCACAACGGCCGCGTCCACACCGTCGCCGGGCCCGTCCCGTGGGCGCAGGCGGTGGCCGTCACCGGCAACACCATCAGCTATGTCGGCGATGACGCCGGCGCCACCGCCCTGGCCGGTCCCGGCACCCGGGTGATCGACCTGAACGGCCGGCTGCTGATGCCCGGTTTCGTCGAGGGCCACACCCACCCCTTCCTCGGCGCATTCCTGACCTCCGGGGTCGACCTGCAGGTGCCGACACTGGCCGATGCGCTCGATGCCATCGCCGGCTACGCCAAGGACAATCCGACCGGCCCGGTCCGGGGATTCGGTTGGCGGGTGGACATGTTCGGCCCGGACGGCCCCACCCGCGCGGATCTGGACCGGGTGCTGCCCGACCGTCCCGGCTTCTTCTTCGCCATCGACGGCCACAGCCTGTGGGCCAACAGCACGGCCCTGCAGATGGCCGGGGTCAGCCGGGATACCCCGGACCCGGTGCCCGGCTTCAGCTACTACGCCCGCGACCGGGACGGCGAACCGACCGGGTATGTGCTGGAGGTCAACGCGGTGCTCGGCCTCGTCGACGCCGTCGAACCGATCTCCCCCGAGACCATGGGCACCCTGGTGCAGGGCTGGCTACCGAAGGCGTCCGCGGCGGGCATCACCTCCGTCTTCGATGCCGGCGTTCCGCCCATCGGGGATGACCAGGCCGCCATCCTGCGGCTCTACACCGATATCGAAGGGCGCAACGAACTGCCGTTCCGGGTGGTCGCCTCCTACTCGGTGCGCACCACACCGATCGAGGGCACCGTCGAGAAGTTCACGGCGCTGCGTGCCCAGGTCACCGGCGAGTTGGTGTCGGTCGACGTGGTGAAGATCATCGGCGACGGAACCCAGGGTGGGTACACCGCCTGGCTCATCGAGCCCTACGCCGACAAACCCGATTCCACCGGCGCCTCCCCGTTCACCGAGGAGCAGTGGCACCGGTTGGTCGCCGACGTCGACGCCGCCGGGTTCGACGTCCACATCCACGCCTGCGGTGAGCGCACGGCACGCGTCGGCCTCGACGCCATCGAACGGGCCATCGCGGCCAACCCGCCGCGCGACCGGCGCCACGCCATCGCGCATCTGGTCTACGTCGAGGACGCCGATGCACCGCGCTTCGGGCAGCTGGGGGTGACCGCGCAGTTCTCGGCGAACTGGATGTCGGCCGACCCGGACACCATCGAGAACATGGGTGCGCGCTACGGGACGCCGCGCAAGGATCTGCTCTACCGGCCGCAGGCGGTGCTGCGCTCCGGTGGTCGGATCTCGCTGGGCACCGACTGGCCGGCGGCCGGCTACTTCTCCACCTACAAGCCGCTGGATTCCATCCAGATCGGGGTGACCCGCCGGCTGATCGGCTCGGCCGATGCCGCGGTGCTGGTCCCGGCCGATGAGCGGCTCACGGTGGAGCAGGCCGTGCACGCCAACACCCTCGGGGCGGCGTACCAGATCCGGCTGGACGACCGGGTGGGCTCGGTGGAGGTCGGCAAGCGGGCCGACCTGATCGTGCTGGACCGCAACATCTTCGAGATCGACCCGGACGACATCCACACCGCCACCGTCACCATGACGATGATGGACGGCCGGATCCGGCACGAGGCCGGTTAGCGCCGCACGACCGCCGTCTTCGTCGCCAGATCGTGCAGGCTGCGCTGGTCGGAATCGGTGAACAGCGCCGGGATCACCAGCGCCGCCAGCAGACCGCGGACCACGGCCCGGCCGAACCCGACATGTTGGCGGTTGTCCACCGACACCACCATCAGTCCCAGCGCGAGCTGCCCGGGGGTGAACCCGAACAGCCGGACCGACACCGCACCCAGGACGAACCAGACCGCCAGCACGACGGTCGACATCATCGTCAGCGACACCAGACCCAGCGACATGCCCAGCGCCGTCAGCCCGTAGGCGATCAACCAGTCGACCAGCAGCGCGGCGGCGCGGCGGCCGAAACCGGCGATGGAACCCGAGCCGTACTGCGGCAGGCCCAGCCGGTGCCCGGGGTAGTCGCCGCGATCCTGGCCGGGCGCGCCCGTGCCGGTACCCGAGTCGAAGGGTTCCGGTCCGGACAACCATGATGAGATCCCGCGGGCCATGCGCCCAGCATAGAGCGGCGTCATTGCGTAACTTCTACGCAACATATGGTTGACGACCGTGCAACATGGTGTCCATAGCGTCAACGCGCGGGTCACCAGAAAAGGAGAATTCGTAGTGGCAGAAAAGACCTCGGATGACATCTTCAAGCTGATCAAGGACGAGAACGTCGAATACGTCGACATTCGGTTCTGCGATCTGCCCGGTGTGGTCCAGCACTTCTCGATCCCGGCGGTTGCGTTCGACGAGAGCGTGTTCGAGGACGGCCTGGCCTTCGACGGCTCCTCGGTGCGCGGCTTCCAGTCGATCCACGAGTCGGACATGATGCTGCTGCCCGATCCCGCGACGGCGCGCATCGACCCCTTCCGCAAGGCGAAGACGCTCAACCTCAACTTCTTCGTGCACGACCCCTTCACCCGTGAGGCCTACTCGCGCGACCCGCGCAACGTGGCCCGCAAGGCGGAGAACTACCTGGTCAGCACCGGCATCGCCGATACCGCCTACTTCGGCGCCGAGGCCGAGTTCTACATCTTCGACTCGGTGACGTTCGACTCGAAGATCAACGGCACCTCGTACGAGATCGACTCCGAGTCGGGCTGGTGGAACACCGGCGAGCCCTTCGAGGCCGACGGGAGCCCGAACCTCGGTTACAAGGTCCGCCCCAAGGGTGGCTACTTCCCGGTGGCCCCGTACGACCACTACGTCGACCTGCGCGACGAGATCGCCACCAACCTGCAGAACGCCGGATTCGTCCTGGAGCGCGGCCACCACGAGGTGGGCACCGCCGGCCAGGCCGAGATCAACTACAAGTTCGACACGCTGCTGGCCGCGGCCGACGACGTGCTGCTGTTCAAGTACATCGTCAAGAACACCGCGTGGAAGAACGGCAAGACCGTCACCTTCATGCCCAAGCCGCTGTTCGGCGACAACGGTTCGGGCATGCACGCCCACCAGTCGCTGTGGAAGGACGGCAAGCCGCTGTTCCACGACGAGTCCGGTTACGCCGGCCTGTCGGACACCGCCCGGCACTACATCGGCGGCATCCTGCACCACGCGCCGTCGCTGCTGGCATTCACCAACCCGACGGTGAACTCCTACAAGCGTCTGGTGCCGGGCTACGAGGCCCCGATCAACCTGGTCTACAGCCAGCGCAACCGGTCGGCCGCCGTGCGGATCCCGATCACCGGCAACAACCCGAAGGCCAAGCGCCTGGAGTTCCGCGCGCCGGACAGCTCGGGCAACCCGTACCTGGCGTTCGCCGCGATGTTGATGGCCGGTATCGACGGCATCAAGAAGAAGATCGAGCCGCTGGCCCCGGTCGACAAGGACCTCTACGAGCTGCCGCCCGACGAGGCCGCCAACATCCCGCAGGCCCCGACCCAGCTGTCCGCGGTGATCGACAAGCTCGAAGAGGATCACGAATACCTCACCGAGGGTGGCGTGTTCACCGAGGACCTGATCGAGACCTGGATCTCCTACAAGCGGGAGAACGAGATCATGCCGATCCAGATCCGCCCTCACCCGTACGAGTTCTCGCTGTACTACGACGTGTAAGTCGGCACCTAGTACCAGCGCGAGCAGACACGAAAGTGCCCCAAATCTTCGGATTTGGGGCACTTTTGTTGGGGGTACCTCCCGCTTGCGGGGGACTGCTCGGCGCGCTCGCCGCAGTAAGGCAACACCTGTCTCATGGACTCGGTAGGGTCCCCAGACATGATCAATCTGACTGATCGTCTGGATGCACTCGCCCCTGCGGTGCTGAGCCTGGTCCGGATCGTGTTCGGTTTCCTGTTCACCCTGTTCGGCACCTCGAAGATGTTCGGCTGGCCGATCGCCATGGCACAACCACTGGGTGCCTGGCCGGTCTGGTACGCCGGCCTCATCGAATTGGTCGCCGGACTACTGATCCTGGTCGGCCTGTTCACCCGCGCCGCGGCGTTCCTGGCCTCCGGCACCATGGCGGTGGCCTACTTCTGGCAGCACCAACCGTTGGGACTGTGGCCGATCGTGCCGGTCGAATACGGCGGCAACGGCGGGCTGGACCCCATCCTGTTCTGTTTCGTGTTCTTCCTGCTGGTATTCACCGGGGGCGGGACCTATTCCCTGGACCGGGTGAGAAGTCGCACAACGACGGACTAGCCAGTAAACGGACCGCGGTCCTAATATCTCCTGCATGGCATCGACCAATCTGGACACCAAGCTCTCGCAGTTCGCGCCCGTCGTGCTCTCGGCGTTCCGGATCGTCTTCGGACTGCTGTTCACCGTGCACGGCACCCAGAAGCTTTTCGGCTTCCCCACCGCCATGGAGAGCGGCACCGTCCCCGCCGGCACCTGGCCCTACTGGTATGCCGGTGTCATCGAACTGGTGCTCGGCCTGCTCATCTTGACCGGCCTGTTCACCAGGATCGCGGCATTCGTCGCCTCCGGCGAGATGGCCTACGCCTATTTCACCGCGCACCAGCCCAAGGCGCTGTGGCCCATCGACAACGGCGGTGAGCTGACGGTGCTCTACTGCTTCGCGTTCTTCCTGCTGGTGTTCATCGGCGGCGGGTCGATCGCGCTGGACAGTGTGCTGCGCAAGCGGCGCGCCGGCTAGACCGCAGGCCGCGCCCAGGCCGGCATGATGAAGATGCCCTCGGCCTCCACGGTGACGCCGTCGGCATCCAGGATCTGGCCGCGCGCAAAGGCTTTGATGCCCTCGGTACGGTCCACCCAGGCCTCGGCGCGCAGCGGACCCAGCGGTGTGCCGCGCAGATACTTCAGCGTCAGGGTGCCGGTGAAGCGCGGTTTGACCAGGCCCTCACTGGCGACCTCACCCAGGATGTGATCGAGCACCAGCGCGCAGATGCCGCCGTGCACCCGTCCCGGCGGGCCCTCATACGGCGCCCCGAGACTGAACTCCGACCAGCACCGCCCGTCCTCGGTGTGCTCGATGGTCAGCGGCGGTGCGATCGCATTGCGCAGGCCGATGGCCGGGTCGGCCCAGGTGACGGGCCGGCCGGTCTCGGCATGGCGCATGGTGCGCGGGCCGTCGTGGTGCCGGCTGTCCAGATCCGCGGTGACGGCCTCGATGGCCGCCTGGGCACGGCGGATCGTGTCATCGTCGGCGCCGGTCCGAATGCCGGCATGGACGAGTTTGCGGATCGCTTCCGTCAGCGGCCCGTACAACGCCTGCTGACGATCATGCTCGTCGGCGCTGATCTCGGCGTAGCTCTGCATGGGGCCTCCTGGTCAGAACGACTTCTCCCCCGGTTCTATCAGCTCCGCCGCGCCGCCCCGGAATCGGGGCAACAGGGTCGCCGTCACCGTCCCCGTGTGATTAACTCCAGTGCGATTGACGTCAACGTCAAAATAGGGGGCGCAGGGGTGGGACACGCACGACACATCGGTCGGGTCGGCGCGCTCGCCGTCGCCCTCGGCATCGGTGCCGCCGTCGCCTCGCCGGTCGCTTGGGCGCAACCCGATACCGACAGCACCGGACCGAGCAGCGCCTCGGAATCGGCGAGCACGCCCGACTCTCCCGCCGGCCAGGAACCGGCCGCCACCCAACCCGAGGACACCGACACCGACACCGGGGACACCGACACCGGGGACACCGACGTCGAGGAAGCGGACCCCGACAGCGACTCCGAGGCCGACGAACCCGAGGCTGCCCTCACGCCCAGGAAGAAGAAAACCGCCCACACCACCCGCACCGTCACCGAACCCGCCGACGCCCCGGTGCAGATCGAACGCGTCGCGGATCCCGAACAAACCGCGGAGCCCCTCCACCCCGCGGAACCGACCCGCCACACCGAGCCCGTCGAACCCACCCCGGTCACCGCTGCAACCGAAGAGGTTGTACCGCAATCGGTTCCCGTACCCACCGCGCCCACCGCGGCCGAGGTCGTCGGCGCAACCGTCACCGCATCGACGACTCCGTCGGCCGGTGGTGGCCAGACCACCCCGCCGGCGGCCGCACCCGGACTCTGGACCCTGCTCGCCGCGGCCCGCCGCGAGATCGGCACAACCGCCGCCGTCGCCGGCCAACCCGTCGTCGGGCAACCGGTGCTCTCCGCACCCGATCCGGTCACCGGGGCGGTCAGCGGGCGCATCGTGGCCACCGACCCGGACGGCCACCGGCTGACCTACACCGTCCTGGTCCGCCCGGCCCAGGGCACCCTCACGTTCAGCGCGGGCACGTTCACCTACACCCCGACCGCCGCCCAGCGCATCCTGGCCGGCCTGTCCACCGTCGATCCGGCCACCTTCACCGTCAGCGTCACCGACGGCCGCACCCCGGCGGTGACGACGACGGTCGCGCTCGACATCGACCCGGCCCCTGCCCACCTCCTGAACCCGATCAGCACCGGGCGCCAGGTGTCCGCGGTGGCGACCACGAACAATCGTGCCTACCTTGCCGATTCAGCGTCCGGCACGCTCACCGTCGTCGACACCATCAACGGCACCGTGATCACCACCATCACCGTGGGCGCCGATCCGGTGGCGGTGGCGGTCAAACCGGACGGCAAGACGGTCTACGTCGCAGGCGCCGCCAGCCGCACCCTCACGGTGATCGACACCGCCACCAACACCGTGCGCCGCCAGATCGCGCTGAACTTCACCCCCACCGCGCTGGCGATGGCACCGGGCGGCGGGTCGCTCTACATCGGTAGCGCCACCGGCAAGATGGCCAAGCTCGGCACCGGTAGCAACCGTATCCAGGCCTGGGTCGCCAACACCGCGGGTGCCACCTCCATCATGGTCACCCCGAACGGGAAACGGGTGTACGTCACCACCGCCACCGGCGTGGCGGTGTACTCGACCGCCTCGTGGTGGAATCACACCGCGAAAACCATTGTCGGCACCGCGGATTCGTCGGCGCTGGCCATCAGCCCGGACTCCCGCACGGTCTACGCCGTGGCCGGCGCCACGGTCCGGGTGCTGGAGACCGCCAAGAACACGATCGTCTCCGAGTTCACCACCGCCGAACCGGTTCTGGACGCAGCTGTCAGCAGGGACGGGTCACTGCTGATGCTCACCGGACTCGACGGCGCGTTCACGGTGTACGGCACCGCCGACCACACCGCGCTGACCGCGCTCGACACCGGCGGGACGGCCGGCGGAATCGCCACCAGCCCGGACGGGATGCAGATCTATCTCACCGACGGCGACGCGCTGCGGGTGGTGTCGCTGGTGCCGCCCAACCTGCGGCCGGTCGTCGCACTGCCCGCCGCGACCGGCGACCCCGTCACCGGCGTGGTGACCGGGTCCACCGGCGTCACCGACGCCGACGGCGACCGACTCACCATCACCGTGACCGCGGCCCCCACCAAGGGCGTCATCACCTTCGCCGCCGACGGCACCTTCACCTACACCGCCACCGCCGCCAACCGGCACAAGGCCGCAGCCGCCACCGCAAAGCTGACCGACCTCACCGATTCGGTCACCATCACCGTCGACGACGGCCGCCGCGGAGTCGTCCAGCAGACCATCACGCTGGCCGTGCTGCCCGCCAACACCGCGCCGACCTACACGCTCACCGTGGGACGACCCAATGCCACCACCGGGGTCATCACCGGCACGGTGTCGGCGAGCGACGCCAACAAGGACCGCCTCATCTTCGACGGCACCGCCACCACCCTGGGCGGCACGCTGGTCGTCGGCGCGGACGGGAAGTTCACCTACACCCCCACCGTCACCGCCCGGCACGCCGCGGCCACCGCCGACCCGGCGGCCAGGATCCATCACCTGGGCATCACCATCGACGACGGTCACGGTGGCATCGTCACGGTGCCCGTCGCCGTCACCATCACGCCCCGCAACACCGCGCCGAGCACCGCGACCGTCACCGATCTGCTGGCGCACAACGGCACCGGCAGGGTCACCGGCGCCATCGCCGTCAGTGACGCCGACGGTGATCCGCTGCGCTTCACCGTTGCCGCGGCGCCCACCCGCGGCACGGTGGTGCTGTCGGCCGACGGCAGCTTCGGCTACACCCCCACCGCCGCCGCCCGGGCGGCCGGCGCCGGCACCGACTCGTTCACCGTCACCGTCGACGACGGGCACGGCGCCACCCAGACCGTCACCGTGTCGGTCGGCATCGCCGCGTCCACACCGGGCAACACCCTGCCGGTGACCGCCGCGGTGGCGTACACGTCCTCGGTGAACACTGTCACCGGCGTGGTGACCGGGCAGATCGCGGTCACCGATTCGTCCCCGCTGAGCTATCTGCTCGCCTCCGCCACCCCGACATCCGGCACGCTCACGGTCGACGCGGACACCGGGACGTTCGTCTTCGCGCCCACCGTCGTCGCGCGCTACCGGGCGTGGTTCACCCCGGGCGACGACGCGCTGACGTTCACGGTGTCGGCACTGGACGGGCAGGACGGCATTCCCGTCGATGTCACCATCCCGATCGCCGCGGTGCACCCCGACGTCGACGGCACCCTCACCCTCGCCGAGCTGCGGAACCTCGCGTCGACCGGCCACCTCGACGTGGGCCGCAACGCCGCGGGCAAGGTGCGCAACATCGACGGGACGTTCACCGTCGACACCGTGGCCGATACGGCCTCCGCCGCGGCACTGCTCAACCGGATCTCGACGCTGCTGGGCATTCCCGCCGGCTTCGCCACCGCCGCCGATATCTCGTTGTCCACCAACGACTTCGGCTCGGTGTTCTACCGGCTGCGGCCGACGGTGAACGGGCTACCGGTGTTGGGCAGCGAGGTCGTGCTGAGCACCGACGGTGCCGGCACGGTGACCGGACTGGTCAACAACTACAACCCGGCGATCACCGGGGTCAGCACCGTGCCGATCGGCACGGTGGACCGCGCCGCGAAGGTCATCGAGCTGGTCAAGAACGACCTGGTGTCCGATCTCGGCGGCAGTCCGAGCGCCGCGGTCCGCGATGCCTTCCTGGCGACACTGCGCTTCGACACCGAACTGGTGATCTACGCCGAGGATCTCAACAACGCGCCGCAACTGGCCTGGCGGGTGAACGTCACCTCGGCCGCCGACAGCAGCTATCCGTCGATCGGCGTGCGCTACGTCATCGCCGCCAACGGCGCCGAGCCCGGCAAGATCATCTCCGAATTCTCCAGTGCCCAGCACGCGCTGGCACCGGTGCGATCCTCGGGCACCGATCAGCTGGGCAAAATCCGCACCGTCACCGCCGCCAACACCGGCACCTCGATCGTGCTGACCGATGTCACGCGCAACATCAGCACCTACGCGACGAAGTACCAGAGCACGTGGTCGAACCTGCCCAGCATCCCCGGCGATATCGTCGGCTACACCACCAGCTGGCTGCGCTCGGCGGTGTCCGCGCAGGCGAACATGGTTCGCGTATTCGATTACTACACCGCAGTTCTGGGCCGCGACTCGTTCGACGACAACGGTGCCGCGATTCAGCTGAGCATCGACTACAACCCCAGCGGGTCGGCGGCGCGCGGGTGGCGCAACGCCGCCTGGACCGGTTCGGTGATGGTGTTCGGTGACGACGGGAACACCCAGGCCGCACTGGATCTGGTGGCCCACGAATACACCCACGCGGTCATCGGCCACATCAACGGGCTGGCCTATCTGGGCGAGTCCGGCGCCATGAACGAGTCCTACGCCGACATCATGGGCGCGCTGATCGAGAACAAGACCGGCGGTGCCCGCTGGCTCTTCGCCGAAGACGCCGCCGGAAACCCATACCGCGACATGGCCGATCCGTCCGACTACCGCCAGCCCGAGCACTATGCCAACCGCTACGTCGACAGCTGCGGCTGCAATGCCGACGACGATTTCGACTATGTGCACTCCAACAGCGGGATCCTGAACTTCGCCGCCTACAAGATGATGGACGCCACCAAGGAGCAGATCTCCGGCGAGCAGTGGGCCCGGGTGTTCTACGACTCGCTCTACCGACTGCCCTCGACGGCCAAGTTCGTCGACGCTCGCTACGCCATCATCGCCAGCGCACGTGCCTTCGGCTTCACCGCCGCCCAGATCGACACCGTGAAGGGCGCGTTCGACGCGGTCGGCATCGTGGCCGACCGGCTGAACTAGGCGCCGAAGACGTTGCGCACCACGGTCTTCGCGCGCCGGGTCACCCGCAGGTAGTTGTCCAGGAACTCGCCGCCGTCCCCGTTCGGCCAGCCGGCCGCCGCGGCGACGGCATTGAGCTGACGGCCGGGGCCGGGCAGCTGATCGGTGGCCTTGCCGCGCACCAGCACCAGCGCGTTGCGGGCCCGGGTGGCCGTCAGCCACGCCTCGCGCAGCTGTGCGACGTCGCCCTCGGCGAGCAGTTCGGCCGCGCCGATGGCATCCAGGCTCGCCAGCGTCGAGGTGTTGTGCAGCGCCGGTATCTCGTGCGCGTAGCGCAGCTGCAGCAGCTGCACGGTCCACTCGACATCGGCCAGACCGCCGCGGCCCAGCTTGGTGTGGGTGTTGGGATCGGCACCGCGCGGCAGCCGCTCGGCGTCGACGCGGGCCTTCACCCGGCGGATCTCCTGCACCGCCTGAGCGGACACGCCGCCGGCCGGGTAGCGGGTCTTGTCGGCCAGCAACAGGAACCGCTCACCCAGTTCCAGGTCGCCGGCCACCCGGTGCGCGCGGAGCAGCGCCTGGATCTCCCAGGGCTGCGCCCACTGCGAGTAGTAGGCCGCATAGGAGGCCAGGGTCCGCACCAACGGACCGCTGCGGCCCTCCGGGCGCAGCCCGGTGTCGACCTCCAGAGGTGGGTCGGCACTCGGCGTTCCGAGCAGTGCGCGGACCTGCTCGGCGACGGTCACCGACCACTTGACGGCCACCGACTCCTCGGCACCGTTGTCCGGCTCGCAGACGAACATGACGTCGGCATCGGAGCCGTACCCGAGTTCGCCACCACCGAGGCGGCCCATCCCGATCACCGCGATACGGGCCGGCGGACCGTCCTTGGGAGTCCTGTCGCGGATCACCACGTCCAGGGCGGCCTGCAGCACCGCCACCCAGATGGAGGTCAGCGCCCGGCATACGTCGGTGACCCCGAGCATGCCCAGCAGGTCAGCGGAGGCGACGCGGGCCAGTTCCTGGCGGCGCAGCGTGCGCGCGGCGGCGATCGCCCGCGCCGGGTCCTGGTACCGCGCCGCCGAGGCGACCAGAGCCCGGCCGACGGTGTCCGGGTCGGTGTCGAGCAGTTTGGGTCCCGACGGGCCGTCGGCGTAGAGCTGGATCACCTCGGGCGCCCGCATCAGCAGGTCGGGGATGTAGGCCGAGGTGCCCAGCACCCGCATCAACCGTTTGGCGACCGCGCCCTCGTCGCGCAGGCTCGACAGATACCAGCGCATCTCGCCGAGTTCTTCGCTGATGCGCCGATAGGACAACAGGCCGGCGTCCGGGTCCGGGGTGTCGGACAGCCAGTCCAACAGGGTCGGCAGCAGCACCTGCTGCACCCGGCCCCGTCGCCCACCCTCGCCGGTCAGCGCGGCCAGATGGGTCAGCGCACTGCTCGGGCCCTCGTAGCCGAGTGCGGCGAGCTGACGCTCGGCCGACTCGGTCGACATCACATCCGAGATACCGGGTTTGCCAACCGATTCCAGCAGCGGCTGGTAGAACAGCTTGGCGTGCAGCCGGGACACCCGGTGGCTCTGCCGCTTGAGTTCGTTGCGCAGCACACCGAGCGCGTCGTGCTGTCCGTCGGGCCGGACATGCGCGGCCCGGGCCAGCCAGCGCATCGCCTCCTCGTCATCGGGCTCGGGCAGCATGTGCGTGCGCTTGAGGCGTTGCAACTGCAGCCGGTGCTCCAACAGCCGCAGGAACTCATATGACGCGGTCAGGTTGGCGGCATCGTCGCGGCCCACATAACCGCCGCTGCCCAGTGCGGCCAGTGCGTCCACCGTCGAGGCGACATGCAGTGCGTCATCGGTGCGGCCGTGCACCAATTGCAGTAGCTGAACCGCGAATTCGACGTCACGCAGCCCGCCGGTGCCCAGCTTTATCTCGCGGTCCCGCACGCCCGCCGGCACCAGCTCCACCACCCGGCGACGCATGGCCTGCACGTCCGGCACGAAATCCTCACGCTCGCAAGCGGTCCAGACCATCGGCATCAGCGCCTCGATGTAGCGGGCGCCGAGCTCCGGGTCCCCGGCCGCCGGCCGGGCCTTCAGCAGCGCCTGGAATTCCCAGGTCTTCGCCCACCGCTCGTAGTAGGCGACATGGGATTCCAGGGTGCGCACCAGCTGACCCTGCTTGCCCTCGGGTCGCAGCGCCGCGTCCACCTCGAAGAAGGTGTCCCCCGCGAAGCGCATCATCTCCCCGGCGACCCGGGTACTCATCGCGTCGGCGTTCTCCACCACGAAGATGACGTCGACGTCGCTGACGTAATTCAGCTCCCGGGCACCGCATTTGCCCATCGCGATCACGGATATGACCGGGGCGGGGTTGTCCGCGCCGCAGACCGTGCGCTCGGCGATTACCAGTGCCGCGGCCAGCGCGGCGTCGGCCAGATCGGACAGATGTTCGCCGACGGCACTGAACTGCACCACCGGTTCGTTCTCCACGGTGGGCGCCAGGTCCAGTCCGGCCAACACCAGCAACCGGTCCCGGTAGCGGGTCTTGAGCTCCAGGCTCGCCATCCGCAGGTCGGCGATGTCCGCGGCCGCGGCGCGGAACTCGTCGCGCAGGGTGTCCCGGTCGGGCAGCTTCACCTTGCCCGCGAGCAGGCGCCAGGACTGCGGCCGGGCGACCAGGTGATCACCCAATGCCAGCGATCCGCCGAGCACCGAGAACAACCGGCCGCGCAGCGACTTGTCGGTCAGTAACGCCTGGTTCAGCTCGTCCCAGTCACCTTCGAGCGCGTCGGCCAGGCGCACCATCGTGCGCAGCGCGGCATCGGCGTCGGGAGCCCGGGACAGCGACCACAGCAGTTCGACATGGTCGTCGGTGTTCCAGCCGAGCCGGTCCAGGTCCGCGCGGGCGGTCAGCTCGACCAGACCCAGGCGTCCGACACCGGGCAGCTTGGGGCGCTGGGTCGCGGGTTTGGCCACCCTCCCAAGTTACAGCGACAGGTAGTTCTTCAGCTCGAACGGGGTGACCGTGCTGCGGTAGTTCTCCCACTCGGTGCGCTTGTTGCGCAGGAAGTAGTCGAACACGTGCTCCCCCAACGCTTCCGCGACCAGTTCGGAGGACTCCATCTCCGCCAGCGCGACGCCCAGGCTGCCCGGCAGCTCCTTGTAGCCCATCGCGCGCCGCTCCTCGGTCGTCAGGCTCCAGACGTTGTCCTCGGCCTGCGGACCCAGCACGTAGTTCTTCTCGACCCCGCGCAGGCCGGCGGCCAGCAGCACCGCGTAGGTCAGGTACGGGTTGCAGGCCGAATCGGGGCTGCGCACCTCGATGCGTCGCGAGGATGCCTTGCGCGGGGTGTACATCGGCACCCGCACCAGGGCCGAGCGGTTGGCCGCACCCCAGGACGCCGCCGTCGGCGCCTCCCCGCCGTGCACCAGCCGCTTGTAGGAGTTCACCCACTGGTTGGTGACGGCGCTGATCTCGCTGGCATGCTCCAGGATTCCGGCGATGAACGACTTCGCCACATCGGAGAGCTGCAGCGGATCGTCGGGACTGTGGAAGGCGTTGGTGTCGCCCTCGAAGAGGCTCATGTGGGTGTGCATCGCCGAGCCGGGGTGCTCGGAGAACGGCTTGGGCATGAACGAGGCCCGCACGCCGTCACCGAGCGCGACCTCCTTGACCAGGTAGCGGAAGGTCATCACGTTGTCGGCCATCGACAGGGCGTCGGCGTAGCGCAGGTCGATCTCCTGCTGGCCGGGCGCGCCTTCGTGGTGGCTGAACTCGACCGAGATGCCCATCTGTTCCAGCGCGTCGATGGCGTGCCTGCGGAAGTTGGGTGCCGAATCGTGCACGGCCTGGTCGAAGTAGCCGCCATTGTCGGCGGGCACCGGCGGCTCGTCGTCGTTGCCGGATTTGAGCAGGAAGAATTCGATCTCCGGATGCACGTAGCAGGAGAAGCCCAGATCGCTGGCCTTGGCCAGCTGACGGCGCAGCACGTGCCGCGAATCCGCCCAGGACGGCGAGCCGTCGGGCATCGTGATATCGCAGAACATCCGCGCCGAATGGTGCCTGCCTGCGCTGTCCGACCACGGCAGCACCTGGAAGGTCGACGGGTCGGGACGGGCCACCATATCGGCCTCGGACACGCGGGCGAAGCCCTCGATGGAGGAGCCGTCGAACCCGATGCCCTCCTCGAAGGCGCCCTCGAGTTCGGCGGGCGCGATGGCCACCGATTTCAGGTATCCGAGCACGTCGGTGAACCACAACCGGACGAAACGGATATCCCGTTCTTCCAGCGTGCGCAGCACAAATTCCTTCTGGCGGTCCATAGGCGAAGCCTAGGTACCGGCTGTTAAATCTGTGTTACACACGCGTCGCGGTTCAACACGTCAGGCCGGGGGCCGGCTGGGCCAGGTCGGTCAGGAAGGCCAGCACCGTGGTGTCGACGCAGGCATCGCCGTTGAACACCACGGTGTGCTGGCTGCCGTCGAAGGTGACCAGCGGGGCCTGCAACTGCCGGGCCAGGTTGACCCCGGCCGCATACGGCGTGGCCGGGTCGCGGGTGGTCGAGACGACGATCACCTTGCCCGGCCCCGGCGAGACCGCCGCACGGGCGTCCCGGGTGGCCGGGACCGGCCACAGCGCACAGATGTCGCGCGGGGCGGAGCCGGTGAACGTTCCGTACTCCATGAACGGGGCGGCCGCGCGGGTGCGCCGGTCGGCCTCCACCCACACCGCCGGGTCCGGGGAGTAGCGGGCGTCGACACAGCGGATCGCGGTGAACGCGTCCTGTTGGTTGCGGTAGTGACCGGCCGCGTCGCGGCCCAGGTAGTCGTCGGCCAGCATCAGCAGGTCGCCGGGATCGGTGCCGCGCTGCAACCCGAGCAGACCGCTGGTCAGGTACGGCCAGTACCGCTTGGCGTACAGCGCATTGGCGGTGCCGGTGATGGCGTCGGAGTAGCTCAGCCCGCGCGGGTCCGTGGTGGCGGCCGGACGCGTCACCAGCGGGTCGATCAGCTGGTGGTAGCGCGCCACGAACTGGGTGGGATCGGTTCCCAGCGGGCAGGCCGGCGAGCGTGCGCAGTCGGCGGCGTACTCGTCGAACACACCCTGGAAACCGGCCAGCTGTGCGACGTTCTCATCGATCGGGTCGGCCGCGGGGTCCAGCGCCCCGTCGAGCACCATCGCCCGCACCCGGTCCGGGAACCGTTCGGCGTAGGCGGTGCCCAGTTCGGTGCCGTAGGAGAAGCCCAGATAGCTGATCTGCTCGTCGCCGAGCGCCGCGCGCACCGCGTCCATGTCGGCGGCGGCAGTGTCGGTGCCGACGGAGGCCAGGAAGTCCGCGCCCATCGCGTTCAGGCAGGCCTGGCCGAACCAGCGGTAGACGTCCTCGATGTGCGCCACACCCGCCGGGCTGTAGTCGACCATCGGCTCACGCCGGTAGGCGTCGACGTCGGCGTCGCTGCGGCAGCGCAGCTGCGGGGTGGAGTGTCCGACCCCGCGCGGGTCGAACCCGACCAGATCGAAGCGCCGCCCGATCTCGGTGTCCGCCAATGCCGTTCCCATGTCGGCGACGGTGTCGACCGCCGAGGCGCCCGGCCCGCCCGGGTTCACCATCAGGGTGCCGATCCGCTCCCCCGACGCCGGCACCCGGATCACCGCGAGCTGCGCACCGGACACGTCGACGGTGCCGCATTCGGCGGTGGCGATCAGTGGCCGGTCACCGAGGAACTGCGCGCACCCACCCCACACGACGGCCGCCTGCGCGGGCGCCGAGAGCGCGCCGGCCAGCAGCAGCGGGGCCAGCAGCATCGCGAAAAGCCTGCCCGCCAGCCACATGCCGGCCATGTTTGCATGCCTGCGGCGCCCCGCCGCGCCGCGAACCGGTGCAGAGACCAGACGGTGACGCAGCCGTGACCATCACCCCTGCCGGGTCAGCAGCGGGTGCCCTCCGGCGGGACGGCGACGTCGACCAGGTACCGGGTGGCGATATCGTCGACGCACCTGTTGCCCTGGAACACGACCGTGTGCTGGGTGCCCTCGAAGGTCAGCAGCGTGCCGCCGAGCTGGCGGGCCAGGTCGACACCGGCCTGATACGGCGTCGCCGGATCGTTGGTGGTGGACACCACCAGGGTGGGCGGCATGTCCTGCACGCTCAGTTCGTGCGGTTCCGAGGTCGGCGGCACCGGCCAGAACGAGCACGTCCCCATCGGCGCGTTGCCGGTGAAGTCGCCGTAGCTCATGAACGGGGCGACCTCGCGGGCCTGGCGGTCCTGCTCGATGACGGCCGCACGGTCCGTGATCGGCGGTTCGTCGACACAGTTGACCGCGATCCGGACGTCGGTCGAATTGTTGTAGTGGCCGTTGGCATCCCGGCCCATGTACAGGTCGGCCAGGGCAAGCATGGTGTCGCCGCGACCGGCCCGCAGTTCGGTCAGCGCGTCGGTCAGGTGGCGCCACAGGTTGGGCGAGTACAGCGGCAGGATGGTCCCGACGAGTGCGTCGCCGTAGCTCAGCCCGCGCGGGTCGCGGGTCTTGGCCGGGTCCTCCACCAGCGGCTCGACCATCGACTTGTAGACATCGGTCGCCTTGGCCGGATCGGTACCCAGCGGGCACTCCGGATCCTTCGCGCAGTCGGCGGCGTAATCGTCGAACGCGGTCTGGAAGGCCTTGGCCTGGCGCAGGTCGGCCTCCATGGGGTCGGCGTTGGGATCGACCGCGCCGTCGAGGATCATCGCGCGCACCTTGTCCCCGCCGAACAGTTCGGCGTAGGTGGCGCCGATCCGGGTGCCGTAGGAGAACCCCAGGTAGGTCAGCTTGTCGTCCCCGACGGCCTCCCGCATGGCATCCAGATCCTTTGCCACGCTTTGGGTTCCGATGTTGGCCAGGAACTCCTCGCCCATCTTGTCCACGCAGCGGTCGACGAAGGCCTGGGTCTCGCCCTCGATGTGGGCCACCCCGGCGTCGTCGTACTCCACCACCGGGTCGGCGCGCAGCCGGTCGTTGTCCTCATCGGAGTTGCACCACAGCGCGGGCCTGGACGCGCCGACCCCGCGCGGGTCGAAGCCGACCAGGTCGAACTGTTCGCGGACCGGTTGCGGCAGGCTGCCCACCAGCGAGGCGGCCGCCTTCACACCGGACTCACCGGGCCCGCCCGGGTTGATGAACAGGGTGCCGATCTTGGTGCCGGTGGCCTTGATTCGCATCATGGCGATCTGCGCGACATCGCCGTCGGGTTCGTCGTAGTCCACCGGGACCGACAGCAGCCCGCACTCGGCGCCGGTCGGGATCTGCGCCTCGCCGGCGCCGGCCTCACACGGCGCCCACTGCACCGGTGTGCCGGGACGCGGCGCCGACAGCACGGCACGACCGTCGACGGCGTTGCTGCATCCGGAGACCAGGAGCAGCGTCATCGAGGCCGCGAGAATCCCGCGCGTGAGGTTCATGGCTGACCATGCTGCCATGCGTGGGCATTGCGGCAGGTGAGGCCGGGTGCCCGGGCGCGCTAACGACGGGTCGCGGCCACCAGTTCGGCCAGCTCGACGCCGAAGTCGTCGGCCATCTCCCACAGGTCGGGCAGCAGTTCCGGGCACGAGATGATGCCGACGTCGAGTTTGCCGCACAGCGACATGACGGTGATGTTGAGGCCCGAGCCGTGGAAGATCGGCCCCAGCGGATACATCGCCTTGACCTCACAGCCCAGCAGGTACAGCGGAATCTGCGGTCCGGGCACATTCGACACCACCAGGTTGTGCACCGGGGCGGCGGCCGACAGCTTGCTACGCGCGTACACCCGCATCGCGACGCCGAAGACGGCGGGCGCGGCGAACTGCGTCCAGTCCTGCAGCAGGGTGGCACCGATGGCCGAGCTGTGTTGTTTGGCCACCGAATTGGCCTCGGCGATGGCCTTGAGCCGTTGCACCGGGTCCTCGATGTTGGTGTGCAGCGAGGAGAACATGCCCGACACCTGGTTGCGGCCGGGGCGGTCGGACTTGTCGTGCACCGACACCGGGATCATGGCCACCAACGACGATTCGGGCAGTTCGTCGCGGTCGAGCAGGAACCGTCGCAGCACCCCGGAGACCAGTGCCATCACCACGTCGTTGACCTTCACCCCGAAGTGGTCCTTCACCGTCTTGATGTCATCGAGGTCCATCTCGGCGAACGAGATGTTGCGGTGCGCAGTCACATTCGCGTTGAACGCGGTCTTCGGCGCGGCGAAGGGCGCGGCCATGGTGAGGCCCTTGGTGGCCCGGCGCGCGGTGTCGAGAACGGTCGACACCGTCGAGGGCAGCACGTTGACCAACTTCAGCGGGCGGGTGACGAACCGGATAGCGCCGTTGACCGCGATCTCCAGTTCGGTCGCCGAGCCCGGGCCGTCCACCGGATCGGGCGGCGGGGCATCCGGTTCGGTGGTGCACAGCGTGGACATCAGGTTGGCGCCGGTGACACCGTCGACGGCTGCGTGATGAACCTTGGTCAACAGAGCCAGCCGGCCACCGGCGTGCGCGTCGGTGCCCGCGACGTTCTCGATGACCCACATCTCCCACAGCGGGCGGCTGCGGTCCAGCGGCAACGAGGCGATGTGACCGCAGATCTCGGACAGTTCGGCCCGGCCACCGGGTGCCGGCAGACCGATGCGGTGCAGATGTCGCTGCACGTCGAAATCGGGGTCGTCCACCCACACCGGGTGGTCGAGGTTGAGGCGGCTGTCGGCGAGCTTCTCGCGGAACTCCGGCATCGCCTTGATGCGCATCGTCAGCTCGTCGCGCAGCCGGTCGAAGGTGTATCCGCCGGGCACGGTGGAGGTGTCCAGTTCCAGGATGGAACACACGTGCAGCGGCTGGGCGGCCGTCTCGAGATAGAGGAAACTGGCGTCGAGTCCGCTGAGCCGTTGCATGCTGCCGATGGTAGGTCGGGCCGATGGTGGTGTGAGCAAATCCACTTAACCGGCCGTTCACCTCGGCAGGGCACGGGTGGCACACTTGAGGGCGTCAGAAGACCCGGGGACCCGGATGGGCCTCGAGGACTACCCGACAACGACACATCGAGGACACAGATGTCTGAGCAGTCCGTTTATGGTGCCGGTAATACTCCCGCCGAGGCTGATTCGTCCGCTCCGCGGACCAAGGTGCGTACCCACCACCTGCAGAAGTGGAAGGCCGAAGGCCACAAGTGGTCGATGCTGACGGCCTACGACTACTCCACCGCCCGCATCTTCGACGACGCCGGTATTCCGGTACTGCTGGTCGGTGACTCCGCAGCCAATGTCGTCTACGGCTACGACACCACCGTCCGCGTCACCATCGAGGAGCTCATCCCGTTGGTCAGCGCGGTGGTCCGCGGCGCGCAGCACGCGCTGGTGGTCGCCGATCTGCCCTTCGGCAGCTACGAGCGCAGCGTGGATCAGGCGCTGGAGACCGCGACCCGGTTCATGAAGGAGACCGGTGCGCACGCGGTGAAGCTGGAGGGCGGCGAGCGGGTGGCCCCGCAGATCGCCGCGATCACCCAGGCCGGCATTCCGGTGATCGCGCATATCGGATTCACCCCGCAGAGCGTCAACGGACTCGGCGGGTTCCGGGTGCAGGGTCGGGGTGACGCCGGTGACCAGACCATCCACGATGCGATCGCGGTGGCCGAGGCCGGCGCGGTGGCCGTGGTGCTGGAGATGGTGCCCGCCGAGCTGGCGACCCAGATCACCGGCAAGCTGACCATCCCGACCATCGGTATCGGCGCCGGGCCCAACTGCGACGCCCAGGTGCTGGTGTGGCAGGACATGGCCGGGCTGACCTCGGGCAAGACCGCGAAGTTCGTCAAGCGGTTCGCCGAGATCGGCGCCGACCTGCGGCGTGCCGCGGTGCAGTACGCCGACGAGGTGGCCGGCGGGGTCTTCCCCGCCGAGGAGCACTCCTACTAGCCGCTCAGGCCTTTTGTTCGGCTCCGCCGAACGCCGGGCTGCGCTTACCCAGGAATGCCGCGACGCCTTCTCTGCCATCGGCGGAGGAGGCGTTTGCGGCAATATGGCGGGCCTCGTGCTCCAGCTGGGCCTCGTAACCGTTCGCGTAGCTGCTCACCAGCAACTGCTTGACCGCGGAGTTGGAGCCCCGGGCACCGGCGGCCACCTGTTCGGCCAGTGCGGTCAGCGCGGCGGGCAGGTCGGCGTCGGGAACGACACTGGTGACCAAACCCCAATCCAGCGCCTCGGCGGCCTTGACCACGCGATTGGTGATCATCAGGTCCTGGGTGCGGCGCAGGCCGATGAGGCGCGGCAACACGTAGCTCGCGCCGCCGTCGGGGCTCAGCCCCGCCTTGGTGTAGGCCATGGTGAACGACGCCGACTCGGCGGCCAGCACGAGGTCGCCGGACACGCCGAGCGAGAATCCGGCGCCCGCGGCGACGCCGTTGACCGCCGTGATCAGGACGGCATCCATCCTGGCGAACGTCGACATGGCGCGGTGCAGGTCGTTGGCGATGCCCTTGACGAACGCGCCCGGGTCCTCGGCCGCGGCCATCGCCTTCAGATCGCCGCCGGCGCAGAAGAAGCGGCCGGCGCCGGTCACGGTGACCACCTTCGCGTCCGAGGTGTCGCACAGCGACGCGGCGACGGCGAGGTCGTGCGTCATCGCGGCGTTCATGCCGTTGGCGGCGTCGGGGCGGTCCAGGACGATGTTGACGATGGAACCGGCCCGGGTGAACTTCAGCGTCTCGAATGCGGTCATGGCGCACACCGTATTACGCCGGCACCGTGATGTGTAACACGCGCCCCCGAATCGGGGCCCTGCGCACGGCGGGTGGTTGTTCACCTAGATGTGGCACGCTGTTCACAACTTTGACCGAGCGCCACATCGAACAAGGGTGAACATGCCTGCTGACAAACCAAAAACGTCGCGCCACACCGAGGTTGAGCGGAAGTTCGACGTCGTGGGGACCACGGTCTCCCCCTCCTTCGAGGGTCTGGCCGTGGTGTCGAGGGTTCAGCATGCGCCCACCCAGCTGCTCGAAGCGGTGTACTACGACACCGAGTCCTACGATCTGGCCGCCCACAAGATCACCCTGCGCCGGCGGACGGGGGGTTCGGATGCCGGCTGGCACGTGAAGTTGCCCGCGGGGCCGGATGCCCGCACCGAGGTGCGCGCGCCGCTGCAGGATGCGGTGCCCGAGGAGATCCGCGATGTCGTCGCGGCCATCGTTCGTGATCGTCCGCTGTCCGCCGTCGCCCGGATCACCACCAATCGCACGGTGTCGCTGCTCTTCGGGGCCGACGAGGCGCCGATCGCCGAGTTCTGCGACGACCAGGTCAATGCGGCGGCACTGCGGCCCGACAGCGAACCGCAGACATGGCGGGAGTGGGAGCTCGAACTGATCGGTGACCGTCCCAAGGCTTCCGAGCTGTTGGACCGGCTGGCCAATCGACTGTTCGACGCCGGTGCGGTCCCGGCCGGGCACGGGTCGAAACTGGCGCGGGTGCTGGCGACCGGTGAGCCGGCGACCGCCGCCGTCGAGTCGTCCGATCCGGTGCGCCGGGCCGTGGCCGAGAATGTCGCCGAACTGCTGGTGTGGGACCGGGCGGTGCGCGCCGACGCCTGGGACTCGGTGCACCAGATGCGGGTGACCACCCGCAAGATCCGCAGCCTGCTCGCCGATGAGTCGTTCGGGCTGCCCAAGGACTCCTGGATCCTCGACGAGTTGAAGCTGCTGGCCGGAATCCTCGGGGTGGCCCGCGATGCCGAGGTGCTGGCCGAGAAGTACGAGAAGGCCCTCGACTCGCTGGCCCCGGAACTGGTCCGCGGTCCCGTGCGGGCCCGGTTGGTCGACGGCGCCAAGGCGCAGTACGCGAACGGCTGGCGCCGGTCGCTGCTGGCGATGCGCTCGGAGCGCTACTTCCGACTGCTCGACGGTCTGGACGAGTTGGTTGCGGCGCCGTCGGAGACGGCGGAGAAGTCCGGCGCCGAGTCGGCCGCCGCGAGCGTAGCGGCGGCCTACAAGAAAGTCGCCAAGGCGGCGAAGGTGGCCGAGGAGGACGGCACCGACGAGTCGCTGCACCGTATTCGCAAGCGCGCGAAGCGGCTTCGTTACACGGCGTCGGCCACCGGTGATTCCGAGGTGGAGGCCAAGGCCAAGACGATCCAGAGCCTGCTGGGCGATCATCAGGACAGCGTGGTCAGCCGCACCCATCTGCTGGAGGAGGCCGACGCCGCCCATGCCGCCGGGGAGGACACCTTCACCTACGGGCTGCTCTACCAGAAGGAGGCCGAGGTGGCGGACGAGGCCGAGGACGGTATCGACGAGGCACTCAAGGCGCTCAAGAAGGCGGTCAAGAAGTAGGGGCGGACGAGCTGGCCTGTAAGCCGGATTCTGTACCGGCCCTCCTCGGCGGAGGGCCGGTAGGCGACCATCCATCTGGACACGCCGTCGCCGGGTGCCTCAAGCGGCCTACCCGCAAGCTCGGGCGAGCAACCCTCGAACGCTTGCGCGGCCGCAACCAGGTTGCGGCCTTCTTGGCCTTGCTCCGGGTGGGGTTTGCCTAGCCATCCCGGTCACCCGGGATGCTGGTGCGCTCTTACCGCACCGTTTCACCCTTACCGCCCATGCGGGCGGCGGTCTGCTTTCTGTGGCACTGTCCCGCGGGTTGCCCCGGATTGCCGTTAGCAATCACCCTGCTCTGTGAAGTCCGGACTTTCCTCGAACCCCGGGTCGCCCCGAGGCCCGCGGCCGCCCGGCCAACTCGTCCGCGCGCGCAACCGTAGCATCAAGTTGCGCGTCGCCCGCCATCTTCGGCGAGCAAACGACCTCCCCTGACGTGGCAAGCGCCATCGTCAGAACGGCGGTGGGTCGGTGTCGATGTCGGGGTCGGCAGATGTGGTCTCGTCGAAGTAGCCGCCGGCCCGGCCTGTTCTGGGGCGCGGGTACGCGGGCGGCGGTTGTCCGCGGGCCTGCTCGAGTGCCAGTTCCAGTGCGTTGCGGCTGCGTTCGGCGTTGATGCGGTATTCGCGGTCATGCTCTCGGGTGCGCTGTCTGCTCGGTACCGCCGGTGCGCGGTCGTGCTCATCGATGAGGCTGATGTGCCGCGTTCTCGGTATGGGCGTGTCGACGGTGGTGTGCGGGAACAGGACTGAGGCCAATGGCGCCGTCGTGTAGCGGTGCCCGGTGGGCGCGGTCCACGTCGTCGTGCCGTCGGGGTTCGCCCGCGGGCTCCAGCCGGTTTTCATGGTCTTGAGCAGATGGTGTTCGCGGCACAGCGGTCGCAGGTTGCCCGGGTGAGTGGCCCCGGCCGGCCACGGGACCACGTGGTCCAGATCGCAGCGGTGGGCCGGTCGTCCGCAGCCCGGGAAGCTGCAGGTCATCTGTTGCATGCGGACGAACGCCGCGAGCGCGGCCGAGGGCCGGTAGCGCGGTTCGGAACCCAGCTGCGACGGGCCGATGGTTCGGACTTTCGCCCCGGCGTCGATGAGTTCGGCGAGCAGGTGGGCGGGAATGATTGCCCCATCCAGGGTGATGCCCGCGCCGCCACCGGGTGCAGCGGGCTGGCACCGCGCGGCGGGCTGGCACCGCGCGGCGGGCTGGCACTGCGCTGCGGGTGCCGCAGGTGGCTGCGGCTCGGACTGCTCATGAGGTGCAGGCTCGTCGGGTGCAGGCTCGTCAGGTGCAGGCTCGTCAGGTGCAGGCTCGTCGGGTGCAGCCTCGTCGGCTTCGGACTTGTCGCCATCCGCGCGGCGTTCTGCCGGTCGGTCGTCCTCGTCGGGGGCCGGCGGCGTCGGCCCCGCGGGAGTGGGTCCGGGATCGGCTCCGGACCCGGCAGCCGGATCCTGCCCGGCGAGGATGTAGATGTTGACCGCACCTGCCCGGGGATCCTTGCCGGCGGCGTCGCAGTCGGGGTCCCCGCACAGGCAGGTGAGGCGGTCGGCTCCGGCGGCAACGGCGGCGGTGGCGTCGGCACGGCGTTCACGTGCGGTGCGCGGGTCATTGGGGCAGACGGTGTCGGCCAGCGCGTTGAGGCGGGCCTCGGTGATCTTGGCGTCGGTGGCACGCATCCGGCCCCAGAACGAGACGACGCCGTCGGGGTCGTTGGTGTCGCCGAACTCGATGTAGCGGTCCTTGGCCGCGGCCTTCGACCGGATCACGGCCAGGGGATCGTATTTGTGCACCCAGTGGTCGACGGCCGCGATGAGGCCGGTCTCGGAAAGCACCCCGAAGCCGTGGGCGTTCTCGGCGATGCCGGCGTCGATACGGGCGAGGGCCTCGGGATCGGTGACCAGGTGGGTGCGCCAGGTGATCGCATTGATCACTTTGGCCGAGACAGCGCCATCGGCAAACACCGCCGCGGTGCGCGGTAACCGTTCCCGCAGCGCCATCCCGATCCGCATCTGAGTGTTGGCGGCATGCGGCCCGAGGTTGCCGGCCGCGCTGATCTCGGCCTTGGCCAGCGCCCACCCGTCGATCAACTTCAGCGCCGAGAACTCGTCCTCGTCATCGCAGTGCCGGGCCGTGACCTCGGCGACGAACGCCAAGCGGCGCGCCGCGGCGGCGGCTTCTTCGCGGGTGGCGGCCGTGACCGCGTCGATGAGCGCGCGATCGCTCATCGCCGACAGTTCCGATCGTTCGAACATGTGTGCGATTCTACCGACGCACACTGACACGATGGGGAGATTTTCAACCCCTGTGGATAACTCCGAACGCCCAGCTCAGAAGCAGTTGCCTCACCCGATATGCGCGCGTCAGCGCCGCCGCAGCACCATCACGTTGTCCGTCAGGTGCCCGGGCTGCCCGTCCGGACCCACGGCCTCGCGCGCCACCGCCTCGACGCGCACGCGCTCCCATTGCTCCCCCAGGTTCAAACCGGCGACGACCTCCTCGGCGGAGGGGAACTCCACGTGCTGATGGTGCGACCACGGGGGCGCATCACCGTGATCGACGATCAGCAGCACTCCCCCGGGCGCCACCGCCTCGGCCGCCCGGCGCAACACCCGCACCCGGTCCATCGGCAGCTTCGAGTGCAGGAACTGCGCCGACACCAGATCGAATTCCCCTTCCGGGAAACTCTCCTCCAGATTGTGTTGCTGAAAATCGATGCGGCTCAACAACTCTCCAGCGTCCTGCGCGGCCCGTTCGAGGGCGACATCGGAGACATCGGTGGCCACCACCGACCAGCCGCGCGAGGCCAGCCACATGGCGTCGGCACCCTCGCCGCAGCCCAGGTCCAGCGCGCGCCCGGGCGTCAGTTCGGCGGCCACCTCGGACATCCGGACGTTCACCCGACCGCTCCAGATCCGTTCCCGCTGGCCGTAGTGCGCATTCCAATGCTGCTGGGTATCGGCCACCGGCCACGGCGGCACCGGCAGGCCGACGTCATCGGCCAGCAGACTCTGCACGACGGCCGCGGCCGCCAGCGAACCGCTCGCCACCGCGGCCGCGACCTGGGGCATCTGCACACTGACATCACCGGCCGCGAACACCCCCGGCACCGTGGTGCGCTGGAACTGGTCGACCACGATGGCGTCGGCGGATACCGGAGTGGGCGGCGCGAACGCCACACCGAGGCGTGCGGCCAGGTCCGAGCGCTGGTGCAGGGTCGCGGCCACCAGCACGCCGCGTCGTGCCAGCGGGGCGCCGTCGGCGAACCTGATCTCGGTCAACACACCGTTCTCCGAACGGAATTCGGTCACCACACGGTCATCCACTGGGATTCCCTCGACGGGCGGCACCGCGCCGCCGTTGGTCAACAGCACGATGTCATCGCTCCAGCCGCGCAGCATCAGCGCCATGTGCACGGCCCGGTCACCGTCGGCGAGCACCGCCAACGGTTGGTCGCGCACCTCCCAGCCGTGACAGAACGGGCAGTGGAAGGCCGAACCGCCCCACAGCGCGTCCAGGCCGGGAATCTGCGGCGGCCGGTACTCCATCCCGGTTGCCAGCAGGATGCGGCGGGTCCGTTCGCGGACGCCATCGGCCAGCTCGACCACGAAATCCGCGCCGTCGGCCTTCGCACCGGTGACCCGGGTCGCGCGGAAGTGCACGCTCGGATACTTCTGCAGCTCGGCACGACCGTCGGCATAGAGCTGCGCGGGCGGGCGGCCGTCCTGCCCCAGCAGGCCGCCGATGCCGTGCGCCGCCAGGTTGCTCTGCGCGCCCTCGTCCACCACCAGCGTGTTGCGACGGGCCCGGCCCAGCACGAGTGCCGCACTCAGCCCGGCCGCGCCACCGCCGATCACGATGCAATCCCACATCTTTTCCATGTCTTCGAGCTTGCCGACCACCCCGCGAAATGCCAAGCTGGTTTGCCATGGAGGCAAACAGCGTCGATGAGACAGTCCGTCGCCGATTGAAGGATCTGCGCAACCAGCAGGGGCTGACATTGCAGGATGTGGCCCGCCGCGCCAACATCGACGTCTCCACGTTGAGCCGGCTGGAATCCGGTAAGCGCCGACTGGCCCTGGATCATCTACCGCGCCTGGCCAATGCGCTCGCGGTCAGCACCGACGAACTGCTACGCGAGCCCGAATCTGAAGACCCCCGGGTCCGGGGCAGCTCGCACACCCGGCACGGCGTGACGTACTGGCCACTCACCCGCCAGGGCGCCACCGGCGGCCGGCACACGTTCAAGGTCCGGATCAGCACTCGACGCAACACGCCGCCGGCCGAGCTGCCGACCCACGAGGGTCAGGAATGGATGTACATCCTGTCCGGGCGGCTGCGCCTGGTCCTCGGCGAGCGCGACTTCATCATCAAACCTGGTGAGGCCGTGCAATTCTCGACGTGGACGCCGCATTGGTTCGGTACCGTCGACGGCCCGGTGGAGGCCATCATGATCTTCGATGTCCACGGCGAACGCCTACACCTGCATTCCGACTGAGACGCCGACCTACAGGTACGACGTCTGGTTCACCAGCCGCACCGATGCCAAACCGTCCGGATAGAACTCGGCGATGCTCAACGAGGCGAGGTCCAGGTGCAACCGGTAGAGGATGCCGGCGCCACCGTCGAGCGCCAGACGCAGCATCGTCTTGATCGGCGTCACATGCGAGACCACCAGGACCGTCGAGCCCGCGTACTCAGCGATGATGCGGTTGCGGGCGTCCCGCACCCGGTCGGCCACCGCGTCGAAGCTCTCGCCGCCCGGTGGCGTGATGCTGGTGTCGCGCAGCCACCGCCCGTGCAGCTCCGGATCCTGTTGCGCCGCTTCGTTGAAGGTCAGCCCCTCCCAGGCGCCGAAGTCCGTCTCGATCAGGCCCTCATCGACGGTGACATCCAGATCGAGAGCTTTGGCTGCGGCGGCAGCGGTCTCCTGCGCGCGCTGCAGCGGAGACGAGAGCACCGCGGTCACACCGCCCTGCGCGCCGAGATAGCGGGCCGCGGCGTCGGCCTGGGTGCGCCCGAGCTCCGTCAGCGGTGGATTGCCCCGTCCGGAGTACCGACGTTCCACCGACAATTCGGTCTGACCGTGGCGCAGCAACAGCACCCGGGTCGGCTCGCCCCGGGCACCGCTCCACCCCGGCGAGGATGTCGGGACGGGTTCGGCGGCGCCGTCCATGGCCTCGTTGGCCAACCGGTCGGCATGCGAATTCTGTTCCCGCGGAATCCATCCGTATTCCACACTGTCGAACCGTCGAGCGAGCTGACTAGCCTCCCGGTTGAGCTCCAGCAGATCCGGATGCTTGACGCGCCACCGGCCGGACATCTGCTCGACCACAAGCTTGGAGTCCATGAACACCACGACCTCGGTGGCATCCAGTTCCGCCGCGGCCTCCAGACCGGCGATCAGACCGCGGTATTCGGCGACGTTGTTGGTGGCCCGTCCGATGGACTGCCGGCGTTCGGCCAGCACCGCCGACCGGTCGGCGTTGAACACCACCGCGCCGTAGCCGGCCGGACCCGGGTTGCCCCGGGAGCCGCCGTCGGCCTCGACGACGACCTTCACGGGCGGACCCGCAGCAGGATCGCCCCGCACTCCGGGCAGCGCAGCACATCGTCATCGGCGGCCGCGGTGATCCTGGCGATCTCACCGCGGTCGATCTCGATGCGGCACGCCCCACACCGTCGGCCCTGCAACAGCCCGGCTCCCGCGCCGCCACCGGCGCGCACCTTCTCGTACAACGCCACCAGATCGGCGTCCAGGTGCGACACCAGCTCCTCCCGGCGGGTGGCGGACACCTGTCGGATGTTGTCGATCTCCACCAGTGCCGCATCCCGCGCCAGCTGCGCTGCCGACAACGCGTTGTGCAAGGTGTCGATCCTCGCCAGGTCCTCGGATTGCTTGCGCTGCAGCTCTTCCCGCCGTTCCATGATCTCCAGCAGTGAATCCTCCAGCGACGCCTGCCTGCGCTCCAGGGTCTCCAGCTCGTGCTGGAGCTCGCTGAGCTGCTTGGCGTTCACGGTGCCGCCGTCGAGCAGGCCGCGGTCGCGATCCTCGCGCTGACGGACCGACTCGATCTCGCTCTCCAGTTTGGCGATCTGCCCGTCGAGGTCCTCCACCGCGATGGCCACCACCGCCAGCTGATCGTTGGCGATGCGGTGTTCGTCCTGGGCCCGGTCGAACTCCTGCTGCTCGGCAAGGTTGTTGGCGCGGTGCTCGACACGACGCATCTCGGCGTCGAGCTCGACCAGGTCCAGCAGTGAACGCTGCTGGCTGATTGCGGCTTTCATGGTTGACGTCCTCCATCGATATTCCATGGATCGGTGCGCACGGAACTCACCCGCACCGGTAGATCTGCTCCGAAGTGCCCACTCAGCAGGGCTGCCGCCTGGTGACACCACGGGTACTCGCTGGCCCAGTGCGCGACGTCGACCAACGCCACATCGGAGACCCGGCCGTGCTCGTCGGCGGGATGATGGCGCAGGTCGGCGGTGACGTAGGCCTGCACGCCGGCCCGGGCCACGGTGCTCAACAACGAGTCCCCGGCGCCCCCGCAGACGGCGACCCGGGACACCACCGCGTCGGCATCGCCGGCGGCGCGTACCCCCCAGGTGGTCGACGGCAACGCACCGGACACCCGGGAGACGAAGGCCGACAACGGTTCCGGTTCGGGCAGCGCGCAGATGCGGCCGATGCCCACCCCGGCAGGCAGCGGCGCCAGGGCGAGCACATCGAACGCCGGCTCCTCGTAGGGATGCCCGGCCCGCAGCGCGGCGAGGACGCGGGCGCGCAGGCCGGCCGGCGCGATGACCTCGATGCGGTCCTCGGCCACCTGCTCGACGGCACCGATCGCGCCGATCGCCGGCGTCGCACCCTCATGGGGCAGGAACTGCCCGGTGCCCGACACACTCCAACTGCAGCAGGAGTAATCACCGATCTGGCCCGCGCCGGCGGCGAACAGCGATTCCCGCAGTGCGCCGGCATGATCGGCGGGGACGAACACCACCCACTTGTCCAGATCGGGACCCGACGGCACCGGCGACAGCACATCCTCGACCACCAGCCCCAGCGTCTCGGCCAGCGCATCCGACACCCCCGGTGCGGCCGAATCGGCGTTGGTGTGCGCGGTGAACAGCGACCGTCCGCCGCGGATCAGCCGATGGATGAGCGCGCCCTTGGCCGTGGACGCCGCGACGGTGTCCACCCCGCGCAACAGCAGCGGATGGTGCGCCAGCAGCAGGCCACCCTCGGGAACCTCGGCGGCCACCGCGTCGGTGGCGTCGACCGCGATCGTCACCGAGGTCACCGGCTCGGCCGGATCACCGCACACCAGTCCGACCGAATCCCAATCCTGGGCCAGCGCAGGCGGGTAGGCCGCGTCGAGCACATCGATCACCTCGGCCAACGACACACTCACCGCAGCACCTCCTGCACTGCCCGCACCAGTTGTGGCCACTCCGGGCGCACCGCGACCCGCAGGTAGCCACCGTCCAGGCCGACGAACGTATCGCAGCGGCGCACCGCAATCCCGCTCGCGTCCAGCTGCTTGCGCACCAACTCGGCATCCCCCACCCGCATCAGCACGAACGGCGCCCGGCCCTCGACCACGTCGATGCCCGCGGTGCGCAGCCCGCGGACCATTTCGGCGCGCAGCACCGCCAGACGCCGCGCGCCCTCCTGCGCTTCGGCCACGGCGGCCGGCGCACAGCAGGCCGTCACGGCCTCCAGCTGCAGCGTGCCCAGCGGCCAGTGCGCGCGGCGTGCCGACAACCGGGCCAGCACCTCCGGGGCGCCGAGCGCATAGCCCACCCGCAGCCCGGCCACCGACCATGTCTTGGTCAGGCTGCGCAGCACCAGCACGTCCGGCAGCGACCGGCCGGCCAGCGATTCCGGCTCACCGGGCACCGCATCGGCGAACGCCTCGTCGACCACCACGATGCGGCCGGGGCGACGCAGTCCGAGGATTGCCTCGGCCGGGTGCAGCACCGAGGTCGGGTTGGTCGGATTGCCCACCACCACCAGATCGGCCTCGTCGGGCACGGCGCCCAGCGCGAACGGCGGATCCAGCACGACGTGGGTCAGCGGCACCCCGGCGGCTGCCAACACCGCCTCGGGCTCGGTGAAGGACGGCGCGATCAGCGCGGCCGACCGCGGCTGCAGGTTGGGCAGCAGCGCGAATCCCTCCGCACCGCCCGCCAGCAGCAGCACCTCGTCGCGGCCGCGGCCGTGCCGGGCGGCGACGGCGTCGACGGCGCGGTCCACATCGGCCGCTGCCGGATAGTGGCCGAGGTCGGGCAGCCGGGACGCCAGCCGGTCGACCAGCCACGGCGGCGGACCGCCGGCGCGCACATTGACCGCGAAGTCCAGCATCCCGGGGCCCACGGCCTGATCACCGTGATACCGCGCCGCCTGCCGAACCTCGTCTGCCACAGCACGACCCTAGTGCGCCGCCCAGCTGCACAGGTACATCGGCGACAATGGGATGCGTGACCGATACCGTGCCCGACACCGTTACCCGCACGCCCCAGCTGGTGCTGTTCGACCTCGACGGCACCCTGACGGACTCCGCGGACGGCATCGTGGCCAGTTTCCGGCACGCCCTGAACCATGTCGGCGCGGAGATCCCGGAGGGCGATCTGGCACGCCGCATCGTCGGCCCGCCGATGCATCTGACACTGAGCTCGATGGGCCTCGGCCCGCGCGTGCAGGACGCGATGGCGGCCTACCGGGCGGACTACACCAGCCGCGGCTGGTCGATGAATCGCGTGTTCGACGGGATTCCCGAGCTGCTGTCCGACCTGCAGCGGGCCGGGGTGCGACTGGCCGTGGCCACCTCCAAGGCCCAGCCCACCGCGCAGCGCATCCTGGCCCACTTCGGGCTGGACGACAGCTTCGAGGTGATCGCCGGCGCCAGCCCCGACGGCAGCCGCGCCGCCAAGCACGAGGTCGTCGCGTACGCGCTGGAGCAGCTGGCCCCGCTGCCCGAGCGGGTGCTGATGATCGGTGACCGGTCCCACGACGTCGAAGGCGCCGCCGTGCACGGTATCGAGACCGTGGTGGTCGACTGGGGCTACGGCGGCGACGACTTCGACGGTCCGGGCGCGCCGGCCCCGCTGCGCCGCGTCGCGACGATGGCCGAGCTGCGGGAGGTGCTGGGTGTCTGAGACTGCGCCACTGCATGTCACCTTCGTCTGTTCGGGCAACATCTGCCGGTCCCCGATGGCGGAGAAGATGTTCGCCCATCAGATCGAGGAACGCGGACTGGCCGACCGGGTGCGCGTCACCAGCGCCGGGACCGGCGGCTGGCATGCCGGTGACGGCGCCGACCACCGGACGAACGCGGTGCTGCTGGCGCACGGATATCCGATTACCCACCGCGCCGCTCAGCTCGATGAGGACCATCTGGCCGCCGATATGGTGGTGGCGATGGGTCGCAACCACGCACGATTTTTGGCCGACATGGGCGTGCCGGCCGAACGGCTGCGGATGATGCGGGCCTTCGACCCGCGTTCGGGGGCGCACCCGCTGGACGTCGAGGATCCCTATTACGGCGGTCCGGAGGACTTCGAGGCCGTCTTCACCGTCATCGAATCCGCGCTGCCCGGGCTGCACGGCTGGGTCGACGACCAGTTGGACGCGCGATGAGACGCTGGGCCTTCCTGTTCCGGCCGCAGTGGCTGGCGCTCTATGTGGTGGTGGCGGCGTTCGCGTGGTTGTGCTTCACGGTGCTGGCGCCCTGGCAGTTGGGCAAGAACACCACCACCTCGCGGGAGAACGCGCAGATCGCGGCCTCGCTGAACACCGATCCGGTGCCGGTCAAAACCGTGTTGCCGCAGCAGGATTCGTCGTCGCACGAGCACCAGTGGCAGCGTGTCACCGCGACCGGCCACTATCTCCCCGAGGCACAGGTGCTGGCCCGGCTGCGTTCGGTCGACGGTGCGCCGGCCTATGAGGTGCTGGTGCCGTTCGTCGTCGACGGTGGTCCCACGGTGTTGGTGAACCGTGGCTACGTCAAACCCGAGCAGGGCACGGCGGTGCCGCCGATCGCCGATGCGCCGACCGGAACGGTCGACATCACTGCGCGGCTACGCGACCCGGAGGGTCTGGTACCCGGCAAGGATCCGCTGGTGGCCGACGGCGCTCAGCAGGTGTACACCATCAACCCGGGTCAGATCTCCGAGCTCACCGGCGTCCCGTTGACCGGTTCCTACCTGCAACTGGTCGAGGATCAGCCCGGGGTGCTCGGCGCGATCCCGCTGCCGATCCTGGACGCCGGACCGTTCCTGTCCTACGGCATCCAGTGGATCGCCTTCGGCATCATCGCCCCGATCGGGGTGGGCTATTTCATCCTGTCCGAGGTGCGGATCCGCCGCCGGGAGAAGGCCGCGGCCGAAGGCCGCCAGACAGGCACCGCGGCCGAAGCCAGCCAGACCGGCACCAGTTCCGGCAGCACGGACGGCAGCACGGCCGAGCCAGCCGATACCGGCGCGCAGCCACCGGTCGCCGCCGCGCAGCCACCGGTCAGCACCGAGCAGAAGCTGGCCGACCGGTACGGAAAGCGACGCTGACCGCCAGCGCCGTCGCCCCCGCCTGCACCAGCCGCGACAGCCTGCCCCCGCGGCGCAGATCTGCGGCCACCGGGGCCGGTCCGTCCCCGAGGGCCGGACGCATCTCCAGCCGGTGCGCGTACTGGGTGGGCCCGCCCAGCCGCACCCCCAGCGCACCGGCGAAGGACGCCTCGGCGACACCGGCATTGGGGCTGGGATGCTCGGCCGCATCACGACGCCAGGCCCGCCATGCCCCGCTCGGGGCGCCGGACACCGCGACGACGATGGCCCCGGTGGCCCGCGCCCCGGGATAGTTCAGCAGATCGTCGAATCGCGCCGCGGCCCAACCAAACTGCTGGTAGCGCGGGGACTTGTGCCCGATCATCGCGTCCAGGGTGTTGGCCCCGCGGTAGACCAGCAGGCCGGGCACACCGGCCAGAGCACCCCACAGGATGGGCGCCACCTGGGCGTCGGAGGTGTTCTCGGCGACGGACTCCAGTGCGGCCCGAGCCAGCCCGTCGGCGTCCAGTGCCGCCGGGTCCCGCCCGCACAGCGATGGCAGCAGGGCGCGGGCGCCGTCGATGTCCTGCGCGTCCAGCAGGTTGGCCAGCTCACCGCCGGTGCGGGCCAGTGACGTCCCACCGAGCACGACATAGGTGGCCGCCGCGGTGGCCACCGTCGTCCACAGCGGCCCGCGGCGCGCGGCGGCACGCTCGACCAGCAGCCCCAGCGCCCCGAGGGCGGCCAGCAGTGCCGTGGTGTGGACGGCACCGGCGGACCGGTCATCGGCGTAGGTGCGCCGTTCCAGCGCGGCCGCGGCCCGGCCGAACAGCGCCACCGGATGGCCGCGCTGCGGATCGGTGAAACACAGATCGGCCAGATAGCCGACGGCCAGACCGGCAGCGCGCGCGGAACCTCTGTGCCCAAACACGTCGGGCAGCGTCTCACAGGGTGGTGTACTCGATGACATGAGGCTTGGTCCACCGAAGCGGCCGACGCGGATTGCCGACCTGATCAATCCGGCGGCCGCACTGGCGCCGGCGGCCAACGTCATCATGCAGCTGGCCTCTCCCGGTGTGGGCTACGGGGTGCTGGAGAGCCCGGTGGACAGCGGCAACGTCTACAAGCATCCGTTCAAACGCGCCCGCACCACCGGCACGTATCTGGCCGCCGCGACCATCGGCACCGATACCGACCGCCGGCTGATCCGGGCCGCCGTCGACACCGCACACCGCCGGGTCCGCTCCCGGCCCGACAGTCCGGTGCGCTATCACGCCTTCGACCCCCAGTTGCAACTGTGGGTGGCGGCCTGCCTGTACCGCTACTACATCGATCAGCACGAGTTCCTGTACGGGCCGCTGGACGAGGAGTCCGCCGATGCGGTCTACCGTGACGCCGTCCGGTTGGGCAGCACGCTGCAGGTCCGCCCGGAGATGTGGCCGCCGGACCGGGCGGCGTTCGACGCGTACTGGAATGAGTCGCTGGCGAATCTGCGCATCGACGAGCCGGTGCGCAGGCATCTGCACGGTGTGGCCGCGCTGGTCTTCCTGCCGACCCCGTTGCGGCAGCTCGCCGGACCGCTGAACCTGTTCGCCACCACCGGATTCCTGCCGCCGGAGTTCCGTGACCTGATGCAGCTGGGCTGGTCGACGCGCCAACAGCGGGCGTTCGGCTGGCTGCTCTCCGGGCTGCGGGTCGCCGACCGGGTGATCCCACGCGAGGTGTATCTGGTGGGCTACCAGCTCTATCTACTGGACATGCGCACCCGGGCTCGCCGCGGCAAACGTGTGGTCTGACAAGCCTATCCGTTGGCCCGCCGAGGTGTCACGCCGTTCATATCCGATCCATAGGATGCCGAGTTGTTCTCTTTCGCAACCTATTTGAGAATTCTATGCGTCCATGGCCGGCGCTCCTGGACGCTCATACGGTGGGACCTGCAAGTCAGTTTCCCACTGCACCAGGAGAAGTCATGAAGAAGATCATCATCTCGACTGCCGCTGCCGCCGCGCTGTTGTCGGCAGCCGTCGGCACCGCAGCCGCCGGCCCGATCCAGCCGCTGTCGGTCGACGCGGTGAGCGCCGAGGGATCCGGTTCCGATGTGTACCCGTTCACCCCGCCGGTGACCGCACCGCAGACCATCCATTACAACGACTGAGCGGTCCGGTCGGCCCGTCCCGCCGCACTGGAGTACGCGACCGCCCCAGCGGGTATCCGGGCCGACATGTTCAACAAGATCGTCCAGGTCGCCGAGGGCATCGGCGGCATCGTCGGCATTCGCACCGGTACCGAGGAACCGTTCTACCTGTGTGAGGGCCGCATCGGAGAGGTGGAGATCCGGCGCTACGGGCCCCGCGTCGCCGCGCAGACGGCGGTGCCGGGCGATGGCCAGGACGCCCGCAGCGCCGGATTCCGCCGGCTCGCCGGCTACATCTTCGGGGGCAACAGCCGCGCGGACACGATTGCGATGACCGCCCCCGTCGCCCACTCCGGCGCCGAGGGTGGGTCGGTGATCCGGTTCTACATGCCGTCGAAGTGGTCCATGGACACGCTGCCCGAACCCGACGACGGGTCGGTCACCGTGGTGGAGGTTCCCGGCGAGCGTTACGCGGTGTTGGGCTTCAGCGGCGACCGCAGTGCCGCCGCCGTCGAGGTCAAGGCCGCAGAACTGCTGGCCGAATTGCAGGGCAGCGAGGTCACGCCCGACGGCGACCCGGTCGCATGGTTCTACGACCCGCCCTGGACGCTGCCGTTCCGGCGCCGCAACGAGGTCGCGGTCCGGCTGGTCTCGTGAGCTCTCAGTACATGTATTCGGCCGGGCAGGACAGGTCCACGTAGACCGTCGCGCCCGGACTCCGGGTGTAGGGCCCGCGCACGGCGTCCACCGAGCAGTTGGACAGCGGACCGTTGCGGGTGCCGTTGACCTGCACGCTGTAGCCCTGTGCGCGCAGGTCCGCCACGGTCTCGGCGGCCGAGGCCGGCCCGGACGGCGCCGCGGACGCAGCCGGAGCCGACACGAGTGCCGCCCCGCCGAATGCGAGGATGGCGGCGAGCTTTCTGAAGCTGGTCATTTCACGTCCCTTCGAGTTGAGCCGACGCGCCTGCCACACCCGGTCGGGCGAAACACGCCGTCTGATGATCACCGTGCGACTCGTGGAAGATCGTCGGATCGAAACCGCTCTCCGCCAGCCCTTTTGAGAGTCCCGATGTACCCCGCTATCGTCGGGCACCACTCAGGCCGCCGGACAGCCGGGAAACCCGAATCATCGTCGGGGGATTCCCTTAGTGGGACTTCGTCCGGAGTCGGATGTGTTCCTGCACACCATCCTTGGCAGGAATAACCGAAACGATCGCCTGGTTGGACGGTGGGCAACGATATTGAACGAAGAGAAGGAACTTGAGCATGACAACACAACAGTCGACTCGTGGTCGGATTCTCGCAGCGATCGGCGGTGCCGCTGTCGTTGCCGCGATCGGCATGACCGTCGCGCCCGGCATCGGTCAGGCGGAAGGGATCGCCCAGTCTCCGTTGGGTTCAGCGAAGCTCGCCGTGAGCTCGGACGGCGAAGTCTTTGCCCCGCCGGTGACCGCCCCGCAGCAGACCTTCGACCCGCAGGACTGACCGACCGCCGCTCGGTTGAGCGGGTGGCTCGACATGACCGACGACGCCCGCCGGTCAGGGCCCGGTTGTGGCGTTCACAAACGGGATCTGTGACGTAAGATCAGCCGCGGTTCGCGGAATGTGCGAAAGCAGTCACCGCGTTACAGTTTTCAACACCGTCTTGAGAACGAAAGAAGGACCCGAAATGGCAACACAGCGTCTGGCTCGTCGTCGGATCTCGGCAGCGGTTGGCGGTGCTGCCATCATCGCGATGATCGGCTTCACCGCGGCGTGCAGCAGCGACAGCGACCAGCCCGAAGAGACCACCCCGACGACCACCACCACGGAGCCCTCACTGACTCCGACCGAGAAGTCGATCAACCCCGGCGGCGGCGTGTTCACCCCGCCCGTGACGGCCCCGCAGCAGACCGTCCAGGGTCCGAACGACTGATCTGGAGAAGACACATATGGGCGGGTCCGAGTAATCGGGCCCGCCCATCGTCATCCCGCCGTCGCCCGCCTTCGTCGTCCATGAGGACACCCGGGAAGAGAAGTGGGCGCGGACGGTATCGAACCGCCGACCGCTGGTGTGTAAAACCAGAGCTCTACCACTGAGCTACGCGCCCCGTCGCAGGCAACTTACACGCCGTGCCCGCGTGCGGAGAAATCCTCAGGCCTGCCGCATCACGTCGCCCCGGCGCCCCGCAGCCCGTCCAGCGCCCGCTGCCAGTCCGCCTGATCGCGCGCGACACCGGCGTCCTTCACCTCGGCGAACCGGATGATCCCGGCCCCGTCGACGGCGAAGGTCCCGCGGTCCGGATAGCCGGTGTCGGGGTTGAACACCCCGTAGGCCTGTGCCACCGCGCCGTGCGGCCAGAAATCGGCGAGCAGCGGGAAGCCGAAACCTTGGTCGGCCGCCCAGATCTTGTGCGTCGGCGGCGGCCCCACCGACAGGGCCAGCACGGCGGTGTCGTCGTTCTGGTAGCTCGCCAGCCGACGCTGGATCTCGCCGAGTTCGCCCTGACAGATCGGCGTGAAGGCCAGCGGGTAGAACACCAGCAGGACGGTGCGCGGGCGCAGCGCCGACAGCGTGACGGCCCGGCCGTGCTGATCCTTGAGTGTGAAGTCCGGGGCGGAAGACCCGACCTGGAGCACTACCGCCTGCCGGCGGCCTTGGACTTCGGCTGCACCAGCCGGCTGGCGATCCAGCCGCCGAGGTTGGCCGAAGAGGTCTGCATCAGGCCCGCGGTGGGCGCGGACTCCGCGATCTCGGCGGGCTGCACGTGCCCCGGCTTGCCGGTCTTGGGCGTCACCACCCAGATGACACCGTCGTCGGCCAGCGGCGCGATGGCATCCATCAGCCGGTCCACCAGGTCGCCGTCATCGTCGCGCCACCACAGCAGCACCACGTCGACCACCTCATCGGCATCCTCGTCGAGCAGTTCGCCGCCGCTGGCATCCTCGATATCGGCCCGGATGTCGTCGTCGGTGTCCTCGTCCCACCCCAGCTCCTGGACGACCTGCCCTTTTTCGATGCCCAGACTGCGGGCGTAATTGGGGTCAGAATCCTTCCCCGCCGCGACCACCTCTTGTCCTCCTCCTGCTGTCCTCAGTCCGCCTGCCAACGTGTGTGACGCCTATCGTCGCACGTCGTGTCCGCTCACCCGTGCTCCTGGCCACAACTTCGGACCCATGTTGTCAATATGCGGCATCACACAGGTCCAGGGCCAGCGTTCGCGAATCGTTGAGCCGGTTGATGGCGTCGTTGAACGGGCTGGGCCCGATATCGTCGGCAATCGCGGTGGCCACCGCCCGTGCCGCGTCGACCCAGCCCGTCAGCGCGTCACGCATGTCGGGCGCCAGCGGGTCGGAGATGCTGCCGGAGACCAGATCGGCGCTGCGGTTCAGCGCGTCGGTGGCCGGCCCGGCCGAACCGGCGACGTCGGCACTGGAGTTGTAGGCGTCGACATAGCCGTTGACCGCGGTGATGGCGTCGGCGCTACTCGAGCTCAGCGCCTCGCACGAGGAGTGCACGGCCTCGCGGGTGATCGAGGACTGCCGCTCGGACTCCGCGGCGGCCGAACTGGCGGCCGACTCCGCGATGGAGGCCGACACCGATGCCTGGTAGACGGGCGCATCGGCGGTGTCGACGGTGGCGGTGCCGGGCACCACGCTGCTGCAGCCGACGATGATCATCGCCAAGGCGGCCGGACCGCCGACGGCGAGCGCGGCGATGCGCAGCCGGGTAGGTGCAGGACAGCCCCGCCAACTGGTCAGCATCACCGTCGAACTTACCGCCTCCCCCGCCGGATCGCCGGATCATTCGACGAGGTGACCCCGCACGGCGCGGTCGGGCACGATAGGGGGAGGATGGTAGGTGCCACAAGCATCGAGATCCATTCGTGAAAGCACTTCTACCGAGGAGCCGTAGTTGACCACCGAGTTCGCGCGCCAAGACCTGGCCCAAAACTCTGGCACTGCAGGCGAACCCGACCGGGTCCGTGTGATCCGGGAAGGCGTCGCCTCCTACCTGCCCGATATCGATTCCGACGAAACCGCCGAATGGCTGGAGTCGTTCGACCAGTTGGTTGAGCGGTCCGGTCCGGCCCGTGCGCGCTATCTCATGTTGCGTCTCCTCGAGCGTGCCAGTGAGCAGCGTGTCGCCATTCCGGCGTTGACCTCCACCGACTATGTGAACACCATCCCGACCGAACTGGAGCCCTGGTTCCCCGGCGACGAGGATGTCGAACGGCGCTACCGGGCCTGGATCCGGTGGAACGCGGCCATCATGGTGCATCGCGCGCAGCGCCCGGGAGTCGGTGTGGGCGGCCACATTTCGACGTACGCGTCGTCGGCCTCGCTGTATGAGGTCGGCTTCAACCACTTCTTCCGCGGCAAGAGCCACCCCGGCGGCGGCGACCAGATCTTCATCCAGGGACACGCCTCCCCCGGTGTCTACGCCCGCGCATTCCTCGAGGGCCGCCTCTCCACCGATCAGCTGGACGGTTTCCGGCAGGAGCATTCGCACTCCGGCGGCGGGCTGCCGTCCTACCCGCACCCGCGCCTGATGCCGGACTTCTGGGAGTTCCCGACGGTGTCGATGGGCCTGGGCCCGATGAACGCGATCTACCAGGCCCGGTTCAACCATTACCTGCACGACCGCGGCATCAAGGACACCTCCGATCAGCATGTGTGGGCGTTCCTCGGCGACGGTGAGATGGACGAGCCGGAATCGCGCGGTCTGATCCAGGTCGCGGCCAATGAGGGACTGGACAACCTGACGTTCGTGGTGAACTGCAACCTGCAGCGCCTCGACGGCCCGGTGCGCGGTAACGGCAAGATCATCCAGGAACTGGAATCGTTCTTCCGCGGTGCGGGCTGGAACGTCATCAAGGTGGTCTGGGGCCGCGAATGGGATGCGCTGCTGCATGCCGACCGCGACGGCGCCCTGGTGAATCTGATGAACACCACCCCCGACGGTGACTACCAGACCTACAAGGCCAATGACGGCGCCTACGTGCGTGATCACTTCTTCGGCCGCGACCCGCGCACCAAGTCGCTGGTGGAGCCGATGACCGATCAGGAGATCTGGAACCTCAAGCGCGGCGGCCACGATTACCGCAAGGTGTACGCGGCCTACCGGGCGGCCATGGAGCACAAGGGCCAGCCGACCATCATCCTGGCCAAGACCATCAAGGGCTACACGCTGGGCCAGCACTTCGAGGGCCGCAACGCCACGCACCAGATGAAAAAGCTTGCGCTGGAAGACCTCAAGACCTTCCGCGATGTCACCCGGGTGCCCATCACCGACGCGCAGCTGGAGAAGGACCCCTACCTTCCGCCGTACTACCACCCCGGGCCCAACGCTCCCGAGATCCGCTACCTGTTGGACCGGCGGCGCACCCTGGGCGGCTTCCTGCCCGAGCGGCGCACCAAGTCCAAGGTCCTGCAGTTGCCGGCGACCGACACCTACAAGGCGCTGAAGAAGGGGTCCGGCAAGCAGCCGGTGGCCACCACCATGGCGACCGTGCGCACGTTCAAGGAACTGTTGCGCGACAAGAACATCGGGCCGCGCATCGTGCCGATCATCCCGGACGAGGCACGCACCTTCGGGATGGACTCCTGGTTCCCGAGCCTGAAGATCTACAACCGCAACGGCCAGCTCTATACGGCCGTGGACTCCGAGCTGATGCTGGCCTACAAGGAGAGCGAGGTCGGCCAGATCCTGCACGAGGGCATCAACGAGGCGGGCTCGACGTCGAGCTTCACCGCGGTCGGTACCTCCTATGCCACCCAGAACGAGCCGATGATCCCGATCTACATCTTCTATTCGATGTTCGGGTTCCAGCGCACCGGCGACGGGCTGTGGGCGGCGGCCGATCAGATGGCCCGCGGTTTCGTGCTCGGCGCCACCGCGGGTCGCACGACGTTGACCGGTGAGGGTCTGCAGCACGCCGACGGGCATTCGCTGCTGCTGGCGTCGACCAACCCGGCCGCGGTCACCTATGACCCGGCGTTCGCCTACGAGATCGCCCACATCGTCGAGAGTGGTCTGCAGCGGATGTACGGGGAGAATCCCGACAACGTCTTCTTCTACATCACCATCTACAACGAGCCCTATGTGCAGCCTGCCGAACCGGAGAACTTCGACCCCGAGGGTGTGCTGCGCGGGATGTACCGGTTCCGGGCGGCACCGGAGAAGCGCAGCAGCACCGCGCAGATCCTGGCCTCCGGGGTGTCGATGCCCGAGGCGATCAAGGCTGCCGACCTGCTGGCCGAGAAGTGGGATGTGGCCGCCGACGTGTGGTCGGTGACCAGCTGGGGTGAGCTCAACCGGGATGGCGTGGAGACCGAGAAGCAGCGGTTGCGCCATCCCGACCGGGAGGCACCGACGGCCTATGTGACCAAGGTGCTCGCCGACGCCACCGGACCGGTGGTGGCGGTATCGGACTGGATGCGCGCGGTGCCCGAGCAGATCCGGCCGTGGGTGCCCGGGACCTATCTGACGCTGGGCACCGACGGGTTCGGCTTCTCCGACACCCGCCCGGCGGCGCGGCGGTACTTCAACACCGATGCCGAGTCGGTGGTGGTCGCCGTGCTGGAGGCCTTGGCCCGCGACGGTGAGATCGACCCCTCGGTCGCGATCGCCGCGGCCAAGGAGTACCGCATCGACGATGTGCAGGCCGCCGAGGTCTCCTACGCGGACACCGGCAGCGCCTAGTGACTCGTGGAGCTTTACCCGTAACCATTACGGGTAAAGCTCCACAAATCGCAACGTAAAATTTTAGAGGTGCCCGACAATTCGTTCCCCGAGCCGCGTTCTCCGCTCACGATCCTGGAGGGCGTACCGGAATCGCTGCGCCGTCGGTTGAAGCAGTACTCGGGTCGGCTCGCCACCGAGACGGTGCAGGCCATGCAGGAGCGGCTCCCGTTCTTCGCCGACCTGGAGGCCTCCCAGCGGGCCAGCGTGCAACTGGTCGTGCAGACCGCCGTCGTCAACTTCGCCGAGTGGCTGCACGACCCAGGCAGCGACCTCGGCTACACCGCCGAGGCCTTCGCCCTGGTGCCCCAGGACCTGACCCGGCATGTCGCACTGCGCCAGACCGTGGACATGGTGCGGGTGACCACGGAGTTCCTCGAAGAACTGCTGCCGATGCTGGGCCGCAACGAGGAGCAGACCAATGCCTTGACGGTCGGCATCCTGCGCTACAGCCGCGATCTGGCGTTCGCCGCAGCGGCGAGCTACGCCGACGCGGCCGAGGCGCGCGGGGCGTGGGACACCCGGATGGAGGCCAATATCGTCGACGCCATCGTGCGCGGCGACGCGGGCAGCGGGCTGCAATCACAGGCGGCCGCCCTCAACTGGGACGCGACCGCTCCGGCCACCGTCATCGTCGGCACACCGCGTCCGGATCGCATCGATCTGGCCATCGGTGACGTGCATGCCGCAGGCAACCGGCACAACCGGGCCACTCTCTCCGATGTGCACGGCACCTGGCTGGTCGCCATCGTGTCCGGATCGCTGTCGCTGACCGACCGCTTCCTGGCCGACCTGCTCACCGTCTTCGACGACGGGCCCGTCGTCGTGGGACCGACCGCGACGAGCCTGTCCGGCCTGCACCGCAGCGCTGCCGAGGCGATGGCCGGCATGCACGCCGTCGCGGGCTGGAGCGGCGCCCCACGCCCGGTATCTGCCCGCGAACTGCTACCCGAACGCGCCCTGCTGGGTGACGAGAATGCTCTGGCCGCGCTGGAATCCGAGGTGATGCGCCCACTCGCCGATGCCGGCCCGGCGCTGACCGAAACGCTGGACACCTATCTCGATTCCGGCGGCGCCATAGAAGCGTGCGCACGCAAATTGTTCGTTCATCCAAACACCGTGCGCTACCGCCTCAAGCGCATCGCCGACTTCACCGGGCGCGATCCCACCGTCCCGCGCGATGCCTACGTCCTGCGGGTCGCCACAACGGTGGGCCGACTGCAGCGTGACGTAGGCCACTTCAGCACGACAAACGGCAGCACAGCGGGACCGGTGGGGCCAGTGGGAACCGGTTGGGGTGGCTATGTGCGGTAAAGGGATATTGCGGCGAGGTCTCGGCGTGGTTGCTTCACGTGCGGTTTTGTAGAAACTCCACAAAAGAATAAGACAAGGTTCATATTCTCTTACACCGCACTATGAGGGCTTCACAGTGTTTTCTTAATCCCGTGCTCGCATTGCTTGCTCCCGGACAGGGATCTCAGACCCCCGGCATGCTCACCCCCTGGGTCGAGCTGCCCGGTGCCGCCGAGCGGCTGGCCGCGTGGTCGGAGATCAGTGGTCTGGACCTCGTGCGCCTGGGCACCACCGCCACCGCCGAGGAGATCACCGACACCGCGGTGACCCAGCCGCTGGTCGTGGCCGCCACCCTGCTCGCCTTCGAGGAACTCACCAAGCGCGGCACACTGAACGGTAAGGACGCCGTCGTGGCCGGACATTCGGTCGGCGAGATCGCCGCCTACGCCATCGCCGGGGTCATCTCGGCCGACGATGCCGTCAAGCTGGCCGCCACCCGCGGCGCCGAGATGGCGAAGGCCTGCGCCATCGAGCCGACGGGCATGGCCGCCGTGCTCGGTGGTGACGAAGCCGAGGTGCTGGCCCGGCTTGAGTCCCTGGACCTCGTCCCGGCCAACCGCAACGCGGCGGGGCAGATCGTCGCCGCCGGTGCCGTCGCGGCGCTGGAGAAGCTGGCCGAGGATCCGCCGGCCAAGGCGCGGGTCCGGGTGCTGGCCACCGCGGGCGCGTTCCACACCCACTACATGGCACCGGCCGCCGAGGGCTACGCCGCCGCCGCGGCCGGGGTCGGCACCACCGAACCCACCAACACCCTGCTGTCGAACGCCGACGGCAAGCCGGTGGACAACGCCGCCGACGCCATGGCCAAGCTGGTCGCACAGATGACCCGACCGGTGCGCTGGGATCTGACCAACGAGACGCTGCGCGGCATGGCGGTGTCGGCGTTGGTCGAGTTCCCGCCCGCCGGCACCCTGGTCGGCATCGCCAAGCGCGAGCTGAAGGGCACGCCCACCAAGGCCATCAAGGCCCCCGAAGACCTGGACGGGCTCGCCGAGCTCTGACCCGGAACAGCACTTCACACCGAAGAAAACACGTAGGACCACCCCGACAGCCGGGGTGGACATCAACACAGAAGGAGCCATTGTGGCCGCCAGTCAGGAAGAAATCATCGCCGGTCTCGCCGAGATCATCGAAGAGGTCACCGGTATCGAGCCCTCCGAGGTGACCCCCGAGAAGAGCTTCGTCGACGACCTGGACATCGACTCGCTGTCGATGGTCGAGATCGCCGTGCAGACCGAGGACAAGTACGGCGTGAAGATCCCCGACGAGGACCTCGCCGGTCTGCGTACCGTCGGTGACGTCGTCGCCTACATCCAGAAGCTCGAGGCCGAGAACCCCGAGGCCGCTGCCGCCCTGCGCGAGAAGTTTGGCTCGGAATGAGCAAACCTTCCACTGCTAACGGCGGGTTCCCGAATGTCGTGGTGACCGCCGTCACGGCGACCACGTCGATCGCACCGGACATCGAGAGCACGTGGAAGGGCCTGCTGGCCGGCGAGAGCGGCATCCGGAAGCTCGAGGACGATTTCGTCGAGAAGTGGGACCTGGCAGCCAAGATCGGTGGGCACCTCAAGGAGCCGCTCGATCCGCTGATGTCCCGCCTCGAGATGCGGCGGATGTCCTACGTGCAGCGGATGGCCAAGTACCTCGGCAACCAGCTGTGGGAGACCGCGGGTAAGCCGGAGGTCGATCCCGACCGCTTCACGGTCGTGATCGGCACCGGCCTGGGTGGCGGCGAGAAGATCGTCGAGACCTATGACGCGATGAACGAGGGCGGACCCCGCAAGGTGTCCCCGCTCGCCGTTCAGATGATCATGCCCAACGGTGCCGCGGCCGTCGTCGGTCTGGAACTCGGTGCCCGCGCCGGTGTCATCACCCCGGTCTCGGCGTGCTCGTCGGGTTCGGAGGGCATCGCGCACGCATGGCGTCAGATCGTCATGGGTGATGCCGATATCGCCGTCTGCGGCGGCGTCGAGGGTGCCATCGAGGCGCTGCCCATCGCGGCGTTCTCGATGATGCGTGCGATGTCGACCCGCAACGACGATCCGGAAGGCGCCTCGCGTCCGTTCGACAAGGACCGCGACGGGTTCGTGTTCGGCGAGGCCGGCGCGCTCATGGTCATCGAGACCGAGGAGCACGCCCTGGCCCGTGGCGCCAAGCCGCTGGCCCGCCTGATGGGCGCCGGTATCACCTCCGACGCCTTCCACATGGTGGCTCCCGCCGCGGACGGTCTGCGGGCCGGCCAGGCCATGAAGCGTGCGATGGAAACCGCCGGCCTCTCGCCGTCGGACATCAGCCACGTCAATGCCCACGCCACCGCCACCCCGATCGGTGACACCGCCGAGGCCAACGCGCTGCGCGTGGCCGGCGTCGGTGAAGCCGCGGTCTACGCGCCGAAGTCGGCGCTGGGCCACTCGATCGGTGCGGTCGGTGCACTGGAGTCGATCCTGACGGTGCTCGCCCTGCGCGACGGCGTCATCCCCCCGACGCTCAACTACGAGACTCCCGACCCGGAGATCGATCTCGATGTTGTCGCAGGTGAGCCTCGGTACGGCGACTACCAGTACGCCATCAACAACTCGTTCGGGTTCGGCGGCCACAATGTGGCTCTGGCATTCGGGCGTTACTGAGGCTTCAGAAAACAGGCCTCGTCAAGAAGATCTCAGTACATGAGGTGGGGAACGGCTTGAACAAGCTGTCTACGGGGAACGGTCTGCCCAACGTGGTCGTCACTGGCATCGCCATGACGACCGCGTTGGCGACCGATGCCGAAACGACGTGGAAAAGGCTGCTGGCGGGTGAGAGCGGCATCCGGCTGCTGGAGGACGACTTCGTCACGGAGTACGACCTGCCGGTCCGGATCGGCGGACACCTGCTCGAAGGCTTCGACGACGAACTGACGCGGGTGGAGCTGCGTCGGCTGTCGTACCTACAGAAGATGGCGACCGTCATCGGTCGTCGGGTATGGGAGAACGCCGGCGCACCCGAGGTCGACCCCAAGCGGCTGATGGTCTCCATCGGCACCGGTCTGGGGTCCACCGAGGAACTGGTGTTCGCCTATGACGGTATGCGGGCCAAGGGTCTGCGCGCCGTCTCCCCACTCGTGGTGCAGATGTACATGCCCAACGGTGCGGCCGCCGCGGTCGGACTGGAGCGCAAGGCCAAAGCCGGTGTGAACACCGTGATCTCGGCGTGTGCCTCCGGCTCGGAGGGTATCGCCAACGCCTGGCGCAACATCGTGCTCGGCGAGGCCGACATCGCCATCTGCGGAGGTGTGGAGACCAGGATCGAAGCGGTGCCGATCGCCGGGTTCGCCCAGATGCGCATCGTGCTGTCGAACACCAACGACAATCCGGCGGGCGCCTGCCGCCCGTTCGACCGGGACCGCAACGGGTTCGTCTTCGGTGAGGGCGGCGCGATGATGGTCATCGAGACCGAGGAGCACGCCAAGGCGCGCGGGGCCAACATCCTGGCCCGCATCATGGGCGCCAGCGTCACCTCCGACGGCTACCACATCGTCGCGCCCGACCCCAACGGCGAGCAGGCCGGATACGCGATGAGCCGGTCCATCGAGCTGGCCGGGTTGCAGCCCTCCGACATCGACCACGTCAACGCGCACGCCACCGGGACCTCGGTGGGTGACGTCGCCGAGGGCGTGGCGATCAACAACGCGATGAAGGGGCACAAGCCGGCGGTGTACGCGCCGAAGGCCGCCCTGGGCCACTCGGTCGGCGCGGTCGGCGCCGTGGAGTCCATCCTCACCGTGCTGGCGTTGCGGGACGGCGTCGTTCCCCCCACGCTGAACCTGGAGAACCTGGATCCCGAGATCGACCTGGATGTGGTGGCTGGCGAGCCGCGCTCCGGCGACTACAAGTACGCGATCAACAACTCGTTCGGATTCGGTGGGCACAACGTGGCGCTCACCTTCGGAAAGTACTGACCCACAAGTAACCCGAGGGCGCCGGTCACCATCCGACGCGCAACAGGAGGACTGGATGACCACCATGGCACCCGAAGCGGCAGCAGAGTCGCTCGACCCGCGTGACCCCCTGCTCCGGCTGAGCACGTTCTTCGACGACGGCAGCGTCTCGCTGCTGCACGAGCGCGACAAGTCCGGTGTGCTGGCCGCGGCCGGCACCGTCAACGGCGTGCGCACCATCGCGTTCTGCACCGACGGCACCGTGATGGGCGGGGCGATGGGCATCGAGGGATGCGCACACATCGTCGACGCCTACGACACCGCCATCGAGGAGCAGAGCCCGATCGTCGGCATCTGGCACTCCGGCGGCGCACGGCTGGCAGAGGGCGTCAAGGCCCTGCACGCCGTCGGCCTGGTGTTCGAGGCCATGATCCGCGCCTCCGGCTACATCCCGCAGATCTCGGTGGTCGTCGGCTTCGCCGCCGGCGGCGCCGCCTACGGGCCCGCCCTGACCGATGTCATCATCATGGCCCCGGACAGCAAGGTGTTCGTCACCGGTCCGGACGTGGTGCGCAGCGTCACCGGCGAGGACGTCGACATGGTGTCCCTCGGCGGTCCGGAGGCCCACCACAAGAAGTCCGGTGTGTGCCACATCGTCGCCGACGATGAGCTCGACGCCTACGAGCGCGGCCGTCGCCTGGTCGGATTGTTCTGCCAGCAGGGCCATTTCGACCGCAGCAAGGCCGAGGCCGGCGATGTCGACCTCAAGGCCCTGATGCCCGAGTCGGCGCGCCGGGCCTACGACGTGCACCCGATCGTCGAGGCGCTGCTGGACAAGGACGCCCCGTTCGAGGAGTTCCAGTCCCGCTGGGCGCCGTCGATCGTCGTCGGCCTGGGCCGGCTGGCCGGGCGTTCGGTCGGCGTGATCGCCAACAACCCGCTGCGCCTGGGCGGCTGCCTGAACTCCGAGAGTGCCGAGAAGTCGGCACGTTTCGTGCGGCTGTGCGACGCGTTCGGCATCCCGCTGGTCGTCGTGGTCGACGTGCCCGGTTACCTGCCCGGTGTGGACCAGGAGTGGGGCGGGGTGGTGCGCCGCGGCGCCAAGCTGCTGCACGCCTTCGGTGAGGCCACCGTCCCGCGCGTCACCCTGGTGACCCGCAAGATCTACGGCGGCGCCTACATCGCGATGAACTCCCGGTCGCTGGGCGCCACGAAGGTGTTCGCCTGGCCGGACGCCGAGGTCGCCGTGATGGGCGCGAAGGCCGCCGTCGGTATCCTGCACAAGCGCAAGCTGGCCGCCGCGCCGGAGCACGAGCGCGAGGCGCTGCACGAGGAGCTGGCCGCCGAGCACGAGCGCATCGCCGGTGGCGTGGACAGCGCCATCGAGATCGGCGTGGTGGACGCGAAGATCGACCCCGCGCACACCCGCAGCGTGATCACCCAGGCGCTGGCCGAGGCCCCCGCCCGGCGCGGTCGGCACAAGAACATCCCGCTGTAGGGGTCTCCCCCCCTTCGCGAGTTGGGGGCACCTCACGCTTGCGAGCAGACGCAAAACTGCCCCTTTTCCAGTGAAAAGGGGCAGTTTTGCGTCTGCCCGGCGCTTAGACGAATTCCGCAGCGGCATCCGCGGCGAGCGCGCGGTCGGCTGCCACGAGGCCTATCCGGGTACGCCGGTCCAGGATGTCCTCGACCGAGAGTGCACCCTCATGGGTGACCGCATAGTCGAATTCGGCACGGATCACCTCGATTCCGTCGGCGACCGGGTCGCTGGGTCGGGCACAGGTGGCGGCGGCGAGGACATCGGGGGCCTCGGCACCGTAGCGGGCCACCAGCGCCGGCGGCAGTCCGGCCGTGCCAGGATCACCCGCCGGCGCCCCGACCAACGGCAGTCGACGGGTCCGGCACGGCCCGGCGGTCAGCCCGCGCAGCGTCACGGCGCGGTCCAGGACATCCTGCGCCATATAGCGGTATTCGGTCAGCTTGCCCCCGACGACGCTGATGACACCGTTAGCGGATTCGGTGACGGCGTGGTCGCGGGACAGGTCGGCGGTGTGGCCCTCGCTCTCGATCAGCGGGCGTAGCCCGGCGTAGGCGCCGCGGACGTCGCCCTCGGTCAAAGCCGTGTCCAGCGCGGTGTTGACGGTGTCGAGCAGAAAGCGCACCTCCGCCGACGTGGGTTGCGGCACATCGGGTATCGGCCCGGGTGCGTCCTCGTCGGTGAGGCCGAGGTAGACGCGGCCGAGTTGTTCGGGCATGGCGAAGACGAATCGGTTCAGCTCGCCGGGAATCGGGATGGTCAGCGCGGCAGTGGGGTTGCCGAAGGCGGCGGCGTCGAACACCAGGTGGGTGCCGCGGCTGGGCCGCAACCGGATCGACGGGTCCACCTCGCCGGCCCACACGCCGGCGGCGTTGACGACCGCGCGAGCCCGCAGCGTCATGCTCTGACCGCTGAGTTCGTCGGTCAGGTCCACCGAATCACCCTGCGCGGCAGTGACTGCGGTACGGGTCAGGATCACCGCGCCGTGTTCGGCGGCGGTGCGGGCCACCGCGGTGACCAGTCGGGCGTCGTCGATCAGTTGGCCGTCGTAGGCCAGCAACGCTCCGTCCAGGCCGGCGCGGCGTACGGTCGGGGCCAGCGAGACCGCGCGCGCGGCGTCGACCCGCCGGGAGCGGGGCAGCACGGCGGCGGGTGTGCCCGCCAGCTTGCGCAGCCCATCGCCGGCCAGGAATCCGGTGCGCACCAGCGCCCGCGACGCACGGTTCATCGTCGGGAGCAGCGGCACCAGCTGTGGCATCGCCCGCACCAGGTGGGGTGCGTTGTGACTCATCAGGATTCCACGCTCGATGGCGCTGCGCCGGGCGATGCCGATGTTGCCCGACGCCAGGTAGCGCAATCCCCCGTGCACCAGTTTCGAGCTCCAGCGGCTGGTACCGAAGGCCAGATCATGCTTTTCCACAAGCACCACGCTGAGTCCGCGGGTCGCGGCATCCAAGGCGATACCGGTGCCGGTGATGCCGCCGCCGACGACCACCAGATCGACGTGCCGACCGCCGGACAGCGCGTCGAGTTCGGCGGCGCGCCGGGCACGGTTGAGTGCGCTGTCGCCGGTGCGGGCAGGAGTCATGGCTGCAGGTATCCGTTCAGGGCGTAAGCGAGTTCGGCGGCGAGCGCGTCCGCGTCGAGGATCGGCTCGACCATCTGCGCGGACTGCACCGTGGACTGCGTGATCAGCAGGCACATGGCGGCCAGGCGGCGCGGGTCGCCGGCCCGGACGCTGCCGTGCTCCTGGGCGAGTTTGAGTTGTCCGGCGACGGCGTCGATGAGGATCTGCTGGCTGGTGCCGAGCCGTTCGGCGATGTACACCATCGCCAGTTCGGGCGCGTTGTGCAGTACCGACATCACGATGTCGTCGTGCTGCAGGCGGCCGGCGACGCCGACGATGCGCGATACCAGTGCCTCGCGGCCGATCTCGTGATCGCCCGCGTCGTCGAGGATTCGGACGACGCGGTCGGTGAGCAGCGCCGCCAGGATCGACTGGGTGTCCGGGAAGCGCCGGTAGACGGTGGGTCGACTGACCCCGGCGCGGCGGGCGATCTCGGCCAGCGTCACCCGGTCCACGCCGTAGGCAAGTACGCAACTGGCGGCGGCATCGAGGATGCGGTCACCGACCGGCCCGGCCGCTTCGTCGTTACTCATTGACACCATGTGTAATACTGTAACGCATGACGCAAGCGCACCCCGACCTGCTGCCCCCGATGAAGTGGAACGCCTGGGGCGACCCGCAGGCCGCCAAGCCGCTCTCCGAGGGCATCCGCGGCCTGCTCAAGCAGGCGTTGGGCATCGACGGCCCGGCCGATCCGGAACTTGCGGCCGCCGACGTGCGACTGCGACCCTCGACACTCGGTGATGCCGACCGCGACGCGCTGGAGGCCGTCCTCGGCGCTGAGTTCGTCCGCACCGACGATGCGAACAGGCTGTTGCGTGCCGGCGGTAAGTCGACCCCGGACCTGTTGCGCCGCAAAGACACCGGCGAACAGGACGCGCCGGACGCGGTCCTGCTGCCGGCCGACGAGAGCGCGGTGGTCCAGGTACTGCAGCTGTGTACCGAACGCCGGATCGCCGTCGTCCCGTTCGGTGGCGGCACCAGTGTGGTCGGCGGACTCGACCCGCTGCGTGGTGAGTTCTCCGCGGTGGTGTCGGTCGATCTGCGCCGCCTCGACGCGCTGCACACCCTCGACACCGTCTCCGGTGAAGCCGAACTCGGCGCCGGAGTCACCGGCCCACAGGCCGAGGAACTGCTCGGCGCGCAGGGCTTTTCGCTGGGGCACTTCCCGCAGAGCTTCCAGTTCGCCACCATCGGCGGGTTCGCCGCCACCCGGTCCTCCGGCCAGGACTCGGCCGGTTACGGCCGCTTCGACGATATGGTGCGCGGGCTGACCGTGGTCACCCCGGCCGGCGTGCTCGACCTCGGCCGTGCCCCGGCCTCGGCGGCAGGCCCCGACCTGCGCCAGCTGATCGTCGGTTCCGAGGGTGTGTTCGGCATCATCACCCGGGTGCGGGTGCGCGTGCACCCGGCGCCGGAGACCACCCGCCATGAGGCGTGGTCGTTCCCCGACTTCGGCACCGGCGCGGCCGCGCTGCGGGCCGTCATCCAGACCGGCACCGGTCCCACGGTGATCCGGCTGTCCGACGAGGCCGAAACCGGGGTCAACCTGGCGACCACCGAGAGCATCGGCGAGAAGACCATCACCGGAGGCTGTTTGGCCATCACCGCGTTCGAGGGGTCCGCGGCGCACACCGAGAGCCGGCATGCCGAGACGGCCGCCGTGCTGGCCGCCCACGGCGGCACCTCACTGGGTGCGGCGCCGGCCCGGGCCTGGGAGCACGGCCGGTTCAACGCACCGTATCTGCGTGACTCGCTGCTCTCGGCCGGTGCGCTGTGCGAGACCCTGGAAACCGCGACGAACTGGTCGAACATCGCCACGCTGAAGGCCGCGGTGACCGCGGCACTGCTCGAAACACTGGGCCAGGCCCTGGTGATGTGCCATATTTCGCATGTGTACCCCACCGGCGCATCGCTGTACTTCACCGCGGTGGCCGCGCAGCAGGGTGATCCGCTTGCGCAGTGGCAGCGTGCCAAAATGGCGGCCTCGCAGGCGATGGTGTGCACCGGGGCGACCATCACCCACCACCACGCGGTGGGTGCCGATCACCGGCCGTGGATGCAGGCCGAGATCGGCGACCTCGGAGTCGAGGTGCTCAAGGCGGTCAAGTCGACATTGGATCCGACCGGAATCATGAACCCGGGCAAGCTGATCCCGTGATCGGCCGGGTCACCGTCCTGACCAATCCGGCGTCCGGACACGGCAGCGCACCACACGCCGCCGAGCGGGCCATCGCCCAGCTACACCGGCGCGGTGTGGATGTGGTGGCGATCGCCGGCCGCGACCCGGCCCATGCGCGTCAACTCGTCGAGGGCGCACTCGAGCGCGGCATGGACGCGCTGGTGGTCGTCGGCGGTGACGGCATCATCTCCCTGGCGCTGCAGGTGCTGGCTCAGACGGGTATCCCGCTCGCCATCATCCCGGCCGGTACCGGGAACGATCACGCCCGCGAATTCGGCATCCCGACAAGGGATCCGGAGGCAGCGGCCGATGTGATCGTCGACGGTCGCGCCACGACGGTCGATCTGGGGCGAATCCTCGGCGCCGACGGCACGCAGCGCTGGTTCGGCACCGTCATGGCCGCCGGGTTCGACTCCCTGGTGACCGACCGGACCAACCGGATGCGGTGGCCGCACGGCCGGATGCGTTACAACCTGGCGATGGTCGCCGAGATCTCCAAGCTGCGTCTGCTGCCGTTCCGGCTCGCCTTCGACGGCGTGCAGGTGTCCACCGAGCTGACACTGGCGGCGTTCGGCAACACCCGAAGCTATGGCGGGGGCATGCTGATCTGCCCGGGCGCCGACCCGACCGACGGGCTGCTCGACGTCACCATGGTCGCGTCGGCATCGCGGACCAGGCTGATCCGACTGTTCCCCACCGTCTTCAAGGGCACCCACGTGAACCTCGACGAGGTGCAGACCCGGCGGGCGCGGGTCATCACGGTCGAATGCCCGGGCATCAACGCCTATGCCGACGGCGAATTCGTCTGCCCCTTGCCGGTCGAGGTGTCCGCAGTCGCAGGCGCGCTGACGGTGTTGCGGCCGTAGCGCATCGGCGAATGACCGTGTCCGTACACGACACGCCGCACATCGGGTACGGTTTGCGGTCGCTCGCGGCCTGCTGAGCTAACGCGAAGCGCCCAGCGCGGCGAGCAGGTTCATCGTCCGGGTGATCGCGTCGGCCACCGGGCGCGTCGACAGCGAGGGGTCGATGGCACGCTGGATGCCCAGCCCTATCCCCGCGCTCAGCAACAGATTTCCGAAGTCGTCGATGCTCGCCGCAGTGTCCGGGTCCAGATCGTCGGCCAACGTGCGCAGCACCGCGGTGACCATCTGCGCGGCATCCGCGCGCAGCGCGGTGATCATCGCGCCGAGTTCGGGATTGTTGCGCGAGAGCACCACGAATTCCAGCTCCAGCATGGTCCAGCCGACGTCGCCGGCGGTGCGCTCCAGCCAGTCGTTGACGGCGGCGATGCGCGCCGTCAGATCGGCATCGGTGCCCGCGAGCCGGGACATCTCCCCCAGCTTCTCGCGGTGGATCGACGCCAGCACCTCGCGGCACAGGTTGGGCTTGCTGCCGAAATTCGAGTAGACCGCGCCCTTGGAGAATCCCGCATCATCGGCGATGTCGTCGAGGCTGGTGGCCGCGTAGCCGCGGGCCAGGAATCGTGACCTGGCGGCCAGCAGCAGTTCGGCGCGCGTTTGCTCCTGACGTTCAGCCCTGGTCAGACGCGGCATGGCTCAAATAGTAGACCGCGGGTATTGATTGCACTCCGAGTATTCAGATACCTTCGGTATCCAAGATTGGAGGTGCCATGCGGCGCAGAGTCGAGCATGCGGCAGGCCGGACGTGACACGGCAACCCCGCATCATTGTCATCGGCGCCGGTCTGGCCGGTATCGCCACCGCATACACGTTGCAGCGCAACGGCTTCACCGAATTCGTCATCCTGGAGAAGGGGTCCGGGGTCGGCGGGGTGTGGCATTGGAACCGGTACCCCGGTCTGACCTGTGACGTGCCGTCGCAGATCTATCAGTTCGGGTTCGCCCCGAAGGCGGACTGGAGCAGTCTGTGGGCCGCCGGGGAGGAGATCCGCGACTATCACCGCGACATCGTCGACCGGTTCGGACTCGACCGCCGTCTCCGGTTGAACACCGAGGTCACCGAGGCCCGCTGGGACAACGGCACCTGGACGGTGACCACCGGCGACGGGGATTGCCTGACCGCCGATTTCGTCATCTGCGCCACCGGCGTCCTGCACCATCCGTTCACCCCGGACATCCCGGGGCTGGACGCGTTCGGCGGGCCCGTCGTGCACACCGCGCGCTGGGATCCGGACGTGCAGACCGAGGGTCGACGGGTGGCGGTCATCGGCACCGGATCCACCGGCGTACAGGTGGTTTCGGCGCTGCAACCCGAGGCCGCAGAGGTGATCCACTTCGCCCGATCGGCGCAGTGGGTGCTGTGGGCGCCGATGGCGCTGCGGCAACCGCGGGTACTGGCGGCCGCCTGGCGACAGTGGCCGGCGCTTCTGGATGCCACCTTCGACGGCTTGCAGTGGGCGTCGAACATCCTGGCCGACATCGTCACCACACCGTCGTGGCGACGGCGGCTGGTGCAGGCCTACGCGCGGGCCGGCCTGCGGGTGCAGATCCGCGATCGGCGGCTGCGTGCCGAGCTGACACCGGACTACGAGCCACTGTGCAAACGGCAGGTCGTATCGGGCAGCTACTACCGCGCCATCACCGCGCCGAACACCCGACTGGTGACGGGTCCGATCAGCGAGGTGACACCGGCCGGGATCCGCACCGCCGACGGCCGGCACCACGATGTCGACGTGATCGTGTTGGCCACCGGTTTCCACGCGCACAACTACATGCGGCCGATGTCGGTGATCGGCCGCGGCGGCATCACCATCGACGACGTGTGGGCGAAGGGCCCACGTGCCTACCGGATGACGGCGATCCCCGGCTTCCCGAATCTGTTCACCGTGCTCGGACCCAACTCCCCCACCGGATCGATCCCGCTGCAGTACTCCGCCGAACTCACCGCGCGCTACATCGTGTCCTGGCTGAACCGGTTCCGCGCCGGTGAGCTCGACGAGGTGGAGGTCACCGAGGCGGCCACCGACGAGTTCAACACCGCGGTCGCCGAGGCGATGGGGCCGACGGTGTGGAACACCGGCTGCAACTCCTGGTACCGCACCGAAGCCGGCACCATCGACCTGTGGCCGTGGGACCGCAGGACGCTCACCGCGATGCTGTCGGAGCCCGAGATTGCGCACTTCACGGTGCGGTGAGCGTGCGAGAAGTTCGCTGAGCGGGCGGCGTGTCGGGCACAGACACGCACGGTCGCCGGGAACGGGACGGGCAGGTTCAGCGGGGTGTGGGGCCTAGCCGACGCCACGGTTGAGCCAGGTGACCTCGCCGGTGTCTCCGCCGCCGCGGTAGGGCTCCAGCGACTCGTCCCACGCGGTGCCGAGCACCGAGTCCAGATCGGCGGCCAGCGCGTCGGCGCCGGAGGCCATCAGGGCGCGCAGCCGCTGCTCGCCGACCATCACGTCACCGTTGGCGCTCATCGCCCCGCTCCACAGACCGAGCTGCGGGGTGTGGCACCAGCGGTGCCCGTCCACGCCCTCGCTGGGATCCTCGGTGACCTCGAAGCGCAGCACCGACCAGGAGCGCAGCGCGTTCGCCAGCTGGGCACCGGTGCCGACCGGCCCCACCCAGTTGGTGACGGCGCGCAGCTGTCCGGGCATGGCAGGTTGGGGCGTCCACTTGAGGTTCGCCCGCGCCGACAGGGTCGACGAAAGTGCCCACTCCACATGTGGGCATACCGCCGCGGGCGAGGCGTGAACGTAGACCACGCCAGTTGTCGCCTCGGCGAACTGGTTCAACGCACGCATACTTCTGCTCCTTCGGCTCCACGAGGGACGTCTTCCCCAACGACCTGGCGTTACCGAAATGTGCAGTTGTTTCGCGCGTGTCTATTGTGCCTTGTGAGACGCGTGTTGCGCTAGTGTGCGCCGAATTCTCTCAGGACTCCATCAGAGATGGCCGGCCACAACTCACGGGTCCAGTCCCCGAAGTCCCGGTCGGTCAGCACCACCAGGGCCAGGTCAGCGGCCGGATCGACCCACAGGAACGTCCCCGACTGGCCGAAATGCCCGAACGTCGCCGCCGAGTTCCCCGCGCCGGTCCAGTGCGGCGACTTCTGCGACCGCACCTCGAAGCCCAGCCCCCAGTCGTTGGGCCGCTGCGACCCGAAGCCGGGCAGCACGCCGTTCAGACCCGGGAACTGCACCGAGGTCGCCTCGGCGTGCAACTCGGCCGAGACCAGTTCCGGGCGGAGCAGGTCGGCGGCGAAGCGGGTCAGGTCGGCGACCGACGACTCGGCACCGAAACCCGCGGCCTGAGCACCCTCGGCCAGCATCGACGATGCCATCCCGAGCGGCTCGAACACCGCCTCGCGCAGATATTCGCCGAACTCGATACCGGCCGCGTCCTGCAGCGCCCCCGCGAGCAGCTCGAAACCGTGATTGGAGTAGATCCGGCGCGTCCCGGGTGCCGCCAACACCTCTGCGGTCTGCATGGCGACTCCCGACGCGTGGGCCAGCAGGTGCCGCACCGTCGACCCGGTCGGCCCGGCGGGATCGTCGAGATCGAAGGCCCCCTCCTCGACCGCGACCTGCGCGGCGCGGGCGACCAGGGGCTTGGTGACCGAGGCCAGCCGGAACGTCTTCTCGACATCGCCGTGGGTGGCCAGCACACCGATGCCTCCCCCGGTAGGGCCGACCACCGCGGCGGCGACCGTCGGGACGGGCCAGTCAACCAGGATGTCGAGTGCGCTCATAGGCGCCTGAGCCTACTTGCGCGCCACGTAGTAGTAGTTCAGGGCATCGGACTCGATCTCGTGCACCTCGATGTCGGTGAATCCGGCGGCCGTCAGCATCGCGACGGCGACCTCGCGGCCCCATACGGTGCCCAGCCCGTCGCCACCGAGACCGAGCGAGACGGACATGCAGTGCATGGTCGACACCGTGTAGAGGTAGGCGCCCAGCGGCGACCCGATGTTGGCCGCGACATCGCTGGCGGCCTTGATGTCCACCATCAGGAAGGTCCCACCGGGCCGCAGCGCGGCGAAGATGTTGTCCAGCACCCGCGCCGGGTGCGCCTGGTCGTGGATCGCGTCGAAGGCGGTGATGACGTCATAGCGGTCGACGGCATCCAGCCGCGCGACATCGCACGCGCTGAACTCGGCGTTGGCCAGGCCGAGCGCGGCCGCCTCGGCCCGACCGGCCCCCAGCCCCTCCTCCGAGAAGTCGATCCCGGTGAACCGGCTGGCCGGGAACGCCTGGGCCAGCACGTTGACGGCATGCCCGCTGCCGCAACCGATATCGGCGACCAGGGCGCCGCCCTGCAGCCGCGGCACCAATCCCGGCACCAGTGGCAGGATGACGTCGACCAGTGCGGCGTCGAACACCGCGCCGCTCTCCTCGGCCATCAGAGTGTGGAATCTCGGGTACTCGTCGTAGGACAGTCCGCCGCCAGAGCGGAAGCATTCGATGATGCGCTGCTCCACCTCGGCCAGCAGCGGGATGAACTGGGCGACGGCGGCCAGGTTGGCGGTGCCCGCCGCGCGGGTCAATGCCGCCGCGCGGTGCCCGGGCAGTCGATAGGTGCCGCCGGCCGGGTCGATGTCGACGATCCGGGCCGCGGTGAGCCCGCCGAGCCATTCCCGCACGTAGCGTTCGTCCAGACCCGCGGCGTCGGCGATCTGCTGGCTCGTCGCCGACGGCATCCGGGCCATGGTGTCGAACAGGGCGGTCTGATGCCCGATGCTCAGCAGCAGCGCCACCGAGGCGTCGTTGACGATGCCGACCACCCGGCCGGCGAAATCCTCGGCGGTCTCCTCGAAGGTGATGTCCATGGCGGCAACGCTAGAAGCGAGGGAACCAGCGCGGTATCGGCCGAATGATGTGTCCCGGCCGCGGCAGCCATGGTGCAAATGATGTAGTCAGCCGGAGGCGGCGATGACCTTGTTCTGATACGCCCACGTCAGCGCCGCGGTGCGCGACGAGACACCGAGCTTGGCGTAGATGTTGGCCAGGTGCCTGCCCACCGTCTTCTCGCTGATGAAGATCGACTGGGCCACCTGCCGGTTGGTCGCGCCACCGGCCAGCGCGCGCAGCACCTCGATCTCGCGCCGGGTCAACCCACCGGGCACGGCACGGCCACCGACCGCGCTGGGCTGCACCGCAAGCTGCTCGTAGATGGCCTCCGCCGTGGCGATATCTGCGGCCGCGGCGGCGTCGTCACCGATTCCTCTGTGCGCCAGCGCCATCCACTCGTACACCTCGGCGCTCTCGTAGCGGGCCCGTTGTTCCCGATAGTGGCGCAACGCCTCGTCGAGGCACTGCAGCGCACCGTGGTGATCCCCGGACCGGGTGAGGACGGCACCGCGGGCGTGCGCCGCCCACGCCCGATAGCCGGGCGTCCCGAACGATCGTGCACAGTCGGTCATCTCGGCGCAGTGCCGCTGCGCCTCGGCCAGATCGTCGCGGGCCAGCGCCACCTCGACAGCGGCCCGCAGCATCCGCATCCGACTCAGCGGCCCCACTCCGGCCAGAGCCACCCGCAGGTCGGTCCATGCCGGACCGGTCTCGCCCATCCGGCAGCGCAACAACGCCTCCCCCGGCTGCGGGTCGACGCCGAGGCTACGTGCCTTGGCGAAGGCGGCCATTGCTCCCTCGACATCGCCGCGCAGCCGTCGCACCTCACCGAGCTGATAGAAGCCCTCACCGCTGACCCAGCTGTTCACCCCCTCCAAAGCCGCACTGGCGGTGAACAACTGATCTTCCAGCGCGCGGTAATCCTGGTCGGCGGCGGCCAGCTGCAGACGGTGCACATCGCACACCCGGTAATACGTCGACGTCTGGTGGGTGTCACACCACCCGGCCATCGCCTCGGTCCACGACCGCATCCGCGGTTGATCGGCGAGCTGATGGCACAGATTGAGCGCCACGCAATAGATGTCGCCGGCCCAGTCGATGCGGACCTCGCCGGCCAGCACCGGCAACATGGCCTCGTCAATAAAGCCGTATCCATCGGCGGGTCGGCCGGCACCGAACGCCGACATCGCCGCGGCCAACAGTGCCAGCGCATCCAGCGACGGGTCGGCCAGTGGTGCACTGATCGCGCGCAGCCGATCGGCCTGTACCGCGAGCTCGGCGATATCCCGTTCGGCCCAGGCGATCAGTGCCTCCAGGTACGCCAGGTATCCGTGTGCGGGACCGGGCGGCCCGTCCGCGAGAAGGCGGCGCGCCCGGCTCATCCAGCCACGCGCGATGTTCAGGTCACCGCGCGTCACCCACTCCAGGCCTAGTTCGAGCGCCTTCATCGCCGCGGCCGCCGGGTCACTGCGGGACAGCCGGCCGAAGACACCCTCGGCCAGCCGCACCGCTTCCCGACCGTGCCCCAGCCGCCAGGCCGCGCTCGCGTAGGCGTCCAGATCGGTCAGCGACATCGGCCCGAGCGCGTCGAGTTGGACATAGGCGTCATACGCCGTGCGCCAGTCCTGCCGCGCGTGCGCGCCGCGCGCCCGGTGCAACAGTTCCTCGGCGGTGCCGACCGTCATGAGCGCTCACGTTATTACGTGATCAGACCGGTGAACAGGGTGAAGACACAAAACTGGACACCTGTCCGGCGAATGGGGAACCCGGGTATTAGGTTATAGGCATGAGTCAGACAGTGCGCGGCGTCATCTCCCGGTCCAAAGGTCAGCCCGTCGAGTTGGTCGACATCGTCATCCCCGATCCCGGCCCCGGTGAGGTGGTGGTCGCGATTCAGGCCTGCGGTGTCTGCCACACCGACCTGACCTACCGCGAGGGCGGCATCAACGACGAATACCCGTTCCTGCTCGGCCATGAGGCCGCCGGCATCGTCGAGACCATCGGCGCCGGCGTCACCCACGTCGAGGTCGGCGACTTCGTCATCCTCAACTGGCGCGCCGTGTGCGGCGAGTGCCGCGCCTGCAAACGCGGCCGCCAGCACCTGTGCTTCGACACCTTCAACGCCGCCCAGAAGATGACCCTGACCGACGGCACCGAGCTGTCCCCGGCCCTGGGCATCGGCGCCTTCGCCGACAAGACCCTGGTGCACGAGGGCCAGTGCACCAAGGTCGACTCGGCCGCCGATCCCGCGGTGGCCGGCCTGCTGGGCTGCGGCGTGATGGCCGGCATCGGCGCCGCCATCAACACCGGCGCGGTCAACCGCGACGACACCGTGGCCGTCATCGGCTGCGGCGGCGTCGGCGATGCCGCCATCGCCGGGGCCGCCCTCGTCGGCGCGCGCCGCATCATCGCCGTCGACGTCGACGACCGAAAACTGCACACCGCCCGGGAATTCGGGGCCACCCACACCATCAACGCCAAAGACCTGGATGCCACCGAAACCATCCAGGATCTCACCGACGGCTTCGGCGCCGATGTCGTCATCGACGCCGTCGGGCGCCCCGAGACCTGGAAGCAGGCGTTCTACGCCCGGGATCTGGCCGGCACCGTCGTCCTGGTCGGGGTGCCCACCCCGGACATGAAGCTGGAGATGCCGCTGGTCGACTTCTTCTCCCGCGGCGGGGCATTGAAATCCTCCTGGTACGGCGACTGCCTGCCCGAGCGCGACTTCCCCACCCTGATCTCGCTGTATCTGCAGGGCCGGCTGCCGCTGGAGAAGTTCGTCAGCGAGCGCATCAGCCTGGACGCCGTCGAGGACGCCTTCCACAAGATGCACGCCGGCGAGGTGCTGCGCTCGGTGGTCGTGCTGTGAGCGGGTCCGCCAACATTCAGCGCGTGGTCACCAGCGGCACCTTCGAACTCGACGGTGGCAGCTGGGATGTGAACAACAACATCTGGCTGATCGGTGATGAGAACGACGTGATCGTCTTCGACGCCGCGCACACCGCCGACCCGATCATCGAGGCCGTCGGCGGTCGCAACGTCGTCGCGGTCATCTGCACCCACGGGCACAACGACCACATCACGGTGGCCCCCGAGCTCGCCAAAACCCTCGACGCCCCGGTGTTCCTGCACCCGGCCGACGAGATGCTCTGGCGTGCGGTGCATCCCGAAGCCGAGTTCCGCACCGTCGACGACGGCCAGGTGCTGTCCGCCGGGGGCATCGAACTACACGCCCTGCACACCCCCGGGCACTCGCCGGGCTCGGTGTGCTGGTCGGCACCGGCACTGAACGCCGTCGTCTCCGGCGACACCCTGTTCCAGGGTGGACCGGGTGCCACCGGACGGTCCTACTCGGACTTCCCGACCATCCTGGAATCCATCGCCAAACGCCTGGGCACCCTGGCCGACGAGACCGTCGTCTACACCGGACACGGTGACACCACCACCATCGGTGGCGAACTGGTCAACTACGACGAATGGGTCCGACGCGGGCACTGATCCTGATCGAGGATATGGTTGCTGGCATGCCAGGCGTCGGACGCATTCAGCCGGTACACGGCGCGATTCTTCGGATATGACGTTGCTGTAAAACCGTTTGCTGACGCAAGGTGCAAACGGGCCCGCGCGGCGGTTACAGTCGGCTCATGACACGGCGATGGCTACGCGTTCTCACGCTGTGTCTGATCATGGTCGTGGCCGTCGCGTGTGCCCCTGTACCGGCGCCCGAGCGGGTCTTCGTCCGCGACTCCCCGGCCGACCCGGCGCCGCCGCACGCGCCGGTGTTCGGGGTCGACGGCACGCGGCTGACCCTCGACGGCCGGCCGTGGTGGCCGATCGGTATCAACGCCTACCAGCTGGGCACCGACTGGACCATCAACGCCGGGTGCGGGGCGCAGGTCGACCTCGACGCGTTCTTCGGCCGGCTGCAACCCCATTCGCTGACCCGGTTCAACGCGTTCTCCAGCCTCGCGGTGAACAAGGACACCGGACTGCTTGACTTCACCGCCCTCGACGCGGTGGTGCGGGCGGCCGAGCGGCACGGCCAGCTGCTCATCGCGGTGCTCTCCAGCAATGAGGGCAGCTGCGAGGGCGACACCTTCAAGGACCATCGCTGGTATGCCGACGGGTGGCGCACCGACCGCATGCCCGGCATGCCGATGTCGTTCGCGGCGTGGCTGGACGCCGCCGTGCAGCGGTGGGGCGACTCGCCGGCACTGGCCGGCTGGACGGCGGTCGGGGAACCCGAACCCTCGGATTGCACCGACAGCCGCTGTTCCTGGCAGACCCGGTTCTGCCATCCGGACTCGGCGCGGGTGCTGCGTGCATTTTACGACGCAACAGGCGCCCGGATTCACGAACTCGACCCGGGGACAACGGTCTTCAGCGGACATGCCGGCGGCGGCCAGTGCGGTTCGGCGGGCGAGGAGTTCGAATACGTCAGCTCGTCGGAGGGCGTCGATGTCCTGGAGTACCACTTCTACGAGTCCACGGATGCACTGCCGGGCAACGTGTTCGACGGACTGGCCCGGCGTACCGAGCAGGCCCGCGCCCTGAACAAGCCGCTGCTGATCACCGAGATCGGCATGGAGGCCGGGTCCTGCGGCTCGCTCGACGACCGCAAACGGGTGCTGCACCGCGCCTTCACCGATATGCGCGCCCACGGCGCGGCCGGGGCGATGTTCTGGTCCTATGTGCCCGACCCGCGGTACTCCGAATGCACCCTGGACATCGGGCCGGCCGACCCGCTGATGCGCCTGGTCGGCACCCAGCCCTAGCCACGGCGGTCATTGCGATCAGCCTGAGCCTGGCCCTACCCGGCGCGCGGCGTGGCGTCGATAGTGGTGGCCATGACGACTTCCAACGGACGATCCGTCGCGATCATCGGCGCGGGGCAGACCGGGGTGACGGCGGCGCTGGGCCTGCTGGACAACGGGTTCGACGTCACCATCCACAGCGAGCGCGACCGGGACGCGCTGCGCAACGACGTGCCCGCCACCGGCACCGCGCTGATCTTCGGGCAGGCCCAGCGCGCCGAGGAGAGCCTGGGGCTGAACACCTACCTGGCCTCGGCTCCCACCTCGACCGGGCAGAGCGTGCGGGTCCGCGATGGTGACACCGAGGCGATCGCCTTCGACGGCTGGTTCGACGGCGCGCGCGGTGTCGCGGTGGACACCCGGCTCAAGGCCGATGACCGGCTGGCCCTCTTCGACCGGCGCGGTGGCCACTTCGAGGTCGGGTCGGTCGACCCGCAACGGCTCGACGCTATCGCCGCGAAGGCCGATCTGACGGTGGTCGCCACCGGCCGCGGCGGGCTGTCCACGCTGTTCCCCATCGACACCACCCGCACCGTGTACGACAGACCGCAGCGCACATTGCTGGCCTTCTCGGTCACCGGCCTCGGCCACGGACCGGACGTGTTCGCCCATCGCGGATCGGGTGGCGGAACCCATCACGCCTTCACCGTGGTCGCTGGGCAGGGCGAGTCGTTCTGGGGCCCGTATCTGCACAAGGACGCCGGTCCGAGTTGGGCGTTCCTGGGCTGGGCGCACCCGGGTAGCGACTGGGCCGCCCGCTTCGGCACCGTCACCGATGCCGCATCCGCACTGGAGGTCGCCACCGGGCTGCACCGCGACTACATCGACTGGGATCTGCCGGAGGTCAGCCGGTTCCGGGTCATCGCGGAGGACCCGCACTCGTGGCTGACCGGCGCCGTGACCCAGGTCGTCCGCCGGGGCGTCGGGCATACCGCCGGTGGGCATCCGGTCCTCGCGCTGGGTGACACCGCCATCTCCTATGACCCGATCGGCGGGCAGGGCGCCCAGGGCGGCCTGATCCACGCCGCCGCACTGGTGCACAAGGCCGCCGCCCACGAGGGGCCGTTCGACACCGCCTGGCTGACCGAATCCTTCGAGGAGTTCTACGACACCCGGGGCCGGGCCGCGCAGCGCGTCACCCAGCTGTTCCTCGCCGACCCGGATTTCGCCGACTACGGCAACCTGTTCTTCGCCGCCGCCAGTGCCAGTCCCCGGTTTGCCGGCAGGCTGTTCGGACTGCTCGACGATCCACGCCGGTTCGAGTCGGTGACCTCCGAGGCCGCCGCCAAGGCGCTGATCACCGAGTTCGCCGAGGAGCCCGCCGCCGACGTGCTGGCCCGGTTCGAGCCGGCGGGCACCTTCGAACGCTCGGGCCTGCTCTCACCCGCCGCCTAACAACCGGCGCTTCTCGGCCTCGGTGAGGGCGCCCGAATCCCGCAGTGCCGCCAGCGTCTTGAGTTGTTCGAGGCGGATGCCGTCCTCGGTGGGGATGTAGGAGGTGGGCCCACCGGTGACGGTGAACGTCGGCGAGACCGGCCGCGGCGCCCGGCGGACCCGGGCGGCCCACACCCGCGCGATGATCAGGTCCACCAGCCCCAGACCGAACACCGCCGCACACCACCACGGCGCCTGACCCAGCGGACTCGCGTGCCCGAAGGCCAGCCGCGGACTGATGAAGGCGGTGACATTGCCGTCGGTGCGCACCGTGTAGACGCCTGACTCGGCAACCTGGGCCACCCACACCCGGACCCGGGCGTCGTTGTTGACCGTCGTTGTCCCGCCGATGCTCTCGACCACCTCGGGCTCGGCCACCCCGGCCGGCGGGTCGATGGCCATCCGCAGATCCGGGATCGGCAGCCCGGTGCCACCGGTGCTGCCGATGATCTGGGTGTGGAAGCTGATGGTCACCTCACCGGCGGGCAACTGCAGTTCGGCGCGACCGGGGATTGTCACCTCGCCGTAGGCGTTGTACCGATCCAAGACGAACGCGTTCAGCACCAGGACGACGACGAACCCGATCCCGGCGACCACCATGATCAGCACGGCCACGATGGTGAGCAGCCGCGGGACGGGGGCGGTTCGCATGGCAGGAAGTCTGGCACGGGTGAGCCGCACCTGACGTCTTCGGGGGCGCGCGCCGCCGGAGCGGACTAATCTCACCAGAATGCCCGAGTCCAGCGTGGTGGTACGCCCGGTTCCGGTGGGCAGCGGCGACTACAGCGCGGCCTCCCGATTGCAGGCTGCCGGACTCGCCCGCGCGATCCGGTTGTTCGAGGACGCCGCGGCGGCCATCCCGATCCCGCGGGCGCCGCTGCCGATCGTGATCGCCGACTACGGCGCGGCCAACGGGCACAATTCGCTGCTACCGCTCAACGCGGCGATCACGGTGTTGCGCAAGCGCACCCGCCCCGAGCACTCGGTGCTGGTGACGCACACCGATGTCCCGGAGAACGATTTCAGCGCCCTGTTCCGGGTGCTGCGCGAGGACCCGGACAGCTATCTGCGCCACGACACGGCGACCTTCTCGTCGGCCGTCGGTCGGTCCTACTATCAGCAGATACTGCCCGCCAACACCGTCAGCCTGGGCTGGTCGTCATGGTCGATCCTGTGGCTCAGCAGTGCGCCGGCGGCCGTCCCCGACCACGTGCACGCGTGGTTCAGTTCCGACGACGCGATCCGCTCCGCCCATGCCAGGCTGGCGGCGCGCGACTGGCACGAGTTCGTCGCCTACCGCGGTCGCGAACTGTGCCCGGGCGGCCGGGCCGTGGTGATGACGATGGCCGTCGCCGAGGACGGCGAGTTCGGGTACCGGCCACTGTTTGCGGCGCTGATGGCCGAACTGGCCGAACAGGTGGCACGCGGCGTGCTGACCGACGAGGAGCTGGGTGCGATGTCGATCCCGATCGCCGGGCGGCGGGCCGTCGATTTCACCACCCCGTTCGCACCGTCGGGCCGGCTGGAACAACTGACGATCGAGCATCTGGACGTGTTCGATGCCGAGGACCGGTTCTGGCGGCAGCACCAGAAGGACGGGGATGCACGGGCTTTCGGGGCGCAATGGGGAGCGTTCCTGCAGGCGACGTTGATCCCGGTGTTGGCCGGCTTCGTCGCGCCGGAGCGCCGGGCGTCCTTCGGCGCCGCGCTGGAGGCCGGGGTCGCCGCCCGGCTGGCGGCCGACCCGCAGGAGATGCAGATCCCGATGGCCCAGGTGGTGCTGCACAAGAAGCCGCGCAGCTGACCCGCTGTCGTTTCAGAAGAAGGTGGGTACCGCCGCGTCGATGAGATGCGGGCCGGGTTCGGCCAGCGCGGCGGCGAACTGCTCGGCCAATTCCTCGGCGGTGCCGGCCCGGGTCGCCGGAACTCCGAAACCCTCGGCGATGGAGACGAAGTCGATATCGGGGCGGCCGATGTCCAGCAGTGACCGGGCCTTCTCACCGATCGTGTTGCCGTCGGCCGCCCCCACCCGTGCCAATTCCAGCTGCAGGATCGCGTAGGCATTGTTGTTCAGGATGACGACGGTGATGTCGAGTTGCTCGCGGGCCATCGTCCACAGCGCCGAGATGGTGTACAGCGCACTGCCATCGGCCTGCAGAGCGATCACCGGCCGGTCCGGTGCGGCCACCGCGGCGCCGACGGCCACCGGCAGCCCCTGCCCGATCGCGCCGCCGGTCAAGGTCAGCACATCGTGTGCCGGGGCGCCTGCGGTGGCGGCGGGCAGCAGCATGCCGCTGGTGTTCGCCTCGTCGGAGATGATCGCATCATCCGGGAGCAGTGCACCGATGACGTCGGCCCAGTTTGCCGCCGTCAGTGGACCTTTCGGCAATGCGGGCGGCCCGGCGGGCGAAATCTGCACCGGCGCGGCGCCCAGCTGATCGGCCAGCGCGTCGAGCTCGGCGGGGTCCAGGACGTGCACCTGCGCGCCGCTGGGCACCAGACCGCTCGCCCGGCCCGGGTAGGCGAAGAACGCCACCGGGGCCCGGGTGCCGACCAGCAGCAGCCGGGTGGCACCGGCGAGCTGCTGCTCGGCCTGTTCGCCCAGGTAGGCCAACCGCTCGATGGCCGGGATGCCACGGCCGCGGGCCAGGCGGGCCGGGAAGGTCTCCACCAGCGGCCGCGCCCCGGTCGCCTCGGCGATCCGGGCGGCGGCGCTCAGTCCTGCCGGCCCGGTCGCCGAACCACCCAGCAGCACAACGGTATCGGAGCCGTACTCGCGGAGCAGTTCGGCCGCGGCCTGGACACCGATGCCACCCGGACCCGGGTCGGCGCCGACCGGCTCGGCCAGTGGCGCGCCCTGTTCGGCGGGGCCCCAGGAATGGTCCGCCGGCAGGATCACCGTGGCAACCCGGCCGGGCGGTCCCACCGCGCCGGTGACGGCCGCATCGACCGCGGCGGTCAGCGCGTCGGCGGTCTGCGGCCGGAACACCAGCCCGTCGGGCCAGCCGGCCAGGGCTTCGATATCGGACTGCAGTGGGGCGTCGAACTCGACGTGGTGGGTGGCGTGGTCACCGACCACATTGACCACCGGGGTGTGGGCACGGCGGGCGTTGTGCAGGTTGGCCAGGCCGTTGGCCAGTCCCGGACCCAGATGCAGCAGGGTTGCCGCGGGGGTGCCCGTGATGCGCGCATACCCGTCGGCGGCACCGGTGGCCACCCCCTCGAACAGGCACAGCACCGCCCGCATCCGCGGTGTGTTGTCCAGTGCGGCAACGAAATGCATCTCGGAGGTGCCGGGGTTGGCGAAGCACACGTCCACCCCGCCGGCCAGCAGTCGTTGCAGGACGGTATCCGCGCCGGAAGCCATCAGCGAATGGTACCGGCGCCCGGGATGAGGGGAAGATCCAGTGCGGTCACCCAGCCCGGCGGCAGATCGTTGACCGCCGGAACGGCGTTGAGTGCGCGCAGTCCGGTGGCCAGACAGCCCGCCGCGGCGGCATCCCGACCGGAGCCGTCGGTGAAGCGGAACGCCGTCTCCTGCGAGATGCTCGGTGTGCCTTCGATATCGACGCGGTAGACGTCGTTGTCGTTACCGGTCGGCCAGCCCGGGGCGGCGTCCAGGCCGATCCGGTTGACGTGTTCGAGCTGGATGCGGGTGTCCCCGCGGTACCGGCCGTTGATGGTGAACCGGACGGCGGCGACCTTGCCCGCCTCGATGACACCCTTGGCCGAGGTCCGGTCGGTCGGGGTGACCCACTTGTCCCAGGTGGTGGTGATCTCGTCGAGGGTGATCCCCGCGGCATGCGCAATCATCGGAACCGTTGCGCCCCAAGCCATGATGAGGATCTCCGGGCTCTCCAGCAGCGGGCGGTACTCGGGCGGGCGGCCGATGCCCATCTCGAACTCGTAGTCACCGGTGTAGTTGGTGTAGTCCAGCAGCTCCGAGGCCCGCACCGTCCGGACCTGCGAGCACAGCCCCATCAGCGTCAGCGGGAACAGGTCGTTGGCGAAGCCGGGGTCGATGCCGGTGGTGAAGCAGGATGCTCCCCCGGCCTCGCAGGCCTGTGTGATCGGCTGGATCCAGTTCGGCGGGTTCAGGTGCATTTTCGGCCACACCCATGGCGTCATCGCGGTGGAGGTGACGTCGATTCCCGCGCGTAGGAAGCGACTGATCAGGTCGATGTTGGCATCGGCCTGCGCGGCCGTCGGGCCGTAATGCACCAGCGCGTCCGGGCGCAGCGCGATGAGCGCGTCGACGTCGTCGGTGGCGGTGATGCCGAGCGGCGCCGCCAGCCCGCAGATGTCGCCGACATCGCGGCCCACCTTGGCGGGATTGCTGACCCCCACGCCCACGAGTTCGAAATTCGGGTGCTCGACGATCTCGGCGATCACCATCGACCCGACGAAACCCGTGCCCCAGACCACCACCCGCTTGGTCATCGCGACCCCGTCAGTAGCACCGGCGCAGACCACCGGGCTCGCAGTACAGCGGGTACTTCTGCACCGGGATCGGCAGCGGTTCCTTGAACGCGAGGGTGAACGGTTTGACGTCGATGGTCGCCGGCAGGCCGCACACCTGATTGTGCGCGATGCTGCGGGTCCCGCTCATGGTCCTGGTGTCGAACTTGAAGGTCTCGTAGATCGGTGCGGTGTCGCCGTTCGGGCAGGTCAGCCCGTCCATCGAGTTGACGTTGTAGACCCACTGCCCGCCGGTGAGCTTGGCGTCGCCGCCCTTCGCCACGCCGGTCGGGGTGGAGGCGACGTGCAGGATGCACGCGACCGGATCGCGGATCTCGACGCGCAGGTCGCCGACGACCGGCACGCAGATCGGGTAGATCGACCAGTTGGCGTCGGGCAAACCGTCCTGCCGGTAGGTGTAGTTGCCCTCCAGCACCTGCTGCTGGGGATTGGCCTGCGCCGGCGCCGCGACCCCGATCATCCCGGCGACGAGCAGCACGACACTGAACAACCCGCGAAGTGTGTTCACACGACGCAGTATTGCAGGGCGCATCTGGCACGTCCGGCGTTTGCCCCGTGAGAGGGTGCCGGTATGACCTCACTGGACGGAAAAGTCGCATTGATCACCGGGGCGTCGGCCGGACTCGGCGCCGCCACGGCCAAGCTGTTCGCCGAACGCGGGGCCAGCGTGTACGGCGTGGCCAGGGACGCCGACCGGATGGCCGAGGTGTTCGCAAATGTGCCCGGTGGGCGGTACGGCTCCTATGACATCGCCTCGGCCGAGGCGTGCGCGCAGGCGGTGGCCGACTGCGTCGCGGCCTTCGGGCGCGTCGACGTGTTGGCCAATGTGGCGGGGTTCCACCAGATGCGCCGCACCTCCTCGGTGACCGACGCGGACTGGGATCTCGACCTCGCGGTGAACCTCAACGGCCCGTTCTACCTCAGCCGCGCCGCGCTGCCGCATCTGCTGGCCGCCGGCGGCAACATCGTCAACGTCGCCTCGGTCGCCGGCGTGGAGGGCGAGGTGTACTCCGCGGGGTACTGCGCCGCCAAGCACGGCCTGATCGGCCTGACCCGCGCGCTGGCCGTCGAATTCACCAAGGAGAAGCTGCGCGTCAATGCGGTCTGTCCCGGCGGCATGCTCACCGCGCAGGTGACCGAGTTCGCCGCGCCCGAGGATGCCGATTGGGAGCTGATCATGCGTATCGCCGCGCCGCGCGGAATGATGGATCCGGTCGACGTCGCCAAGACCATCGCCTTCCTGGCCAGTGACGACGCCGCCGCAATCCACGGCGCGGTGTACCGCGTCGACAACGGGAAGGGCGCCGACTGATGACCGAAATCGTCCCGGAGACGGACACTGTCGGCACCGTGGGCAGTGCCGAGGTGCAGGGGTCCATCGGCACGGTCGGCAGCGCCGCGGTGGCCGGGTCCATCGGCACCGTCGGCAGCGCCGGGGTTGCCGGGTCCATCGCCACCGTCAACAGTGCCGGGGTGGCCGGGTCGATCGCGACGGGCGGCAGCGCCGGGGTGGCGGGCGGGTTCGCCGTCGTCGGCACGGCGTTCTCGGTGTTGTGCGCGGCACTGGTCGGGTGCGTGGCGTGCATCGCGTGCGTGGCCTGCCGCAAGTGCGCGGCCTGTGTGGCGTGCGCGGGGTGCACCGACTGTGTCGGCTGCATCGGCTGCGTGAACTGCTCGGGCCTGCGCGGGGCGGTCGGTCTGAGCAACGTGCACGCCTGACTTCACGCGCGGTGGATCAGAGCCGGCGGCGACGTCCCAACAGTGCGGCGCCACCGACCGCGCCCAGGCTGAGCACCGCGCACGCGACCGCAGCGGTGATCAGCAGCGTCTGGTTGTCACTGCCCGCGGCCGGTGCTTCCTCGGCGGCCAGCCGCAGCCGGTAGTCACCGGGCAACGGGCCCTCGCGCGGCTCGTCCAGGCCCGGGTACTGCTGGGTCCGGTGCACCTCGAACATCCGCTCGCCACCGGCGCTCTGCTTCCACACACCCCAGGCCGGTGTCGCGCCGTCGAGCAGCACGCGCCGTTCGCCGTAGCGGGCGTCATCGCCGATGTCGACGATGCGTTGCACCCGGAACGGCTCGTACACCGCATCCGAGTAGCGCACCTGCACCGGGACGTTGTCGTAGCGGAACAGCGGCGGCGGGGGCGGCGGCGCGATCGCACCGATCGTCGGGATGAACCCACCCCCGAAGAAGCTGCCGACGGCCACGCCGACCGCGGTGCTGACGGCGGTGTTGACGGCGTTGAGCACCACCGCGGTGAAGCTGTAGGCCGCCAGATCGGCGACGTACATGACCATCCGCTGCAGCGGCGGGATCGTCACCACGCGCGGCCGGTTCTGGTACTCGTAGACGATCCGCACCGGGTCGCGGTACGGGTTGACGATCATCGGCCGGTAGAACTCGTCGTACTGCACCCAGTCCGGGCTCCACTGCCGGACCCGGCGGTCGAAGTCGCGCTGCTCATCGCGCAGCTCACGCTGATCCTCGCGGAGCTGACGCTGGTCCTCGCGGAGTTCGCGCTGATCCTCCCGCAGCTCGCGGCGCTCCTGTGCCAGCCGGTCACGCTCGTCGTCGAGACCGATCAGCGAGGACAGCTGGGCCAGCTCGGCGACCTCGGCGGGTGCCGGGTTGACCTCGACCGGTGCGGCCTTGCTGGCCAGCACCACATCGTCTTCCGGCGCCTGGAGCACCTCGGGCTTGAGCGTCTCGATGACGCGGGCGACGGGCTCGACCTCGGAGGGCTGCTCGCTCTCGGTCTCGGTCGCGTCGGGGCTCGACGAGGTGTCCGTCGTCTCATCGGCCGGAGTCTCATCGGCCGGAGTCTCATCGGCCGGAGCCGCACTCGACGGTGCCGCACTCGACGGTGCCGCACTGGACGGGGCCTCGGCGGGGTCGGTGGGTCCGGCCGCGGTCGACGGGGCCTCGGTGGTACGCGGGGAACTGGGGGCGGTGGTGGTCCGCTCCGTCGTGGCAGCTCGCGGCGCCGTCTCTTCGGCCGCGGGTGCAGGCTTCTCGGCGTCGGCGTCGGCGTCGCGTTCGGCGGGCGGGGTGGCCTGCGTGGTCGTCACCTGCGTGCTCGGCCGGGTAGTGGTCGGCGCGGGCGCCGGCTTGGGCTGCGGGGCAACCGGTTCCGGCGCCGCAGTCTCAGGTTCGGCCTCGCGTTCGGGTGCGACGGTCGGCGGCGCGTTGCGCGTCGGTGCCGGCGCGGCGGTCGGCTCGGGAGCCTGCGTCTGCACCGGCGCCTGGGTCTGCACCGGGACCGGTGCGGCGGTCGGCTGCGGTACGGCCGTGACGGGCGGGGCCTGCGCCGGTGCCTCTGCGGGGGCGGCCGGCTCCTCATAGGACTCGCGGGACCCGCCTCCGCCGCCGGACCCGTCGCCGCCGCCGCCCGGGGGCGCCTCGACGACGGTGGTCTCCACGACATCGGGTTCGGCCATCGCGGGCGCGACGCCCACGGTCATCGCGGTCAGCGACAGCACCACCGTGGAGGCCACCCCGGCCACCAGGCTGCGTCGCAAGAACTCGTCACGTGCGGCACTCATCGTGCATCGACTCCTCAGGTTCAGGAGCAGGGCAATTCTCAGCCACTACTGCGTTGCGCAGTCATCTCCCCCGACACCGGCCGAATGGCCCAGCAGCTGTCTCGCATGGTTCATCGCTGTGGGCGCCGCAGTGTTACACCCGACCTCGCCTGGGTTGCCTCCGGTGGCGATCAGCGCTGACGGACTGAACCCAGGGAGGTCCCCGGGCCCGCTGACGTGCCTGAGTTCAGCCGCACCGGCCCCCGAGCCGACCGGACGGAAACCTCGCAGCTGATCTCGGGCCGGGGTCGACCCACCGCCGGGTCTGACACCATCGTGAGGTGCCCGCCCGCGACATCGTGCTCACCGACGAGTTCCGGGATGCGATGGAATTGCTGGCCGGGGGCAGGAACCTGTTCCTGACCGGCAAGGCGGGCACCGGCAAGTCGACGCTGATCCGCCGGTTCATGTCGCAGACCGATCGCAACGTGGTCGTCGTCGCGCCCACCGGGATCGCCGCGCTGAACGTCGGCGGCTACACCATCCACCGACTGTTCGGCTTCACGTCCACCACCACCCTGGCCGACATCACTACCGGCCGCTATTACCCCGGACGATTCGCCCGAACGGTGCAGGGCCTGGACACCCTGATCATCGACGAGGCCTCGATGGTCCGCGCCGACCTGTTCGACAAGGTGGCCGCCGCGCTGGCCCGGTTCGGCCCCGATCCGGGCACCCCGTTCGGCGGCGTGCAGGTGGTCCTGGTCGGCGATCTGTACCAGCTGCCGCCCGTCGTCACCGAGGGCGAGGCCGCGTTCTTCACCGACCGCTATCCGACCCCGTACTTCTTCTCGGCCGACACTTTCGACCGCGACGATTTCCCGATGGTCTCGCTGACCACGGTGTTCCGCCAGCTCGGCGACGACCGGATGACCGCCATCCTCAACGAGATCCGCGAGGGCGTGCTGCTCGGACACGCCCTGGCCGAACTCAACGCCCGCACCGACCCGGACTTCGTGCCGCCCGACGACGAGTTCTGGCTCACCCTGGCCCCGACGAACCGGCTGGTCACCGCACGCAACCGCCAACAGCTGGACCGGCTGGCCGGTGACGAGATCAGCCACCACGCGCGCCAGAGCGGGGACCTGAGCCTGTTCGACCCACCCGCCGACGAGACGCTGCGTTTCAAGGTTGGCGCGCAGACCATGATGCTGACCAACGATCCGGCCGACCGCTGGGTCAACGGCACCCTGGGCAAGGTGATCGCCCAGGTACAGGGCGACGAGTCCGCGGTCGTCGTCGAGTTCACCGACGGCAGGTGTGTCGAGGTCGCGCCCTTCACCTGGGAGGCCACCCGGCCCGTCGTCGACGGCGGATCGCTGCGGCACGAGGTGTGCGGCACCTTCACCCAGCTGCCGTTCAAGCTGGCGTGGGCCATCACCATCCACAAGAGTCAGGGCCAGACCCTGGACCGGTTGGTCGTCGACCTCACCGGCGGCATGTTCTCCCACGGCCAGCTCTATGTCGCGCTGAGCCGATGCACCTCGATGAGCGGTCTGGTGCTCAAACGCCCTGTGCTGCCGAAGGATCTGAAGACCGACCGGCGGATCGCCCGGTTCCTGCAGACCGCCGACGGCGACGACGGCGGCGCCCGCCGGTACTGCGGCATCGGCATCATCACCGTCGGTGACGAGGGCCGGATGTCGCGGCCCCGCCCGGTCGAGCTGGCCATCGCCTTCGACGACGGCACCGCGGTGAGCACGCTGATCAACCCGCAGCGCGACCTCGCCGACGCGCGGGCCGCCCACGGCATCACCGTCGCCGACATCCTGCTGGCCCCCACCCTGGCCGAGGCCTGGTCGGTGATCGCGCCGATGCTGACCGGCTGCACCCCGGTCGGCCCCCGCATCGACGAGGTGCTCGGCCTCATCGACTTCGAGCTCAAACGGCTCGGGCAGACCGTCGTCATGCCGTTGGGTGCCGAGCCGCCCGGCCGCACGACCGGCGCAACAGCCCTGCAGCGGGCCACCGCCGCATTGACGGTGTTCACCGAATCCGGCGTCGCGGCAACCGGTTCCACACCCTTCGGCGATCCCCCGGAGTCGCTGTCGGGGCACCTGCTCACCCGCGACCCGGCCGCGACACCGGTCTCGGCGCGGCTGCCCGCGCTCTCGGCGCTGCTCGACGTCAGTCGGCACATCGGGCCCGCCCTGCTCGGCCGGCCCGCCGGGGAGCCACCGCCGGACACCCCGTGGACCCACGCCGCCCGGCATTCGGTGGCCGCGCAGCTGCGCGCGGCGGCCGGCCGGGCGCGCCTGACCGGGCAGGCAGTGCAGCGCCTGCAGGCCGCCCAGGAACTCCTCGACGTCGAGATCGTCGATACCGCAATGCTGTCCGCGGCCGCGGGCGCCGACATCACCGCGGTGCTGGTTCCGGGCGCACGGATCTGCTTCACCGGCACCGCGTTGGACGCCGCCGGCCGCGAGGTCACCCGCGAGGAGATGATGCGCATCGCCGAGGGCGCGGGCCTGGCTCCGGTGAAGTCGGTGACCAAGACCCGCTGCGAGGTGCTGGTCTCCGCCGAGGAAGGCACGCAATCCGGCAAGGCCCGCAAGGCCCACGAGTTGGGCAAGCCGGTGTTCGCAGCCGAGGAGTTCCTGCAATGGGCCCGTCACCGCTCGTCGTTGCCGCACACGCCTTAAGGTCGAAGCCGTGAACCGGCTGGACCGCTTCTTCGAAATCACCGCACGCGGCTCGACGATCTCCTCGGAGCTGCGCGGCGGCGTCGTCACGTTCATCGCGATGGCCTACATCATCGTGCTGAACCCCATCATCCTGTCCGGCGCGCCGGACGTCACCGGCAACCAGCTGGGCTTCACCCAGGTCTCCGCGGTCACCTCGCTGGCCGCCGGTGTGATGACCATCCTGTTCGGGGTCATCGCCCGGCTGCCGTTCGCCTTCGCCGCGGGGCTGGGCATCAACTCGTTCTTGGCCTCCTCGGTGGTCGGCGAGCTGACCTGGGCCGAGGCGATGGGCCTGGTGGTGATCAACGGCATCATCATCGTGCTGCTGGCCGTCACCGGGTTGCGCCGACTGATCTTCGACGCGGTGCCGATCCAGCTGAAGCTGGCCATCACCGCGGGCATCGGGTTGTTCATCCTGTTCATCGGACTGGTCGACGCCGGCTTCGTCGCCTCCACCGGCGGCCCGTCACCGCCGGTCGGCCTCGGCAGCGGGGGTGCGGGATCCATCAGCAGCATCCCGACCGTGGTGTTCGTGTTCACCCTGCTGATCACCGGCATCCTGGTGGCCCGCAAGATCCGCGGGGGCATCCTGATCGGGCTGATCACCGGCACCGTCGTTGCCGTCGTCATCGAGGCGATCTGGCATCTGGGGTCGGCCACCGAGAAGCCCGGCGGCTGGGGGCTGTCGGTCCCGACGCTGAGCGGTTCGCCGTTCGCGGTGCCGGATCTGTCCCTGGTCGGCGAGTTCAGCCTCGACAGCGTCAGCCGCATCGGCATCCTGGCCGCCGTCATGCTGGTGTTCACGTTGGTGTTCACCAACTTCTTCGACGCCATGGGCACCTTCACCGGGCTGTCCAAGCAGGCCGGGGTGTCCGACGAGAACGGCAACTTCCCCCGGCTGCAGTCCGCGCTCGTCGTCGAGGGCGCGGGTGCCGTGGTCGGCGGCGCGGCGTCCGCCTCGTCGAACACGGTGTTCATCGAATCCGGCGCCGGCATCGGCGAGGGGGCCCGCACCGGGCTGGCCAGCCTGGTCACCGGCGCGCTGTTCCTGGCCGCGATGTTCCTGACCCCACTGGCGGCGATCGTGCCCACCGAGGTCGCCGCGGCGGCGCTGGTCATCGTCGGCGCCATGATGGCCTCCCACCTGCGCGATATCGACCTGGCTGATTTCTCCATCGCGCTCCCGGTCGTCCTCACGGTGGCGGTGATGCCGCTGAGCTACTCGATCGCCAACGGCATCGGCGTCGGCTTCATCTCCTGGGTGATCGTGCGGACCGCGGCGGGCAAGGGCCGCGAGATCAGTCCGCTGCTGTGGATCGTGGCCGCCGGCTTCCTGCTGTACTTCGCGCGCGGCTGGATCGACTCGCTGATCGGGGCATGACCGTCGACGCCGAGCGACCCATTCGGCGACGCCACATCATCCGACTGGCGGTACTGGCCGCCTTCCTGCTGGGGCTGTGGTACCTCATCGGCATCGAGCGGGTCATCGATCTCGACGAGATCCGCGGCGCCGTCGCCGCCACCGGACCGGCGGCTCCGCTGGTCTACGTCGTGGTGTCGGCCGTACTGGGCAGTCTGTTCGTGCCGGGTCCGCTGCTGGCGGCCGGCAGCGGCCTGCTGTTCGGCCCCCTGGTCGGTGTGTTCGTCACCCTCGGCGCCACCGTCGGCACCGCGACGATCGCCGCCATCGGCGGCCGGCGCGCCGGCCGGGAGAGCACGCGCGCGCTGCTGGGCGCCGAGCGCGCCGACCGCATCGACGCCCTGATCGCCCGCGGCGGCCTGTGGGCGGTGGTGGGCCAGCGTTTCGTACCGGGCATCTCCGACGCGGCCGCCTCCTACGCGTTCGGGGCGTTCGGGGTCCCGCTGTGGCAGATGATGATCGGCTCGTTCATCGGATCGGCGCCGCGCGCCTTCGTCTACACCGCGCTGGGCGCCTCCGTCGGTGATCTGAACTCGCCACTGGCGTATGTGGCGATCGGGGTGTGGTGCGTGACGGCGATCATCGGGGCGTTCGCCGCCCATCGCGGCCTGCGCGGCTGGCGGGCGTCCCGCACTCCGGGCACCGACAGCGGCCCGGAAGTGCGACCGGAAAACGAATGATCCGGGCCCCGATTCGCACCTTCGGCGTCTCTACCGGATGATCGGGGCATGAAGCGCGATGTCGGTGCCGAGCTCGAGGTCGACATCACCGCTCCCACCACGCTGGAATTCCAGATCGCGGTGGCGCCGCAACCGGGCGCCGAGGTCCACGAGTCGCTCAGCTTCGTCCTGGACGGCACGCCGATCGAGGCCCAGGAGATCAGCGGTACCCACGGCAACCGCATTCACAAATTCGACGCCGGTGTCGGCCACCTGCGGGTGGATTATTCGGCGACCGTGATCGGTTACGCCGATCCCCCACCGGTCACCGATTACGACCTGTCGATGTATCTGCGGCCCAGCCGGTACGCCGAGGCGGACAAACTGTTCGGATTCGCGGGAACCGAATTCGGCGACGTCACCGAGCCGACCGCGCTGCTCGAGCGGGTCTCCAGCTGGGTCGGGCGCCGACTGCAGTACGTGCCCGGATCCAGCGACCCGATCGACGGGGCGGTCGACACGATGCTGGCCGGCGCCGGGGTGTGCCGCGATTACGCGCATCTGGTGGTCGCGCTGCTGCGCGCGGTCAAGGTGCCCGCCCGGCTGGTGTCGGTCTACGCGCCGGGGCTCTACCCGATGGACTTCCATGCGGTCGCCGAGGCCTTCGTCGACGGCCAGTGGCGGGTGGTCGATGCCACCCTGCTGGCCCCGCGCCAGAGCCTGGTCCGCATCGCGACCGGCCGGGACGCCGCAGACACCGCCTTCCTGGACAATCACAACGGCGCCATCACGTTGAGTCTGCTCTCGGTGCGCGCCATCACCGACGGGATGCTGCCCACCGATTCGGTCGAGCAATTGGTCACCCTGCACTGACCACCGGCGCGAGACGACACTCACAGAACGACCAGTTAGGGCAGGCTGTCCTGCCATCGGCGGCGCGAATCTGGTAAGAACGAAGCACCTCTAACAGACCAGGAGGAGAGACCGGCGTGCCCGACTCTTCAGCGGCGACGGTCGTCACTCCCCGGGAGCAACACCGCGGCGGCCTTGCCAAGTTCATCCGCAAGTTCGCGGTCGTCATCATCATCGGCTGGATCGCGATGGTCGCGCTGGTCAGCCTGACGGTGCCGCCACTGGAGACCGTCGGCCAGATGCGCTCGGTGTCGATGAGCCCCGAGTACGCCCCGTCGGTGATCGCCAGCAAGCGCATCGGCCAGGTCTTCGACGAATACCACTCCGACAGCCAGATCATGATCGTGCTCGAGGGCGAGGAGAAGCTCGGCGCCGACGCGCACTATTACTACAACGATCTCGTCGACCGACTCGAGGCCGACACCGCGCACATCGAACACGTCCAGGACTTCTGGGGCGACCCGCTGACCGAGGCGGGCGCGCTGAGCGCCGACGGCAAGGCCGCCTATGTACAGGTGTTCCTCGCCGGCAACATGGGCGAGGCGCTGTCCAACGAATCGGTGGAGGCGGCCAAACAGATCGTCGATGCCGTCGCACCGCCGGCAGGCATCAAGGTCTATGTCACCGGCGGGTCGGCGCTGATCGCCGATCAGCAGATCGCCGGTGACCGCAGCGTGCAGGTGATCGAGAGCGTCATCTTCATCGTCATCATCACGATGCTGCTGCTGGTCTACCGGTCCGTCCTCACCACGATCCTGGTGCTGGTCATGGTGGTGCTGGGGTTGTCGGCCGCGCGCGGTGTGGTCGCCTTCCTCGGCTATCACGAGCTGATCGGGCTCTCGACCTTCGCCACCCAGATGCTGGTGACACTGGCGGTGGCCTCGGCCACGGACTACGCGATCTTCCTCATCGGCCGATATCAGGAGGCCAGGTCGGTCGGCGAGGACCGAGAGTCGGCGTATTACACGATGTTCCACGGCACCGCGCATGTGGTGTTGGGCTCGGGTATGACGATCGCGGGCGCCATGCTCTGCCTGCACTTCACCCGGTTGCCGTACTTCCAGACGCTCGGCATCCCGATGGCGTTCGGCATGGTCACCGTGGTGGTCACGGCGCTGACGCTGGGTCCGGCCATCGTCACCGTCGCCAGCCGCTACCGCAACCTGCTCGAACCCAAGCGCGCCATGCGCATCCGCAGCTGGCGGCGTATCGCGGCCGTCGTGGTGCGCTGGCCGGGCGCGGTGCTGCTGGCGACCATCGTGCTGTCGCTGATCGGCCTGCTCGCGCTGCCCGGCTACCGCACCAACTACAACGACCGCAACTACCTGCCCGAGAACCTGCCCGCCCAGGAGGGCTTCGCCGCCGCCGAGCGGCACTTCTCGGTGGCGCGGATGAACCCCGAGGTGCTGCTCGTCGAGACCGACCGCGATCTGCGCAACCCAGCGGACTTCCTGGTCATCGACAAGATCGCCAAGGGCATCTTCCGGGTACCGGGGGTGGGCAACGTCCAGGCCATCACCCGGCCGCAGGGCGAGCCGCTGGAGTTCAGCACCATCCCGGCGCAGATGAGCATGAACGGCGCGAGCCAGCAGATGAACCAGGCCTACATGGACGACATGTTCGCCAACATGCTCGCCCAGGCCGATGACATGCAGTCGACCATCGACACCATGACCCGCATGGTGGGCCTGATGACCGAGATGAGCGCCACCACGCAGAGCATGGTGACCAAGTCCAACGATATGGCCGTCGACATCGCCGAGTTGCGGGACAACATCTCCAATTTCGACGACTTCTTCCGGCCGATCCGCAATTACTTCTACTGGGAACCGCACTGCTACAACATCCCGATCTGTTGGTCGATGCGCTCGGTCTTCGACGCCCTGGACGGCACCGACCGGCTGACAACTCAGTTCGAAGAGGTGCTGCCGGACCTGAACCGGATGGCCGCGCTGATGCCGGAGATGCTGGAGGTCATGCCGCAGCAGATCGCGACGATGGAGTCCTCGCGCGACATGATGCTGCGGATGTATCAGACCCAGAAGGGCATTCAGGACCAGGGCATGGAGATGTCGGCGAATCAGAGCGCGATGGGCGACGCGTTCAACGATTCCAAGAACGACGACACCTTCTACCTACCGCCGGACATCTTCAACAACGAGGATTTCAAACGCGGTATGGAGAGCTTCATCTCCCCGGACGGAAAGTCCGTGCGGTTCATCATCTCTCACGCCGATGACCCGCTGACCCCCGATGGCATCGAACTGATCGACCAGATCAAGACCGCCGCCAAGGAGTCGATCAAGGGGACCCCGCTGGAGGGCTCGAAGATCTACATGGCCGGTACCGCCTCGGCGTTCAAGGACATGCAGGAGGGCAACAACTACGACCTCATCATCGCCGGGGTCGCCGCGCTCAGCCTGATCTTCATCATCATGCTGTTGATCACCCGGTCGCTGGTGGCCTCGGCGGTGATCGTCGGCACCGTGGTGCTCTCACTGGGCGCGTCGTTCGGTCTGTCCATCCTGATCTGGCAGCACATCCTGGGCATCGAGCTGTATTTCATGGTGATGGCGATGGCCGTGATCGTGCTGCTCGCCGTCGGCGCGGATTACAACCTGCTACTTGTCGCGCGTATGAAAGAGGAGATCCACGCCGGCCTGAACACCGGCATCATCCGGGCCATGGGCGGCACCGGTTCGGTGGTGACCGCGGCCGGCCTGGTGTTCGCGTTCACCATGATGTCGATGTTCGTCAGCGAGATGGTGGTGGTGGCGCAGGTCGGCACGACGATCGGTCTGGGCCTGTTGTTCGACACTCTGGTGATCCGGTCGTTCATGACGCCGGCCATCGCGGGGCTGCTCGGCAAATGGTTCTGGTGGCCGCAGCTGGTGCGACAGCGGCCGGCCCGGACGCCACCGCCGCCCCGGGAAACTGCCTCCGTATGAGCGATTGGGCGCCTCATGCGCCACTCTGTGGCCCTGTGACCTCACCTGAAACATCGCTCAGCAAATTTTCTCGGTGAGCATTCTTACCCGTCTTCAGCGAGCAGTGCTGCGCCATTGCTGTAACATTGTCCGTAATTTGCGACTTTGGCGAAGAATTGAGCAAACGCGTCAATATCGGCTCCGGCGAGTACGATCTTGATGCCCCCGGCACTTGCGCCGTCGCATGAAGCGGGGACCGGACGGAGGCAGGATGAGCACCGCGGATCGTTCGCGCCGGTCCATGCCTGCTGCACATGAGGGCCTGGGGCTCGACTACACCCGCGGTATGGAGCGGTTGCTGCACACCGTGCAGGAGCTCTCGCTGGCGCGCAGCCTGCCCGAGATCCAGCGGATCGTGCGGGCCGCCGCCCGCGAACTGACCGGATGCGATGGCGCCACCTTCGTGTTGAAGGACGACGGCATGTGCTACTACGCCGATGAGGACGCCATCGAGCCGTTGTGGAAGGGCAGCCGCTTCCCGCTGGAGAACTGCATCAGCGGCTGGGCGATGACCAACCGGCAAGCGGCCGTCATCCAGAACATCTACGCCGACGACCGGATCCCGCACGCCGCCTACCGGCCGACCTTCGTCAAGAGTTTGGTCATGGTGCCGATCCGGAAGCTGGATCCGGTCGGGGCGATCGGCAACTACTGGGCGACCGAACGGCTTCCGACCGAGGAAGAGGTCTCGCTGCTGCAGGCACTCGCCGACGCCACCTCGGTGGCGATGGAGAACGTGCAGATCTACGCCGAGTTGGAACAGCGCGTGCTGGACCGGACCGCGGATCTGGAGCGCGCCAACGATGCGATCCTGCAGCTGTCGGTGACCGACGACCTGACCGGTGTCACCAACCGGCGCGGGTTCTATCTGGTGGCCGAGCCGGCGCTGCACGCCGCACGCCGCGACGGGCTGGACTGCATGCTGGGTTTCATCGATGTCGACGGACTCAAGCTGGTGAACGACAGCCTGGGCCATGTCGTCGGTGATGCCCTGATCGCCGATGTGGCCACGGTGCTGCGCGACACACTGCGAAAATCCGACATCCTCGCCCGCATGGGCGGCGATGAATTCTGCGTGCTCGCAATCGGTTCCGAGAGCGATCCGGCGGCTTTGAAGGCGCGGCTGACGGCGGCGATGCAGCAGTTCAACGATGCCGCGGGCCGGTCCTACCTGGTCTCGGCCAGCATCGGGTTGTTGCGGGTGCCGTTCGGCGACAACAGCTGCCTCGATGAGCTGCTGGCATCCGCGGACGAGCTCATGTACGCCGAGAAGCGGGCACGGCCGGCCTGACCCACCCCCGCTGTCCCGGCGCCCCGTTCGGCGCTCTCGGCGTGGCGCGATCCCCAACGGCGTCGAACGTGTGTTCTAATCGGTGTCGCAACCGGCCCGCCGACTGCGGGCGATGAACCGGGAGGACTCACCGTACCAATGACTTTCGACACCGTGACCGCCGACGCTCCTGACCTCGTTCCTGCCGGCGAGCCCAGCACTGCACCCGCCCCCGGGCCGGCGACCGAGTCCGGCACCGCCGCCGAGGCTCCGAAGAAGGCTCCGGCGAAGCGGGCCGGCCGGAAGGCCAAGACCATCGAGCTCACCCTGACCGTGACCGGCACCGCCGACGGCGAATGGCAGGCCGAGCTGAAGCAGGGCAGTAATTATCTGGCCCGCGATATCGCCGTCGCTGCCGCGGCCGTCTCCCGGGCCGCCAAGGAGCTGCACGAAGACCTGTCCACACCCATCGACGCGATCATCGACGAGGCGCGCTCCGTGCAAGCGGCACGGGTCGCGGCGTTGGAAGCCGAACTGGAGGCCGCGCGGGCGGCGCTGGCCGGGCTGGACTGATATCCGGCCGGTCAGTTGTCCGTGGGCGGGGCCTTGGGTTCGAAGGGTGTGTACCACCACCAGTGGGCTTTCTCCCCCGATGGTCCGCGGCATGGTGCGACATGCGGTGGCGGTCCGGTGGGTGGGCGTGCCAGCGATGCTGAGGTCAGGGTGCGGCCCTGGGAGTCGGTGACGGTCAGCGCATCGGCGGGCCCGGTCAGGGTGATCTCACCCTTGTGATGCAGGCGGTGGTGAAAGGGGCACAGCAACACCAGGTTCCACAACTCGGTGGGCCCGCCGTGCTCCCAATGCAGCAGATGATGGGCATGCAGGCCGCGGGTCGCCCCGCAGCCGGGCACCACACAGGTCGGGTCGCGGTGCTCCAACGCCCGCCGCAACCGTCGGCTGATGGTGCGGGTGGCACGCCCGGAGCCCATCGGCACACCGTGGCGTTGCAGCCACACCTCACAGGTGGCGTCACACAGCAGGAACTGACGATCAGCATCGCTGAGCACCGGTCCCAGGTGCAGGGCCGCCGATGCCTTCTCGATGTCGTAGTGCACCACCACCGTGGTGTGCGCCCCGTGCGGCCGCTCAGCGGCCTCGGCGTCCCAGCCGGCCTCGATGACACTCATGAACGCATCCACATTGTCGGGGAACGGCGGCGCCGGATCAGTGGGCACACTGACCTGATCCTCGATGCGCACCTGCGGCACGGTCGCGGCGTCACGGTCGGCTTGGGCGTCGCGATCGCGCCGCCACTGGGCGATCAACCCCTCCTTGCGTGCATCCAACGCGGCATCGAACTTGGCGGCCTCCAACTTCGGCAGCCGGACCCGGTAGCTGGTGTACCCGTCTCGCTCGATCCGACTGAATGACCGCTTGGGTTCCGGTGCGGGTTCGGGGTCGGGGCGGGGTTCCTGCTTGACCGCGGTCCGCAACTGGGTGACGGTGGCAGTTTTGGCCAGCTCGGCGTAGTGGTCATCGGAGCCGTCGGCGGCATGTTCGGCGATCACCCCGAACTGATCGACCGACAACTGCCCCGCACGCAAACTCTCGGCCAGCCGGGGAAACACCCCGATGCGTTGGGCGATCGCCACCATCACCTGAGCATTGCGCGGTGACATACCGAACCGCCAGGCCACCAACTCCGGCAACGAACGGCATCCGGTGTCACCCCACAGCGAGGGGCCGTCTCCGCCGTCGATCTCGGCGACGATGTCCACCAGCCGCCCGTCGAGGGCGTTGCGCTGACCGATCACCTCGGCCGCCTCGGCGTACAACCCCAGCAGCCGATCCGACACCGCATCCGCCGCATCAGCGGCGAAAACATCTGTGGGAGGCGGCATACCACGATTCTAGAGAGGGGGTCCGACAAGTAGCGTCCACGAAAACCCGGCGCACACCGCGCTCGTCGCGCACACTTCTCATTCGACGGTGTCGGCACGCGAGGAGAATGCGATGGTTCGCAGGACAACACACCGCCGGCGTCTGAAGCCCCTGCGCCGGTCACGGATCAGCGGCTACCGCGGCGGCTGGGCCTTGGTGACGGGTGCGGCCCGCGATGTCGGCCTGGGTTACGCCTTCGCCCGGCAACTCGCCGCCGAGGGCCTGAACCTCATCGTGGTGGATGTGCTCGCCGATGAACTGGCGACACGGGCGGCAGAGTTGCGCGGTGAGTTCGGCGTCGACGTGGTCGCCGTGCCCTGCGATATGGCCGATCCGGATGCCATCGCGCGGATCGCCCGTGCCGCAGACGGTATCGACGTCGACGTGCTGGTGTGCAATCACATGTTCACCCCGCCGGATACGCCACGCATCCTGGACATGCCGCTGGAGGTGCACCGCCGGATGATAGACGTGAACGCCCGCGGGTACACCGACCTGATCTATGTGTTCGGCAACCAGATGCGAGCGCGTGCAACAGGTTCGATCATCGTGGTGGCCTCGGGTGTCGGTCTGACCTCCAGTCCGTTCACGGGTGCTTACGGGGCGAACAAGGCGTTCCAGGTCTGCCTGGGCGAGGCCCTCTGGTACGAGCTTCGCGGCACCGGGGTCGACGTGCTGGTGATGCTGGGCGGGCTGATGAACACCCAGGGTGACAAGTTCGATGCGTATCCGCAGTGGTTGATCTCGGAGCCGCGCGACGTGGTGCGCCGGGTCCTCACCGCCGTCGGCCGCAAACACCTGCTGGTGCCGAGCCTGCCCAACCGACTGTTCCTGCTCGCCCAGACGCGGCTGATGACCCGCCGGCGGGCGGTGTTGTCGATCGGGGACTTCATGGCCAAGGGGCTGGGCAAGCACGAACCCAGCGACCACACAGTTAGCTGAAGTAACCTTCTCGGCAGCGAGTAGCGGAAGGGTGATGATGATCTGGGGCGAGCTGACAATCCTCGACGGCATCATGGCGGCGGTGTTCGCCAGCTGCGTCTTCGTCTACATCACCCGACTGGAGAACCGGACGCCGCACCCGATGGGCGAACAGGTCGGCGCGCACAAAGCGGTGCTGGCCAAGGTGCGCAAGCGCCAGCCGATCACCCGCGACGAGTACGACTACGCCCGCGAACTGGTCGACGACGCGCGCTCGCCTCTGGCGCTGGCCATCCCGGCGACCCTGTTCTGCATGGGCTTCTTCTACGTGGTCGGCTGCCTCTACGAACTGCATGTGCACGGCGGCGACCCGTCGTTTCGCACCTTCGTCGGCGGGATCCCCATGCTCACATCGATGAACATGGCCGCCCAACTCCGCCGCGTCGCGCGCCTTCAGGGCAAGCTCGACGGCATCGCCGTCACGTCGTAGGCACCACCGGATCGCCGTCCTCCCACAGCGGCAACTGCTGCTCCGTCGCGCGCGGGCGCACCGTCCGAACGGCCGGCCGCTGCCGGACCCGCAGCGGCCACCAGAACCACCGGCCGAGCAGGGCCGCGATGGCCGGAGTCATGAAGGATCGCACGATCAACGTGTCGAACAGCAACCCCAAGGCTATCGTCGTCCCGATCTGACCGAGGATCTTCAGATCGGCGAAGACGAAGGACGCCATGGTCGCCGCGAAGACCAGACCGGCCGCCGTCACCACCGCACCGGATCCGCCCATCGCCCGAATGATGCCGGTGTTCAACCCCGCGTCGATCTCCTCCCTGAACCGGGAGATCAGCAGCAGGTTGTAGTCCGAGCCCACGGCGAGCAGCAGAATCACGGCCAGCGCCAACACGATCCAGAACAATTCGGTGCCCACGATGTCCTGCCAGATCAGCACCGACAGCCCGAACGACGCGCCCAGGGACAGCGCCACGGTGCCCACGATGACCAGCGCGGCCACGATGCTGCGCGTGATGAACACCATCACCAGCAGGATCAACGACAGCGCGGCGATCGCCGCGATCATCAGGTCGTACTTGGCGCCGTCCTGGATGTCCTTGTAGGTGGCGGCGGTGCCGGCCAGGTAGATCTTCGATCCGGCCAGCGGCGTGCCCTTGACGGCTTCCTGCGCGGCATGCCGGATCGCGTCGATATGCGCAATACCCGCAGGCGTGGCGGGATCACCCTCGTGCGTGATGATCATCCGGGCCGCTTTGCCGTCCGGTGACATGAACAGCTTCATGCCGCGGACGAATTCGGGATTGGTGAAGGCCTCCGGCGGTAGGTAGAACGAGTCGTCGGTCTTGGCTGCGTCATACGCCGTGCCCAGCGCGGTGGCGTTCTGCAGTGCCGCCGCGGCCTGATCGTTGAGACCGGATGTGGTGGCGTAGTTGGTCATCGTCAGGTCGCGGTTGGTCTCCTGGCTCGCGATCTGCGGTGGGATCAGTGCCAGCAACTTGGGCTGCAGCGCATCGAGTTCGGCGATACTGCCCGACACACTGTTCAGCTGGTCGGTCAGGGCATCGACACCGTCCAGCGCATCGAACAATGAACGGATCGCCGCGCACATCGGGATGTCGAAACAGTGCGGTTCCCAATAGAAGTAGTTGCGCAGCGGCCGGAACTGATCGTCGAAGTTCGCGATCTTGTCGCGTAGATCCTCGGCGGTCTGCACGGTCTGCTCGAAGGCTTTTGACTGCGCGTCGGTGACGGCGCTGGACTGCTGTTGCAGCGCATACTGCTGACGCAGGATGTCGATCGAATTGTTGATCACATCAACCTGTTTGAGCAGATCTTCCCCACGGGCCTGCTGAAAGGGCAGATTGTTGATCTGCGATGCGCTGCTCGCGCTGATCTGGAACGGGATGGAGGTGTGATCCAGCGGCGTGCCGAGCGGGCGCGTGATCGATTGAACCTGCGCGATACCGTCGGTGTGGAAGACCGCCTTGGCCACCCGTTCCAGCAGGATCATGTCGGTGGGGTTGCGCAGATCATGATCGGTTTCGATCATGAGCAGTTCAGGATTGAGCCGTGCCTGCGAAAAGTGGTGTTCCGCAGCCGTATAGCCGACATTCGCGGGAGCGCTCGACGGCAGGTAAGGCTTCGCGTCGTAACTCGTCTCATACTGCGGCAGTGCCAGGAGGCCGATGAGGGCGATGGCGACGGTCGCGGCCAGGATGGGGCCGGGCCAGCGGACGATCGCCGTGCCGATCCGGCGCCAGCCGCGGGCGCGCATCGGGCGGGCCGGTTCGAAAAGCCCGAAGTGTCGACCGATGGACAGCAGCGCGGGCGCCAGGGTCAACGCGGCCACGACCGCGACCAGGACTCCGGTGCCGGCCGGGATGCCCAGGCTTTGGAAGTACGGCAGCCGGGTGAAGGTCAGACAGAGCACGGCCCCGGCTATCGTCAGGCCCGAGCCCAAGATGATGTGTGCGGTGCCGTGGTACATCGTGTTGAACGCCTGGACACGGTCCTGGCCGGCGTAGCGCGCCTCGTGAAAACGGCCGAGCAGGAATATCGCGTAGTCGGTGCCCGCCGCGATGACCAGCAGCGTCAGCAGGTTCGTCGAATAGGTCGACAGCTCGATGATCCCGGCATTGGCGAGCACGGCGACCACGCCGCGCGATGCCGTCAGCTCGATCATCACCGTGAAGATGACCAGGAACACCGTCGTGAGACGCCGGTAGAGCCAGAACAGCATCACGGCGATGACGCCGAGCGTGATGAGTGTGGTCTTCAGTGTGCCGTGCCGGCCCACCTCGAATTGATCGGTGACCAGTGGCGCCGCCCCGGTGACGTACACCCGCAGACCGTCCGGCGGCGGGTTGTGGTCGACGATCTCGCGCACCGCATCGACGGACTCGTTGGCCAGCGATTCGCCCTGGTTGCCGGCAAGGTAGAGCTGGACCAGCGCGGCCTTGCCGTCGGAACTCTGCGAGCCGGCCGCGGTCAGCGGGTCGCCCCAGAAGTTGTCGATGTGCTGGATGTGTTCGGTGTCGGCCGAAAGCTTCTGCACCAGGCCGTCGTAGTAGCGATGTGCGTCCGGGCCGAGCGGTTGATCGCCCTCCAGGACGATCATCGCCGAGCTGTCGGAGTCGAACTCCTGGAACACTTTGCCGATCTGCTTGCTGGCCTGCAGCGAAGGCGCGTCCTGCGGGCTCAGCGAGACGTTGTGCTGTTCGGCGACGGTCTCCAGCTGTGGGACAAAGACGTTGGTGACCACCGCGAGCGCGAGCCAGAACAGCGCGATCAGCACCGAGTACCGCCGGATGAAGTCGGGAATCCGGTTGCCGCTCATCCGGACTTGTCCAGGCAGTAGGTGAAGGCGTTGACGGTGTTCATGGTCCTCTCGTCCTTGACCGCGTCGTCGATGGTGATGCGGCAGCCGATCCAGTCGCCAGTGCCCTGTGCCGACACATTGACGGCGACGGCGGGCTGGGTTGTCGTCGCGTCATAGGCCCACGGCAGGATGACGTTGTCGGCGCGTTGCGGCTGGGCATCCACGTCGAGGTAGGTGATGGTGGCCGCCGCCCCCGGCGGGCCGAACACCTCCAGGACCACGTGCTTGGGGTTGAACGGAACGATCTCGTCGGCCGCCCCGCTCGGGGTGGAGACGACATCCTCGGACGCGAAGACGCCGTGTAGGCGGTACACCGCGAATCCGGCGATCGCGATGACCACCACCGCCGTGACGAGCGTCCACCGCCGCATCAACTGGCTGCCGATGGAAACACGTTGCATCCGTCACCCTTTCATCAGCGTTGGCCGATGCCGGCAGCGGCAGATCCCGTTAGGAACGCTAATAAACTTAGTTGACAGTACGGTACACAAGCGGACCTCACAACAGGTAGCCGCTGACCCGAAAATGGCTCGGCCACAGGGATTTAGCAGGGAATCCACAGGTTCGATCGGAGCGGCGGGCAGCGATCCCGGCTACCGTGTCCGGTCGGGCGCCCGATCGGCGCGTGCGGCCGCCGACAGCCGAATGCTCGAAGTGGGGCGGGCGGGGCTCGAACCCGCGACCTAGGGATTATGAGTCCCCAGCTCTGACCGACTGAGCTACCGCCCCGACGCGTGATGCGGCACCTATGTTCGCACAGCGCCTCGCAACGACCGGCACCGCGGTTACGCTCAGCCCGTGACCAGACTCCTACTGAACACCGCGGTCTTCCTCGGCTCCTCGGCAATCGGTCTGCTGGTCGCATCCTGGCTGGTCTCGGGCGTGACCCTGCGCCCCCTCGGGTTCCTGACCGCGGTGGTGATCTTCACCGTCGCCCAGGCGATCCTGTCCCCGTTCTTCCTGAAGATGGCCAGCCGCTACGCCACGGCCTTCCTCGGCGGGATCGGCCTGGTCTCCACCTTCGCTGCGCTCTTCCTCGCGTCGCTGTTCTCCAGCGGCCTGTCCATCCGCGGCGTCGGCTCCTGGATCGCCGCCACCGTCGTCGTCTGGCTGGTCACCGCCGTGGCCACCGTCGTGCTGCCGATGCTGGTGTTCAAGAAGAAGACCGCTACGAACTGAACACCGGGATCCCGTCGGCCCCCAACAGGTACACCTCGGTCCCCTCGGCCACCCGCGGCTCGTCCCCACCGAGTGCGACCGCGATCTTGTTGGTGGCGTTGCGCATCACGTCCAAGGTGATCTCGACCGCCTGATCGGGCGAGAAGTGTTCGAGCACAACGGCGGCCGCATCGTCCACCGCCGACGGCGTCCAGATCAGCGCGTCGACATAACCCAGCGCGGCCTTGTGCGCCTCGGTCAGCTTCTCCGAGTTCTGATACGTCTCAATATCGGCGTACAACGATTCCGAACCGCCTACCTCCAGCGCCGCCGATTCGCGCAGCGACCGGCACAACCGGCAGTTGTGCTGCACCGCTCCGCGCAACCGGATGATCTCGGTGGTCAGTGGATCCAGTCCGCGCAGCGCCCCGACCGCTCCGGTGAACGTGTTCAGCAGCGCATCGGCCGGATGCGTGGTGTGGTCCCAGCCGTCCGGGTCGGGGAACTCGATCCCCAGGGCTCCGAGCCCGGCCCGCACCCGCGGCAGGAAATCGGCGACGAACAGCAGCGAGGCAACGCTGAGCACCTCGGCCCCGAACGCCGCCACCAGCGCGCCGCGTTGCTGCACCGATACGCCGGTGACATCGGTGCTGAACTGCTCGGCGACGGCCGCCAACATCGGCTCGGTCTCCGAACTCGGTTCGGTGGGGACCTCGAAGGGCAGTGGCTCCAGGCCCAGTGCCTGGGCGCACGCCGTGCGCAGCACCATGTTGTCGCGGGTCAGGCCGTTCGGGGACAACGCGATCAGGCCGGTCAGGTTATCGAGCACACCCGCAGTATCCGCCCCCCGTCGGCGCCGCGACGCGCGATTACCGAATCCGGCCCTCCCACGAGCGTGCGCAAACTCCGCCCGGAACACGGTGTGTCGGCCCGCAGACACGCACGCTCGCCGGGGTCCGTTACTGCGCCTGGCTGACCGAGGACATGTGGAAGTCGGGGATCCGCAGCGACGGCATGGTCGCCCGGGTCGCCCAGTCACCCCACTCGCGGGGCAGCGTCGGCTCGCTGACCCCGGCCTCGGTGGCCCGCCGGAGCAGGTCCAGCGGGCTCTCGTTGAACCGGAAGTTGTTCACCGCCGCGATCACCTCGCCGTCCTCGATGAGGTACACCCCGTCGCGGGTCAGCCCGGTCAGCAGCAACACCGCGGGGTCGACGGTGCGGATGTACCACAGCGTGGTCAGCAGCAACCCGCGCTCGGTCGAGGCGATCATGTCCCCCAGCGCGGCCGTCCCGCCGGTGACCAACAGGTTGTCCGCCGAAACCGCCACCGGCGCATCGAATTCCGCGGCCGCCGCACGTGGGTAGGCCAGCGCGTTGATGACGCCGTCACGCAGCCAGTCCACCCGGCCGATGTCCATTCCGTTGTCGAACACCGAGGACTGTTCCGAGGACGTCGGCACCGCGACGAACGGCCGGCATTCCTGGCCCGGCGCCGCCGGATCGGAGTACATCGTCAGCCCGAGGTCGGTGAGCTTCTCCCCCACCCGCGTCCCGCCCGGTGCCGACAGCGCCGACCGGCCCTCCTGCGCGCCCCGACCGTCCATGCTCCAGCCCAGATAGATCAGCATGTCGGCGACCGTGGACGGCGGCATCAACGTCTCGTACCGGCCGGCGGGCAGCTCGACGGCGCGCTCGGCCCAGCCCAGCCGCAGCGACAGGTCCGCAAGCAGCGCATCGGTGGACACGCCGGCGAAATCCGGGGTTCCGACCCCGGCCCAGGCGCTGGCACCGCCGCGTTTGGCGTTGATCTCCACCGATCCGGTCGGTTGCGTATAGCGCCGCCGCACACCGCCGGAGGTGGCCAGATAGGTGGTCTCCACCTCGTGTCGGGCGAACCCGTAGAGCTGGTCGGCCTCCCGAAATCCGCGTACCAAACCCGTTGCCACATCGGCGAACACGTCGACACCGGTGGTCGGCGACGGGGCGTCCCAGTCGACGGGTGCCGGCCCGGTGGGCAGCGGGTCTGCGGCGTCGGTGGCCGCCGGCGCCGCCACCGCCGCGTCCTGGGAGGCCGTCACCAGAGCCGCGATGGCCGACGGGTCGACCTCGGTGGTGCTGACCGAACCGACGTGCGCGGACGAGCCGCGTCGCACCACCGAGATGACCGTGGTGCTGCGTCCGATGGATTCACCGTTGGTGGTCATGGAGTTTCCGGCCCACCGCAGCGACGCATCGGCGCGATCGGTGACGATGACGGTGGTCTCCGCCGCGCGGCCCAGCCGGGCCGCCTCGGCGAGCGCCTGGTCGATGACATCCTGTGGCGCGATCATGAGCGGCCCGCTTCTTCCTGTGTGTTCAGGACATTGACACCGCGGAACAGGGCCGAGGGGCAGCCGTGGCTGACCGGGGCGACCTGTCCGGGTTGGGCCTTGCCGCAGTTGAACGCGCCGCCGAGGCGCCACGTCGACGCGCCTCCGACGGCCTCCATCGACCCCCAGAAGTCGGTGGTCGTCGCCTGATATGCCACATCGCGCAGCTGGCCGTCCAGCCGGCCGTCGCGGATCCGGAAGAACCGCTGCCCGGTGAACTGGAAGTTGTAGCGCTGCATGTCGATCGACCAGGATTTGTCGCCGACGATGTAGATGCCGTCGGATACCCGGGAGATCAGGTCGGCGGTCGAGAGGTCCTCGGGTCCGGGCTGCAGCGAGACGTTGGCCATCCGCTGGATCGGCACGTGATGCGCCGAATCGGCGTAGGAGCAGCCGTTGGACCGGCCCACCCCGAGTCGCGGCGCGAACACCCGGTCCAGTTGGTAACCGACGAACAGGCCGTCGCGCACCAGGTCCCAGCTCTGTGCGCGCACTCCCTCGTCATCGAAACCGACGGTGGCCAACCCGTGTTCGACCGTCCGGTCGGCGGTCACGTTCATCACCGGCGAGCCGTACCGCATGCTGTCGAGCTTGTCGGGGGTGGCGAACGAGGTGCCGGCGTAGGCCGCCTCGTAGCCGATGGCGCGGTCGTATTCGGTGGCGTGGCCGATGGATTCGTGGATGGTCAGCCACAGGTTGGACGGGTCGATCACCAGGTCGGTGTGTCCGGCGGTGACACTGGGCGCCTTGACCTTCTCGGCCAGCAGGGCGGGCAGCTCGGCGAGTTCGGCGCTCCAGTTCCAGACGCCCTCGTCGACGACGGCCTCCCAGCCGCGGCCCATCGGCGGGGCGAGGGTGCGCATGGTCTCGAACGAGCCGACCGACGGATCCACGCTCACCGCGTCCAGCGCCGGCTGCACCCGCACCCGCTGCTGGGTGGTGGAGGTGCCGAAGCTGTCGGCGTAGTAGGTCTGCTCCTTGACCGCCTGCAGGCCGGCCGACACATGGTCCACCCCGTCGGCGGCGAGCAACCGCTCGGAGTAGTCGGCCAGCACCGCGATCTTGTCGGCCGCCGGCACGCTGAACGGGTCGATGCGATAGCCGGACACCCAGGTCAGATCGTCGTATACCGGTTCCTCGGCGAGCTCGATGCGCTCGGCGTTCAGCGGGGCCAGCGTGCCGGCCACCCGCACCGCGCGACGGGCGGTCTCGGCCGCCACATCGGTGTCGAGTTCGGCGTGCGAGGCGAAGCCCCAGGTGCCGTCGACGATGACGCGCACGGCCAGGCCGACCTCGCGGCTCACCACGGCCGTCTCCAGCGCGCCGTCACGGAGCGCGATCACTTCGGTGTTCAACCGGTGGATGCGCAGATCGGCATAACTGGCACCGGCGGCCAGCGCCGCCGACAGGGCCGCATCCGCCAGCGCCCGGCGAGGTAAGGCGAGGAAATCGGCATCGACCGAATGGGCTGTCACGGCCCCCACCGTAGCGGCCCGGGTGTCAGCGTGCGTGCAGGCCGTACGGCACGGCCGAGAGCAGGGTGACCGCCTGCACCCCACCCGTCGGCAACAGGTACTCCCGCCGCTCACCGGTGCGTGCACCGCAGATCGCCTCGCCCAGAGGTGATTTCACCGAGTACACCTCGATATCGCCGTAGTCGGCTCCGCGCACGCCGAGCAGGAACGTCTCGGTGTCGCCGCCGGCCGAGCCACCCGGTACCGCGGCACTGTCCTCGAAACGAACGGTCAGCACCATGCCCAGTTCGGCGACCCCGTCGTTGGGCGGATCCTCCCCGACCACGGCGGCGGCCAGCATGTCGTGGATCTGTTGGATGCGCCCCTGCTGGGCACGCCGCACCGCGACGGCGTTGCTGTCGGCGGCATCGCTGTCATCGCCGTCGACCCCGGCCGACGCCCAGCGGCGCAGCACCTCCAACTCGTTTAGCAGCCGGGCGTGGGCCTCAGGGGTCAGCCATACCGGCGTCGCTGTGGTCATGGAAACACTCCTCGTATCGGTGGATTGTCGTCAGGGGCGGGACGACGTGCTCGCCGCCCCGGACGACGGGAGGGAAGTTGTTCAGCGCGCCGGGTCGAACGCGCGCAGCGCTTCCGGCTTCTTGCCGGTGGTGATCTGCTCGGTGAGCATGCGACCGGTCACCGGGCCGTGGGCCAGACCCCACATGCCGTGACCGCCGGCCACGTAGACGCTCGGACCGACCTGGCCGATCACCGGCAGGCCGTCGGCGCTGACGGGCCGTGGACCGACCCACACATCGCGTGCCTCATCCCATCGCACCCCGTCGAGCAGGCGAGCGGCCGATCTGATGATCGAGCGCACCCGCGCGCCGGCGATGGGTGCCTCGGGTTCGCGGAATTCCATGGTGCCCGCGACGCGCATCGCGCCCTGGTAGGGCGTACACGCCACCCGTTCGGCCGGTAGGTAGATCGGTCCCGGCATCGGCCGGTCGATCGGCACGGTGAACGAGTATCCGCGACCCGCTCGGACCGGCACCCGGACCCAGGGCTCGGTGAGTTCGTTGAGCCACGCCCCGGTGGCGATGACCACGGCATCGGCGCTGTGGTCCGCGCCGCCGGCACCGCGAACGGTGACGCGGCTGCCCTGGGGTGTCACGTCGATGACCCGGTCGATCGTCAGGTCTGCGCCCCGTTCGACCACTGCCCGCCCCAGTGCGGTCACGAAGCGGCCCGGATCGATGTAGCGCTGCCGGTCGACGGCGACCGCGACGGTGGCCACTCCCGAGGTCAGTGGCACGGCGTCCCGCAGGTCGGCGCCGCGCAGTTCGCTGATCTCGACGGTCAGGCCGGCGCGCTGCAGCGCGGCGATCTCGGCGCGCAGTTCCTCGGCCTGCGCACCGGTCTCGAACAGTGCGGTGATGGCCGATTCGGTCACCGGTACGTCGACGCCGTTGCCGGACAGCACCTCGAAGGCCTCCAGACATTCGGCGTTGAACGGCTGGTTGGCCCGCACCGCGCGCTCGGCCGACGCGGTGGTGCAGTGCCGGGCGAAGGTCGCCAGGAAACGCGCGAGACCGAGGTCGGCGCGCAGCGGAATATGGAGCGGCGCAGCCGGATTGAACAGCGATTTGAGGCCGTAGCGCAGCACCGCGGGCTGGTTGAGCGGGATGGTCAGCGCGGGCGAGAGCCAGCCGGCGTTGCCCCATGACGCGCCGGCCGCCACGCCGGTGCGGTCGATGACGGTGACATGCACACCGCGCTCCTGCAGGAACCACGCGGTGGACAGGCCGACGATGCCGGCGCCCACCACCACGACATGCCGCGGCCCGCCGTCGATGCGATCGACCCCGACCATCTCGATACCCTCCCTGACTCGTCCGGCGTCGCGTCCCGACGCCTCACAGGACCATCATGGGTCGCCTCGAATGGCGGGGAGTTGCGAAATCCGACAGCCGAAAAGGGCTCGATTGTGGCGTCTCGACAATCAGCGGTCGAGGGTTGCCAGTTCGATCATCATGGCCAGCCGCTTGCGCGGATCGTTCACCTCGATGGCCGCCACCTCGGCCATCTTGCGCAACCGGTACCGGACGGTGTTCTCGTGGACACCGAGGGCGGCCCCGGTGCGCACCGGGTCGCCCTGGCATTCCAGCCATACCCGCAGGGTCCGCACATAAGGGGTGCCGTGGTCTCGGTCGTGGCGCAGTAGATCGATCACCGGCCCCCGGCTCGGTCCCCGACCGTTGTCCACCGCGGTGCGCAATCGCTGCAGGACCAGATCGTCCCAGGATTCGTCGTAGGCCGGCGGCGGCAGATCCGGTGCTCCCGCCTCGTGCAGGGCCAGGCATTCGTCGGCTTCCCACCGGGCGGCGGCCAGGTCGGCGGCGTCCGCGACACCACTGATCCCGGCCATCAGGGTGGCCTGGCCCGGCAGGACGGTGCGCAGCTCGTCCAGCCACGCCCGCGCGATACCGGCCTGCTCCCCCGGCAGCACCGTGTACACGGTGTTCTCGGCGAGCGCGCTGCGCCCCGGTCGCGACCACCCGAAGCCCGCGGTGGCCTTCTCGAACGTCACCAGCAGCGCCGTGTGCCGGTCGGGTTCCAGCCGGGCGCGCAGCGCGATGACCCGCAATGGCCCCAACGGCAGACCCACCCGGCTGGCCACCGCGACGGCGTCGGCGGTCCCGTCGAGCAGACGCTGAACCGACTCCGACTCCACCTGACGCTCCAGGTCGGCGCTGGCGCGCGAGCGCAGCAGGTGCAGGGCGACGGTGCGCACACCGGTGCGCAGTGCGGTCAGCGCCGGCCCCTGCAACGCCTCGGGGCAGGCGACCCACACCGAGCCGAGCAACTCCCGCCCGACCCGGGCGGCCACCACCATCCGGCCGGTCAGACCGTGCGCCGGATCCGGTTCGACGAACAGCGGCTCGTCGGACGAGCGCAGATGGGCGAAGACGCCGCGGCGGGCCAACGCATCCCGTACCGGGGCGGGTTGTTCGCGACGCAGGATGGTCTCGACGCGCGCCGCGTCGGCCGTCTGTTGCAAGCGCGAATACGCCAGCATCTGCGCATGCCGATCCTCGATGATGACCGCGCCCCCGATGGCCGCGGCCAGGCTGTCCGCCAGCGCGAACAGATCGGTGGGACCACGCCCCGATTCGGTCTCGCGGCCCTCCAGCACCAGTCCGTAGGCCACCGCCGCCAGTTCGCTCCAGGGCAGCGCATCGTCCACCAGCAGCACGGCGACACCGTCGGGAAGCTCGGCGGCGCCGTCGTCGTGGCCGCCTCGGACCAGGACCACCGACGCACCGGCCGCCACCGCCCAGCCCACCGCCTGGCGCACCGAGTCGGCGCCGATGGCCAGCAGCACATCGCCGAATACCGGCTTTCCGCCGGCGTTTTCGGGCAACACCACGCTGCGCAGCTCGGTGCTGCGCGGCACCGCACCCGGCCGCGTCACCACGCCGTATCCGCCCAGCACGTTCACCAGGCGATCCAAGGTGATCACCAGGGCAGCCTAGGTGGTGGCCAGGAAGGTGAACCCCTCGATGTAGCCGGCCACCCCGCACACGACGGCCAGCACCGCCAGCGCGACGATATCGGCGGCCTTCGGTCGGGACGGCGCCGCGGAGAGCTGACCGGCACCACCGCGGGCGGTGATGGCGTCACCCATCTCGTCGGCCCGGCGCAGGGCCACCGTCACCGCAGCCGCCAGCAGATCGATCAGATCCGACACCTGCTGCTTACCGCGTTCGCGGCGGGATTCGGGGAGCTCGCGCGGGCGCAGCCGGCGGGCGGCGTAGAGGATCCGGAACTCGTCGATCAGCATCGGGAAGGCCCGCAGCGACAGCGCGACGGTGGCCGCCCAGTCGTCGATCGGCATGCGCAGCCAGCGCAGCGGACGGCCCAATGTGGATATGGCAGGCGCTATTTCGGCGACGTTGGTGGTCCACGAGACCATCAGGCCCATGCCCAGCAGCACGAAGGACACCGCGGTGACACGCAAGAACTTCAGCAGGCCGCCGAGCTCGAGCTCCAGGCCGGCCAGCGTGACGACCGGGGTGCCACCGGCGAAGGCCGCCGTGACCCCGCCGAACAGGATCAGCAACCACACCCAGCCCGGGATCGTCGGCAACGCACCGCGCGGGATGCGGGCCAGCAGCACCGCGGCGGTCAGCAGCGCGGTGATCAGTGCGATCGGGATCCAGCCGGGGTAGAGCACCATCAGGACGGCGAGCGCGAAGACGGCGATGAGTTTCGTTCCGGCCCAGAGCCGATGGATGACGGTGTCGCCGGGCACCGGCCGCAACAGGACCAGCGGGCGTTTCTGTTCGCTCACGATGGCGCTCCCGTCGGCACCGGCACCAGCACCCCGTCGCGCAGGTGCAGGGTGCGCGGGCAGAGCTCCTCCAGGCCGGCGAAGTCATGCGAAATCACCACGATGGTCAGGCCGCCGCGGCGCAGGTCCACGAGCAGCCGCAGCAGCCCGCGGGCGCTGGTGGCGTCCAGACCGGCCAACGGTTCGTCGAGCACCATGGCGCGCGGCGAGCGGGCCAGCAGCCCGGCCAGCACCACCCGACGCATCTGGCCGCCCGAGAGCTGATCGATGCGGCGGTCGGCAAGTTCGGGTTCCAGTCCGACGGTGGCCAGCGCGGCCTCGACCTTGGCCCGGTCCTTCCAGGAGAACCCGGCGGCCGAGGCGATCTCGCGGTGGACGTGGCTGCGCATCAGCTGCAACCGGGCCGCCTGGAACGACAGGGCCACCGCGCCCACCTGTTCGGACACCGGCTTGCCGTCCAGCAGGCAGGTACCGGTGGTGGGTTCGGTCAGCCCGGCCAGGATCCAGGCCAGCGTCGACTTGCCCGAGCCGTTCAGACCGTGGATCAGGACACCGTCACCCTCGTTGACCACCAGATCGATATCGTGCAGAGCGGTTGTCGCCCAGGGTGTTCCGTCACCGTAGCGGTGTCCGACACCGGACAGTTCGAGCACCGGCACATCGTTGTGGACCGCGCCGGTCGACGTGGGCGGCTCGGCCGACTCCACCATCGGTGAGCCGCCGGTCAGGTTGACCACCCGCTCGGCGGCCTCGGCCTCGCCGTTGTAGTGGGTGATGTGCACCAGGGCCATGTTCCGGCGCCGGGTCAGCTCGGCGAGCATGGACATCAGGCCGTCGCGGCCCTCCTGGTCGACCATGCTGGTGACCTCGTCGGCGATCAGCAGCGACGGTGTGCGGGCCAGCGCGGCCGCCACGGCCAGGCGCTGGAGTTCGCCGCCGGACAGCCCCCCGGTGTCACGTTCCTCGAGTCCTTCGAGGCCGACCTCGGCCAACAGCGCGGGCACGTCCACGGTGCTGCCCGCGGGCAGGCCCCACACCACATCGTCGGCGACGCGGGTGCCCAGGATCTGACTCTCCGGGTGCTGCATGATCACCGCGGTGCCGCCGGGCGCGCCCAGACCGACCGCGCCGGGGCGCTCGACGACACCGTCGGTGACCGGCCGGCCTGCCAGCACCAGCATCAGGGTGGTCTTACCGGAGCCGTTGGCGCCGGTGACGGCGATGTGCTCGCCGGGGTGCACGGCCATCGACACCGGCCCCAGCGCATCGCGGTCGGTGCCCGGGTAGCGGAACACCACATCGCGCAGCTGCAACGGCATCGGGGCAACCGGCCCCGGCTCGTCGAGGGCTTCCAACTTGTGCACGTCCGGCACGCCGGCCAGGCGCGCCAGCACGCGTGACAGCGCCCACCAGCCGACCAGTCCGACCACGACGATGGCGCCCAGACCGTAGCCGAAGATCAGGATCTGCCAGTGCTCCAGCAGGAGCCCGAAGATCTCGCGGACCTGCTGGGCGACGGGCTGCAGGTCGGGCACATAGCTCAGGATCGCCACGGTGCCGTCGACGTTGGCGGTCATGGCGGTGAAGACCAGTTCACGCATGCGGGTGGCCAGCGTGAGGACGACCACGATCACCGCGCCGAACACCGCGCCGGCGGCGACGGACACCGCCACCACGGTCGGCAGGCCCCGACCGCGTCGCTTGACGATGCCGACCAGTCCGCCGATATAGGCGCAGTTCAGGACGGTCATCAGCCCGCCGATCCCGGCGATGATGAAGGCGACCAGCGCGCCGGCCACGGTGGCGGCCAGCACCACCCGCAGCCGGTACCGGTAGGCCAGCAGGCCCATGGGCACCGTCGCCAGCAGCGACAGCCCGGCGGCGAAGGGGACGACGACGGCGATGATCGCGATGGCCGCGGACAGCGCGGCCATGACCGAGGCCTGCGCCAACTCCCCCGGCAACAACGAGCCGGCCCGGCGAGGGGGCGGCGGACCGGGAGGCATCACCCGATTCTGCCAGCTGAGCGGAGTGCTTCGGACGCCCGCACTGTGACGGTAGCCACGCCACCAGATTTGCCGATGCATAGCAATTCTATGTAACCTGGATCAGGTGAATCGAACGGACCCGGCCGCACTCGGCGCCGACCTGTTGGCCGTCGTCGCGCGTATCAACCGGCTGGCAAACCAGCGGATCGAACTGCCGCTGCCGTTCGCGCAGGCCCGATTGTTGGCCACCATCGAAGACCAGGGCCAGACCCGCATCTCCGAGTTGGCCGCGATCGACCACTGCTCACAACCGACGATGACCACCCAGGTGCGCCGCCTGGAGGACGCCGGTCTGGTCTCGCGCATCGAGGATCCTGCCGATGCCCGTGCCGTGCTCATCGGCATCACCGACGAGGGCCGGGCCACGCTGAACCGGGTGCGCGCCGATCGCAGTGCCGCGATCAACCCCTATCTGGAACACCTCGACGGCGCCCAGCGCGACGCGCTCGTCGAGGCGATACAGGTGCTGCGCGGGCTGCTCGACGATGCCCAGCAGGACCGCCGATCGAAGTAAGGAGTCCGCACGCCATGTGGCGTCAACCGAAAGCCGTTTGGGCCGTTGCCTTTGCCTCCGTCGTTGCCTTCATGGGCATCGGCCTGGTCGACCCGATCCTCAAGCCCATCGCCGACAACCTGAACGCCTCGCCCTCGCAGGTGTCGCTGCTGTTCACCAGCTATATGGCGGTCATGGGCGTGGCCATGCTGATCACCGGGGTGGTGTCCAGCCGGATCGGCCCGAAGAACACCCTGCTGCTCGGCCTGGTGATCATCATCGCCGGCGCCGGGCTGGCGGGCATGTCCGAGACGGTCATGGAGATCGTCGGCTGGCGGGCCCTGTGGGGGCTGGGTAACGCGCTGTTCATCGCGACCGCGCTGGCCACCATCGTCAACGCCGCCCGTGGTTCGGTGGCGCAGGCGATCATCCTCTACGAGGCGGCGCTGGGACTGGGCATCGCGATCGGGCCGCTGGTCGGTGGTGTGCTCGGATCCATCTCGTGGCGCGGCCCGTTCTTCGGTGTCTCGGCGCTGATGGCCCTGGCCCTGGTCGTCACGGTCTTCCTGCTGCCGACCACACCACGCCCGGCCCGGGCCACCAGCCTGATCGACCCGTTCCGTGCGCTGCGCCACCGTGGTCTGCTGGCCGTCTCGGTGACCGCGTTGCTCTACAACTTCGGCTTCTTCACGCTGCTGGCCTTCACCCCGTTCCCGCTGGACATGAACGCCCACCAGATCGGGCTGATCTTCTTCGGATGGGGTGTGGCGCTGGCATTCACGTCGGTGGTGGTGGCCCCGCGGCTGCAACACCGATTCGGCACGGTGCCGACGCTGGTGGTCAACCTGCTGGCGATGACGGCGACGCTGGTCGTGATGGCGATCGGCACGAACGACAAGGTGGTGCTCGCCACGTGTGTGGTGGTCGCCGGGTTGTTCATCGGCATCAACAACACCCTCATCACCGAGACAGTGATGAAGGCCGCTCCGGTCGAGCGGGGCGTCGCGTCGGCGGCCTACAGCTTCCTGCGCTTCGGCGGTGCGGCGGTCGCGCCGTGGCTGGCCGGCGTGCTCGGTGAGCAGGTCAGCGTCCATCTGCCCTACTGGGTGGGCGCGGGTGCGGTCGCCGTCGGTGCGGCACTGCTGTTCGCCGCGCGCGGTCACCTCGCCGGGATCGATGCGCCCGAGGACGAGGTGGACGAGCTGAGCGACGAGGCCACCGCCGTCACCGTCGGCAACTGATCAGGTGACCGCCACGCCCACAACGGAACCGACGAGGTAGGTGGCGGCGATCGCGGCACCGCCGAGCCCGAGCAACCGCAGCGCGGACCACAGCGGTGCGCGCCGGGTGAACTTGGCCGCCGTCGCGCCGGCGATCGCCAGACCTGTTCCGCCACAGAGCAACCCCGCCCACAGCGAGTCGTAGCCGAGCAGATACGGGATCAGCGGGACGATCGCGCCGAGGGTGAACATCAAAAACGAGGACCCGGCGGCGACCCACGGCGAGGGTTTCTCCCGCGGGTCGACGCCGAGTTCCTGGACGAGGTGGAAGTTCAGGGCCCGGTTCTCGTCCCGGTGGATCTCGGTGGTCGCCGCCGCCGCGGTCTGCGGTGTCATCCCCATGTCGATCAACATCGCGGTCAGTTCGGCCCGCTCGGCCTCGGGATCCTTGGTGAACGACCGTCGCTCCACCTTCACCTCGGAGTCGATCTGCTCGTTGGCGGTGGTCACCGAGGTGTACTCCCCCAGTCCCATCGAGAACGCGCCGGCCAGCAGTCCGGCGATGCCGGAGAGCACCACCGCGTTCGCACTGGCGCCCGCGGCCACCCCGGCGATCAGTGCGGTGTTGCTCACCAAACCGTCCATCGCACCGAAGGTCGCCGCCCGCAGCCACCCGCCGGTGACATCGGCGTGCCGGTGGCTGGCGACGTGCGGCAGGCCGGTCGGGGATACCGGATCGGTCATGGCGACATTCAACTCTGCGCATTTCCTGAGGTTGTACTCAGGTTTACCTTGCCGCGCGGGTGGGCACGTTACCGTCTGCTATGACCACTACCGCTGATCACCTCCGCAACGCGCTCGACGGCCGCTGGCGTGACGTGAAAAACCAGGTTCGCGCCGAGCTCGCCGGCGAGGTGTTCCGGCCGCACTACACGCCGAACACCGTCATCGCCCGCACCAAGGTCGGCGAACAGCTCAAGATCATGGCCGCGCGCGGCGCGGCCGAGGACGGGTTCAAGAAGGAGCACGGCGGCAACGGTGATGTCGGTGCCGCCGTCACCCAGATCGAGATGCTCGCGATGAGCGACCTGTCGCTGATGGTCAAGGCCGGTGTGCAGTGGGGCCTGTTCGGCGGCGCCATCGAGAATCTGGGCACCGAACGCCACCACAACGCGTATGTGCGCAAGATCATCAACCTGGAACTGCTGGGCTGCTTCGCGATGACCGAAACCGGTCACGGCAGTGATGTGCAGTCCCTGGAGACGACGGCCACCTACGACCCGCAGACCCAGGAATTCGTCATCGATTCCCCCACCCCGTCCTCGCGTAAGGACTACATCGGTGGCGCGGCCGAGACGGCAAGGGTGGCAGCGGTGTTCGCGCAGCTGATCACCAAGGGCGAGGGACACGGCGTGCATTGTTTCGTGGTGCCCATCCGCGACGACGCCGGCAACGACCTGCCGGGCGTCACCACCTCGGACTGCCACTACAAGGGTGGTCTGCCCGGTGTCGACAACGGACGCATCCAGTTCGACCAGGTGCGGGTCCCCCGGGAGAACCTGCTCAACAAATATGCCGATGTCGCCGAGGACGGCACCTACACGTCGCCGATCGAGAACAAGGGCCGGCGCTTCTTCACCATGCTGGGCACCCTGATCCGCGGTCGCGTCACCGTCGGCGGCAGCGCCGGCGCCGCGGCGCGGGTGGGACTCGACATCGCGACCCGGTATGCCCTGGAGCGCAGGCAGTTCGAGGCACCCGGTTCGGAGAACGAGGTGCTGATCATGGACTACCTGGTGCACCAGCGTCGACTCTTCCCGCTGATCGCCAAGTCCTACGCGCTGCAGTTCGCGCAGAACGAACTGGTGGCCAAGTGCCACGAATTGCAGACCTCGGACAATCCGGATGCCGAGGAGCAGCGCGAACTGGAATCACGCGCGGCGGGCCTGAAGGCCGCCAACACCTGGCACGCCACCCGCGCCATCCAGGAGGCACGCGAAGCCTGTGGTGGCGCAGGCTATCTGGCCGAGAACCGCCTGATCGCACTGAAGGCCGACACCGATGTGTTCACCACCTTCGAGGGTGACAACCACGTGCTCACCCAGCTGGTGGCCAAGGAACTGCTGACCTCCTACGCCGATGACATCAAGGGCATGAGCCCGGTGGAGTGGGTGCGCTTCGCGGCCAACTTCGCCGGTGAGCGGGTGCTCAAGCGCACGGCGGCACAGACGATCATGCAGACCATCGTGGATACCCGCGAGGACAACGAGGAAGAGGGCTCGCTGTTCAACCGAGGCACCCAGGTCAAGATGTTCGAGGACCGCGAGGAGTACATGCTTGCCTCGGTCGCACGCCGGCTGCAGAGCAAGGCCAAGGAGATGTCCCCGTTCGACGCCTTCAACTCGGTGCAGGATCACGTGCTGCACACCGCGCAGGCGCATATCGACCGGATCATCCTGGAGGCGTTCGTCGCCGGCATCGACGCCTGCGAGGACGAGGACGCCCGCGAGATCCTCGGTATGGTCTGCGATCTGTACGCGCTGTCGGTGATCGAGGACGACAAGGCGTGGTTCGTCGAGCACCGGTTCCTGTCCACCGAACGCGCCAAGGCGGTGACCCGCGGCATCAACGACCGCTGCCGCCGGTTGCGTCCGCACGCCGAACTGCTGGTCGACGGCTTCGGGATCCCCGAGCAGCTGCGGTATGCCGAGATGCTGCATCCCGAGCACATCCCGGATGCCGACGAGCACCAGGAGCAGGACGCCGTCAGCTCCGGCACCATCGAACCCAAGTAGCCCGTCAGGTGCGCCGGGCTTTGCCCGGCCACCGGCCGCGGTGGAGGGGGCCATCGCGATCTGTCAGGCGACCCGATCGGCCGAACCCCTCCAACACGTCGAGGACACCCTCATCGAGCTCTATGAGCTGAAGGTCACGGCGTCGGCGTCGGGATCGGATCCAGCGCCGTGAGCGTGCCGTCCGTGCCGATCTGGAAGCGGACCTGACCGATTCCGGTCGGGCAACACGGCTTGTCCGTGCCCCGCAACCACTGATACTGCACGGTGGCGGTGCTGTCGCTGAGCGGCACCACCGTGGTGTACGGGCGCGGTCGCGGTGTCGGCGGGCCGAGCGGCTTGTCCCGATCGAAGAAGAGCACCTGCACGGCCGCATCGGGAGCCGTGTCGCCGGTACCGATGACCACCCAGTGCAGCCGGCAGTCGCCGGTGTGTCCACGCGATGTCTCGGTCCAGCGCTCGCCGACCTTCTCGATGGCGGCCCGGACCGTCTCGGCGGTCGGGGTGTCCGAGGCGGCGCAGTCCGACGTGGCCTGCGGGGCCGAATTCTGCGGACTCCAGCCGCATGAGGTGAGCGACAGGGCCGCGGCGGTCAGCGCGAAAGTGACGAAATGGCGGCGATTCGGCCGTCGCAGCGACCATTTCGTCGCTCTCGGCGGATCTGGAGGAAGGTGCGTCAGCCGCATATCGCGAGCCTACGTCTCTGGAAGAGAAGCTCCCCCGATTGGACTCGAACCAATAACCGCCCGATTAACAGTCGGGAGCTCTGCCAATTGAGCTACAGGGGAATGAACCGAGGTCAGACTCTAGCGCATACACCCCGCGGTCGAAGAATCGACTGGTCAGAAGCCCCGTCGCCACCTTGGCGGGCGGGTGAGGCAGGATGGTGGCAGTCCTGCTGTCACCGTGGAAGGAGCCTCGTGTTCCGGTTCGTCTTCGTACTGGGGGTCGGTTACGTGCTGGGCGCGAAAGCCGGCCGCCGCCGCTACGAGCAGATCGCCTCGACCTACAAGGCGGTCACCGAGAACCCGGCGACCAAGGCCGTGCTGGACGCCGGGCGCCGCAAGGTGGCCGACCGGGTGTCACCCGACCCGCAGATGGTGCGGCTGACGGCGATCGACGCCGAGACATCGGTTCTGCATCCCGAACAGCCCGACGCGCAGCCACGCAACGGCCGCCCCGACTAGGGCCTGTCTTCGGACCTCAACGCGGCGATGTCGGTCGGCAGATCATTGCCGGCCATCGGCGCCTCACTCGGCGTCAGCTCGACCGAGGCACGCGGTATCCGTAGATCGGAGTTCTCCAGAGTGCCGCCGTAGAGCGCGATACCCAATGTGGTGACCACCGCGGTGGCCAGGACGCCGACCCCCTTGGTCGCCGGGATCGCGCCGTAGCTCTCCTCAGCGTTCACGTGCCGGCCCTCCAGTTGTCGATCGAGGCTATGAGTCTCTCGTCGGCAGATAACGAAAGGGACGCGACACGATGACCATTCGCACACTATGACCGGGCTGTGCCCAGGTGCGGCGCGCGAGCTCGGGGATCGCGCGCCGCACACCCGGATGGGCCGTCGGGGGTCAGCACGACCGGGCATGCAAAGTCTGCGACAGCGACCTGTGCGGCCGCTATGAAACGACTGTCCCGCGACTGTGCGGTCGGAGGACGTGTGGAGACGGCCGGCTCAGCCGATCGGGATGTTGGTGTTCCAGGTGTTACCGGGGAACACCGGCCCGGTGCAGATTCCGCCGCCGCACAACCCGGCACCCGGGGTGCCGACGGCGACGCCGTTGCCGTTCGAATAGGACAGGCAGTGCCCGTCTTCCTTGTTGCCGAACCACGCCAGGCACGGCTTGGCCTCGACGCTGGCATCGGGAACCGTCGAGAGGGCGAGCACCGGCGCCGCGGCGACGGCGGCCGCGAAGGCGCCGGCGACGACGAACTTGCGTGTCTGATTGCTCAGAAATGCCACGGTGGAGCCTTTCTAGACAGTTGGCTGCGCTACAACCATAACGGTTACGTCGCGATCATGCAGTCAAGTCGTCGCCACTGGCCTGCTCGAGCAGGCTGCGGCGGTAGGTCTCCATCGCCACCAGATCACCGAACAGGGCGTGGTACTCATCGCTGTTGTCCACCGGCGACATCCGCTGCAGCTTGGACTTGACCTCGGCGATCTGCCGTCCGACCGAGACCTCCTGCAGCCGGGCCAGTACCCCGGAGATGTACCGGGCCAGCCGCTCGTCGTCGTCGATCTTGATGGCGTCCACGCTGAGCTCGTTGACCAGACCGGCCGCGTCACCGGCGAGATCCCGCACTGCCTCGATCCACTGCGCCCCGGACAGTCCGGCCGAGACCCCGCCGGCCGCGGAGATGGCCGCCCGCACCGCCGCATAGGCCGGGTGGGTGAAGCTTTCCTGGCCCAGGCTGTCGAAAACCGGCCCGGCCAGAACCGGATACTGCAGGGCCGACTTGAGCGCCTCCCGCTGTGGCCGCAGCGTGGGGTCCATCGGGTTGGGCCGCGCGATCGCCGGTGCCGGCCGGTCCGCGGGCTCCGCGCCGCCGCGCCGGGTGGGCGCACTGGCTGCGCGGCCGGTGCGGGGCCCCTTGCGACCGGCCTCCTCGCGGACCCGCCCCAGCACCTGCCCGACGTCCTGCCAACCGACCCAGCCGGCCAACTGCCGGGCGTACTCGTCGCGCAGCGTCGGATCCTTGATCCGCGACACCATCGGCACGCAGCGGCGCAGCGAGGCCACCCGCCCCTCGGCACTGTCCAGGTCGTGTTCGGCCAGGGCGGTGCGGATGGCGAACTCGAACAGCGGGGCGCGGCGGGCCACCAGGTCACGCAGCGCGCCGTCACCGGAGCGCAGCCGCAGATCGCAGGGGTCCATACCGTCGGCCGCCACAGCCACGAAGGATTGCCCGGCCAGGTTCTGCTCACCCTCGAAGGCCTTCACCGCCGCGGCCCGGCCGGCCGCGTCACCGTCGAAGACGTAGATCAACTCACCGCGAAAGAAGTTGTCGTCCATCATGAGTCGGCGCAACATCGACAGGTGCTCGTCACCGAAGGCGGTGCCACAGGCGGCCACCGCGGTGGTCACCCCGGCCAGATGCATCGCCATCACGTCGGTGTAGCCCTCCACCACCACGGCCTGATGCCCCTTGGCGATATCGCGTTTGGCCAGGTCCAGACCGAACAGCACGTGAGACTTCTTGTAGAGCACGGTTTCCGGGGTGTTGACGTACTTGGCTTCCATGTGATCGTCGTCGAACAGCCGTCGGGCACCGAACCCGATGGTCTCCCCCGAGGACACCCGGATCGGCCACAGCAGCCGACGGTGGAACCGGTCCATCGGACCACGCTTGCCCTCCCGGGACAGCCCGGCCGCTTCGAGTTCCTTGAACTCGAATCCCTTGCGCAGCAGATGTTTTGTCAGCTTGTCCCACCCCGACGGGGCGAATCCGCAGCCGAACCTCGCGGCGGCATCGGCGTCGAAGTTCCGGTCGATCAGGTACTGGCGGGCCGGCGCCGCCTCCTCCGAGCGCAGCTGCTCGGCATAGAACTCCTGCGCGGCGGCGTTGGCCGCGATCAGCCGACTGCGACTTCCCCGGTCGCGTTGCACGTTGGTGGCCGCGCCGCCGGAATACGTGACGGTGTAGCCGACCTTGTCGGCGAGCAGTTCGACGGCCTCGACGAAGCTGACGTGCTCGATCTTCTGCAGGAAGGCGTAGACGTCGCCGCCCTCACCGCAGCCGAAGCAGTGGAAGTGCCCGTGGTTGGGCCGCACGTGGAACGACGGCGACTTCTCGTCGTGGAAGGGGCACAGACCCTTGAGCGAATCCACCCCGGCGCGGCGCAACTGCACGTAGTCGCCGACGATGTCCTCGATGCGGACCCGCTCCCGGATGGCCGCGATATCGCGATCGGGGATGCGGCCCCGGCCGCCCCGCGTCGCTTCATTGGCCATCGGCGCAGTCTATCGGCCCGTCACAGCGGCCGCGGTGAGCGCACCTCGTGCACCCGCTCCAACCGGGACTCGGTGTAGGAGGCAATCTGGTCGATGACCACCCGCAGCCGGGCCCCGTCGTCGGCGGCGACGGCGAATTCCGCGGCGAACTGCGGGTCCAGGCTGCTGGGAGCCTGCGCCCACAGCGCGAGCGCGACCTCCTCGATGAGGGTGCGCTGGTCGGTCTGGATCTGCAGGTGCCGGTGATCGGACATGATGAACTGCAGCGCCAGCATCTTGAGCACCGCGACCTCGGCGCGGACCTCGGCGGGCACGTGTAGTTCGGTGTCGAAGCGTTTGAGCACCGGCGCGCCGCCCACCACCGCCCGGGTCTGCGAGATCGCGGCGTTGGCGAAGCGCCCGACGAGTTCGCTGGTCAGGTGCTTCAGCGCCACCGAGGCCGCCAGGGTGCCGTCGTACTTACCGACCGCGGCCACCACCGGCATCTCCGAGAGCCGCTGTGCGGCCGACAGCAGGTCGTCGTGGGACACCGCCGGATAGGCGTTGGCGCCCAGGCGGGCCAGCGCGTCGGCGGCGTCGTTGTCGGCCAGCACCCGCAGATCGATGCGCCCGGAGATGACCCCGTCCTCGACGTCGTGCACCGAATAGGCGACATCGTCGGCCCAGTCCATCACCTGGGCCTCCAGGCACGGGCGATGTGCCGGCGCACCGTCACGCAACCAGTTCGCAGCGGCCATGTCGTCGTCGTAGAAGCCGAACTTCCTGGGGTTCTCCGCCCGCGACCACGGATACTTCGTGACCGCGTCCAGCGCCGCCCGGGTCAGATTCAGTCCGGCCGAACGACCGTCCTCGGCAAGGACTTTCGGTTCCAGTCGGGTCAGGATACGCAGGTTCTGCGCATTGCCCTCGAAGCCACCGAACGGGGCCGCGATCTCGTTGAGGGCTCGTTCACCGTTGTGCCCGTAGGGCGGGTGACCGATGTCGTGGGCCAGGCCGGCCAGGTCCACCAGGTCGGGATCGCAACCCAGGCCCACGGCCATCCCCCGGCCGATCTGGGCGACCTCCAGCGAGTGGGTGAGCCGGGTGCGGGGCGTGTCCCCATGCCGGGGTCCGACCACCTGCGTCTTGTCGGCCAGTCGGCGCAGCGCCGCCGAATGCAGCACCCGGGCCCGGTCGCGGGCGAAGTCGGTGCGGTGCTCGGTGGCCCCGATGTCACTGTCGGTCAGCTTCGACGATCCCAGGCCGGCACCCTTGGGCGACTCCGACACCAGCCGCTGCCGGTCGAAGTCGTCGTAGTCGGATGTGTTGCGTTGCGTGGCCACCGGCTGACAGTCTGCCAGCCCGGCGCCGGTACATCGGACATGACTACCGCCCGAACGTCGAGGAAGTCACTAGATTGACGGGCATGCGCCTCGCCCGATTGCTTTCCCTGTTGCTCGTGGTCCTCGCCGCGGGCCTGTCGACGGCGCCCATCGCGCTGTTGTCCGCGCCCGAAGCGTCGGCCAGACCGCCGTTCCGGCTGCCCAGCCAGATCGTCGACGAGTCGAACGCGCTGGGCGGCGCGGGGATGAACCAGGTCAGCCAGGCCGTCGACCGGCTCTACACAAACCGCCAGGTGCGGCTGTGGGTGGTCTTCGTCGACACCTTCTCAGGGCAGAGCGCCGAGCCGTGGGCGCAGGCGACCCTGCGGGCCAGCGACCTCGGTGAATACGACGCGCTGCTGGCGGTCGCGACCGCCGATCGCGCCTACGCCTTCCTGACCGGATCGGCGGCGGCGAGCGATTCGGAAGCGAACACGCTGCGGCGCAATGAGATCGAGCCGGCGCTGCGCGACGGGAACTGGGCGGCCGCGGCCGTGGCGGCCGCCGATGGCCTCGATGCCCGCGCCACCACCTCGTCATCGGGACTGAACTGGTTCGGCGTGCTGGCCATGCTGGCGGTGCTGGGGATCGCGGTACTGGGACTGGTGTTGTGGTCGCGGCGGCGCAAGCGCAAGCGCCGCGAGGCCGATCTGGCCGCGGCGCAACGGATCGACCCGACCAACCCCACCGCGCTCGCCGCGGTGCCGCTGGACACCCTCGACGAGTTGTCGCGCTCGATCGTCGTCGAGGTCGACAACGCCGTGCGCACCAGCGAGAACGAATTGACGTTGGCGGTCGAGGAATTCGGCGAGCAGGAAACCGCCCCGTTCACCGCCGCCGTGAACGCGGCCCGCACCACCCTGACCCAGGCGTTCAACGTGCGACAGATCCTCGACGACACCGTGCCGGAGACCGCCGCGCAGCGCCGCGACCTGCTGACCCGGGTGATCGTGGCCGCGGCCAGGGCCGACCGCGAACTCGACACCCAGCGCGAGGCGTTCGCGCAGATGCGCGACCTCGTCATCAACGCGCCGGCGCGCCTCGATGTGCTGACCCAGCAGATGATCGACCTGACCACCCGCATCACGCCCGCCGAACAGGCCCTCGCCGAGCTGAACCGGCAGTTCGCGCCGACCGCGCTGCATTCGGTGATCGACAATGTCGACACCGCGAAGCACCGGCTGGAGTTCGCCGACCAGAACATCGGCAACGCCCGCGCGCTGGTGGCCCGGCCCGCCGGTCAGCAGGCCGGACTGGTGGACTCCATGCGTGCCGCCGAATCGGCGCTGGGACAGGCCCGCACCATGCTCGACGCCATCGACAGCGCGGCCGGTGACATCAGCCGGGCGATCGCGACCCTGCCCGAAGAGATCGCCGACGTGCAGGCCGGTATCGCGGCCGCCGACGCGCAGCTGAGCCGCGGCGGTTTCGACGAGGTCGCCGAACTGCAGTCGGCCCGCGATGCCGCCGCCCAGGCGGTCGCGACGGCGCAGGCGTCCGGAAACACCGACCCGCTCGGTGCTTTCACGGCGCTCACGCAGGCCGACGCCGATCTGGACCGGCTGCTGGCCGTCGTCGCGGAGGAGCGGGAGGCACAGCAGCGCCTACAGCGGTCCTATGAGCAGGCGTTGGCGGCCGCGCAGTCGCGGGTGCGCGGGGTGAGCGATTTCATCGACACCCGACGCGGCAGTGTCGGCCCGGAGGCCCGCACCCGGCTGGCCGAGGCGGTCCGTCAGCTGCAGGCGGCACAGGAGAAGGCAGGTACCGATCTGCCGACGGCCATCGCGCATGCCAACGGCGCGACCTCGCTGGCCATGCAGGCCCAGCAGCTGGCCAACAATGACGTCAGCGCCGCCCACCAGGCCTACAACTCGCAGCACTACGGGGGCGGCTCGAACACCGGTGCGGTGCTGGGCGGCATCATCATCGGCAACATCCTGTCCGGGGCGCTGCGCGGTGGGCTGGGGGGCAGCGTTGGCGGTGGGAGTTGGCGGTCGACATCGTTCGGCGGATCCGGCGGTGGTTTCGGCGGCGGTGGTGGCGGCTTCGGCGGGGGCGGCGGCCGCTTCTAGGCCGTGTACTTCTAGGTCGTGTACATCGACAGATGTACGAAGATCTCGTCGGGCGCGCGCTCGTCGACGATGATCTCGCGGGTCACGGTGCCGTGTGCGGCGGTGGCGACCCGATCCTGGACGTAGCGCGGATCGGGCGCCGAACCGAGTTCCGGCCCGGCGAGCACCGATGTCGATTTCGGGATGTCCGAGGGACCAGGCGGCTCCGGGAATTGGCCGAGGAATTCGCTCAGTTGCGCTTCGTTCATCTGCAAGGCCAGGCGGTAGCGGGTATCTCGACCCGAATCGGTGTCGGTGGCCAACACCTGGACCCCCGCCGGCAGTGTCACATCGCCGAACTGCGCGGCGGTCTCCGCCGAAACGGGCATCCCCTGGCCTCCTTCGTCACGGGCCTTGTCCCCCGTCGCGCATCCGGGCAGCGCGCACAACAGCAGCAGCACCGTCAGGTACCGGGCGATTCTCATCGGAGCACTCCGTCGTAGATCGATACCGTCGGCGCGGCAGTTCCCAGCGGCGCTACGCGCCCTCGGCCGGCGCGGTCAACCGCTCGGCGAGCTTGTCGAGCTGGGCCTTGTAGCCCCACTTCATCCCGAATGCCGCCATCTTGGCCTTGGCGCCGATCTGGGTGATCGTCACGTCCAGGGTCAGCTCCGTCTGCCCGTCGTGTTCGGTCAGTGTCACATCATTGACATGCAGGATCGTTGAAGTGGATTCCTCACCGTCGGTCCAGGATCGGGCGTCGTAGGTCAGCCGGGTGACCGGATCGACGCGGGTGAAGGTGCCCGTCATCGACCAGCGGGTGCCCGCATACTTGCCCATCCCCTCGCCTGCCTCCATGACGATGTGCACCTCACCACCAACGCGGGCATCGATACGGCATTCCGGGACGAACGTGTTCTTCGGGCCCCACCATTGGCGCACCATCTCGGCCTGCGTCCAGGCGTCCCACACCGAGGCGACCGGTGCGGGGTAGGTCCGTTTCAGGGTGAAGTTCTTCTTCTTGAAGAGTTGCATGATCATGGTGCAGGCCTTCCCTTCTCGTCGTTGTCCGCCATCGATTCCAGGAACGCGCCCAGGTTGTCCAACCGGGTGTTCCACAGCTGCTCGAAGGATTCGGCCCACCGACCGATGTCTTCGAACGGCCCCGATTCGAGCTGATAAAACCGTTGCCTGGCCCGGGCGTGGCTGCTCACGATGCCCGAATCACCAAGAACCCGAAGGTGTTTGCTCACCTGCGGCTGCCGGATCCCGAGCGCATCGGCGATCGTGCCCACCGATTGTGGCCCACCCCTGAGCAGTTCAACGATCCGCAGCCGGCTCGGCTCGCCCAACGCCACGAACACCGCCGCCCGCATGGCAGTCACCCTAAGCCCAGGGACATATTCCCGTCAAGGAATACGTTGGATAACTTTCCCCGGCGAGCGTGCGTGTCTGCACCGCGACACGCCGCCGTCACCCAGCATTCTGCGCACGCTCATGCCGCGTACGAACGCGCCAAGCCGGACTGCACCCGTTCGATCAAATCCTGTGGGTAGTGCCGGACATCCTCGGCGACGATCGAGATCACGATCCAGCCCATCTCCTGCAGGGCAGCGCGTTTGCGACGGTCGCGGGCAAAACTCTCGGGATCGCTGTGCCAGTCGAAGCCGTCGTACTCGACAGCCAATTTGCTGGACGGCCAGGCAAAATCCAGTCGCCAGACCCGGCCCGCAAGATCGCTCACCTCATACTGCAACACGGGCATCGGCAGACCCGCGTCCAGCATCACCAGCCGCGCCTCGCTTTCCATCGGCGACTCCGCCTGCGGGGCTGCGTGCGCAACCAATTGCCGGACAGCGACGATGCCGCGTCGGCCGTACTGTTCCACCACCGCATCGAAAAGCTGACTGCGGGTGCAGGTTTCGCTACGCAATGCGGCGTCCAGGGTGGCGATGGCCCGGGGACGACGCAGCGAGCGAGCGACTTCGACCGCAGTCCACGCAGCACTCGTCGCAGGCCGCCCCTCGACGTAGGCCAGCGGTGCACCATCGCGCCGGTGGATGACCAGGCCGTCGGAGGCGCGGAGTTGGTGGCCGTTCGGGTTTAGCACATGCAGGTCGACGACATCTTCGGTGTCGAAGCCGTACGCCGCGGCGGCGGTACCGAGGCAGATGGCCACCGGCTGGCCTGCCCGCAGATCGAGGCCACTCAGCCGGATGTGGTTGTCGGGCTCCTCGGTCGAGTACACCCCGGGCCAGACCTTGATGAGTTCACCGGTACGGATCTTGGTCTCGAGGCGACTGCGACCGAGCTCGGCGAGCAGTTGCGCGGTACTCACCACCCCGCCCTGACGCCCCAGCAGTGCGGCGATGCGATCTGACATGGTCCCGATCGTCGATCGGCGATATCACCGAGACCATGCCGTGCGCCGGATCTGTGGACGAATCGGAAACTGTGGAGATCGACGCCGCCCGCGAAGGTGCGCGAACTCGTACCGGTGAGCGGCGTGTCGGCCCGCAGACACGCACGCTCGCCGGGAACGGAACAGACCCGGTCAGGCGCCCTTGAGGCGGACGGCCAGGTAGTTCGACACCTCCGAGATCGCCACCCGCTCCTGGGTCATCGCGTCGCGCTCGCGGATGGTGACCGCGTGGTCGTCGAGCGAGTCGAAGTCCAGCGTCACACAGAACGGCGTGCCGATCTCGTCCTGGCGCCGGTAGCGACGGCCGATCGCACCGGCGTCGTCGAACTCGACATTCCAGCTCTGCCGCAGCTCGGCGGCCAGATCCTTTGCCTTGGGCGACAAGTCGGCATGCCGGGAGAGCGGCAGCACCGCGGCCTTGACCGGGGCCAGTCGCGGGTCGAGCTTGAGCACCGTGCGCTTGTCGACCCCACCCTTGGCATTGGGCGCCTCGTCCTCGTGATACGAGTCGACCAGGAAGGCCATCAGCGACCGGGTCAGACCGGCCGCCGGCTCGATCACATACGGCGTGTAGCGAGTGTCGGAGGCCTGGTCGTAGTAGGTCAGGTCGACCCCGGATGCCTTTGCGTGACTGGACAGGTCGTGGTCGGTGCGGTTGGCGATACCTTCCAGCTCACCCCACGGGCTGCCGGCGAACCCGAACTTGTACTCGATATCGGTGGTGCCTGCGCTGTAGTGCGACAGCTTCTCCAGCGGATGCTCGTAGAGGCGCAGGTTCTCCGGCCGGATACCCAGGTCGGTGTACCACTTCAACCGCGTCTCGATCCAGTACTTGTGCCACTCCGGCGCGGTCGAGGGCTCGACGAAGAACTCCATCTCCATCTGCTCGAACTCGCGGGTGCGGAAGATGAAGTTGCCCGGGGTGATCTCGTTGCGGAAGCTCTTGCCGATCTGACCGATGCCGAACGGCGGCTTCTTGCGCGAGGTCGTCACCACGTTGGCGAAGTTGACGAAGATGCCCTGGGCGGTCTCCGGGCGCAGGTAGTGCAGCCCCTCCTCGGACTCGATCGGGCCGAGGTAGGTCTTGAGCATCATGCTGAAATCGCGCGGTTCGGTCCACTGGCCCTTGGTGCCGCAGTCCGGGCAGACGATCTCGGTCATCGGCACCGAGTCGGGGTCCACGACGGTGTCGCGCGTGCTCTTCTTCTCCGCGTAGGCCTCCTGCAGGTGGTCCTGCCGGTGCCGCTTGTGACAGTTCAGGCACTCGACGAGCGGGTCGTTGAACACGGCAACGTGGCCGGAGGCCACCCACACCTGCCGCGGCAGGATGATCGCCGAATCCAGGCCGACGACGTCGTCGCGGCCGGTGACCACGGAACGCCACCACTGCTTCTTGATGTTCTCCTTGAGCTCCACCCCGAGTGGTCCGTAGTCCCAGGCGGACTTGGTACCGCCGTAGATCTCGCCCGATTGATAGACGAGGCCACGGCGTTTCGCCAGGTTTGCAACGGTGTCGATGATGGAAGCCACGGGTCAACAGCGTAGCGATGACCTGCGCACGCCGGAGGCGGGGCCGGTACCCGTCAGCCGTTGACATGCATGGATCTGCATGTATTCTGGCTCGTAATGAAAATGATTTCCAATTCTGCCACGGCCGAGGACCATTCCGCGCACGCCCACCCGAGCGCGCCGTTCCCCGAGCTACCCACGCGCGAGGTGCTGGACACCACCGGCGACCTGCTGCGCGCGCTCGCCGCGCCGTTGCGCATCGCGATCGTGCTGCAACTGCGCGAGTCGAGGCGCTGCGTGCACGAACTGGTCGACGCCCTCGACGTACCGCAGCCGCTGGTCAGTCAGCACCTGCGAATCCTGAAATCCGCCGGGGTGGTGGCCGGCGAACGCAGCGGCCGCGAGGTCATGTACCGCCTGGTCGACCATCACCTGGCCGAGATCGTGGTCGCCGCGGTCACGCATGCCTCGGAGGACATCGCGTGAACGCCCCCGTGCGATCGACCAAGCAGCGGGCGGCCATCTCCGCCCTGCTGGAGAACATCGAGGACTTCCGGTCCGCCCAGGAACTGCACGACGAGCTGCGCAAACAGGGTGAGGGCATCGGCCTGACCACCGTCTACCGCACCCTGCAGTCGATGGCCACCGCCGGGCAGGTCGACACGCTGCGCACCGACACCGGGGAATCGGTATACCGCCGCTGCTCGTCGCATCACCACCACCATCTGGTGTGCCGGGTGTGCGGCAGCACCGTCGAGGTCGACGGCGGCGCCGCCGAGGTGTGGGCCGACGAGGTCGCCGCCGAACACGGCTTCACCGATGTGAGTCACACCATCGAGATCTTCGGACTGTGCGGATCGTGCGGGAGCTGAAAACCGCGTCTAGCTGACGCGCACCCACTCCAGCACGATGTCCCGCGTCAACGGCGCCAGGTCGATGTCACCGGGCGCATCCGGATCGATCCATGCCATCTCGGCGATCTCGGCGGCCGGGGTCGGCGCGCCGTCCAACTCGGCCAGGAACAACTCGGCCGCGACCCGATGGCCCGGCTCGTTGGCCGCTGCCGCGTCGTGATGGCCCAGCGGGCGCACCGATTCCGCGACGATTCCCACCCCGAGTTCCTCGGCGACCTCGCGGCGCAGCGCCTGCACCGGCGTCTCCCCCGGCTCGATCTTGCCGCCGGGCTGCATGAATGCCGTCGTGCCGTGTTTACGGACCACCAGCACGTGATGGCGTTCGTCGAGCACCACCGCCGCGACGACGTGGATGACCCCGTTCACGCGCTGAGCGTGCGCCGCACGTCGGCGCCGGTGGCCAGCACCATCATGATCAGGGTGCCCAGCGCCTCGTCGGTGAGCCCGGACGCCGGAAAGTTGTAGCGCAGCAACACATCTGCAGACGCATTCTTCTCGACCATTGACACCGTGCCCAGCAGCGTGTCACGGGTGTGCCCGGCGACGGTCCCGCGCAGCGTGTCGTCGAGTGGGTGGTCCCAGACCAGGATCTGGTTCAGCGACACCATGTCCAGACCCTCGCCGACGCTGACCACCCGCAGTGAGGCGAAGGTGCCGTCGTGGTGCACGGTCAGCGCGCCGTCGTCCTCGCGGGTGGCGGGTAGCAGCGCCTCGACCACGGCCGCGAGACGCTCCTCCAGTGACACTCCCCGGTCGCTGCCCTCCTGCCCGCCGGTGACCATCAGGCCCGTCCGAAACGGCGGTTGCGGTGGACGTACTCCTCGCACGCCGCCCACAGGTCGCGACGGTCGTAGTCGGGCCAGAGCTTGTCCTGGAAGACATACTCGGCGTAGGCCGCCTGCCAGAGCAGGAAGTTGCTGGCGCGCTGCTCGCCGGAGGTCCGGATGAACAGGTCGACATCGGGGATGTCGGGCCGGTGCAGATGCCTGGCGAACGACGCTTCGCTGATCCGGCCCGGGTTGATCTTGCCCGCCACCGCCTCCTCGGCGAGTTGCCGTGCAGCCTCGACGATCTCGGTGCGCCCACCGTAGTTCACGCAGTAGTTGACGGTGATGACGTCGTTGCCGACGGTCATCTGCTCGGCGATGTCGAACTCCTTGATCACACTGCTCCACATCCGTGGGCGCGACCCGACCCAGCGCATGTTGACGCCCATCGCGTCCAGGTTCTCCCGGCGGCGACGCACCACCTCGCGGTTGAAGCCCATCAGGAAGCGCACCTCCTCGGTGCTGCGCTTCCAGTTCTCGGTGGAGAATGCGTATACCGACAGATGTTTGATACCCAGTTCGATGGCCCCGCAGGTGATGTCGATGAGCACCGCTTCGCCCATCTTGTGGCCCTCGGTGCGGCCCAGCCCGCGCTGGGTGGCCCAGCGCCCGTTGCCGTCCATCACCACCGCAACATGGTTGGGCACCTGGTCGGCGGGGATCTGCGGGGGCACCGCCTTGGACGGGTGCTGCGGCGGCCGGGAGAAGCGGCCGTTGGTCTTGGGTGGCAGGTCCGGGAAGACCACCGGCCACGTCGAGGTGTCCGGGAACTCCGGATAGTCCTCAGGCGCCGGGGGCAGCTGCGGGTAAGTGGTCTTGCCCCGTTTGATTGCCATGGGCCATATCCTGCCCGAACATCTCCGTCCGGCGTTCAACGGCCGCACTATCGACGCGGTACACCCGTTCCACCAGCGGCAATGTTCGCAGCTGACGTTCCAGGTGCCACTGCAGGTGCGCGGCGACCAGGCCGCTGGCCTGGCTGCGGTGCGATGCGGTGGACGCCTGAGCGAACTCCCAGTCCCCGTCGTGCAGGGCGGTCATCAGGTCCAGCACCGCCTGCGTGGGGGTCGCCGACCCGGACGGCCGGCAGTGCACGCACACGCTGCCGCCCGCGGCCACGTTGAAGGCCCGGTGCGGGCCCGGCGCGGCACACCGGGCGCACTCGGTCAGCGCCGGCGCCCAGCCCGCGATCCCCATCGCGCGCAGTAGATAGGCGTCGAGCACCAGCTCACGCGGCCGCCGTCCCTCCGCGACGGCCCGCAGCGCCGCGACGGTCAGCCCGTGCAGTTGCGGGACGGGTGCGCGTTCCTCACCGGCGAGGCGCTCGGCGGTCTCCAGCACCGCGCACGCACAGGTGTAGCGGCCGTAATCGCTGACGATGTCGACGGCAAAGGCGTCGATGGACTGCACCTGGGTGACGATGTCCAAATTGCGACCGGGATGCAGCTGAACGTCGATGTGCGCGAACGGCTCCAGCCGCGCCCCGAACTTGCTGCGGGTGCGGCGCACACCCTTGGCCACGGCGCGCACCACGCCGTGCTCACGGGTGAGCAGCGTCACGATCCGGTCGGCCTCGCCGAGCTTGTGCTGGCGCAGCACCACCGCTCGATCCCGGTACAACCGCATCGGACCAGTGTCCCACCGCGCGGTGACATCGGGCCAATCGCAACGCCGGATATCCTCGACGCTCGTATGTCCGCCACTGTGAAGAATCCCGCCCGCATGATCACCACCCCCTCCTTCCCCACCCTCACCCAGCTGCTGTACCGGCTCGCCAGCGGCGCCACGACCTCCGAACAACTGGTACGGGAGTCCCTGAAGGCCATCGAGGACAGCCAGCCCACGCTGAACGCATTCCGGGTCGTGCTCGCCGGCCAAGCGCTGGCCGACGCCGCCGAGGCCGACCGCAAACGCGCTGCCGGGCAACATCTTCCGCTCCTCGGGATTCCCATCGCGGTCAAGGATGATGTCGACGTGGCCGGGGTGCCGACCCGGTTCGGGACCGTCGGCGATCCACCCCCGGCCACCGCCGACGCCGAGGTGGTGCGCCGGCTGCGGGCGGCCGGGGCGGTCATCGTCGGCAAGACCAACACCTGCGAGCTGGGACAATGGCCGTTCACCAGCGGCCCCGGCTTCGGGCACACCTACAACCCGTGGTCGCGCCGGCACAGCCCCGGCGGATCCTCCGGCGGCAGCGCGGCCGCGGTGGCCGCCGGTCTGGTGCCCGCGGCCATCGGCTCCGACGGGGCGGGCAGTGTCCGCATCCCGGCCGCCTGGACCAACCTGGTCGGCATCAAACCGCAGCGCGGTCGCATCTCCACCTGGCCGCTGCCCGAGGCGTTCAACGGGATCACCGTCAACGGGGTGCTGGCCCGCACCGTCACCGATGCCGCGCTGGTGCTCGACGCCGCCGCCGGCAACGCCCCCGGCGATCTGCACAAACCCGATCCGGTGCGGGTCTCGGACTACGTCAGCCGGGCGCCGGGCGCGCTGCGGGTCGCGGTGTCCACCGCCTTCCCGTTCAATTTCTTCCGCTCCACCCTGCACCCCGAGATCGCCTCGGCGCTGCAGGGTGTCGCCGACCAGCTCGGGCAGCTCGGACACCGCATCACCCGGGCGGATCCGGACTACAACCTGCGGATGTCGTGGAACTTCCTGTCCCGGTCCACCGCGGGTCTGGTGCAGTGGTCGCAGCGGTTCGGCTCCGATGTCGAACTCGATGCGCGCACCGTGAGCAATATCCGCACCGGGTGGTTGCTGTCGCAGCACACCCTGCGCAAGGCGCGCGCCGCCGAGGCCGATGCCCAGCGCCGGATCGGCTGGATCTTCAACATCGCCGATGTCGTGCTGGCCCCGACGACCGCCCAGCCCCCGGCGCTGGTCGACGAGTACGACGATCGCGGCCCGCTGGCCACCGACCGGGCCATGATCCGCGCCTGCCCGGTGACCTGGCCGTGGAATCTGCTCGGCTGGCCCTCGATCAACGTGCCCGCCGGGTTCACCTCCGACGGGCTGCCGATCGGCGTGCAACTGATGGGACCGGCCGACAGCGAACCGCTGCTGATCTCGCTGGCCGGGCAGCTGGAGGCGATGAACGGCTGGACTGCCCGCCATCCCGATCCCTGGTGGCGCGGTCCGGCGCTGACGTAATGTCGTCCCCTATGACCAACGCCCGCCGCTGCGTGACCGCGCTGCCGGTCCTCGCCCTGGCCGCCGGGGCGGTACTGACCGCGCCGGGAGCCCACGCCGACAACCGGCGCCTCAACGATGGTGTGGTGGCCAACGTCTACACCGTCCAGCACAAGGCCGGGTGTAGCAACGACGTCAAGATCAACCCGAAGCTGCGGCTGGCCGCGCAGTGGCACACCAACGATGTGCTGCACAACCGGGCGCTCAACGCGGACATCGGTTCGGACGGAACCACGGTCGCCGACCGGGCGCGCAACGCCGGCTACGCGGGCGCGGTGGCCGAGACGGTGGCGATCAACCCGGCGCTGGCGATCAGCGGTATCGAGCTGATCAACCAGTGGTACCACCGGCCCGACTACTACGCGATCATGGCCGACTGCACCAATGTCGACATCGGCGTGTGGTCGGAGAGCCTGCTGGACCGCACCGTCGTCGTCGCGGTGTATGGAAAGGGCGACGGCGCGCCGCCGGTGCCCTCCGATATCCGGGACTTCGGCCAGGTACCCGGCTGGACACCCTAGAAGCCGAGGCGCCCAAGCTGTTTGGGGTCGCGCTGCCAGTTCTTGGCAACCTTGACGCGTAGCTCGAGGAAGACCTTGGTGCCCAGCAGCTTCTCGATCTGCAGCCGGGCGGCGGTGCCGACCTCGCGCAGCCTGGCCCCGCCCTTGCCGATGACGATGCCCTTCTGGCTGTCGCGTTCGACGTAGAGGATGGCGCGCACATCCAGCAGCGGATCGTCTTCCGGACGTCCTTCGCGCTCGTCGACCTCGTCGATGACGACGGCCAGTGAATGCGGCAGCTCGTCGCGCACGCCCTCCAGGGCGGCCTCGCGGATCAGCTCGGCCATCAGCACTTCCTCGGGCTCATCGGTGAGTTCGCCGTCGGGATAGAACGCCGGGCCCGGTTCCAGATGGGAGACCAGCACATCGGTGAGGACATCGATCTGCTGACCGGCGGTGGCCGAGACCGGGACGATGTCGGCGGCCTTGTCCCCGAAGGCCTCTTGCACCGCAACCAGTTGGGCGGCCACCTTCTCCCGCGACACCTTGTCGGTCTTGGTGACCACCACGATGAGCGTGGTCCGCGGCGCCACCGCGCAGATCTGCTCGAAGATCCAGCGGTCGCCGGGACCGATGCCCTCGTCGGCGGGGATGCAGAAGCCGATGATGTCGACTTGCGCGTAGGTGTCCTTGACCAGATCGTTGAGCCGCTGCCCGAGCAGGGTGCGCGGCCGGTGCAGACCCGGGGTGTCGACCAGCACGATCTGGAAGTCCTCCCGGTGCACGATGCCGCGGATGGTGTGCCGGGTGGTCTGCGGCCGGTTGGAGGTGATCGCGACCTTCTGCCCCACCAGGGCGTTGGTCAGCGTCGACTTGCCGGTGTTCGGGCGGCCGACGAAACAGACGAAGCCGGACCGGAATTCGGTACTCACGGGGCCTCCAGCGGGTTTCCCGACCGGTCGGTGACGATCACGGCAGCATCCGGGGACAGCTCGGTCACCGCGGCGACGCCGGCGTCGTCGGCCGATCCGCCGACCAGCACCGCGGCCTCCAGGCCGGCCGCCCCGCTGGATACCGCGGCGGCCACCGCGGCCTGCAGCGCGGTCAGCTGCAGCGCCGCCAGCGTGACCGGCGCGCCGGCGTAGGTCCGGCCGTCGAGATCGCGCACCGCCGCGCCCTCGGGCGCCTCGGCCCGGCCCATCGCGCCGCGGGCCAGCGTCACCAACTTGGCGTCTTCGTCCGGCAGGCTCATCCGTGGTCCTCCTGACTGTCGGGACTGCGTTCTTCGGGACTGATCAACACGGTGCCGACGCGTACCCGGCCGCGGTGGTCCGGCCCGCCCTCGGCGCGCAACCGCAGCCCGTTCCAGCTGACCTGCGCGCCGGGCAGCGGCACCCGGCCCAGTTCGTGGGCCAGCAGGCCGCCGACGGTGTCGACCTCCAGGTCCTCGCCGATCTCCAGATCGTCGTAGAGCTCGCCGAGATCCTGGATCGGCACCCGGGCCGACACCCGGAAGCGCTTGTCGCCCAGTTCCTCCCAGGGGGCCACCTCGTCGGCGTCGTACTCGTCGTTGATCTCGCCGACGATCTCCTCGAGCACATCCTCGATGGTGACCAGTCCGGCGATCGCACCGTATTCGTCGACCAGCAGGGCCATGTGATTGCGGTCGCGTTGCATCTCGCGCAGCAGGGTGTCCAACGGTTTGGAATCGGGCACGAAGACCGCCGGGCGCATCAGTTCGCCGACCCGGATGTCCATCCGGCCGCGTTCCAGCCGGGTCTGCTGCACCAAATCCTTGAGATAGATGACGCCGACGACATCGTCGACGTTCTCGCCGATCACCGGCAGCCGGGAGTGCCCGCTGCGCACCGCCAGCGATGTCGCCTGCGCGACCGTCTTGTCACTCTCGATCCACACCATCTCGGTGCGCGGCACCATCACCTCACGCGCCGGGGTGTCGCCGAGTTCGAAGACCGACTGGATCATCCGCCGCTCGTCGTCGGCCACCACACCGCGCTGCTGGGCCAGGTCGACCACCTCGCGCAGTTCGATCTCGGAGGCGAACGGGCCGTTGCGGAACCCCCGGCCGGGCGTCAGCGCATTGCCGATCAGCACCAGCAGCCGGCTGATCGGGGTGAGCAGTACCGAAATGGCATGCAGCGGAAGGGCCGAGGCCAACGCGATGGTGTAGGCGTTCTGCCGCCCGACGGTGCGCGGGCCCACCCCGATGGCCACGAAGCTGACCACCACCATGGTGGCGGCCGCGGTGAACAGCCCCCACCCGACACCGAGCGGGCCGTCCAGATAGGACACCAGCAGCACCGTCGCGGTCACCTCGCAGGTGATGCGCAGCAGCACAACCAGATTGATGTAGCGCGGCCGGTCGGCCAGCACCCGGGCCAACCGGATGGCACCGGGCCGCTCATCGCGGACCATCTCCTCCACGCGGGCCAGCGAGGCGGTACTGATCGCCGCGTCGACCGCGGCGAACAGGCCACCGAGCGCAATCAGGACCACTGCGCCCAGCAGCGGCGTGATGCCCGTCACTGCTGGTCGAAGTATCGCGACCTGTCCAGCAGGCGACGATCCTTCTCGGTCTGCAGATCCTGCCGGTAGGCCTGGACCTGGTCGGCGACCCACTCCTCCAGGAGACGACGCTGCAGGGCGAACATCTCCTTCTCCTCGTCGGGTTCGGCGTGGTCATACCCCAGCAGGTGCAGCACCCCGTGCACCGTGAGCAGCGCGAGCTCCTGCCCCAGCGAATGCCCGGCCTTCTCAGCCTGTTTGGCGGCGAACTCCGGGCACAGCACGATATCGCCGAGCATCGACGGACCCGGCTCGGCGGCATCGGGCCGACCGCCGGGCTCCAGCTCGTCCATCGGAAAGCTCATCACATCGGTCGGGCCGGGCAGGTCCATCCAGCGCATGTGCAGGTCGGCCATGGCCGCCTCGTCGAGCAGCACCATGGACAACTCGGCGGCCGGATTGACGTCCATCTGGCCGATGACGAATTTGGCAACGCTGATCAGTTCCTGTTCGGACACGTCGATGCCCGACTCGTTGGAGACCTCGATACTCATGCGGTTCCCTCGCAGGCTCGGGTTCCGCATGCAATTTTATTGTTCGCTCCGCAAGCTTCGCTCATCTATTCGGCCGACCACCCGAGCTGCGCCGCTGCGCCCGATTCAGCAGATCGGGCTGCGCCTCGTGCCGCGAGTAGGCGTCCACGATCTCCGACACCAACCGGTGGCGCACCACGTCGGCGCTGGTCAGCTCGGCGAAGTGGATATCGTCGATGCGAGCGAGGATGTCCGAGGCCGCACGCAGGCCCGACTGGGAACCGCCGGGCAGATCGACCTGGGTGACATCGCCGGTGACCACCATCTTGGACCCGAACCCCAGCCGGGTCAGGAACATCTTCATCTGCTCGGGCGTCGTGTTCTGCGCCTCGTCGAGGATGATGAACGCGTCGTTGAGGCTGCGGCCGCGCATGAAGGCCAGCGGGGCCACCTCGATCACCCCGGCCGCCAACAGGTTCGGGATCGCCGCCGGGTCCATCATGTCGTGCAGTGCGTCGTAGAGCGGGCGCAGATAGGGGTCGATCTTCTCGGTCAGCGTGCCGGGCAGGAAGCCCAGCCGCTCACCGGCCTCCACCGCCGGGCGGGTCAGGATGATGCGGTTGACCTCTTTGGCCTGCAGCGCGGCGACCGCCTTGGCCATCGCCAGGTAGGTCTTGCCGGTACCGGCCGGGCCGATGCCGAAGACGATGGTGTGCGAGTCGATGGCGTCGACGTAACGCTTCTGGTTCAGCGTCTTGGGCCGGATCGTCTTGCCGCGCCGCGACAGGATGTCCAGGGTCAGCACCTCGGCCGGGGACGCCTCGGACCCGCCGGTGAGCATGGACACGCTGTGCCGGATGGCATCGGGGGTCAGCGGCTGGCCTCGGCTGATGACGGCGGTCAGCTCGGTGACCACCCGTTCGGCCAACGCCACATCGGCGGGCTCACCGCTGAAGGTGATGTCGTTGCCGCGGACGTGGATGTCGGCGGTCAGCAGTTTTTCCAGGGCACGCAGGTTCTCGTCGGCCGAGCCGAGCAGGCCCACGATGGTGTCGGGCGGAACAGTGATGCTGCTTCGTACCGGTCCGGTGATCGGGCCAGCGGTCGTCTCGCGGGGCGTCACGTGGAGTTTCGTGCCTGCTTTCTGGGTTCTCGAAATGGTGCCTGTCAAGTTTACCGCCGGGTGCCGAGCTGTCCCAATGGTTAGTTCTGCAGGTCCCAGCGGCTGCTGAGGACGCCGATCGCCCCGAGCGCGACGGCCGCCGCGGTCGACGTACGCAACACCGACGGTCCCAGTCGTACGGGCTGCGCGCCGGCGGCGGTCAGCTCCGCCAGTTCCTCGGGCGCGACCCCGCCCTCCGGGCCGATCACCAGCAGCAACGCCTCGGCGTCGGCCACGCCGGCATCGGCGATGCCCACCGTCGCCGACTCGTGCAGCACCAGCGTGCGGGTGTGCGCCGCCCGGGCGACGAGATCCCGGGTGGACGCCAGGCCGTCGACGGTCGGGATGTACGGGCGCCGCGACTGCCGCGCGGCCGATCGAGCGACCGCACCCCAGCGCGCCAATCCCTTGTCGATCTTGGCCGAGGACTCCCAGCGCGCCACGCACCGCGCGGCCTGCCAGGCCAGGAAGCCGTCGGCACCGGCCTCGGTGGCCAGTTCCACGGCCAGCTCGGAGCGTTCGGATTTGGGCAGCGCCTGGGCGATGGTCACGGTCGGCGTTGCCCGCGCGACCTCCGTGAGTGCGAGGACCCGTGCGTCGAGGCGACCCTTGGCCACCTGCTCGACGACGACATGCGCGACGGCGCCGGCGCCGTCGCCGAGGTCGAGTTCCTCCCCCGCCCGGGTGCGCCGGACGGTCGCGGCGTGGTGCCCCTCGTCACCGTCGACGACGACGGTGCCGCCGACATCGGCCAGCGCGTCGACGTAGAACAGCGATCTCATCCGCGATCCGCTCCGCTGCTCGCTCGCGACCTCATCCGCGATCCGCTCCGCTGCTCGCTCGCGACCTCATCCGCGATCCGCTCCGCTGCTCGCTCGCGACCTCATCGAAAGATCAGCGGCCGGAGAACGTCTCGCGCAGCCGGCTGAACAGTCCACCCGCGGCGCCGGCCGCCGCGCCGTTGGCCGATTTCACCTCGGCGACGTCGCGGGCGCGGTGCTCCTTGAGCTTGCGCAGCAATTCGGTGTCGGTGTGGTCCAGCCGGGTCGGGACGAGCACCTCGACGTGGGCGTGCAGGTTGCCGCGCACACCGGAGCGCAGGTGCGGCATCCCGTGCCCGCGCAGCGTGGTGACCGCACCGGGCTGGGTGCCGGCCGGGATGTCCAGCTCGATCGGGCCGTCCAGGATCGCGTCGACGGTGACCTTGGTGCCCAGTGCCGCGTCGAACATCGGGACGGTGACGGTGCAGTGCAGATCGTCGCCGTCGCGCACGAAGACGTCGTGCTGCTGCTCGTGGACCTCGACATAGAGATCACCGGCGGGGCCACCGCCGGGGCCGACCTCGCCCTGGGCCGCCAGCCGCACCCGCATCCCGTCACCCACACCGGCCGGAATCTTCACGCTGATCTCACGGCGGGCCTGGACCCGGCCGTCGCCGCCGCAGCGGTGGCACGGGTCCGGGATGACCTCGCCGACGCCACCGCACACCGGGCACGGCCGCGATGTCATGACCTGACCCAGCAGCGAGCGCTGGACGGTCTGCACCTCGCCCTGGCCGTGGCAGGTGCCGCAGGTCTGCGGCGTGGAATTGCCGTGGGTGCCCTTGCCCTGACACAGATCGCACAGCACGGCGGTGTCGACAGTGACCTGCTTGGTCACGCCGGTCGCGCACTCGGCCAGATCCAGCCGCATCCGCAACAGCGAGTCCGACCCGGGTCGCACCCGGCCGATCGGCCCGCGGGAGCCGGCGCCGCCGCCGAAGAACGCCTCGAACACGTCGCCCAGACCACCGAAACCGCCGGCGAACCCACCGCCGCCGGCGGCCGCGCTCTCCATCGGGTCACCGCCGAGATCGACGATGCGGCGCTTCTCCGGATCGGAGAGCACCTCATAGGCCAGCTGGATCTCGGTGAAGCGCGCCTGCGCCGCCTCATCCGGGTTCACGTCGGGGTGCAGCTCCCGGGCCAGCTTGCGGTACGCGCGCTTGAGCTCCGAATCACTGGCGCCCTTGCTCACGCCGAGCAGACCGTAATAATCGCGTGCCACGGTTGAAACCTCTCTCGTACCGCCGTCGGCGGTATGCCCCAAAAATGTCGGGGACCCGGTTACCGGGTGCCCAGAACCTCACCTATGTAGAGAGCAACTGCGGCGACGTTGGCGATCGTTCCCGGATAGTCCATCCGTGTGGGACCGACCACACCCATACCGCCGAAGACCTTGCCCGAGCTGCCGTAGGTGGTGCTGACCACCGACGTCCCCAGCATCTGCTCGGCCTCGGTCTCGTGCCCGATACGCACCGTGACCTTACCGGCCTCCTGCTGCGCCGCGAGCAGCCGCAGCACCACCACCTGCTCCTCGAGCGCCTCCAGCACCGAACGCAACGAACCGCCGAAGTCGGCGGTGTTGCGGGTGAGGTTGGCGGTGCCACCGAGCAGCAACCGTTCCTCGGTGTGTTCGACCAGCGTCTCGACCAGCACGGTGGCCGCCCGGCCCACCGCATCGCCGAGTCCGCCGTGCCCGTCGAGCGCGCCGGCCAGGTCGGCCACCGCGATCGAGGCCGCCGACAGCGGTTTGCCCTCCAGCGCAGCACCGAGCCGCTCGCGCAGCTGGGACAGTTCGTGCTCGCTGATCGCATCGCCCAGTTCGACCACCCGCTGGTCGACGCGTCCGCTGTCGGTGATGACCACCAGCAGCAGCTTCGCCGGGGTCAGCGCGACGACTTCGAGGTGCCGCACGGTCGACGTCGACAGAGTGGGGTACTGGATGATCGCGACCTGGCGCGTCAACTGGGCCAGCAGCCGCACCGCGCGGCGCAGCACGTCGTCGAGGTCGACGCCCGATTCCAGGAAGCTCAGGATGGCCCGGCGCTCGGCGGACGACATGGGTTTCACGTCGTCGAGACGGTCGACGAACTCGCGGTAGCCCTTCTCGGTGGGGACCCGGCCCGAGCTGGTGTGCGGTTGGGTGATGTATCCCTCGGCCTCCAGGACCGCCATGTCGTTGCGTACCGTCGCGCTGGAGACGCCCAGGTTGTGCCGTTCGACGAGCGTCTTGGAGCCGATGGGTTCCTTGGTGGCGACGAAATCGGCGACGATGGCGCGCAACACCTCGAAACGACGGTCGTCGGCACTACCCATGGTTCACCTCCGGAATTCACCTGTCCGTTGCCCTGGATCTGTACCCATTTTACGGATATCAACTGCGCGGATTCACCTCGGCGGCAGCGGGCGGCGTGTTCTGCCCTTGAGGAGGCAAGGACATTGCCGAACATCGCCGGTGGTTTGCGGTTAACCTCACGTGCATGGGAGCCCGCCGGTGATCTTCAAGGGAGTTCGCGACGGCAAGCCGTACCCCGAACACGGCCTTTCCTACCGGCAGTGGGCGCAGATCCCACCCCGCCAGATCCGGCTCGACGAACTGGTCACCACCACGACCGTGCTGGCACTGGATCGGTTGCTGTCCGAGGACTCCACGTTCTACGGGGATCTGTTCCCGCACGCGGTGCGGTGGCGCGGCATCATCTACCTCGAGGACGGCCTGCATCGCGCGGTGCGCGCCGCGCTGCGCAACCGGACCGTGCTGCACGCGCGGGTCTACGACATGGACGGTCCGCTGCCGGCGTGACCCCGCCGGCACAGCAAGTGGCCGGCGGTCATCACCTGCCACGCGAAGATCGGGTACACGCTGCCGCGTTCCCACGCCCCGACCGGCGCTGCGCCGACGACGGTCATCAGCAGCGCGGCCATACCGGCCACGCCGAGTAGCACCGATGCGATGTGATACCAGCCGGGCTCGGGCCATCCGGTGGCGGCGATGGCCGCGGCGTTGCCGCCGACGATCGCCAGCCCCGCCCCGATGACATGCCAGGTGTTGCCCTGCCCGCTGTGCACGAACGCGATCAGGATGTTGCCGATGCCGTTGGCCACCGCGAACACCGAGAACCAGCGGCGCCGCGATTCGCGGGTGGCGAGCAGGGCAGCCGCGGCGAAGCAGAGACCCTGGAACGCGAACGCCGCATTCATCCACGCCGCGCGCGGTGAGACAGTCGGATCGCCCAGGGTGCTGATGTAGTCGCCGGCGTAGCCATAGCCCGGCAGTGCCGCCGCGGCCAGCACCTCGGCGGCGAAGTAGCCCGCCGCGCCGAGGATCCACAGTGCGGCGGCCGACCGCATCCGATGACCCGCGAGCAGACTCATGTACCCCTTATTGCCCAGCCGTGCGGGTATACATGCGTTCCCCCGCGAGCGGGAGGTACCCCCAGCTCGCGCCAGCGATCAGGCGCTCAGGACATGGCGTCGCGCAGGCTCTTGGGGCGCAGGTCGTTCCAGGTCTCCTCGACGTAGGCCAGGCAGTCGGCGCGGGTGCTCTCCCCGAACACCACCCGCCAACCCGGCGGCACATCGGCGAACGTCGGCCAGAGGCTGTACTGCTCCTCCTCGTTGACCAGCACGAAGAAGACGCCGTCCTCGTCATCGAATGGGTTGTTGCTCATGGGCTTTCCTTGCATCGTCGGTCTGCGCCGCGGAGGTCGCGAAGAGGTCGGATCCCAGCACCCGGTCGGACAACCGGCCCAGGCAGCTGAGATTGGGGAACCCGGGGCCCTGGGTCAGCCCGGCGAGTCCCGGCAGGAACAGCTTGGGGTCGACATCGTCGACCGACAGGTCATAGCCGATGGCCTCCTGAATGCTGTCGACCGTCAGCGGGCCGCCCAGGCCCAGCTCCAGCACATCGAGCGCCTCCTGGCGCAGCAGCGGCACGAACCACATGGCGTTGGCTCCGGAGCCGTCGATGACGAGGTCGAAACCGTGCACCGTCTCCAGCCGTTCGCCGCCGCGCTCGGTCTGCAGCGTCAGCCGGATCCGTTCGTCGCGGGCCACGGCGTGGGCCACCCGGCCGCGCAGATGCCGGATCCGGTCGTCGGCGAGCAGCCCTTCCTGCACGCGCACCGAGAACACCCCGCGGTCGGTGCGGTTCATCGCATCGCGCTTCTCGGCCAACGTCAGCCCGGCCCAGTGGATGGGATCGGAGTACAGCGAGTTCTCGAAGAACCCCTCGCCCCGGGTGAACAGCGTGACCTGCGGGGAGATCACGGTGATGGTCGAAACCCGGTGCCGGAACAGCTCGTCGAGCATGGTGCCCGCCGTCTCACCGCCGCCGATGACGGCGACGCGGTCCGCGGCGATCAGCTCGTGCTGGGCGGCGCGATGCCAGAACTGCGCGATCGAGAGCACCCGCGGGTTACCGGGCAGGATGGAGCGCTCGGCCTGGCCCGGCCCGGTGATCATCAGGGCGTCGGCGTGCACGGCGCCCTCGCGGGTGCCCAGTTCCCAGCGCGTTCCGTCATCGGTGTACTGCAACCCGATCTCGGTGACATCGCCGGTACGCACCGACATCCCGGTGTTCCCGGCCACCCAGCTCAGATACTGGCTCCACCGCTTGTGCGTCGGTGCCGGCCTGCCCCGGTCGATCCACTCGGCGAACTGGCCGGTGGACACCAGGTAGGACTGCCAGCTGTGCCGCATCATCCGCTCGTCCAGTTCGGCGTTGCGCCGCGACACCAGCGCGGACTGGTACGGGAAGCCGATGTCCTTCTCCGGCCCGGTACCCAGCCGGTGCTGACCGTCGGTCCAGCCACCGGCGGCCTGCCAGTTGGCGGCCACCGCGGTGCGTTCGATGGCCACCACGTCGGGAGCGGGCACTCCCATCGCGCGCAGTTCGGCCGCCTTGGCGGCCACCGCGATGGCCTTCACCCCGGCACCGATGACGGCAAGGGTCTTGGTCATGCGAACACCTCGATCATGAAATCACCTCTCGTAGAGCGTCCTGCCACAACGCCTGCATGGTGGCGACGTCGTCGGCAGAAAAAATGTCGGGCAGGGTGCGCCACTGCGTTCCCAGCACGGGCGCACCGTCCTTGTCGATGATCAGCACGTTCAGCGTGATCTCGTGGCGGATGGCCAGATTCGGCTCGGGTATCCGGGACACCTCGTTGAGCAGGGCGCGGTCCACGGTCAGCGCCGAGCGTCCCGGCACCTGCCGGAGCCGGCCGAGATAGTTCAGCATGAGCTGTGGATCGCGATGTGCGCCAAGCCGTTCGGCGGTGTCGGTGCGCAGGTGACGCAGCAACGCGTAGTCGATCCCGTCGCCGGGGACGGCGTCCAGTTCGGCCGCCACCCCGAGGGCGTCCTGCGCCGTCAGCCGCACCGGGTAGATGGCACTGAGCAGCCCGACGGTGTCGCCGGTGTCGATCTGGCGCGAGTCGTCGGCCAGCCCGGTCGACACGGCGATATCGGCGCGGCCGTGGGTTTCGATGGCCAGCAGCGGTGTGGGCGTGGCATGCCCACGTAGGCGCCGCCATGCCGTGATGGCCCGTGCCGTCGCGGCCGCCAGCACCGCGGGCACACCCGCCGGTGCGGCCAGTACCTCAGCGGTGACCGCGCGGCCGACGAACGCCATGCTGATCTCGGCATCGGCGGCCCGGTCGGTGTCCGGGCGCACCCGCCGGGCACCGAGATCGGGGTCCGGACCATCGAGTTGGCGTTCCCAGAATTCGCAGGTGTCCAGCTTCAAGGCGCGTTCGGCGAGCAACCGGGACCATTGTCGCAGCGATGTGTGCTCGCGCACCGGCGCCGGCTTGTGCCCGGCAGCCAGTGCGTGCCAACCGGTTTCGAGTTCACCGAGCACGATCTGCCAGGATGCCGGGTCCATCGCCAGGACGTGCGCGGTCAGCACCAGCACCTCGGCACCGCTGTCGTGGTGCAGCCAGACCGCGTCGAACATCGTGCCGCGCTCGGGATCGAGCCGCTGGATGGACGCGTCGGTGTGGTCGGCGACGGCGACGGCCAGGTCGCCGGACACGCTCGCCTCGGTGAGCACGCCGGCCTCCCGCGGCTGCTCGACCAGGCTCATCGTGGCGCGGTCCAGCCGGCAGCGCAACGCCTCGTGACCGTCGATCACAGTGCCCAGCAACATCTCCAGGCGTTCCCGCGTGACATCGGCGGGCATCCGGATCGCCTCGGTCTGGGCCAGCCGACGGGCGTCACCGTGGGCCAGCAGCCAGTGTCCGGCCGGCAGCAACGGGATGGGGCCGGCATCGTCGACGTCGATCGGCTCGGCCGCCACATCGGTGTCGATGGCGGTGGCCAGCTCCCGTACGGTCGCGCATTCGAGCATCAACCTGGCCCGCAACGTGATTCCGCGCCGGCGTACGGCCTGCACCACCGACAATGCGACGATGCTGTCCAGCCCAAGATCCAGGAAGTCGGCGTTGACGTCGACGATGCGGGTGTCCAGCAGTTCGGCGAGCACCTCGGCGATCACGATCTCGGTCTCGGTGCCCGGCGCGGCGAACTCCGCGGCCGCCCCCACCCCGCGGTCGGCATCGAGCGCGGCCAGCGCCCTGTCGTCGACCTTGCCGTGCGAGGTCAACGGAATCTGCTCGACGTCGATGATGTGGTGCGGCACCAGGTATCTGGGCAACGTCGCGGTGAGCATGCGGCGCAGGTCGGCGGTGCTGACTGCGCCCGTGCCGGCTCCCGTCTCGGGATCGGCGAGCACCACGTACGCCGTCAGCCGTGGCCCGCTGCGGTGCCGGCGCACCGCGACATGGGCGTGCCGTACCGCGGGGTGGCGGTACAGCGCGGCGATCACCTCGCCGGGCTCCACCCGGAATCCGCGGATCTTCACCTGGTCATCACTGCGCCCCAGATACTGCAGTGCGCCCGAGTCGGGCAGCCTGCGCACGATGTCGCCGGTGCGGTACATCCGTCGGCCCGGGTGGGTCGGATCGGCGATGAACCGGGCCGAGGTCTCTCCGGGCCTGCCGAGATAACCACGGGTGAGTTGCCCGCCGCTCAGGTAGAGCTCGCCGGCCACCCCGTCGGGGACCGCGCGCAGCCAGGAATCCAACACGTGGGCGGTGGTCGGGGCGGTCGGTTCCCCGATACAGGGTTGCGGGTGGTCGGCGATCGCGGCGACGACGGCCTCGACGGTGGTCTCGGTCGGCCCGTAGCAGTTGTGCGCGCGCATTCCGCTGCGATCGCATTCGGTGCGGATGCCCTGCCACGCGGCGGTGTCGATGTTCTCCCCGCCGAGGGCCAACACAGCCAACGGCACGGTCGACAGCAGACCGGCCGCGCGCAACTGGCTGAACATCGACGGGGTGGTATCGATCATGTCGATGCCGAACCGCCCGATCTCGGCGACCAGCGCCTCGGCGTCCCGTTGCACGCCATCGCTGATGATGTGTACGCAGTGCCCCTCGAACAGGGCCACCAGCGGCTGCCACGCCGCGTCGAAGGTGAACGACCAGGCGTGCGCGATCCGCAGGTCGCGGCCCAGCCGGTTGCGCGCCGGCCGCAGCATCCGGGCGGCGTGGTCGGCGCCGTAGGCCAGCACCGCCTGGTGAGTTCCGATGACGCCCTTCGGTTTTCCGGTGGTGCCCGAGGTGAAGATGATGTAGGCGCCCTGCCCGGGGCGGACCGTGACATCGGTCAAGCCCGCGGCGTCACCGACGCCGGCCAGCAGTGCCTCATTTACGACGACGTCGGCACCGGTCTGCGCGATGATCTCCTGTATGCGTTCGGCCGGCATCCCGGGATCCAGCGGCACGATCAGCCCGCCGGACTTGAGCACGCCGAGCATCGCGACCACGTAATCGGGTCCGCGGGGCAGCAGGATCGGCACCGGCGTTTCGTCGGTCACTCCCCTGTGCTGCAGTTCGGCGGCCACCCGGTCGGCTGCGGCGTCGAGTTCTCGGTAGGTCAGGGTGCCGGAATCCCAGCTCAGCGCGGGGGCATCCGGTCGCTCGGCGGCCACCGCGGCGATCACGGTGTGGATGCCGTCGGCGGCCGGCACGGACTGAGTCGCGGTGACATCGATCTCACCGTCGAGGGTGACGGCGATATCGCGCAGTGGCCGGTCCCAGCCGGCCAGCAACCGCTGCACCACCACCAGTACGCGCTGCGCCAGCGTCGCCGGGTCGAGCAGACCCAGTGCGCCGTCCAGGGTTTCGACGAGCACGGTCAGCCGGCCGTGGGTGGGGTGGGCGGCGATCGTCACCGGGAAGTGCGACAGGCTTTCCAAGGCCGCCGGCCGGATCACCGCATCACCCATCGCGAACTCTCCGCTGCCGACCAGACCGCCGGGCGGGAAGTTCTCGTACACCAGCAGGGTGTCGTACATCTCGCCGATGCCGCCGGCGGTGCGCATCTCGGCGTGGCTGAGGAAGCTGTGGTCACGCATCTCGGCGGCTTCGCGCTGCACGGCCAGGCACTGGCTGCCGGCCCGCTCGCCCGGGCGCAGCCGGATCCGTAGCGGCACCGTGTTGATGAACAGTCCGACCATCGACTCGACCCCGGACAGTTCGTCGGGCCGCCCCGAGACCGTCACCCCGAACACCACGTCATCGCGATCGGTGAACGCCGAAAGGATGGTGGCCCAGGCCATCTGGAACAGCGTGCTGACCGTGACCCCGCGGGCGCGGGCGGCCTCGAACAACTGCTCGGTGGTCCGCTCGTCGAGGTCGGTCTCGGTGCGCTCGGGCAGTCCGCCGGCGGACTCGCCGGACAGCGCCGGGGTGAGCATCGTCGGCCCGTCCAGCCCGTCCAGGTGTGTGCGCCAGCGCTGCCGACTGACCTGCGGGTCACGCGCGGCCAGCCAGCCGATGTAGTCCCGGTACGGCCGGGCGGCGGGCAGCACCGCGGTGTCGCCGCCTGCGCCGTAGAGCGCCATGAGCTCGCTGACGAACACCGGCAGCGACCAGCCGTCGATCACGATGTGATGGGCGACGACCACCAGCCGCCAGCGCGCGTCGGGAAGTTCGGCCAGCAGGAACCGGATGGCCGGTCCGCGCGCCAGGTCGAAAGGCCGGGTGCGGGCCTGCAGTTCCAGCGCGGCGGCCTCGTCGGCATCGGCGACCACGACGTGTTGCCAGGGCAGTTCGAAGGTCGCGGGCACGACGGCCACCGGCCTGCTCAGGTTGCCCTGAAAGAAGCTGACCCGGATGTTGGGGTGGCGCTGCAACATCGCCTCGGCACACGACCGCAGCAGATCGGCGTCCAACTTCCCGGACACGTCGGCGGCCATGGCGATGAAATACGGGTCGGCTCCCGCTTCGCTGTCGGTCAGTCCGGCAAGCGAATACAGCCCCTGCTGCAGCGGGCTGAGCGCCATCACGTCGATGATGGCCGGCTTGTCGCTCATTGCGGGTCGCTACTCCATCCCGCGGTCAGGGCGGCCAGTTCGTCCGGCGACAGCCCGGAGGCCGCCATCGGTGCGTGGTGGGTGTCCGCTGCGACGGCCTGGCCCGCCTTGGCGTCGACGGCGGTAGCGAGTTCGGCCAGCACCGGATGCTCGAACACCATTCGGGCGGTCAGCGGCACACCGGCGTCGCGGGCGCGCGCGGCCAACTGCACCGCCAGGATGCTGTCGCCACCCAGGGTGAAGAAGTCGTCGTGACGACCGAACTCCTCCACCGCGAGCAGGTCGGACAGCATGGCCGCCAGTGCGCGTTCGGTGTCGGTGCGGGCCGGCTCGCTCGGTGCGGTCGCGGTGACGACGGGTCGGGGCAGCGCGTCGGTCAACGCGTCCAGCACGGTGACCGGCAGTGCCGCAAGGTGTTCGGGCAGTGCGCTGCGGTCGAACTCCGTGACGTCGTCGGCGAGCACCACGTATCCACCGAGCACCGGGCCGCTGCGGGTCTCCCAGGTCCGGGTCAGCGCGGCGGCCACCCCGGGCACCGCCTCCAATGCGGCCTGCACCGCGGGGTCGCCGCTCTCCAGGTACTGCAACGCACCGTCGGCGGTCCAGCGCGCCCGGTCGCCGGTGCGATAGAGGTGTCCATCGCCGAACGGATTGGCCGGGTAGCGGCACGCCAGAGCCGGCGACGCGGACGCGGCGGCCGCGTCGATGGCGCCACCGGCGTAGTACAGCTCGCCGGCGACACCGACGGCCACCGGCGTCAGCCACTCGTCGAGCACGAAGACCCGGTCGGCTCCGGCGGTCTGCGGCAGGCCCGGCCGCGGCGCGGTGGCGCGGCTGAACCGTGTGACAGCGTCATCGCCGCCTGCAATGGTGATATCGCGCAGGGTGGCACCGGGGTCGTCCGCGAACGCCTCGATGACCCGTCCCAGCCAGCTGACCAGCCGCGCAGCGGTGTCCGGCCGGTAGAGCTCGGTGCGGTAGATGACCGTGCCCTGGTATCCCGCCGGGCTGCCGTCGGGGGCGGTCTCGGCGAAGAAGTTCAGCGACAGATCGGCATGCGCCACGTCGAAGGTCGGTTCCAATGCGGTGAAACGGGTTTCGCCGGCACCATCGGGTCCGGTGGCGATCACCCGATCGGCGGGTAGTTCCTCGCGGACGTGCACGACGACACCGAACAGCGGGTTGCGCGACAGCGAGCGCACCGGCGCCACCGCCTCGACGACCCGGTCGAACGGCAGATCCTGGTGGGCGTAGGCGCCGAGCGCCATCTCCCGGGCCCGGCGCAGCACCTCCCGCACGGTCGGGTTGCCGTCCAGGTTGTTGCGCAGCACCAGGATGTTGATGAAGAAGCCGATGAGCCCGTCGAGTTCGGGCTCGGTGCGCCCGGCCACCGGGGTGCCCAGCGGGATGTCGGTGCCCTCACCGGCCTTGTGCAGCGCGACCGCGACGGCGGCCTGCAGCAGCATGAACTCGGTGATGCCCAGTTCGCGGGTCAGCTCGGCGAGCTTGGCGCGGGTAGCGGTGTCGATGGTGAACGGCAGCGCGTCGCCCTCGCCGTCCGGGACCGGCGGCCGCGGGAAGTCCGGGCGCAGGCCGTTCTCCTCGGGCAGCCCGGACAGCTGCTCGACCCAGTAGTCGCGCTGCGCCTCGATGCTGGGGGTCTGGCCACCCAGCAGCTGCGCCTGCCAGGCCGCGTAGTCGGCGTACTGGACCGGCAGTGGCTCGAATTCCGGTGCCTGCCCGGCACTGCGGGCCCGGTAGGCGGTCAGCACATCGGTGAACAGCACGCCCGCCGACCAGTGGTCGGCGGCGATGTGATGCACCACCAGTGACAGCACATGGTGCTCGCCGGTGCTGAGCACCGCGGCGCGGATCGGCCGGTCGTTCTCCAGATCGAAGCAGTACCGGCGCTCCGCGGTGAGCTCGGCCTGCAGCCAGTCCTCACCGTCGCCGCGGGCGCGGCGCACCGGGACGTCCGCCACCGGACTGATGATCTGGTAGGGCGCGCCATCGATTTCGCGGTAGGTGGTGCGCAGGATCTCGTGCCGGGCCACCACATCGTTGATCGCGGCGACGAAGGCGGCCGGGTCGGTGGGGCCGGTCAACCTGGCCGCGAACGGGATGTTGTTGACCGGGTTGGGCCCGTCGATGCGGAACTGGAACCACTGCCGTAGCTGGGCCGCCGACATCTGCAGCGGACCCTCGTGCCCGATCGCCACCATCGGGGGGCGGTCCGAGCGGCCCCCGGCGGCGGTGACGGCATCGATGTGGCCGGCGATCGCGCCGACGGTGGCCAGCTCGAAGATCTCCTGCACCCCCACGTCGACCCGGCAGCGCGAGCGCACGGCGGCGACCAGCTTGGTGGCCAGCAGCGAATGTCCGCCGAGTTCGAAGAAGGAGTCGTCGGCGCCGACCTGCTCACGGCCCAGCAGCTCACCGAACAGTGCGGCCACCTGCCGCTCGGTGTCGGTGCCCGGCTCGCGGTAGGCGGTGGCCGCCGAGATCTCCGGTTCGGGCAGGGCCGTGCGGTCGATCTTGCCGTGCGCGGTGATCGGGATCTCGTCGATCTCGACATAGGCCGACGGGATCATGTACTCGGGCAGGGCGGCCGCGACCCGGCTGCGGATCCGGTCGATCTCGACCGCGGCGCCGTCGGCGGCCGGGGTCACATAGGCGACCAGGCTCTTGCCCAGACCCGGCACATCGGCGGCAATGACGACGGCCTGCCCGACCGACGGGTCGACCGAGATCGCGGCCGCGACCTCGCCGAGCTCGATGCGGAACCCGCGGATCTTGACCTGCTCGTCGGCGCGGCCGACGAATTCGATGTCCCCGTCGGCATTGCGGCGGGCCAGATCGCCGGACCGGTACATACGCTGACCCGGGTTGAAGGGATCGGCCACGAACCGTTCCGCGGTCAGCCCCCAGCGGCGGTGGTAGCCGTGCGCGACATGCGTTCCGCCGATGTAGATCTCGCCGATCACACCGACCGGTACCGGCTGCAGGTAGTCGTCGAGCAGGTGGATGGTGGTGTTGATCTTCGGGGTGCCGATCGGCACGATCCGCGATCCCTGTTTGCCCTCCACCTTGAACCGCGAGCAGTTGATCACGGTCTCGGTCGGTCCGTAGAAGTTGTGCAGCAACGAATCGAACGTCGCGTGGAACTTGTCGGCGACCTCGCCCGGCAGCGCCTCACCGCCGATGGGGACGCGTTGCAGGGTGCGCCATTCGTTGACACCGGGCAGCGACAGGAACAGGCCGAGCAGCGACGGTACGAAGTGCATCGAGGTGACGCCCTCGGTGCGCAGCAGGTCGGTCAGATAACCGATGTCGGTGAGACCGTCGGGCTTGGGGATGACCAGCCGGGCGCCGGCGGCGAGCATGCCGAAGATCTCACCGATCGACACGTCAAAACCCTGGGAGGCCACCTGCAGCAGCCGGTCGGCCTCGGTCACCTGGTACTCGTCGCCGAACCAGGCGAAATACTCGGCGACGGGCCGATGCGGCACCGGCACACCCTTGGGCAGGCCGGTCGAACCCGAGGTGTAGATCAGGTAGGCGGTGTTCTCCGGGCGTAGCGGACGCACCCGGTCGGCGTCGGTCGGGTTGTCGGCGCGGTGGCCGGCCAACTCGGTGGGCAGTTCGCGCAGCACGACCTTCGGATCCGAGTCGGCCAGGATGTAGCCGAGCCGATCTTCGGGGTACCCGGGATCGACCGGAAGGTAGATCGCGCCGGCCTTGATGATGCCCAGCGCGCTGATCACCAGTTCCGGCGACTTGTCCATCAGCACCGCGACGCGGTCCTCGGCCCCGATGCCCTTGTCGATCAGCCAGTGCGCCAACCGGTTTGCCGTCTCGTTGAGCTCGCGGTAGCTGTAGTGGCGGCCTTCGTAGACCACGGCGGTGTTGTCCGGCGTTTCGGCGACCTGGTTCTCGACCGCCTGGGTCAGGGTCAACGGCGGCGTCTCGAAGTGCTCGCCGGTCGACACCGCGCGCAGCCACTCGGCGTCGGCGGGCGACAACAGATCCAGTCGGGCCAGGGCACGGTCCGGGTCGGCGAGTGCGGCGTCGAGCAGCACGGCGAACGAGTCGAGCATCCGGGCCGCCAGGTCGGCGCCGATGATCTCGGTGAGGTGTTCGGCTTCGACGGTGACGATGCCGTTCTCGCTCGCGTCCCACTCGACCATGAAGCCCAGCGGCAGCTGGGTGACGTGGCCGCGCAACTCACCGCGCACACAGTGCACACCGTCGGGGCGGAAGCCCCCGCCGTCGGGTTCGCGGAACCCGAAGCTGATGCGGGTCATCCGTTCGGCGCCGTGCCGACGGTCGGGGTTGAGCTCGGCCACCACACGGTCGAGGTTGATGCGCTGGTGGGCGAATGCGCCCAGGGCGGTGTCCCTGGTGGCCGCCAGCAGATCCCGGAATCCCTCGGAACCCCGCGGGCGCAGCCGCATGGCGACGGTGTTGCCGTAGTAACCCAACGCGTCCTCGGAGCCGCGGTTGAGCACCGGGGTGGCGATCAGGAAGTCGTCGGTGTGCGTATAGCGGTGGATCAGTGCGCCGAAGGCGGCCAGCAGCACCATGTACGGGGTCGACCCGGTCTCGCGCGCCAGGTCGGTGACCTTCGCGACGGTTCCCGGCGCGAGGGTCAGGGTGCTGCGCTGGGAGCGGAAGGCGGTCGGCACCGCCGACCCCGTCGGGCCCGGAAGTTCCAGCGGCTCAGGCGGGTCGGTCAGCACCGCCCGCCAGTGCGCGAGGTCCTCGTCGCCGGTGTCGGCGGGCACGGGAGGCGCGGCGGGGGTGGGTCCCAGCGCGACGCCTTCATAGGCGCGGGTCAGGTCCGCGAAGAAAATCCGCCAGCACCCGTCGTCCCAGGCGATGTGATGGGCGACCAGCAGCATCATGTGCTCGTCCGGTGTCAGCCGGATCAGCGTGATGCGCAGCGGTGAGTCGGTCGTCAGGTCGAACGCGGTGCCGAATTCGCGTTGCGCCAACACCTCCAGCCGCAGCCCCCTTGCCCGCTCCGACATCGCGGTGAGGTCGTGAAATGCCCAGGCCGGCTGCAGATCCTCGTGCCGGGTCTCCTGCGGCTCGCCGTTCTCGTCGGCACTGTAGGTGGTGCGCAGCAGCGGGTGCCGGCGCGCGACGGCCTGCAGTGCGGTGTGTAGCCGGTCGGCGTCCAGGGCCCCGGTGAGCCGGTAGGACAGGCTGATGTTGAGCAGCACACCGGTCGGGTCGAAGGACTGCACGAACCACATCCGGCGCTGACCGTCGGACAGTCCGGCCCGCGCGGCCGGGGCGGCCGGGGTGGCCGCCAGCCCGCGTTCGGCGAGCTTGCGCCGCATCAGTTCCAGGCGCGGATCGGCGGCATCTTTTGACGAGCGCAGCGACGGGGTCGATTCCTGGGGCGAGCGCAGCGACGGGGTCATGGATTCCTGGGGCGAGCGCAGCGACGGGGTCATGGATGTGTCAGTCACGGATGCGTGCCTTCTTCTGTGGTTCGTTGCATGTGCTCGATCACCTCGGCGACGGTCGCGCCGCCGAGGATCGCCGCCAGCGGCACATTCGCGCCGGTGGTGTTCTTGAGCTTCTTTCGTAGGTCGAGTGCCAACAGGGAGTCGACACCCAGGTCGAGCAGGGAAGCCGAGGGCTCCGGGGTGATCTGTTCCGGCAGCTTCAGCACCGCGGTCAGAGCCACCCGGAGCACACCGGCCGCGTCCAACCCGTCCAGCGACGGCTCGACCGGGCTGGGCGCCACCGGGCCCGGCACGGTCGCGTGATCGCCGAGGAACTGGTGTAGCCGTTCGGCATCGGCGGTGAACACCAGCGGGTCGCCGGCGATGTCGCGCAGCACCGACTCGATGGCCCGTTCGGGGTCCACCGGCCGGAGACCGGACCGCTGCACGCGGTCGATCTCGGGCGCGTCGATGATGCCGTTGCCCGGCCACAGGCCCCAGCGCACCGCGGTGGCGTGTCTGCCCTCGGCCCGCAATTGTGCGGTCAGCACGTCGGCGAGCCGGTTGGCGGCGGCGTAGGCGGCATGTCCCGCCCCGCCCCACAGGCCCGACACCGACGAACAGACGATGATCCGGGCATCGGCCCGCAGCGGCCAGATCCTGGCGATGTTGGCCAGCCCGGTGACCTTCGCCGCCGTCGTGGCGTCCACATCGGCGCCGGTGAGGTCGCGGTACCCGGTGATGCGCGCCGCACCGGCGGCATGGATCACCAGGCTCGCTCCGGCACCGCCGAATTCGGCTGCGACGGTGGCGAGCGCGGCGGGATCGGTGATATCGCACCGCGCAGCGAGCACCTCGACGCCGTCGACGTGCGGTGTATCGGCCGGACCGCGGCCCAGCAGCACGATGCGCCGCGCGCCGTGCGCGGCCAGGTAACGCAGGAACTGCGTGCCGACCGAACCCGATCCGCCGGTGATGACCACCTCGTCGAAACCGGCAGCACTCCACCGCGGGGTCCGCAGCCCGGTCTCGATCGCTCCGCGCCGGAACAGCCCCGGCCCGGAGTCGGTATGTCGCACCGCCAGTTCGGCCGGTGTGCCGTGCAGTGCGTCGACCGCGAGCGCGGCGGTGGCGTCGTCGAGCTGCCAGGACGGTAGGTCCAGGTGACCGAACTGCTGATCGGGATGTTCCAGCCCGATGCTGCGATGCATGGCCGCCAGCGCGGCCTGCAGGGGCAGCGGTCCCGGTTCACCCTCGCGCACCTGCTCACCGCCGACGGTGATCAGCCAGATGTCGCGAACCCGCGCGCCGACGTGCGCGGTGTAGCCCAGCAGCCCGCCGTCGACGAGGGCGGCCAGCTCGCGCCCGGCGGCGGCGGCATCGAGCTCATCGGTGTCCGGGGCCAGCAGGATCAACAGCTCGGCATCCGCGGGGGCCGCCGTCTGCATCCGAACTTGTAGGGCCGCAACCAGATCCGGCGCAACACCGAGATCGATCACCGCGGCCGCGCGCGCCGCGGCGACGGGGGTCATCACGGCTTCCCAGGTCTCACGCTGCACCCGCAGGCCCGGTATCGGCGGCAGCGGGTCCGGGGTGGCCCAGTGGTACCGCTCGTGCATGGGCGCGAAGGGGAAGTCCGGTAGCAGGGCGGGGTCACCGGCGACCGTGGCGCTGCATCGCTGCCGGCCGGCCGACACGTCCACTGCGCTCAGGTTGGCCGCCAGCCGCTCGACGAGCGGTTCGTCGCGGCGCCCGGTGCCCAGCACCAACGCCCCCGCGTCGCCGTCGGGTCCGTCGAGGGTGTCGCCGATCGCGAACAGCAGCGCGGGGTGCGCCGACATCTCGATGAACGTGCCCGCCCCGGTCTGCACGGCGGCGCGGATCGCATCGTCGAAGCGAACGGTGCTGCGCAGGTTGGCGTACCAGTATTCGGCGAAATCGGTACCGGCCTTGATCGGCTGCGCGGTGGCCGAACCGATGAACGGTACCGATGCGGCGCCGAAGGCCCCTGCCGGGAGCAGTGTTTGGAGGTCCGCGCGCAGTGGGTCGAGCTTGCTGGTGTGCGCGGGGAACCACATCTCGATCTCGCGGGCGAACGCCCCGTCGGCCGCGACGCGACGGACCACCGCGGCCACGGCGTCGGTGTCACCGGACACCGCGACCGAGGAGGCGGAGTTCACGACGGACAGTTCCAGCCAACCGGGAGTGGCGTCGATCTCGGCCTGCGCCCGCTCGGGGTCGACACCGAGCACCGCCACCCGGTAGGGACCGGTCAGCCGGTCCAACAGCGTGGCGCGGGCGTGCACGACGGCCACCGCGTCGGCGAGCGTCACGGCTCCGGCGATGTGGGCCGCGCCGATCTCGCCGAGGCTGTGGCCGACCGTGAGATCCGGGGTGACACCGAAGGATTGCCACACCCTGGCCAGGGCGACGCCGTGCACGAACTGGGCACCTTGGATCTGCACCTGGCTGAAATCATTGGTGCGGGCGCCGGAATCGGCCATCAGATAGGCCAGCGGCGAGGCGTACCCGGCGGCGTCGAACGCGGCGGCGCACCGGTCGACCTCGGCGGCGTAGACGGGCAGTTCGGCGTACGCCTCGACACCCATGGAGGGCCACTGGCTGCCCTGGCCGGGGAACACGAACGCGATCCGTCCGGTCTCGTTGCGATCGTTGCGGGTCACCAGCGGGTGCTCGGTCCCGGCCGCCACCGCCTCCAGCGCGCCGATGAGTTCGGCGATGTCGGCGGCGCGGATCAGCGCGCGGTGCCTGCGCACCCGGCGGGTGCGCCGCAGGGTGGCGGCCACCCGGGCGACATCGCTCATCGCGGGCCGGCGCCGCAGGTAACCGGCGATGGCGGCGGCGTCGGTACCGATCAGGTCTGCAGCATGGCTGCTCAGCAGCACCGGAGTCCGGCCGTCGGGGCACCCGGTGCCGTCGCCGGGCGCGGCCATCAGGCGGCCTCCCCGTCGTCGGGCACGGCCACGATGGCGTGCGTGTTGGTGCCGCTCATCCCGAACGCCGAGACCGCTGCGATCCGGCGACCCTGGCGCGCAGGCCATTCGGTGAGCTCGGTGGCCAGCCGCAGGCCCTGCCCATCCCAGGTGATCTCGCGGCTGGCCTGCTCGGTGTGCAGGCTGGGTGGGACGGCGCCGCGCTGGGCGGCGACGATCACCTTGGCCAGACCGAGTGCGCCGGCTGCGGCCTGGGTGTGCCCGATATTGGATTTCACCGAGCCGAGCAGCGCGCCGGTGCCGGGCCGGGTGGTGGCACCGTAGGTCTTGACCAGGGCGCGCAGTTCGGTGCGGTCTCCGAGCCGGGTGGCGGTGCCATGACCCTCGACCATGCCGACATCGTCGGGACGCACGCCCGCGCGTTGCAGGGCGCGGGTGAACAACCGCTCCTGCGCCGTGCCGCTGGGGGCGGTCAGCCCGACGGTGCGGCCGTCGGAGTTGACGCCGGTCGCGAGTACCTCGGCCAGCACCCGTCGGCCGTCGCGCAGCGCCGCCGAGCGACGGGCCAGCACGAAGATGCCCGCGCCCTCGGCCCATACCGTGCCACTGGCCGCGCTGCTGTAGGGCCGGCAATGTCCATCGTCGGACAACGCGTGCTGTTTGGAGAATTCGACGAAATAGCCCGGGGTGCCCATCACGCAGACCCCGCCGGTGAGCGCCATCTCGCAGTCGCCGTTGCGGATGGCCGCGGCAGCGGTGTGCAGGGCCGCCAGCGCCGAGGAGCAGGAGGTGTCCACGGTGATCGCGGGCCCGGCCAGGTCCAGGGTGTAGGCGATCCGGCCGGAGATCACGCCGAGCGAGGTACCGGTGATGAGATGCCCGCTGTGGTGCGAATATTCGCTCAGTGCGGGGCCGTACTCCAGCGCAGAGGCACCGATGTAGCACCCGACCTCCTGGCCGGCCAGCTCGTCGGGGTTGATGCCGCTGTGCTCCAGAGCGCGCCAGGCCAATCGCAGCGCCACCCGCTGCTGGGGATCCATGGCGGTGGCCTCCCGCGGTGAGATCCCGAAGAACGCCGGATCGAATGCAGCTGCGCCGGTGAGGAATCCACCGAGATCATGAATATTTTTGAAGCCGTCGCGCCGGGATCCGTCCAGCAGGTCAGCGATCGACCAGCCACGGTCGTCCGGGAACGGTCCGAGGGCTTCGCGGCGGCCGGCCAGCAGGTCCCAGTAGCCGTCGGTCGAGTCGACATTACCGGGAGCCTCGACGGCCATTCCGATGATCACCACCGGATCGCTGTTCTCAGCACTCATCGCACGCTCGTATCACAGGGCATTGACGAGCTCCGCCACCTCTGCGGTGTGGTCGTTGATGTAGAAGTGCCCACCATCGAACATCGAGACCGTGAAGGCCCCGCTGGTGTGGCCCTCCCAGCGCCGCAGCATGCTCTCGTCGATGCGGTGATCGCTCGCACCGCCCAGGGTGTGGATGTCGGCGCCGATGCGGATCTCGGCGCCGCAGGCATACCGGTTGAACGCGGCGTAATCCGCTCGCACCGCCATCAGCAACAGCTCGACGAAGTCGTCGTCGGCCAGCAGTTGTGGGTCGGTGCCGCCGAGATCGACCATCTCGGAGAGGATTTCGCTCTCGGCCATCGGCAGATCGGGGGCGTCCGCCACCGTCGACGGTGCCTCGCTGGCCGATACCCACAGGGCGGCGACATCGGCACCGTGCTGTTCGGCCACCCGGGCGAACTCGAAGGCCACCACCGCGCCCATGCAATGCCCGAACAGCCGCAGCGGACCCAGACCGGCCCAGTCACCGGCGGCGAACAGGTCGGCGGCCAGCTCCCCCACGGTCGCCTGCGCAGGGTGGGTCAGGCGGTCACCGCGCTGCGGGTACTGCAGCACATAGGCGTCGGACCCGGCCGCGGCCAGCGCGGTGCCGAAGGAGCGGTAGGCCAGCGCGGCCCCGCCTGCGTGCGGGAATACCAGCGTGGCACCGGCACCGGGTGCGGACGTCGGATACCGTTTGACCCAGGGCTTGAACGTCAGGTCGGTGTCGCTCACGACATTCCCGCGGTGTGCAACTCGGACTCGACGGCGGCCTCGTCCATGTCGGCGACCTCCAGATACAGCTCGGCCACCAGCTCCAGGCGTTGACCGTCGGCCTCCCGTTCGGTCAGCCGCTGCGCCAGGGCCGCGACCGTCCGGGTCGCGAAGACATCGGGAACCATGATCGTCGGGGTGTCCAACCAGTCGCGCACCTGCGCCACCACCTGGGTCGCCATCACCGAATCACCGCCGAGGCCGAAGAAGTCGTCGTCGATGCCGATGCTGTCGCGACCCAGCAGCTCGCTCATGATGCGGGCCACCGCGGTCTCCAGCGCGGTCGTCGGTGCACGGTAGCCGCGTTCGGCGGGTAGTTCGGCCTCGGCCAGCCGCAGCGCCACCGCCTTGCGGTCGATCTTGCCACCGATCGTGTACGGGATCCGGTCGACGGGCACGATCAGCTGCGGAATCATGTGTGCCGGAACCAGTTCGGCCAAGGCGGCGGCGATGGCATCGGGTTCGTGGGCCGGGTCGTCTACGCGCACCAGCGCACCGAGCACATCCGCGCCACCCGGCACCGGGACCACCGCGGCGACCGCCGCACCCACCCCCGGAACCCGGGCCAGCGCGGCCTCGACCTCACCGAGTTCGATGCGGTAGCCGCTGAGCTTGATCCGGTGATCGGTGCGGCCGATGAACTCCAGCGTGCCGTCGGGCCAGTACCGGGCCAGATCGCCGGTGCGGTACCAGGTCCGCCCGTCGTACTCGACGAACTTGTCGGCGGTCAGGTCGGGGCGGCCGCGGTAGCCGCGGGCGATGCCGCGGCCGGCGAACCACAGTTCGCCGGGTACCCAGTCGGGACAGTCCGCACCGGACGGGCTGACCACCCGGCATGCGTTGTTGTCGAACGGCACGCCGTAGGGCACCGAAGGCCACGTCGCCGGAATCTCGGCCTGCGGTCCGATCTCGTAGATGGTGCCGTGCACCGCGGTTTCGGTCGCACCACCGAGACCGGCGAACCGCATCTGCGGCGCCCGGGCGCGCAGCGCCCGCACCATGTCCGGGCGCACCCAGTCACCACCGGTGAGCACGACGCGCAGGGACGACAGATCGCCGGGAACCTCGGTGAGCATCTGCAGCCAGCCGGGCAGGAAGTTCACCACCGACACCCGGTGCTCGGCGATCAGCCGCGCCCAGGTGTCCGGGTCACGCCGATACTCCTCGTCGACCATCACGATGGCCCCGCCGACGCGCAGCGTGCCGAACACGTCGGGGACCGACATGTCCGACTCCAGATGCGACAGTGCCAATGCCCGGGCGTCGGCTCCGATGTCGAAATGCCGGTAGAGGAATTCCAGGGTGTTCATCACCGCGTCGTGGGTGAGCTCCACCCCCTTGGGTTCGCCGGTGGACCCCGAGGTGAACAGCACGTAGGCCAGATCGTCGAGGGACCCGGTGACGGGCTCGAATTCCGTTGTCGCAGCGCTTGCCTGACCGACGTGCAGGTACGGCAGGCCGGCGCCGGTGATCACCTCGGGTGTCTGGCTGCCGCAGATCAGCGCGCAGGCGACGCCCGCGGTGTCCAGGATGCGGGCGGCGCGGTCGGCGGGCTGGTCGACCCCGATGGGCAGGTAGGCCGCGCCGGCGGTCAGGATGCCCAGCAGCGCGGGGATCTGTTCGGCACCCTTGGGTCCGAGCACCGCGACGATGTCGCCGCGGCCGACACCGTGGGCCTGCAGCGAACCGGCGACCGCCAGCACCTTGTCCCGGAGCCCGGCGTAGGTCAGGGTTCCGGTGGAGGCGATCAGCGCCGTGGCGTCCGGCGTCGCTTCGGCGTTGCGGAAGAAGCCGTCGACCAGATTGTCACCGCTCGGGGCCGCCGTGTTCGAGTTGACCGCGGCACGCACGGCGCGCGACTGCTCGCTCACCGCCGGCGGGTCGACAGCGTCCCAGGCCGCGTCGTCGGCGGCGAGCCGCGCCAGTTCGGCCACCTCGTAGGCGAACATCGCCTCCGGCACGCCGGGCGGGAACGCCTCGACCCGGACGTCCCAGTTGATCATCAGCCCGTCGGCCAGCGGGGTCGCCTGCGCGTCGATGAGCACCTGCGGGCCCTGCGAGATGGTCCAGACCGGCTCGCCGAACTGGTCGGTCACATCGCCGGCGAACAGGTCGCCGAGGCCGAGGGCGCTGGTGTAGACGATGGTCGCCAGCGTCTGGGTGCCGCGGTGGCGGCTCATGTCGCGCAGGACGCTCAGCCCGGACACCGACGAGTGCGCGGCGGTCTCGTGCAGGACCTCCTGCACGGCGCGGGCGCGCGCCGCCGGGGTATGGGTCTCGGTGAGATCGATGTCGAGCATCAGCGAGGAGGTGAAGCAGCCGACCAATTTGTCCACATCGGGGTGGTAGGGCTCGCGGCCGAACATCGGCAGGTTGAGCAGAAAGCGTGAGTCGGTCGACCAGCGGGCCAGCGCATTGGAGTAGGCGGCCGCGACGGCCATGGCCGGGGTGATGCCGCGTTTGTGCGCGTTGGCGTACAGCGCGTCCCGGGTCGGCACGTCGAAGATGTGCCACAACCTGATGTTGCGCAACGGATTCTGCTGCTCGGCGCGCGGAACCAGCGGCAGCGCGGGTGGTTCCGGCAGATCCGGAATGCGCTCGGCCCACCACTGCCGGTCGGCCTCCGAGGGTGGCGGCGTGCTCGCGGTCAACCGGTTGCGGTATTCGCGGTAGGTGTACCCGAGCTCGGGCAGGTCGGCGCCGCGGTAGAACGCGGCCAGGTCGGCCATGAAGTTGCGGTAGCTCACCGCGTCGGCGGCCTGCATGTCCATGTCCACGTGCAGCCGGGTCTTCCCGTCCGGCAACAGCGACAGCGCGATCTGCAGCACCTCGTCGTCGAGCAGCTGATGCGACTTGTCGTCGCGGATGCGCTCCAGGCGCTCGTCGGCGTCGGCCGCGGACCGCAGGTCGTAGACGGTGACCGGCAGACCCCGGTCGCTGATGCGCTGGGTGCCGTCGGGCAGGATCTCCTGGCGCAGCATGGGATGGCGGGCAACGAGTTTCGTGGCCGCGCGCTGGAGTCGTTCGGGATCTACTCCGGTGCCGTCGAATTCGACGTACAGGTGCGCGGCCACCCCACCGAGCTCCTGCTCGCCGTGGCGGCCCACCCACATCGCGTGGGCGATGGGGGCCAACGGGAAAGGAGCACCGGGATCGTCGTCCGCGCCGTCGGCCACCGCCGGATCGGCGACCGGCGCCGCCGGCGCGTGCTCGGCGACCAGGGCCTGCCAGGCGGCCACGGTGGGGTTGGCCGCCAGCGCGGCGAACCCGACCTCGATGCCCTGTTTACGCCAGCGGCCCGACAGCGACATCATCCGGATGGAGTCGAGTCCGGAGGCGATGAGATCAGCATTCGGGTCCAGCGAATCCGCCGGGATCCCGAGAAGTTCGGCCACCTCGGCCCGAACCGTTTCCGATGTCGTCGCAGCGACGGCCACGCTATTCCTCCGCAGATTTAGTACAGGCTGTCCTAACTGCAGTGAGGCTACCCTATATTCGTATCGGCATCGCACCTACCCAGAGACAGGGTTTATCCCGCATGAGCACGGTTTTTCCGAAGGAACGCGACGATCTGACCGACGGTTTCGTCGCGTTTCCGGCTGATCGCGCCGCCGCTTATCGCGAGGCAGGCTATTGGACGGGTTCGCCGCTGGATTCCATTCTCGGCAACGCAGCCGACCGATGGCCGGACGCCCGCGCGATCGTCGATTCCCGGCGCAGCTATACGTTCGCCGAACTGGACGCCATCGCCGACGTGGTGGCCGCCCGGCTGACCGCGCTGGGGCTGCGCTCCGGCGACCGGGTGCTGCTGCAGTTGCCCAACACCACACAATTCGCCGTCGCCCTGTTCGGACTGCTGCGCGCGGGCGTCGTACCGGTGATGTGCCTGTCCGGGCACCGGGCCGCCGAACTGAGCCACTTCGCCGAGATCAGCGGCGCGGTGGGGCTGCTGATTCCGGACACCGCAGGCGGTTTCGACTTCCGCGAGATGGCCGCCCAGTTGCAGGCCGAGCATCCCGCGCTGCAGCACGTCATCGTCGACGGCGAGCCTGGTCCGTACCTGGCGTGGTCGGCGCTGACCGAGCCCGGTCCGCGGCCGGCCCGCGCGCCCCGCGCGGACTTCGACCCGGCCCGGCCCGCCCTGCTGTTGGTCTCCGGTGGCACGACCGGGTTGCCGAAGCTGATCGCGCGCACCCACGACGACTACGTCTACACCGCCGTGGCCTCGGCGCAGGCGTACTCCATGACCAGTGCGGACACCTACCTGGTCGCGCTGCCCGCCGGGCACAACTTCCCGCTGGGCTGCCCCGGCCTGCTCGGCGCGATGACCGTCGGTGCCGCCACCGTCTTCACCACCGACCCCAGCCCGGAGAATGCCTTCGCGCTGATCGACAAGCACCAGGTGACGGTGACGGGGCTGGTCAACGCGCTGGCCAAGGTGTGGGCGCAGGCCTGCGACTGGGAGCCGGTGCTGCCGACCTCGCTGCGGGTGGTCCAGGTCGGCGGTTCCCGGATGACGGCCGAGGAGGCCAAGTTCATCTTGGACAACCTGACCCCCGGGTTGAGCCAGATCTTCGGTATGGCCGAGGGCATGCTGAACTTCACCCGGCCCGGCGATCCGGTCGAGGTGCTGTTGCACACCCAGGGCCGGCCGATGTCCCCGCACGACGAGATGCGGGTCGTCGACGAGTCCGGTGCCGATGTCGCCCCCGGCGCGGAGGGCGAATTGCTGGTGCGCGGGCCGTACACCATCAACGGCTACTACCGCGCCGAGGAGGCCAACGCCCGTTCGTTCAGTCCGGACGGGTTCTACCGCTCCGGGGACCGGGTCCGGATCTTCACCGACGGACCCAAGGCCGGGTACGTGGAGGTGACCGGCCGGATCAAGGACGTCATCCATCGCGGCGGCGAGACGGTGTCGGCCTCCGACCTGGAGGAGCACCTGTTCGCCCATCCGGGGATCTACGCCGCGGCAGCGGTCGCCATGCCCGACGAGTATCTGGGCGAAAAGATCTGCGCTGCAGTCGTTTTCTCCGGCAAGCCGATCACCCTGGCCGAACTGAACAGTTTCCTGGACGCCCGTGGTGTGTCCGCCCACACCAAGCCCGACATGCTGGCCGCGCTGCCGACGCTGCCCAAGACCGCGGTCGGCAAGGTCGACAAGAAGCAGATCATCGCGCAGCTGAGTTCATCGTGATCGGTAATGCACTCACGCAGTGCGGTTCTCGGCCTGCGGTGTGCTGCGCGGCACACAACGTAGCCCGCCGTGCGGAGCCGATGCGTGCCACCATCGGTGCACACGCCCACCATGAGAGGGATCCACAGCCGTGACGCTTGACTCCGAACCCACCCTGGAGCCGATCGCCATCATCGGCATCGGGTGCCGGCTGGCCGGGGATGTCAACACCCCCGAGGAGTTCTGGCGGTTCCTGCTCGACGGTGCCAGCGCCGTGAGCGAGGTTCCGGCCGATCGCTGGGAGCCCTATCTGCGCCGCGACCCGCGCAATGCCGCGATTCTGAAGGCCACCACCCCGTTCGGCAGCTTCCTGTCCGATCTGCCCGGCTTCGACGCCGAGTTCTTCGGTGTCTCGCCGCGCGAGGCCGAGTTGATGGATCCGCAGCAGCGACTGGCGCTGGAGGTCAGCTGGGAGGCACTGGAGGACGCCGGTGTCCCGCCGCGCGCCCTGGCCGGCACCGACACCGCCGTGCTGATGGGCGTCAACTCCGATGATTACGGCAAGCTCGTCATGGAAGACCTCCCCGGGATCGAGGCCTGGACCGGAATCGGCACCGCGCTGTGCGGAATTGCCAACCGGGTATCGCATCTGCTGGACCTGCGCGGGCCCAGCGTCGCTCTCGATGCGGCCTGCGCGGCCTCCCTGGTGGCGGTGCACCAGGCCTGTCAGCTGCTGCGCGCCGGGGAGACCTCGCTGGCCCTGGCCGGCGGCGTCAGCGCACTCATCGGCCCCGGTCTGACCCGGGTGCTCGACGTGGCCGGCGCCACCGCGTCCGACGGCCGGTGCAAATCCTTCGACGACGCCGCCGACGGTTACGGCCGCGGCGAGGGCGCGGCGGTCGTGGTGCTCAAACGCCTCGCCGACGCGCGACGGGAAAACGACCGCGTGCTCGCCGTGGTGCGCGGCGGTGCGGTCGCCCAGGACGGCAGGACAGTGGGCATCATGTCGCCCAACGGTGCGGCCCAGGAGGACATGTTCCGACGCACCTGCGCCACCGCGGGTATCGACCCGGCGAGCATCGGGTACGTGGAGGCCCACGGCACCGGGACGCCGACAGGTGACCCGGTGGAGCTCACCGCGTTGTCGGCGGTCTACGGAGCCGGCCGGCCGGCCGGGCAGCCCTGTCTGGTCGGGTCGGCCAAGCCCAACACCGGGCACCTCGAGGGTGGGGCCGGGGTGGTCGGCCTGGTCAAGGCGACGCTCGCGCTGCATCACGAGGCAGTGCCCCCGACCGCCGGCGTGCGGACCCCGACCACCGCCGTGGACTGGACCACCAACGGGCTGCGGGTGAACACCGAGACCGAGGCGTGGCCGCGGGGCGCGACACCGCGCCGGGCCGCGGTGTGCAGCTACGGCTACGGCGGCACCATCGCGCATGTCCTGCTCGAGGAGGCTCCGCCGAGCTCCCCCGGCCCGAAATCAGAAACCCCTGCGCTGCATGTCATTCCGGTCTCGGGCCGGTCCACCCGGCGGTTGGCGGTCAACGCCGGGGCGCTGGCTGACCACCTGCGTGCCGGCCATCACGACGTCACCGATGTCGCGGGCACTATGTGGGGGCGCCGCTCCGCGGAACCGGTACGCGCCGCGATCATCGCCGCGAATCACCGGGAGCTGGTCGCGGGTTTGGACGCGCTGGCCGCCGGAGAACGCCACAGTTCGGTGGCCACCGGGTCGGTGGTGCCCGGCGCCGAGCACGGAGCGGTGTGGGTGTGCTCCGGGCACGGTTCGCACTGGGTCGGCATGGGCGCCGAATTGCTGCGCGAGGAGCCCGCTTTCGCCGCCGTCATCGACCAGATCGAGCCGGTCTTCGCGACCGAACTCGGCTTTTCGGCCCGGCGTGCGTTGGCCGGCGGTGATCACGGCGGCACCGATCAGGTGCAGGCCCTGACGTTTGCGATGCAGGTCGGTCTGGCCGCGGTGCTGCGTTCGCGCGGCGCGGCTCCGGCCGCGGTGATCGGGCATTCGGTCGGTGAGGTGGCCGCCTGCGTCATCTCCGGGGTGTTCGATCTGATCAGTGGTGCGAAGGTGGCCTGCTACCGCGCCCGTGGCTTCCGCGCGGTGCAGGGGCAGGGCGCGATGGCGCTGGCCGCGCTGTCGTTCGCCGATGCCGAATCGCGTCTGCGCGGTAATCCCGATGTGGTGGCCGCCATCAGCGCGGCCCCCGAATCGACCGTCATCTCCGGCACCACCGACGCCGTCGGCCGGGTCGTCGAGGACTGGACGGCGCTGGGCATCGTCACCCGTGCGGTGAACACCGATGTGGCCTTCCACAGTCCCGCGATGGACGCGCTCACCCCCGAACTGGCGCGGCTGACCGCCACCTTGCGCCCGCAGGCCCCGACGGTGCCGCTGTACAGCACGGCGCTGGCCGATCCGCGCTCGACCGCGGAGCGCGGCCCCGACTACTGGGTGGCCAACCTGAGTGGCCGGGTGCGCTTCGCCGAGGCCGTCACCGCCGCCGCCGAGGACGGGCACCGGTTGTTCCTGGAGATCGCCGCCCACCCGGTGGTCTCGCATTCGATCGTGGACACGCTGTCGCACAACGGGTTCGACGACCACGGCGTGCTGCCGCTGCACCGACGCAACATGCCGGAGGTGCGCTCGGTGACCACGGCGATCGCCGCTCTGCACTGCTACGGCGCGCCCGTCGCGCTCGCTCCCACACACACCCGCTGGGCCGCCGGTCTGCCCGGCAACCAGTGGCAGCACCGGCAGTTCTGGCGCACGCCGGCCACCCCGCCGGGTGGCGGCGCCGTGCACGATCAGGACTCGAACACGCTGCTGGGCGGGCGCCTGGAGGTGACCGCGGCGGTGCCGGCCAGGGTGTGGCAGAGCCAGCTGGACATGTCCACCCGCCCCTACCCCGGTGATCACCCGGTCCAGGACACCGAGATCGTCCCGGCCGCGGTGCTGCTGAACACGTTTCTGGCCGCTGCGGGCAGCGCATTTAGCACCGCAGCCGCGAGCGGCTCATCCAGCACAGCCGCGAGCGGCTCATCCAGCACAGCCGCGAGCGGCTCATCCGGCACAGCCGGCAGCGACATCACCGACGTCCGGTTGCGCACCCCGGTGGCTCCCGGCCGGGCCCGCAACATCCAGGTGGTCCTGCAGGACCGCGCGCTGACGCTGGCGTCGAGCATCCAGACCTCCGACGGCGCTGCGTCCGACGGGTGGCTGACCCACTGCACCGCGGTCACCGCCGAACCGGTGCCGCTGCCCGCCGACCTCGATCTGACCGAGTTACGTGCCCGCTGCGGCCAGACGCTGCCCGCCGGTCACGTGATCGACACCCTGGCCGGTCTCGGGGTGGCCGCGATGGGCTTCGGTTGGGAGATCACCGATCTACGCCGCGGTGACGGCGAGCTGTTGGCCGTGGTGCGGCCCGAGCCCGACGGTTCGGCACCGGCCACCTGGGCCGGTCTGCTGGACGCGGCCACCTCCGCGGCCTCCATCATCTTCGATGCCCCGCTACGGCTGCGCATGCCCGCCCGCATCGACCGGGTTGCGCTGCGCGCCAACCCCATCGGTACCGCCGTACTGCACATCCGACGTGGCGCCGGCACACTTGCCGATGTCAGCATCGCCGATGCGACCGGCACCGTGCTCGGCGCCATCACCGGCATGTACTTCGACGAACTGGAGAACCCGGGCGGCAACGATGTCACCCGGATGATGCAGCAGCTGGCCTGGCATCCCACACCATGGCAGACCGCGGCCCGCCCGCCGCAGGTTATCCTGGTCGGCGGCGATGCGCAGACGCTGGCCTGGTGCATGCGGGATCTGGCCGCCGCCGATGTCGAACACCGGCTGTGCAAGACGCCGGAGGAGATCCCTGCGACGCTGGCCCCCGGCGCGGTGGTGCTGGTGCTGCCGCGGACCGGGGATGCACCGCTGGACGCTGTCACCGCGGTGCACGCGACGTTGACCACCGTGCTGCAGCGTCACTCGGACGTTCAGCTGTGGGCCCTGACCCGCGGCGTCTACGAGGGCAGCGATGTCAGCGGCTCACCACTGTGGGGCTTCTCCCGCATCGCCGCGGCCGAACATCCCGGCCTGTGGGGCGGGGTCATCGATGTGGCCGATGACAGCCTGCCACTCGGTGTCCTGGCAGAACTGGCCGGCAACGGGGTCGTCGTGGTCCGCGACGACATCGCGTTGACCGCACGGCTGACGCACGCCGAGTCCAATCGTGGCTTGCCGCTGAGCTGTTCACCGGCGGGCAGCTATCTGATCACCGGCGGCACCGGCGCGCTGGGCGCCCGGGTGGCGGCCCGGCTGGCCGATCTCGGCGCCCGGCGCATCGTGCTGCTGTCGCGGCGCGGAGTCACCGATCGTTCGGCCTGGGACGTCGAGGCCGAGCCCGCGCGCACCATCCTGGCGCTGGAGGAACGCGGGGTGTCGGTGCGGGTGGTCGCGGTCGACATCGCCGCGCCCGGTGCCGCCGACGCACTGCGCGCGGCCCTGCGGGATCTGCCGCCGGTGCGCGGCGTCGTGCACGCCGCCGGTGTCGAGGCCGGCGCGCTGCTGCCCGCCACCACGGCCGAGGACTTCGCCGCCGCCATGCGCCCGAAGGTCGACGGCACGCTGACCCTGCACGAGGTGTTCCCGCCGGGCGAGCTGGACTGGCTGGTGCTGTTCTCGTCGTGCGGCTACCTGGCCGGCTTCCCCGGCCAGGGCGCATATGCCTGCGCCAATGCCTACCTCGACGCCTTCGCCCAGCACCGTCGCAGCCTCGGGGACCGCACCACCGCGGTGGCCTGGACCGCGTGGCGTGGGCTGGGCATGGGGTCGACGTCGAGCTTCGTGGCGGCGCAGCTGCGCGCGCTCGGCATGGGGGTCGTCGGCCCCGACGACGCCATGCGCGCGTTGGATCTCGCGATGCGCGCCGACCAGGCGCATGTGGTGGTGCTGCCGGTCGACGCCGACGCCGCGTCGGTGCCGATGTTGGCCGATATCGCCCCGGCCGATACCCAGGACACCGGCGGCGCCGCCGCGGTGCAGCCGGGTCGCGACGGGGTGGACACCGCCGTCTGGGTCGCCGAGCTGGTGCTGGCCACCGTCGCCGCCGAACTCGGGCTGTCCGAGGACGGAGTGGATCCACGGTTGCCGCTCGCCGAGATCGGCGTCGACTCGATCATGACGGTGGCGCTGCGCAAACAGTTGGAGCGCAAGACCGGCCTGGCACTGCCGCCGACGCTGCTGTGGGAGCACCCGACGGCCGCGGCGGTGACCGCGCGCATCGTGGAAATGTTGTCCCCGCAACAGGATCCGGTGGCCGAGGAAGTCGGCGTCTGCCCCTGATCGGGCGCAGATCTGTCAGTCGTCGAGCAGGTCGCGGATCACCGCGTCGGCGAGCAGCCGACCGCGATCGGTGAGCACCAACTGGTCACCGGCGCGCACCAGCAGCCCCCGGGTCACCGCGGCCTCGGCGCGCACACGCTCGGCCGCGGTCAGCACCGCGTCCGGCAGCCCGCTGCGCAGCCGCAGCCGCAGCATGACGTCCTCGATGTGCCGGGCGGCATCGTCGAGTTCCTCGGAATCGGCCACCGGCAACCGGCGTTCGGCGAGAGCCTGCGCATAGGCCTTGGGATGCTTGACATTCCACCACCTGGTGGCGTCCAGATAGCCGTGCGCGCCCGGGCCGGCACCCCACCAGTGCCCGCCGTCCCAGTAACCGAGGTTGTGCCGGCATTCCCCACCCGGGGCGCTCCAGTTCGACACCTCGTACCAGTGCAGACCCGCCGCCGACAGCGCGGCGTCGAGCAACTCGTAACGGTCGGCCAGCACGTCGTCATCCGGCATCGGCAGCTCGCCGCGGCGGACCCGGCGAGCCAGCGCGGTGCCGTCCTCGACGATCAGCGCATACGCCGACAGGTGGTCGATGCCGGCGTCGAGCGCGGTCTCCACCGACATCTTCAGGTCGTCATCGCTCTCCCCCGGCGTGCCGTAGATCAGGTCGAGGTTGACGTGCTCGAACCCCTCGGCGCGGGCCTCGCGGGCGGCCGCCGGCGCCCGCCCGGCCGAATGCACCCGGTCGAGCACCTTGAGCACGTGCGTGGCCGCCGACTGCATGCCCAGCGACACCCGGGTGTAGCCGGCCTCGCGCAGCCGGGCGAACAGCGCCGGTGAGCTGGACTCCGGATTGGCCTCGGTGGTGACCTCGGCGCCGGGGGTCAACGTGAAGTGCGCCCGCACCGCGTCCAGCACCGCCGCCAGCCCGTCCCCGCCCAGCAGCGTCGGCGTGCCCCCGCCGACGAAGACGGTGTCCACCGGACGCGACCCGACGCGCGGGGCGGCGAGTTCCAGTTCGACCTGCACGGCGGCCAGCCAGCCGGCCGGGGTGGAGTCGCCGAGCTCGGCGGGGGTGTAGGTGTTGAAGTCGCAGTAGCCGCAGCGGGTGGCGCAGAACGGCACATGGACATAGATGCCGAAGGGACCGGCGGTGTCCGGCTGCGGGCTGGTCATACCGGAATTGTCCCAGAGCCGGTTTTGCTCACCCCGATCCTAAATCTGGCCCGGTTAGGGCAGGTGGGGGCTGTCGTGGCAGAATGTCGGGCGTGACCGCCGCCGTTGACAGCACCACCCGCATTGCGCTGGTGGTCCGGCGGCATGTCGACCTCAAGCGCATCTGTAGCTGTTGTTGTCTGTCCTGACCCGCGTCGATATCGGAATCAGCCTGCCCCACCCATGAGCCGGCCGCCGGATCTGCGCCGCCGGCCAGCCCCCGGCGAGTTCGCGCGATCGGTGAGCCGCTCCCCGACAAGGAGCCCCGACAACATGACCGAAACGGTCTCCAACGCCCCCGACAAGGCCAAGCCCGCCAAGCCCGCCAAGCGGCCCCGTGGTGAAGGCCAGTGGGCGCTCGGCTATCGCGAGCCACTCAACGCCAACGAGCAGGCCAAGAAGGACGACAACCCGCTCAACGTGCGTCAGCGCATCGAGACCATCTATGCCCCGAACGGGTTCGACTCGATCGACAAGGGCGATCTGCGCGGCCGGTTCCGCTGGTGGGGTCTCTACACCCAGCGTAAGCCGGGTTTCGACGGCACCTGGACCGGTGACGAGAACACCGACATGCTCGAGGACGAGTACTTCATGCTGCGCGTGCGCAGCGACGGCGGTGACCTCAGCCTGGCCGCCCTGCGCACCCTGGGCGGTATCTCCACCGAGTTCGCCAGGGACACCGCCGACCTGTCCGACCGGCAGAACGTCCAGTACCACTGGATCGACGTGCGGAACATGCCGGAGATCTGGCGCCGCCTCGATGAGGTCGGCCTGCAGACCACCGAGGCGTGCGGCGACTGCCCGCGCGTCGTGCTGGGCTCGCCGCTGGCCGGCCAGCACCCCGACGAGGTGATCGACGGCACGCCCGCGGTCAACGAGATCGTCAAGCGCTACATCGGCAAGCCCGAGTACTCGAACCTGCCGCGCAAGTTCAAGACCGCCATCTCGGGTCTGCAGGACGTGGTGCACGAGGTCAACGACGTCGCATTCATCGGTGTCGTTCATCCCGAGCACGGGCCCGGCTTCGACCTGTGGGTCGGCGGCGGACTGTCCACCAATCCGATGCTGGCCCAGCGCGTCGGCGTGTGGGTGCCGCTGGACGAGGTGCCCGATGTGTGGGAGGCCGTGGTCAGCGGCTTCCGCGATTACGGCTACCGCCGACTGCGCGCCAAGGCCCGGCTGAAGTTCCTGATCAAGGACTGGGGTGTCGAAAAGTTCCGGGAGGTTCTTGAGCAGGAGTACCTCAAACGCCCGCTGCTCGACGGACCGGCGCCGACCCCGGTCACCCGGCCCATCGATCACGTGGGTGTGACCAAACTCAAGAACGGGCTCAACGCCGTCGGGGTCTCCCCCATCGCGGGCCGCGTCACCGGCACCATCCTGACCAAGGTCGCCGACCTGGCCGAGGCCGCCGGCTCCGACCGGGTGCGTTTCACGCCGTATCAGAAACTGATCGTGCTGGACGTCCCCGACGACAAGCTCGAGGAGCTGCGGGCCGGCCTGGATGCGCTCGGCCTGCCGTCGGCTCCGTCGCACTGGCGGCGCAACCTGATGGCCTGCACCGGCATCGAGTTCTGCAAGCTGAGCTTCGCCGAGACCCGCAGCCGCTCGCAGGTGCTGGTGCCCGAGCTGGAGAAGCGTCTGGAGGACATCAACGCCCAGCTCGACGTGCCGGTGACCATCAACATCAACGGCTGCCCCAACTCGTGCGCGCGCATCCAGGTCGCCGATATCGGCTTCAAGGGCCAGATGATCGACGACGGCAACGGGCCCGAGGAGGGTTTCCAGGTGCATCTGGGCGGCAGCCTGGGCCTGGACAGCGGGTTCGGTCGTAAATTGCGCCAGCACAAGGTGCTGGCCACCGAGCTCGGTGACTACATCGAGCGGGTCGTTCGCAACTTCGTGAAACAACGCGAGCCCGATGAGCGTTTCGCTCAGTGGGCGGTGCGCGCCGAGGAGGCCGATCTCCGATGAGCGCCCGCGCGACGAGTGGATTGAGGTGATCAACAGGTGACGACAGTGACCCGATCGGAGACGGACCTACGGCAGCTGGCCGAGCGTGGAGCCCGCGAACTCGACGGCGCCGACGCGATGGATCTGCTGAGCTGGACCGACCGCAACTTCCGCGGCGACTACATCGTGGCGTCCAACATGCAGGACGCGGTACTCGTCGAGATGGCCGCCAAGGTGCGGCCCGGTGTCGACGTGATGTTCCTGGACACCGGCTATCACTTCGTGGAGACCATCGGTACCCGCGACGCGGTCGAGGCGGTCTACGACGTCAAGGTGCACAACGTCGCGCCCGAGCACAGCGTGGCCGAGCAGGACAAGCTGCTGGGCAAGGACCTGTTCGCCCGCAACGCAGGCGAATGCTGCCGGCTGCGCAAGGTGCAACCGCTGGGCAAGGCGCTCAAGGGCTACTCGGCCTGGGTCACCGGTATCCGCCGGGTGGAGGCGCCGACGCGCGCCAACGCCCCGCTGATCAGCTTCGACGAGGCGTTCGGCCTGGTGAAGATCAACCCGATCGCGGCCTGGAGCGACGACGACATGCAGGCCTACATCGATGCCAACGGCATCCTGGTCAACCCGCTGGTCTATGAGGGCTACCCCTCCATCGGCTGCGCACCGTGCACCAGCAAGCCGATCGAGGGTGCCGATCCGCGCAGCGGGCGCTGGGCCGGGCAGTCGAAGACCGAATGCGGTCTGCACGCCTCGTGAGCTCGCAGGTGACCGCACCGGTCCTGGTGCTCACCGCCCATGGCAGCGCCGATCCCCGGTCGGCGGTGACCACCCACGCGGTGGCCGACACGATCCGACGGCTGCGCCCGGGACTGCAGGTGACCCCTGCGTTCTGTGAGCAGACGGCGCCGAATCTGGTCGACGTGCTGCGGCAGGTCGGCGACCGGGCGGTGGTCACTCCGCTGCTGCTGGCCAACGCCTATCACGCCCGCGTGGATATTCCGGCGATGATCGCCGAGAGCGGGGTCGCGGCGCGCCAGGCCGAGGTGCTCGGCGAAGATGATCAGCTGCTGGCGGTGCTGCGTCGACGGATCGCCGAAGCCGGTGTGTCCGCACATGATTCGAATGTCGGGGTGATCGTCGCGGCGGTGGGTTCGTCACGCCCGGCGGCCAATGCCCGCACCGCGACGGTGGCTGCCACGGTGGGCCTGGACACCCGCTGGGCCGGTGTCACCGCCGCGTTCGCCACCGGACCCAAACCTGCGCTACCCGAGGCCGTGCAGCGGCTGCGGCTGCGCGGCGCCGACCGCATCGTCATCGCGCCATGGTTCCTGGCGCACGGCAAGATCACTGATCGGGTGGCGGATTTCGCCGCAGCGCAGGGCATTCCGATGGCCGCCCCACTGGGCGCACACCGCCTGGTGGCCGAGACGGTGCTCGACCGCTTCGACGCCGCACTGGCACTGCCCGCCGCCGCCTGACACCGAGCCTCAAACACCTGTCGCGCATCGATCACGCAGTGCGATCGTCCTGGCGTCGGTGGGGTGGCCGGTGCGCGGCCAACGTGCGGAAGGCCGCTACCGGCGACCCGCTGAGATCCTCGGCGAGCACCTGGATGCCGACATGGTCGGCGCCGGCCGAGAAGTGCTTGTCGATCTCGGCGTAGATGGTTTCCGGGGAACCATGCGCAACCAGGGCATCGACGAGTGCATCGCTGCCGGGACGGTCGGTATCGGCCCGGGTGAACCCGTGCCTGAGCAGGTTGTTGGTGTAATTGCGCAGACCGAGGTAGGGATCATCTACCAGAGACCGGCCTATCGTGCGCGCCCGATCGGGGTCTTCGCACAGCACGACCTTGTGCTCGGGGGCCACAAAGACATTGCTGCCCAACAATTCACGGGCATAGCGGGTGTGTGCGGGGACGGTGAGATAGGGGTGCGCACCCAATGTCTTCGCACCGGACAACCGCAGTGTCTTCTCACCCAGAGCGGCGATGACGATCGCCTCAGCGGGGATGCCGCCCTCCAGGAGCGCATCGACGAAGCGGGACATCCGTGCGAATGGCCGTTCATAGCTGTCCCGGCCCTCAGGGTGGCCGAGTCCGACTCCCAGCAGCAACCGCTGTCCGTGCCGGTCGACGATCCGGTGGTACTGATACGCGATGTCACGGGGGTCGTCGTCCCACATGTTGATGATCGCCGAAGCGATGATCGCCGTCGTTGTCTCGGCCATCATCTGCTCAAGCAGAGCCATGTCCCCCACGGGGCCCGCGCCGATTCCCACCCAGATCGTCTGATAACCCAGCTCTTCGAGTGCAGGCGCGTATTCGATCCGGGCGGCATCGCCGTGCACGGGATTGAGCCAGGCGCCGTAACGGCCGAATTGTTCGTACACGTCAGGCGTCTCCTTCGATTGTCGGACGGATGGGTGTGGTGGTCATGGCACCACGGTGCAGGTTCCCGTAACGGGAAGGTCAACCCCCTTTCGAGCACTGAGATAGTGGCATCAATTCAAATAACCGCTACTATCTGGATATGGCCGATGATCCGAAGCCGCGCCGACTGACCCGCGCGGAGAGCAAGGAGCAGACCCGACAGCGACTGCTCGACGCCGCCGCGCAGGTGTTCGCCCGGCGCGGGTACGCCGCCGCGTCCGTCGAGGAGATCGCCGAGACGGCCGGGTTCTCGGTGGGCGCGGTGTACTCGAACTTCGCGGGCAAGGACGACCTGTTCTCCGCGCTGATGACCGACCGTGCCGTCAACCGAATGGACACTGTCGCCGAGATCATCGGCGATGCGCATGCCGAATCGCAGGATCCGTTGCGCGCCCTCGGCGCGATGCTGATCGCGATGGCCGACAAGGAGATCGACGTCGCGGTGCTGCGCACCGAGTTCTGGCTGCACGCGGTGCGCAATCCGGAATTGATGAAGATCGAGGCAGCGGCGTCGGCGAAGACCCTGGACTCCGTCCGCGGAATTCTGTCAAACATGTTGGAACGCAACGGTGTCGACGTCGAACGGGTCTCGGTGGACGATTTCGCCACCACCACGCTGGCCATGTTCGGCGGCCTCATCCGGCAACGGCGCATCGAACCGGAACGCGTCACCGAGCAGATGTTCGGTGAGGCCCTGCGCCGGCAGATCGCCGGCATGCCCAAGAAGAACGAGAGCGGGGGGTAACGCGCATGGAGTGGATCGGCAACATCGGGCTGTACGCGATCCCGGCATTCGCGTTGCTGCTGGGTATCGAGTTCCTCGGCGATCACCTGGAGCGGCGCCGGGACCGACGCGCCGGCCGCGGCGCCGAACCCCGCGCCAAGGCCGGCTTCTCGGCGCGGGACACCTCGGCGAGCCTCGGCGTCTATGGACTCGGCCGGGTCGCCAATCTGGCCGAAGACTTCATCGAGCTACCCATCATCGTGCTGGCCTCGCTGCTGGCGCCCATCGCACTGTCCGCCGGTGACTGGTGGGTGTGGGTGCTGGCCATCGTCGGCACCGACCTGGCCTACTACACCGAACACCGTGTGCAACACCGTGTCCGGCTGTTCTGGGCGGCGCACAGCGTGCACCATTCCAGCCAACACTTCAACATGTCGACCGCCGTGCGCCTGCCGTGGCTCATCCCCGGCCGGTTCCTGACCGCGACGGTGTACATCCCGCTGGCGCTCGTCGGCATCCCGGTCTGGATGATCTTCCTGAGCAAGGCGATCGTCCTGCTCTTCCAATACCCACTGCACACCGAACGCATCGGGAAGTTGCCCGCGCCAATCGAATACGTGTTCAACACACCATCGCATCACCGGGTACACCACGGCGCCAACAATCCCTATCTCGACAAGAACTACGGCGGCATCTTCATCCTCTGGGACCGGCTGTTCAACAGCTACGCCGAAGAGACCGAGAAGATCCGCTACGGGCTCACCCACAACATCGACACCTACAACCCGGTCAAGGTCAACTACCACGAGTTCGCCCTGATGGTCCGCGACGTGTGGCGCGCCACCACCTGGCGGGGGCGGATCGGCTACATGCTGCGACCACCCGGATGGACCGAGCGGCCGGCCACCCTGGCCAAAGAGCTTTCGACCGCAACCACCTCCCCCTAGTCTTGGGGCATGAGGTTCGACGAATACCGCAGCCACGACGCGACCGGGCTGGCGAAACTGGTGGCCGACAAGCAGATAACTGCCACCGAGCTGCTGGAGCTGGCCACCGAACGGGCCGCCGCGGTGAACCCGAAGATCAACGCCATCATCCGCGATGTGCCCGCCACGCCCACCGACGAGCTGACCGGTCCGTTCGCCGGCGTGCCGTTTCTCATCAAGGACCTCGCCCAGGACTACGCCGGCCTGCCCAGTTCCAACGGGTCGCGGTCGCTGCAGCACATCCCGGTCGCCGAGCACGCAACCATCGTTGAGCGCTGGCTCGATGCAGGCCTGGTCATCTTCGGCAAGACCAACCTGCCCGAGTTCGGTGCCAAGGGTGTGTCCGAACCGCAGCTGTGGGGCCCGGCCCGCAATCCGTGGAACACCGACCACACCCCCGGCGGCTCCTCGGGCGGCTCGGCGGCGGCCGTCGCGGCCGGCATCGTGCCCTGCGCGGGCGCCAACGACGGCGGCGGATCGATCCGTATCCCGGCCGCCTGCTGCGGGCTCGTCGGACTCAAACCCGGCCGCGGGCTGACCCCGATGGGCCCGGCCAACGGTGAGGCGATGCACGGGTCCGCCGTGCAGGGCGTCATATCGCGCACGGTGCGCGACACCGCGGCGATGTTCGACGTCATCGCCGGCGGCGAACCGTTCGGACCGTACTCGCCGGCGTCGCCCGAGTCGTCCTACGCCGCCGCCGTCGGGCAGGACCCCGGCCGGCTGCGCATCGGGGTCCGGGTGCCCTCGGCGATCACCCCGACACCGCACAAAGAGGCCTACGCCGCGATCGAGAAGACCGTGGCGACCCTGACCGACCTCGGCCACCACGTCGAGGAGTTACCGCAGGCCCCGTTCGACGATGCCGAACTGGCGCGCGACTTCCTGCTCACCTGGTTCGTCTACCTGGCCTGGGAGGTCGACGAGGCCAAACGCCTTTCCGGGGCCAGTGATGACGCCTTCGAGCGGGACACCCTGATCATGGCCGCGCTCGGGCGGGCCACCAGCAGCGTGGCCTACGTCGACGCTGTGCAGCGCCGGCACGCGCACACCCGCCGGCTGAGCACCTTCTTCGAGACCTACGATCTGCTGCTGACGCCGACGCTGGCCACCCCGCCACCGCGCATCGGCGAGTTCGACCTGCCCGCGCCGCTGCAACGCGGTGCCGATGTGCTGCTCCGCACCCGCACCGCAAAGCTGTTGCGTCACACCAGGATCGTCGACGACATGGTCGACAAGAACCTCGGCTGGGTGCCCTACACCCAGCTGGCCAACCTGACCGGCCGCCCGGCGATCACGCTGCCGCTGCACTGGACCAACGACGGGCTACCGCTGGGGGTGCAGTTCGTCGCCCCGCTGGCCGGTGAGCCCCTGCTGCTGAAGCTGGCCGCCCAGCTCGAGGAGGCCGCACCGTGGGCGGACCGGGTGGCGCCGCTGTAGCACCGCCCGCGGCTAGGTGAGCGCCTCGGCGCGGACCTCGGCGCTCTGCAGTTCGCCGGCGATCGGCGGCACCCGGGTGGCCCGCACGTAGACGGTGTCCCCGGCGCGCAATCCGAGCGCCTCGGCGTCGCCACGGGTGATCTGCGCCGTGAAGGGGGTGCCGGTGACCGCGCTGGTCAGCTCCACCCGCACCTCGAAGCCCAGCGTCACGATCCGGTCGATGGTGGCCTTGGTGACCCCGGTGGATTCCGCGGTGCCGTCGCCCGCGGCGATGGCCAGGTCGGGGTTGCGGCCGACGCGGATGTCGTGCGGGCGCACCAGGATTCCGTTGAGCAGCGACACCGTGCCCAGGAACGACATCACGAACGGGTTGGCCGGCGCGTCGTACACCTCGGTCGGTGAGCCGACCTGCTCGATGCGCCCCTTGTTGAGCACCGCGATCCGGTCGGCGACATCGAGCGCCTCGGCCTGATCGTGGGTGACCAACACGGTGGTGACGTGCACATCGTCGTGCAGGCGGCGCAGCCAGGCCCGCAGATCCTCGCGGACCTTGGCGTCCAGGGCGCCGAACGGCTCGTCGAGCAGCAGCACCTCCGGGTCGACCGCGAGAGCGCGGGCCAGCGCCATCCGCTGGCGCTGACCACCGGACAGCTGGGCCGGATACCGGTTCTGGAAACCGGCCAGCCCGACGACCTCCAGCAGGTTGTCGACCTTGTCCTTGATCTCGTTCTTCGGCTTCTTGCGGATCGACAGGCCGAACGCCACGTTGTCGCGCACGGTGAGGTGCTTGAAGGCCGCGTAGTGCTGGAAGACGAAGCCGATACCACGCTTCTGCGGCGGCACCCCGGTCACATCGCGGCCGTTGATGGTGATCGAGCCGGTATCGGGCTGGTCGAGGCCGGCGATGGCACGCAGCAGCGTCGACTTGCCCGAGCCGCTGGGACCCAGCAGCGCGGTCAGCGAACCCTTGGGCACCACGAAGTCGATGTTGTCCAGGGCCGCGAAGTCACCATAATGCTTGTTCGCGCCCTTCACCGTGATAGCGGTTTCGCTCATCGGTCGGTCTCCTTCAGTCCTCAGTCTTGACGCGCGAACGTTGGGCGTCAAACAAAATCTGGGCCACCAGCACGATGAGTGCGACGGCCATCAACACCACCGAGATGGTGTACGCGCCGTACGGATTACCCAGCGTGTAGCGGTCGTGCACCAGCAGGGTCAGCGTCTGCGACTGGCCCGGCAGGTTCGACGAGACCATCAGCACCGCGCCGAACTCGCCGAGGGTGCGCGCCACGGTGAGCACCACACCGTAGGTCAGCCCCCACCGGATGGACGGCAGGGTGATGCGCCAGAAGGTCTGCCACCAGTTGGCGCCGAGGGTGGCCGCGGCCTCCTCTTGGTCGGTGCCTACCTCGTGCAGCACCGGTTCGACCTCCCGGATGACGAACGGGATGGTGACGAACAGGCTGGCCAGCACGATGCCGGGGAAGCCGAAGATGATCTTCAAGCCCCAGCTGTTCTCCACGAACCCGAACAGGCCGGCGCTGCCCCACAGCACGATCAGTGCCACACCGATGACCACCGGCGATACCGCGAACGGCAGGTCGATCGCGGCCTGCAGCGCACTCTTGCCGCGGAACTTGCGCCGGGCCAGCACGATGGCCGTCGGCACACCGAAGATGACGTTCAGCGGCACCACGATCGCCACCACCAGCAGTGACAGCTGCAGTCCGGATTGGGCGGCGGGGGTGGTGATCGACGCCCAGAACTCGCCGATACCGGGTGCGAACGCCCGCCAGAGGATGGCGCCCAACGGAACCACCAGCAGCGCGAAGATGTAGACCGAGGCGATGATCCGCAGGATCAGCTGGGTGGGACGGGACAGTGTCATCGGGCCGACTCCTCGCGCTTGGCCGCCCGTGCGCCGAAGTAGCGAAGGATGAACAGCACCACGAAGGAGATCAGCAGCAGCACGATCGAGATCGCGGCCGCGCCGACCCTGTCGTCGTTCTCGATGAGGGTGCGGATCCACTGCGAGGACACCTCGGTCTCACCGGGGATGGCGCCGCCGATCAGCACGATGGAGCCGAACTCGCCGATGGCCCGGGAGAAGGCCAGCCCGGCGCCGGAGAACAGCGACGGCGCCAACGCGGGCAGGATCACCCGGAAGAAGATGGTGGCGTTGTTGGCGCCGAGGGAGGCCGCGGCCTCCTCGACCTCACGGTCCAGCTCGAGCAGCACCGGTTGCACGGCGCGGACCACGAACGGCAGCGTCACGAAGGCGAGGGCCAGCGCGACACCCCACGCGGTGTGCTGGATGTGGATGCCGACCGGGCTGCCCGGACCGTACAGCGAGAGCAGCACCAGGCTGGCCACGATGGTCGGCAACGCGAACGGCAGATCGATGATCGCGTCCACCACCCGTTTGAGCGGGAAGTCGTCGCGCACCAGGACCCAGGCGATCAATAGACCGAACACGACGTTGACCAGCGTGACGCCGATCGAGATGACCAGCGTGACCCGGAACGACGCCAGCGCCGAGGGTGAGGTCACCGCCGACCAGAAGGCGTCCACGCCGCCCTCGACCGAGGTCAGCAGGATCGCGGCCAGCGGCAGCAACACGATCAGCGACAGCCACAGCACCGCCACCCCGACCTGCAGGGTGGCGCCGCTGGGGCGGGCCGGTGACCGCCGGCTCACAGGCGGGTCGCCCGGAGTGAGCTCCGGGCGACTCGTCTCGGGATTCGTGGTCGTCATAGGCGATCCGCTTCGCTCTCCGGCCGTCCTCGACTAACCGGTGGCCTGCTTGTAGATCTTGGTGATCTCACCGTTGTCCTTGTCGAACAGCTGCGGATCGACCTCGGACCAGCCGCCCAGATCGGTGATGCTCCACAGCTTCTCCGGTGCCGGGAACTTGTCGGCGAACTCCTCGGCGACCGCCGGGTCGGACGGGCGGAAACCGGCCTCGGCCCACACCTTCTGCGCCTCCGGTGTGTACTGGAAGTTGACGAAAGCGGTGGCCTTGTCGAGGTGCTTGCTGGTGTTGACGACGGCGACCGGGTTCTCGATCTTGAAGGTCTGCGGCGGGTTCACGTGCTCCAGGTTGTAGTGCAGCGCCTCGTTCTCGTAGGCCAGCAGCACGTCACCGGTGCCCTGCCGGAACACGTCGGTGGCCTCCCGACCGGATCCGGGGCGCAGCTTGACATGCTGGCTGACCAGTTCCTGGACGTAGGCGATGCCCGCGGCGTGGTCCTGGCCGCCGTTGCTCTTGGCGGCGTACGGGGCCAGCAGATTCCACTTGGCCGCACCGGAGCTCAGCGGGCTGGGCGTGATGACCTCGACACCGGGCTTGAGCAGATCGTCCCAGTCGCGGATGTTCTTCGGGTTGCCCTCGCGGACGGCGAAGGTCACCACCGAACCGAACGGCAGACCCTTCTGCGCGCCGGCGTTCCAGTCCTCGTCGACCAGCCCGGCCTTGACCAGCCGGGTGATATCGGGCTCGACCGAGAAGTTCACGACGTCGGCGGGCTTGCCGGACTCGACACCGCGGGACTGATCACCCGATGCGCCGTAGGAGGCGGTCACGCCGACGCCCTTGCCCTCGTCGGTCTCGGCGAACACCGGGGCGACCTTGGACCAGCCCGGCTCCGGCACCGCGAACGCCACCAGGGTCAGCGTGGTGTCGGCGTCGGAAACGCCGCCCTCGCCGGCCACGTCGCTGGCGCCGCCGCCGCACGCCGCGACCAGTGCGGAGGCCAGGGCGAGTGCGGTGATGGCACGTACGCGCCGGGTGGTTGTACCGAGGTTGCGCATTGATGACCTTTCCAGGACGGGGATGGGGGCAGGGCTCCCGTACGTACGGAAAGGTGGTGGATCAGTGCGCGACGCGATTTCATGTCGCTACCAACGCCAAACCGCAGACGGGTGTGGAGTCAGCGACAACAACAGACATCAGCAACAGCGGAGAAACTCACGGCAATGAGGGCCAGGACATGGCCGCTCTTGTTGCCGGTCGCTGCGTGCATGGCCGGAAGAGTACCAGAATCGACGGCCCCCGCCCGACGAGGCAAAACCGCAGTTCGTCGCTGTGCGCCGGCCCCGCTCAGCGCGCGATCCACCACATCACGATGACCAGGATGACCAGGGCGATCAGCGCCAGCGTCACCCGCGAGCGCGGCATCTGGTTCACGACGGCTCCTCCTCCTTGTGGCGGGCCCGCCGCACCAGGTTGATGCCGTTGCCCAGCGCCCCGTCGAGTACCACCGCGGTCCCGAAGGCCAGGATCAGCACGACCGGCATGACGATGGCGGTCTGCGCGACAAACCCGAGGCCCGACAGCCACAGTTCGACGCCATCCCACCAGCTCAGGAAATCGCCCATCTGACCCACAGTAGTGCCACCATTGGTGGGTGCCGCAGGCCCAGCAGAACACCCCGTCCACCGGATGCGTGATCGTCGGCAGTGGACCCGCCGGGATGATGCTGGGTCTATTACTGGCCAGGGCCGGGGTGGATGTCACGGTGCTGGAAAAGCACGCCGATTTTCTGCGTGATTTCCGCGGTGACACCGTGCACGCGAGCACGCTGCGGATGCTCGACGAGCTGGGTCTCGGCGCGCAGTTCGCCGCGTTACCGCACCGGCTCATCGAGTCGCTGGTGCTCTCGGTGCAGGGCGTCCCGGTCAGTGTGGACCTGCGCAGGCTGCCCGGAGCCCACAAACACATCGCGCTGGTGCCGCAATGGGACTTCCTGGAACTGCTGGCCTCGGCCGCCGAGCAGGAGCCGACGTTCACGCTGTTGCGCAGCGCCGAGGTGCTGGGCCCGGTACTGCGCGGCGGCACGGTCGGCGGGGTGCGGTTCCGCGACGCCGGCGGGGAGATCCGGGAGCTGCACGCGCCGCTGACGGTGGCCTGTGATGGCCGCGGCTCCACACTGCGGGACGCGATGGGCCTGGTACCGCGGAGCTTTGGCGCACCGATGGATGTGTGGTGGTTCCGGCTGCCGCGCTCCGAGTCCGACCCGGCGGGCCTGGCCGGTGCGATGGGAGCGGGCCATGTGGTGGCGATGATCGACCGGGGCGACTACTTCCAGTGCGCCTTCGTCATCCCCAAGGGGTCTGATACCCGACTGCGTTCCGAGGGAATCGAATCGCTGCACCGACGGATGACCGCGGTGGTGCCGTGGGTCGCCGACCGCATCACCACCCTCACATCGTTCGACGATGTGAAACTGCTCGACGTCCAACTGAATCGACTGCCGCGCTGGTACACCGACGGGCTGTTGTTCATCGGCGATGCCGCGCACGCGATGTCGCCGGTGGGTGGGGTCGGCATCAACCTCGCCGTCGCCGATGCGGTGGCGGCCGCCCGCCTGCTGGCCGCTCCGTTGCGCGCCGGTTCGGTGTCGACCACACAACTGCGACGCGTGCAGATCCGCCGGTGGTTGCCGACCGTCATCGTGCAGGGCGTGCAGAAGACCGTCCACAACAGGGTGATCGCCGTCGCAGTCGCCGACGACCGCCCGGTGTCACCACCGGCCGGGGTGCGGATCGTCAGCCGGATTGCGCTGCTGCGCAGCATCATCGGATACGGTATCGCGATCGGACCGCTGCCCGAGCACATCCCCGGGTTCGCACGGCGCGCAGGCCCGCACGCCCGCGACTAGACGTGTGCGCGATCTGGACTCATGATGGGCGGCATGGTTCTGGAACACACCGAGCACGATCCGACGCCGACGCCGTTCACGGCGACGGCTCCCATCGCGTACGCCCCGTCCGGAGCCCTGCGAAACCCGTTCCCGCCCATCGCGGATTATGCGTTCCTGTCCGACTGCGAGAACACCTGCCTGGTCTCGTCGGCCGGGTCGGTGGAATGGCTGTGTGTGCCGCGACCGGACTCCCCCAGTGTGTTCGGCGCCATCCTGGACCGAGGCGCCGGCCATTTCCGGTTGAGCCCGTACGGGGTGTCGGTGCCCTCGGCGCGGCGCTATCTGCCGGGCAGCCTCATCATGGAGACCACCTGGCAGACCCACACCGGCTGGATGATCGTGCGCGACGCGCTGGTGATGGGGCCCTGGCATGACACCGAGACCCGGTCGCGCACCCACCGCCGCACCCCCACCGACTGGGATGCCGAACACATCCTGCTGCGCACGGTGCGTTGCGTCAGCGGTGTCGTCGAGTTGGTGATGAACTGCGAACCCAACTTCGACTACGGACGCAGCCCGGCCACCTGGGAGTACTCCTCGGCGGCCTACGGCGAGGCGATCGCGCGGGCCAGTAAGGATCCCGAGGCCAACCCGACGCTGCGGCTGACGACCAATCTGCGCATCGGCCTGGAAGGCCATGAAGCACGGGCCCGCACCCGGCTCACCGAAGGCGACAAGGTGTTCGTCGCGCTGAGCTGGTCGAAGCACCCGGCGCCGCAGAACTTCGAGGAAGCCGCCGACAAGATGTGGAAGACCAGCGAGTCGTGGCGGCAGTGGATCAACATCGGCGACTTTCCGGACCACCCGTGGCGGGCCTATCTGCAGCGCAGCGCGCTGACGCTGAAGGGGCTGGTGTACTCCCCGACCGGGGCGCTGCTGGCCGCAAGCAGTACATCCCTGCCGGAAACCCCTCAGGGCGAACGTAACTGGGATTACCGCTACTCCTGGATCCGGGATTCGACGTTCGCACTGTGGGGGCTCTACACCCTGGGCCTGGACCGCGAGGCCGACGATTTCTTCTCGTTCATCGCCGACGTGTCGGGCGCCACCAACGGCGAACGCCATCCGCTGCAGGTGATGTACGGCGTCGGCGGTGAACGCAGCCTGGTCGAGGAGGAACTGCACCACCTGTCCGGGTATGACAACTCCCGGCCGGTGCGCATCGGCAACGGCGCCTACAACCAGATGCAGCACGACATCTGGGGCACCATGCTCGACTCGGTGTACCTGCACGCCAAATCGCGCGAGCAGATCCCCGAGGCGTTGTGGCCGGTGCTGAAAAATCAGGTCGAGGAGACCATCAAGCACTGGAAGGAGCCCGACCGCGGCATCTGGGAGGTGCGCGGCGAACCGAAGCACTTCACCTCCAGCAAGATCATGTGCTGGGTGGCGCTGGACCGCGGGTCCAAGCTCGCCGAGCTGCAGGGTGAGAAGTCCTACGCCCAGCAGTGGGGCGCGCTCGCCGAGGAGATCAAGGCCGACATCCTGGCCCACGGTGTCGATTCGCGTGGTGTGCTGACCCAGCGTTACGGCGACGACGCGCTGGACGCGTCGCTGCTGCTGGCGGTGCTGACCCGGTTCCTGCCCTCGGACGATCCGCGGATTCGGGCCACCGTGATGGCGATCGCCGAGGAGTTGACCGAGGACGGGCTGGTGCTGCGCTACCGGACCGAGGAGACCGATGACGGGCTGTCCGGCGAGGAGGGCACCTTCACCATCTGTTCGTTCTGGCTGGTGTCCGCGCTGGTCGAGATCGGTGAGGTGAGCCGGGCCAAGCGGCTGTGTGAGCGGTTGCTGTCCTTCGCCAGCCCGCTGCACCTGTACGCCGAGGAGATCGAACCGCGCACCGGCCGGCACCTGGGTAACTTCCCACAGGCGTTCACCCACCTGGCACTCATCAACGCGGTGGTGCACGTGATCCGCGCCGAGGAGGAAGCCGACAGCACCGGGACGTTCCAGCCCGCCAACGCGCCCATGTAGCTTGCGATTTCGGTGAGGAAACGGGCGGTGAGCGCCCGTTTCCTCACCGAAATCACGTTGTGCGAGTGGTGATCTCGAAGTCGACCACGGTCGGGGTCGGGGTGGCCAGTGCCACCGGGGTCAGCCGATGGTTCTCGTAGGCGATGCCGGTCAGGACCCGCCCGCCGAAACCGTCCCGGGCGGCGGGGACGCTGGCGGTGACGGTGACGGTGCCCGGTCCCGCGCCACGCAGGTGGATATCCGTGCCGGGTGACACCGGTCCCTGGATGGGCCTGCCGGCGTCATCGACGATCTCGCCGGTCGACACGGTGAGCGTGGCGGCGTCGGTGGCGTGAAATCCGAACGGGCCCATCGACGCGCCTCCGAGGACGACACGGTCGGCGGTCAAGCGGGGTGCCACGGTCGATCGCCGCGCCGACTCCGCGCCGGCGACCAGGTGATCGTAAAGGGCGACAACACGATCGGCGTTGCGATAGTGCCCCGAGCCGTGCAGCGTGAAGGTCACATCGTCGATCTCGATGTCATGTTCGGCACCGGCGACCACCAACCGGTAGAACCGGTACCCGCGGTGCGCCCGGCCCGGCCGCGTCTCGGAGGTGGTGGTGCCCAACCCGAGCCGACGCCGGTAGGTCCCGTGCCCGGCCGGCACGTTCAGACCCGATGCGGCCACATCGCGCCAGGTGGTGCCGTCGAGGGACTTCTGCAGCTGTAGCGACACCGCGCCCGCGGTCGTCAGCTCGACCGCGTAGCCGGCCAGTTGCGGGTCGTCGTCGAACTCGAAGGTCAGCACGCCGGGCTCATCGGTGACCGCGACCGGAACGTTGAGCGGCCGGTTGTCCAACCGTAGGCCGTTGGTGAAATGCCAGATGGCGGCCTGCGTGGCGGCGATGGCCTCATGCTCGGCCAGGTTCGAGCCGCCGCGCAGGTGCCCGGCCGCCCGCACCCGCCGACTCAACTCGGCCGTCCCCAGCGTCGGAAACGAATTGCGGATGATCCAGTCCACCTCGGCTTCGTAGGCGCGGGCTGCGGCGTTGCGCACGGCCGACCAGTTCGCCGGCCGATACCGGGATGGCCGACTCGGCGCGACGCCGGCGTAGTCGAGGGAGTACGCGTCGATGCCGGGGTTCAGCCGGATCAGATCGGTGCGCGCCGAGCTGCCATCGGTGAAGACGACGGTGTCCACGGTCGGTGAATAGGTACCGCCGCGGTATCGGGTCATCCGCGGGATGTCGACGGTGCGACGCACGCTGCGGCGGACGACCACCGGTGTGGCGGCGGGTGCATGCAAGGTGAGGACGGGCATTGCTGTTGGCTTCCTGAAGGCTGTGAACAACGCGAATCCGCACACCGCCGGGAGATGGGCGGGCAGAGACGCGGGGGCCGGCGTCAGAAAATCAACAACAACAACACGGCACGACGAAGCGGCACGCGATACCGGCGCGCAGCGATCCGTCGTGGGTCATGTCCCAAACCATACGGCAAACCCGCCGAAATGCCAGTCCGAGAACTTTTCGTCGCTGTGCGCGCTAAGGCTGTCAGTTTCGTTTTCAGGCCGTATCGTGGCCGCCGCATCACCACAACAGAACCCCGTCGGAGGTAGCACCATGACGTCTGCCCAGAACGAATCGCAGGTACTCGGCGATCTCGCCGCACGGCAACTCGCCAACGCCACGAAGACCGTTCCCCAGCTTTCGACCATCACCCCGCGTTTCCTGTTGCACCTGCTGTCCTGGGTGCCCGTCGAGGCCGGCATCTACCGGGTGAACCGGGTGGTGAACCCCGACCGGGTCGCGATCCACGCCGACGAGGGCGCCGGCACCGACGACCCGCTGCCCGAGACCTACGTCGACTACGAGACCAGTCCCCGCGAGTACACGCTGCGGTCCATCTCGACCCTGCTCGATGTGCACACCCGCGTCTCGGACCTGTACTCCAGCCCGCACGACCAGGTCGCCCAGCAGCTGCGCCTCACCATCGAGACGATCAAGGAGCGCCAGGAGTACGAGCTGGTCAACAATCCCGAGTACGGCCTGCTCTCGCAGGTCACCCCGGAACAGACCATCTCGACCCTGCGCGGCACCCCCACCCCGGACGACCTGGACTCGTTGATCACCAAGGTGTGGAAGACCCCGGCGTTCTTTCTGACCAACCCGCTGGGCGTGGCTGCCTTCGGACGTGAGGCCACTCGTCGGGGTGTGCCGCCGCCAGTGGTCAGCCTGTTCGGCGCCCAGTTCATCACCTGGCGTGGCATCCCGATCGTCCCGAGTGACAAGGTGCCGGTCACCGATGGCAGGACCAAGTTCATCCTGGTCCGCACCGGCGAGGAGCGCCAGGGTGTGGTCGGTCTGTTCCAACCGGGACTGGTCGGCGAACAGGCCCCCGGCCTGTCGGTGCGCTTCACCGGGATCAACCGGTCGGCGATCGCGTCCTACCTGGTCACCCTGTACTCGTCGCTGGCAGTGCTGACCGACGATGCGCTGGCGGTTCTCGAGGACGTCGGAGTGGACCACTTCCATGAGTACAAGTGACGGGCACGAAATTCGATCGCTGGATGCCGAAAGTGACCTGCCGATAAGCGAAGCCGAGCTGGCGGCGCTGGCGACCCAACTGTTCGCGACGAGCATCCGGCCCGGCCCGGACAGCCCGCCGGTGGTGACGCAACCCGCCCCGCGCGGGGTCACCCCGGACACCACCACGGCCGCCTCGGCGGGCTCCACCGCCGCGGGGGCAGCGCACCACGGCACCCCGGCCGAGTTCGTGACGGTGCCGGAGTTCAACATTCCGGTACCGAGTTCGCCGGGCCCGGAAGCGTTTCCGCCGGGCGTGGCGCCGGTGGCGCCGCGAGGCAACGCCGCGAGCCCGGCCGTCTCCTTCCGGGGACTGGAAGGGTTCGCGGTCCCGACCGGCCTCGTTTCGACGGCGCCCGGCGTGTTGGCCGCTCCCCCGTCAGCACCGGTGGCACCTCGCGGCCACGCACCCACCTGGCCGGGCGCCGTCCCGGACATACCGAACCTCGGGTGGACGGGCGCCGCGCCGGCGTCCCACGATGCCGATGGGTACTACTTCCTGCAGCCCACGAAGACGCACCACGTGACCGCCGAGCCTGTTCCGCTGCTGCCCGACAACCATGAGATCTTCGATGTCCGGGCCATCCGCGCCGACTTCCCGATCCTGCGCGAAACGGTCAACGGGAAACCGCTGATCTGGTTCGACAATGCGGCGACGACGCAGAAGCCGCAGGCGGTCATCGACAGGCTGGCCTACTTCTACGCGCACGAGAACTCGAACATCCACCGCGCGGCGCACGAGCTGGCGGCACGCGCCACCGACGCCTACGAGGAAGCCCGGGACATGGTGCGGCGCTTCATCAACGCCGGCAAGAGCGAACAGATCATCTTCGTGCGCGGCACCACCGAGGCCATCAACCTGGTCGCCCACTCCTGGGGCGGCAAGCACCTGGGGCCCGGTGACGAGATCGTCATCACCCACCTGGAGCATCACGCCAATATCGTTCCGTGGCAGTTGCTTTCGCAGCAATCGGGCGCGGTGCTCAAGGTCGCCCCGGTCGATGATGCCGGCAATCTGCTGCTCGGCGAGTTCGAGAAGCTGCTCGGACCGAAGACCAAACTGGTCGCCGCCACCCAGGTCTCCAACGCGCTCGGCACGGTGACACCGGTGGACAAGATCGTCGAGCTCGGGCACCGCTACGGCGCCCGGGTGCTGATCGACGGCGCGCAGTCGATTCCGCACATCCCGCTCGACGTGCAGGCGCTCGGCGCGGACTTCTTCGTCTTCTCCGGGCACAAGATCTTCGGGCCCACCGGGATCGGCGTCCTGTACGGCACCGAGGAGGCGCTGGAGGAGACTCCGCCCTGGCAGGGCGGCGGCAACATGATCGCCGATGTCACCCTGGATCGCGCCATCTATCAGGGTATTCCGAACAAGTTCGAGGCGGGCACCGGGAACATCGCCGATGCCGTCGGTCTCGGCGAGGCGTTGCGGTACGTGGAGCGGATCGGCATCGAGCGCATCGCGGCCTACGAGCACGCACTGCTGGACTACGCGACACCACGACTGGCCGACATCACGGGTGTGCGACTGGTCGGCACCGCCGAGGAGAAGGCCAGCGTGCTGTCCTTCGTGCTGGCCGGGCATGAACCGCTGGAGGTGGGCAAGGCGCTCAACGCCGAGGGCATCGCGGTGCGGGCCGGGCATCACTGCGCCCAGCCGATCCTGCGTCGGCTCGGTCTGGAAGCGACTGTGCGGCCGTCGTTCGCGTTCTACAACACCTTCGACGAGATCGACGTCTTCATCGACGCGGTCCGCCGCATCGCGCAGGGGTCTGTCTAGGACCCGCGAGCAGGCGTGAATACCCCCTATTGCACGAGAAATAGGGGGTATTTGCGTCTGCTCGCGCAGAAGTATGGGCGGCTGCTCACCGCAGCCTCACCATGGAGCGCATGAGTCAACGCGCCACCGCACATACCTCGCGTCGGGAGATCGACGTCGCCGTCGGCATTCTGGTCGGGTTGCGTGGCTGCTCGGACCGCGCCGCCTTCGACGAGTTGGTCGGCGTGGTCCGCGATACCGGGATCGGTATCGGTGCCATCGCCACCGGACTGGCCGCACTCGCCAGCGGCGGATCCTCGGCCGGGCACGACGAGGCCTTCGCCGCCTGGGGTGACCTGGTCACGCGACGACGCGTACTGCCCGCCGCCGTCGTCTCCTGACGTGGCGAGCACCTCGAAGCCCGTCGTCCTCAACGCGTTCTCGATGGACGCGGTGTCACATGTGAACTATGGGCTGTGGCGGCATCCCCGCGATCAGACCCACCGGTACAACACCATCGAATACTGGACCGAGCTGGCCCGGCTCCTCGACGAGGGCCGATTCGATGCCCTGTTCATCGCCGACGCGCTGGGGCTGCTGGACACCTATGCCGGCAGCGCCGCGGCCTCGCTGCGCACCGGAACCCAGTCCCCGGTCAGCGATCCGCTGCTGGTGGTGTCGGCGATGGCCGCCGCCACGACCCACCTCGGATTCGGTGTCACGGTGTCCACCACCTACGAGCATCCATACTTGCTGGCCCGCAAGTTCAGCACGCTGGACCACCTGACCGGCGGGCGGATCGCGTGGAACATCGTCACCTCGCAATTGGAGAGTGCAGCACGCAATCTCGGGTTGGACCGCCAGATACCGCACGATGAGCGCTATGACCGTGCCGAGGAATTCCTGGAGGTCACCTACAAGCTGTGGGAGAGCTCGTGGGAGGACGGTGCCGTGGTGCGCGACCGCGACCGCGGCATCTACACCGATCCGGCCAAGGTGCACGGCATCGGCCATCACGGAAGGTACTTCACCGTCCCCGACGCCCACCTGTCCGAGCCGAGCCCGCAACGGACACCGGTGCTGTTTCAGGCCGGCGGTTCACCGCGCGGTCAGTTGTTCGCCGCACAGCACGCCGAGACGGTCTTCGTGGCCGGCGCCGACGCCGCGGGCATCCGCCGCAGTGTCGAGGGGACGAAGGCGTTGGCCGCCGAGCACGGCCGCGATCCGGACTCGCTGAACTTCATCAGCGCGCTGTCGGTGGTGGTCGACGACACCGAACCCGGGGCGCGCGCCAAACTCGCCGACTACCAGTCCTATTTCAGCGTCGAGGGCGCGCTGGCGCATTATTCGGCCAGCACCGGAGTCGACTTCTCCGGCCAGGATCTCGACACGCCCATCGGCCACCACCACACCGACTCCAACAGGTCTCTGCTGAACATGTTCGCCGGGGCCGATCGGCAGTGGACACTGCGCCAGGCACTGGCACCGGCACACCAGTTCGGCCGGTCGCACACCCTGGTCGGAACGCCCGCCGCGGTGGCCGACCAGCTCGAGCGCTGGCTCGCCGACAGCGGTACCGATGGCATCAACCTCATCCATATCGTCAACCCGGACAGCTACCGGGATTTCGCCGAACTCGTTGTCCCCGAACTGGACCGGCGCGGGCGGTTGCGCCCGCGCCCGCACCACCGCGCCACCCTGCGGGAACGCCTGTACGGGCGGCCCCGGGTACGCGATGACCATCCGGCCGCCCGGTATCGCAATACTGTGGAGTCGCGATGAGTATCCACCTGCACTGGTATCTACCGACCAACGGCGACAGCCGCGAGATCGTCGGTTCCGGCGATGACTCGGACCGGGTTGCCGGCCCTTCGGCCAACCGGATCCGCCCACCCACGATCGACTACCTCGGCCAGGTGGCCCGTACCGCCGAACTGCTCGGCTTCGAGGCCGTGCTGACCCCTACCGGCACCTGGTGCGAAGACGCCTGGATCACGACGGCCGCGCTCAGTCAGACCACGTCCCGGCTGAAGTTCCTGGTCGCATTCCGGCCCGGATTCATCTCCCCCACCCTCGCGGCCCACCAGGCGGCGAGTTTCCAGCGGGTGTCGGGCGGTCGGTTGCTGCTCAACATCGTCACCGGCGGCGATCCGGTGGAACAGGCCCGCTACGGTGACCACCTCGACCACGACGAGCGGTACCGCCGCACGGATGAATTCCTGCGCGTGCTGCGCGGTGTCTCGGATGACACGAGCTTCGACTTCGCCGGCGATCACTACCGCATCGAGGGTGCGCATATCGACTACGGCGACTGGGATCCCCCGCAGATCTTCTTCGGCGGTGCCTCACCGGCGGCTGAAGAGGTTGCCGCACAATACGTCGACGTGTATCTCGCGTGGGGTGAGACGCCCGGCCAGATCGCCGAACGTATCGAGCGCATCCGCAGCCGCGCCGCGGAATTCGGCCGCACCCTGGAGTTCGGGATCCGGCTGCACGTCATCAGCCGGGACACCTCCGAGCAGGCATGGGCACACGCCGATCGGTTGCTCGCCGGGATCAGCGACGACCGCATCGCCGCGGCCCAGCAGATGTTCGCCCGCACGGAATCCGTCGGTCAGCAGCGGATGACGGCCCTGCACGGGGGCCGAACCGCAGACCTGGAGATCTCGCCGAACCTGTGGGCCGGTTACGGACTGGTACGCGGCGGTGCAGGCACCGCACTCGTCGGCAGCCACACCGAGGTGGCCGATAGGATCGCCGAATACCACCAGCTGGGCATCAACCACTTCATCCTGTCCGGCCAACCACACATCGAAGAGGCGTTCTGGTTCGCGGAGGGAGCGAAAGCCGTGCTGCACGAACGGGGTCTGGTGTGAGCCGCGATATCCGGGTGCTGACCTCCGAGGACGAACTCATCGAGGCGGGCAACATCTTTCGCGCCGCCATGATCGGTTTCCCGCCGCTCAACGAACAGCAGCGCGGGCTCATCGGCAAGCTTCTGGAGCCGGGCCGCACCCTCGGCCTGTTCGCCGACGGCCGACTGGCCGCCACCGCGGATTCCACCACCAGCTCCCTGACCGTGCCCGGTGGCGCCCGCGTGAGTCACGCCGCGGTCACCCATGTCGGGGTGCTACCGTCCTACACCCGCCGCGGTATCGCCACCGAACTGTTGCACCATCAACTCCACGATATCGCCGGTCGCGGTGAGGTACTCGCCTCCCTGCGCGCCTCCGAGGCCACCATCTACGAACGCTTCGGTTACGCGGTTGCCACCACCACGGCCACCATCGAGGTCCGCACCGACCGCGCGGCCCTGCGCCCCGGTGTCGCCACGGGCGGGCCGGTGCGACTGCTCGATCCCGGCCAGGAATGGGACGTGCTGCCCCGGATCTACGCGACCCACCGCGGACCCCGCCCCGGCAGCATCGACCGCAACGCGACATGGTGGTTGAACCAACAGCTGCGCGCCGAGGCAAATCCGGGCGCGAAATTCGTTGCCGTGCACGGGTCCCCGGGCGAGGAGACCGGGTTCGTGCGCTACCACCCGGTCGACACGGAAGCCTGGTTCACCAGCGATCAGCGCACCGTCGTCGTCGACGACCTGTTCGCCCCGACCGAGCAGGCCCATATCGGTCTGCTGCGCTTCCTGCTGGATCTGGATCTGGTGGACCGCCTGGTGTTCTCCCTAGCGCCGACCGACAGCCCGCTGCAGTGGTTGCTGCGGGACCGGCGCGCCGCACAGGTCACCGGATTGCGTGACGAAACCTGGCTGCGGGTTGTCGATGTGGCCGCCGCCCTGCGGGCCCGCAGCTATGCCGGCGCGCGCACCGTCACCGTCGGCATCGAAGATCCGCTGTTGGCACGCAACTCCGCGACCTATGCGATCTCCCCAGATGGCATCGACATCACTACGGCACCCGCACAACTGGACGCCGATATCACCGCGTTGGGCGCCGCGCTGCTGGGTGGTACCTCGTGGCGCGACCTCGCGGCGGCCGGGCTGGTGCGGGTGCACGACGCGGACGCGCTGACGGCGGCGGACGAACTGTTCGCAGTGCCCCAGTCGCCGTACGCGGGCATTTATTTCTGAACCGGCGAATAGCTTCGTCCTGAGCCAAACCGGTGCCGGCGCTTCGACGTTGGGCGATCATCTTCTTCATGTTGGTGTGCGATGGCTCTGTTTGACGTCTCTGAACTCGCCGTCACCCTGCACACCGGAAACCGCGCCACCGGTCGGCGCGCGGTGCGGGCCGTCGAGTCCTTCAGTTTCTCCGTCGACGATGGTGAGACCCTGGCCATCGTCGGGGAATCCGGCTCGGGCAAGAGTGTCTCGTTGCTCGCCGCGACCCGACTGCTCGGGGAGAATGCCGACGTCGCAGGAAGTGTCCGGTTCCGGGACCGCGATCTGCTGACGCTGAGTCCGCGCGAACTGCGGCGCACGCTGGGCCGGGACATCGGCTTCGTCTTCCAGGATCCGCAGAGCAATCTGCATCCGTTCAAGACGGTCGGCACACAGATCGACGAGGTGTTGCGCATCCACCGGTTCGGTGACCGCGGGGCCCGGCGCCGCCGGGTCGTCGAACTACTCGACGAGGTCGGCATCGCCGACCCGGACAACGCCTACCACAGCTACCCGGCCGAGTTCTCCGGCGGGATGCGTCAGCGCGTGATGATCGCCATCGCCATCGCCCTCAACCCGGCGCTCATCATCGCCGACGAACCGACCACCGCTCTCGATGTCAGTGTGCAGGCGGGCATCCTGCGTCTGCTCAGCCGACTGCAACGCGATCACGGCACCGCCATCGTGTTCGTCAGCCACGATCTCGGTGTCGTGCACGAGATCGCGGACACCGTCGTCGTCGTGCGCGACGGCCGCGTCGTGGAGCAGGGCCCGCGAGACCGGATCTACCGTTCCCCACACGAGGAGTACACCCGCCAGCTCCTGGCCGCGTCGCGGTTACACGATGTCACCGATATCCCGCACCGCGCTCCGGCGCACCACGAGCCGCTGCTCCGCGTGACCGGGATGCGGAAGTCCTACCGCGACCGCACCCGCAAAGAGCGTCGCACGGTGATCGACGGACTGGACTTCACCATCGGCCGCGGCGAGATCGTCGGCCTTGTCGGTGAATCCGGCTCCGGCAAGTCGACGGTGGGCCGGATCGTTGCCGGACTGCAGTACGCGGACGCCGGGCAGATCACGCTGGCCGGCACCCGGTACCCGACCGCCGTCGATGACGGTGTGCCGCCGCTGGCGCAGGCCACCCGACGTGCCGTGCAGCTGGTGTTCCAGGATCCGTACTCCAGCCTCAATCCCCGCCGCACCGTATCGCAATCGTTGGCCGAGCCGCTGCTCGCTCAAGGAACCGACCGGTCTCTGATCCGATCGAAGGTTGCAGCGGCCGCCGATGCCGCGCGGCTGCCCGGCGCTCTTCTGGACCGCCGGCCCGCCGAACTGTCCGGCGGACAGCGGCAGCGGGTGGCCATCGCCCGCGCGTTGGTGCTGTCCCCGCAATTGATCGTCGCCGACGAGGCGCTGTCCTCCCTGGACGTCACCACCCAGGCCGAGATCATCGAGCTCATCCGACGACTCGTCGCAGAGCAGCAGACGGCGTTCCTGTTCATCACCCATGACCTCGGCGTGGTGTCCTCGCTCGCCAATCGGGTCATCGTGCTCGGTCCCGATGGTGTCGAGGAAACCGGTGATACCACACAAGTTTTCACCACACCACAGTCCGCGTACACCCGCGCGTTGCTCGATGCGGTGCCCCGGGTGACGGCCTTCGCCTCGTGAGCCATTTACTGATCAGGCCCGCCACCGGCGCGGCCGGCCCACCGCCCCTGCGCCGCGGACGTCTGCGGTCCTTTTTCGCCGATCCCGGGCTGGTCGCCGGGTCCGCACTGGTCGCCTTCGTGGTACTCGCGGCCCTGGCCGCGCCGCTGATCGCCGCCATCGTGGGACACGGCCCCAATGAGCAGTTCCCGGACGTAACCCTGGACGCCGCAGGGCTACCCATCACCGGCGGCAACGGATTCCTGCTCGGCGCCGACGGCAGCGGTCGCGACGTCTTCATCCGCACCCTCTACGGCGCCCGGGTATCACTGGGCATCGGCATTCCCGCCACCACCATCGCCATGGTCGTCGGTGTGGTCGTCGGACTGATCGGTGGTTACTTCGGCGGCCGTATCGACGCGGTCCTCTCCGAGCTGACCAATATCGCGTTGGCCTTCCCATTCCTGGTGACCGCACTGAGCGTGGTCACCCTCAACCGCGGTACCGCGGGCACCACACTGGTCGATCCGGTGGTGGTCGTGATCGGCGTCGTCGCGTTGTTCTCCTGGACCTATTTCGCCCGCCTGGTGCGCAATGCAGTGATCGAGATCAAGTCGAAACCGTTCGTGCTGGCCGCCATCGGTGCCGGCGCCTCGCATTGCCGGGTGATCATCCGGGAGATTCTGCCGAACATCGCGCCGACGGTCATCATCTACTGGGCCGTACAACTCCCGATCAACATCATCGCCGAGGCATCACTGTCCTATCTGGGAGTCGGCATCAAGGCGCCGACCCCGAGCTGGGGCACCATGATCGCCAACGCGCAGGATTCGGCGCTCTACCAACCGCAGCCGTTGATGCTCATCGCCCCGGCGGCGGCACTGTTCATCACGGTGCTGGGCTTCAACATCCTGAGCACTCGGCTGCGCAGTCGCTTCGACCCGGGATCGGTGGGCTGAGGTGACCCGGACCCGATTCATCGGTTGGCGGCTGTCCCGAATGGGGTTGACCGTGTTCGCCGTCGTGCTCGTCACCTTCGGCCTGACCAAGGTCGCCTACCAGAATCCCGGCCGGATGCTGGCCCCGGAGAACGCCTCCGAGGAGACGGTCGACGCCATCACCAGGAGCCTGCACCTCGACGAGCCGTGGTACATCCAGCTGTGGCATTACGTGGTGAGTGGACCCGCCATCAAGGGCACCCCCACCGGGTTGCTGAACTGGCCGCCCAGTCTCGGCTATTCGTACCGCGAGCAGCGTCCCGTCACCGGCTTGATCCTGGAGAAGCTGCCCGCCACCGTCAGCCTGGCCGTCGGCGCGCTGGTGGCCTGGATCCTGCTGTCGGTCCTGTTCGGGGTGTACGCCGCGCGCAAGCCCGGCGGCTGGTTCGACACCGTCACGTCGGGAATCTCGTATCTGTTCCTGTCGATTCCCACCTTCGTCACCGGCGTCATCCTGCTGTTCGTGCTGTACTACCAGCTGTCGCTGGCCGGGGTGAAGTTCTTCCCCAGCGGTGGCTATGTGGCACTGACCGAGTCGCCGACCGAATGGGCGCGACATCTGTTGCTGCCATGGCTGACGCTGGTGATCGCCCAGGTCGGCCTCTTCCAGCGGGTCGTCCGCGCGTCGGTGCTGGAGGTCGCCGGCAAGGATTACATCCGGACGGCGCGGGCCAAGGGTGTCGGCCCGAACGGTGTGTATTTCGACCATGCGCTCTCGGCCGCACTGAATCCCATCCTGACGCTCGGTGCCATCGAATTCGCCACCATCCTCGGCGGCGCCATCATCACCGAGCAGATCTTCGGTCTCGACGGGGTGGGCCGTCTTGCGGTCAGCGCTGCCAACAACGGCGATGCCCCCGTCGTCATCGGCTGCACCCTCCTGGGCGCCGTCATCTTCGTCGTGGCCACCTCGGTCGTCGACATCATCACCTACGCCCGCAGCGGCAAATAGCAAGGAGCACATATGAAAACGTCGAAGCGGGCGCTGATCGCGCTCGCCGGCACCGCGGCGCTCATCCTGGCGGCGTGCGGCGGCAACCAGGAGTCGCAATCCCCGACCGACCCGACCGAGTTGTCGGGTGGCACGTTGAAGGTGGCCTCGGTCGGCGACGTCGATGCGCTGGACCCGTTGATCGCGTACTCCGCCGAATCGTGGCAGGTGATCCGCGCCACGACGCGTCAGCTGGTCACCTATGCCGGCAACAAGGAGAGCATCGGCAAGGACACCGAGGTGGTACCGGATCTGGCGGAAAGCTGGGATATCAGCCCCGACCGCAAGACGTACACCTTCCATCTGCGCGATGACATCAACTTCTCCGGCGCCAGCACCCGACCGATCACCGCGCAGGATTTCGTCTACGCCGTGAAGCGGTTCCCGGACCCCAACGCCCAGGTCAGTGCGATCACCTACTACAACGCGCTGTTCGAGGGGTTCACCGAGTACTCCGACGAGTTCGCCAAGGTGCCCACCGGTGATCTCGCCGCGGTGGACCAGTTCATCAACACCCACGACATCAGCGGCCTCAAGGCGCTGGACGACAAGACGTTACAGCTGACGCTCACCCAACCGGCCAGCGATATCCTCGACATCCTGACGCTCAACTTCGTGACACCGCTGCCCCAGGAAGTGGTGTCGAAGTACTTCGCCGACAGTCTGGAATTCCGGAAGAACTACGCCTCCAGCGGACCGTACTTCATCGAGTCCTACGATCCTGGTAAGCAACTGACGCTGGCCAAGGTGCCGGGCTACAACGCCGAGGGCGATCCGCGGAAGGCCTACGCGGACAAGATCGTCTTCGACACGACGGTGGCCTCCGCCGATGCCGCCTCTCAGCAGCTGCAGACCGGCACGGCCGATATCGGGCTGTACGTGCGCGCCTACCCCGCCAACGTCATCGCCCAGTACAAGCAGGCCGATCCGGATCATCTGCACAAGTCGGCCAGTGGATCGGCGATCTTCATCAGCTGGAACAACCCGGACGCACCGAAAACACCTGCCCAGGAGGCGTTCAAGGACCTGAGGGTGCGGCAGGCCTTCAATTACGCGCTGAACCGCGCCGATGTGGTGCGCGGACTGGGCGGGCCGGACTCGGCGATTCCCAGTAACGAGATCCTGACGTCGACCATCGTCGGTTACAACGACGAGAACCCCTACCCCACACCGGAGGACAAGGGTGACCCGGAGAAGGCCAAGGCTCTGCTCGCCGAGGCGGGCAAGTCGGATCTGACGGTCAACGTCGCCTATCGCACCACCCCGGAGTTCGAGAAGATCGCCACCTCGGTGCAGGCGGCGGCGGAGCGGGCCGGTATCACCGTGCGGTTGACCCCCATCCCGGGTGACGGCTGGGGTGCGTTCAGTTCCTTCCTGGCCGACGAGTCGAAGCTGGACCAGTGGGATCTGGCGATCACCAACTGGACCCCGGATTGGCAGGGCAACAGCGCCCGGATGACCCTCGGCGGCTGGCTGGATTCGGAGTTCGCCCCAGGGGGCACCTGGAACGGCGTGACCTATGACAATCCCGCCCTCAACGCAGCGGTGACGCGGGCGTTCGCGGCCGAGGACCCCACGCCGGATTGGCAGGAAGCGAACCGGATCGCCACCGAGGACCTGGCCTGGTTCCCGTTGATCGAGCGGGTCAAGTCGGTGCCCACCTCCGATCGGGTGACCAACTGGACGTGGCAGTCGCTGGGCAACAGCGGCGACATCACCAATATCGCGGTCACGGGCTGACCTACCCGCGAAACCCGCGTACCCGGGGCTGATTCGGCCGTGAGGCCCCCGGGTACGCGGGTTTCGTCGCAGGTGGGCCGGGGTGTCAGCAGGGGCGACGCGCCAGCAGCCAGGCCTGGCCGTCGCCCTCCCCCGACGCAATCACATCGAGGCCGCCGAACGCCGAACGCAGTTCACCGGCCGCGGCACGAAACCGACCGGGCTCGGCGCCGACCGCACTGAGCACACAGATCGCCAACAGCCCGCCCGGTGCCAACCGGGCCATCATCGGGTTGTACAGGGTCGGGGCACGGAACTTGTGACACAGCAGCACCTGCACGAGATCACCCGGAGGTAGCCCGCCATCGAGATCGAACATGTCGAATCGTGCTGTGACGCCCGCTGTTCTGGCCAGCCGGCGAGCCGCGTCGATGGCGGTCGCCGATACGTCGACACCGTGTACGCGCAGCCCGCGCTGCGCCAGCCATACCGAGGCCGCTCCGGTCCCGCAGGCGATCTCCAGGGCCGCACCCGAGCGGGGAAAGTGAGATCGGTATGCCGCGAACACCGCAGGCAGCCGTGGGGGCGCCGGCGTGGCCCGTCCGCCGTACACCGCATCCCAGCGGTCGCGGTCCTGCGCGCTCACCGGCCCAGCCTATGCCCAGGCACCCATACGGGCCGAACGCATCGGCGGGGAGCGGACCGGCTAGTTGCCCTGCCCGCCCCGGCCGATCGCCGCCAGGTTCGAGACCGGGTCCTTGCCGTTGATCAGGTAGTCGCCCAGGATGCGCGCCTTGTACACCCGCGGGTTGTGCGAGGCCAGCGTCCGGGCGTTGCGCCAATGCCGGTCCAGTCCACGCTGTTCGGAGACACCGGAGGCACCGAGGGCGTCGAAGACGGCAGTGGTGGCCCGCAACGCGGCGGCGATGACCACCAGTTGGGCCTGCGTGACAGCCACCTCGGCGTCGACGAGGCGCTGCTTGGTGTTCGCGGCATCGGTGTGGATACGGTCCAGCGCCGCGCCGGCCTGCGACAGTGCGGCCTCGGCGGCGAAGGCGTCGGCCGACACCTCACCGATGACCGCCAGCAGCTGACCGTCGTCCGAGGGCACCGGAGCCAGGCCCTGCGGATAGTTGCGCTTGCGTCCGGTGAGCGCGGCCGACCCGTCGCGCAACGCCGCCCGGGTGATTCCGGTCAGCACCGACAGCATCGCGGTCTGGTAGAAGTGCCCCTGGTACGGGAAGCGCTCGACGGCCGGGAATACGTCACCGGCCTCGGCACGGGCGTTGTCGTAGCGCGCCGTGCCACTGGCGGTGGTGCGCTGCCCGAAGCCATCCCAGTCGTCGACCAGGGTAACGCCCGGGTCGTCGGCTCGGACCAGTGCGGTCAGCAGCTCGCCGTCCTCGCCCCGGCCGAGCACATCGAGCCAGTCCGCGTACAGGCTGCCGGTGGCGTAGAACTTGGCGCCGGTGACGGCGTAGCCATCCCCGTCGATGGTCACCGTGGTGACCAGATTGGCCAACGTGACATTGTTCGCCTCGGTCCAGCCCCCGCCGACGAACTGACCGTCGAGGAACCGCTGGATCCAGACATCGTTGGACTCCCAGACCGGCGCGTTGAGCCGGTCCTCCACGAAGGCGAGGTGGTTGCGCCAGATGTGGGCGACATTGGCGTCGGCGGTGCCGAGGTCGGCCAGCAGCAGGAAGACCTGTTGCAGCGACGCACCCCAGCCGCCGCGCGCCACGGGGATGCGTAGCCGGCCGAAACCGGCCTCGTTGAGCAGGGTGACCTGCTCGTGCGGGAAGACCCGCGCGCGTTCGCGTTCCAGATTGCCCTCGGCGATCTTGGCGAACACCGGCTCGAAGTGTGCGCGCAGCTCGTCGAGGTCCGCGGTCGGGGCGGCCAAATAAGTGATGGCGGTGCTCATGTCATTCCTGTCATGCGTCGATGCGGTAGGCGAACTGGTGCTCGACGGCCTGATAGCCGAGCCGTTCGTAGAGGACGTGGGCGTTGCTGCGGTTGTGGATGTCGGTTCCCAACGACGCCAGGTGCAGGCCGCGGCGCAGCGCTGCCAACCAGACCTTGCCCAACAGGTACTCGGCGATACCGCGTTTGCGCTGATCGGCGCGTACGCCGATGTAGTCGGTGTGCGCGCTGCGCTCCTCGATTCCACCGGTGAGATGGCTGTAGGTCGAGCCCAGTACGTAGCCGACCACCCGACCGTCGTCGGTCACCGCCGCATTACTGAAATCGGGTGTGAACGAACGGCTTCGGATGTGATGAGCGAAGACCTCCGGCGTCTTGCTCATATTGCCGAAGTGCTCCCGGAAGGTGTCGAACTGGAGTTGGCGCACCTGCTCACCCAGACCGCGCTCTATCACCTCGGGCCAGCTCAACAGTGTCAGACCGGTGATGGAGGCAGCCGACAGACGTTCGGCGTCCTCGTTGCCGAGCTCCTTGCGGGTGCGGATAAACTGACCCTCCTGCCGTGCACCGCGCCGGACCAGAACGTCGATGGCGGCCTGCTGATCGGCTCCGATGAAGGTCCGTAGATACGCTCCGGGAATTCCGACGGCCTCGGCCGCGAACCGGTCGACGGTGTCGGAGACGACACCGTCGAGCACCACATCGGGGGTGGCCGGGTCGAAGACGAAGTCCGCGATGATCTCGGGTTCGGAACCGTGTGGTGTGTGCAGTACCGCGTAGCCACGCACCAGCCCGGACTCATCGCGCACCACCCGCACCCCGTGCGGGAACGCGCCGTCGAGCTGTTCGGCCACGTCGCGGGAGTCGGCGGCGAACTTGCGGCCGGCGATACCCGTTGTGGTGGCCAAAAAATCGGCGATCTGCGGGTGGTCGAGTGTGGTCGCCGGATGCACCGTCCACGCATCGGTCACGATGGTCACGGCGCCACCGGTTCCTTGTCATGGCGGGCCTGCGGATCACCGTCGGTATCGGGATCCCCGCTGTCCTGATGCGCCAGCACATCGATGATGCCCGCGTCCACCAGTCGCTGTTGCTCGGCCTCCGACAGGGTCTGGATGCTACCCACCCGCCGGGCCACCGCCGGGTTGGTGGCCTTGAGGTAGAAGTACCAGAGCAGGCCGACCAACAGGATGCCGCCGAAGATGAACGGCAGGATGTTGAACGGGAACTCCGGTACCGGATAGAAGTTGCTGAAGATGACGTAGCCCAATGCCAGTGCGGCCGCGGCGGACACGATCAGCCGCAGCGGGGTGAGCGCCTTGATCTTGTAGAGCCAGATCGGCGTCGCGATGACCACCAGCAGGTAACTGACGAGGAAGCCCCAGGTCGCCACGTACCCGCCGTAGACCTCGAAGACCAGTCGGCCGGCCGAGCTGATGGTGGCCACCACCGCGAAGAGGAATGCGAGCGCACCGATGAAAACGATTCCCGCCCAGGGGGTGCGATGCCGCGGATGCACCTTCGCGAACACCTTGGGCAGCGCACCTTCGTGAGCGAAGGTGAACAGCGATCGGGCGGCCGCGGTGGTGACCGCGGTGACGAAGACGATGAACGCGACGGCGACCGCACCACTCATGACATGGTTGATCCACGGGACGCCGCTGGACTCGGCGAGTTGCGGCAACACCGCCTCGTCACCGTTGATGCCGTCGAAGAACAGCACCTGCGGGTAGGTCGCGATGATGTAGAGCACGCCGAGCAGCAGCACCACGCGCAGCAACGACCTGGCGATGGTCCGGTGGGCGTCCTTGGCTTCGGCGCCCAGCGATGCGACACTTTCGAATCCGGCGTAGGACCCCACCGCTGATACCGCCGCGATGAACGTCGCGCTGGTGCTCAGGTGTCCCAGATCCCACTGCTCCCAATCGATCCGCCAACCGTAGGTGGCGTAGGAGGCGACGATGATCACCAGGATGGTGGCCACCGCGACGATCTCGAAGATCAGCTCGTACCGTGCCGCCAGGGACGCGCCCCGGTAGGGCAGGTAGACCCCGACTCCCACGATCAGCACGACGAGGATCAGCTTGAACCAGACTGCCTGCGAACCGATTCCGAAGGATTCCAGGAAGGAGTCGAGGTAGAGCACACCACCGAGGGTGCCGGTGACGGCGAAGCCGATATAACCAACCAGCAGGCTGAAGCCGGCGGCGTACGCGAAGCCCGGACCCAGACCGTTACCGGTGTAGGTGCCCAACGATCCGGAGGACACCGTGCGCTTGGCCTGGAAGCTGATGGTCGTGGCGATGAGCACGACGATCACCAGACCGATGATGACGGCCCACGCTGCTCCCTTACCGGCGGCCAGGAAGAGCATGAACGGCACCGAGGCCACCGCGACGCTGGGTGCCGCGGCAGCCAGGCCCTGGGCGAAGACGCCCCAGAATCCGAGCGCGTCACGTTCGAGCCCGTGTCCTTCGGCCTGCTGTAGCGGTCGGCCCCCCAGCTCGACCCGGTCGGATATGGCCATGATGCCGCCTTCCTGCGCCGCGCGTCCCGAGATCATCTGACGCACAGTCGTTTCAACGAGAGATTCAGATGAGGGAGACGATGCCTGAGAACGGTCTCAGGCATCACCCATCGGATCGGCGGGATTCTTTTACCACCCGGAAACCGGCGCCCGGGTGGTCGTCGGGCAACAATGCCGAACGCCCGAACAGGCGCTGTCGCAGGGTGGTTGTCGCAGCGGCCTCGCGGGCTCGGCCGCGTCGGCGCAACTCCGGTATCAGATGGTCGGCCACATCGGCGAAGCTGCCGGGGGTGATGTGATAGCTGATGTTGAACCCGTCCACACCCGTCGCCTCGGCGTAGGACTCCAGATCGTCGGCGACGGTGACCGCCGAACCCACGAACAGATGGCCAGCGAAGCCGCCGAGTTGGCCGACATAGTCGCGCAGGGTGATCCGGTGTCGGTCGCCTGCGCTGTCGACGGCGGACAGGATGGACCGGCTGGCGTCCGTGTCGAACTCTTCGATGGGCCGGTCCACGCCGTATTCCGACCAGTCCACGCCACTCAACGCCGAGAGCAGCACCAGGCCCGACTCCAGATCGTGGTATCGAGCGAGATCGGCCGCTTTGGCGCGGGCGGCCGAATCGGTGCTGTCGGTGACGATCTCGACCGAGGTGAGGAATTTGATGGATTCGGGGCGGCGGCCGTGGGCGACGGCACGGCGCCGGATGTCGGTGATGTTGGCGCGCAACACCTGCGGGCGCGGGTCACTGACGAAGACCAGTTCGGCATTGCGGGCTGCGAACTCGCGGCCTGCCGGCGAGGTTCCCGCCTGGAACAGCACCGGGGTGCGCTGGGGCGACGGTTCCACCAGGTGCGCTCCGGGCACACTGAAATATGTTCCCTCGTGACCGATGGCGTGCACCTTCGCCGGATCGGTGTAGACGCCGCTCGCCCGGTCACCCAGTACCGCGTCGTCCTCCCAGGATCCCTCCCACAGCTTGTAGGTGACGTCGAGGAATTCGGTTGCCATGGCATACCGCTCGTCATGCGGGATCTGTCGGTCGCGGCCGATGATGTTGCGGGCGGCGCTGTCGAGCAGCGAGGTGACGATGTTCCACCCGATCCGCCCACCGGTCAGATGGTCCAACGTGCTGAACTTGCGCGCCAGCAGGTACGGGCTCTCATACGTCGTCGACACCGTGATGCCGAAACCCAGGTCGGTGGTGGCGGCCGCCATCGCCGAGACCGCCAGCAGCGGATCGGTGACCGGGGTCTGCACCCCGCGCCGCAGCGCGGCATCGGCGTCCCCACCGTAGACATCGAGTTGTCCGAGGGCGTCGGCAATGAACAACGCGTCGAATCCGCCGGCGTCGAGCAGTTCGGCCAGGGCCACCCAGTAACGGATGTCGGTGTAGCGCGACGTCTGGTCCGCCGGATGCCGCCACAGGCCGAAATTGCCGTGTGAGGGCACCGACATGGTGAAGGCCGCCAGCACGAACGGGTCTGTCATGCGCCGGGCCGACGAACCGACGGGGAATGCGACACCGGCACGTCCAGGCCGAGATGCGAACGCAAGGTGCTGCCGGCGTATTCGTGCCGGAACAGGCCGCGCTTGCGCAGCACCGGCACCACCTGCTCGACGAACAGCTCCTCCTGCCCGGGCAGGCCGCTGTCCCGCAGGACGAAACCGTCGGCGGCGCCGTTGGCGAACCAATCCTCGATCTCGTCGGCGATGCGTTCCGGCGTGCCCACCACCGAGGCACCCCACCCGTTCACGGTCTTGTACAGGAACTCCCGGACCGTCGGGTTTCCTTCAGCGGCCAGGGCCCGGTAACCGGCGAGTGCCGTCCGGTGGGTCTCGGTGCTGTCCGGGAACGCCGATGCGGGCACCGGCCCGTCCAGATCGGCACCGGTGACGTCGACGTCGACCTCCAGCAGCCAACCGGCCTGATACTCCGGGCTGAAAAACCGGTACTCCTCGCGTTCGGCGCGGCGCGCCTCGTCCTCGGTCGACCCGATCACATAGCGCAACGACGGGGTGATGAGCGGTGGTGTGGGCCGCTCCAGCGCGCGGGCCTGCGCGTGGATCTGGCGGTAGAACTCCTGGCCGCGGGAGCGGGAGCCGTGGCTGGTGAAGATGACCTCGGCGTGGGTGGCCGCGAATGCCCTTCCGGTGTCCGAGGATCCGGCCTGGAAGATGACGGGCCGCCCCTGCGCGGAACGGGCCGCGCCGATGGGCCCCTTGACGTCGAAGTACCTGCCGTGATGCTCGGGCACCGCGATCTTGCTGACATCGTTGAACACGCCGGTCTCGCGGTCGGCGACGATGGTGTCCTCCGACCAGGAGTCCCACAACTTCTTGACGACCTCGATGGCCTCTTCAGCGATCTGATAGCGCTCGTCGTGGTCGACCACACCGCGGGCGCTGAAGTTGTCGGCGGCGGCCTGGGCGAAGCTGGTCACCAGATTCCAACCGGCCCGGCCGAGGCTCAGGTGGTCGAGGGAAAGGAGTTGACGGGCAAGATGATAGGGGTGGGCCAATGTGGCCGACCCGGTGACGACGAGCCCGATCCGTTCGGTGACCGAGGACAACGCCGCCGTGGTGGTCAGCGGCTCGAAATCCTCGGTGGTCTTGTAGGCCCAGGTGGCGGGCGGACCGTAATTGAGCCCGTCGGCGAAGAACAGGGCATCGAAGGTACCGGCCTCGGCGATCTGGGCACGCTCGATCAATCGTCGCCGTACACCCGCCACGCTGTGGTCGGCATCGGGATGCCGCCACGGCCCCGCCGACCGGGTGTTACCGAAGGCCAGCAGATGCACTTCACGAGTCACCGAGCAGACGGTAGTGACACTTCCACAATCTGAAACGGGTTAAACGCGGCGCGAACTCAATCCCGGTATGCGAGCGGCACTTCGAGCGTCCGGGCCGCTGAGGGCGCGGCCGGTGACCGTTACCCGGCGGCGTTCTCCAGCATCTTCGCCGTGATCTCCGCCGCCTCGTCGCCGGCGCCGTAACTGCACGCCCACGCCTCCACGGTGATGTTGGAGACGAACGACAGCGCGTGCTGGCATTCCCAGCCATCGGCGTCATCCTGGGTCGTGACCTGGGTGAGCACGGTGTCGCCGACCGTCACATCCCCGATCTGCCAGGTGTAGTTGTCGGTACCGTCGTCGATGCCGATCGAGGTGCCCGCGCAGTTCTCCCACATCGTCTGCGAATCATCGAAGAAGCGTTGCGCGTCATCGGCGGAGGGATAGAGCACCGCGGTCTGCTCGACCCAGTGCGCGTTGTCGGCATCGGGTTCCCGGGACACCTGATCGCGAACCGCGGTGTAGCCACTGTCGCCGTAGACCGGCTGCTCCGCACCGAAGATCGCGCCGAGGCAATCCGGGTTCGACACGTCGCGGGAGTGGTCGACCATCTGGTCGAGCTCACCGGTGACCTCCATGGTGTCGGACCCCATGATGTCGTTGATGTCGCCGATGGCCAGCAACACGTCGTCGAGCTCGTTTTCCCGCAGCGGCGGCACATCGACGGCGGTGGCATCCGGGTCGCGGACCGCCTGGCCGCTCACCGTGCTGCTGCAGCCCGTGAGCAGCACACAGCCGACGGCCACGGCGACAAGGGCATCACGGGCATACCGCACGCGCGGCGCTACAGCTGTGTTCACCGCGTCATTGTTACCGATGACGCGGCCCGAGTCACTTCTTCGCTTTGTCCGCTGCAGCATCGGTGGACAGTGCGGCCACGAAGGCCTCCTGGGGTACCTCGACCCGACCGATCGTCTTCATCCGCTTCTTGCCCTCCTTCTGCTTCTCCAGCAGCTTGCGCTTACGGGTGATGTCACCGCCGTAGCACTTGGACAGCACGTCCTTTCGGATGGCCCGGATGTTCTCGCGGGCAATGATTCTCGACCCGATGGCGGCCTGCACCGGCACCTCGAACTGCTGGCGCGGGATGAGCTCCTTGAGCTTGGTGGTCATCTTGTTGCCGTACGCCGATGCGCCGTCCTTATGGACGATCGCGCTGAACGCGTCCACCGCCTCGCCCTGCAGCAGGATGTCGACCTTCACCAGATCGGCCACCTGCTCGCCGGCCTCCTCGTAATCGAGGCTGGCGTAGCCGCGGGTGCGCGACTTCAGCGAGTCGAAGAAGTCGAAGATGATCTCGCCGAGCGGCATGGTGTAGCGCAGTTCGACCCGCTCCGGGGACAGATAGTCCATTCCCTGCAGCTCGCCACGGCGGGATTGGCAGAGCTCCATGATGGTGCCGATGAACTCGCTGGGCGCGATCACCGTGGTCTTCACCACCGGCTCGTGCACCGCGCGGACCTTGCCCTCGGGCCAGATCGACGGGTTGGTGACGATCAGTTCGGTGTTGTCTTCCTTCTCCACCCGGTACACCACGTTCGGTGAGGTGGAGATGAGGTCGAGGTTGAACTCGCGCTCCAGGCGTTCCCGAGTGATCTCCATGTGCAGCAGGCCCAGGAAGCCGCACCGGAAACCGAACCCGAGCGCCACCGAGGTCTCCGGCTCATAGGTCAGCGCCGCGTCGTTGAGCTGCAACTTGTCCAGCGCCTCGCGCAGATTCGGGTAGTCCGAGCCGTCCACCGGGTAGAGGCCCGAGTAGACCATCGGCTTGGGCTCGCGGTACCCCGTCAGCGCCTCGGTCGCACCCTTGCGCGCGGTCGTCACGGTATCGCCGACCTTGGACTGTCGAACGTCCTTCACCCCGGTGATCAGGTAGCCCACCTCGCCGACACCGAGGCCGACGGAGGCCTTGGGCTCCGGGGAGACGATGCCGACCTCGAGCAGCTCATGGGTGGCGCCGGTGGACATCATCGCGATCTTCTCGCGGGGGGTGATCTTGCCGTCGACGACGCGCACGTAGGTGACCACACCGCGGTAGATGTCATAGACCGAGTCGAAGATCATCGCCCGGGTCGGGGCGTCCGGATCGCCGGTCGGGGCGGGCACCTGACGGACGACCTCGTCGAGCAACTCCTGCACACCGGCGCCGGTCTTGCCCGACACCCGCAGCACATCGGACGGCTCGCAGCCGATGATGTGGGCGATCTCTGCGGCGTAGCGATCCGGGTCGGCCGCCGGCAGATCGATCTTGTTGAGCACCGGGATGATGGTCAGGTCCCGGTCCAGGGCCAGGTACAGGTTCGCCAGGGTCTGCGCCTCGATGCCCTGGGCGGCGTCGACCAGCAGCACCGCCCCCTCGCAGGCCTCCAGCGCGCGGGACACCTCGTAGGTGAAGTCGACGTGGCCGGGGGTGTCGATCAGATGCAGGACGTATTCACCGCCGGCATCGTCGCCCGCCGACACCGTCCACGGCAGCCGCACGTTCTGCGCCTTGATGGTGATACCGCGCTCACGCTCGATGTCCATCCGGTCCAGGTACTGGGCACGCATGGAGCGGTCGTCGACGACACCGGTGAGCTGCAGCATCCGGTCGGCCAACGTGGATTTGCCGTGGTCGATATGGGCGATGATGCAGAAGTTCCGGATTTGCGCCGGCGCGGTGAACGTCTTGTCGGCGAAACTACTAATTGGGAATCTCCTGGTCGAAGCGCGATAGGTGGGTCCAGCGTATCGACAGCAGGCGCTCGCTTCACAATCGCAAGACCTATGCTCGTTCTCATGGCGTCCCAATGGAAGGCCTTTCAACGCCTGGCCGAGAACATCGTGTTCAAGGAAGCCCCCAAGCTGATCCGCCAGCTGCCCAAGCCCGAGCGGGTGCTGCAGCAGGGTCTCAAGATCGGCCTGGAGGCGTTGGCCGGCTCGCAGGCCGCCCAACAGCAGCCCACCGCGATCACCGCCGGGCGCCCGGTGACCAGCGCCAGCGTGCCGACCGCGCACCGGGCCCGGCGCATCGAATACTCCCCCGACCTGGACGGTCAGGCCGATCCGGGCGAGATCGTGTGGACCTGGGTGGTCTACGAGGACGACCCGACCCGCGGCAAGGACCGGCCGGTACTGGTGGTCGGCCGCGATCACCGCATGTTGCTCGGGCTGATGCTGTCCAGCCAGGACCGGCACGCCGAGGACGGGGACTGGGTCGGCATCGGGACCGGCAGCTGGGACTACGAAGGCCGGCCGAGCTGGGTGCGCCTGGACCGGGTACTCGACGTTCCCGAGGACGGGATCCGCCGCGAGGGCGCCATCCTGTCGCGCGAGAAGTTCGACGTGATCGCGACCCGGCTGCGCGCCGAGTTCTCGTGGTTTTGATCATCGCCTCCGCGAAGGCGTCTTGAGGTTCGCCTCCGCGAAGGCGTCTTGAGGTTCGCCGCGAAGGCGCTCTGAGTCAGACCGGCACGCCCGCGCGGACCAGCGGCAGCACGCCCCGCCCGACGTGGTGGATCTCGTCGGCCTGCGGATAACCCGACAGCACGAACTCACTGATCCCCAACCGGGCGTACTCGGCGAACACCTCGGCGACCTGCTCGTAACTGCCGATCGCCGCGGTACCGGCACCGTCGCGCAGCAGACTCGGCCCCGCCCACAGTCCGGGATGCACCTCCAGGCTCCGCGCGTCGACCAACTCGCCGCTGGTCAGCGCGGCCATCCGGCGCTGCCCCTCCGAACCGCTGGTGAGGTACCGCTCATGTGCCCGGCGCACGGCCGCGGGGTCCAGGCCGGCGATCAGCTCATCGGCACGCTGCCAGGCCTGCTCCTCGGTGGCCCGCGCGACGGTGTGCAGCCGCAGGCCGAACCTCAGCTCGCGGCCGCGACGTGCCGCCGCGGCGCGTACCCGCCCGATCTTCTCGGCGACCTGGTCCGGCGGCTCACCCCAGGTCAGGTAGACATCGGCATGCTCGGCGGCCACCTCGATCGCCTCCGGGGACGACCCCCCGAAATAGATCGTCGGTAGGGTCTGCACCGGGTAGGCCGTCCGGGCCGCCTGCACGTCATAGAACTCGCCGCGGAAGGTGAACTCCGGATTGCTCCACGCGCCGCGGACAACGGCGAGGAACTCGGCGGTGCGCCGGTAGCGCGCGGCCTTGTCGATCGCATCGCCGTACCGGCGCATCTCCGAGTCGTCACCACCGGTGACGATGTTGAGCGCCAAGCGGTTTCCGGTGAACCGCTGATACGTGCTGACCTGCTGTACGGCCAGCGTGGGCGAGAGCACACCGGGCCGGAACGCCACCAGAAACTTGAGCCGCTCGCTGTGCTGGGCCAACGCCGCGGTCGCCAACCACGAGTCCTCGCAATGCGATCCGGTCGGTGTCAACGCCGCCTCGAATCTCAGATCCTCCGCCGTACGCACCAGCGCGGTCAGGTTCTCCAGCGTCGGCTGCAGATGCGACTGCGCGCGGGTCGCCGCGTCACCCCGGTTGTCCGCGATCGTCGTGGTGTCGCCATGGGTGGGCAGATACCAGTGGAACTTCAGTGTCATGACGCCAGACTCTCCCGCTTCAGCAGCGCATCGACCCGCGGCAGGATCTCGCCGGCGAAGCGCTCCATCTCGGCCTCGAACGGTTGGAACGCCAACATGAACGTCTCGATCCCGTCGGCGAACCAGTCCACGATGCGCTGGGCGACGGTGTCGTAGTCACCCACCAGACCGGCCGCGGTACCGCCGTTGGGGCCGACATGTGGCAGCGCACTCAGGCGCTGCCACATCGGTGAGGCGGGATCGGTGTCACGGCTGAACCGGTCGATGGTGTCACCGGCGCCGGCCTTGTCGGCACGCTGCAGATCCCAGTGCTGATGCATCAGTTCGGCGGCTTCCCGGCCGGTGGCCGCGGTGACGACGAAGGCCGCCAGGCCGAATCGCAGCGGTGCACCCGTTCGCGGCCTGCGCCGCACATCGGTGAGCAGCGTCCGGGCTTGCTCGGGTGCCTGACCGTTGAGGAACAGCACATCGGCCTCGGCGGCGGCCAGTGTGCGGGCCTGCTCGGATTCGCCGCCGAGGTAGATCCGTGGCCGCGTGTGAGCGGGCCGGATCACGAAGTCATCGATCTGAAAGTACTTCCCGCGCAGCGTGGTCCGCTCACCCGACAGCAGCTTGCGCACCGCATGCAACCATTCGGTGCCGTAGACGTAGCGTTCCCCGTGCTCCAACATCCCGATCCCGGAACGTTCGAGGTCCGGGATCCACCAGGCATTGACGACGTTGACCGCGAACCGGCCACCACTGATCTGCTGGATGCCCTGAGCCTGTTTGGCCAGGATCGTCGGGTGGATGATCGACGGCTTGACAGCCGCGATGATCTCGATGGATTCGGTCAGCGCCGCCAGGGCCGCGGCCGCACTCCAGGCATCGAGCTGATCGAGGTCCTCACCCAACGGGTTCATGGTGTGCTGGGCGATCAGCGTCGAGTCGAAGCCCAGCCGTTCGGCCAACAGGATCTGGTCGCGCACCCGGGACCAGGACGCGTCGACCGGATCATCGGGGTGGCCCAGCGCGGCCATCGTGCCGTGCACATTGGCCCACACCCCGAACCGTGGTTTCGCTGAGGTCACTCGTTGCGCTGACACCACACAAAAGTAATCAGCTACAAGCCTTTTGGAAAAACGTCGACGCATTTCGAATCAGCCAGATCGCTACCCTTACGCGGCGCCGCAGCGATGCGTACCTTTGGCGAGTTCCCCGGCCGACGCCGCCCGGCGTTCCCCCACCTCAACGCCATTCGGTGTGCACCCGGCCGGGTTCGATGCGTGTCACGGCACCTGTGTGTTGTGACACAGCCGTGCAACGAGCACGGCCACACCGTCCCATGAGAGAGCAGTCCTGTGATCGAGATCGAGAACCTGACCAAACGGTTCGGCGACCGCACCGTCCTCGACGACATCTCGCTGTCGGTCGGCAGCGGCGAGATCCTCGCCGTGGTCGGGCCCAGCGGTGCCGGCAAGAGCACCCTGTCGCGCTGCGTCAGTTTCCTCGAGCGGCCGACCAGCGGCACCGTCCGTGTCGACGGTAAGGACTTCACCCGGCTCGACCGGGCCGAATTGTTGACCGCACGCCGCAGCGTCGGCGTGATCTTCCAGACCGCTCCACTGCTACGCCGCCGCACCGTCGCGCAGAACATCGCGCTGCCACTGCAATATCTGCACGCGACCGAGGCCTCGGTGACCAAACGTGTCGACGAGCTGCTGGAGCGGGTCGGGCTGAGCGACCGCCGCGAGTTCTTCCCCGCCCAGCTCTCCGGCGGACAAAAGCAGCGTGTCGGCATCGCCCGGGCGCTCGCGCTCGGACCGTCCAACCTGCTTTCCGACGAGGCGACCTCCGGGCTGGATCCAGCCACCACCAAGTCGATCCTGGGACTGCTCAGCCATCTCCGCGACGAGTTCGGGCTGTCGATCATCCTGATCACCCACGAGATGGAGGTGGTGCGCGAGATCGCCGACTCGGTGGCCCGCATCGACAACGGCCGCATCATCGAGAGCGGCTCGGTCGAGGACATCATCCTCGACCCGAATTCCGCTCTGGCGCATGAACTCCTGCCGGACCGGCCCAGTGTGCCGGTGCGCAACGCAGGTGACGTGTGGGAGGTGTCCTATGCCTCGCGCGACGTGCCGCTGGACTGGCTGACCTCCATCGGATACACCCCGGGACTGGCCGGCGCACAGGTCAGCGTGCTCAGCGCCAGCGTCGAATCCATCCGCGGGGTCGCGGTCGGGCGCGCGGTGCTGGCCATCTCCCCCACCGCGCCGGCCGGCTTTGCCGAGCACCTGCGCGACCGGGGCCTGCACGTGCGTGCCGTCGACACCGCCGGCGGCGAGGCAGCCGCGTGAACCTGCTCGCCGCCGAGGATTTCAGCACCCCCTGGTCGCGGGTGCCCGATCTACTGCTGCCCGCCTACGGCCAGACCTGGGTGATGGTCGGCGTCACCATGACCCTCGTCGTGCTGATCGGTACACCCGCGGGCATCGTCCTGCACAACACCTCGTCGTTCGGGCTGTTCCCGAATCCGCGGGTGTTCACCGTACTGAACACCATCGTCAACATCGGCCGCTCACTGCCGTTCCTGATCCTGATGGCCGCCATCATCCCGGTCACCCGGTTCATCGTGGGCACCACCATCGGCATCGCGGCGGCAATTGTGCCGATGACGGTTGCCGGTGTCCCGTTCTTCGCCCGCCTGGTGCAGAACGCGCTGCGTGAAGTCCGCTCCGATGTCGCCGACATGGGACTGGTATCGGGCGGATCCCATGTCCAGGTCATCCGGTCGGTACAGCTCTCCGAGGCCCTGCCGGCCCTGGCCGGGGCACTGACCGTCAACACCATCGCCATGATCGAGTATTCGGCGATCGCCGGATCCATCGGCGCGGGCGGCGTCGGTCATCTGGCCATCACGTACGGCTACAACCGCTTTGACGACAACATCATGATCGCCACCGTGATCGCGCTGATCCTCACCATCCAGCTGGTGCAGTTCACCGGTGATCGTGTCGTCAAAACCCTCACCCGCTGACCCCGACCAAGAACAGAAGGAACACTGTGGCAGACCAGAGCAGCGCCGCCCCCGGCGTCGACATCGAGATCAAGCAACGCAAGCGCTGGCCGTGGATCGCCGTGGCCGCCGCGGCCGTGGTGGTGGCGGCCGGCGGTGTCGCCTACAGCCAGGTGTCCAACCGCGACCAGCCGTTCGGCACCGAACTCGAAGTGGCGACCTGGAGCACCGACATCGCCGCCGAGAACCTGCTGGCCTATATCAGTGAGAACGTGGCACCCGATCACGGCATCACCATCAAGCCGGTCCAGATCGACAACCTGATCGAGATCAACCGGGCCGTCGATGCCGGGACGGTGGCCGGCAACTTCTTCGAACACCAGCCCTTCCTCAACGACGCCATCGCCGCCAACGGATTCGAGTTGACCTTGGCCGCACCGACGTTCACCTGGGACCAGGCCACCTACTCCGACAAGTACGACAGCTGGGACCAACTGCCCGCCGGCGCCAAGATCGCGCTGCGCGACGACCCGGCCGGCCAGGCCATCGCCCTGCTGGACCTCGCCGAGGCCGGTCAGATCACGCTCAAGCCCGGCAAGGACACCGTCGAGGGTCTGCCCCAGCTCAGCGATGTCGCAACCAACCCGAAGAACTACGAGTTCGTCCAGGTGCCGATCGGTCAGCTGGCCCGCAGCCTCGCCGATGTCGACGCCGTCGTGGTGCACATCTCCGATGTCTATGCCGCCGGGCTGCGCGAAGACCAGATCCTGGACCGGCATCCCGCGCCGGTCGGCAGCGAAGGCGGACTCGTGGTCAGCAACAAGCACCTCGACGATCCGAATGTGCAGAAGCTGATCGCCACCTTCACCGATCCCAAGATCGCGGAGTTCCTGCAGACCACCGACAACGCGCTCATCCGCGACACCCTCGGCCCGATCGGCGAGTCGGACTCGGCGGGGCCCGGGGCCAGCTCATGACGGCCCGCGACCGCAAACCGCTGTACTACTCGGCGTTCGTGATGAACACCGCCTCCCATGTGCTGCACGGGTTGTGGCGGGCACCGGAGGCGCAGAACCACCGGTTCAACTCGTTGCGGCACTGGACGTCACTGGCCGCCGAGGTCGACAAGGCCGGCTATGACCTGTTGTTCTTCGCCGACGTCTTCGGGCTGCGGGCGCCGTGGAACGGCAACTGGCGCAAATCCGTCGAAGCCGGCATCCAGATCCCGGTGAACGATCCGTCGGTGCTGGCCTCGGCGCTGGCGGCGGCGACGGAGAACCTGGGCATCGTGTTCACCAGCTCGATCATCCAGGATCACCCGTTCAACTTCGCCCGGCGGATGTCCTCGCTGGACCACTACACCGAGGGCAGGTTGGGCTGGAACATCGTCACCAGCTTCAACGCCAACATGTTCCGCAGCTTCGGCCATGAGGGCACGCTGGCCCATGACCAGCGCTACGAGTGGGCCTACGAGTACGTCGACGTCGCCTACAAGCTGTGGGAGGGTTCCTGGGACGAGGATGCGTTGGTACAGGACAAGGAGCGCAGCGTGCACTCCGACCCGGCGAAGATCCACCGGATCAACCACGTCGGGCCGCGGTACAGCGTCGAGGGGCCGCATTTCACCTCGCCGTCCCCGCAGCGCACGCCGGTGCTCTTCCAGGCCGGGTCCTCGCCGGCCGGCCAGCTGTTCTCCGCCCGCAATGCCGAAGGCGTCTACATCGGCAGTCCGTCGCCGGCGGACGCCTACCAGCTGACCACCGAAACCCGGGCGCTGGCCGCCGAATACGGGCGCGACCCGTCCGACATCACATTCGCCCAGGGACTGTCGTTCGTCATCGGCGACACCCACGCCGACGCGATCCGGCGCAACGATGAGCTCAAGCGATACCTCGATCTGGAGGGCATCGCCCTGCACGCGCTCGGCGATGCGGGCGTCGATGCGGGCAGCCTGCCGCTGGACACCCCGATCAGTGAGCTCGGCGAGTTCACCGGCATCCAGAGCTTCAAACGCTGGGCCGCCGAGGTGTCCGGCAACGACGAACCCACCATCCGGGACATGGCCTGGGTGATGGAGGGCGCCAACCGGGTGGTGGGCACCCCGGACGAGATCGCGGACCGCTTGGAAGAGTGGCGGGAGGCCGGTGTCGACGGCATCAACGTCTACCACGCCACGGTGCCGCAGTCCTTCCGGGAGGTCGCCGACCGGCTGTTCCCCACGCTGCGCGAACGCGGGCTGATCGGCACCGACAAGTCGGGCACGTTGCGGCACAAGCTGCTCGGCAAGGGCGACCGGTTGCCGGACCGTCATCCCGCCGCGCGCTACCGCGGCGCGTTCACCGACAACTCGCTGGCCGATCAGGTTGCGCAACCGCTGGGCACCAGCGCTTAGCGCAGCGCAAAACGGACGTGCGGCCGGCCGTCTTCGACGGTGACGTGACAGCGCACCCGGTAGACCGAACCGATGAGTTGTTCGGTCAGCACATCTGCCGGCGTGCCGGCGGCCACCACCGCACCGTCGGAGAGCACCACGATGTGGTCGCAGAACATCGCCGCCAGGTTGAGGTCGTGCAGCGCGACGACTGTCGTGATGTCCAGCCGTCGGACGAGCGTCAGGATCTCCAGCTGGTGGGCGATGTCGAGGTGGTTGGTCGGTTCGTCCAGCAGCAGATGATCCGGGTCCTGCGCCAGCGCCCGGGCGATCTGTACCCGCTGCCGTTCCCCGCCGGACAGCGTGTGCCAGTACCGCCCGGCCATGTCCTGCAGCCCGGTGGCGGCCAGTGCACCGTCGACCACGGCCGTCCCCTCGGTGTCGGTCCCGATCATCCCGGTGTAGGGAATCCGGCCCAGCCGCACCACATCGCGCACCGTGATGTGCAGCTCGGTCTCGTTGTGTTGGGCGACCATCGCCACCCGCCGGGCCAGCGCCCGCCGCGGCACCCGCGCGACCGGTTCACCGTCGAGTGCCACGATGCCCCGATCGGGCCGGTCCACCCCGGCCAGCAGCTTCAGCAATGACGACTTGCCCGAGCCGTTGGGGCCCAGCAGGCCGACGGTGCTGCCCGGTGCCGGCTCGACGGTGACGCCGTCGAGCACCAGCCGACCCGAACGCGTCCAGCTGACCTGATCGGCCTTCAGCGTCATGACGGCATCCCCCGGCGGCGCAACAGGATCAGCGCAAACGCCGGTACTCCGAGCAGTGCGGTCACCACGCCGGTGGGCAGCTCCTGCGGGGCGAAGACGGTGCGGGCCAGGGTATCCACCCACACCATGAACACCGCACCGAAGATCGCCACCGTCGGCAACAGCCGCCGATGCGCGGGCCCCACGACAAACCGGGCCGCGTGCGGCAACACCAGTCCGACGAACCCGATCGCACCGGCCGCACTGACCAGCGCCGCGGTGATCAGTGCCGTCATCACCAGCAGCACGATGCGCGCCTGCCGCACCGACACCCCGAGTGAGGCGGCGGCGTCATCGCCGAAGGCGAAGGCGTCCAACGCCCGGGCGTAGGCCAGGCAGCACACCAGGCCGATGCCGACGACCGCGCTGCACACGGCGACGTCGGTCCAGGACACCCCGGCCAGCGAACCCAGCAACCAGAACAGCACACCGCGGGTCTGCTCGGCATCGGCCGAGGACAGCACGATGAACGATGTGAGCGCCGAGAACAGTTGGGTGGCAGCCACGCCGGCGAGCACCACCCGGTCGGTGCCGCCGCCGGCGGCATAGGCGAGCAGCAGCACCACCCCGAAGGAGAGCACCGCGCCGACGAACGCACCCCCGGACAGCGTCAACGTGCCCGCCCCGACACCGAGCACCGCGATCAGCACGGCCCCGGTCGACGCACCCGAGGACACCCCGAGCACGAAGGGGTCGGCCAGCGGATTACGCAGCAGGGACTGCAGGATCGCCCCGCACAGCGCCAGTCCGGCACCGCAGACCGCCGCCAGCAGCACCCGCGGTAACCGCAATTGCCAGACGATGCCGTCCTGGATCCTGGTGGCGCCCGACGGGCCGGCACCCAGGTGTTCGGCAACGATGCCGTACACGTCGGCGACCGAGAGGGCGGCCGGGCCGATCGTGATGGCCACCGCACCGGAGACGACCAGCAATACCAGGCCGAGCACCCACAGGACGGCCGGCGACGGCGTGCGCAGCGTCACCGTTCGGCGGCGAATCCGAAGCGGCGCAGTCCCTCGGCGACCTTCTCGGCACCGTCCACGGTGCGGATCGACGGGTTCAGGTCGGCGCCGTTGACCACGATGTAGCGCTTCTGCTGCACCGCGGCCAGCCGCGAGGTCACCGGATTGCCCTCCAGGAACGCGATCTTGGCGTCCAGAGCGTCACCGTCGATGGTACGTCGGCTCAGATCGGCGAGCACCAGCACGTCCGGGTCGCGGTCGGCGATCACCTCCCAGCTGACCTGCGGCCACTCCTCGGTGGTGTCGAGGAAGATGTTGCGGGCGCCGACGGTGTCGGTGATGACCCCGGGTGAGCCGCAGCAACCCCCGAAGTACGGGGCGCGGATGTCGGAGAACCAGTAGGCCAGGTCGGCGTCGGCGGTCAGCCGACTGGCCTGCATCCGCTGCTCCAGCTCGGCGACCAGGTCCTCACCGCGGTCGACGACGCCGAAGATGCGGGCCAGATCCCGGATCTCGGTGTAGACGGCGTCCATGGTGAACGGTTCGGTGCGCGCGCCGTCGGCGTTGACCGAGACCTTGCCCACGCAATCGCTCGGCGCCAGATAGGTGGGCACACCCAGGGACGCGAACTGATCACGGTCGGCCACACCGCCGGGGCCGAGGGTTCCGGCGAACGACGCCGACACGAAATCGGGCTCGGTGTCCAGCACCGTTTCCAGCGACGGCTTGTTCTCGGCCAGCTTCGGCACGCCGGCATTGGCCTCGGCGAGGTTCGACCGGACCGGGTCGGTCCAGGTGGCGGTGCCCACCATCCGGTCGGCCAGCCCCAGCGACAGCAGGATCTCGGTGGACCCCTGGTTCAGTGCGACCGCGCGCTGCGGCGGTGCGTCGATGACGACATCGCGGCCGCAGTTGGACACCGTGATCGGGAAACCCGTCGCCGCGCCGTCCTGCCGCTCCGATGCCGCGGTCTGCCCGCAACCGCCGAGCGCCAGTACCGCGGCCAGCACAACGATCCCGCGGCCGATCACTGCGGCTCCCCGACCGTCGTGAACCCCGCGGCGAGTTTTTCCACCGCGTCGATCTGGCGGATGCCGGGGTCGAGCTCCGAGCCGGACAGCACGACATAGCGCCGCTGCTGCACCGCGGTCATGGTCCGGGTGACCGGATTGGATTCCAGGAACGCGATCTTGGTGTCCAGGGCGTCACCGTCGATGCGCTTGCGGCTCAGGTCGGCCAGCACCAGGACATCGGGATCACGGTCTGCCAATGCCTCCCAACTGATCTCGGGCCAGTCCTCGTGCGCATCGGCGAACACGTTGGTGGCCCCCACTTCCCGGGCGTACAGACCGGGCGCCGAACAGCAGCCGGCCAGATACGGGGTGCGCAGTCCGGAGAACCAGAACGCGACGGTGGCGTCCCGCGCCGGGCCGGTCGGGGCGTCCTCGAGCCGCTTGCGCAGTTCGTCCACCAGCCGGGCTCCGCGGTCCTGCACATCGAAAATCTGTGCCAGTTCGGTGATCTCGCGGAACAGCGTGTCCATTCGCAGCGGGCCGGTGCGGGTGACCGTCTCGCCCTCCACGACGGCGTCGGTGCACACCGACGGCGATTGATAGCTGGGGATGCCGAGGTCGGCCAGTCGGGCGCGCTCACCGACGACCGCGGCGGTGAAGGTGTGCGCGCTCGCCGAGGTGATGAGATCGGGCTCGAGGTCCAGCACCGCCTCCAGGCTCGGGTCGTTGTCGGCGATCCGCGGCACCCGCTCGTTGTCGGCCGCCAGGTCGGGCAGCACCGGGTCGAACCAGGTCGAGGTGCCGACCATGCGGTCGGCCAACCCCAACGACAGCAGGATCTCGGTGGACGCCTGATAGAGCGAGACCGCGCGGTGCGGTGCCCGCTCGAAGGTGACCTCGACACCGCAGTTCTGCAGTGTCAGTGGGTAGCTGGTGTGGCCGGCCTGCGCGGCGGCCGACGGCACCGGGGCGGGCGCATCGGACCGGCTGCAGGCGGTGATGGCGAGAACGAGGCAGACAAGCGTGATCAATGCACGCACAGCAGTGACATCCTTCGGTGCAGGGCCCAGGCGCGGGGCCGTCGACGGTTCAACGACCGCAGGCATTCGGGCTTCGAGGTCAGACCTCATACCGCTGCGCGTCAGCTCCGGATTGTCACCGGATTCCCCTGCTGGTCGAACCGGACTCTACCGTGCGGCAGGAACGCCCGGGGTCACCGCGGATTGCGCCACATCGGATACAGCGTCGGCCCGCCGCCGGCAACCGTGATCTCCCCGGTCACCTCGAAGCCGAAACGCTGGTAGTAGCCGATGTTGTCGGGATTGCTGGACTCCAGGTAGGCGGGGGCGAACTCGGCGTCGCAGCGGTCGAGCCGCGACCGCATCAGGGCATGCCCGTAACCGCCGCCGCGTACCTGCGGATCGCTGCCGATCACCGCGAGATACCAGTGCGGCTCATCCGGATGCGACTGTTTCATCAACTCCGACACAGCCATGCCGCGCCGTACCGCGGCACCGAAGGTGAGCAGCATCGACGGCGCGGCGCGCAGTTCCTCGGCGGTGGTGTGCCGCCACTGCCCCGGGGGATCCCACAGGGCCGCGGCCGCGATACCGGACGCCGCGCCGGCCACCTCCACCCCGCCGCGAGCCAGATGATGGTGGCGGGTCAGCGCCGCGAACAGCTTGTGCAGTTTGTGCCGCCGCGCCTGCGGGTCGGGCAGCATCCAGGCCATCACCGGATCGTCGAAGAAGGCGCGGCCCAGCACCTTCGACAGCTCCGCGATGTCCGATCGGACGGCGGGTCGCACCTCGGGATCGCTCACACCATCCATTCAGCCCTGCGTGATGTACGCCTGCAAGTGCTCTGTGCTGGATTCCAGTTCCTGCATGCGCGACTTGACCACGTCACCGATGCTGACGATGCCGGCGAGCCTGCCGTCCGCCAGGACCGGGATGTGTCGCACCCGGTGATGCGTCATCGCCGCGGTGAGGCTGTCGACCGAATCCTGCGGTGCGCAGAACACCAGATGCGTGGTCATGATCTCGCTGACCGGCCTGGTCAGCAGATCGGCGCCCAGCGCGTGCAGCCGGTGCACCACATCCCGCTCGGAGACGATGCCCACCGGACCATCCGGACCGACGACCACCATCGCTCCGATGTTCCGCTCGACCAGTCCGGCCAGCAGGTCGGCGACCGATGTCTCCGGCGTGATGGTCGCGACCGCCGCACCCTTGGCCTTCAGCACATCGGCGATCCGCATGGCGACCTCCTGCGAATGTGACTCCGGACACACTCCAGGCTACGTCCGATCAGCCTCCGATCGGCACCCGATTGGTCGATTGTCCGCACTCGGCGCCCGAATCCGCGTATATGTGGGCCCATGATCGAGGTGACGCTGCTGGGCACCGGCAGTCCCATCCCCGACCCCGCGCGGGCCGGCCCGTCCACCCTGGTCCGGGCCGGCGGGCAGACGTTCCTGGTCGATTGCGGTCGCGCGGTGCTGCAGCGGTTGGCCGCGGCCGGATCGGCGGCCAACCAGCTCAGCGCGCTGCTGCTGACCCACCTGCACAGTGACCACATCGCCGATCTGGGCGATGTGCTGATCACCCGGTGGATCAGCACCTTCGGCCCGGACCCGGCACCGCTGCCGATCATCGGCCCACCCGGGACCGCGGCGGCGGTGCAGGCGATGCTGACGGCCTTCGGCCACGACATCGGCTACCGCATCGCCCACCACGCCGACCTGACCGGGCCACCGCAGGTGCAGGTGTCGGAGTACACCGACGGCACGGTGTGGGACACGGCCGAGGTGCGCGTACTGGCCGCGCCCACCGATCACCGCCCGGTCGCGCCGACGATCGGGTTCCGCGTCGAACACGCCGGGGCGTCGGTTGTGCTGGCCGGTGACACCGTCCCGTGCGCGTCGCTCGACACGCTGGCCGCCGGTGCCGGCGCCTTGGTGCACACCGTGATCCGCAAGGATCTGGTCGACGCCGTGCCGCTGCAGCGGATCCGCGACATCTGCGACTACCACTCCACCGTGGAGCAGGCGGCCGATACCGCCGCCCGGGCCGGAGTGGGCATCCTGATCCTGACGCATTACGTCCCGGCGATGGTGCCCGGGACCGAGGACCAGTGGCGCGCGTTGGCCGCGGCCCGATTCGGCCGCCAGATCGAGCTGGGTGACGACCTGCACCGGGTGCAGGTACATCCCGGTGTCTGCGTCAGGCCAGCCGGGTGATCTCCACGACGACGTCGAGATCGGTGGATCCCTCGCCGGAGTAGATGCCTTTCAACGGGGTGACATCGGCGTAATCACGTCCGACGCCGACGCTGATGTACTGCTCGTTGATGTCCTTGTCGTTGGTCGGGTCGTAGTGCCACCAGTCACCGGTCCAGGCCTGGATCCAGGCGTGGCTCTGGCCCTCGATGGTCTCCCCGACCTTGGCCGACCGCCGCGGATGCAGGTACCCCGACACATAGCGAGCCGGAATCCCCATGCTGCGCAACAGGATCAGCGTGAGATGTGCGAAGTCCTGGCAGACGCCCTTCCCCTCGCGCAGCGCATCCAGCCCCGACGAGTGCACACCGGTGGTTCCCGGCACGTACTGCAGTTCACCGTTGACCCAGCGCGCGGCCTCGATCACCGCCTGCTGCGGTTCGAAGCTCTTGACGAACTGTCGGCCGACCCGCTCGATGCGCTTGCTGGCCGGCGTGTAGACCGTCGGGGTGAGTAGTTCGTCGAAACGGTCGACCACCGCTTCGGAGGCGAGATCGTCCCAGGTGACCGTCGACTCCGGCAGGTCGGGTTTCTCGGTCTCCACCACCGAGGAGGCGGTGACCTCCAACTCGGCGTGCGGCGCGTGCAGATCGAATGTCGTCACCGCGGTACCCCAGTAGTCGACATAGCGGTACTGACGGGTCGCGGGGATGGTCTCGACCCGGTTGAGAATGACGTTCTGCCGCGAATCGGATCGCGGGGTCAGGCGCGCCTCGTTGAACGATGCCGTCACGGGCGACTTGTAGGCGTAGCCCGTGGCATGGACCACCCGCATGCGCCACATCAGATCTCCCCCTCTTCGATGACGGCGCCGTTGGCGCGCCCGGCATCGGTCCACGCCACCCAGGGGGCGGAGTGAAAGTACTGCAGTGCCAATGCCTCTCCTACCTCGATGCAGGTCCGTTGCAGTTCGGCCAGCTGGTCCTCCAGCGATTCGAGCAGCAGACCGGGACGCAGGAACTCCAGCTCACTGCGGGCCCGGCCGAGCAGACGCTGCGCTTCCGCCGTGGAGCCGACGCGGTTGTGCCTGCTGTTGATCAGCTCGTCGAGGCTGTGCTCGGCCAACCGCAGCGAGTAGAACACCGAGCGCGGGAAAAGCCGGTCCAGGAGCAGGAATTCGACCACCCGGCCGGCATCGAGCACACCGCGGTAGGTGCGCAGATAGGTGTCGTGGGCGCCCGCCGATCTGAGCACCGTCACCCACGCCGGCGACGATCCGCTGTCGCCGACGCGGGACAGCAGCATGCGTACCGTCATGTCGACGCGTTCGATGGCCCGGCCCAGCACCATGAACCGGTAGCCGTCATCGCGGGACAGCGTGGAGTCGGCGAGCCCGGCGAACATGGCGGCGCGGCCCTCGACATAGGCCAGGAACTCGTGCGGGCCCAGCCTCCTGGCTGCGCGCTCGCGTTCGGCGAGCGCGTTGTAGGTGGTGTTGAGACACTCCCACATCTCGGTCGAGGTGACTTCGCGTGCGCCGCGGGCGTTCTCGCGCGCGGCGGTGATGGATTCGACGATCGAGGAACCACCGCCGGTGTCCCGGCTGAAGGCGACCAGATCGGTCAGCGACCAGACGTCCAACTGCTGTTCGGGCGGTTCGATGTCCAGAACCCGCAACAGCACCCGCGACGTCTGGTCGGGATCGACACTGGAGTCTTCGAGGAGCTGGTGGACCACCACGTCCAGGATGCGCGCGGTGTCGTCGGCGCGCTCGACGTAGCGGCCGATCCAGTACAGCGATTCCGCGTTGCGTGCCAGCATCAGTCGACCTCCGCCTGTTGCTGCTGCTGTTGCTGTTGCTGCTGTTCGGAGGAACCCCAGGCGTCGCGCGACTGCTGCTGGGTCTGGGAGGCCGACTCGCTCTTGCCGTCCCGGCCCGCCTTGCTACTGCGGGACACCTTCTCCGCGACCGAGGCCTTGGCGTTCTTGGTGGTGTCGGGCAGCGAGCGCACCACCTCGGCGGCGGCCAGCTCCCGATCCGCGGCGGAGGTGCGCGAGGCCAGCACCCAGGTGTCCTTCGAGCCGCCGCCCTGACTGGAGTTCACCACCAGGGATCCCTCCGGTAACGCCACCCGGGTCAGCCCGCCGGGCAGCACCCAGACATCGTCACCGTCGTTGACCGCGAACGGGCGCAGATCGACATGGCGCGGCACCAGCTTGTCGTCGATCTTGGTCGGCACCGTCGACAACTGCACGACCGGCTGCGCGATCCAGCCACGCGGGTCGGCCCGGATCTTCTTCGAGATCGCGGCGAGCTCCTTGGGCGACGCGTCGGGACCGAACACGATGCCGTAGCCCCCGGACCCCTCCACCGGCTTGATCACCAGGTCGGCGACCGCGTCGAGGACGGCTTCGCGCTCGTCGTCGAGCCAGCAGCGGTAGGTGTCGACATTGGCCAGCAGCGGCTTCTCGCCGAGGTAGTACTGGATGATCGTCGGCACGTAGGTGTAGACCAGCTTGTCGTCGCCGACGCCGTTGCCGATGGCGCTGGAGATGACCACGTTGCCCGCCCGCGCGGCGTTGACCACCCCGGCCACCCCCAGCACGGAGTCCGGCTTGAACTGCATCGGGTCCAGGTAGTCGTCGTCGATGCGGCGGTAGATGACATCGACCTGACGCTCACCCTCGGTGGTGCGCATATAGACGGTGTTGTCGCGGCAGAACAGGTCGCGGCCCTCGACGAGCTCGACGCCCATCTGCCGGGCCAGCAGCGAATGCTCGAAGTAGGCGGAGTTGTAGACACCCGGCGTCAGCACCACGACCGTCGGGTCGGCCTCGTTGGTGGCCGCCGCCTTGCGCAGGGCGCGCAGCAGGTGCGAGGAGTAGTCGCCGACCGCGCGCACCCGGTGGCTGGCGAACAGGTTCGGGAACACCCGCGCCATGGTGCGGCGGTTCTCCATGACATAGGACACACCCGAGGGCGAGCGCAGGTTGTCCTCCAGCACCCGGAAGGTGCCCTGCGCATCGCGGACCAGGTCGATGCCGGCGACGTGGATGCGTACGCCGTTGGGCGGGACGATACCGACCGCCTCGCGGTGGAAGTGTTCGCAGGAGGTGACCAGTCGGCGCGGGATGACGCCGTCACGCAGGATCTCCTGCTCGCCGTAGATGTCGTCGAGGTAGAGCTCGAGGGCCTTGACCCGCTGAGCGATGCCCTTCTCCAGCCGGGACCATTCGGCCGCCGAGATGACCCGGGGCACCAGGTCGAGTGGGAAGGGGCGTTCCTGACCGGACAGCGAGAAGGTGATGCCCTGGTCGACGAAGGCGCGGCCGAGCGCCTCGGAGCGCGCCTCCAGCTCGGAGGCATCCGATGGCGAGAGTTCGGTGAAGATCCCCTTGTAGGGCGCGCGGACGTTGCCTTCGGCGTCGAACATCTCGTCGAAGGCCGCGGAGTACCTGCCCGAGTCGCCGTAGCCGTCGAAGACCCCGGACTGACGTTTGGCCGTGCGGGGGTTGGAGCGTGAGGTGCGGACGGACTCATGGGGAAGGGTTCGTAGACTCACCGGTGCCATGCTGCCGCATCCCCCGCGTTTCGGCAGGTTAGTCCGCTCGCTTTGGGTGTTTCGCGCCCGCGCTGGTAACCTGGACAACCGCTGCCCAGCGGTCGTTGATCAGCCGGGCCTTGAAGACTTACACCAACCGACGTTTTGCGAAGGAACTACACGCGTGGCCAACATCAAGTCGCAGGAAAAGCGCATCAAGACCAACGAGCGCCGGCGTCTGCGCAACCAGTCCGTGAAGTCGTCGCTGCGCACGGCTGTCCGCGGACTGCGCGAGGCCATCGAGGCCGGCGACAAGGACAAGGCCGGCGCTCTGCTGGTGGCGACCAACCGTCAGCTCGACAAGGCCGCCAGCAAGGGTGTCATCCACAAGAACCAGGCGGCCAACAAGAAGTCTGCGCTGTCGCTGGCCGTCAACAAGCTCTGACGCTGTTCGACTGACCCGCGCGTCGACGATGATCGTCACGCGCGGGTTTTTGCGTGCCCGGGGTCGGCCGGGTCGGCGGCCTGATGTCCGCCCGCAGGCCGCGCGCACTGTACCGGCAAGCCCGGTGCGCACCGGCCGCAGAACGCGTGCGCTGTGCCGTCAGGCCCGCTGCGCACCGCCCGCAGGCCGCGCGCTGTGCCGGCTGGTCGCCGTCAGTCCGACGCCAGCTCAGCCACCCGGCGGACCGCCTTCTCCAGGGCGAAGTCCGCATCGGCGGCGGCACCCTTCACATCGGCATTGAGCGCGGCGACCACCCGGATCGCCTCGGCAACCCGGTCGCGTGACCATCGCCGCGACTGCTTCTGCGCCTTCTGGATGCGCCACGGCGGCATGCCGAGCTCGCCGGCGAGCCGGTAGGGGTCGCCCTGCACCGGTCCGACCCGGGCGATCGTGTGCACAGCCTCGGCCAGCGCGTCGGCCAGCACCACGTGCGGCTCTCCGCTGTGCATGGCCCAGCGCAGCGCCTCCGCCGCGCCGGGCACGTCACCGGTGACCGCCTTGTCGGCGATCTCGAACCCCTTCACGTCGGCCTTCCCGCTGTGATAGCGGCGGACCGCGGCGACGTCGACCGGACCGTCGGTGTCGGCCACCAACTGCGAACACACCGCCGCCAGTTCGCGGATGTCGGAGCCCACCGCGTCGAGGATCGCGGTGACGGTGGCATCGTCGACCTTCGTCTTCAATGCGCGGAACTCGCGCCGGACGAAATCCGCACGCTCGGCCGGTTTGGTGATCTTGGCGCAGGAATGCACCTCGGCGCCAAGCTTTTCGAGCTGGCCGGCCATCGCCTTGGCGCGCCCGCCCCCGGAGTGCAGCACGACCAGCAGGGTGCCCGGCGGCAGGTCTGCGGCCGAGCTGACGATCAGCGCCACCGCGTCCTTGCCGGCCTCACCGGCTGCCTCCAGCACCACCACCCGCTCGTCGGCGAACAGCGAGGGGCTCAGCAGTTCGGCGAGCTCGCTGGTGCTCACCTCCCCGGCGCGCAGCCGGTCCACCGGGACGTCGGTGGTGCCGGCCCGTTTACGCGCCGCCCGCAACACGCTCGCCACGGCGCGCTCGACGAGCAGTTCCTCGTCACCGAGCACCAGGTGCAGTCCCTCGCTCACGTGACCGCCTCGCCGGCTCGGCCGTCACGCGCAGTGCTGGTGATTCGCTCGCACGCTTCGCTCACGTACTGATCGTGTCACGCCGACCCGACAATGCCGGACACGGTCCAGGCCAACAGGCAGCACAGTCCGCCAGCGGTGAGACGACGGCACCAGCGCCACCGCCAGGTCGCGATCACCGCGACGGTGACCGCGGCCACCAGCACCATGCCCACGACCCCCGACGGCACCGACACCGTCGCGCCCGGCACCGCGGCGACCCGCCGGGCCACGACCAGCAGCCACCACAGCTCGGGACCGGTGAACCGGATCAGCAGTTCGGCACCCGGCGACCACCCGGCCGACAGCGCCGCGGCCACCGTGCCGATCACCGTGATCGGCGGGATCACGGCTCCCACAAGCAGGTTGGCAAGCACGGCGAGCACACTGACGCTGCCCGACATCCCGGCGATCAGCGGCGCGGTGACCGCCTGCGCGGCCGCGGCGATACACACCGCGTCGGCCAGCGGCTTCGGCCAGCCGCGCGCCACGAGCCGGCGCGACCACACCGGAGCGATCAGCACCAGCGCCGCGGTCGCCACCACCGACAGCGCGAAACCGGCGTCCACCGCCAGTTGCGGTGCCACCGCCATCAGGGCGATCACCGTCGACGACAGCACCGGGATGGCTTGCCGACGCCGGTGCGACACCACCGCGAACAGGCCGATGGCGCCCATCACGGCGGCCCGCAACACGCTGGCCGACGGTTCCACCACGATGACGAACGCGATGAGCACCAGCAGCGCCAGCCCGGCCGCGAGTCGCGGTCCCACCAGCGCCGCCGACAGCAGCGCCGCCCCGCACACGATGGTCACGTTGGCTCCGGAGACCGCCGTCAGATGCGTCAGGCCCGATGTCTTGAAGTCGGCGGCCGTGGTGGCGGTGACCGCGGAGGTGTCTCCGAGCACGAGGGCCGGCAGCATCGCGGCCTGCTCGGCGGGCAGCACCCGGCGCGCGGCGGCGGCGAACCGTGCCCGCACGTGCCCGGCGAGCCGACGGACTCCCGGAGCGTCCCCCAGTGTCGGCTCCCCCACCGCGGTGAGCACCGCGACGCTCAGATCGGCCCGCAGCGGACGGCCGATCCGGGCGCGGAAGGTGGCGGGGCGGCCCACGGTCAGGTCGGCGAAGTCCGCTACCGGCGCGAACACCAGCACCATTCCGGTCATCGGGTCGCCGTCGACCACGCGCAGGCCGGCGCGGAACATCATCCGCCCGCGCCCCAGCGAGCGCGGCGACTCGGTCGGCGCGACCGTCACCGTGGCCGACCCGCCGTAGCGGTCGGCGACCGGATGGTGGCGCACCTGCTCGGTACGCAGCGCCACCGACACCCCGAACGCCGTACCGATGACCGCGACGGCACCGATCCCGGCGATTCCCATCTGCACGGCACCCCACCGCGACAGCGCGAACGTGGCAACCGCCGCCAGCAGCACCGCGGTGAGCATCATCGTTGCGCCTGGCCACATGATCCCCACCGCGGTGACCGCCCAGGTGGTCAGCGCAGCCGGCACCAGCCGGATATCGAGCGGACGCTCCTCGGGGTTCGAGACGGTCATTCACGTGACCACCCGATCGCGCAGTTTGTCCAGTCGGGCCGGGCCGATGCCGTCCACCTCGCCGAGTTGGTCGACACTGGCGAAGGGACCGTTGGCATCTCGCCACGCGATGATGGCCGCGGCGGTGACCGGTCCCACACCGGGTAGTGCGTCGAGTTCCTCGGCGGTGGCGGTGTTCAGGTTCAGCGCACCGGTGTCGGCGGGGCCGTCGGGGCGCGGCGCAGCGGATTCCTCCGCCGTCATCGAACTGACCGAACTGCCCATCGGCGAAGGCGATCCGGGCGGCGCGGCGATGCCGACAATGATCTGTTCGCCGTCGGTGACCCGTCGCGCCATGTTCAGCCCCATCAGATCGGCACCGTCGAGCGCGCCGCCGGCCCCCTCCACGGCGTCGGCGATGCGGTCGCCGACGGTGAGCGTCACCAGGCCGGGGCTGTGCACCAGACCGACCACACTGACCACAACGGGTCCCTCCGGCGGTGGCGCCGGCGCCGACTCGGCGGCGGTCGAGACCATCTGCACCGGTGGGAGATTCGCCGCGGTGACCGGACGGTCCGGGCTGCGCACGACGGTGAACACCGTGACCAGCACCGCGATCACCCCCACCCCGAGCAGCGCCGCGACACCCGCCCTTCCCGGGTCGGCGCGCAACGTGGCCATCCAGTCGCGCGGTGTGCGAGGAGCCGACCCGTCGGGCAGCCAGCGGGCCAGGATGGCATCGGACCCGTCGTCGGGATCATCGGTGACGGCCGGGTCCGCGGAGTTGTCGCGGCCGGCGCCCATCCGACGGGAGAGCCGCTGTGCCGGCGATTCGGTGTCCATGCGCCCGACGGTAGGCACCGCCCCCGACCCGATCGGGAGGTCAGCCGCTCAGCCGCGCGCGGCTGTGGACGAACCCGAGACTGTGGATAACCCGGTCAGGCCGGTGGCAGTTCCTGGGCGAGCATCACGATGATCCCGCTGGGGCCGCGGACGTAGGTGAGTTTGTAGCTGTCCTCGTAGGTCGCCACACCCCGCAGCGGATGACACCCGTGCCGCGCGGCGATCGCGAGTGCCTCATCGATATCGTCGACCGAGAACGCGACGCGATGCATGCCGATCTCGTTGGGACGGGTCGGATGTGTCGGGATCGCGGCCGGATGGATGTACTCGAAAAGTTCGAGGCGGCCGTGACCGTCCGGTGTCTGCAGCATGGCGATCTTGCAGTGGTTGCCGTCCAGATCGACCGCGGTGTCTGCCCACTCGCCGCACACGGTGTCGCGGCCGATCACGGTGAGGCCCAGGTCGGTGAAGAACGCGATGGTGGCGTCCAGGTCCTCGACGGCGATGGCGACATTCTCCAATTTGATGGGCATGGTCGCTCACCCGCCGTGCGATGCGAGCACCGCGATCTGCGGGCCCTCCGGGCCGTCCACGACCAGGTAGGTCACGGCGATCCGGCCCAGTTCGGCCCCCTCGGTGTCGCAGCGGACGAACGCTCCGCGGTACAGCGCGGACGCCGCGTTGAGCTCGGTCACCGCGGCGCTGAGCAGCGTGCTGGTCTGGTACCGCTGAGCCCGTAGCCCGTCGACCTGCCCCTGCATGACCGCCGCGACCTGATCGCGGGAGGTGAGGCTGAGCGCGCCTTCGTCGGTGGTGAGGGTCAACGGTACGGCGTAGCAGTTCAGCAGCTCAGCCATCGGCCGCTCACCGCGGGTGGCGGCGGCGAACACGTCGAGGTAGTGGTCGAACCATCTCTGCACCGTCGCGGAATCCATTGCCATACAGACAGGTTAAGGCGTCATCGAGCCGACAGGGTGCGGATGAACTGCGTAATCTCGGCCGGCTTCTGCTCGGCCATGAAATGACCGGCGTCGAGCGGCTGGTACCGCAGATCCGGCGCCCAGGCACCCCAGATGGCGGTGGGATCGAAGCCGAGCTGCGCGCCCCAATCCTGGGAGATGACGCCGACCGGCATCTGCAACTGCCGACCCGCCTCGCGGTCGGCGCGGTCCATCTCCAGATCGATGCCCGCACTTGCCCGGTAATCGGCGACGATGGAGTCCACCGCTGCCACCGAGCTGTCGAGATAGTGCCTGCGCGCATCGGCGGTGAAGGTGGACCCGTCGGCGTCCCAGGCGTCCAGGAAGGACGCGAAGAACTCCTCGGCCACCGCGGCGATCATCTTCTCGGGCAGGCCGGGCGGTTGTGCCATCAGGTAGAGGTGCCAGGCAACCTTCGCCTCGACGCCACACAACACCGACCAGGTGTCCAGCGTCGGCAGCACATCGAGAATGCCCAGATACTGCACAATCTGCGGGTGGTCGAGCCCGGCCCGGACCGCGACCAGAGCGCCGCGATCGTGACCGATCACCCCGAACCGATGGTGGCCCAGCGACTTTGCAACCTCAACGATGTCGCGGGCCATCGTGCGCTTGGAGTAGGTGTCGGGTCCGGACGCGGCTGGTTTGGCACTCGCACCGTAGCCGCGCAGATCGGGCATGATGACGGTGTACGCATCGGCGAGCTCCCGGGCGACGCGTCGCCACATGTAGTGCGTCTGTGGAAACCCGTGCAGCAGAACGACGGCCGGGCCATTGCCGCCGACGGCCACGTTGATGCCGACACCGTCGGCGCCCGGCAGCGTCGAGTAGGTGAATTCGGCAATTCTCAGAGCGGTTCTCATATTTCCTTCGGACGATCGGGGTGTCCGGAGAAGATTCCGGCGGGCAGGTGCCCGGACGCGGCCGGCGCGGCACACAGTGCGGGCAACACAACGGAGTCGACGAGCGCCTGCAGGTAGGTGTCGCCACAGTCGAGTCCGTTCATCCGACGCAGGAGCAGCGCCGCGCCGACGACCTCTTCGAAGGCGAACGGATGGACCTCGTAGGGCAGTTCGCCGCGGCGCACGGCCGCATCGATGACGCTTTTCGGCAGCCGCGCGCCGGTCGGCCCCACGGTCCGCTCGATCTCATCGCAGAGGTCGGGGTCTTCGAGCCCGGCCTGCAGCAGCACCAGCGCGGTCTGACCGTCGGTGGACTGCATGGTGGCGAGCAGCCGCCGGCACAACGCCAGCAGATCGCCCCGCAGACTGCCGGTGTCGATCTCGTCGGCGCCGTCGCGGCGGGCCGGCACCGCCCTGAGCGCGGCACTCACCATGTCGCGCTTGCTCTTCCAGCGCCGGTACAGGGTCGCCTTGGAGGCCCCGGCGCGGCGCGCCACCTCCTCGAACGTCAGCCCGTCGTAGCCCACCTCGGTCAGCAGGGCGAAGGCCACTTCCAGGATGTGCGCCTCGCGCGCATCGTCACGGGGCCGGCCACCGGGGCGGTCGGGCGCCTCGCGCGGGTTAGAGTACGACACGTTTCGTATCGTAAACAACACGACGCCCGGACGACAACCGCGCACGACTCAGTCGCTGTCGACCACCGGCCCGAAGGCACGCTCCGGCACGGCCTGCCACGACCGCCAGGTCTGCAGGCGATCCTGATAGATCGCCTCGATGTCCGGGAGCACCCGGCCGAGGATCAATCGGGCAGGCGGCTGCGCGGCGTCGACGAGTTCCAGGATCGCCGCGCTGATGGCCCCGGGATCACCACTGCGGCCGACGCCGACTTACTCAAACGCCACATCGGTGAACAGTGTGCGAATAGTGTCCACCCCATGTCTGATCTCATCTCCGGCACCCGCCCACCCCTGCGCGTCATCCAGTGGACCACCGGCAACATCGGCCGGCGCTCGCTGCACGCCATCATCGGCCGCGATGACATGGAACTCGTCGGCGTCTACGCCCACGGCGCCGACAAGGTGGGCGTCGATGCCGCCGAGCTCGCCGGCTGGCCGACCCCGACCGGTATCGAGGCCACCAACGACATCAACGAGCTGATCGCGCTCAAGCCGGACGCCTGTTGCTACAACCCGCTGTGGCCGAACATCGACGAACTGGTGGCCCTGCTCGAGTCGGGTGTCAACGTGTGTTCCAGTGCGGCCTGGATCACCGGCGGCAAACAGACACCGGAAGATCTGGAGCGCATCAGAAAAGCCTGCAGCAAGGGCAATTCGACGATCTTCGGCAGCGGCGCCCACCCGGGTATGACGAACATGGTCGGCATGGTGCTGTCCGGCTCCTGCGAACGGGTCGACGAGATCCGGATCACCGAGTCGGTCGACTGCTCGACCTACGAGTCGGCCGAAACCCAGACCGCCATGGGCTTCTCGCAGGACCCCGACACCCCGGGGCTGGCCGAGAGCGTACGTCGGGAGAGCGAGGTCTTCGCCGAGTCCGCGGCGATGATGGCCGACGCGATCGGGGCGCAACTGGACCGGATGACCTTCGATGTCACGTTCACCGCCGCAACCGGGGACTCCGACCTCGGGTTCATGAAGATCCCGGCGGGCACCGTGGGCAGCGTGCTCGGCTACCACCGTGGCTGGGTGGGTGACCGCAACGTCGTCAGCGTCGGGTTCAACTGGACCATGGGCGACAAGGTGACGCCACCCAAACCGCTTGAGCACGGCCACGTCATCCAGGTGTTCGGCATGCCCAACATGCGCACCGTACTGCACTGTCTGCCGCCCAAGGACTGGACCGAGCCCGGCTTCATGGGGCTGGGCATGATCTATACCGCCATGCCGGTGACCAATGCCGTGCCCGCCGTGGTGGCCGCCGCCCCCGGCATCGTCACGCTCAAGGATCTGCCGCCGGTGACAGGCCGGTTCAGTCCGCGAGACTGACGCACGCGCCCACGGCACCGCCGCCCACATGCACGGCCAGCACGGCCCCCATGTCGGTGACCGTCAGCGATTTCAGTTGTGGCAGCCGCGCGGTCAGGGCGGCTCCGAGTTCGGCTGCCGCATCGTGGTTGTCGACGTGGTGCACGCTGACCGACGCCGACCGTTCACCCACCGTCTCGGCGATTGCATCCACCATGGCCGCATGCGCCTTGGACACCGTGCGCACCCGCTGCGCCAGCACCAACCGACCGTCGACGTCGAGGTGCAGCAGCGGCTTGAGCGACAGCGCGGTGCCCAACCACGAAGCGCCCTTGCCGATCCGGCCGCTGCGCCGCAGGTTGTCCAGCCGGTGCACGACGATGAAGACCCGCCCGCGCGGGATCGCCGCGCGCGCCGCGGCCTCGACCGCATCGAGGCGCGCCCCGCCCGCCGCCGCCCGCGCCGCGGCCTGCGCGATGAACCCGACACCCATCGCGGCCGACCGCGAGTTGACCACGCGCACAGCGGAACCGAATTCCCGGGCGGCCGCAGCGGCGGTCGAGTACGTGCTCGACAGCGCCGCCGACAGGTGCACCGCGACGACGCCGTCACCGGCGCTGGCCGCCAATGCCTCGCGGTAGACCTCGGCGAGGTCGGCCGGGGCCGCCCCCGAGGTGGTGACCTGGCTTCGCTCATGGATGTCGTACGGGATCTCGTCGACCCCGTCACGCAGATCGATGTTGTCGACCAGCACGTGCAACGGCACCTGCCGGATCGACCACCTGGCCAACTCCTCGGGCGCCAGCCGCGCCGACGAGTCGGTCACCACCTGAACGGTCATGGCAGAGAACGAGTTTCGGGCGAGTACGCCCCGGCTTCGGCAAGCCCCTTGAGCATCAAGTCGGCCACTGCGGCGTGTGCCTCGAAATTCCAGTGGATCCCGTCGGGGTTACCCTGCCCGCTCATCACGTACTCGCCGACCGCCGCCTTGAGATCGACCACCGGTACCCGGTGCTCGCCGGCCCAACCGGTGATCGCCTTGACGGTGGCATCCCGCCAGCGGTGCGACCTGCCGTAGGTCTCGGCGATGTGCACCGACGGCACGGTGGCCACCACGGGTATCCCGGGGCGGTTGAAGTCGATTGCGGCCCGGGTCTGTTCGAGGTACTCGACGGACAGGTGCGGGGGCAGCGCCGGGCGGGCCACCGCCGAGAGCCGCGGTTGCAGCCAGCCATAGCCGTCCCGGGCCCAACGCCGCAGCACCGGTGGGCGGATATAGCGGATCAACTCTCGCAAAGCCGTGGGCAACGGTGACGGCAGGGAGTCCATGCCGCAGGTCGCGAAGATGACCGCACCGGCACGCGGCAGGGCAGCCCACGAACGCGGGTCCTGGGTGGCCGCCCACCACACGTCGCGACAGGTCCAGCCGATCCGGCCGATCAGCTCGACATCCCAACCCAACTGCGCGGCAACGATATTGGGCCAAATGCGCGGATCGTCGGCGGGCAGTCCGCCGGTCGGGCCGTAGTAGGACAGCGAATCGCAGAAGACCAGCAGGGTCCTGCGCTGCTCAGAGGACATCGTTGGCCACCTGGGCCGAGGCGTTCCAGACATCGAGACGCCACTTGATCGCCTCGTCGACCACGTGCCCGGACAGCTGGGCCCAGCTGGCATTGCCCATCCCGCCGAGCACCGGCCAGTTGTCCACCGGCAGATCCAACAGGGCACCGGTCAGCGCGGCGATCAGACCGCCGTGCGCCACCAGCACCACCGGGCGGTCATAACCGTCGATACCCCAGTCGGATTCGGCGGCGAGCAGCTCCTGCACCAGCGGCACGCTACGGGCGGCGACGTCGACGCGGCTCTCGCCCCCATGGGGCGCCCAACGCGCGTCATCGCGCCAGGCCAGTCGCGCACCGGGCGCCAGCGCGTCGACCTCGATGTGGGTCAGCCCCTGCCAGTCCCCCAGATGCGTCTCCCGCAACCGCTCGTCGACGCGCACCGCGACGCCGGCCCGCTCACCGAGAGCAGTGGCGGTGTCCAGTGCGCGGCGCAGATCGGAAGAGACAATGGCGACCGGTTGCCGCTTGGCCAGCACCTCGGCCGCCGCGGCCGCCTGCTCACGGCCCAGATCGGTCAGGTCGGTATCGAGCTGGCCCTGCATCCGGCTGCCGGCGTTCCACTCGGTCTGGCCGTGGCGTAGCAGGACGAGCCGGCGCACCGTCACTGCGAACCGTCCGGCTGCTCGCCGAGGTTGACGGGCACCGTCGGGCAATCGCGCCACAACCGCTCCAACGCGTAAAACTCGCGTTCCTCGGTGTGCTGGATGTGCACCACGATGTCGACATAGTCCAGCAGGGTCCAGCGGCCCTCCCGGGTTCCCTCGCGCCGGGCGGGTTTGTGCCCCGCCTCGCGCATCTTGTCCTCGATCTCGTCGACGATGGCGTTGACCTGCCGCTCGTTGGAGGCCGAGGCGATCACGAAGCAGTCGGTGATGACCAGCTGTTCGGAGACATCGATGACCACGACGTCGTCGGCCAGCTTGTCGGCGGCGGCCCGGGCCGCAACGGTGGCCATCTCGACTGCTTCTGTCGTTGCCGTCACGACCGGGCCTCCTCAGCGGTGGGTGTGTAGAGATTGCGTTTGGACACGTACTGGACCACGCCGTCGGGCACGAGGTACCAGATGGGCCGGGACTGCTGGGCGCGCAGCCGGCAGTCGCTGGACGAAATCGCCAGGGCGGGGATCTCCACCAGCGACAGCGCTTCGGCGGGGAGCTCCTTCATCGCCGCGGCGATGTGCTCGCCGTCGAGCTCGTAGCCCGGTCGGCTCACCCCGACGAAGCGGGCCAGGGAGAACAGTTCCTCCCAGTTCTGCCAGGACAGGATGGAGGCCAGCGCGTCGGCGCCGGTGATGAAGTACAGGTCGGTATCGGGATTCAGGGCGGCCAGGTCACGCAGGGTGTCCTTGGTGTAGGTCGGGCCGCCACGGTCGATGTCGACGCGGCTGACCGAGAACCTGGGGTTGGCCGCGGTGGCGATCACCGTCATCAGGTAGCGGTCCTCGGGCGCGGTGACCGCGCGGTCACGCTTCTGCCAGGGCTGCCCGGTGGGGACGAACACCACCTCGTCGAGGTCGAACTGATCGGCCACCTCGCTGGCGGCCACCAGATGCCCGTGGTGTACGGGATCGAACGTCCCGCCCATCACTCCCAACCTGCGTCGCGTGGCCACGAACAGGCAGCTTACGGGAGTGATCGGGCGAGCCCGAACCTGGCGAGCGTGCGCGGACTCGGCCACCGCAGCGGCGTGTCGGGCAGCAGACGCGCACGCTCGCCGGAAACGGGGGGGATCAGACGGGCAGCAGCGCGTCGATCACCGCGGCGAGTTGTCTGGCCGACCGGCACTCGTGCATCGGGATCAGATCCTGATAGCGCGGCACCGCCGAGTCCCCGCTACCCCACAGGTGCCTGGGCTCGGGGTTGAGCCAGTGCGCATGTCTGCTGGCGTTGACCATCCGGGTCAGCAGATCGGTCTCGGGATTGCGGTAGTTGTTACGGCCGTCGCCCAGGATCAGCAACGAGGACCGCGGCGAGAGCACGTTCGGGAAGTTCTGCGTGAACGAGACGAACGCGTGCCCGTAGTCGGAGTGCCCGTCGCGGGTGTAGACGCCGGCCTCCCGGGTGATGCGCTGCACCGCGACGGCCAGGTCCGCCTCCGGCCCGAACATGTGGGTGACCTCGTCGGTGGTGTCGATGAAGGCGAACACCCGCACCCGGGAGAACTGCTGGCGCAGCGCCGACACCAGCATCAGCGTGAAGTGGCTGAACCCGGCCACCGAGCCCGACACATCGCAGAGCACGACCAGCTCCGGCCGGGCCGGGTGCGGCTTCTTGAGCACGACGTCGATCGGCACACCGCCGGTCGACATCGACTTGCGCAGCGTCTTGCGCAGGTCGATCTCGCCGTTGCGCGCGCGCCGGCGTTTGGCCGCCAATCGCGTGGCCAGGGTGCGGGCCAGCGGTTGCACGGTCTTGCGCATCTGGCGCAGCTGATCACCGGAGGCACGCAGGAATTCGACGTTCTCGGCCAGCTGCGGCACCCCGTACATCTGCACGTGGTCGCGGCCGAGCTGTTCGGCGGTGCGGCGCTTGGTCTCGGCCTCGACCATCCGCCGCAGCTGCGAAACCCGTTGCGCGGCCAGCGCCTTGGCGATCTCCTCCTGGGTCGGTGTCGGCTCCTCGCCGTACGGCGCGAGCAGCCCGGCCAGCAACCTGCCCTCCAGCTCGTCGAGTGCCATCGCCTTGAGTGCCTGATAGGACGAGTACGACGGTCCGCGGCTGGAGTTGTACCGGCCGTAGGCCTCCACGATGCGGGCGATCATCGCGGCCAGTCGGTCGTCGAAATTCTCCAGTTCGGCCTCGGAGCCCAGCATGTCGATCAACGCCGCGCGCATCGCCTCGACGTCCTCGGGCGGCATCCCCGGTTCGTCGCCGTCGGCATCGGGTTCATCGTCCACGACAGTGCGGTCCCCGAGCGCTGCGGGCCACCACAGGTCGAACATCGCGTCATAGGTGTCCCGGTGATCTGAGCGGCGCAGCACCGCGCAGGCCAGCCCCTCGCGCAGTGCGGAGCGGTCGCCGAGCCCGAGCACGTTGAGCACCCGGCCGGCGTCCACGGTCTCCGACGGGCCCACCGCGATACCCACCCCGCGCAGCGCCTCGACGAACTCCACGAGATGGCCGGGAATTCCGTGCGGGGCCAGCGGTTGTGGCGGGCGGGTGCGTCGAGGGGTCATCGGATGAGCCGCATCAGTTCAATCTCAATTCCCCAGCCGCCTTGGTCTGATCGGACTGATGTTTCAGGACGACGCCGAGGGTGGCCGCGATCATCTCGTCGTCGATGGTGTCCATGCCCAGGGCCAGCACGGTGCGTCCCCAGTCGATGGTCTCGGCCACCGACGGCAGCTTCTTGAGCTGCATGCCGCGCAGCACCCCGATGATGCGCACCAGTTCCGAGGCGATGGTCTCGGGCAGTTCCGGGACGCGCGAGAGCAGGATGCGCCGCTCCAGCTCGGCATCGGGAAAGTCGATGTGCAGGAACAGGCAGCGCCGTTTGAGCGCCTCGGACAGCTCGCGGGTGGCGTTGGAGGTCAGCACCACCAGCGGGGCGCGCTCGGCCTTGATGGTGCCCAGCTCCGGCACCGTGACCGCGAAATCGGACAGCACCTCCAGCAGCAGGCCCTCGATCTCGATATCGGCCTTGTCGGTCTCGTCGATCAGCAGCACGGTGGGGTCGGTGCGGCGGATGGCGGTCAGCAGCGGCCTGCTGAGCAGGAACTCCTCACTGAACACATCGGTCTTGGTCTGGTCCCAGTCCCCGGTCTGGGCGGTACCGGCCTGGATCCGCAGGATCTGCTTGGCGTGGTTCCACTCGTAGAGCGCGCGGGACTCGTCGACGCCCTCGTAGCACTGCAGCCGGACCAGCTCGCTGCCGGTGGTCTGCGCGATGGCGCGGGCCAGTTCGGTCTTGCCGACCCCGGCCGGTCCCTCCACCAGCAGCGGCTTGCCGAGCCGGTCGGCGAGGAACACCGCCGTGGCGGTGGCCTTGTCGGGCAGATAACCGGTTTCGGCGAGCCGCTTGGCGACGTCGTCGATGTCGGCGAACAGGGGCGCCGGACGGGCGGGAACGCTCAACATGGTCTCTTTTCTCTGTGTTCCGGGCGGGTCAGGCCGGCCGAATGTGGCCTTCGGGAGACGAGCCCCACACGATCCACTTGGTCGAGGTCAGTTCGGGCAGCCCCATCGGGCCGCGGGCGTGCAGTTTCTGGGTCGAGATCCCGATTTCGGCGCCGAATCCGAACTGCTCACCGTCGGTGAACGAGGTCGAGGCGTTGACCATCACCGCGGCCGCATCGACCTGGCCGGTAAACGACTGTGCGGCAGCGAGTTCGGTGGTGACGATGGCCTCGGTGTGTCCGGTGCCGTATTCGTTGACGTGCGCGATGGCGCCGTCGACGCCGTCGACGATCTGCACGGCGATATCCATCGACAGGAACTCCTCGCGCAGTTCCTCCTCGCTGGGGTCCAGGTGCACGGTCACCCCGGCGTCCTGCAGCGCGGTCACCAGGCGGGGCAGCGCGGTGTCGGCGACGGCCCGGTCGACCAGCAGCGTCTCGGCGGCGTTGCAGACGCTGGGCCTGCGCGTCTTGGCGTTGAGCAGGATGCGCTCGGCGACATCGAGATCGGCTGCGGCGTGCACGAATACGTGGCAGTTGCCGACGCCGGTCTCGATTGTCGGCACGGTGGCGTCCCGCACCACCGCGTCGATCAGGCCCGCGCCGCCGCGCGGGATCACCACGTCGACCAGACCGCGCGCCTGGATCAGGTGGGTGACGGTGACGCGGTCCTCGCTGGGCAGCAGCTGCACCGCGTCGGCGGGCAGCCCCTCGGCGACCAGCGCGGCACGCAACGCGGACACCAGCGCCGCATTGGACCGGGCCGCCGACGAACTGCCGCGCAGCAGCACGGCGTTACCCGATTTGCAGGTGAGACCGAACGCATCGACGGTGACGTTGGGCCGGCCCTCGTAGACGATGCCGACGACGCCGAGCGGCACCCGCTGCTGGCGCAGCTGCAGCCCGTTGGGCAGCGTGCTGCCGCGCAGCACCTCACCGATCGGGTCGGGCAGCCCGGCGACCTGTCGCAGCCCGGCGGCGATCCCGTCCACGCGCTGCGGGTTGAGGGCGAGACGGTCCAGCATGGCCTCGGCGGTACCGGCGGCGCGGGCGGCGTCGAGGTCCTCGGCGTTGGCGGCCAGGATCTCCTCGACCCGGGCCAGGACGCTGTCGGCGGCCGCGTGCAGGGCGCGATTCTTCTCGGCGGTGCTCAGCACGGCCAGGCGGCGCGATGCGGTGCGCGCCGCAGCGGCCGCATCGTGGACCTGCTGCCTGAGATCTGGAGCCGTTTCCCGGGTCGCTGCGCTCCTGCCCTCCGAAACCATTTCCCGGGTCGCTGCGCTCCTGCCCTCCGAAGCCTTTACGCTCATCGAGCCAGCGTATCGACCATCCGCCGGGATCGGACGGTTGGGGTTACGGTGAGCCTCATGACGCGGGTGTGCGTGGTCGGCAGCGTGAACATGGATCTGGTCTTCACCGTCGAGGCGCTGCCCGGGCCCGGTGCCACCGTGCTGGCTTCGACCCTGCTGCAGTCCCCGGGCGGCAAGGGCGGCAACCAGGCGATCGCGGCGGCGCGGGCGGGTGCCCAGGTGAGTTTCGTCGGCGCGGTCGGTTCGGATGCCGCCGCGGCCGATCTGCTGGCGCACCTGGAGGACAACGGGGTCGACACCGCGGGCGTCGCTCAGCTGCCGATGCCCAGCGGAACCGCGGGCATCATCGTCGACGGTGCCGCTGAGAACATGATCGTGGTGGCCGCGGGCGCCAACGCTCACCTGTCGCTGAACTCGCCACAGGTACGCGATGTCGTCGCCGGTTGCGAGGTGCTGCTGGTCCAGCTGGAGATCCCCGTCGAGACCGCGCTGACCGCGGCTCGCATCGCCCGGGACGCGGGCGCCGTGGTGGTGCTCAACGCCTCGCCGGTCGGTGCCGACCCGACCATCCTCGCCCAACTCGCCGAGCTGACCGATCTCGTCATCGTCAACGAAACCGAGGCCCGGCAATGGGGTTGGCCGGTACCCAATCTGGTGACCACGCTGGGTGCCCGCGGTGCGACGCTGCGCACCGCGTCCGGTGAGGTCCACGTCGGCGCACCGGAGGTGGAGCCGGTGGACACCACCGGGGCCGGTGACGTGTTCGCCGGCGTGCTGGCCGCCGGCTGGCCGGACGGTGCTGAACGGGCCCTGCGGCGAGCGGGCGCGGCGGGCGCCTTGGCCACCCTGGTGCCGGGCGCGGGCGACTGCGCCCCCACCGACGAGGCCATCGAGGACGCGCTCGGCTGAATCACCGGAACTGAACCGTCAACAGTTGGCGTTATAGTCGGCAGCCATGACAGCGCGACCGCCGGAGGGCGACTGGCTCGGCACTCCGTACCTGAAATTCGAACGCCAGGACCCCTTCGGTGTGGTGACCCTGGACCGGCCGCAGACCCGCAATGCGATGACCCCGGCCATGTACTTCGGCATCCGGTACGCCGTCAGCCACGTCGAATCCGATCCCGATCTGGCCGGCCTGCTGATCACCGGCACCGGTGACGTGTTCTCCCCCGGTGGTGATCTGGGCGGCGGGGACGGCTCCGATCACTGGATGCCATGGGGTTCGGCGCTGTCGATGGACGTCACACCGTTCGAGACGCTGCGCCAGTCGGTCAAGCCGGTGGTGTCGGCGGTCAACGGTCTGGCCCAGGGCGGCGGCATGCAGATTGCGCTGTGCAGCGATATGGCGGTGGTCAGCGACCGCGCCACCTTTCGGGTGCCCGAACTGTTCCGCGGTATCGCCGACACCTATTACAGCCAGCTGCTGGCCCGCCTCATCGGTCCGGTGCGCACCCGCGATCTGATGTTCACCGGCCGCGTCCTCACTGCGGCCGAGGCACTGGACTGGGGTCTGATCGCCCGGGTGGTCGCTCATGACGATCTACTCGTCGAGGCGAAAGAGGTGCTGGCCCAGGTATGCCGGACCGCACCGGGTGCGCGGTCGGTGGTGAAGTCGAACCTGGACAACTATCTGGGCCTGTTCGACCGGATCGGGATGAAGGCCAGCTACAGCGGTCCGGAGGCGAAGCTGGGGTTCGTGGCATTCAAGGAACGCCGATCACCGGACTGGGTGCACCCCGAGCTGCGCACCGAGGGCCGGTTGTAGCGCATCCGGCGACGGGATCGCCGCTCGGGATCAGTCCTGCGGGATGTCGCGTTCGATCGCGTCGAGCCAGATCCGCGCCGACATGTCCGAGGGCGCGCGCCAGTCGCCGCGCGGGGACAGCGCGCCGCCGGCGGAGACCTTGGGACCGTTCGGCAGCGCCGAACGCTTGAACTGGGAGAACGAGTAGAACCGCTGCGCGAAGACGGTGAGCCAGCGCCGGATCTCGCTCAGCGAGTACTGCGGGCGCTTGTCCAGCGGATAGCCCAGCGGCCAGTGCCCACGTTCGGCATCGTGCCAGGCGTGCCAGGCCAGGAACGCCACCTTGGCCGGGCCGAACCCGTAGCGCAGCACCTGGAACAGCGAGAAATCCTGCAGCACATAGGGACCCACCTTGGCCTCGCTGCTCTGGATCTCCTCGTCCTCACCCGCGGGAACGAGTTCCGGGGTGATCTCGGTGTCGAGCACCGACTGCAGCACGGTGCCCACGGAGTCGTCGAACTCACCGGAGGAGATGACCCAGCGGATCAGATGCTGGATCAGCGTCTTCGGGACACCGCCGTTGACGTTGTAATGCGACATCTGATCGCCGACGCCGTAGGTGGACCAGCCCAGCGCCAGCTCGGACAGGTCACCGGTGCCCAGCACGATGCCGCCGCGCTGGTTGGCCAACCGGAACAGATAATCGGTCCGCAGGCCGGCCTGCACGTTTTCGAAGGTGACGTCGTAGACCTTCTCACCGCGGCCGAACGGGTGGTCCATCTCGGTGAGCATCAGCTGCGCGGTGTCGCGGATGTCGATCTCGGCGAAGGTCACCCCGAGCGCCTCGCTCAGCGCGATGGCGTTGCCCTTGGTGCGGTCGCCGGTGGCGAACCCCGGCATCGTGAAGGCGAGGATGTCGCTGCGTGGGCGGCCCTCCCGGTCCATCGCGCGGGCGGCGACGATCAGGGCGTGCGTGGAGTCCAGGCCGCCGGACACCCCGATGACGACCTTCGGATAGTTCAGGGCGCGCAGCCGCTGCTCCAGTCCGGACACCTGGATGTTGTACGCCTCGTAGCAATCCTGTTGCAGCCGAGCCGGATCCGAGGGCACGAACGGGAAGCGCTCAACCCGCCGCAGCAGCCCGATATCGCCGGCAGGCGGGTCGACCGTGAACTCGATCCGGCGGAAGTCCTCGACCCCCTGGCGGCGTGCATTGTCATCGAAACTGCCCATCCGCAACCGCTCGGCACGCAGCAGTGCCACATCGACATCGGCGGTGCTGCGCCGCTCACCCTTCGGGAAGCGCTCCGACTCGGCGAGCAGCACCCCGTTCTCGTAGATCATGGTCTGTCCGTCCCAGGCCAGATCGGTGCTGGATTCCCCCTCGCCGGCGGCGGCATAGATGTAGGCAGCCAGACAGCGCGAGGACGCCGACTTGGCCAGCAGTTTGCGGTCATCGGCGCGGCCGATGGTGATGGGGCTGCCGGACAGATTGGCCAGCACCGTCGCGCCGGCCAGCGCGGCCCGTGCGCTGGGCGGCACCGGCACCCACATGTCCTCGCAGATTTCGACGTGCAGGACGAAGTCGGGCAGGTCGGTCGCGGTGAACAGCAGATCGGAACCGAAGGGCAGATCCGCGCCGCCCAGCCGGATGACCCCGGCCAGCCCGTCCCCGGGGGCGAGCTGGCGCTTCTCGTAGAACTCGCGGTAGTTGGGCAGATACGACTTGGGGACCACGCCGAGGACGGCGCCGCGGTGGATCACCACGGCCGTGTTGTAGACCCGGTTGCGGTGCCGCAGCGGTGCTCCGATCACGAGCACGGGCAACAGATCCGCGGACGCGGCGACCACGGTCGCCACCGCCTCCTCGACGGCGTCGAGCAGGGTGTCCTGCAGCAAGATGTCCTCGATCGAGTAACCGCAGAGCGTCAGCTCCGGGAAGACCGCCAGCGCCACCCCGTCGTCGTGACACTCCCGAGCCAGCCCCAGCACGGACTCGGCATTGGCTGCCGGATCGGCGAGCGTGGTGCGGTGCGTGCAAGCGGCCGTCCGGACGAACCCGTGCCGGTAGGCGGAGTAGAAGTCCACCCGGCCATTCTGGCATTGCCCGCACCCGGAGAGCTCACATCGCGGGCTGCTTGCGCCAGTCGGCTATCACCGTCGACAACCCCTCGACCAAAACGGGCAGTTGCGGCGCCAGCACGGCGCACCCGACGAACTGCAACGTGCGCGCGCTGTCCATCAGCCGCTGGACCTGCGGGTCGGTCCGGCGCAGTCCGAGTGCCGCGGCCGCGTCGTCGTATTCGGCGGTGGCCTCCGCCCCCAGCATCGCCAGGTCCCATTCCACCGGGCCGGCACAGACATCCTCGAAGTCGGCGAACCTGACACCGGAGGTGGTTCGGATCACGTTGTGCGACGGGCCATCTCCCTGCAGGGGTTGCACGGTGACGCCGGGGTGGCGGGCTGCGAAGGCCGTGGCATCGCCCAGCACGGCCGACAGCTCGGCGAACTGGGCTCGGGCGCGGTCGATGTCGTTGACGGTCAACAGATCCGAGGGTTCCAACGCCGCGAACAGGGCCGGCCCGGTCTCGGTGAACGGCACCAGGAAGGGCAGCGGCGCCGGGTAGCCGGCCAGACCCGCGTGCAGCTCGGCGCTCTTGGCGATCGCGACGCCCGAGTACGCCTGGTGATCGGGCGCGAGGTCGGCGAGCTCCCAGAACGTCATGCCGAACCCGTCGCGACGGACGGGTGCGCGCGGAACCAGCGGGCTGGGTGGTACGACCGGCACCCCCCGGGCGTCCAGCCAACTGACCACGTCGAGCTCGCGTTGCTGGCGCGCGGCCTGCAGTTCCGGGCCGTAACCCGGTGGAAGCACCACCTGGATGCGCGCCACCGCCGGTGTCGGCTCCAGGTGCACGACGACGGAGAACACGTCGTGCAGCACGGTGGCGCGGTCGGCGGCCAACCCCAGCGCCCGGCCGGCGTCGAGGGCGGCCTGCGCGGCGCGCTGCGTGCGGTCGGCGAGCTGATCAGCAGAAACCCACGCCATACGGTCCACCCTGCCATGGCGGCCTATCCTCGAAGGAATGGAAGCCCCCGAACTGGTCGCCGCGCTCGCGGGTCACCGCATCGCGGTGCTGACCGGGGCCGGGATGTCGACGGATTCGGGCATCCCGGATTACCGGGGGCCGGATTCACCGCCCAGCAATCCGATGACCATCGCCCAGTTCCGGTCCGACCCGGTGTACCGGCAGCGCTACTGGGCGCGCAACCACGTGGGGTGGCGGCACATGGATGAGACGGTGCCCAATGCCGGTCATCGCGCGCTGGCCGAGCTGGAGCGCGACGGCGTGGTCACCGGGCTCATCACCCAGAATGTGGATCTGCTGCACACCAAGGCCGGCAGCCGGCATGTCGTCGATCTGCACGGCACCTACCGGCAGGTGGTGTGCCTGGCGTGTGGTTTAACCATGAGCCGCGCCACGTTGGCCGACGAACTCGAGGCGCTCAATCCGGGGTTCGCCGAACGCGCCGAACAGGTCGGCGGCATCGCGGTGGCGCCCGACGCGGACGCCGTCATCGACGACACCGCCGGCTTCCGCTACCTGGACTGTCCGCGGTGTGCGGGCATGCTCAAGCCCGATATCGTCTACTTCGGCGAGAGCGTTCCCAAGGAACGTGTGCAGCAAGCGTTCGCGATGGTGGACGCGGCCGACGCGCTGCTGGTCGCGGGTTCGTCGCTGACGGTCTTCTCCGGCTACCGCTTCGTCCGGCACGCCGCGGCCGCCGGTATGCCGATCGCGATCGTCAACCGGGGACCGACCCGCGGCGACGACCTGGCCACCGTGAAGGTCGAGGGCGGTTGTTCGGAATTGCTCACGCTGTTGGCCGGTGAGCTCACCGCCACCACGACGCGCTAGAACTCACACCGCAGCGCCCGCACGGCGTGGACGAAATTGCCTGCCACATAGGATGGTTCGCCGACCTCGAGATTGGGTATTTGGCGCAGCAGTTCGCCGAAGATGGCCCGCAACTGGGCCCGGGCGACGTGCGCGCCGAGGCAGAAGTGCCGGCCGCCACCGCCGAAGCCGACATGCGGATTCGGATGCCGACCCAGGTCGAGCCGGCCGGGATCGCTGAACACCGCGCCGTCCCAGTTCGCCGAAGAGTAGAACATCACCACCTTCTCCCCCGCGCTGATCTGTGCGCCGCCGAGTTCGTAATCCTCGGCCGCGGTGCGCCGGAACGTCATGACCGGAGTGGCCCAGCGGATGAATTCCTCGACCGCCGTTCCGATCCGGCCCTCGAAATCGCCCAGCAGCCAAGCTCGTTGGTCGGGGTTGTCGGTCAGCGCCTTCATCGCGTGGCTGGTGGTCTGTCGGGTGGTGTCGTTGCCGGCCACGGCGAGCAGCACGAAGAAGGCCGCCACCTCCTGATCGGTCAGCCGGGAGCCTTCGACCTCGGCGTGCACCAGGGCACTGAACAGGTCGTCACCCGGGTTCTCCCGCCGCTCGGCGGCCAGCGCGAGCGCGACCTGATGCAGGTACATCTGATTGGTGACCAGTACCTCCAACGGGTTTCGGCCGTCGAGGTACACCGGGTCACCCCAGGAGACCAACGCATCGGCGGCGGCGGCGACCTGGTGGCGCTCGGATTCGGGGATACCGACCATATCCGAGAGGGTGCGGATGGGCAGTTCCTTGGCGCACAGGTCGACGAAGTCGGCGCCGCTGCCCGCGGCCCGCAGTTCGGTGACGATCTCGGCGGCGTTGGCCTTGATCGAATCCTCGATACGGCGCACCTGGCGCGGGGTGAACGCCGAGTGCACCACCTTGCGGATCAACGTGTGCCGCGGCGGGTCCATCGCCAGGAACGACTGGGAGGCCCCCAGCAGTTCCTGGGGGACGTTCTCGAACAGCACGCCCTGCCCGGACAGGAAAACCTCACTGTTGCGGCTGACCTCGACCACGTCGGCGTGCCGGGTCACCGCCCAGTACCCACGGTCGCCCGGGTCCGGCATCAGCGAATCCTCGACCGGCGGATGCCAGCTCACCGGGCGCTGGTCGCGCAGTTCGGCGAAGGAGATCTCGCGGTCGGCGGCCGTGGTGGCCCAGAACGCCCGCGAGGACAGATCGATCGGATCGTAGGCCCGCTCGGCGGGTGTGATCGGTGACACAGTCATGTCGCTGACAATAAGCCTAGACGCACTGTCTAAGCAAGATGGCCAGTGAAGCGATACGCTGCTGCCATGGCCTCGGTGACCCGAACGACCCGCAAACCGCAGGCCAGCCGTCAGGAACGCCGCGAACAGATCGAACGCCAGCTCCTCGACGCGACCGACCGCCTGATGGCTGACGGCGCCAGCTTCACCGAACTCAGCGTGGACCGGCTGGCCACCGAGGCCGGCATCTCGCGGGCCAGCTTCTACATCTACTTCGAGGACAAGGGTGATCTGCTGCGCCGGCTGGCCACCCAGGTGTTCGGGGACCTGACCGCCGACGCCGCGCAGTGGTGGACGGTGGCCGGCCGCCGCGACCCCGCGGACATCCACGCCTCGATGACCCGCCTGATCGCCAGTTACCGCACGCACCAACCCGTGCTGGTGGCGCTCAACGAGATGGCGGCCTACGACGCCCAGGTCGGTGCGACCTACCGCGAGCTGTTGACCGGCATCACCGCCCAGTTCACCACCGTCATCGAGGAAGGCCAGGCCGACGGATCGATCCGGCCCGGCCTGCTCGCCGCCCCCACGGCCAGCAGCCTGGTGTGGATGGTGGAGCGGGTGTGCCAGCAGAATCTGCCCGGCCGGACAGCGGACTACGACCCGCAGCTGGCCACCGCGCTCACCGAGATCATCCGCGGCGCGCTGTATCTGGAGGGCTGAATCGGCGCACGGGCGGCAGCCTCAGAAGCGCTCGGGGTGCCAGTACACATCCTCGGCGGTGCCGTACAGCGCATGATCGACGGCCTGGCGCCCCTGGACGTATCCGTAGTCCTGGTTCGACGACTCGTAGCGCCAGCCGCCGAATCGCCCGCGGCTGTAGATGCCGTGTGCCAGCAGCTGCTTGTCGGCCTCGCGCAGCAGGTCGTCGCGACCGATGGTGGGCACCGGATACCCGTGCTCCAGGGTCGTGACGAAACGGGCGGCGACCCGTGCCGGGTCGGCACCCAGCTGCCGAAGCGAGGCAAGGACGCCCGCGACGGCGTCGGCCGCCGAGACGGGCGTCTCGTCGAACACCGGCACCTCACACAGGATGTTCCAGCGGCCGGGGCCGGCATTGGCCTCGTCGTAGTTGCTCAGCATGGTCGCGCGATACCACGGCACCGCCTCGTCCGGGCAGTACAGCCACGTCTTGTCGGCCAGCGCCGGTGGCGGATCGCCGTCGAACCCGATACCGACGGCGTGCAGTCGACTGGCGCGCAAGGTCGCCGCCCGATCCGTCCAGCCGATCCAGTCCAGCGCGGTGGTGATAGGGGCGGTGCTGATGCAGTAGCGGAACGACACCGTGCTGCCGTCGTCGAGATGCGCCCGCCGGGCTTGCGGGTCGACCTCGAGCACCCTGGTACCCAGCCGCACCGAAGCCGGCGTCATCATGGTGTCGTGCACCGCCTGCCACAGCGCACCGGTGCCGCCGACCGGATACGGGAACGTGGAGGGCGAAGCGGTCGTCGTGCCGGCCAGGGCCAACGCGGGTACGTTGCGCGCGGCGCTGCCGCTGCGCAACGAGGTCCACTCGTCGTCGATCCGATCCAGCGGCAGCGTCCACATCTTGCGGTTGTACGGCTCGAAGAATTCTTCGTAGAGCCGACTACCGAAGTTGTTGCGGTAGTAGTCGGCCAGATGGTTGACCGGCGCGTCGGGTTCCAGGTCAGTGGGCCACTCGCGCAACTGCTGCTGGATGGGGGTCGGCACCAGGCTGTCCGGCCCGTCGCCGCGCAGCCACACCCAGCCGTTGCGCGTCACGTGGTTGAGCGCGATACCGCTGGCCGCCACCGCCCGGTCGAAATCCTCGAAATGACTGTGCAGCACATGGCCGCCCAGATCCCAGGTGAAGCCCGCGTCGTCGGTGATCGAGGCCGACATCCCGCCGATGCGCTTCCCCCCGTCGACTACCAGATGGTCGATGCCCAATTCGGTCAGCCGGACGGCGGCTCCGATGCCGGTGGTACCGGCACCGATGACGAGAAAGGTTGGCACAGCTCAGAAGTCGACGACCTGGCGGATCGGTTCGAATCCCTCGGCGAACGGTCGCCTGCAGAGGAATCCGTAGTGCTCAGCCGAGCTGCGCACCCAGGAGGCACTGACCTTCTCGCTGGCCTCGGCTTGGGACACGTGGCACATCAGTGCCTCGATCTTCTTGTCCAGGCAGTCGGAAATGTCGATGAAGGCAGTGGGATTGAACCCGACCGCGGACGGACCGCCGTAGGCCATGATCGTCGAGACCCAGCGCGCGGCGCCCATCGTGCAGCGCGAGACGACCCGGTGATCCTGGTGGCTGTCATTGGCCATATGGGTATATATGACTGTCGCCGAGACCTGTTCGATGGCGTCCTCGATCAGGTGCACCAGCTCGAACTCCTGCAGCGACACCCGGCAGTCGAGAAAGCCCTCGCCCCAGATCAACCTGTCGATGCCCAGCACGTCGACGGCGGCCTGCTGTTCGGCGACGCGCTGCGCCGACCGACCGGGCCCTTCTTCGCCGCGGGTGACGACAAGCATCGTGACAAGATCACCGGCAGCAACATGTTTGGCCAGAGCGCCCCCGCAGCCCAGCTCGATATCGTCGGGATGTGCCCCGACTGCAAGAACCGAACGACGTGTCATGCCCCCAGCTTCCACTTTGCTGACACTCAACTTTGACGGAGCATACCCCGACAATCGCCCCCATGTCCGGATTAGCTCAACCGGGAATGATGACATGACAGTTGCGGCAGATTCTGCCAAACGGCAAATTTGACCCGAAAGTAGCGGCAAACATTGCCATTGACGTCTGCGTTATTTGCCAACCGGTGTTAGCTGCACAGCGGGAGGGGCCGGCATCCCGGCAGCTGCGCGGTGGTTCTCAGATCGCGACCAGATCATCGGCATGCACTGCCGGCCTGCGGAGCTCGGGCGGCAGATCGGGTGTCGACCGCCCGATCATGGCGGCAAGTTCCACCGCGTCATAGGCCACCACACCACGTGCCACGGCCGGACCGTCTGGTCCGCGCAGTTCCACCACATCACCACCGTGGAACCGGCCGGATACCGCAGTGATGCCGGCGGGCAGCAGCGAGCGACGCCCGGCGGTCACCGCGCGTACGGCACCCTCGTCGAGGGTCAGCACGCCGGTGGCCTCGGCCGCGTAGCGCACCCAGAACCGCCGCGCCGACATGCGTTCGGGCCGCGGTGCGAACACCGTGCCGACCGACGCGTCGGAGAGGGCGGCGGCGGCGTCGGCGGCCGCGGCCAGTAGAACGGGCACGCCCGCGTCGGCGGCCAGCAGCGCCGAGGACAGCTTCGAGGCCATCCCGCCGGTGCCCAGGCTGCTGCCCCGGCCGGCGACCACCCCGTCGAGGTCGCCCTCGGCGGCCACCTCGGGGATGAAGCGGGCATTGCCCTTGCGGGGATCGGAGTCATAGAGACCGTCGATATCGGAGAGCAGGACCAGCGCATCGGCCCCCACCAACTGGGCCACCAGCGCCGAGAGCCGGTCGTTGTCACCGAAGCGGATCTCGTTGGTCGCCACGGTGTCGTTCTCGTTGACGATCGCCACCGCGTGCAACGCCCGCAACCGATCCAGGGTGCGCTGGGCGTTGTTGTGCTGGACCCGCATAGCGATGTCATGAGCGGTCAGCAACACCTGGCCGACGGTGCGGTCGAAGTGGGCGAAGGCGGCACTCCAGGCGTTCACGAGCGCCACCTGGCCGACGCTGGCCGCGGCCTGCTTGGTCGCCAGATCGGTCGGGCGTTTGGTCAGGCCCAGCGGTTCGATCCCGGCGGCGATGGCACCGGAGGACACGATCACCACATCGGAGCCCGCCCGCATGCGGCCTTCGATCGCCTGGACCAGCGCGGCCAACCTGCCCGCATCGAATACACCGGTGGGGGTGGTCAATGCGGTGGTGCCGATCTTGACGACGACGCTGCGGGCGCTCCGGATCGCCCGCCTGGTCTCGCTCACGACCTGATCATTCGCTCCGCACGCGTCGCGCCGGTCATCATTCGCTCCGCAAACGTCGCTCATTCGCGATGCTCCCGGCGCGCCTTCCGGGCCGCCTTGCGCTCGTCGGCCGACACCCGCTCGGTCTGCTCCAGCCGGACATCGGTACCACGGCCCGACATCATGGTGTCGATACCGGCCGGGGTCTGAGGCTCCCAGTCGAAGGTCACGTCGCCGATGGTGACCGCGCAACCGGGCGTGGCGCCCTGCTTGACCAGTTCGTCCTCCACACCCAGACGGGCGAGGCGGTCGCCGAGATAGCCGACGGCCTCGTCGTTGTCGAAGGCGGTCTGGGCGATCCAGCGTTCCGGCCGGGCACCGCGCACGATGAAACCACCCTGGCCGTCCGAGGTAACGGTGAATCCGGTCTCGTCGACGGGGATGGGGCGGATGACCGGGCGGCGCGGGGCCACTTCGGGTTGGGCGGCCCGGTAGGCGGCAACCATCTCCCACAGCGCAAAGATCAACGGCCGTAGGCCATCCCGGCTGACCGTGGAGATCTCGTAGACCGGCCAGCCGTACTTCTCGGCGACCTCGTCACGGACAAAGTCGGCAAGCTCGCGCGCATCCGGGACGTCGATCTTGTTGAGTACCACCGCGCGTGGACGGTCGGCGAGGTCCCCGAGTGTCGTATCCCCTTGTAGGGTCGGCTGATACGCCGCCAGTTCGGCTTCCAGAGCGTCGATGTCGGAGATCGGGTCACGACCGGGTTCCATCGTCGCGCAGTCGACCACGTGCACCAGAACCGCACACCGCTCGATGTGGCGCAGGAAATCCAGGCCGAGCCCGCGCCCGTCGGATGCGCCCGGGATCAGCCCGGGCACATCGGCGACGGTGAAGGTGTGCTCGCCGGCGGACACCACGCCGAGATTGGGGACCAGGGTGGTGAACGGGTAGTCGGCGATCTTGGGCTTGGCCGCCGAGATGGTGGACACCAGCGACGACTTGCCGGCCGACGGGAAGCCGACCAGGCCGACGTCGGCCACGGTCTTGAGTTCCAGCGTCAGATCGCGGATCTGGCCCTTCTCACCCAGCAGCGCGAAGCCGGGCGCCTTGCGGGCTCGAGACGCCAGCGCGGCGTTGCCCAGTCCGCCGCGACCGCCCATGGCGGCCTCGAACCGGGTGCCCGCGCCGACCAGATCGGCGATGAGGCGGCCGTCGTCGTCGAGCACGACAGTCCCGTCGGGCACGTGGACTTCGAGGTCAGCGCCCGCGGCGCCGTCCCGGTTGCTGCCCGCACCGGGCTTACCGGACTGGGCGACCACGTGCGGGTGGAAGTGGAAATCGAGCAGCGTGTGCACCTGGGGGTCGACGACCAGCACGATGCTGCCACCGCGGCCCCCGTTGCCGCCGTCGGGTCCGCCGAGGGGCTTGAACTTCTCGCGATGCACCGAGGCGCAGCCGTTACCGCCGTTGCCGGCCTGGGCGTGGATGACCACACGGTCCACGAACCGGGGCATTGCGAGTCCTTCCGATGAAAACAGTGAAGCTGCTGCGAGTGTTCTCTAGAGAACTCGCAGCAGCTTCACTGTTGGTTGTACGGTCCCTGGAGGCCGCCCTAGATGAGTCAGGCCTCCGAGCGCACGAGGCGGACGATGTTGACCGTCCGGCGACCGCGCTTGGCGCCGAACTCGACCACACCGGGGGCGGTGGCGAACAGGGTGTCGTCGCCACCACGGCCGACGTTCACCCCGGGGTGGAAGTGGGTGCCGCGCTGGCGGACGAGGATCTCGCCGGCCTTGACGACCTGGCCGCCGAAGCGCTTGACGCCGAGCCGCTGGGCGGCTGAGTCGCGACCGTTGCGTGAGCTGGATGCGCCCTTCTTATGTGCCATGTCTCCTACCGCCCTTTACTTGATTCCGGTGACCTTCAGCACGGTCAGCTGCTGACGGTGCCCCTGCCGCTTGTGGTAGCCGGTCTTGTTCTTGAACTTGTGGATGCGGATCTTCGGACCCTTGGTGTGCTCGAGCACCTCGGCGGCGACGGCGACCTTGGCCAGGTCGTCGGCGGAGGTGGTCACCTCGGCACCGGCGACGACCAGTGCGACCGGCAGGGAGACCGAGGAGCCCGGCTCGGACTCCAGCTTCTCGACCTTGACAATGTCACCGACGGCGACCTTGTACTGCTTGCCGCCAGTCTTGACGATTGCGTACGTGGCGTTCTCGGCTGCCATCGTGGATCTACCTCTGCTTCGTTCATCTGGGCGCGCGCACTATGGAGCATGCACGTGCGGGTCTTGGGTGCGGGCCGAGCCAGCAGTTGCGGCTGCAAGCCCCGCGACAACTGGTCAAGGGTACGTGACCAGCGTGGAGAGGGTCAAACCGGCTGTTCGGTGTCAGTCCTCTCCCACCGGCGGGCCCGCCGGGCGGGCCGCGGCACGACGACGGGGCCTGCGTACCGGGGCGACGGCGACCGGCTGATCGTCCTCGTCATCGGCGTCGTCGTCTGACTCGTCGTCGTCTGAATCGTCGTCGTCGGAATCGTCGGAGTCGTCGTCGTCGGATTCGTCCTCGTCGTCGAAGTCGTCCTCATCGGACTCGTCGTCGTCTTCGTCTTCGTCGGAGTCGTCATCGTCGGAGTCGTCTTCGTCTGAGTCGTCGTCATCGGAGTCGTCGAACTCGTCGTCATCGTCCGACTCGTCGTCCTCGTCATCCAGCACGTCGATGTCATCGTCGATACCGGGCTCGGCGTCGTCGTCCTCGGTGTCGTCGTCCTCGGTGTCGTCGTCCTCGGTATCGAGGTCGTCCTCGGGGTCCTCGGTGTCGGTCGGCACCGGCTCGCCCGCCTCGGACCCGGGCACGCCGTTCTGCTCGACCGCATCGATCTCGGCCGATTCGTCGGTCTGATCCTCGTCGTCCTCATCGCGACCCGCTGCGGCCATCGCCTTGAACATCGGGTGCTCACCGGCGGCGTGCGCGGGCACCTTCGCCATCTGGATGGCTTCCTGCGACTCCTCGGCTTTGGCGCCGGACTTCTTTCCGCGCTTGCTGCGCCGACTGCCGCCGCCACCATTACCGCCGCCGTTGCCGGAGTCGGACTTGCGGCCATTACCCGACGGTGCGGCCGAATCGACGGGATTTGCGTGCAGCATGATGCCGCGCCCCGCGCAGTGCGAGCAGGTGGTCGAGAATGCCTCGATCAGTCCGGTGCCCAGCTTCTTACGGGTCAGCTGCACCAGTCCGAGCGATGTCACCTCGGACACCTGGTGGCGGGTGCGGTCCCGGGCCAACGCCTCGGTCAGCCGACGCAGCACCAGGTCGCGATTGGATTCGAGCACCATGTCGATGAAGTCGACGACGATGATGCCGCCGATATCGCGCAACCGCAGCTGGCGGACGACCTCCTCGGCCGCCTCGAGATTGTTCCTGGTGACCGTCTGCTCCAGGTTTCCGCCCGAACCGGTGAATTTGCCGGTGTTCACGTCGACGACGGTCATCGCCTCGGTGCGGTCGATCACCAGCGTGCCGCCCGAGGGCAGCCAGACCTTGCGATCCATCGCCTTGGCCAGCTGCTCGTCGATGCGGTGCACTGCGAACACGTCCGGCCCGTCCGGCGAGCTCGGCTCGTACTTCGTCATCCGCGGAACGAGTTCAGGGGCAACCGAATTGACGTAATCGTTGATGGTGTTCCAGGCCTCGTCACCGGAGACGATCAACCCGGAGAAATCCTCGTTGAACAGGTCGCGGATGACCTTGACCAGCACGTCGGGCTCTTCGTAGAGCGCGATCGCCGCACCGGCCTTCTTGCTGGTGACCTCGGCGGCCTTGGCCTCGATCTGGGTCCACCGCTCCTGCAGCCGGTTGACGTCGGTGCGGATGTCGGATTCCTTCACGCCCTCCGACGCGGTCCGGATGATGACACCGGCGCCTGCCGGGACCACCTCCTTGAGGATCTCCTTGAGCCGCTGCCGTTCGGTGTCGGGTAGCTTGCGGCTGATCCCGGTCGAGGACGCCCCGGGCACGTAGACCAGGTAGCGGCCGGCCAGCGAGACCTGGGTGGTCAGTCGGGCGCCCTTGTGCCCGACGGGGTCCTTGCTGACCTGCACCACGACATAGTCGCCCGGTTTGAGGGCCTGTTCGATCTTGCGCTGCGCGCCACCGAGCCCGGCGGCTTCCCAGTTGACCTCACCGGCGTAGAGCACGCCGTTGCGGCCACGGCCGATGTCGACGAACGCCGCCTCCATGGAGGGCAGCACGTTCTGCACGATGCCCAGGTAGATGTTGCCGACCAACGAGGCCGATGCCGCCGAGGTCACGAAGTGCTCGACGACGACGCCGTCCTCCAGCACCGCGATCTGGGTGTAGCGGGCGCCCTCGTGCGGCGGTTCGGTGCGGACCTTGTCACGCACGATCATCGTCCGCTCGACCGCTTCCCGGCGGGCCAGGAATTCGGCCTCGCTCAGGATCGGCGGGCGACGGCGACCGGCGTCCCGGCCGTCCCGGCGGCGTTGCCGCTTGGCCTCCAACCGAGTCGATCCCGAGATGCCCTGGATCTCGTCTGAATCTTTCCCGTCGCGGGAAGATCCGGCCTTGGCCCGCGGCGCGCGCTCGTGCACGACGGTGTTGGGCGGATCGTCCGGGGAGGCACTGTCGTCCGAATCGCCCGAGCCGGACTTGCGGCGACGGCGACGACGGCGGCGACGGCTGCCGGCCTCACCGCCGGCACCCTCCTCACCGTTGTCCTCGTCGGAGTCCTCGGCGTCCTCGGAGTCCTCGGCATCGTCGGTGGTCTGCTCGGCGGACTCGGCGTCGCCGTCGGAGTCGGATTCGCCGTCCTCGCCGTTCTGCTCGCCACGACCACGGCCCCGGCCCCGGCGACCGCGACGGCGGCGGCGGGCGGCGGGCCGCTCGGAATCATCGCCGTCGGCGTCTTCGGCGTCGGTGTCGGTGTCGGTGTCGACATCGCCGTCCTCGGCCTCGGTGTCGGTGGCCGGCTCGGGTGCGGGCGGACGCGGTGCGAACTCGACGGGCTGCGGTGCCACGAACAACGGCATATAGGGCGCGGGTTCTTCGGCCGGCGGCGGTGTGGGCGGTGCCTCCAGCAGCAGCCGGGACTCGGGCTCCTCGATCACCTGCTCAGCGGGCTCGACGGCGGCCTGCGGAACTTCGGTGATGGTCTCCTCGACGACGACCACCTCGGTCGGGGTAGCGGTGACCTCGACGACCGTGTCCACCACGACGTCATTTACTGCGACGTCCGCGTCGGCTGGAGGCTCAGCGGGAGGCGAGGGCTCGGCGGTGGCCGGAACCTCGACGGCGGACGCGGCGGCCTCGGCGTTGAGCACCTCGCGGATGCGTTCAGCCTCGTCGCGGGCGACGGTCGAGTGCGGGCTGCGCGCCCGGCCGTCGAGTTGGGCCAGCGCGTCGACGATCCGCTTGCTGGTGGTCCCGAGCACACGGGCCAGCGAGTGGACTCTCAGCTTCGCCGGCAGTTCCTCGCTGTGCGCGGTGTTTTCGGATAGGTCTTGGTTAGAGGCATCTTCGGCCACAATTCTCCTCAAGCCCCCGGGCGCGTCCTACGACGCGGCCACGCGAGGGCTTCCGCTATGGGTCCGGGGAACTTCTCCCGAACTTGTTATGGTCTCGCCCCGAGGGGTCCACGACGAACCCGTTCGGTGCCTGGCTGAATGATGGCTGGACGGTCTGGCGCCGCACCGCAGTCACGATGGTCGCACTCGTCGAAGTCTTCATCCGGGTTCCCGGCCCCAGTGTGGCGCCGGTCTCCCGAGTTCATTATCCCATATCGCTCGCCCGAATCTGACCAAGGCGGCGAAAGCGGGCGCTAAGAGCCGGTCAGGGCGGGAAACCAGAGCGCGATTTCGCGCGCAGCCGACTCGGGCGAGTCGGAACCGTGCACCAGGTTCTCCTGGGTCACGAGGGCGAAGTCACCGCGGATGGTGCCCGGGGTGGCCTTCTCGACCGGATCGGTGCCGCCGGCAATCTGGCGGAACGCGGCGATGGCCCGCTCCCCCTCGACGACCGCGGCCACCACCGGCCCGGAGGTGATGAACTCCAGCAGCGAACCGAAGAACGGCTTGCCGTCGTGCTCGGCATAGTGCTGCCGGGCCAGATCCTCGCTGACGGTCTTGAGTTCCAGCGCCGCGAAGGTCAGGCCCTTGCGCTCGATCCGGCCGAGCACCTCGCCGATCAGGTTCCGCTGTACGCCGTCGGGCTTGATCAACACGAGAGTCCGCTCAGTCACGGCGCACAGCCTACCGGGCAGTAACGACTACTCGGCGTCGGGTCGGCGGGCCGTCTGCTGCCACGGCAGTTGGCCGCGATCCTGGCGGCGTTTCACCTCGGCGCGCAGATAGATGATCAGCGCCCACACCGCGGCGAACACCACGCCGATGAAGCCGATCGCGGCGTGCACCAACGCCCCGGCGATCAGCACGAACTGCACGCCGAAATTGACCCAGATGATGCCGGGGCGACCCTGCACTCCCGACATCAGCACCAGCACGACGGCCGACCCGATCAGGAACCCGCCGCTGGCCGCGGTCAGGCCGGCCGCGCCGCTGGCGACCACCGGCAGCGCCAGCAGCGCCACGATGGCCTCCAGGATCAGCGTGCCGGCCATGATGCCGCGGAAGCTCTTCCACGGGTCCGAGCCGGTCACCGCGGGCGCAGCATCGGGGTCGGGTGACTCGCCGGGTGTCACGGCAGGCTGGTCGGCGTCGCTCATGTGACTGCCTCGCAGGCTCGGCTGTCACATGTCCGACCGTTGATTCGCTTGCACGCGTCGCTCATGTCAGGCGGGGTCCTTCCCGAACAGGGTGCGGGCCGCACCGGCGGTCACGACGGATCCGGTGATGACCATGCCGCTGCCGGAGAAGCCCTCACCATCGTTACCGGACTCCTCGACCAGCGCGGTGGCCGCCTCGATCGCGTCGGGCAGCGAGGCGGCGGCGACCACCCGGTCGGGTCCGAAACGTTCCTCGGCCCGCGCGGCCAGACCGTCCACATCCATCGCACGCGGTGACCCGTTGTGCGTGACCACCAGCATGTCGAAGGCCGGCTCGAGGGCCTCCAGTATCCCGTCGACATCCTTGTCGGCCATCACCGAGAGCACGCCGACCAGGTAGCGGAAGTCGAATTCGTCGCCCAGCGCCCGGGTGAGCGCGGCCGCCCCGGCCGGGTTGTGCGCCGCATCGATGAACACCGTCGGCGCGCTGCGCACCCGCTCCAGCCGGCCCGGGCTCGCCACCGCGGCGAAACCCGCGCGCACCGCGTCGATGTCGAGTTGACGTTGGGAACCGGCGCCGAAGAAGGCCTCCACCGCGGCCAGCGCCAGGACTGCGTTGTGGGCCTGGTGCTCGCCGTGCAGCGGGAGGAAGATCTCGTCGTATACGCCGCCGAGGCCCTGCAGGGTCAACAGCTGCCCACCGATCGCGATCTGCCGGTCCACCACCGCGAATTCCGAATCCTCGCGTGCCACAGCGGCGTCGGCACGCACCGTCTCGGCCAGCAGCACCTCCATCGCCTCTGGGACCTGGCGGGCGATGACGGCGACCGTGTCGGTGGGGATGAGCGCGTCGTCCTGCTTGTGGATGATGCCGGCCTTCTCCCCCGCGATCTCGGCGATCGTGTCACCGAGATAGTCGGTGTGGTCCAACCCGATCGGGGTGATCACCGCGACCGGGGCGTCGACGACATTGGTGGCGTCCCACCGGCCACCCAGTCCGGTTTCGATGACGGCGACGTCGACGGGCGCGTCGGCGAAGGCCGCGAATGCCATCGCGGTGAGCACCTCGAACTTGCTCATCCTGGGACCACCGCCGGCCTCGGATTGCTGGTCGACGAGTTCGACGAACGGTTCGACCTCGCGGTAGGTCGCCACGTATTGCGCTGGACTGATGGGGTTTCCGTCGATCGAGATGCGTTCGACCGCGGACTGCAGGTGCGGGCTGGTGGTGCGGCCGGTGCGGCGGTGCAACGCGATCAGCAGGGCGTCGACGATGCGGGCCACCGAGGTCTTGCCGTTGGTGCCCGCGATGTGGATCGACGGGTATGCACGCTGCGGCGCGCCGAGCAGTTCCAGCAGCGCGGTGATGCGGGTGGTGCTGGGCTCGATCTTGGTCTCCGGCCAGCGTTGGTCGAGCAGGTGCTCGACCTGCAGCAGTGCGGCGACCTCGTCGGGGGTGGGCTGTGTCATCCGCGGTCCGCTTCGCTACTCGCTGTCCTCATGCCAGCGCTGCGAGGCGGGCGGTGATCCGCTCCACCTCCTCCTGCGCCAACTGCCGACGGGCGGTGATCTTCTCGACGACCGCCTCGGGCGCCTTGGCCAGGAAGTCGGCGTTGCCGAGCTTGCCCGCGGTCTGCGCCAGTTCCTTCTGTGCGGCCGCCAGGTCCTTCTCCAGCCGGCGCTTCTCGGCGGCGACGTCCACGGTGCCCGAGGTGTCCACCTCGACGGTCACGGTGCCAACGGTCAACCGCACCTCGACCGACGCCGACGCGGTGAATCCGTCGGCGGGCTCGGTGAGCCACGCCAGCGCGGTGACGGCGGGCACCTGCGACTCGATGTCGGCGGCATCCAGCCCACTCAGCCGCGCCGGCACCTTCTGCCGGTCGGCCAGGCCCTGATCGCTGCGGAACCGCCGCACCTCGGTCACCAGCTTCTGCATGTCGGCGATGCGGCGGGTCGCGGTGGCGTCGGAGGTGTGGGCAGAGGCGACCGGCCAGTCTGCGATGACGACCGACTCGGCACCGGTGAGTGTCTTCCACAGCGTCTCGGTGACGAACGGCATCACCGGGTGCAGCAGCTTCAGCAGTGTGTCCAGCACGGCCGCCAGCACCGCTGGGGTATGCGAATAGCCCTGCGACACCTGGACTTTGGCCAGCTCCAGGTACCAGTCGCAGAACTCGTCCCAGGCGAAGTGGTACAGCGCCTCGCAGGCCCGGCTGAACTCGTAGGCCTCCAGCGCGGCGTCGGCCTCGGCGCGCACCTCCTCGAGGCGGCCCAGGATCCAGCGATCGGCATCGGTGAGCTGATCCGCCGCCGGCAGGTCGGTCAGTTCCGCACCGTTCATCAGCGCGAACTTGGTGGCGTTGAACAACTTGGTCGCGAAGTTGCGCGAGGCGCGGGCGTGGTCCTCACCGATCGAGAGGTCGCCGCCGGGGCTCGCGCCGCGGGCCAGGGTGAAGCGCAGCGCGTCGGCACCGAACTTCTCCACCCAGTCCAGCGGGTCGATGCCGTTGCCCTTGGACTTGCTCATCTTGCGACCGAACTCATCGCGGATCAGACCGTGCAGGAAGACGTTCTCGAACGGCACCGAACCGGGATCGATGACGTCGTCGCCGGCCACGAAGGTGCCGAACATCATCATCCGCGCCACCCAGAAGAACAGGATGTCGTAGCCGGTCACCAGAACCGTTGTGGGATAGAACTTCTGCAGTTCCGGGGTGGCGTCCGGCCAACCCATGGTGGAGAACGGCCACAGTGCCGAGGAGAACCACGTGTCCAGGACGTCGGGGTCCTGCTCCCAGCCCTCCGGCGGGGTCTCGTCGGGGCCCAGGCAGACCTGCTGCCCGTCGGGGCCGTGCCAGATCGGGATGCGGTGGCCCCACCAGAGCTGACGCGAGATGCACCAGTCGTGCATGTTGTCCACCCAGGCGAACCAGCGCGGCTCCAGACTGGCCGGGTGAACCACGGTGTCGCCGTTGCGAACTGCGTCACCGGCGGCCTTCGCCAGCGACTCGACCTTGACCCACCACTGCAGGCTCAGCCGAGGCTCGATCGGCTCGCCACTGCGCTCGGAATGGCCGACGCTGTGCAGATACGGGCGCTTCTCCGCGACGATACGTCCCTGCGCAGCCAGCGCCTCGCGCACCGCGACGCGCGCCTCGAAGCGATCCATCCCGTCGAAACGGGTCCCGGTGCCGGTGATGGCACCCGCGGTATCCAGGATGGACGGCATCGGCAGGTTGTGCCGCAGTCCGATCTCGAAGTCGTTGGGGTCGTGCGCCGGGGTGACTTTGACTGCACCGGTGCCGAATTCGGGGTCCACGTGCGCGTCGGCGACGATCACGATGGTGTGGTCGTCCAGGAACGGGTGCGGCAACGTGCTGCCGACCAGTGCGCGGTAGCGCTCGTCATCGGGGTGCACCGCCACCGCGGTGTCGCCGAGCATGGTCTCCAGCCGGGTGGTGGCGACGATGATGTGCGGTTCGTCGTCGTTCATGGAGCCGTACCGGAACGACACCAGCTCGCCCTCGACGTCCTCGTATTTGACCTCGAGGTCGGAGATCGCGGTCTGCAGCACCGGAGACCAGTTCACCAGCCGCTCGGCCTGGTAGATCAGCCCGGCGTCGTACAGGCGTTTGAAGATGGTGCGGACGGCACGGGAGAGGCCCTCGTCCATGGTGAACCGGTCACGGCTCCAGTCCACCCCGTCGCCGAGGCGGCGCATCTGGCCGCCGATGGTGCCGCCGGACTCACGCTTCCAGTCCCACACCTTGTCGATGAACAGCTCGCGGCCGTAGTCCTCTTTGGTCTTGCCGTCGGCCGCCAGCTGCTTCTCCACCACCGACTGGGTCGCGATGCCCGCGTGGTCCATACCGGGCAGCCAGAGCACTTCATAACCCTGCATCCGGCGGCGGCGGGTCAGCGCATCCATCAGGGTGTGGTCCAGGGCGTGCCCCATGTGCAGGCTGCCGGTCACGTTCGGCGGCGGCAACACGATCGAGTACGGCGGCTTGTCGCTGCCGGGGTCCGCGGTGAAATACCCGGCGTCGACCCAACCCTGGTACAGGTCGCTCTCTACCGCACCCGGCTCCCAGGACTTGGGCAGGGCATCGGCGCGCGAAGAGGGGCTGGCAGTCACCGCTCGATTCTAGGTAAACGGCCGCGGCCGCCACACAAGCCCCCGACTCCCTGCGGTTTGAGGCGTCGCACCCGTACCGATCCCGGGTGCGACGCCACATTCGGTCAGTCCAGCCGGGCGGTCTCCAGCGTGACCGCGGCGGCGGGCAGCCGGGTCAGCAGCGCCGAACCCGCCGCGGCGGCCGGCGTCAGCACCCCGCGCAGATCCGAGAGCTGATCCCGGTCGAGCGCGAGCGCCAGCCCGCACTCCGCCAACAGCACGGCGGTGGCCTTGTACCCCGGGTCACCCTGCTGGGCGATGGTCGCGCGGTACCGGGCCCCGGTGGTGGTCGTGGTGTAGGTCTCGATGCGGTAGTGGCCGTTGTCGCGGGTACGTTCGCTGGGCCCGCTGCCCGGCTTCGGCAGGATCCGTTCGAGCAGGCCGGTCGGTACCTTGTTGATGTAGCGACTGCCGAGGCTGAAGGTCGCGACACTGGCGGCGGTCTCCAGGGCGGCGGCCGCCGGCGCCAGCACCGAGGAACCCAGGCTCATCTGCTCGGCGTAGCGGAAGTTGCGCCCGTACGCCCAATCCAGCAGGGCATTGCTGCGCCGCACGATGCGTGAGTTGGGCGCGGCCATCGCGAAGGCGCCGGTCCAGATGCCGTCGAGTTCCGGCGCGATATCGCGCCCGCGCCGCCACGGGTTGTCGGACTGGTGGCCCAGTTCCGGTTCGGCGCCGCGGTCGGTGGTCAGCGTGTACGGGTCCTCCAGATCGCGACGGGACTGGGGGTCCTCGGCAGCGGTCCGCATGAACTCGATCATCGATGCTGCGGTCCCGCCGGAGACACCGCCGGCGAAGGTGCGCAACACCAGGTTGGTCTCGGTCAGCTCGCCGGCACCGTCGGCGGTCACCCGGTCGTGCAGTGCGTAGACCGTGATATCCGATGGGACCGAGTCGAATCCGCACGAGTGCACGATCCGCGCGCCGGTGTCGATGGCCTGCTTGTGGAACTGCTCGGCGCTGTCACGGATGAACAACGTCTCGCCGGTGAGGTCGGCATAGTCGGTGCCCGCGGCGGCACATGCCTGCACCAGCGGCAGCCCGTACTTGGTGTAGGGCCCGACGGTGGTGATGACCACCTGGGTACGCGCGGCCATGTCGGCCAACGTCGAGGGTGAGCCGGCGTCGGCCTCGACGAGCTGCCAGTCCTGCGCCTTGGGCCCGAGGCTGTCCCTGACATCGCGCACCTTGGCCAGCGAACGCCCGGCCAGTGCGATCCGCGCCCCCGAGTCGGCCAGGGCCAGATACTGCGCGGTGAGTTTGCCTGCGAAGCCGGTGGCGCCGTACAGAACGATGTCGAATTCCCGCTGCGGAGAGGTCATGGGTCCCGAAGCTACCCGAGGAGCTCGGGCACAAACACCTCCCGGCCGAACAGATGGTTGCCCAGGAACGCCGAGATCACCTGGTACCAGATCTTGGTGTGCTGCGGCGCGGCCACCCAGTGCCCCTCGGACGGAAAGTACAGGAACTGGTGCGGGCTCGCGCCGTCCTCGTCGGCGGGCAGACCGGACCGGCTGAGCAGTTCGTACCACAACCGCAGGCCCTCCCCGATCGGCACGCGGTAGTCCTTGTCGCCGTGGATCACCAGCATCGGGGTGCGGATCTGCTCGACGTGCCGGTGCGGCGAATTCTGTTGTGTCATCTGCTCGGTCATCTCCCGCTCCCACCAGTACGCGCCGTCGGTGGTCGGTCCGAACTGATCCAGCGCCCACAGACTGGCGTGGGTGACGATGGCGGCGAAGCGGTCGGTGTGCCCGGCGATCCAGTTGGCCATATACCCACCGAACGAGCCGCCCATCGCGGCGGTCCGCTCCGGATCGATCCGCGGGTGGGCGCACGCCGCGTCGGTGGCAGCCATCAGATCGGTGTACGGCGGTCCGCCCCAGGCACCCCACCCCCGTTGGATGAAGTCCTGCCCGTACCCGGTGGACAGCGCCGGGTCGGGCAGCAGCACCGCATATCCCTGGGCCGCGAGCAGCCACGGGTTCCACCGCCAGTGCCAGGTGTTCCAGCTGCCCAGCGGACCGCCGTGCACCCACAGCAGCAGTGGGGCGGGTTCGGTCCCGTTCGGCAGCACCAGCCAGGAGCGCACCGCCGCGCCGTCCGGTGTCGCCGCGGTCAGTTCCGCCACGGTGCCGGGCACCGGGGGTAACTCGACGCACGGCAGGACGGTGACGGTGCCGTCGGGGTCGATGCGCACCGGGTGCGGCGGCGCCAGATACGAGCTGCGCAGGGCGAAGATCACCCCGCCCGGGGCTGCACACACATCGGTGTAGGCGTGGTCGTCGTCGGTCAGTCGGGTCACCGCGCGGGTCGCGGGATCCACCGCGAACACCGGATGCCGGCCGTTGTCGTCCGCGGTGACGATCAGCCGGGTGCCGTCGGCGCTCCACGTCACCGACGCCGGCCAGCGGTCCCATTCCGTGAGCTCGGTCCATCCCCGACCCGTCGCGTCCGGCGAGGAAGTCCCGCCGATATCGGCCCAGCACAACGTGGTCCGGGGCGCTTGTGTGGGGGTGGAGGTGGTCTCCCGCACGAACGCGATGCGCCGGCCGTCCGGTGCGATCACCGGCCCGTCCAGATCCGCGCCGGGATCGTCGGCGATCACGGTGCGCCGACCGGTGGCCATGTCGATGCGCACGATCCGCGATCGCAGCGCCACCCCGGCCACCGGCGCGTGCCAGCTGGTGACCACGAAGGTGCCGTCGGCACTGACGTCGAGCGCGGTCTCGCGCAGTGCTGCCCCGGGATCCGGCGTGAGGTTCTGCTTTCCGTCGATGTCGAACAGGTGCGGCAGATCCGGACCCAGGTCGTGGTCCCAGTGCCGGACCGGGTAACCGCGGTGCAGGATTGCCGAGACCTTGTTGTCCTTGCGCTGTGTCCGCAGTCGCTTGTCGTCGTCCAATCCGGCGGCAGAACGCAATAACGGGGCGGTCGCCACGATTCTGGCCGCCCGCCCCGCGGTGTGCACCGCCGACACCCCGCCTGCCGGCGCGAATTCCTCGACGGCCTCGCCGCCGTCCTTCGGCAGCCGCCACAGCGCAGTCGGTGGGGAGTCCTCCCCCGGCTTGGCCCGGCCCGCCAGGAACAACAGGTCGCCGTCCGCGGTGAAGACCGGCCCGGACTCGCCCTTGGCACCGCGGGTCAGCCGCCGGGCCGACCGGACTCCCGCGGGATCCAATTCCCAGATCGCCGTGACGTATTCGGTGCCGTCGGCATCGAGCTCGCTGACGGTGGTGACCACCCGGTCACCACCCGGGGTGACGGCCAGGCCGGCCACCCGGGGTAGTGCCAGATAGCTGTCGAGATCGTCGAACGGCGTCATGGTTCCACCGTAGTGGGCGGGTCACGGCACGACCCGGTCGCTTCGCCGGCCTCAGACGACGTCGGTGACCGTTCCGGTGATGTCGGCGCGGACCTGCTTGGTGCTGCGCTCACCCTGGATGTTGAGCAGGATCTGCACCTCGTCGGTGAACGGTAGGTTGCGCTTGACGACGACCGATTGCACGGCGCCGTCGGCGATTCCGCTCGCCGGCACGGCGTTGTCCATGGCGGTGATGATGGCCGCGGTGGATACGTCGTCGGCGGCGAACACGTTCTGCCGCAACGCCTCGGCATCATCGCCGTAGTCGACCGGTCGCAGCGGGCCGACCGTGCCTGCGGTGTAGGTCCACTGGTTGAGCTCGGTGGGCGCGGCGGGATCGACGGCTTGCACGGTGACCGACAGATCGGTGAAGACCAATTCGACCACCTGCATCGGGTCGGCGCCCACCTTTGCGCTGATGGCGGCCATGGCCTTGTCGATGGGTTCGGCCGCGAGCATGCCGCCGGTGGCGACGTCGACGAGTCCGTCGGCGGTGTCGCCGAGCTGCTCGACGGCGGTCGCAGCGGCGTCGGTGATCTGCTCGATCTGCTCGATCTGCGAGCAACCGGTGAGCAGCGAGATGGAAAGGGCGGCGGCGGCGAGGCCGACACCGAGGCGCGGGTATCTGGTCATGGTGATGACGGTGCCGCCGTCCGACCGCTACCGATCCCAACTTCGGTGTGCGGGGCTGTCCTGGACGGGCGGGCCCACGGGGCACCGCTGCTCTCTGGCGTGCTCCCGATGTCTCGGTTCGTCGACACCTACGCTGGAGGGCCATGCCACACCACATCATCGTCGTCGGCGCCGGGATCGCCGGCCTGTCCACCGCCCTGGCGCTGCGCCACGCCGGACACGATGTGCAGGTGATCGAGGGACGGGCCGAAACCGACGCGGGCACCGGCGCCGGCATCAGCATCTGGCCCAACGCCCTCGCCGCGCTCGACGTCCTCGGCCTCGGTGGTGACGTCCGGGCGGCGGGCGGGCGGGTCAGCGCCGGCGCGGTCCGCTGGCATGACGGCCGATGGCTACGGCGTCCTGCGCCCGACCGGATCGTGCGGGCGCTCGGCGAACCGCTGGTGGTCATCCACCGCCGCGCACTCACCGACATCCTGGCCGCGGCGTTGCCGGCCGGGTCGGTGAGGCACGACTGCACCGCGGCGCAGCTGGAGGTGGGGCCCGATGTCGTCCGGGTCGCGCTGGCCGACGGCGCGGTGGTGAGCGCGGACGCCGTCGTCGGGGCCGACGGCGTCGATTCGATGGTGGCGCGCCACCTCAACGGCACCCTGGCGAAGCGATATGCCGGCTATACGGCGTGGCGGGGTATCGCCGAGTACGCGCTGGATCCCGAACTCGCCGGCGAGACGATGGGCCCCGGACTCGAGGTGGGCCATGTTCCGCTCGGCGCCCGGCAGACCTACTGGTTCGCCACGCAGCGCGCGCCCCGGGGTGCGACCTCGGCCGGCGGCGAGCTGGCTCATCTGCAGAACGTCTTCGGTGGCTGGCCGGAACCCATTCCCGCGCTGTTGGCCGCAACCGATCCCGCGGCGGTGTTGCGCAACGACCTCTATGACCGGGCCCGTGCCGACCGGTGGGCGCAGGGTCGGGTGGTCATCGTGGGCGATGCGGCCCACCCGATGCGCCCTCATCTGGGACAGGGCGGGTGCCAGGGGCTCGAAGACGCGGCCATCCTGGCCGCATTGACCGCCGGCGGGGCCGATCTGTCCGCGGCCTTCACACGCTTCGCGGCGGTCCGGCGGCGCCGGGTGCGTGCGCTGGTCGGCGAGGCGCGCACCATCGGACAGATCGTGAACCTGCGGCCTGCACTGCTGAGCGCCGTGGCCAGTCGGGCATCGGCGTTGGTGCCGGAGAGAATGTTGGCCCGACACCTGGCGAGCATCGCGGGACGCTCGGCATTCGTGCTGCCGGGGTAGGGGTCAGCGCGGCTGGAACGTGCGTCCCACGTTCTCCAGCGCCACGCACATCTGACGGAAGTCGAAGATCCCCAGCACGGCACCGCCGCGGATGGCCTGACATCCGGTCGCCGCCGGCGCCGGGGCCTGCGGCAGGTTCGGGGTCCCCCACACCGCGGGGGCTGCCCCGCGCGAACCGCATTTCGGCCACGCCTTCAGGCCCTGGGTCCGCAGCACGTTCTCGGCGACGCGGATCTGCTCGGCGCGCGTCGCCCGGGCCGGCGAGCCGACCCCGCCATTGGCATTCCAGGTCGCCTGCTTGAACTGCAGACCGCCGAAGTGGCCGTTGCCCGAGTTGATGCCCCAGTTACCGCCCGATTCGCACTGCGCGATGGCGTCCCAGTTGACGCTGTCGGCGCTTGCGGTCGCCGAGATGGCCATCGGGGCCACCGACAGGGCGCCGGTCGCAGCGGCCACCCAGATGCTCTTGGCGACGATGCTGGTGATGCGGGCGCGAATGCTGCTCATGCGGTTCGTCATTGCAGTGCGGTCCTTCCCCGACCGGTATACGAGACCGCGACATCAAGTGTGATGTGCTCTTGCGACGCGGTTATCCGGTCTGTCGAGTGACCGATATCACCCGTTACTGGGGAGGCTGAAGTTTTAGCAGTTTCTTATGTGGCGGGCGGTATTCATGAGAAAACAATGGCGCCGGGCGTGAAGCCCGGCGCCATTGTGCGGAAATCTGCTATTGCGGGATCAGCCCCGGCCACCGCAGGTCGGCCATGCGCCGATGCCCTGGCTGCGCAGGACGTTCTCCGCGACGCGGATCTGCTCTTCGCGGCTGGCAGCGTGCGGAGCACCCGCGCCGCCGTTGGACTGCCAGGTGCCCATGGTGAACTGCAGGCCACCGTAGTAACCGTTACCCGTGTTGATCGACCAGTTGCCGCCCGACTCGCAGGCCGCGACGGCATCCCAGTTCACGGAGTCCGCATGTGCGGTTCCGGTCGCCAGCATCAGGGGGGCTGCACCCAGCGCCCCGGCGATGGCGGCCATACCGAACGTCTTGCGGATGTTCTTCAAAGTCAATCCTCTCGCCACGCGCGCGCCAATGAACACGCCCGCCGGAGAAGCGGACGCGCAATGCCTGACAACTCAGGCGGTGGGATTGGGGCGTGCCGTCTCGGTCAGGCACGACAGTGGGAGACAACATGGCGTCTCACCGGGTGGCTTCACCCGGTGACCGGCGAACGACTCGGCAGTTCGCATCCGGCCCACTCACACGCAAATGCTTGAATATGAAATTGTTTGCTCCGTACCGGAACTGGAAATGAACGTACAAAAGACCGAACTCGAAGTCACTTTGATGTCGAACGTGTCGCTCTCAGATCACAGGATGATCACGGTGCGCGGTTGCCGAAAAGCACGCAGGTCAACGGCAATATCGGCCACAAACCCTTAATCGCAGGTCGAGGGCGCGCACGTGGGACAGATCACAGACATTTTGTGAGCTGGACCACGCGCCGGCACGTCGGCACGAGTCGCATAGCGGTGTGTACCCCCGGCATCGTCCGTTGACACCTCCCCTCGGCCGTATTCCCGCCCCGCGGTTCGCTGCCGGACCGCCGCGGCCGGATCCGCGTCGAACACACCACTCACGTTGACGCACAGGCATTTACGAGAGATCTGGCGCATGGCACCAACCGGACCGATACACAGCAGGATTGGCCCGTCGTCCCATGAATGTCGTTGTTTCCCAGACTGATTGCGTGACGAATGGGGCGGTGATCCGCCGCGGGTCGCCGACCGCCTCCGCGGCCGGGGGTGGGCCGCCGCACGCCGTTATCGCCGGCAGGGACTTAGCCTCGGTAACTATTCTTCGATCTCGAATTCGGCACCGCACAGGGTGGTTTCGCGACGCCCCCGCTCTCACCGAATAGTGTTTCACCACAACATATCTCGTGTGAGCCGATGGCATCGGCCGCCACCGCGTGCTCCCATGGGAACGCCGAATTGTTTCATTCACCGCGCAGTTATAGGACCGTGATCAACAATTCATGAAATGATGGCGCACAAATTCGGCCCCGAAGGCGTCCGAATTGCTGATTTGCTGGCGTCCGCCCGGATTTCAGACCGGCAGGTCGTCCGGGGTGTTGACGTTGGTAAGCGCGCGCTGGGGCTCGGTCACGATGCGCTGGGTGTCCGCGGCGTCCACAAGTGCCCGCATGCTGCGCTCACCGGCCGCAACGAGATCATCGGCGAGGTCGGCGAGCGAAGTCCGGTAGAGGCCGGCCAGGTAATGGTCCCGGCCATCCCACACCAGCAGCACCGCTGCCCGGGTGGTCGCCGCGGGTCCGGTCAGCTGGTCGATGAATGCGCCGTCCAGATACGGCATGTCGACCGCACATACGAAGGCCCACTCGGCGCCGGCATCGGCGGCTGCGCGCAGCCCACGCGCCGTGGCAAGCAACGGGCCGAGGCCACGCACCTCATCCCGCAGCACCCGGGCGGGCACGGCAGGTAACGCCTGTCCCGGCGCGGCCACGACGAACACCGGATCACAGCGGCCGGCGACGGTGTCGACGACCCGTTCGACGAGGGTGCGCCCCTCGAACACCAGGGTCGCCTTGTCCCGCCCCATCCGGCGCGACGCGCCACCGGCCAGCACGACGGCGGCCGGGGGTGTGCGCGGGGTCACACCAGCAGGTTAGTCCACCGACCAGGTGTCTTTGCCGCGAAGCAGCGATTGCAGTGCGGCCGTGTCGTGCACCTTGGCATCCCGCGCCGCGGCGATCTGGTTGCGGGCGGCGTCGTCGTATGTCGGCTTGTTCACCTGCCGGAAGATACCCATCACCATGTGGTCGAGGTTCTGCTCGGAGAGTCGCGACAGCGCGAACGCGTACGCCGGGTCGTCCAGGGTGGCGTCGTGCACCACGATCTGATCGGCGGGCACGTCGGCGGTCTTGGCGACCTCCAGGCCGAACCCGGACTTGATGACCGCGTACTCACCATCGGCGCCGAAGGTGATCGGCTCGCCGTGGGTGATGTTGATCAACCGGTCCTCGGCGCCTTCCTTGCGGAGCGCGTCGAAGGATCCGTCGTTGAAGATCGGGCAGTCCTGCATGATCTCCACGAGTGCCGCACCGCGGTGCGCAGCGGCGCCCCGCAGCACCTCGGTCAGGCCCTTGCGGTCGGAGTCCAGGGCGCGCCCGACGAAGGTGGCCTCGGCTCCCAGCGCCAGCGACACCGGATTGAACGGGTAGTCCAACGAGCCCATCGGGGTGGATTTGGTGACCTTGCCGACCTCGGAGGTGGGCGAGTACTGACCCTTGGTCAGACCGTAGATCCGGTTGTTGAACAACAGGATGGTGATGTTGATGTTGCGGCGCAGCGCGTGGATCAGATGGTTTCCGCCGATCGACAGCGAATCACCGTCGCCGGTGACGACCCACACCGAGAGGTCCTCGCGAGCCAGCGCCAGGCCGGTCGCGATGGTCGGGGCACGCCCGTGGATGGAGTGGAAACCGTAGGTCTCCAGGTAGTACGGGAACCGGCTCGAGCAACCGATACCGCTGACGAAGGCAATGTTCTCGCGGCGCAGCCCCAACTCCGGCAGGAAGTTGCGGATGGTGTTGAGGATGACGTAGTCACCGCACCCGGGGCACCAGCGGACCTCCTGGTCGCTGGTGAAGTCCTTGCCCTTCTGCGGCTGGTCCGTCGTCGGCACCAGCGCCGTCTTGCTGAGGGCTTCGGTCAGGCCCAGATCAGAGCCAACGAGGTCGGTCATGCTCCTGCTCCCACAGATTCCACGGTGGCGGCGGCCAGCCGGGCGAACTTCGCCTTGTCAGTTTCCTTCTCGCGCAACGTGCCGTCCAGCGCCGCATCGATGATGCCCTCGACCTCGTCCGCCAGGAAGGCCATGCCCTCGACCTTGGTGACCGACTGGATGTCGACCAGGTACTTGCCGCGCAACAGCAGGGCGAGCTGGCCGAGGTTCATCTCGGGCACGACCACCTTGGGGTAGCGGCGCAGCACCTCTTCGAGGTTGGACGGGAACGGGTTGAGGTGGCGCAGCTGGGCATGCGCGACCTTGATGCCCTTGCGGCGCGCCCGCCGGCACGCCTCGCCGATGGGGCCGTACGAGCTGCCCCAGCCGAGCATCAGCAGCTCGGCATCATCGGTCGGATCGTCGACCACCAGATCGGGCACCGCGATGCCGTCGATCTTGAGCTGACGCAACCGCACCATCAGATCGTGGTTCTTGGGTTCGTAGGAGATGTTGCCCGAACCGTTGGCCGCTTCCAGCCCACCGATGCGGTGCTCCAGGCCCGGGGTGCCCGGCACGGCGAACTGGCGGGCCAGCGTCTCCGGGTCACGGGCGTAGGGCTCGAATGGCTCACCGGGCTTGGCGAACGTGTGCTCGATGGCCGGGTAGGTGCTGATGTCCGGGATGCGCCACGGTTCGGATCCGTTGGCGATCGCGCCGTCGGACAGGATGATCACCGGGGTGTGATAGCCGATCGCGATGCGGGCGGCCTCCACCGCGATGTCGAAGCAGTCCGACGGTGAGCACGGCGCCAATACGGCGACCGGCGATTCGCCGTTGCGGCCGTAGAGCGCCTGCAGCAGGTCGGCCTGCTCGGTCTTGGTGGGCAGTCCGGTGGACGGGCCGCCGCGCTGCACGTCGATGACGATGAGCGGCAGCTCGGTCATGACCGCCAGGCCGATCGCCTCGGATTTCAGCGACACACCCGGACCCGAGGTGCTGGTGACACCGAGTGCGCCGCCATAGGACGCGCCGATCGCGGCACCGATACCGGCGATCTCGTCCTCGGCCTGGAACGTCATCACATTGAAGTGCTTGTACTTGGACAGCTCGTGCAGGATGTCACTGGCCGGGGTGATCGGGTACGTGCCCAGCACCACCTGGACACCGGAGAGATGACCGGCGGAGACGATGCCGTAGGCCAGCGCGGTGTTGCCCGAGATCTGGCGGTATTCGCCGGACTTCAGCTTCGCCGGGGCGACCTCATAGGTGGTGGCGAACGCCTCGGTGGTCTCGCCGTAGTTCCAGCCGGCCTTCAGCGCCAGCACGTTGGCCTCGGCGATCTCGGGTTTGCGGGCGAACTTTTCGCGGATGAACGACTCGCTGGACGCTAGCTCGCGGCCGTACATCCAGGACAGCAGTCCGAGCGCAAACATGTTCTTGGCGCGCTGGCCGTCCTTCTTGGTGGCGCCGATCGCCTCGACGGCGCCCAGGGTCAGGGTGGTCATGGCCACCGACTGCACGACGTAGTCGGACAGCTCCTCGGTCTCCAGCGGGTTGGCGTCGTATCCGACCTTGGCGAGATTGCGCTTGGTGAACTCGTCGGAGTTGGCGATGATCAGGCCGCCGCGCGGGAGGTCGCCGACGTTGGCCTTGAGCGCCGCGGGGTTCATCGCGACGAGGACGTCGGGCCGGTCACCGGCGGTGAGGATGTCGTAGTCGGCGATCTGGATCTGGAACGACGACACACCGGGCAGGGTGCCCTGTGGTGCCCGGATCTCGGCGGGGTAGTTCGGCTGGGTCGCCAGGTCGTTGCCGAAAAGGGCGGCCTCCGAGGTGAAGCGATCGCCGGTAAGCTGCATGCCGTCACCGGAGTCGCCGGCGAAGCGGATGACCACTTTTTCCAGCTTCTGCCGCGGAGCGCCGGTGCTGCCGTTCTGACCCACGACTTCCTGCCTTTCACGCCCCGGCCGGTGGCGCATGGCCAGGCGGGCGTTACGTCAAAAACTTTTTGTGTCACTGCGAGTAACCAGTATGGCACTTCTCTTAGGGTGTCCATCGTCGGGCGAGTCGCCGACACGCGGGTTGCGTCGGAGAAAACGCCCAGTTCAGTCGCGTGAAGCCGGGGCCCTGAGACACGAACATGTGGTTTTCGTCACTTTTGGAGAATGTCATTCTCTAAGGATTCGGTTACCGTGCAGTAGCTGTCGGCAAGCAGCATGGCCTGCGAACTTGACACCTGTCAAGTTCGGTCGGGCGTCATGCCTTCGCCGACGGAACCTCGACGCGCTTCTGTAGCTCGCGGGCCACCAGTTCACTGGCGATCTCGACCGCGCGGCGCGGTTCGGCGCCCATGGCGCGGTGGGCCACGTAGCTGGCGGTGAACATGTCCCCGGCACCGGTGGTCTGCACATCCATCACCCGCCAGGCGGCCGGCACGCGCACCACCGACCCGTCCCGGTAGATGTCGCACCCCTCCGAGCCATAGGTCACCAGGATCTCCGGGACCCCCAGCCACGCGGCGGTATCCAGATCGAAGGCGCCGTCGGCGACGATGACGGCTTCGTCCTCGGCGAGCTTGAGCACACTGAGGTGACGCAGCAGTTCGGGCGAGAAATTACGGTCCAGCACCAGCGGGCCGATCTGGTCGGCGCGCACCAGGCCCTGGCCGTCGTAGGCGATGCGGTGGCCGCGGGCGGCCAGGTGGGCCAAGGTGTCGGCCGGGAAGTCCGTGCGCAGCAGCGGGGCCAGATGGATCCAGCTGGTACGCGGGTCATCGGTGTCGATATCGGCCGGTCGCCACACCGGTCCGATCGACGAGACGCCCATGTGCCGGTGGTCGGTGTCGTCGTAGTCCAGGCTGAAACCACTGGTGCGGTCCGACGGCAGCAGCCGCACCAGGGACCCGAACCGCTCCAGAACCGGCTCGAAGAGGTCGTGGTGCTGCTCCTCGCCCATCGCGGCGATGTGCGTGCTGCCCGGCGCCGATTCCAGCGCCACGCCCGCAAAGGAGGCGCAGCCACCGGGGCTGGGCGCCGCGCCGTTGATGACGTCGATGGCCAGGTTGCCCAGCACCGTCACGCCCGGGACCAGCTCTGGCGCCATCAGTCGAATTCCCCTGCTTGTGGTTTGTCCTGTCGTCGGCACATGGTCACGTGGCCGAGCGGTGAAATGGTAGTCCGCGCGGCCCACTTTCAGCGATTCCGCAGGCAGCGCCGGCCTGTGCCGATCGTCACCCGGGCAGGTTGTAGGGGGTGACGACCTGGATCGGAGCCGGCCGTACCGGCTCGTCCGGCAGCGCGTTGTGCCGGGACAGCAGAACCCGCATGGCCAGGCGCGCGTCCGCGCGCAGATCGTTGTGCAGCACCACCGAGAGCTTGCCCTCGCGCAGCAGTCGCCGGTTGTCGGCGTCGAGATCATGGCCGACGAAGACGCGGCAGACCCGGCCCAGCCGTTCGAACGCCGCGACCGTCGCGGCGTTCCCGCCGCCGGGTGAGTAGACCGCACCGATGCCGGGGTGGCGGCGCAGCGCGTCGAGCACCAACCCCTCCGTGGTGGCGTCGATCCCATCTCCCTCACTGACCTCGACGATCTCGCGACCCGAGCCGCGCAGCCCCGACCGGAACCCGACCTCCCGCTCCCCTTCACCGCGGAACACGGTGCGGCTCAACGTGATGAGCACATCGGCCGGTGCACCGCCGAGCCACTGATCGACCAGGTAGGCCGCCGTCAGACCGGCGCCGTGGTTGTCGATGCCGACGTAGGCGCAGCGGTCACTGTTGGCCACGTCGGTGGTGTAGGTGACCACCGGCACGCCCGCGGACACCAGCCGATCGATCTGTTCGGCCACCTCGGGTTCGTCCTGCGCCTTGAGGATGACGCCGTGACTGCCCTTGATGCGGCTGAGCACGTCGACCGTCCGGGCGGCCGATCCGGACTCCCACAGATGGAAACGCGCCCGCAGCGCGGCCGGCGCGAAGGCCGGCAGTTCGGCCTCGACCGCCGCCCGGAACGCGTCCGAGAACCGCTGCGGGGTCTGCATCACGACATCGATCAGATAGCGACGACCGTTCAGCCGCAATTGTGCTCGTTGTTTGTCCAGATCCGCGATGGCCTGCAGCACCTCGGCGCGGGTGTTCTCGCGCACCCCCGGCCGGTCGTTGAGGACACGGTCGACCGTCGCCTCGCTCAGGCCGCACTGTTGCGCGATCTCGCGGACCTTGTACCGGTGCATGGGCGCTCGCTCTCCCGCGCGTCTCTCCCGCGAGCAGACGCGGGTACCCCCTTATGCGGCGATTCTGGGGGCACAAGCGTCTGCTCGCGAATGGTTGGTGACGATCTGTGATGGTTTTTTGATGGTTTTCTGCTGTTGATTGCGCTCGGTATCACAGCAAGACTAGCCGTCGTGTCCATCCACGGCGCACAGTACGAACGGAGCAACCCATGACCACCATCGGCGTGATCGGATTGGGCCGCATCGGCGCATTCCACACCGAAACCCTTGCCGGACTTGACGGTATCGACGGGTTGGTGATCACCGACGAACGCGCAGACGTGACGGCCGCGGTGGCCGCCAAACACGGCGCCACGGCCGTCGGGTCCGTCGAGGAACTGCTGGCCGCGGGCATCGACGGTGTCGTGGTGGCCGCGGCCACCCCGGCGCACGCGGAACTCACGCTGGCCGCGGTCGACCGCGGGATCCCCACCTTCTGCGAGAAGCCGATCGCCTCGACCGCCGCCGAGAGCGTGCGGGTCGCCGATCTCATCGCCCGCTCCGGCGTCCCGGTGCAGGTGGGTTATCAGCGCCGCTTCGACGCCGCCTTCGCCGCGGCCAAGGCCGCCGTCGACAGTGGCAGCCTCGGCACCCTGCACACGGTGCGCAGCACGACCATGGACCCCGCTCCCCCGCCGATGGACTACATCAAGGGCTCGGGCGGCATCTTCCGGGATTGCGCCGTCCACGATTTCGACATCGTCCGCTGGATCACCGGTCAGCAGGCCGTCGAGGTCTACGCCACCGGCACGGTGCAGGGCGACCCGCTGTTCACCGAGTACGGCGATGTCGACACCGCCGCGGTGGTGGTCCGGTTCGACGGGGGCGCGCTCGGCGTCATCTCCAACGCCCGCTACAACGCCCGCGGGTATGACTGCCGCCTCGAAATACACGGCTTCGACGATTCGGTCGCCGCCGGCTGGGACCAGGGTGCACCGCTGAAGAACGTCGATCCTGCGAACGAGTTCCCCACCGGACCGGCGCACAACTTCTTCATGGACCGCTTCACCGAGGCGTTCCGCACCGAACTGGCCGGTTTCGTCGAGGTTGCCAAGGGCGGCCCGGTCCGCGGGGCGACCGTCGCCGACGCCGTCGAGGTGGCCTGGCTGGCCGAGGCCGCCACCGAGTCCCTGCGCCGGGGCGCCCCGGTGCGCATCGAGGAGGTACGGGGAGCATGAGCACCGACACCATGAAAATCGCCGGAGCGCCCATCTCCTGGGGTGTCTGTGAGGTTCCCGGCTGGGGCTTCCAGCTCAAACCCGAACAGGTCCTCACCGAGATGCGCGGTGTCGGGCTGACCGCCACCGAACTCGGCCCGGAGGGATTCCTGCCCACCGACACCGACGAACTGAAGGCGGTCCTGGCGAGCCACCGGCTCGCCTGTGTGGGTGGATTCGTGCCGGTGGTGCTGCACAAACCCGACCATGACCCCACCGAAGACCTTGCCGGGCCGCTGGATTCGCTGGTCGCCGCAGACGCCGGTGTGGTGGTGCTGGCCGCAGCCACCGGGGCCGAGGGCTACGACTCACGCCCCGTACTGGACGAATCGCAGTGGGACATCCTGCTGACCAATCTGGACCGGTTGGCCGCCATCGTCGCCGACCGTGGATTGCTGGCCGTGCTGCACCCGCACGTCGGCACCATGGTCGAGAGCCGCGCCGAGGTGGACCGGGTGCTGGCCGGATCATCGATCCCGCTGTGCCTGGACACCGGGCATCTGCTGATCGGCGGCACCGACCCGCTGGAACTGGCCAAGGCGGTGCCACAGCGCATCGCACACACCCATCTCAAGGATGTCGACGCGGCACTGGCCGCCAAGGTGCAGGCCGGTGAACTCAGCTACACCGATGCTGTCAAGGCCGGCATGTACACGCCACTGGGCACCGGGGACATCGATATCGCCGGTATCGTCTCGGTGTTGCGGGACAACGGGTTCGACGGCTGGTTCGTGATGGAGCAGGACACCATTCTGGACAGCGCACCGGTGGGCGACGGCCCGGTTGCCGACGTGCGCGCCAGCGTGGCGTTCCTGAACAGCGTCGCCGGATGAGGATCGGCGTCCTCGGCGCGTCCCGGATCGCCGAGGACGCCATCGTCGGTCCCGCGGCCGAACTCGGACACCGACTGGTGGCCGTGGCGGCCCGCGACCGTGGTCGCGCCGCCACCTTCGCCGATAAATACGGTGTGGAACGGGTCCTGGACTCCTATCAGGACGTCATCGACCACCCCGACGTCGATGTCATCTACAACCCGTTGGCCAACTCCCTGCACGCGCCGTGGAATCTCGCGGCCATCGCCGCGGGCAAACCGGTGCTCAGCGAGAAGCCCTCCGCCCGCAACCATTCCGAGGCCATCCAGGTGGCCCGAGCCGCCACCGAGGCCGGCGTGACCGTGATGGAGGCCTTCCACTACTACTTCCACCCGGTGACCAGACGGGCACTCGAATTGGCCGCGGATGGATCGCTCGGCGAGATCCGGCGGGTCGAGGTGGCGATGGCGATGCCCGAGCCCGCTGCGCAGGACCCACGGTGGTCGTTGGACATGGCCGGTGGCGCGGTGATGGATCTGGGTTGTTACGGCCTGCACATCATGCGGTCGCTGGGTCGTCGCGTGCTCGGCGACCCGAGGATCGCGGGCGCACGCGCCGAACTGCGGTCGCCGGGGGTGGATGCGCGCTGCGACATCGATATCGAGTTCCCCGGTGGTGCGACCGGGGTCTCGACCAATTCGATGGTGGCCGAGGACTATTCGTTCACCCTGCGAATCACCGGCAGCACCGGTGCGGCGTTCGTGCACGATTTCATCCACCCGGCCGGCGATGACCGGCTGACCGTCACCACCCCAGCCGGTTCAACTATCGAGCATCACGGCACCCGGGCCTCCTACAGCCATCAGCTGGAAGCGTTCGCCGCACACGTCGAACACGGCGCGCCACTGCCGTTCGGCGTGGATGACGCGGTGGCCAACATGGCGTTGGTGGATGCCACGTATCGCGCGGCCGGTCTGCAGCCGCGGTAGCGGCCCGCCGGCTCAGTGCGTGAGGTACCGGTCGGCCAGACCGGTCAGGGTTGATTCGATGCCCTCGGCATTCTTCTTCTGCATGCCGAGCAGTTCGATCACGAACGGCACCTTGGCCGACGAATAATCGAAGGTCTCGGTGACCTTGGTGATGCCCGGGCTCACCTCGGCGAATTCCCAGCGCCATTTGTGGCCCAGCGGGTGCTGCCATTCGACGATCTGGTTCTCTTCGACTCGGGTAACCGTCGACGTGATCTTGTAGGGGAGCCCGTACTGAGTCATGCCGACGGTGAACTTGTCGCCCTTGGACAGCCGGTGCGGACCCTTGACATCGACATTGCGGACGGTGCCCGAGCCGTCGATATCGTGATGGCGGTGCGGGTCGGCGATCTGCTCGAACAGCGTCGCCACCGGTGCCGTGACCTGCACGCTGCGGCTCACGGCCTGTTTTCCGGCGTCTTCTGTCTTCAGTGTCGTCGTCGTCATGGCGGCTCGTATACCCGCGCCCCGGTCGAGCTACACGGTGCGGGCGGTGCCCGCCGCCGGCGACCTCTGCGAACTGGCATCGGCCGTCTTCAGCACCCCTGCCGCGTCCGCGATGCCTTCGATGCGACCGGAGCTCGGACCCCTGCTGAAACAGTTTCCGTGTCGACAGTCGAGCCGACACACGACAACGGCGCGGTCCCGTCCGGTGTCCGGACGAAACCGCGCCGAGGACGGTTGGGTTACTTGCTTCCGCGCAGCTCGTGGCTCAATGCCTCGAGCTCGTCGCCGCCGGCCATCTGCTGGGTCAGGTGCTCGAGCGTGATCTCGTCGTACGTGCAGTCCAGCTTCTGCCGCCCGCGGTTGAGCAGCACGAAATGGTCACCGACCATGTGGGCGTGGTGCGGGTTGTGCGTGATGAACACGACGCCGAACCCCGCCTCCTTGGCCGCGGTGATGTATTTGAGCACCACACCGGACTGCTTGACGCCCAGCGCCGCGGTCGGCTCATCCAGGATCAGCACCCGCGCACCGAAGAAGACCGCCCGCGCGATCGCCACGCACTGGCGCTGACCGCCGGACAGCGAGCCGATCGGCGCGTCGACGTCAGGGAGTTCGATGCCCATCTTCGACAGCTCGGCCAGCGTGGTGGCCCGCATCGCGTTGGCGTCCAGCGACCACGGGAACGATTTCTTGCGGACCTCCTGACCCAGGAAGAAGTTGCGCCACACCGGCATCAACGGGACGACGGCCAGGTTCTGGTAAACGGTCGCGATGCCCTTGTCCAGCGCGTCGGCGGGTGAGGAGAACCTCGTCGACTCACCGTCGACCAGCAGATCACCGTCGGTCTGCTGGTGCAGGCCCGCGATGATCTTGATGAGCGTGGATTTCCCGGCGCCATTGTCACCGAGGATGCCGGTCACCTCGCCGGCATGTACCCGCAGGCTGATGTCCTTCAGCGCGGTGATGTTGCCGTAGGACTTGCCGACGTTGCGCAGTTCGACCAGCGGCACCTTCTTACCGTCCGAGGCTGCGTTGCTGGGGGTTTCGACTGTTGCGGTCATCAGATCACTTCTTCGCTGCGTAGTTACGGAAGGCGTTGTTGGCGATCACCGCGAACAGCAGCATGCCGCCCAGGAAGAACTTGAACCAGTCCGGGTCCCAGCCCGCATAGACGATGCCCTGGTTGGTCATACCGAAGATGAACGCACCGATGGCCGCGCCGATCGCGGTGCCGTAGCCACCGGTGAGCAGGCAGCCACCGATGACCGCGGCGATGATGTAGAAGAACTCGTTGCCGATGCCCTGACCGGACTGCACGGTGTTGAACGCGAACAGCAGGTGCATGCCGACGAACCAGGCACAGAAGCCGACGAACGTGAACAGGCCGATCTTGACCTTGGTCACCGGGATACCGATGGCGCGGGCGCTCTCGGCGTCACCGCCGACGGCGAAGATCCAGTTGCCGATCTTCGTCTTGAACAACACCCAGGTGGCCACCGCGGTGAACACCAGCCACCACAGCACCGTCACGCGGATACCGACGCCGAACACGGTGAAGGAGGAGGAGAACACCTTCTGCGCCGAATCCCAGCCGGCCATGTCGCTGACACTCTGGGTGGCCACCTGTCCGGCAACCAATTTGGTGACCGCCAGGTTGATACCGGCCAGCATGAAGAACGTACTCAGGGTGATCAGGAAGCTGGGGATCTTGGTCTTCATCACCAGGAAGCCGTTGAAGAAGCCGACCACCAGCGACAGCACCAGGGCCAGCGCCGCCCCGACCCACAGGTTCAGGTGCAGGTTGTAGGCGAGCATCGATGCCGCCAGCGAGCTGAACGTCACCGCCACACCGGCCGACAGATCGAACTCGCCGCCGATCATCAGTACGGCCACGCCGCAGGCCATGATCCCGATGGTGCTGCTGGCATAGAGCACCGTCGCCAGCGAAGAGGCCTCGCGGAACGGCGGCGCCACGATGAGGAAGGCGATGAAGATCCCGATCGCGCCGATACCGGCACCCATCTCGGGACGGATCAGTATGCGTTGTACCCGGTTCCGTTCTTTGACGCGTTCGTCGCGGACGACGTCGTGATTGTCGAGGGTCACCTCGGTCTGAGTGGACATCTCTGCTCTTTCCGACACTGCTAGCGGGTTCCGCCCTTGGCCAGTTCGGCCACGGCGTCGATGTTGGACTTGTCGATGAACGACGGGCCGGTGAGGGTGGCCTGGCCGCCGCCGATCAGGTTCTTGTTGGACAGGTACAACCACAGCGAGTCGATGGCGAGGTAGCCCTGCAGGTAGGGCTGCTGGTCGACGGCCCACTGCACGTCGCCGTTCTGGATGGCGTCGACCAGCGCGGCATTGGTGTCGAAGGTGGTGATGTTTGCCTGGCTACCGGCGTTGGCCTTCGACTGCACTGCGGTCAGCGCGATCGGCGCACCGAGGGCGACGAACGTGTCGACGGTCGGATCCTGCTGCATCTTGGCGGTGATCGTCGCCTCCACCGACGGCATGTCCTTGCTGTTGACGTTGAGGATCTCGGTCTGGCCGCCGAAGCCTTCCTTCACACCGGCACAGCGTGATTCGAGTGCCACCTGGCCCTGCTCCTGGATGATGCAGACGACCTTCTTGGCACCGTCGGCGGTCAGCCGCTCGCCGGCGGCGATTCCGGCCAGGCGTTCGTCCTGGCCGAAGTACTGACCGACGCCCAGGGCCTTGAAGTTGTCGAAGCCCGAGTTGAACGCGACCACCGGAATGCCCTTGTCGATGGCGGCTTTCAAGGCCGGACCCATGGCGTCGGGCTTGGCCAGCGTGACGGCGATCCCGTCGACACCGCTGTCGATGGCGCTCTGCACCAGATTCGCCTGATTGGGCGCCTCGGGGTCCGCGGAGTAGCGCAGCTCGATGTTGTCCTTCTGCGCCGCGGCTTCGGCACCCTTGCGGATGAGGTCCCAGAAGGTGTCACCCGGCACCTCGTGGGTGATCATCGCGATGGTCATGCGCGGGGTGTCGACCGTGCCGCCACCGCTGCCGCCGTCACCCGAGCCCTCGGGTGCACCACCGGTGGACGAACACGCCACCATGCTCACTGCCAGCACGCCCGCCCCGGTGAAGGCTGCGAGCCGCTTGAACGACTGGGTTACTCGGCTCTTCGCGCGAGCGCTCATCGCTGTATCTCCTCGTTGTCTTTTCGCCGTGTCGCCCGCCCCGGTCGGACCGGCCGGGTGCCGGACGCTACGCCTGCAGGATTGATGTAATACGGCTCACACCCGAAAGTCAATACTTTGTCCTGACATTAGGACTGCAAGTCATTTGTCCGCCGCCATTTCCGCAGGCAGCTCGTCCACCGCGCGGGTCGAACCTCGCACGACGAGTGTCGGCTCGCGAACCAGATCCACCGCATCGGTGCATCCGGCGGACCGATCCAGCCGCCCGATCAACCGCTGCACCGCCGCGCCGGCCAAGCCTATGGCGTCCTGGCGCACCGTGGTGAGGTCCACATGGGCCAGCCCGGCCAGCGGGCTGTCATCGAAGCCGAGCACCGACACCTGTTGCGGCACCGAGATTCCCGCGCGAATCAGCACATCCATGACACCCAGGGCGCACCGGTCGTTGAAGGCGAACACCGCGGTGGGCACATCCCGCTCGGTCAGCATCGCCGCCGCGGCCGCGGCTCCTTCCCGTTCGGTGAGCCCGCCGGGACGAACCGATAGCGACAAGCCGGCCGCATCGACCGCGCGCCGATAACCCCGTAGCCGGTCTGCGGCGCCCGGCGCCCTGCCACCATCGAGGTAAACGATGCGTCGGTGGCCCAGGCCGATCAGATGATCGGTTCCCAGCACCGCCCCTGCGCCGTCGTCGCTGCGCACGGCATCGACCCCGCGTACCCGGCGGGCCAGCACCACCACCGGCGCCCGCGCGGCGAGCTCCGCGATCTGCCGGGCGGATGATTGCGGACCGATCAGCACCAGACCCTCGCACTGCTCGTCGATGAGGGTCCGCTGGGCCCGCGTCTCGTCGCGATGTGGGGTGATCCCGCTGAGGACGACGTCGTAACCGAACTCCTCGGCAGCCACATAGACACCATCGACGAGGTCGGCGTGGAACTCCTGCCCGACGGTGAAGGTGACGCCCAGCAACTTGGTGCGGTGTTGACGCAATCTGCGCGCCCGCGGGTCCGGTCGGTATCCCAGCTCCTCGGCCGCACGTCGCACCCGGTCGCGCGTCTGATCGCTCGCACCGGCCGCGTCGCGCATGACGATGGACACCAACGCCACCGACACCCCGGCCCGTGCGGCGACATCGGCCAGCGTCGGTCTGCGATCCACGACAGCAGTCTAGAACGTTCTAGGAATTTCATTGACGAAACGGCGGTGAGCGCCCTACCTTCTTCTAGAACGTTCTAGTCGATCGGAGTTCCCATGTCCGCACCCATCTCCTTCGGTCTCATCGGAGCCGGCTGGATCGGCAGTTTCCATGCCGAGACCCTCGCCTCCCGTCTGCCGCACACCCGCCTTGCCGCCGTCGCCGACCCGGTGCCCGGTGCCGCCGAGAGATTCTCGGGCGCAACGGCATACACCGATCCCCTGGAGCTCATTGCCGACCCCGCCGTGCAGGCCGTGGCCATCTGCTCCCCCGCCACCAGCCATGCCGACCTGGTGGTCGCGGCCGCACAGGCCGGCAAGCACGTGTTCTGCGAGAAGCCGATGGCGCTCACGCTCGATGACGCCGACCGGGCCATCGACGCTGCCCGCTCGGCCGGCGTGGCACTGCAGGTCGGGTTCAACCGTCGCTTCGCCGCCGATTTCGCCGATATCCGGGCCCGTATCGAGGCCGGTCAGATCGGCACCCCGCAGATGCTGCGCTCACTGACCCGCGATCCCGGCATCTCGGCCGACGTCGCCGCAAGGGTCACACCGTGGACGATCTTCAACGAGACGCTGATCCACGACTTCGACACGCTGTGCTGGCTCAACCCGGGTGCGCGCGTCACCGAGGTCTACGCCCAGGCCGACGCACTGGTCCACCCACAGTTCGCCGACCAGGGTTTCCTGGACACCTCGGTCGTACAACTGCGTTTCGACAACGGCGCGTTCGCGATCGCCGAGGCGAGCTTCCAGGCGGTCTACGGATACGACGTCCGCGGTGAGGTGTTCGGATCCGGTGGCGTACTGCTTGCCGGGCGCGACCCCGCACAGGCGGGCACGCTGAACACCGAACTGTTCGCCGATGCCTACACCGCGCAATTCGCCGACTTCGCCGCCCACGTGCAGGCCGGTACCGAGCCCTCGGTCACCGGCGTCGACGCCCGCATCGCACTCGAAATCGCCTTGGCCGCACGCGAGTCGATCGAGACCAAGGCACCGGTCGTGTTGAGCGGGGTCGCAGCATGAGACTTGCCGTGTGCTCTGAGATGGTGTTCCGGGACCTGCCCATCCTGGACCGGGTCAAGCGGATCGACGAACTCGGTTTCGACGTGGAGATCTGGAGTTGGCACGACAAGGACCTGGACGCACTGGCCAAGACCGGCGCCCGGTTCTCGTCGATGACCGGATACCTGCACGGTGACCTGATCGACCCGGACAGCGCCGACGAGGTGGTACGCACCGCCGAGCTGAGCATCAAAGCCGCCGAGACGCTCGGGGTTCCGCGGCTCAACCTGCACACCGCCGAGCTGGTCGACGGCCAGGCGGCCCGCCCGCGGCAGCGCGCGACCGGCCAGATGTGGCTGACGGCCCTGCGGGCGCTGGAACGCATCGGGGAGCTGGGCGCCCGGGCCGGCGTCACGTTCTGCGTGGAAAATCTGAACACCGTCGTGGACCATCCGGGCGTGCCGCTGGCCCGCGCCAAGGACACCTTGGCGCTCATCGAAGGTGTCGGACATCCGAACGTGAAGATGATGCTGGACCTCTATCACGCCCAGATCGGCGAGGGAAACCTCGTCGAGCTGGTCCGCCGCTGCGGGGCGGCGATCGGGGAGATCCAGGTCGCCGACGTCCCCGGCCGCTGCGAACCGGGCATCGGGGAGATCCACTACCCGGTGGTGGCAAAGGCACTGCGCGACATCGGGTATGACGGCACCGTCGGCCTGGAAGCCTGGGCCGCCGGTGACAGCACCGCCGCGTTGGAGGCGTTCCGCGCGGCGTTCTCCTGACGCCGCTCCCCCGGCGAGCAGACGCGTGTGCCCCTGGAATCCAGTATTTCAGGGGCACACGCGTCTGCTGGCGCTAGGAGGTGACGGACTCGGTGTGCTCGGCCTCGAAGCGTTCTTCGAGTTCCTCCAGGGTGGCTCCCTTGGTCTCGGGAACCAGGCGCTGCACGAAGATCCACGAACCGACGTTGACGGCGACGAACAGCAGGAAGGTGCCGGTCGACCCCAGCGCGGAGTTCAGCAGCGGGAACAGGAACGAGATGATGGCGTTGGTGCACCACAGCACGAACACCGCGATACCCATGGCGAACCCGCGGATACTGAGCGGGAAGATCTCCGAGAGCAGCAGCCACACCACGGTGCCGATGAACATCTGCACGAATCCGACGAACAGGATCATGCAGGCCAGGATCACGTAGCTGCGCATCGTCGACTCGGCGAGCAGGAACACCAGCGCGAGCGCGAGCTGCGATCCGGCGACGCCGGCGAATCCGATCAGCAGCATGGTGCGCCGGCCGACGAAGCCCAGCAGGATGATCCCGATGATCGTGGTGGTCACCGAGGTGACGCCGACGGCGATGGTCGCGACCAGCGCGGCACTCACCCCGAGTCCGCTCTCCTCCAGGATGGTCGGCGCGTAGTAGTTGACGGTGTTGATGCCGGTGGCCTGCTGCACGACCGCGAGTCCGCACCCGATGAGCAGCACCCGGCGGATCCATGGCACATCCCGGATGACACTGAACGGCGCGCTTTTGGTCTTGAGCATGTGTTCGGTGTGCTCGACGATCACCTCGTACTCGGCGTCGGCCTCGGCCGGCGGACGGCTCAGGCCGAGCACCGCGCGCGCCTCGGACATCCGTCCCTTCAACCCGTACCAGCGCGGCGAGTCCGGCAGCACCAGCATGCCCAGCAACAACGCGACCGCGGGCACGGTGGCCACACCCAGCATGATGCGCCAGACGTGCGGGTCGTGAATCAGGTGGTCCAGCAGTGCATTTGTGGCGAAGGCCAGCATCTGACCGGTGACGATCATCAGTTCGTTGATGGTCACCATGCGACCGCGCCGGTCGGCGGGTGCCATCTCGGCCAGGTAGAGCGGGCAGGTGACCGCGGCCGCGCCGACACCGAGACCCAGCACGATGCGCGCCGCGACCATCAGCTGGACGTTCGGGGCGATCGCGCAGCCGAGCGCGCCGACCAGGAACAGCCCCGCGCACACCAGCAGGCTGCGTTTGCGTCCGATCCGGTCGGCCACCCGACCGCCGAACAGGGCGCCGAAGGCCGCGCCGGGGAAGAGCAGCGAGCTGACGACGGTCGCCTCGCCGAAGGCGCTGAGCTGCAGGTCGTCCTTCATGTAGAGCAGCGCACCGGAGATGACCCCGGTGTCGTATCCGAAGAGCAGTCCACCCAGGGTCGCGATGACCGTCAGCTTGGTGAGGAACCTGCCCGAATTCTGAGTGCCGGTGGCAGTCGCCATGGGTATGTTTCCTTCGTTACTAAAGCGCGTTAGTAACGCGCGTTAGGTCTAATATGGGCGGCGACCGAAGATGTGTCAACCGTCACGCCGCGAGGAAGGACCCGATGACAGCCACACCCGCGCGTCCGTCCCGGCCGACCGGATCCGATGCGCGTCCGTCCCGGCCGACCGGATCCGATGCGCGTCCGTCCCGGCCGACCGGATCCGATGCGCGTCCGTCCCGGCCGACCGGACCCGATGCGCGTCCGTCCCGGCCGACCGGATCCGATGCGCGTCCGTCCCGGCCGACCGGATCCGATGCGCGTCCGTCCCGGCCGACCGGACCCGATGCGCGTCCGTCCCGGCCGACGATGGCCGACGTGGCGACCCGCGCCGGCGTCTCCCGCACCCTGGTGTCGTTCATCCTCGACGGAAAGCCCGGCGCCAGTGAGGAAACGCGCCAACGGGTACTCGCGGTGGCACAACAGATCGGCTACCGGCCGGACTCGGCGGCGCGACTGCTGGCGCGCGGACGCAGCCGCACGCTCGGCGTGCTGATGGACGTCCGCCAGCTGTTCGAGGCCGAACTGGTGACCGGGATCTATCCGGCGGCCGAGCGACTCGGCTACGAAGTCCTGTTGTCGGCCAACCTCCCCGACCGCGACGAGGCCGTACCCATCGAGGCGTTGCTCAGCCACCGTTGCGGCAGCCTCATCCTGCTCGGACCTTCCTCGGGCGCCGCCGAACTGCGCATGCTGGCCGAGCGAGTGCCCGTCGTGGTGGTCGGCCGCCGGCTCGACGGACCGTCGCCGGGACTGGCGACCGTGCGCACCGATGATGCGAAGGGCATCCGCGACGCGGTCGGCTATCTCGTCGAACTCGGCCATCGCGAGATCCACCATGTCGACGGCGGCAAGGATCCCGGTTCGGCCGACCGGCGCAAGGCATACCGCGCGGCCATGCGCAGTCACGGACTCCTGAAACAGGCCAATGTCATTCCGGGCGCGCACGACGAGGCCGCCGGGGCCGCCGCCGCACGCGTGATCCTGGACTCCGCGACCCGGCCGACAGCGGTCCTGGCCGGTAACGATCGCTGTGCGATCGGACTACTGGACGGGTTGTCCCGGGCCGGCATCGACGTGCCCGGTGACATCTCCCTGATCGGCTACGACGACAGCCATCTGTCGGACAACCCGCGCATCGACCTGACCACCGTGCATCAGGATGCCGACGAACTGGCCCGGCATGCGGTGCGCCTGGCCGTCGCCATGCTGGATGGCACCGATGACACTGCCGACGTCGTGCTCGAACCGCGCCTGGTGATCCGTGGGACCACCGCGCCACCGACTCAGCGGTCGACGAGCGTGGTCTCGAAGTAGTAGCGGGACGCGCGATAACAGTGACTACCGAATTCCACCGCCCGACCGGAGTCGTCGAACGCCGTCCGGCTCATGGTCAGCAACGGCGAGCCGGCCTTCTCGTCGAGCAACCGTGCCTCGTTGCGGTTGGCCGGCTTGGCGCCGATGCGCTGACGAGCCAGCCGGATGTGAACGCCGCGGCCGCGCAGCGCCTGATAGAGCCCGCTGGCCTCGAGTTCTCCGGCATCCGGCGCGATCTCGACCGGCAGATGGTTGGTCATGACGGCCAGCGGTTCGCCGTTGGCGCAGCGGAGTCGCTGGATGGTGACGATCTCGTGGTCCTTGCCGAGATTGAGTTCGGCAGCGATCTCCTCGTCGGCGATACCGCAGTGGTACTCCAACAGCTGAGTGGTGGGTTCCTGACCGGACTTGGCGAGGTCATCGAAGAGGCTGGTCAGTTCGACGCGCCGGTGCACCGGATTCTGCACCACCTGGGTACCGACACCGCGCTTGCGGACCAGCAGACCCTTGTCGACGAGCTCCTGGATGGCGCGCCGGGTGGTGGGGCGGGACAACGCCAACCTGCTCGCCAACGCGAGTTCGTTCTCGAACCGGTCACCGGGGGCCAGCTCACCGTTGCGGATCGCCGCCTCGATCGCCTGGGCGAGCTGGTAGTAGAGGGGCACAGGGCTGGACCTGTCGAGCTCAACAGCTAAGGGCACGTCCACTCCGATCTGAGGGCTACTGAGGAAAAAGAGTAACCGAATCCGGGCAAAATGATCGAAAGTTAGAATGTCAGGACAAACTATTGACATGAGCGAGTGACGCGAGGCACAGTCTTAGGTGACGAGCCCGCCCACGATCCATGGAGCAGAAGTGTCTCTTGAAAGACCGTCCAGCACGGAACCGTTCGACGTCGTCGCCATCGGGCGAGCCGGCGTCGACGTCTACCCCCTGCAGACCGGCATCGGACTCGAAGACGTCGAATCATTCGGCAAGTTCCTCGGCGGCAGCGCGGCCAATGTCGCAGTCGCCGCCGCTCGGCTCGGCAACACGGCCGCGCTGATCTCGGGGGCCGGCAACGACCCCTTCGGCCGCTACGTGCGCAACGAGTTGGCCCGTCTCGGCGTCGACAACCGGTACGTACGCACCCACGGCGAATACCCGACCCCGGTCACCTTCTGCGAGATCTTCCCGCCGGACGACTTCCCGCTGTACTTCTACCGCAAGCCCTCGGCCCCCGACCTGCAGATCACCGCCGACGAGATCGACACCGACGCCGTCCGCGAGGCCCGGCTGTACTGGTCGACCGTCACCGGGCTGTCCGAGGAGCCCAGCCGCAGCGCGCATTTCGCCGCCTGGGAGGCGCGTTCAAGGGCGAGCGAAGCGACGGGGAACAAGCACGGCAGGAAGCCGCTGACGGTCCTCGACCTCGACTACCGCCCGATGTTCTGGGAGACCCCGGCCGCCGCGTCCGAGCAGGTCCAGAAGGCCCTGCAGTACGTCACGGTCGCCGTCGGCAACCGGGAGGAGTGCGAGATCGCCGTCGGGGAGACCAGCCCGCACAAGGCCGCCGACGCGCTGCTGGACCTCGGGGTCGAACTGGCCATCGTCAAGCAGGGCCCGCGCGGTGTGCTCGGCAAGACCAGGCACAGCTCGGTGACCGTGCCGCCCAACGAGGTCGACGTGGTCAACGGACTCGGTGCAGGAGACGCCTTCGGCGGCAGCCTCATCCACGGCCTGCTGCACGGCTGGTCGCTGGAGAAGACCCTGCGTTATGCCAACGCCGCGGGCGCCATCGTCGCCTCCCGCCTCGAATGCTCGACCGCGATGCCGACCGCCGCTGAGGTGGCCGAGCTCGCCGAACAGACCGCTGTGGAGGCCGTCAATGTCTAGTCCCGCATCGGCCCCCGGCGTCGCCCGGGCCGCAACCTACGCAGACCTCACCGAGATCCGCACCGCCGATCCCGCCGCGGTCGCGCGGGCCTGGCAGGCCCGCACCACGCGGCCGACGGTCCGCGGCGACGGCCGGCTGATGATCGTCGCCGCCGACCACCCGGCCCGCGGTGCACTCGCCGTCGGCGACCGGCCGACCGCCATGAACAGCCGGGTCGACCTGCTCGACCGGTTGCGCGCCGCGCTCGCCGATCCCGGCGTCGACGGGGTGCTGGCCACCGCCGACATCCTGGACGATCTCGTCCTGCTGGGCGCGCTCGAGGACAAGGTGGTGTTCTCCTCCTTCAACCGCGGCGGGCTGGCCGGGGCGCGCTTCGAATTGGACGACCGGATGACCGGCGCCACCGCGGCATCGACCGCCGCGGCGAAGATGAACGGCGGAAAGATGTTGTGCCGCATCGACCTCGACGATGCCGGCACCGTCGCCACCATGGCGGCCTGCGCGCAGGCGGTCGATGAACTGGCCGCGCACGGGCTGATCGCCATGCTGGAACCGTTCCTGTCCTCGCGCGTCAACGGCAAGGTCCGCAATGACCTCTCCCCCGATGCCGTCATCAAATCGGTGCACATCAGTCAGGGCCTCGGATCGACCTCGGCCTACACCTGGATGAAGCTGCCGGTCGTCGACGAGATGGACCGCGTCATGGAGTCCACGACCATGCCGACCCTGCTGCTGGGCGGCGACCCGACCGATCCCGATGCCGCGTTCGCCAGTTGGGAGAAGGCGCTGGCGCTGCCGGCCGTCAAGGGTCTGATCGTCGGGCGCACCCTGCTCTACCCGTCCGACGACGATGTCGCCGGGGCCGTGTCGAACGCCGTGAAGCTGGTGCGCTGAGATGAACAGCAAGTGGTACATCCCGGCCCGGTCCGCGACCGCGCCCTACACCGTCGATGTCACCCCGCAGTCGGCCGGGTGGGCCGAGTCCAGCCTGCTGGTCGTCGATCTCGATGTGGACGGGTCGGTGACCCGCAGCACCGGTGATGACGAAGTGATGATCCTGCCGCTGTCCGGCGGCGGTTCCGTGCAGGCCGGGGACGACACCTTCGAACTGTCACCGCGGGCATCGGTTTTCGACGGCCCGGCCGATATGGTCTATCTCGGCATCGACCAGACCTACACCCTGTCCGGGCATGGTCGCATCGCCATCTGTGGTGCGCGGGCCACCCGGCCGTTCCCGAACCGCCGGGTCGCGGCCGCCGATGTGCCCGTCGAGTTGCGCGGAGCGGGCAACTGCAGCAGGCAGGTACACAACTTCGGGACGGCCACGACGTTCGAGGCCGATTCGCTGATCGCCTGTGAGGTCATCACCCCCGGTGGCAACTGGTCGAGCTACCCGGCCCACAAGCATGACGAGAACAGCGACGTCGAAACGCAACTCGAAGAGATCTACTACTTCGAGATCGACGACAGCCCAGCCGGCACACCGGGATTCGGCTACCACCGGGTGTTCGGCACCCAGGAGCGGCCCATCGAGGTGCTCGAGGAGGTCCGCACCGGTGACGTCGTGCTGGTACCCCACGGCTACCACGGCCCCTCCATCGCCGCCCCCGGCCACCACATGTACTACCTGAACGTGATGGCCGGATCCGGACCCGACCGGGCCTGGCTGATCTGCGACAACCCCGACCACACCTGGCTGCGCGGCAGCTGGGAACACCAGGAAATCGATCCGCGCCTGCCGATGCGCAAGACCCAAGGAGCCTGACCCGTGGTTTCCACCGCGCCGAAGTCGACCGAGAAGCACGCCGACACCGAGGCAACCGTGCGGCTCACCGTGGCCCAGGCCACCATCCGGTTCCTCGCCAACCAGTACGTCGAACACGACGGGGAACGCACCAAGTTCTTCGCCGGCTGTTTCGGCATCTTCGGCCACGGCAACGTGGCCGGGCTGGGCCAGGCGCTGCTGCAGGACGAGGTCGAGTCGTCGGAAGCCGGGCGCGAACCCGGCCTGAAGTACGTGCTGGGCCGCAACGAGCAGGCCATGGTGCACAGCGCGGTCGCCTACGCCCGGCAGAAGGACCGGTTGCAGACCTGGGCCGTCACCGCCAGCGTCGGTCCCGGGTCGACCAACATGCTCACCGGCGCGGCGCTGGCGACCATCAACCGGCTCCCGGTGCTGCTGCTGCCCGCGGACACCTTCGCCACCCGCGTCAGCTCGCCCGTGCTGCAGGAACTCGAGCTGCCGTCCTCCGGTGATGTCACCGTCAACGACGCGTTCAAACCGCTGTCGCGCTACTTCGACCGGGTGTGGCGGCCCGAGCAGCTGCCGGCGGCCCTGCTGGGCGCGATGCGCGTGCTGACCGATCCGGTCGAGACGGGTGCGGCGACAGTGTCCATCCCGCAGGACGTCCAGGCCGAGGCACACGACTGGCCGGAATCACTGTTCGCCGAACGCACCTGGCACATCGCCCGTCCGCTGCCCGAGCGTTCGGTGATCGCCCGCGCCGCCGAGGTCATCGCCTCGGCCACCAAGCCCTTGATCGTGGCAGGCGGCGGATTGCACTACTCCTTCGCCGAGGAAGCCCTTGCTGCGCTGGCCGCACAGACTGGCATCCCGGTGGCCGAGAGCCAGGCCGGTAAGGGATCACTACGCTACGACCACCCGCAGAGCGTCGGCGCCATCGGATCGACCGGCACCACCGCCGCCAACGCGCTGGCCGCCGAGGCCGATGTGATCATCGGGATCGGGACCCGCTACAGCGATTTCACGTCCGCATCGCGCACCGCCTTCAACAATCCCGAGGTGCGGTTCGTCAACATCAACGTGGCATCGCTGGACTCGGTGAAGCAGGGCGGTATCAGTGTGGTCTCCGATGCCCGCGAGGCGATCGAGGCGCTCGGGCCGGCGCTGGCCGACTACACCGTCAGCGACGAATACCGCACCCGGGTCACCGAACTGGCCAAAGAGTGGGACGACACGGTGTCCTCGGTGTACGCCACCGAAGACGGCGTGCAGCTCAACCAGAACCAGGTCATCGGACTGGTGAATACGCTGTCGGATCCGCGGGACGTGGTGGTCTGCGCCGCCGGGTCGATGCCCGGTGATCTGCACAAGTTGTGGCGCACCCGGGACCGCAAGGGCTACCACGTCGAGTACGGGTTCTCCTGCATGGGCTACGAGATCGCCGGCGGCATCGGGGTCCGGATGGGTGCTCCCGACCGCGACGTGTTCATCATGGTCGGCGACGGTTCCTACCTGATGATGGCGACCGAGATCGCCACCGCCGTGCAGGAAGGCGTCAAGGTCATCCCGGTGCTGGTGCAGAACCACGGATTCGCCTCCATCGGTGGGCTTTCCGAGTCGCTCGGTTCTCAGCGTTTCGGCACCGACTACCGTTACCGCGGAGCCCAGGGTCGTCTCGACGGGGACAGGTTGCCGGTGGATCTGGCCGCCAACGCCGCCAGCCTGGGCGCCGACGTCATCAAGGTTGCCACCGCCGCGGAGTTCGCGGACGCGGTCAAGGTCGCCAAGGCCGCCGACGTCATCACGGTCATCTACGTCGAGACCGACCCGCGGATCTACGCCCCGGACAGCTTCTCCTGGTGGGACGTCCCCGTCAGCGAGACCTCCACCCTGGAGTCCACCCAGACCGCCTACCAGAGGTATGCGGACTGGAAGAAAGTACAGCGCCCCCTGCTCCGTCCGTCCGATCGTTAGAAGGAAACATTGCAATGTCATCAATTCTCGTGGGATCTGCACCCGACTCCTGGGGCGTCTGGTTCCCGGATGACCCGCAGCAGACCCCGTACACCCGCTTCCTCGACGAGGTCGCCGAATCGGGTTACGAGTGGATCGAACTCGGCCCGTACGGCTACCTGCCGACCGATCCGCAACAGCTTCTCGACGAACTCGGCAAGCGCAACCTCAAGTTGTCCGCCGGCACCGTGTTCGAGCACCTGCACCAGTCGCAGACCCGCGGGGACGACGCATGGAACTCGGTGTGGACCCAGATCGAAGACGTCGCGAAGCTGACCGCCGCCGTCGGCGGCAAGCATGTCGTCGTCATCCCGGAGATGTGGCGTGACCCGGCCACCGGTGCAGTACTGGAGGATCGCAACCTCACCCCCGAGCAGTGGCGGCACAAGACCCAGGGGATGAACGAACTGGGTAAGGCGATGTTCGAGAAGTACGGTGTCCGTGCGCAATACCACCCGCATGCCGACAGCCATGTCGACACCGAGGAGAACGTCTACCGCTTCCTCGACGGCACCGACGGCGAGTTCGTGAACCTGTGCCTGGACACCGGCCACATCTCCTACTGCGGCGGCGACAACATCGCGATCATCCGGCGCGCCCCCGAGCGAATCGGTTACCTGCACCTCAAGCAGGTCGATCCCGAGGTCCGCGCCAAGGTGGAGGCCGAGGATCTGCCCTTCGGTGAGGCCGTCAAGCTCGGCGCGATGACCGAACCGCCGCTGGGCATTCCGGACATGCCGCCGCTGCTCGCCGAGATCGAGAAGCTGGGCATCGATGTGTTCGCCATCGTCGAGCAGGACATGTACCCCTGCGAGGTCGACGCTCCCCTGCCCATCGCCAAGCGCACGAGTGCGTACCTGGGTTCGTGTGGTGTCCCCTCCGTCCGTTTCAACTAGAGAGTCTTTGAAAGCCATGTCTGAACTGAAGATCGCAGTCCTGGGTGTCGGCATGATGGGCGCCGACCACGTCGCGCGCATCACCGCACGCATCTCCGGTGCCCGCGTGGTCGTGGTCAACGACTACCTCACCGACAAGGCCGAGGCGATCGCCGCGGGGATCCCCGGCTGCCGGGCCATCGCCGATCCGCTCGACGCCATCGCCGATCCGGAGGTGGACGCGGTGGTGCTGGCCACCCCCGGCCCGACACATGAGAAGCAGCTGCTGGCCTGCCTGGAGCACGGCAAGCCGGTGCTGTGCGAGAAGCCGCTGACCACCGATGTCGAAAGCTCCCTCGCCGTCGTCAAGGCCGAGGCCGCGCTCGGCAAGCGGCTGATCCAGGTCGGTTTCATGCGGCGCTTCGACCACGAGTACGTGCAGCTGAAGTCGCTGCTGGACGCCGGCGAGTTCGGTGAACCGCTGGTGTTGCACTGCGTGCACCGCAACCCCGCGGTGCCGCCGAACTTCGACAGCTCGATGATCGTGCGGGACTCGCTGGTGCACGAGGTGGACGTCACACGGTTCCTGTTCGACGAAGAGATCGTGTCCGTACAGATCATCCGGCCCGCCGCGAATCCCGGTGCACCTCAGGGTCTGCAGGACCCGCAGATCGCCGTCTTCAAGACGGCATCGGGCAAGCATGTCGACGTCGAGGTGTTCGTGACCACCGGTGTCGCCTACGAGGTGCGTACCGAACTGGTCGGCGAGAAGGGCAGCGCCTTCATCGGTCTGGATGTCGGCCTGGTCCGTAAGGGTGCCCCCGGCACCTGGGGCGGCCAGATCACCCCGTCGTTCAAGGAGCGCTTCGGCCAGGCCTACGACACGGAATTCCAGCGCTGGGTGGACGCGGTCAAGGCAGGTGTCAATGTCGATGGCCCCAGCGCGTGGGACGGCTACGCCGCCGCCACCGTGTGCGAGGCCGGCGTGGAATCGCTGAACACCGGTCAGCCGGTCGAGGTGAAGCTGGTCGACCGCGCCTCCATCACGGGGGCGTGACGTGAAGATCGCACTCGATCCGACGCCGTTCCACCATGATTACGATCTGCTCGACTTCCCGAAGGTGGTGGCCGAGCTGGGATACGAGTATCTGCAGCTGACCCCGCACCGGGATTTCATCCCGTTCTTCAACCATCCCCGCGCCGATGACGACCTGGTGGCCAAGTTCCGCAAGGCCTGCACCGATGCCGGGGTGGGTATCGCCTCGGTGTTGCCGGTGTTGCGCTGGTCCAGCCCGGACCCGGATGCCCGTGAGGCCGCGGTACGCAACTGGAAGCGGGTCATCCAGATCACCGTGGACCTCGGGGTGAACGTGATCAACACCGAGTTCTCCGGTCGACCGGAGAAGGCCGAAGAGTCTGAACGGGCCTTCTTCCGGTCCATGGAGGAACTGCTGCCGATCATCGAGCGCGAGGGCATCGACGTCCGGATCGACCCGCACCCCGACGATTTCGTCGAGGACGGCCTGGAGGCGGTGCGCATCATCCGCGGCGTGAACTCCCCCAACATCGGCATGGTGTACGTCGCCTGCCACAGCTACCACATGGGCGGCAACATGGCCGAGATCATGCGCGCCGCCGGCGATAAGCTGCGCCTGGTGCACGTGGCCGACACCATGGATCACCACCGCAGCCACGGCCTGCGCTACATCACCAACCCGCCGGGCAACCCGGTACGGGTGCATCAGCACCTCAAGATCGGCGACGGTGACATCAACTGGGACGAATTCTTCGGCGGCCTGGCCGAACTCGGCTTCTACGACCGCGACGACACGGTGATGGTGTCCTCGGTCTTCGCCGAGGACGAAACCGCCCACGAGGTGTCCCGCTATCAACTCAAGACCATGACCGACTACGTCGCGAAGTACGGAAAGTAGCTGACATGAGCAAGACCATCTCCCACTGGGTCAACAACGACATCTTCACCGGCAGCTCCGATGCCACTGCGCCGGTGACGAATCCGGCGTCGGGTGCGGTGACCGGTCAGGTCGCGCTGGCCTCGGTCGAGGACTCCCGAGCGGTCATCGAGGCCGCCGCCGCGGCGTTCCCGGCCTGGCGCGACACCTCCCTGGCCAAACGCACCCAGATCCTCTT
>NZ_MVHJ01000040.1 GCF_002086115.1 Mycolicibacterium bacteremicum
CCCCCGCCCCGCCGGAACGGGCCCGACCAGCTCGATGGACGGTGACCGGTTCTACCAGGGCACCCAGGCCATCGGATTCGACTACGGCGGCGCGTTCCGCTCGGTGACCGGCGTGACAGCCGGACACGACTGGGCCACCGCCGAATTGGCGGTGCCCGCCGACATCGCCGCCGACCTGGGGCAGTATCGGTTCCATCCGGCACTCATCGACGGGGCCTTCCAGACACTGTTCGGGGCACCGTTCTCCGGGCAGGAGGAGAACGAGGACCCCTATCTACCGACCAGGATCCGGCACTGCGCCGTGTACGGCGCTCCCACCCCCACCATGACGGTGCAGGTCCAGGTCGTGTCGGCAACCCGGGACGCCGTCGAGTGCGATATCACCATCACCGACCCGCAGCACGAGGTGCTGGCCGTCTTCGACGGATTCACGGTGCAATCCTTGAGCTCGTCGTCCCGAATGTCGGTCGAACACATCGACAAGGGCCTCTACGAGTTGCACTGGTCGCCGGCGGAGTCGGTGACAGACGGCATCGAGACCCAGGCGCCGGCGGCAGCCTGGCTGGTGCTGGCCGACGGCGCGGGCGTGGGGGAGCGGGTGGCCGCCGAACTACAGGCGCGTGGGCACCGGGTCCGTACGGTGCGCCACGAGCGCGACGGGATCGATTGGGCGGCATTGCTCGACGCGCACGATGGCGATCTCGCCGGCATCATCGACTGCTGGCCGATGGACATGGCCGCCGATTCACCGGACAATCTCGAGGTCGGCCCGTTCAGTATCCTGCGTCTGGTCAAGTGCCTGGCCGACCGGCCGGCGATGACACCGAAGATCTTCCTGCTGACGGCCAACGCCCAGGCCACTGCGGGCACCGCCGTGAAAAACCTCGACCAGTCGACCATCTGGGGGCTCGGCCGGGTCATCGGGCACCAGGAGTTCTCCGACCTCTGGGGTGGGCTCATCGACATCGACACCGCCGACGATGCGGCGCAGACCGCGGCCCGGGTGTGCGAGCACGTGCTCGACGACGCGGCCGAGGACCAGGTCGCGCTGCGTGGCGCCACCACCCTGGTCCCGCGGCTGCGGTTGTGTACCGAGTTGACCCGCCCGTTCCCCACCAAGCTGTCCGCCGACGCCACTTATCTGGTCACCGGTGGCGCGGGCGCGCTGGGCCGCGTGATCGCCGGATACCTCGCCGAGCGCGGCGCTCGGCACATCACGCTGATCGGGCGCACCCCGATCCCACCGAGGGACCAGTGGGCGGCATTGTCCGAGGGTGATCCGCATTATCAGACGGTGGCCGCATTCCGGCTGATCGAGCGGCTTGGCACCCGGATCGAGACCGCCAGTGTCGACATCACGGATGCCGCCGACATGCGGAACTGGTTGGCCGGACACACCCGCAACGGCGGTCGTCCGGTGCGGGGTGTCGTACACGCCGCAGGCGTGGTAGCCGACCAGTTGATCGTCAACATGAGCGAGGACGACTACGCCCGCGTACTGGCGCCCAAGGTGACCGGTGCCAGAGTGCTCCACGACGTGTTCGCCGGTCACGAGCTGGACTTCTTCGTGCTGTTCGGCTCGGCAGGCTCCACCATCGCCGCACCGGGTCAGGCGAACTACGCTGCGGCCAACGCCTTTCTCGATGCCTTTGCCCATCATCGGCGGGCGCACGGACTCCCGGCGCTCACCATCGGTTGGGGGCCGTGGTCGGTGGGCATGGTCGAGCAACTCAAGCTGGAGAAGATCTACGCCCAACGTGGGATCGAGTTGATCACCCCGGCGGTGGGCGCGCGGATCCTGGACCGACTCCTCAGCCAGCGGATCCCGAATGTCGTTGCGATCACCGCCGATTGGAACCGCGCCCGGCACGCCGGCATGGGTGGGCGACTACCGGCGATGTTCGCCGGTCTGGAATCCGCCGGACCGGCCGCCGCGCCCGATGCCGGTTCGTCGGTACTCGACGTACTGGCCGCGACACCGGAGTCCGATCGGCCGGCTTTCATCGCCGAGCATGTACAGCGGGTGGTGGCCGATGTCTTCGACTTCTCCGTCGCGGATATCCGGCCCGACGACATGCTCGATGACATAGGTTTGGACTCGATGATGGCGATGGATTTCCGGGTACGGATCAACGCGATGTTCTCGATCGACGTTCCGGTGCTGGAGATCCTGCGCGGTGTCAGCGTGAACACGCTGTCCGAGCGGATACTCGACGAACTGCATGTCATACACGGCGACGTGGCGGTGCCGGAGCAGTCGCCGGTCACCGCCGACGAGGACATCGACGGATTGCTGGCGGATCTTTCCGACGAGGACCTGCGGGCGCTGCTGGCCGAGCTGGAGGCGGACGACGCGATGCCGGACGGTGAGACGGCGGGACCGTGACCACCGGGGTGGCGGAATCGGCGATCCACGTGCGTGGGCTGGCCAAATCCTACGGAAAGCGCTGCGCGGTAGACAATCTCGACCTCGATGTCCGGTATGGGGAGATCTTTGCGATCCTCGGACCCAACGGGGCGGGTAAGTCGACGACGATCGAGATCCTGGAAGGTAACCGGCGACGCGACGCGGGGCACGCACTTGTGCTCGGTGAGGATCCGGGTACCGCCGGGCGACAGTGGCGCGCGCGCATCGGGATCGTGCTCCAGGAGGTCAGCGACGCCGGGATGCTGACGGTCGCCGAGACCGTGCGGATGTTCGCCAGCTGCTACGGTGCGGCGCGGTCGCCGGCCGACGTCCTCACCCTGGTCGGGCTCGATGCTCTCGCCGACGCCCGGGTGCGCACGCTATCGGGCGGTCAGCGTCGGCGGCTGGACGTGGCACTTGGCATCGTCGGCATGCCCGAGTTGGTATTCCTCGACGAACCGACCACCGGGTTCGACCCGCAGGCGCGCCAACAGTTCTGGGACCTGATCCGGCTGCTGGCCGCCGACGGCACGACCATCCTGATGACCACCCACTATCTGGAAGAGGCCGCCGCGTTGGCCGACCGGGTCGCCGTCGTCGCCCACGGCAGGGTGGTGGCGGTGGACTCACCGACCAGGCTGACCGAGCATGTCGACACCGCCGCGACCGTACGGTGGACCGACGGCGACCGGGAGCGGGTCGAGCGCACCGAGACTCCGACGGAGCTGATCAGGCAGCTCGGCGCCGGCGGCCGCGAGTTGGCCAACCTCACCGTGTCCCGGCCGACACTGGAGCAGGCCTATCTGCAGCTGATCGGGCACTCGTGACGGCCGCGGCACGACGCGCGAACCACGCCCGGACGCTTCCGTCGGCGGCGCGCATCGGGTTCTCCCGGGTGATTCCCGAGCTGAAGATGTTCTACCGGCGCCCCGAGCAGATGGTGCTGACGTTCTCCATGCCCGCGGTGATCTGCCTGTTGCTGGGCTCGATCTTCTCGGCGGAACTGCCGGTCGGCGGTGTCAGCACGGGCGCGGTGATCGCCGCCAGCATGCTCGCGTACGGGATCCTGTCGACGTCGTTCGTGAACCTGGGCATCAGCATCGCCGCGGACCGCGACACCGGGGCGCTGCGCAGACTGCGCGGTACCCCCACGACCGCAACGTCCTACTTCATCGGCAAGATCATGCTCGTCCTCGTAGTCAGCCTCGCCGAGGCGGTGCTGTTGCTCCTGGTCGGGGTCCTCGGCTTCGGACTCCGGCTGCCCAGCGACCTGTTCGGCTGGTTCACCCTGACGTGGGTCTTCCTGCTCGGCGTCATCAGTTGTTCGCTGCTGGGCGTGCTGATCAGCAACATCGCCGGCAACGCGGTGTCGGCGGCGGCGCTGACCAACGGGCCCGCGGTCGGCCTGCAGTTCGTGTCGGGGACCTATGTGCCGATCATGGTGCTGCCCACCTGGATGCTGATCATCGGTTCGCTGTTCCCCGTCAAGTGGATGGCGCAGGGTTTCCGGTCGGTGCTGCTGCCGCCGGAGTTGGCCGCGGTCGAACCCGCAGGCAGTTGGGAGCACTGGCACATCTTCGGAGTCCTGATGGCCTGGTGCATCGGCGGGCTGATCGGCTGTGTGGCGGTGTTCCGCTGGTCGGACCGGGGCTGACCGGACCCTCAGAACCGGTCCCGCACGAACGCCAGAAACCGCTGGCTCGCCGGGGTCACGGCGGTGTCCGACCACGCCAGGGCGATCTCGCGCTGATAGGTGGTCGGACTGAGCGCGATCTCCACCGTGCCCGGCGCGGTGCGCCCGTCATGGGGTAGCAGTGCGACCCCGAGCCCGCGGGCGATCAGTTCGCGGATGGTGGCGAACTCGGTGATCTCCAGAGCCACCGCCGGGGCGAAACCGACTGCCTCGCACCAGTCCTCGGTCAGCCGGCGCAGGTTGTAGCTGGCCGGGTTGGCGATGAAGATCTCCTCCCGCAGCTCGGTCAATCTGATCCGGCGCCGGGCAGCCAGCCGGTGTCCGGCCGGCAGCACGGCATGGATCAGCTGTGTGCCGATCACGCTGTGCCGCAGACCGTCGGGTGGCGGTATCAGCACCGCGACATCGAGTTCTGCGGACCGAAGGTCGGCGGCCAGTTGCGAGCCGTGCGCCTGCTTGAGGTGTAGCCGGATGCCGGGCGCGCGCCGGTGGAACTCCGCGATCAGGCCGGGCAAGCGGCCCGCGCCCATCGTGAGCGGAAAGCCGAATCGCACCGTGCCGTGCTCGGCATCGGCATCGGCGGCAACCGATTCGACGCCGGACTCCAGCGCCCGCAACGGGTCGCGGATCCGTCCGGCCAGCCGCACCGCCGCCGGTGTCAACCGCACCGCCCTGCCGTCGGCAACGATCAGCACCACGCCGAGCGTCTTCTGCAACGTGTGGATCCGCCGACTCATCGAGGACTGCGGGATGCCCAACCGCTCGGCGGCGCGCGTCATGTGACCGTCGCAGGCCACGAGCTCGTCGAGCGCGCGCAACTGCGGCGCCAGAAGACCCGACCATCGATCCATATACGGATCATAATCTGCGAAACCTTCATTGGACGGATCGATATGGCGGGCAGATCCTGGAAACATGCGCACCGATACCGATCGCTCCACCGCCGATATCGCCCTCATCGGCGGCGGCATCATGTCCGCCACCCTCGGCGCCATGCTCACCGTGTTGCAACCGGACTGGCGGATCGTGCTCATCGAACGCGCCGAGGACGTCGCCACCGAGAGCAGCAACCCGTACAACAACGCCGGCACGGGTCACTCCGGGTACTGCGAGCTCAACTACATGCCCGATCCCGCGGACGGCAGCACCGCGGCGTCCATCGCGGGCCAGTTCGAGGTCTCCCGCCGGTGGTGGTCGCAGCTGGTCGAGGCCGGCCTGCTCGATCCCGGCTTCCGCACCACCGCACCGCACATGACCGTCGTCTTCGGTGATCGCGATATCGCCTACCTGAGGCGACGTTTCGAAACACTGCGCACCATACCGGCATTCGCCGATCTGCAGTACTCACAGGATCCGCAGATCATCGCGGCCTGGGCGCCACTGGTCATGGCGGGGCGGGATCCGGCGCAACGGGTGGCGGCGACCTGGCATCCGGCGGGCGCGGACATCGACTTCGGCGCGCTCACCCGCGGGCTGACGGCCATCATCGACGGCACCATCCTGCTGGGTCATGAGGTCCGCACGCTGACGCGCAATGCGAACGGGAGCTGGCGGATCGCCGGCAGGCACGGCGAACGTCCGTTCGCGCTGAACGCCGATCGCGTCTTCGTCGGCGCCGGAGGCAACGCGCTGCGGCTGTTGCAGCGGGCCGGCCTGCCCGAGGTCCGCGGATACGGCGTGCTCCCGGTCGGTGCGGCGTTCCTGCGCTGCGCCGAACCCGGCATCGTCGGCAGACACGACGCCAAGGTGTACGGCCAGGCGCCCGTCGGCGCACCGCCGATGTCGGTGCCGCACTTGGACAAACGCATCATCGATGGTCAGGCTCAGCTGATGTTCGGTCCGTATGCCACCTTCAGCACCAAACTGCTCAAACACGGCAGCCCGGCGGACTTCTTCCGCACCGTGCGGCCCCACAATCTGCGCGCTTTGGCCTTGTGCACCGCACGCAATCTCGCTCTGGTGCGGTATCTGATCGGACAGCTGCTCGCCACCCGGCGCCACAAGATCGACCAGCTGCGCCGCTATTACCCCGACGCCGATCCGGCCGACTGGGAACTGATTGCCGCCGGCCAGCGTGCCCAGCTGGTCGCGCCGGAGGGCGTGCTGCGGTCCGGCACCGAACTCGTCGTCGCCGACGACGGCACCATGGCAGGGCTGCTGGGCGCTTCACCGGGCGCATCGACATCGGTGTCCATCACGATCGAGCTGCTGCAACGCTGTTTTCCGCGGCAGTGGGAGTCGTGGCGGCACCGCGCGGAATTGCCGCTTCTGGCATCCTGACGTCATGACGGATCCGCAGTCCCATCCGCACTCGCCGGGCGATTCCGGTCCGCAGCCCGGCGGCCAGCCGCCCTACTACCCGCCGCCCCCGTCCCAGCCGGGCGGGTACTCGGACGGGTACTACGGACAACCCGGCTACGGCCAACCGCCGGGTCCCGGCGGATACGGACAACCCGCCGGACCCGGCTTCGGACAACCTGCCGGACCCGGCTACGGACCACCCGCCGGACCCGGCTACGGCCAACCCGCCGGTCTCGGGTTCGACCCGGCGGCCCCCTTCGGCCGGCACCCGATCACCGGTGAGCCGTACTCGGACAAGTCCAAGACCATCGCCGGCCTGCTGCAACTGCTCGGCCTGTTCGGCTTCGTCGGAATCGGACGCATCTACGTCGGGCAGACCGGCCTCGGCATCGCCCAACTGATCGTCGGTTTCGTCACCTGCTTCATCGGCGCCGTCATCTGGGGCCTGATCGACGCCGTACTGATATTCACCGACAAGGTGCGTGACGCGCACGGCCGACCACTGCGCGATGGCACCTAGCGCCAGCCACACCCGGGTCGGTGTCCTCGGCGCCGGTCTCGGACTGGCGGGTGCACTGACCTATATCGGTCTCGGCGACCCACACCGACCGGGGTTCTTCCCGGCCTGCCCGTTCAAGACCCTCACCGGGTTCGAATGCCCGGCCTGCGGGGGCCTGCGGATGACCCACGATGTGCTGACCGGTGATCTCGCGGCCGCCGTCGTGGACAACGTGTTCCTGCTGATCGGTCTCCCGGCGCTGCTGGTGTGGTTGGCGGTGCGGTGGCGAGCCGGCCGCAGGTTGTTACCGCCGGCCGCCGCGGTCACCATCGTGCTGGCCCTCCTGGCCTGGACAGTGGTGCGCAACTGGCCGGGCTTTCCGCTGGTCCCGACAGTTTCAGCCGGGTAGGGTCCGCGCCCCGCTGATACACTGCGAGCGCGGGCCGATGCAGTCCCTTCGATACCCCACGAAGACTGCGGAGGCACTGGCTTGCTGTTCTCGGCGCTCCCCCCGGCCCAGGGTCTCTACGACCCGGACAACGAATCCGATTCCTGCGGTGTCGCGATGATCGCCGACATCGGCGGGCGTCGCTCGCACGACATCGTCGCCGACGGGCTGACCGCCCTGGAACACCTGGAACACCGTGGCGCCGCCGGCGCCGAACCGAACAGCGGTGACGGAGCCGGCATCCTGTTGCAATTGCCGGTCGAGATGTTCTCCGCCGTGGTCGATTTCGCGCTACCCGGGCCCACCGCCACCGGCGCCAACAGCTATGCCGCCGGTATCTGCTTCCTGCCCCGGGACCGGGCGCAGCGGGCCGCAGCGCAGCACCGCGTCGAGCAGATCGCGGTCGAGGAGAACCTTGAGGTGCTCGGCTGGCGGACGGTTCCGGTCGATCCCGACGGCGCGCAGATCGGTGCCACCGCCCTGGGCTGTATGCCGCACATGGCACAGCTGTTCGTGGCGGCACCGCACCGCTGCGGCGGCATCGACCTCGACCGGCAGGTGTACCCGTTGCGCAAGCGTGCCGAATCCGAGGATCTGGGCCTGTATTTCGCGTCCCTTTCCAGCCGCACCATTGCCTACAAGGGCATGCTCACCACGATGCAGCTGCCACAATTCTTCCCGGACCTGCGCGACGAGCGCTGCGTGAGTGCCATCGCCATCGTGCACAGTCGGTTCTCCACCAACACCTTTCCGTCCTGGCCGCTGGCGCACCCGTTCCGGTTCGTCGCGCACAACGGTGAGATCAACACCGTGCGCGGTAACCGCAACCGCATGCACGCCCGGGAGGCCGAACTCGCCAGTGCGCTCATTCCGGGTGATCTCAGCCGGCTCTCGCCGATCTGCACACCCGAGGCATCGGATTCGGCGTCCTTCGATCAGGTGCTCGAACTACTGCACCTCGGGGGCCGCAGCCTGCCCCATGCGGTGCTGATGATGATCCCGGAGGCGTGGGAGAACAATGCCGCCATGGACCCGGCGCGCCGCGCCTTCTGGCAGTTCCACGCCTCGCTGATGGAGCCCTGGGACGGCCCGGCGTGCGTCACCTTCACCGACGGTACCGTTGTCGGAGCGGTGCTGGACCGCAACGGTTTACGGCCGGGGCGCTGGTGGCGCACCATCGACAACCGGGTGATCCTGGCCAGTGAGAGTGGCGTGCTCGACGTACCGAGCGCCCAGGTGGTGGCCAAGGGGCGCCTGGAACCGGGCAAGATGTTCCTGATCGACACTGCGGCGCATCGGGTGGTGCCCGATGCGGAGATCAAGGATGAATTGGCCGCGGCCGAGGCGTATGGGGAGTGGTTGCACGCCGGGCTGCTCGACCTGAACACCCTGCCGGATCGCCCGCGCGGACAGGCCAATCACGAGTCGGTGGTCCGCAGGCAGGTCTCCTTCGGCTATACCGAGGAGGAGCTGCGGGTCCTGTTGACCCCGATGGCCGCCGCAGGCGCCGAGCCGTTGGGTTCGATGGGCACCGACACCCCGCTGGCCGTGCTCTCGCAGCGTTCCAAGCTGCTCTACGACTACTTCGTGGAACTGTTCGCCCAAGTCACCAACCCACCGCTGGACGCCATCCGGGAGGCCGTCGTCACCTCGATGCGGCGCGTGATGGGCCCCGAACAGAACCTGCTGGAGCCGACGGCCGCGTCGTGCCGGCAGATCGCCCTGGGCTGGCCGGTGTTGGACAACGACGATCTGAACAAGATCGTGCACATCAACGACGACGGCGAACAACCCGGGCTGCGTACCGCGGTGCTGCGGGCGCTCTATGACGTCGAGCGCGGCGGGGAGGGTCTGGCCGAGGCGCTCGACGAGTTGCGGGCCCGGGCGTGCGACGCCATCGCCCGGGGCGCCCGCACCCTGGTGATCTCCGACCGCGACTCCGATCACACCCGCGCGCCCGTCCCGTCGCTGCTGGCGGTGTCCGCGGTGCATCACCATCTGGTGCGCACCAAACAACGCACCGGCGTCGCGCTGGTGGTGGAGAGCGGTGATGCCCGCGAGGTCCACCACATCGCGCTGTTGCTGGGTTTCGGTGCGGCCGCGGTCAACCCGTATCTGGCCATCGAGTCGATCGAGGACCTGATCCGCGAGGGCGAACTCACCGGCATCGAGCCCGCCGCGGCCATGCGCAACTACCTCACCGCGCTCGGCAAGGGCGTGATGAAGGTGATGAGCAAGATGGGCATCTCCACGGTGTCCTCCTACACCGGTGCCCAGGCCTTCGAGGCGATCGGGCTCGACCGCGGCGTCATCGACGAATACTTCACCGGAACACCGATGCAACTCGGCGGTGTGGGGCTCGATGTGCTGGCCGAGGAGGTGCGGTTCCGGCACCGCCGGGCGTATCCGGAGAATCCGACCGAACGGGCCCACCGCCGCCTCTCGGTGGGCGGTGACTACCAGTTCCGCCGCGACGGTGAGCTGCACCTGTTCACCCCGGAAGTGGTCTTCCTGCTTCAACATTCGACGCGGACCGGTCGCCGCGACGTGTTCGCGCGCTACTCGCAGGAGGTCGACCGGCTGTCCCGCGACGGGGGTGCGCTGCGTGGCCTCTTCGCCTTCAAGGCCGCGACGCCGGTGCCGCTGGACGAGGTCGAACCCGTCGAATCCATCGTGGCCCGGTTCAACACGGGTGCGATGAGTTACGGGTCCATCTCGGCCGAGGCGCACGAGACGATGGCCGTGGCGATGAACGAGCTCGGTGGGCGCTCCAATTCCGGCGAGGGCGGCGAGGACACCGACCGTCTCTACGATCCGCGGCGCCGCAGCGCGGTCAAGCAGGTGGCTTCCGGACGGTTCGGGGTGACCAGTGACTATCTGGTCAACGCGACCGACATCCAGATCAAGATGGCCCAGGGTGCCAAACCCGGTGAGGGCGGGCAGCTGCCCGGCTTCAAGGTGTATCCGAACATCGCGAAGACCCGGCACTCCACGCCGGGGGTCGGTCTGATCTCACCGCCCCCGCACCACGACATCTACTCCATCGAAGACCTCGCGCAACTGATCCACGACCTGAAGAACGCCAACGACACCGCGCGTATCCACGTCAAGCTGGTCAGCTCGGTCGGCGTGGGCACCGTCGCGGCGGGGGTCGCCAAGGCGCATGCCGATGTCGTCCTGATCTCCGGCTACGACGGTGGCACCGGTGCCGCACCGCTGACCAGCCTCAAGCACGCCGGCGCACCGTGGGAGATCGGGCTGGCCGACACCCAGCAAACGTTGCTGCTCAACGGGTTACGCGACCGCATCACCGTGCAGTGCGACGGCGGGATGCGCACCGCGCGCGATGTCATGGTCGCGGCGCTGCTGGGCGCCGAGGAATACGGTTTCGCCACCGCACCGCTGGTGGTGGCCGGCTGCATCATGATGCGGGTGTGCCACCTGGACACCTGCCCGGTCGGCGTGGCGACCCAGAACCCGGAACTGCGGGCACGGTTCACCGGCAAGCCCGAGTTCGTGCGCAACTTCTTCGAGTTCATCGCCGAGGACATCCGCACGATGCTCGCCGAACTCGGATTCCGCAGCCTCGATGAGGCGATCGGCCGGGTCGACATGCTCGACACCGCCGACGGGGTGGCGCACTGGAAGAGCCGCGGGTTGGACCTGAGCCCCGTCTTCGCGGTCCCGGCCGATGCGCACGGTGGCCCACCACCCCAGCGCCGCCGGTTGCGCGAACAGGACCACGGCCTCGACCGGGCGCTCGACCAGACCCTCATCCAACTGGCCGAGGGCGCCCTGGAGGACGCGCATCCCGTCCGGCTGGAACTGCCGGTGCGCAATGTGAACCGCACGGTCGGCACCATGCTGGGTGCCGAGGTCACCCGCCGCTACGGCGCGGCCGGGCTGCCCGAGGACACCATCGCGGTGACGCTGACCGGATCGGCCGGGCAGTCCCTGGGGGCGTTCCTGCCGCCGGGGGTCACGCTGGACCTGATCGGCGACGCGAACGACTATGTCGGCAAAGGCCTTTCGGGTGGCCGGGTGATCGTCCGGCCACCGGATGACGTGCTGTTCCTGCCCGAGGACAACGTGATCGCCGGCAACACCCTGCTGTTCGGGGCGACGGCGGGCGAGGTGTTCCTGCGTGGTCGGGTGGGGGAGCGGTTCTGCGCCCGCAATTCCGGCGCGCTGGCCGTCGTCGAGGGCGTCGGTGACCACGCGTGTGAGTACATGACCGGTGGCCGCGTGGTGGTGCTCGGCGACACCGGACGCAATATGGCCGCCGGCATGTCCGGCGGGATCGCCTTCGTGCTGGGCCTGGATCCGGCCAAGGTCAACACCGAGATGGTGACGCTGCAGCGGTTGCAGCCCGAGGATCTGAGCTGGCTGCACGATGTGGTGGGCCGGCACGCACAGCTCACCGGGTCCACCGTCGCCACCTCGCTGCTGGCGGACTGGCCGCGGCGCAGTGCCGCCTTCACCAAGATCATGCCGACCGACTACGAGCGGGTACTGCGCGCCACCCGGATGGCCAAGGCCGAGGGGCGCGATGTGGACGCCGCGATCATGGAGGCCAGCCGTGGCTGACCCGACCGGATTCCTGCGGGTTCGCAAGAGCGATGCCGCCAAACGCCCCGTCGACGAGCGGGTGGGGGACTGGCACGAGGTCTACGAGAGCCGACCCCCCGCGGACCGGGCCGCGGAGGTGTCCCAGCAGGCCCGCCGCTGCATGGACTGCGGAATCCCGTTCTGCCACTCCGGAACCGCGGGCTGTCCGCTGGGCAACCTGATCCCGGAATGGAACGATCTGGTGCGCCGGGGCCGTTGGGACGCCGCCAGTGAACGGTTGCACGCCACCAACAACTTCCCGGAGTTCACCGGCCGGCTGTGTCCCGCCCCGTGCGAGGCCGCCTGCGTGCTGTCCATCGCCGAGGAGGCGACCGGGGGCAGCGTCACCATCAAGCGCATCGAGCAGACCATCGCCGACCATGCCTGGCTGACCGGGGCGGTGGAGCCGCAACCGGCCGCCATCGGCTCGGGACGCAGTGTGGCCGTTGTCGGTTCGGGCCCCGCCGGGTTGGCCGCCGCGCAGCAACTGACCCGGGCAGGCCACGAGGTGACCGTCTACGAACGCGACGACCGGATCGGCGGGCTGATGCGCTACGGCATCCCCGAGTACAAGCTGGAAAAGGCCACCCTCGACCAGCGGCTGTCCCAGATGCGGGCGGAGGGCACCCGATTCGTCACCGACTGTGAGGTCGGGGTGGACCTGTCCATCGAGGCACTGCGCGCCCAGCACGATGCGATCGTGCTGGCCGTCGGTGCGTTGCGGGGCCGGGACAACGCCGTCGAGGGCCGCGAACTGAACGGCGTGCATCTGGCCATGGAGCATCTGGTCCAGGCCAACAAGGAATGCGAGGGCGACGGCGCCGCCGAGCTCACCGCCAGGGGCAAGCACGTGGTCATCATCGGCGGCGGCGACACCGGGGCGGACTGCCTGGGCACCGCGCACCGGCAGGGTGCGATCTCGGTGACCCAACTGGACTACAACCCCGAACCGCCCGAAACCCGCGACGAGTCCCGGTCGCCCTGGCCCACCTGGCCGTTGGTGCTGCGCACCTCGCCGGCGCACGCCGAGGGCGGGGCCCGGCGGTTCGAGGTCGCCGTACAACGCTTCGTCGGCGACGAGCAGGGCGGGGCATCGGGCCATGTGCGCGCCGTGCAGATCTCCGAGGTCCGGGTGCAGCGTGACGAACAGGGCCGTCGGCAGATCACGCCGGTCGGTGAGCCGATCGAGATCCCCTGCGATCTGGCGCTGCTGGCCATCGGCTTCGAGGGTGTCGAGCACATGCCCCTGCTGGACGGGCTGGGCCTGAGCCTGAACGGACGCGGCGCGCTGTCCTGTGGTTCGGACTGGCAGACCGATGAGCCCGGGGTCTTCGTGTGCGGTGACGCCCACCGCGGCGCCTCGCTGATCGTGTGGGCGATTGCGGAGGGCCGCAGCGCGGCGCGCGCGGTCGACGCCTACCTGATGGGCGAGTCGGAACTGCCTGCGCCGGTGCAGCCCGGTGCACTGCCGCTGGCAGTGCTCTGAGCTGTCCGGAACCCCCGTCGAATCGTCATCTGAATCGATCAGGACTATGCTCACCAGACGTGAGTAGACGCGGAAAGATCGTCTGTACCCTTGGCCCGGCAACCGCCACCGACGAGACGGTGCGCGATCTCGTCGAGGCCGGAATGGATGTCGCGCGGCTGAACTTCAGCCACGGCGACCACGCCGACCACGAGGAGTCCTACCGGCGGGTGCGCGCGGCCTCGGATTTCACCGGCCGTGCCGTCGGCATCCTGGCCGACCTGCAGGGACCCAAGATCCGGCTGGGTCGCTTCGCCACCGGCGCCACGCTGTGGCAGACCGGCGAGACGGTGCGCATCACCGTCGAGGACTTCATGGGCACCCACGACCGGGTGTCGACCACCTACAAGCAACTGGCCGTCGACGCGGCCCCCGGTGACCGGCTGCTCGTCGACGACGGCAACGTCGGTCTGGTCGTCGAGCACATCGACGGCAACGATGTGGTGTGCCAGGTCACCGAGGGTGGCCGGGTCAGCAACAACAAGGGCCTGTCCCTGCCCGGCATGAACGTCTCGGTGCCTGCGCTGAGCGAGAAGGACATCGCCGACCTGGAGTTCGCACTACGCCTCGGTGTCGACCTGGTGGCGCTGTCGTTCGTGCGCTCACCTGCCGATATCGAGCTGGTGCACGAGGTCATGGACCGCGTCGGTCGCCGGGTCCCGGTGATCGCCAAGCTGGAGAAGCCCGAGGCCATCGAGAACCTTGAGGCGATCGTGCTGGCCTTCGACGCCATCATGGTGGCCCGTGGCGATCTGGGTGTCGAACTACCCCTGGAAGAGGTGCCGCTGGTGCAGAAGCGGGCCATCCAGATGGCCCGCGAGAACGCCAAGCCCGTCATCGTGGCCACCCAGATGCTGGAGTCGATGATCGAGAACTCCCGGCCCACCCGGGCCGAGGCCTCCGACGTCGCAAACGCGGTGCTCGACGGCGCCGATGCGGTGATGCTCTCCGGTGAGACGTCGGTCGGCAAGTACGCACTGGAGGCCGTGCGCACCATGGCGCGCATCGTGCGGGCCGTCGAGTCGAACTCCACCGAGGCGCCGCCGCTGACCCACGTGCCGCGCACCAAGCGCGGTGTCATCTCCTATGCCGCCCGCGACATCGGTGAACGGCTGGAGGCCAAGGCGCTGGTCGCGTTCACCCAGTCCGGGGACACCGTGCGCCGGCTCGCCCGCCTGCACACGCCGCTGCCGCTGCTGGCATTCACCGCGCTGCCCGAGGTGCGCAGCCAACTCGCATTGACGTGGGGCACCGAGACGTTCATCGTCCCGCACATGCAGACCACCGACGGCATGATCCGGCAGGTCGACCAGGCGCTGCTGGACCTGGGCCGCTACAAGCGCGGCGACCTGGTGGTCATCGTCGCGGGTGCGCCTCCGGGCACAGTAGGCTCGACCAACCTGATCCACGTGCACCGGATCGGCGAGGACGACCACTAGGGGAGCGACTTGTCGGCAGAACATCTCGAGGAACTGCTGACGGTCCTGGCCCTCACGCCGGTCGGCCCGGATGCGTTCACCGGAACGCATCCGAGCCGCAATCCGATCCGGACGTTCGGTGGGCAGATGATGGCGCAGGCGTTCGTCGCCGCCAGTCGCACGGTGTCGGCGAAGCTGCCACCCAGCACGCTGTCCATGCATTTCATCGCCGGTGGGGATCCCACCAAAGACCTTGAGTTCCAGGTGGTTCGACTCCGCGACGAGCGGCGCTTCGCCAACCGCCGGGTCGATGTCACCCAGGACGGAGTCCTGCTCGGCACCGCGCTGGTGTCACATCTGGCCGGTGGCCGCGGGCTCGAGCACAACATCCCGGTGCCGGAGGTGCCGAAACCCGACGGTCTGCCGACCATCGACGAGCTGCTGGTCGGGTATGAGGAAACCGTGCCGCTGTTCGTCGAGGCGCTCAAGCCGATCCAGTGGCGCTACACCAACGACCCGGCCTGGGTGATGCGGGACAAGGGCGGACGGTTGGAGCACAACCGGGTCTGGATGACTGCCGATGCCCCGATGCCCGAGGACCCGGTGCTGCACGCCGCGGCGCTGGTGTACTCGTCGGACACCACGGTGCTGGATTCGATCATCACCACGCACGGGCTGTCGTGGGGCTTCGATCGCATCTTCGCCGTCACGATGAACCACTCGGTGTGGTTTCACCGACCGATCTGCTTCGACGACTGGGTGCTGTATTCGACCTCGTCGCCGGTGGCCGCGGATTCCCGCGGGCTGAGCAGCGGACACTTTTTCAACACCGAGGGCCAGGTGCTGGCGACCGTCGTGCAGGAGGGCATCGTCAAGCATTTCCCCGGTGCCGGCTAGGGACGCGCCGTTCCCAGACCGGAGATCTCCTCGATGCGGTCGCGGAAATCGTTCTCGCACCGGGTTTGTGCGGTTCGGTCCGTGTCGGCCTTTTCCATACAGCTGACGTAGTCACCGATCCCGGCGTCACCCAGGAAGCCCGACCAGACCGGGACGGCGGCGATCCCGATGACGACCGCGAGCGCCCCCAGCGCGATGCCCGCGGTGGCGACCGGCCCGTTGTCCGCCGCACCCCGACGGGCCCGACCGCGACCGGCGACACCGAGGGCCACGGCGATGACCCCGCCGACGATGCCGCCGATGACGCTCCAGGAGAACGCCAGCGCGGCCACCGCCACCACCAGCGCACCCGTGCCGATCCCGTTGCGCGGGCCGGTCGCCGGGGGACCGGGATACGGCGGCGCCGCCGGAAAGGGCTGGTAGTTCATGGGAGGCAGGTTACCCGCGCGCCGACTCCAGCCGGATCGTCGGGCACGTCAGGCCCGCGGGCAGATGGTGGGTGGCCACGACGACGGTGCGGTCCGCGGCGAACAGGCCGCCCGGAGTGAGCAGCGCGGTGAGGATGCGGTCACTGTCGGCAGCGTCGAGATGTTCGGTGGGTTCGTCGAGCAGCACGATCGGGAAGTCGGTGATCAACGCGCGGGCCAGCAGGAGGCGGCGACGCTGCCCCGCGGATACGGCCGCGGCGCCCCCGGTCAGCACGGTGCCCAGCCCGTCGGGCAGGCCGCCCAGCCAGTCCTCGAGGCCGACGGTACGCAGCGCGGTGCGCAGCTCCGGGTCGGTCGCATCGCCGCGGCCGACCAACAGGTTGTCCCGCACCGTGGTGTCGAACAGGTGGGCGTCCTCGGCGAAAAACGCTGCAATGACGGGGTTTTCCGGGTATTCGGCGGCCATGGCCATCAGCAGCGTGGTCTTGCCGCACCCGCTCGGGCCGATGACGGCCAGGTGGTCGCCACGGTTCAGCGGCACGGTGTCCACCTGCAGGCGGGCACGTTCGGCCGGGTCCGGGGCGCCGAGGTCGGCCAACCGCTGGGCGGCCAGCTTGGAGCGCACCCACTGTGCGGCGGCCCCGGGCAGCGCGGTGGTGGCCTCGAAGGCCGACAGCGGCAACAGCATCAGGATGGCCAGCGAGGTGGGCGCCAGGTGATCCGCCAGCAGGATCCCGATGACGACGGCGCCGAGCACCGACACCCCGACGGCCGCCGTGGACGCCGCGGCCGCCGTCGCCGCCGGAGCGGCCGCGGCATCCTGGGCGGCGCCCAGTTCACGGTGCTCCCGCCCGGCCTCGGCGATGACATCGTCGAGCCGGCCGGCGACGCGTAGCTCGGCGGCGTGCTCGAGGGCGACCAGGGTGGCGGTGTCGCGTGAGCTGTGATGACGGGTGGCCAGCAGCTCGGTGGCTTCGGCCGCCCGCGCCGCCAGCGCCGGCGCCAACACCCCGGCGATCAGCAGGCCGGCCGCCAGCACCACCGCCGCCGCCGGCGAGATCACCGCGATGATGCCGACCGCGGCCACCGACAGCACGGCGGCGACGCACACCGGCAGCACCGCGCGCACCAGGACATCGGCCAGTTCGTCGACGGAGGTACCGACGCGCGCCACCAGATCGCCGCTGTGCAACCGCAGTACGGACTCCGGCGGCTGCGCGACGAGCCGGCGGTACAGACCGACCCTGGCCTGGCCCGCGGCGCGCAGCGCGGTGTCGTGGATGGCCAGCCGCTCGCAATAGCTGAAGACGCCGCGCGAGATCCCCAGCGCCCGGACGGCCACCACCGCCACCGTCAGGTCCAGCACCGGCGGCATCTGCCAGGCCCGGGTGATCAGCCAGGCCGCCACCGCGGCAAGCGCCAGGGCGCTGCCGAGGGCCAGGGTGCCGAACAGCACGGCCAGCAACAGCCGGGGCAGCCTGGGTCGCAGCAGCGCGATGATCTCACCGATGGTCATCGGCCACCCCCTCCAGCGCGAACACCTGATCCCCGCTGCGCAGCACCGGCATGCGGTGACCCACCACCACGACGGTGGCTCCGCTGCGGGCTCGGTCACGGATCGCCACCAGCGCCGCGTCCTCGGCGTCGGCGTCCAGATGCGCGGTCGGCTCGTCGAGCAGCAGAACCGGTGCCGGTGAGCCCAGTGCCCGGGCCAGCCCGAGGCGCTGACGCTGGCCGAGTGACAGCCCGGTACCGGCCCGTCCGATGACGGTGTCGAGTCCGTTCGGCAGCATGGCCAGCACGGTGTCGAAACCCGCAGCGCGACAGGCTGCATCGAGATCGGTCAGCGGACCGAACAGCTCCAGGTTGGCCCGCACGGTGCCGGGCAGCAACGCCGGGCGCTGCGGCAGCCACGCCACCCGGGTCCACCACTGCGCCAGATCGACCTCGGTGATGTCGATGCCGTCGATGAGCACCCGACCGCCGTCGGCGGGCACCAGCCCCAGGATGGCCTGCAGTGCGGTGCTCTTACCGGCGCCGTTGGGTCCGGTCAACACGGTGACCGCGCCGGCCCGGATGGAGGCCGACAGGCCGTCCGGTGCGGCACCGTCGCGACCGCGGACCGTGAGCCGCTGCAGCTCGATCTCGATCGCGCCGGCGGTGACGGCCTGCGTCCCGGCGCGCCGCGCCGGTTCTGCCTCCAGCAGACGCAGCGCCGCCTCGGCGGCGGCCTTGCCGTCCTGGGCGGCGTGAAACTGCACGCCCACGCGGCGCAGCGGCCAGAACACCTCCGGCGCCAACAGCAGCGCGGTCAGCGCCGCGACCAGGGTCATCTCACCGAACACCAGGCGCAGCCCGACGTTGACCGCGACCAGTGCGACACCCAGGGTGGCGATCAACTCCAGCACGGCGGCCGACAGGAACGCGATGCGCAGCGTCTCCATCGCCGAACGCCGGTGCGCGGCAGACAGTGTCGCGATGCGGTCGGCGGGCCCGCCGGCGCGGCCGAGCGCGCGCAGCGTCGGGATCCCGGCCACCAGGTCGAGCAGCCGGGACTGCAGGGTCGTCATGGCGGTCAGCGCGGCGGCCGACCGCTCGGCGGTCAACTTGCCGATCAGCACCATGAACAACGGGATCAGCGGCAGTGCGACGGCCACCACCACCGCCGCCTGCAGATCGGCGACGGCGATCACCACGACCGTTGCCGGCGTGAGGATCCCGGCCAGCACCACGGTGGGCAGGTAGCCGGTGAAGTACGGGCGCAGTCCGTCCAGTCCGCGGGTCACCACCACGGTGGCCTCGTCGAGCACCTGCGCCCGGCGGTGCGGGGCCATGGCGGTCACAGCCCGCAGCACCCGGGCCGACAGATCCCCGATTGCGGCGGTCGCGGCGCGTTGGCTCAGACCGGCCTGACGTCGTTGCGCGACAACCCGGACGATCCACAGCGCGGCCAACACCGTCAGCTGGGTGCGCCAATGATCGAAGGTGCGGGTGGTCGGGTCGGTGATGACACCGGCCACGATGTGCGCCAGCACCCAGGCGGCCGCGACGGTGGCCGCCGCGAGCACGCTGCCGTAGGCCGCCATCGCCATGAGGTAGCGGCGCATGCCCGCGTGTTCGAGGGCGGGCGGGAGGCCCGCCATGGTGGATCGGGGTGTCATGGCATGCGCGGTGACAATCCCGCGGGGTCGGGGATCCGCTCGGCCGAGATGCGTTGCCGGAAAACCCAGTACGTCCAGCCCTGGTACGCCAGCACCAGCGGTGTGACGATCAGCGCGGCCCAGGTCATGATCTTGAGCGTGTACGGCGTCGAGGACGCGTTGCGGATCGTCAGGCTCCACGCCGGGTCCAGCGTCGAGGGGATCAGGTTGGGGTACAGGCAGCCGAAGATCAGCGTCACCACGGCGATCACCACGACGGTGGTCATCGCGAAGGACCACCCGTCCCCGCCGTCGCTGAGCACGAGCATCACGACACTGAGCTGGCAGACCACCGCGACGCCGAGCACCAGCCAGGTCCAGTCGGTGCCGTAGGACAGCTGGGTCCACAGACCGAAGGTGGCCAGCACCGCCGTCACCGGCAGCGCCAGTCGGGCGGCGTAGCGCCGGGCGTCGGTCCGCACGGAGCCTTCGGTTTTCAGTGCGATGAACACCGCACCGTGCAGGAGGAACAGCCCGCATGTCGACAGCCCGCCGAGCACCGTGTACGGGTTGAGCACATCGGACAGGCCCAGGTCGATCTGGTGGTCGGCGTCGACGGGTAGCCCGCGCAGCAGGGCGGCGAACACCACGCCCCACAGCAGCGCCGGAACCCAGGAGCCGACGGCGATGCCGATATCGGCCCACCGGCGCCACTGCGGATCGTCGACCTTGCCGCGCCACTCGATCGCGCAGATGCGCACGATCATCGAGAACAGGATGGCCAGCAGCGGAAGGTAGAGCCCCGAGAACATGGTGGCGTACATGCCGGGGAAAGCCGCGAACATCGCGCCGCCCGCGGTGATCAGCCACACCTCGTTACCGTCCCAGACGGGACCGATGGTGTTGAGCACCGCGCGCCGGTGCTTCTCCGGATCGCCGTGTCTGCCCGTCGTCTCGCTCACCCGGGCCGATCCCGCGCGGCCCAGCGGCGCCATCAGCATGCCGACGCCGAAGTCGAAGCCCTCCAACACCAGGAAGCCGACGAACAGCACCGCCAGGGTGATGAACCAGAAGATCTGAAGGTCCATGGCGCGCCTCCCTAGTACGCGAACGAGAGTGGTTTGACCTCGTCCTCGCCCGGTGGTGTCGGCGGGATGGGTTCGGTGTCGTGCTCCAACGGGCCTTCGACGACGTAGCGCCGGATCAGCCAGAACCAGATGACCGCGAGCACGGCGTAGATCGCGGTGAAAACGATCAGCGAGGTCAGCACCGTGGCCACCGAATGTCCTGAGACACCCTGGGACACGGTCAGTCTCAATACCGGATCACCGGTCGGGTTCGGTGCCACCACCCAGGGTTGGCGGCCCATCTCGGTGAAGATCCAGCCCGCGCTGTTGGCCAGGAACGGGGTGGGCAGGGTGAGCAGCGCGAACGTGCCGAACCAGCGCTGTCGGGGGATCCGGCCGCCCCGGGTCAGCCAGAGCGCGGTGATCGCGAAGAGCATGGGCACCGCGAGGAACCCGATCATGGCGCGGAACGACCAGTAGGTCACGAACAGGTTGGGCCGGTAGTCGCCGGGGCCGAACTTCTGCTCGTACTCGGCCTGCAGGTCCTGCACGCCCTGCAGTTCGACGCCGCTGAACCTGCCCTCGGCGAGGAACGGCAGCACATAGGGCACCTCGATCAGATGCACGACGCTGTCGCAGTTGTTGTGGGTCCCGACGGTGAGCACCGAGAAATCCGGGTCGGTCTCGGTGTGGCACAGCGATTCTGCGGAGGCCATCTTCATCGGCTGCTGTTCGAACATCAGCTTGCCCTGCACGTCACCGGTGTAGGTCAGGGCGGCCGCCGACGCGAATGCGACCAGGCAACCCAGGATCGCCGCCGGACGGTGCATGGTGCGGGCGTCGGGGCCGTCGGGGTTGCGCACCATCCACCACGCACAGACGCCCGCGACGAAGGTGCCGGCCACCAGGAAGGCGCCCGCCACGGCATGCGGGAACGCCGCGAGTGCGGTGTTGTTGGTGAACAGTTCGGTGATGCTGGTCAGTTCGGCACGGCCGGTCTCGGGGTTGTAGCGCGCACCGACCGGGTGCTGCATGAAGGAGTTGGCCGCGATGATGAAGTAGGCCGAGGCGTTGACCGCCAGCGCCACGATCCAGATGCAGGCCAGGTGAACAAGCCTCGGCAGGCGGGTCCAGCCGAAGATCCACAGTCCGAGGAACGTGGATTCGAAGAAGAACGCGATCAGTCCCTCCATCGCCAGCGGGGCGCCGAAGACGTCGCCGACGAAGCGGGAGTATTCGCTCCAGTTCATCCCGAACTGGAATTCCTGGACGATGCCGGTGGCCACGCCGAGGGCGAAGTTGATGAGGAAGAGCTTGCCGAAGAACCGGGTGAGCCGGTACCAGGCGGTGTTGTCGGTGATCACCCAGATCGTCTGGAACACCGCGATCAGCGGTGCCAGGCCGATCGTGAGTGGCACGAAGATGAAGTGGTAGACGGTGGTGATCCCGAACTGCCACCGTGCGACGTCGAGCGCTTCCATGTGCACCAACTTCTCGGCTGCGGGTCGAGCCCCTTTGCTCGACTACGACAGAGTGTAGTAGTGCCGCCGCCCCGGTGCGCGCAATCGTGTCGCGGATTACGTCAGCTGGTGGGTGGATCCGTCGCCGGGGCCGGTTCGGTGGACGTGGCCGGGGTCGCCGGGGTCGCCGGCGTCGCGGGAGCCGTGGTGGCGGCGGGTACCGGGGCGTCCGGGGACACGCCGGCGGTCGGCTTGCGCGATGTGGACCGGATCCCGAAGGCGGTGACGATCTCCATGACGCCGATGACGATGAGCCAGATGCCGGTGACCAGGGCCAGCGTGCCGATCGACTCGAACGGCGAGGCCAGCACCACGATGCCCGCGATCAGGCTGATGACACCGAGGAAGATGTTCCAGCCGCGGCCGGGCAGGGTCGGGTCGCTGATCGCCGACACCGCCGTTGCCACACCCCGGAAGATGAACCCGATGCCGATCCAGATGGCCAACAGCAGCACCGCGCTGCCGAGTTGGCGGAACGCCAGCACGGCCAGCACCACCGAGGCGGCCCCGCTGATGAACAGCAACACCCGGCCACCGGCGGACACGTGCAGGCTGAACGCGAACATTACCTGGGCGATACCGGTCACCAGCAGGTAAGCGCCGAAGAAGATGGCCGCCACCAGCACCGAGATACCCGGCCAGGCCACCACGGCAATGCCGAGCCCGGCCGCCAGAACGCCCGAGATCAGGGTCGTTTTCCACAGGTGCTGCAACAGGCTTGGGGGAGCGGGGGTTTGCATGCGGTGAGTGTTGCACACGGGCCACCCGGCCCGCCCTCATATCGACCTTCGTCGACACGTGCCCCGGGCAGCGAAACCCCGGCGCCACCGGCCAGATCCCTGTTCGGCTGACCCTCACGTTACGGCTCCACTACTGTTCCGTTACCGGCGCTGCGCGCCGGATCATCGGTCGTTAACGTCTTCGGCTGGAGCTGTCGACGGACCAGACCGTGACGGCTCGGCAACAGAAAGTAGAGGCATACCGTGTTGGGTGGAATCCAAGACCGCCGGACCAATATTTCGCGCGCCGCGACGATCCGGCGGCTGGCGGTGGTGTTCGTCGCGTCGGGCGCCCTGGCCCTGTCGGGTTGTTCGAGCTCGGAACCGAGCGGTGGTGACGAGTCCCCCACGGCGGCCGCGCCCGCCGAGAAGGTGGAAGAGATCGCCAACACCGTCCCAGAGGCGATCAAGGCCTCGGGCAAGTTGATCGTGGGGGTCAACATTCCCTACGCGCCGAACGAGTTCAAGGACGAGACGGGCAAGATCGTCGGCTTCGACGTCGACCTGATGAACGCGGTCGCCGGCACGCTCGGCCTGCAGCCCGAGTACCGCGAGGCCGACTTCGCGAAGATCATCCCGTCGATCCAGGGCGGCACGTTCAACGTCGGCATGTCGTCGTTCACCGACAGCAAGGAACGCGAGCAGCAGGTCGACTTCGTCACCTACTTCTCCGCGGGCACGCTGTGGGCCCAGCCCGCCGGCGGCTCGATCAATCCGGAGGACGCCTGCGGTAAGAAGGTGGCCGTGCAGGCCACCACCGTCCAGGAGACCGACGAACTGCCCGCGCGCAGCAAGAAGTGCACCGACGAGGGCAAGCCCGCGATCGAGATCATCCCCTTCGACAGCCAGGACGCCGCCACCAACGCCGTCGTGCTCGGCCAGGCCGACGCCATGTCAGCGGATTCGCCGGTGACGCTGTACGCGATCAAGCAGACCAACGGCAAGCTGGAGCAGGCCGGCGAGACGTTCGATTCCGCGCCGTACGGTTGGCCGGTCGAGAAGGGTTCACCGCTGGCGCAGTCCCTGCTGCAGGCCCTCGAGCACCTGATCGAGAACGGCAAGTACAAGGAGATCGCCGCGAACTGGGGTCTTGAGGAAGGCATGATCGACAAGCCGGTCATCAACGGCGCGGTCTCCTAGCGTTATCGAGACACAGGGGTAATCGACACATATGAGTGATGCCGGCTCGCCGTCACCGTCCACGCCACCCGAAGCGATCGACGCCGTACCGCTGCGTCATCCCTGGCGGTGGGTGGCGGCGGCCGTCATCATCGTCATCGTCGGCCTGTTCCTCTACGGAGCCGCCACCAACCCGGCCTACGGGTGGTCGACGTTTCTGGAGTACCTCTTCAACGAACGGATCTTGCTGGGCGTCGCGAACACCCTGCAGCTGACGGTCTATTCGATGGTCATCGGGATCGTGCTCGGCGTGATCCTGACGATCATGAGGTTGTCGGACAACTTCGTGCTCAGCGCCGTGGCCTGGGTGTTCCTCTGGATCTTCCGTGGCACGCCGGTGTACGTGCAGCTGGCGTTCTGGGGCCTGATGCCCACGATCTATCAGAAGATCCAGCTCGGCGTGCCGTTCGGCCCGTCGTTCTTCCACGTCGATCTGCAGAACCTGTCCTTCCCGTTCGCGCTGGCCGTGATCGGGTTGGCACTCAACGAGGCGGCCTATATGGCCGAGATCGTCCGAGCCGGCATCACCTCGGTTCCGGAGGGGCAGCTGGAGGCCTCGACCGCGCTGGGTATGTCGTGGGGGCTGGCCATGCGCCGCACGGTGCTGCCTCAGGCGATGCGGGTGATCATTCCGCCGACCGGTAACGAGGTCATCAGCCTGCTGAAGACCACATCGCTGGTGACCGCGGTGCCCTACGCCTTCGACCTGTACAGCATCGCCACCCGTGAGATCGCCGCCCGCATCTTCGAACCGGTGCCGCTGCTGCTGGTGGCCGCCACGTGGTACCTGGTGATCACCAGCATCCTGATGGTCGGCCAGTTCTACCTGGAGCGCTACTTCTCCCGGGGCGCATCGCGCAAGCTGAGTCCCAAGCAACTAGAGGCGCTGGCCAAGGCGCAGATTGGTACGACGGCGTGACGGATACGCAGCCGATGGTCAAGGCCGAACTCGTCTGCAAGGATTTCGGCGCGCTCAAGGTGCTCAAGGGCATCACGCTGGAGGTGCAGAAGGGCCAGGTGCTGGTGCTCGTCGGGCCGTCGGGCTCCGGCAAGTCGACCTTCCTGCGTTGCATCAACCATCTGGAGACGGTCAGCGCGGGGCGGCTCTACGTCGACGGCGCTCTCGTCGGCTATCACGAGCGCAGCGGCAAGCTGCACGAGATGAAGCCCCGCGAGGTGGCCCGTCAGCGCCGCGACGTGGGCATGGTGTTCCAACATTTCAACCTGTTCCCGCATCGGACCGCGCTGGGCAATGTGATCGAGGCCCCCACTCAGGTCAAGAGACAGAACAAGAAGCTGGCCACCGAGCGGGCGATGGATCTGCTCAGTCAGGTGGGGCTGGCCGACAAGGCCGGCGCCTATCCCGCCCAGCTGTCCGGCGGTCAGCAGCAGCGGGTGGCGATCGCGCGGGCCCTGGCCATGAGTCCGAAGTTGATGCTCTTCGACGAGCCCACCTCGGCGCTGGACCCGGAGTTGGTCGGCGAAGTGCTCTCGGTGATGAAGAAGCTGGCCGCCGAGGGGATGACCATGCTGGTGGTGACCCATGAGATGGGTTTCGCGCGCGAGGTCGCCGATGAGCTGGTCTTCATGGACGGCGGCGTCGTCGTCGAACGCGGCAGACCGACCGAGGTGATGAGCAACCCGCAGCACGAGCGCACGAAAGCCTTCCTGTCCAAGGTGATGTAGCCCGGTGGTTGCCGCGACGGTGGATCCGGCCGCCCCGCTGTGGCGGGCCGCGCAGGTGTTCCGGCTGCTCAGTTGGAGTTACGCGCTGTACTTCCAACTGTCGAAACACTCCGAGCTGAACCGGCCGGGGCTCAGCTGGGTGCTCTTCGGGCTGCTGACGGCGTGGACCGTCGCGTGCGGTGTGGCCTACCTGCGCGGATTCGGCAGGCGCCGTGCCTGGGTGGTCGGCGAGGCCGTGGTGGTGGTCGGTTTCATGGCGTGCACGCTGCTGGTCGCCTCCGAGCAGTGGGTGCAGGCCAACCAGTCCTGGCCGACCACACTGTGGGCGACCAACGCCGTGGTGTCGGTGGCCATCCTGGCCGGGCCGGCCGCGGGGATGGCGATGGGCCTGGCCGTCATGGGCACCGCCGCGGCGCTCAAGGGCGCGATCGCCGTGGACCTGGTGCGCAGCCCGACGATCCTGATCGAGTTGGCGGTGGGTCTCGCCGTCGGGATGGCGGCCACCACGGCGCGCCGGGCACATGCCGAACTGGAGCGGGCCGTGCGGCTCAGCGCGGCCCTGGCCGAGCGGGAACGACTGTCCCGGCACGTGCATGACGGAGTGCTGCAGGTGTTGGCCATGGTGGTCCGGCGTGGACGCGAAATCGGCGGGCCGGCTGCGCAACTGGCCGAGGCGGCGGGGGAGCAGGAGCGTGCGCTGCGCCGGTTGCTCAGCACCGAGGACACCCTCGGCGCCGATTCGCCGGCGGCGGCGAGCGATCTGGGGGCGCTGTTGCGCAGGCACAGTGCCGACCGGGTGTCGGTGAGCGTGCCCGCCGCGGCGGTGTACCTGGACAGTGCGGTGGCCGCCGAGGTGGAGGCGGCCGCGGTCAATGCGCTGACCAACGTGGACCGCCACGCCGGTCCCGGGGCGCGGGCCTTCGTACTGTTGGAGGATCTGGGCGACGAGGTGGTGGTCAGCATCCGCGACGACGGGCCGGGGATACCCGAGGGCAGGCTGGCCGCCGCCGCCGAGGAAGGCCGGATCGGGGTGAGCAAGTCGATCAGGGGCAGGATGGCCGCCCTCGGCGGCCGCGCGGACCTGACGACCGCACCGGGTGGCGGTACCGAATGGGAACTGACGGTGCCGCGGCCGGGAAGGGGACGGCCCTGATGCCGACGGTGATGGTGGTCGACGATCATCCGATCTGGCGTGACGCCGTGGCGCGCGATCTGGCCGACGACGGCTTCGAGGTGGTGGCCACCGCCGACGGGGTGGCGGCGGCCCGGCGCCGGGCCGAGGTGGTCCGCCCCGACGTGGTGGTGATGGACATGCGATTGTCCGATGGCACCGGCGCCCAGGCCTGCGTCGAGGTGCTTGCCGTCTCGCCTTTCTCGCGCATCCTGGTGTTGTCGGCCTCGGACGAACGCGCGGACGTGCTGGACGCCGTCAAGGCCGGGGCCACCGGGTATCTGGTCAAGAGCGCGTCGAAAAGCGAACTGGGCGAGGCGGTTCGGGCCACCGCGGCCGGACGTGCGGTGTTCACGCCGGGCCTGGCGGGTCTGGTGCTCGGCGAATACCGGCGCATCGCGTCGGCACCGGACGTCGAGAAGGCCGGTCCCGCGGTGCCGCGCCTGACCGACCGGGAGACCGAGATCCTGCGGCATGTCGCCAAGGGGCTGACCGCCAAGCAGATCGCCGAGCGGCTGTCGCTGAGCCACCGCACGGTCGAGAACCACGTGCAGGCGACGTTCCGCAAGCTGCAGGTCGCCAACCGGGTCGAGCTGGCCCGGTATGCGATCGAGCACGGACTCGACGAGTGATCGAGTAGTCCTACTCATCTCATCCGGCCTGCTCATGGGTGACGATGTCTGCCATGACCGAACCGCAGCAGGTGCTCACCCGACTGTCCGCCGAGTTCGTGGCGATGTCGCAACAGCTGGCCCGCGCCTCGGCCGAACTGACGCAGTTGTCCGGCGCAATCGGCGGGCCCGTCGCCGCACCGGTTCCGTGGGGCCATCCGCAATACCCGCAGCATGTGCAGTACCCGCAGTATGCCCAGTACCCGCAGTACGTCCGGTATCCGTACCCGGCAGCGGTGCCGGCCGGTGCGGAGGCCCCGACACCAACCCCCGGGACGCCCGCCGCTGCTGCCATGGTGCCGCCGATCCCGCCGACGTCACCGACCGCCGTCGGTGTGGCGCCCGTGCCGGCGCGATCGCAGAACTGGATCGGCAAGGCACTGGCTGCCGCCGGGGTGGCGGTGACACTCATCGGCGTCGTCCTGCTGGTGGTGCTGGCCGCCCAAGCCGGACTGTTGGCCCCGCCGGTACGGGTGGTCGCCGGTGCCGCGCTCGCCGCGGGTCTTCTCGGCGCGGCGTTCTGGCTCGGCCGGCGTCCGGGTGGGCGCATCGGCGCCATCGCCCTGTCCGCCACCGGGATCGCCACGGCCTATATCGATGTCATCGCCGTCACCACGATCTACGAATGGGTGGCCCCGGTGGTGGGGCTGGTGCTCTCGGCGGTGATCGGCGGTGGCGGTCTGATGGTGGCGCGGCGGTGGGACTCCGAGCAGCTCGGGCTGCTGGTGCTGGTGCCCCTGACGGTGCTGGCGCCGATCGTGGTCGGCGACGTCGACCTGCTGCTGATCGGGTTCCTGCTGGTGTTGTCGGCGGCCGCCCTGCCGGTACAGCTGGGCCGCGACTGGACCTGGATCTACGCCGCCCGCACGGCGGCGGGTAGCGGGCCGGTCCTGCTGGCGCTGATCGGCGCGGCATTCGGCTCTGGGCAGCAGCCGTGGCTGGCCGGGGCGGCCGCGATCGCCGCGGTCCTGGCGATCGGCTCGGCGCTGATCCTGTTGCCGCACAGCGCACATCGCACCGCGATCGCGGTGTTGTCGACCATGGGTGCGGCACCGCTGCTGGCGGTGTCGGCGGCCGTGGACGGCGCCATCGCCGCGCTGATGATCGCCGCGCTGTCGGCCTCGGTGCTGGCGGTCGTGCTGCTCGGGGACCGGATCCCCGGCATGGCCGGGCCCGTGCGTCAGGTGTGGTCGGTGCTGGCGGCGGTCGGCGCGCTGGTCGCCGTCGCGGTGGCCTTCGACGGCCGGGCCGCCGGTCCGGTGCTGCTGGCACTCGCGGTGGTGGTGGCCGTGGCAGGTCGGCACGCGACCGGCGCCCAGCTGGCCGCGCTGGTGTTCGGTGCCGTCGGTGGGCTCTACTACCTCGATCTGGCCGGCCCGCAGACGCTGACTTCGGCGACCGAACGCCCTGTGGGCGAAGCGATCTCGGTGTTGGTCTCCAGCGTGCTGGTGGTGCTCTACGGCGGGGTCCAGACCTGGTCGCTGACCCGGCGCAGCGGTGACCCGGACACCGGACGGCTACTGCTGACCGTCGCGGCGGTATTGAGCGCCTACGCGGTCACGGCCTTCACCGTGACGACCGGGGTTCTGATGGGCGGAACCGGCGGCGGATTCCTGGCCGGGCACATGGCGGCGACGATCTGCTGGATGGGCCTGGCGGCGGCGCTGTTCTGGTATGCCGCCCGCCAGGACCGGTCGGACCGTTCGATGCCGATCGGCGCCGGGATGGCATTGGTGGCCGCGGCGATGGCCAAGTTGTTCCTGTTCGACCTGGGCACCCTCGACGGCATCTTCCGGGTGGCGGTGTTCATCGTGACCGGCCTGGTGCTGCTGGGGACGGGCGCCGGTTACGCCCGTCTGCTGAGCCAGCATGATCAGCAGCGCGGGGACGGGCCGTCCATTCTGGAATGATTCCAGAATGATCGGCGTTGCCCATGGCATGACCACCACACGACGCACCGAAACCGACATCCAGGGATTCCAGGCCTCTCCCGAACTGCAGGCCAGCCTGCAACAGGTCCTGGTCGACATGATCGAGCTGCATCTGCAGGGCAAGCAGGCGCACTGGAACGTCGTCGGCACCAACTTCCGGGATCTGCACCTGCAACTCGACGAGCTGGTCGATTTCGCCCGCGCGGGTAGCGACACCATCGCCGAACGGATGCGCACGCTGTACGCGGTCGCCGATGGCCGCTCGGACACGGTGGTGGCCACCACCACGCTGCCTGCCTTCCCGGCCTACGAGCACAACACCACCGAGGTGGTGGACCTCATCAGCACGCGCATCTATGCGGCGGTGCAGACCCTGCGCGGGGTGCACGACGCGGTCGACGCCGAGGATCCCAGCACGGCCGACATCCTGCACCAGTTGATCGACGGACTGGAGAAGCTGGCGTGGCTCATCCGGTCGGAGAACCACAAGGTGTAGAGCCGCCGGTGAGCGCGGTCGGGTCGGCACCCGGCAGGGCGGGTGTCGGCCGGCGGCCGATGAGGTACCAGGTGTGCATCCAGCCCTTGCCCTTCACCGCGACCTCGCCGCGTTCCTCGAACAGATATGAGCCGTTGATGCGTTCGTAGACGTCCTGGGGAACCTGGATGCGGCCTTCCTCGTCGGTGCTCTCCATCCGGGAGGCCACGTTGACTGCGTCGCCCCAGACGTCATAGAAGAACTTGCGCGAGCCGACCACGCCGGCCACCACCGGCCCGGCAGCGATCCCGATGCGCAGCGGCACATCGCGACCCTGCGGGTCGCGCAGCCCGTCGACGGCATGGGCCATGTCCAGCGCCAGGCATGCCAGTGACTCCAGATGGTCCGGGCGCGGAATGGGCACCCCGCTGACGACCATGTAGGAATCACCACTGGTCTTGATCTTCTCCAGGCCGTGCCGGTCGACCAGGCTGTCGAAATCGGTGTAGAGCCGGTTGAGGAACATCACCAGGTCGGCGGGGTCGGTGTCGCTGGCGCGTCTGGTGTATCCGGCGATGTCGGCGAACAGGATGGACGCGTCGTCGAAACCGTCGGCGATCATCGAGTCGCGCCGGTCCTTGAGGCGGCTGGCGATGCTGCCGGGCAGGATGTTGGCGAGCAGGGCCTCGGATTTGTCGAATTCGGCCTGCAGCGCACTTTCGGCGTGGTCGATCCGGCGCATCGCGGACCCCACGACGACGATCACCATGAGGCTTGCTGTGGCGGCCGTGACGAAGAAGTTCGCCCGCATCGCGGCCTCGGAGAAGACTCCGGTGTTCGGCGGCACCAGCCACTCCAGTGCGATCGCAAGTACCGCACCCGAGGCCGCCAGCATGGACGCGATGACGATGTGGTCCGTGCCGATCACCAGGATGATCAGCGCGGCGCCGACGAAGAAGTAGAACTGCAGCCCGGTGTCGGTGCCCAGTTGGCTGCACAGGTAGGCGGTGCTGGCGTAGGCGACGGCGACGAACGCCGACGAGGCCACCAGCGAGCCGAATCGATAGAGCGCCGGAGCGGCCAGGAAAAGCGCAGCACTGACGAGGTTTACCAGGCCGATATGCGGTACTTCCGGTACCAGGATGAGTTCGGCGATGCCGTAGATCCCCACGATGGCGGCGGCGATCCGGGTGCTGACGGTCAGGGTTGCCAGCCGCCGGCTGGCGGCATCTTCGTAATGCCGGCTGCCTTCGGGAAGGTCGGGTAGGCACCGGCCGGGCACCCTTGTTGCCACCCGGCGAGCGTACTCCCGCCGACGGCGCTCACAGGGCCGGTTTGGGCGGATCCGCGAGGGTGGCTGGCAAACCTTGTCCAAAATCGTGCGTAGGGGACATGTCCCCCAAACGGGGGACAGCCAGGCATATTAGCTGACATTGCCGTCAATATTCGCTGACACGCCGACCGCATCAAGATCGAATCTCGTGATCGTCACGAAAACCTAACGGACGTGGGCAAACTACTGTGACTCAGGTCACAAGGCGGTCACGGTCCGAATGCGATCTTGAAACAACATTTCTTTGCCATCTTCGCGGGTTTGGTGGCGAATCTGAATTCTGCAGACGCTGACACGAGTTTGCCAGAAATGGCGAATCGGGATTAACAATCTGCACGTCAGACCGAGTTTTTTACATATTTGGCAATTTGCTGTCAGGTGCGTTAATTTCATGCACAGTGCGTAGGCAACGCCGAACTACCAGGTCTGAGAACGGGAGTCGCTATGTGGGACAAGATGCCCAAGGCTGTCCGAAGAGTTGCCATCCGAGGAGTGATCAGCTTGATAGCCGCGTCACTATTCGCGGCAACGTCGAGTTACTTTGTCTTGCCAGTGAGCAAGCAACGCTCTTATGAGGTGACGCCGGTCGCCGCCATCGAAGAATCTCCTTCGACCATTGGCGTGGCCGATTCGGAGCTGTACATGGCGGCGAGCATGGAGGAGATCAACGCCCGGCTCGATCTCATGCAGTCCCTCGGCGTGACCAACGTCCGCATCATGGTTCCGTGGGCCGGCATCCAGCCGTTGCACCCCGACACCCCGTTCGGCCTCGGCGCCCCGCGCTGGGACCAGCTCGACAAGATCGTCAACGCGGCAGCCGCCCGCGGGATGGGCATCCTCGGGGTGCTGAACTCGACGCCGCTGTGGGCCACGAAGAGCACCCCGCTCAACGGCGAGCCGGCCAACTTCGACCGGTTCGCCGCGTTCGCCAAGTCGGTGGCGCTGCGCTACGGCAGCAAGATCTCGGCCTACGAGGTCTGGAACGAGCCCAACTCGATCCAGTTCTGGAACACCCTGGACCCGGCCTCCTATACCGAGATGCTCAAGAAGACCTACACCGCACTCAAGCAGGCTGCCTCGCAGATCGGCAGCGACATCACCGTCATCGGCGGTGTCATCGGTGCCGGCAAGACCTGGGCCGGCCTGACGCTGAACCCGATCGACTTCGTCAAGGGCATGTACGCGGCGGGCGCCAACGGCTACTTCGATGCGCTGTCGTTCCACCCGTACAACTTCGAGTGGAAGTTCTCGGTCGGTGAGAACCTGGCGTGGAAAGAGGGCATGCCGCTCTACCAGCTCAACCGGATCCGCGAGCTGATGGACTCCTTCCTGCAGGAGGGCCAGGAGCAGGTCAAGATCTGGATCACCGAATACGGCATCCCGACCAACCGCGTCTCCGAGGCCACCCAGGCCGCGTTCGTCAAGGACATCATCGAGTTCTGGCAGACCGTGCAGGGCGCGGGGCCGATGTTCCTCTACACCATCAAGGACTGGCTGAACCCGCCCGCCGACAATGACGAGGCCAATCTCGGCATCTTCCGTCCGGACGGCACCATGAAGCCGGTCGGCCAGGTCATCAAGGAACTCATCGCCTTCCTGACCAAGCCGCCCACCAATCCCGGTACCAACCCCGGCACCGGGACCGGCTCGAACCCGGGCACCGGATCGCAGGCGGGCAACCCCATCGCGGCGCTGTTCAAGGCCATCGGCACCATGTTCTCCACGGTGTTCAAGTTCCCGAACCTGTTCAGTGCCGTCGGATCGATGTTCAGCAACTTCTTCAACGGCATCTTCGGCATCAAGCCCAAGCAGACGGCATCGGCCGCGGCACTGCGCACCGCCGCGGTGGACGTGGATGCACCGGCCGCAGCCAAGGCGGGCGTCGACGCCGCGTCGCCGGCAGTGGTCGACGAGGTCGCCGATTCCGGCACCGATGGCCAGGACGCCGCGGCGGTGACCCCGGTGAAGTCGGAGCCGGTCGTCGAGGCCCCGGTGGCCGAGGCACCCGTCGAGGCTCCGGTCGAGGAAGCGCCGGTCGTGCCGGCCCCCGTCGAGGAGGCCCCGGTCGTCGAGGTTCCGGTCGTCGAGGTTCCGGTCGTCGAGGTTCCGGTCGAGGAAGCGCCGGTGCAGGAAGCGCCGGTCGAGGAAGCCCCGGTCGACGAGACCACGGCGCCGGAACCCCCCGCGCAGGATGCGGGCACCCCGGCCGAGGACAAGGGCGATGACACCGTCACCGGTGACAAGGGTGACGAGTCCGGAGCCAAGACCGACGACACCGGCAGCACCGATACCGAGGTGTCGGCCAAGGCCGAGGTGAAAGAGGCGGTCCGTCCCAGCCTCAAGGCCCGCGACGAGGTCACCGTCCGCTCCACCCGGGGTCCGCGCAGCGGCCTGAAGGCCGTCCGCGAGGCGGGTCAGCGCCCGCGCAGCAGCCAGAGCGCCTCGGCCGCAACCTCTTCGGGAGGTGGCGAGTAGCCCGCACCGGGCACGACGAGGGGAATGCCGCTGCAGGAGACATCCTGCAGCGGCATCTCGCTTTTCCGGGGCGGGCCAGGTTGGGGCCGTCGATCAGTCGGTGGCGGAGGTGTCCGGGCGGTCGCTGTCCCGTCTCATGTCGCCGGTGCCCGGCACGGCAAACCGCGCCGACGTCACTGCCGGCGGCGGCCGCGGGCCTGCGGCGCGCGCCACCGGTACCGCAGCGCCAGCACGCGGAACAGGAACACCGCCGCGGCCACACACCCGCCGACGATGGTGCCGTACCACCCGTACTCGATCAGGATCGCGGTGAGTAGCGCACCGAAAAGCGCTGGGATGGCATAGATCTCCTGATCGGGGCGCAGCACGCTGGGCGTCCGCTGGGCCAGCACATCCCGGATCACCCCGCCGCCGACGGCGGTGACCACGCCCAGCAGCGCCGAGGATGCCAGTCCGAGGCCGTGCTCGGCCGCGGTGACCGTGCCGGTGACGCAGAACGCCCCGAGTCCCAGCGCGTCGGCCAGATCGAGGGGGCGGCCCAACAGGCGGGCCGGCGGCGACCATACGAAGACCACCAGTGCACTGATCACCGCGACGGTGAGATAGCGCAGGTCCACGAATGCCGTCGGCGGCGTCTCACCGATGATCAGGTCGCGGATCACCCCGCCACCACAGGCGGTCATCGCCGCCAGGGTCAACGCACCGACGATGTCGAAGTCACGTCGGATGGCCAGCAGCGCCCCGGAGATGGCGAAGGCCGCGGTCCCGATCAGGTCGCCGATGTTGCGGGTCAGCGCGGCGGCGCTGTCCCAGTCGGCCGCGATGGCCCCGATGGTGTCCATCAGCCCTCCGGCGGGTGTGCGTGGTGCCCTCGGTGAGATTCGAACTCACACTGCACGGGTTTTGAATCCGTTTCCTCTGCCAGTTGGGATACGAGGGCATGCGTTCCTGCGGTCTACCACCTTAAGGGATGCATCCGGGTGCCCTGACCGCAGGACACTCCTGGCGCCCGCCCCTTGTTCACCCCGCGGTCGCCCCGTGTCGGCAATCGCGACACAATGGCATCCATGACCGAAGCTTCCGCAGCACGCCGCGTGCTCATCGCCGAAGATGAAGCGCTGATCCGAATGGACCTCGCCGAGATGCTGCGCGAGGAGGGTTACGAGGTGGTCGGCCAGGCCGGCGACGGCCAGGAGGCGGTCGACCTGGCCGAGAGTCTGACGCCCGATCTGGTGATCATGGACGTGAAGATGCCGCGCCGGGACGGCATCGACGCCGCCTCCGAGATCGCCGCCAAACGGATCGCGCCGATCGTCATCCTGACCGCATTCTCCCAGCGCGAACTCGTCGAACGGGCCCGCGATGCCGGTGCGATGGCCTATCTGGTCAAACCGTTCTCGATCAGTGACCTGATCCCGGCCATCGAGTTGGCGGTCAGCCGGTTCGGTGAGATCGCGGCGCTGGAGACCGAGGTCGCGACGCTCTCGGAACGGTTGGAGACCCGCAAGCTCGTCGAGCGTGCCAAGGGTTTGCTCCAGGCGAACCAGGGGATGACCGAGCCGGAGGCGTTCAAGTGGATCCAGCGCGCCGCGATGGATCGGCGCACCACCATGAAGCGGGTCGCCGAGGTGGTTCTGGAGACCCTCGAGGCGCCCGGCGGCGACGCGGCCGAGGCGCAGAAATAGGCCGCTCGGCAGGCGCTGTCGGTTAAGACTGCGTTTCCGGCTCGTCTCTTCCGCCAAATCAGCTGGCCGATCCGCGCCACACGTCGCCGAACATCACGCGATACGGCGATGTTGTGGCTAAGGTCGTCGGCGAAGCATCACCGACCCGGTTGTCCCGACCGGTCCGAAGATGCCGACTGGAGAACAGGGAACCGGAGGTGAGACGTGCGCGGTCACGTGGCACGCAAGGCATTTGCTCTCGGTGGCGCCGGTCTGATGGCGTTGGCGATTGCCGGCTGCAGTCAGAGCACGCCCGAAGAGGAGGCGGCCCAGACGAATCTGAAGATCGTCGAGAAGGTGCAGATCGACGAGAACGGCGGCGAGGTGGCGGCCGCGACCGGCGCCACCCCGGCCGATCCGGCCGGAGACGGCAAGGCCACCTGCCCGCCCGTCTCGATCGCCATGGCCGGCGCGCTCAACGGTCCGGACGCGGCGCTGGGTATCAACATCAGAAATGGTGTGCAGTTGGCCGTCGACAAGCACAATGCCGCCAACCAGGGCTGCCAGGTGCAGCTCAAGACGTTCGACACCGAGGGTGATCCGCAGAAGGCGTCCAACATCGCCCCGCGCATCGTCGAGGACCAGTACACGATCGGCCTGGTCGGTCCGGCGTTCTCGGGCGAGACCAAGGCCACCGGCGGCGTGTTCGACCAGGCCGGTCTGGTCGCGGTCACCGCGTCGGCCACCAACGTCACGTTGTCCGAGAACGGCTGGAAGACCTTCTTCCGTGGCCTGGCCAACGACGGCGTGCAGGGTCCGTCGGTTGCCAACTACCTGAAGAACACGTTGGGCCACAAGAAGATCTGCGTCGTCGACGACAGCACCGACTACGGTCTGGGCCTGGCCACCGCCGTGCGCGACACGCTCGGACCGGTCGCCGACCCGGCGTGCAACATCTCGGTCAAGAAGGGCGATAAGGACTTCTCGGCCGCGGTCACCCAGATCAACGGTGCGGCGCCGGAATCGGTGTTCTTCGGCGGCTACTACGCCGAGGCGGCACCGCTGGTGCAGCAGCTGCGCGACGGCGGCTTCGAGGGCACCTTCGTCAGCGCCGACGGCAGCAAGGACAACGAGTTCGTCAAGCAGGCCGGCGAGTCCTCCAAGGGGGCGCTGCTGGCCTGCCCCTGCGGCCCGGCCACCGGCACGTTCGCCGAGGAGTACACCGAGAAGTTCGGCCAGGAGCCGGGTACCTACAGCACCGAGGGTTACGACCTGGGCACCATCCTGCTCAAGGGCATCGACTCCGGCGCCATCACCCGACCCGCCCTGCTGGACTTCGTCCGCAACTATCAGGGGCAGGGGGTGGCCCGCGAGTACCAGTGGTCGCCCGTGGGTGAGCTCACCTCCACACTGATCTGGGTGTACGACGTCCAGTAACCGTTGACGCGAAGCGCGTCCGGGAGCGCAGGCCTCCGGACGCGCTTCGCTCGTCTCTAGCCACCCTGGACCGAGAACCTCCCGAGGAGCCCAGCACCGGATGAATCTGGCCGCCAACATCAACTTCAACGTCGGGGCGCTGGTCGACAGCTTCTGGCAGTTGACGATCGACGGCCTGTCCTGGGGCGCGATCTACGCCCTGGTCGCCGTCGGCTACACGCTGGTCTTCGGCGTGCTGCGCCTGATCAACTTCGCGCACTCCGAGATCTTCATGCTCGGCATGTTCGGCGCCTACTTCGCGCTCGACATCATCCTCGGATTCACCCCGAGCGGTAACGCCTACAACCGCGGGGTCGCGTTGACCATCCTGTATCTCGGGGTGGCCATGCTATTCGCGATGCTGGTCTCCGGCGGTGCGGCGGTCGGCCTGGAGTTCATCGCCTACCGACCGCTGCGCAAACGCAACGCGCGGGCACTGACCTTCCTGATCACCGCCATCGGCATGTCGTTCGTGCTGCAGCAGTTCGTGCTCTTCATCCTGCCCTCCCTGATACCGGGGTACGGCGGCCCCAACGCCCAGCAGCCGATAGTGCTGGTGCAACCGAAGACCCAGTTCGAGTTGTTCGGGGTGGCGATCTCCAACACCACCATCGTGATCATCGGCGCGGCCCTGCTGCTGGCGTTGCTGACCGACCTGGCGCTCAACCGGACCAAGCTCGGCCGCGGTGTGCGCGCCGTCGCACAGGATCCCAATACCGCGACCCTGATGGGCGTCTCGCGGGAACGGGTGATCATGACGACGTTCCTCATCGGCGGCCTGCTAGCCGGTGCGGCCGCGCTGCTCTACACGTTGAAAGTGCCGCAGGGCATCATCTACTCCGGCGGATTCCTGTTGGGTATCAAGGCGTTCTCGGCGGCGGTGCTCGGCGGTATCGGCAACCTGCGGGGCGCGCTGCTGGGCGGTCTGCTGCTCGGCGTCATGGAGAACTACGGCCAGGCTGTGTTCGGCACCCAGTGGCGTGATGTGGTGGCCTTCGTGCTGCTGGTCCTGGTGCTGTTGATCAGGCCGACCGGCATTCTCGGGGAGAGCCTCGGAAAGGCACGCGTATGAGCGACGCTTGCGGAGCGAATCGACGGTATTCATGCGGCGTCCGAGCCTGCGAGGAGGGCGTATGAGCGA
>NZ_MVHJ01000041.1 GCF_002086115.1 Mycolicibacterium bacteremicum
ACCCGGTGGTGGCGGCGGGGGTGGCGGCGCGGCCGGTGCGGATGCCGCGGGCAGCGTCGCCGGCATCGTCCAGATGGCGATGGCTGCCGGCTCCATGCCGAAACCAGCCGGCGCGGCGGTCAGCTGCAGCTGCGTCGGGCGCATCCCGGGCCCGAGTTCGAAGAACACCCAGCCGGTGGAGTCGGAGCGGACGCGCGATGCCAGCGGCAGCGTCGTGGCCTCGACCGGCCGCGAGGTGGGGATCTGCTCGCCGCCGCTGAGGTGCAGCCGGAATCCGCCGTTGGCACCGGTGGCATCGATCGGTGTGGTCACCCCGGTGAAGGACACCTCGATGCCGAGTTCGGTCTGTGCGCCGGCCTGCAGCACCGCGAGGTTGTCGGCCCGGGGGGTGATGGTGGCCCCCTTCGCGGTCAGCGGCTGTCCGAGCGCCGCGGTGCCGGGCAGGATCGAGACGGCACCGGGATCATCGGTGGCGCTGGTGACGCCGCGTTCCGCCGAATTCCGGGTGCCTGCCGAATCAGAGGTCGACGGGCCGTAGGAGCAACCGACCGCCACCATCGGCATCACCACGACCGCGGCGACCGTGCGGGTCAGTCGCGTCAGCCGGTGCACGGGTTCATTGTGTCGTATCCCCGCCGCGTCGGCAGGGTCGCATCCCGGACGGCTCACGTGTGTACGGTGATCTCCCCGGAGATCCCCGCTGCGGCACGGATATCGCGCAGTTCCTGCACCATCGCATCGGTGATCTCGTGCGGGTCCCGCACCGTGGCGGTGTCCGAGAGCACCGAGATGTTGAGCTGGTCGACATAGCTCCACACCGTGATGTTCAGACCGCTGGCCGCGGTGAGCGGTCCGACCGAGTAGATCTCGGACACCGTGGCCCCGCCGACGCGCCCGAGCTCGCGCGGGCCCGGCACATTCGAGATGTTCAAGTTCAGGATCTTGTTCTGCCCGTCCACATTGGACAGCTTCCGGAACAATGCCTCGACGCCGGCCGGTGGCATGTAGGAGGCCCATCGCGCCACCAGTTCCGGTCCGATCAGCTGGTTGCTCTCCTTGGCCAGGGTGGCCGCCTCGCTGGCCCGCCGCACCCGTTCCAGCGGATCGTCGATGTCCACCGGCAGCGCCATCAACACGCCGGTGAAGCGGTTGCCCGAGATGCGTTCCGGGGAGAAGTCGAAGCTCATCGGCACCGAGGCCAGCAACGGATGGTCGGCCTTGCCCTCGTAGTGCAGCTGCAACGTGCGCAGCGCACCCGAGGACAATGCCAACACCATGTCATTGATGGTGGCGCCCAACTGTTTTCCGGTCGACTTGACATCGGCCAGCGACAGGCTGGCGGTGGCGAACCGGCGTTCCGGGGTCAGCACATGGTTCATGAAGCTCGGCGGTGGGGTGAACGGACGGGTCAGTTCCGGCCCGAACTTGCGGTTGCTGCGCCGCACCCGGCCGATCCCGTCCGCGGTGTATTTCACCAGCCCGGGCACCCGGCCTATCTGGCGCATGTGGTCCCAGAAGGCCGAGCGCACAAGCTCACCGGTCGACGGTGCCGGGTCGGTCGCGTAGGAGTCGCGGTCGCGCTGGGGCCCGTCCTGCAAGTCCATCCCGCGGGCCAGCAGATTGGCCGAGGCCACCCCGTCGGCCAGCGCGTGATGGATCTTGCCCACCACCGCGATCCGGTCATCGGCCAGACCCTCGACGAAGTACATCTCCCACAGCGGGCGGCTGCGATCCAGCGGCGTACTGGCGATCTCGCCGATCGCCTCGTCGAGTTCGCGGCGACCACCGGGGGCGGCCACCCGCCACGGGCGGATGTGGTACTCCAGGTCGACATCGCAGTTCTCCCGCCACATGGGGTGGTGGAACTTGAACGGGATGTCGACGAGCTGGTAGCGGAAGGGCTCGAGCTTGTAGAGCCTGCCGTGCAACACGTTCCGGAATTCGTCGATGCCGAACGTGCGGCCGCCGAGGCCGTGCAGGTCGATGACTGCGATCTTCAAGGTGTGCATGTGCACGTTGGGCGCTTCCGAATACAGCAGGAACGCGTCCCAACCGCTGAGCCTCTTCACGGCTTTTCCTCCCCTGGGTGGAGGAGTCTATATAACCGCCTTGGCCTGACGTGCCGTCGAGTTTCGGTGAATCTGGTTGAGGAACAGTCCGATCGCCTTGGCCATCGCACCGGTGCGGGCCCCGTCGGTCATGTCGAAACCGTGCCCGGCGCCCGGGAACTCGACGTAGCTGACCGGCGCGTCCGAGGTCGCCTTGAGGCGGTCGACGAAGCTGCGCGCCTGGGCGACCGGGATCACGGTGTCACCCGAACCGTGGATCACCAGGAAGGGCGGGGCGTCCCGGTGCACCCGGGCGATCGGCGACGCGTCCCGGAAGACGTCCGGGTGGCGGTCGATCTTGCGACCGACGACGACGCGCTCGAGGAAATCGACGAATCGGTCGCGCTCCACGGTCGAGCGGTCCTCCCAGTCGTAACGGCCGTAGATCCCGACGACGGCGTCCACGGAGGTGTCCGCCTCGTCGTCCAACTCGGTCTGCATGGCCGGATCGTTGGGGGTCAGACCGGCCAGCGCCGCGAGGTGCCCACCGGCCGAGCATCCGGCCACCGCGACGAAGTTACGGTCGCCGCCGAACTTGTCGACATTGGCCCTGGCCCAGGCGATCGCGGCCTTGACGTCGGTCAGGTGGCGCGGCCAGCGGTGATGCGGTGCGACCCGGTAATCGATGGACAGGCACACCCAGCCCTGCTGGGCCAGGTGCGACATCATCGCGTAGCCCTGCAGGATGCGGCTGCCGTGCACCCACGCCCCGCCCGGGATGAACAGCAGCACCGGCGCCGGCTCGGCAGGGAGTTCGGCGGGTCGCCACACGTCGAGCAGTTGCAACGGGTGGTCGCCGTAGCGCACCGAGGAGCGGTACACGTCGCGCCGGTAGGTCATGGTGTTCCACAACGGTGGCATCGCTTCCGGGGTGGGCCAGGTACCGGCCAGGTCGGCGGGGTTGACCACCCCGCGCAGTCCCTCCTTGGCGACGGTGACCGTCTGATCCCGTTCCGCCTTGCGAACCGGGGCGTTGCCGGGCCCGAACCAGGACTTGGCCGACGCGGCGAACAACTCCGGGAACTGCCGAAAGCCCCAGACACCCATCGCGGCCAGCCCACCGAGCGGCTCAAGTTGCTTACCGACGATGGGCAGCGAAGCGGATGCGACAGATAGTGCCAGCATGCGGTCGGCATGATTGGCGTTCAGCAACCATCGTGCGCGGCTCATCAGGGAGGGGCCGGAGCTCACGTTCTCCGGTTGTGCCGTCATGGCGCGAGCGTACCCGCGGACGGGCCCGCTCAAGCAGACATTTTCGAGGATCTGTCTACCCGTATTTCAACTGTGACCTGTATCACTTCTGGGTGGTCGATTGGCCCGGGTAACTTCGGTTGATCATGAGCACGTCAGCGCTGGCCATCACCGAAGAACACACCGACCTCGCGGCCGCGGCCATCGGCCAGCTGCAGCGACTCGACAGCCGCGCGGCGGCCCGCGCGACACTGACCGACCCGGGCAGCTATCCGCGCGAGATCTGGACGGCGGGTGCGGAGCTGGGCTGGAACGGGTTGGCCATCGCCGAGGAGTACGGCGGCGCCGGCTACGGCCTGGCCGAACTGGCCGTGGTCGCCGAGATCACCGGCCGGGAACTGGCCCCCGGACCCTTCCTGCCCACCGCGGCCGCCGCCGTGGTGATCGACCGGTGCGCGCCGGATTCCGTTCGCGCCGACCTTCTTCCTGGGCTGGCCGACGGCAGCCTCGTCGCCGCCCTCGGACTGAACATCCTGGTCAACATGCAGACCGACCTGACCGCCACTGCGCAGTGGCCCGCCGTGCTGGGCGCCCCCGATGCCGACATCCTGGTGCTGGCCGCCGGCGATGACCTGCTCGTGGTGGACGCCCACGCCGACGGGATCACCGTCACCCCACTGGAATCGCTGGATCCCACCCGGTCGATCGGCGCGGTGTCGATGCGTGGCGCGTCCATCCCGGCCGACCGGGTGCTGCGCGGCGCCTCCCGGCGGGCCCGGACGGCGTTCCGGATTCTTGCCGCCGCCGAAGCGGTCGGGGTCTGCTGGGCGGCGTTGGACATGGCGGTCGACTATGCCAAGGTGCGCGAGCAGTTCGGCCGCACCATCGGCACCTTCCAGGCGGTCAAGCACCACGCCGCCAACATGCTGGTCGCTGCCGAGCAGACCACCGCGGCAACGTGGACGGCGGCGCGCTGCGACGATCTCGACGACGCCGCGCTGGCTGCCACGGTGGCCGCCGCGCACGCGATACGCGCACAGGTCTTCAATGCGCACAACAACATCCACTTGCACGGCGGTATCGGATTCACCTGGGAGCACGACGCGCATCTGTACCTGCGCCGGGCCCGCACCCTGGCCGCACTGCTGGCCGACGGTAACGATCCGCTGGCCGAGCTGGTCGACGCACAGCGTGCCGGGCAGACCGACACGGTGTCGTTCACGGTGCCGCCGGAGGCCGAGCGTCACCGCGCCGCGGCCGCCGAGGCGGCCGCGAAGGCCCGTTCGCTGCCCGCCGAACAGCGGCGCGACTTCCTGGTCGACTCCGGCTACCTGGTCGCGCACTGGCCCACCCCGTGGGGCCGGGCCGCCGATGTGCTGGAGCAGTTGGTCATCGAGGAGGAGTTCCGCGGCATCGACATCCCCGATATGGGCATCACCGGGTGGGTGACGCTGACCATCGCCCAGGCCGGCACCGACGAGCAGCGCGAGCGCTGGGTGGAACCGGTGTTGCGGGGGCAGGTGATGTGGTGCCAATTGTTCTCCGAGCCCGGCGCCGGCTCAGACGCCGCGGCCGTGCGGACCGCGGCCAAGAAGGTCGACGGAGGTTGGCGGGTCACCGGCCAGAAGGTGTGGACGAGCCTGGCCCAGCACTGCCAGTGGGGGCTGGCCACGGTGCGCACCGACCCGGACGCCCCCAAGCACGCCGGCGTCACCATGATGGCCATCAACATGAAATCACCTGGCGTGCAGGTGAATCCGTTGCGCGGCCTGACCGGCGACGCGCATTTCAACGAGGTTTTCTTCGATGACGTGTTCGTGCCCGACACCGATGTCATCGGTGCGGTCAACAGGGGTTGGGCGGTCGCCCGCGCCACGCTGGGCAACGAGCGGGTCTCCATCGGCAGCGGCTCCTCGGCGCCGACCGGGTTCACCACCGCGGACCTGGTCGCACTGCTCGACAGTGTGCCCGCGGAGGTCGCCGTCTGCCATGTGCACGACGCGGGCGCGGTGATCGCCGAGACGCTCACCCTGCCGATGCTGAACCTGCGCCGGGTCAGCCGGGCCATCGCCGGCGCCGAACCCGGCCCGGAGGGCAATGTCACCAAATTGCTGCTGGCCGAACAGTCGCAACGGCTGACCGAGCTGGGCATGACGCTGGCCGGGGTGTCGGCGGTGACCGGCCAGAACGAGCAGCTGACCCGGACCTACCTGGGCAACCGCGCCATGACCATCGCCGGCGGCACATCCGAGATCACCCGCAACACCATCGCCGAGCGCATCCTGGGCCTGCCCCGCGACCCGCTGCTGAAGTAATCAGCCCGCCAGGGGCAGCACCACACCGGCCGGTTCGGGGATGCGCACCCCGACCTCGCTGCCGATCCCGAGATGCGCGCGTCCGGGCACGTCCACCGTCACGTGCTGATCGGTCATGCTGGTCAACGCCAGCTCCACCCGGGTCGTCGCGCCGGTCCACGTCGACGAACGCACGTTGGCGCGCAGGGCATCCCGGTCACCCAGCGATACCAGCCGCAGCGCGTGCGGGCGGATGCACAGCAGCGCGCGGGTCCCCGGTGTCATACCGGCACCGCCCGTCGGGGTCTGCGCGCACACGGCGCGGTGCGCCACCGTCACCAGCGCCGAGGTACCGACGACACGGCGGACCGTGCACGGAAGTAGATTGGCCGCGCCCAGCAGTGCCGCGGTGGCGGTGCTGCTCGGACGGCGCCACAATCGCTCGGCGGCACCCACCTGCAGCAGCCGGACCTCGTCCATCACGGCGATCCGGTCGGCCAGCGCGAGCGCCTCGGCATGCTCGGCGGTGGCGTAGAGCACCGCCATGCCGGGCAGCAGCGCACGCAGTCGCTGCAATTCGGTCAGCACGGGTGCGCGCCGGGCTGCGTCCAGGGCGGCAAGCGGCTCCTCCAGCAGCAGTGCCGACGGCCGCACCGCGAGTGCCCGCGCCACGGCGACCCGCAACTGCTCGACACCGGAAAGTTGATGCGGCCAACGCTTTTCCTGTCCGGCCATGCCAATCAGCTCCAGCATCTCGACGACCCGGCCGACCAACACCCGACGGGGCATTCGGGACCGGCGCACGCCGAAGGCGATGTTCTCGGCGACCCGCAGATGCGGGAACAACCCGAATCCCCGCGGCACCAGCGCGGTACCGCGCTCGGCCGGCCCGACACCGGTGAGGTCACGCCCGTCTACGCGTACCGTTCCGGTGGTCGGACACACCAGGCCGGCCAGCACCCGCAACGCCGTGGCGGCACCCGCCCGGGCCGGACCCAGCAACACCACGGTCTCACCGGCCGCCACCTGCAGGTCGAAATCCTCCAACGCCCCGGCCACACCCACCCGGTCGAAGCTCACCCGCATGACGTTCGAGCATGTCGTGGCAGACCGACACGGCCTCGTCAGCCGCGTGTGGACGGGCCCAACAGTCGATGAACACTTGGTATAGACCACGTTCGGTAGGCTGCTGCCGTGACCGAACAGTCCGAGCTGACCCGGGTGTTGCTGTCGCTGCGCGGCGTCTGGGATGAAGAGGCGGTCGACGAGTTCGACCACGCGATGCAGTGCGCGGCACAGGCCATCGGTGACGGCGCCGATGACGAGCTGGTCCTGGCCGCGGCGCTGCACGACATCGCGCACAGCCCGCTGTTACCCGACGGGCCGGCCCACGACACGGTGGCCCGGGACTGGCTGACCCCGCGGTACGGCGAGCGGGTGGGCTGGCTGGCCGGGGCGCACGTGGCGGCCAAGCGCTACCTGGCCGCCACCGATCCCGGTTACCTGCTCAGCGACACCTCGACTCGGTCGTTGCGACAGCAGGGTGGGGCTGCGGTGGATCCGGCCTTCGTCGATCATCCGTGGTGGTCGGATGCGCTGCGGTTGCGGCGCTACGACGATGCGGCCAAGGACCCCGCGGCCCGCGGTGCCGCCCTGGCCGACGTGCTCACGGTGGCCGGTCGGCTGGCTGTGCGATAGGCCATACTGTCGCTGTGACGACGACCACAGCCGCCTTTCACCGCGACCTGGCCCGCATCGCCCGCTTTCTGCCCCGCAAGATCATCACCCCGGCCAGTATCGGTCTGCTGCAACGGATGAACGTGCTGGCCGACCGGCGGGTGCCGGCCGGGGTGCAGGTGCTGACCCTGGCGTCCGGGGTCCGGGTCCGGCTGTACCAGCCGAAGGCGACGGCCGCGCCCGGGCCGGCGTTGCTGTGGATCCACGGCGGCGGCTATGTCATCGGCAGTGCCGCCCAGGACGATGCGGTGTGCCGCCGGTTCGCCGATGCGCTCGGCGCGACCGTGGCATCCGTGGAGTACCGGCTGGCCCCGCAGCACCCGTACCCCGCCGGTCTGGAGGACTGCTACGCGGCGCTGACCTGGCTGGCCGGCCTGCCCGCGGTCGACACCACCCGCGTCGCGATCGGTGGCGCGAGTGCCGGGGGTGGACTGGCCGCGGCGCTGGCGCTGTTGGCGCGTGACCGCGCGGAGGTGGCCCTGGCGGCACAGCTGCTGGTGTATCCGATGCTCGACGACCGTTCCGTGAGTACCGAACTCGACGATCCCGGGCACCGGTTGTGGACCTACGAGAGCAACCGGTTCGGCTGGTCGGCCTATCTTGGTGACGCCGATCCCGAGGTGGCGGTGCCGGCACGCCGGGCGGATCTGAGCGGGCTGCCCCCGGCCTGGATCGGGGTGGGGACCCTCGACCTGTTCCACGGCGAGGACCTGGCCTACGCGGACCGGCTGCGCGCGGCGGGGGTGCCCTGCGAGGTGGAGATCGTCGAGGGCGCGTTCCACGGCTTCGACGGTGTCGTACCGAAAAGCGGAGTGTCGCAAACCTTTCACCGCTGTCAGCGCGAGTGGCTGAAGCGGATCTTCACGAACTCGCCGCCCGCGCGGACGAACCACACGGGCGGCGAGGGTGTTCCCGGTGATCAGCCGGCCATGAACTCCGAGTAGGCCGATGCCAGCTCGGGCGACAGCACGGAGATGTTGCACTGCCGCTGGGTGTCCCCGATCGGCGCCAGGATCCCGCGCAGCTCGTAGTATTCCTGCGAGTTGGCGGTGAAGTAGGCGCGGATGTTGGCCGACGCGACATCGCGCGGCTGGGTGCGAGCGGCCTGGACCACCTGGTTGGCGCCCGGGTGGCTGCTCAGATAGGCACTCGCCGCGCCGGTGACCGAGCTGACGGTGCCGGCCACCGCGTCGGGGCTGCAGTTCGGGGCAGCCGATGCGGTGGGGGCCGCCACCAGTGCCGCCGCGGCGACTCCCAGCAACGCACCCGCAGCTGCCCGGCGAATCATTGTGTCGTTGTTCTTCATGGTTGAGGTGTCCTTCGAATTTCGGACTGTCGCGCGCCTTCATCTAGACGCGCCGGATGTCATCCCAGACCCGAAAACCACGGTACGCGTGTCGCGTTGGGACTCCCGGTCGGTACAGACGTCGCATTACCCATCGGCGGCCGGTGTTACACCCGCAGCGCGTGACGTCGGTCGCAATCCGGCCGGATCCGTTCAGGATCGGGACCGATTTCTTATCTCGGGCGGCAAACCTTTAATTGATCGTGATCTGCACTGTGACCGGATTGTTATCCAGCTACCGCGCCACCACCCGTATGGTGCGCAACTCCGGATCGGCGGGATCGTGGAGATGCATGCCGGCCTGCACACCTGACCGCAGGTACTCCAGTACCGCATCATCGAGCAGTTCGCCGGGCACCACCGCCGGGATGCCGGGCGGATACGGTGTGACCTGCTCGGCCGCGATGCGGCCGGCGGCCTGCGCGACGGGCACCGACTCGACCGGTCCGAAGAAGGCCTCGCGCGGCAGCATCACGCTGTCCAGTTCGATCTCCGACGGGGCGGGCAACCGGATCTCGGCGGGCTTGTCGAAGGTGTCGGCCGCCGTCCGCCACTGGGACAGGGCACCGAGAAGACGCCGGGTGGTGTCGACACCGTCCGCGAAGGACTGGGTGGCCAGGATTCGGCGGTGATCCATCAGTCCGACGTCGATGTGGGCATGTCTGCGCAGCCAATCCCCGGCCTGATAGCCCGAGTTGCCGGCTCCCGAGACGTCGATCAGCACCTGCAGCACGTCCAGGTCGTGCGAGGCCGACTCACCGAGCAGTTCGTCGTGCATCACCTCCAGGCCATCGATCGCCTCGACATCGGCACGCAGTCCGTGCGCCAATGACATTGCCCCGGAGAGCAACTCGTGACCGCGGTCGACCATGTGCCGGCGCCATCCGTCGATTGCCGCGTACACCATGGCATTCGGACTGGTGGTCATCAGCAGGTCGGCGCATTCGGCGAGCCGGTCCTTGTCGACCAGGTCACCCTGCAGGTGGAACACCGAGCCCTGTTCGAAGCCGGCACCCATCTTGTGCACGCTGACCACGCACAGATCGGCCCCGGCATCCATGGCCCAGGTCGGCAGATCCTCGTGGAAGGGCAGGTGCGCACCCCACGCCTCGTCGACGATCAGCGGTTTACCGCGGGCATGGCAGATCTCGGCCATCGACCGCAGGTCGGCACAGGTGCCGTACGGGCTGGGGCTCACGATGAGCGCACCGGCGGCGTCGGGGTGGCGGTCCCACGCCTCGGCCAGTTGGCGTGGCGAGGGCGGGTGGGACAGGTGCCGGGCGGCATCCCACTGCGGGGAGACCCAGCGCGGTTGCACACCGGCGAAGATCAGACCCGCCACGATCGATTTGTGACTGTCACGGCCGACGATCAGGCTGCCGTCCCCGCCGGCCACCGCCATCATGGCGGCCTTCACCGATAGCGAACTGCCGCAGGTGGAGAACCAGGCGTGGTCGGCACCGACCGCGTCGGCCATCAGCTCCTCGGCGTGCTCCAGGTAGCCGTTGCTGGTGTGCCAGTCGTCCAGGCCGCCGGCGGCCAGCACATCGTCGAGGAAGGGGTCCCGGCCGAGCACCCGCAGCGTCCTCGGGTCGACCCCGCGACCCTGCCGGTGACCGGGTGGCGAGAAGCCGTACCGGTGGGACTGCTGATAGTCGGCCATCGCGTCGAGTATTGGAGCCACCGTCTGATCCATGGCGCCCGGGTACCCGCGGCCGGTTTCGCTACACCGCGCGCCGGGTAGCCAGGCCGGGCCCGAGAGGAGGGACACCATGCCAAAAGGCAAAGGCGTGTACGTCGACGACGAGAATGAGCCGGAGGACGAGTCCTCCAAGGCCCGGGCGGCCGATCGGGCCGAGCGGGGGGATCCCACCCCCGACGTTCCCGACCAGGGAACCGAGCCGCCTGACTGATCAGGGACGCCGGTGGGTGAGTTCGCCACCGATGACGGTGGCAACCACCGACCGCGCGTCCAGTTCGGCTAGCATCTGCTGCGGCGCCACATCCAGGACACACAGGTCACCCGGCTCGCCCGGGTCGATGGTTCGCGCGACCGTCGGTGCGCCGGCGGTGCCCAGGAACAGCTCCAGCGCCGTGCGGGCGTCGATGCGCTCAGCCGCCCCGAGCACGGTGCCGGCCGGCGTGCGGCGATTGACGGCGGCGCGCATCGCCGCCCACGGGTCGGCCTCGCCGAACGGGGCGTCGGTGGACAGCGCCACCGGGATGCCCGCCTGCAGCAGCGAGCGCACCCGCCAGAGTTCGTGCTGCCGCTCGGCGGGCACGTCGGTCAGGTACTGATCTCCGCGCTCGGCGACGAAGTTCGGCTGGGTCACCACCGTGACGGCGAGTTCGACGAGGTCGGCCAGACAATCGTCGGGCACCACCGCCGCATGCTCGATGCGGTCGCCGGGGTGGCTGCCCGCGGCACGCAGGGCGGCGATCGAGATCACCAGTTGCGCTGCGGTCACGCAGTGCAGCGCCACCGGTGCGTCGTCGCGGTGGCGGCGCTCGATGAAGGCGGTGAGCTCGGCGAGGTCGAGGCTGTCGTCGTGCAGGATGCGCTTGCCCGGTGCCAGGTGGTGAACGGCCTGGCGCAGACCGCCGTGCCGGTGCGTCTCTTCGAGTTTGACGATGTCGATGATGTCGAGATCGGGTGTGGCATCGGTGATTCCGGTGACACCCAGGGCACTGAGCCGACGGCTCAGATCGTCGAGCACGGTGTCCCGCCGCTGCAGGGCATCCGACCAGGACCGGTCGGCACTGCGCAGTCGGCCATCCGGGTGCCCGGACAGGCCGACGGCCGCCAGCCCGGCCGAGTTCAGCGTCCAGAGCACACCGCTGCGGTGCTGGATGCGCACCGGCACCGACGGTGCGAGTTCGTCGAGGACAGCGCGATCCAGCGGTCCTGCCACCGCCTCGTGGTAGCCGACCGCGCGGATCCAGCCGTCCGAGCCGACCTCGGCTGCGCCGAGGACGCGGGCCAGGTCATCGCGGCCGTGTACCTCGCCGGTTCCCACCCGCACCGAATCCGCGGCCGCCGCAGCCGAATGCACGTGCAGGTGATGATCGTGCAGGCCGGGAATGACCGCGCCCCCTGCGGCATCGAGCACCTGCTCACCGGGTTCCGGTGTGATCCCGGGGGCAACCTCGGTGATCACCGGGCCGGTCCGGATATCGGCAATCCGGCCGTCGAGCAGATGGGCCTGTCGAATCAGCATGTCAGCGAGAGCCTTTCGGTCACCAGTGAGCGCACCGCCGCATTGTCATAACCCAACCGCGAGGCCGCCGGACCATCCTGCGGGATTGCGGGTTCCCGGCGCGCCCCGCCGAGAAACGGTACGTACCCGACCGCGGTCGCGGCCATCGAGATCTCGATGAGTTCACCCCCGCCGCGGGCCAGCGAATCGGCCACGGCGGCCGCTGCGTGCAGACCCGTCAGCGGGTCGGCGATCGCATCGCCGACGAAGACCGGCCCGGCCGCATCGTATTCGACCAGTCCGCCCGCCACCGCCGCGTCATCGCCGAAGGCCACCCGGGCGGCGGCATCCCCCTCGGTTCCGTAGCCGGTGATGCGCAGCCACACCCGACCGGCGCGGGCGGCGATGTCCGACGGGCCGAGCCGGCGGCGATGCAGCGCCGCGGGCCGCGACCCCTCGATGACCACGTCGGCGACCGACAGCAGCGCACGGATGTCCGCGTCATCGTCGAAATCGACTGTATACGAGAGCTTTCCGCGGTTCATCCAATCGAAGAACGGGGTGGGGCCACGGCGGGTGCCATCGGGTCGGGCCGGGCTCTCCACCTTGACCACGGTGGCACCGGCGCGGTGGAGCAGCTGGCCGCACAACGGGCCTGCCCACATCGACGACAGATCGGCCACCAGCAGCGGCGCCCCCGGCGCCCGGCGCGGCCCGAGCGGAACCACCCGCGGCGGCGCGAACTGCGCCTCGCCGAGCACGGCCGCCGGGATACCCAACAGTTGTGCGCGGGCCACGGCGTCGGCGGCCGACCGGTGCGCGACCCATCCCCGCACGGCCGCCCAGTAATCGGAGGGCATCGTGTCGACCTGTATCAGGGCGGCCACCGCGTCGATGTCGTCGGGCCGCGACAGTGTGACGGCGCACCACGTGTCGGTGCTGCGCAACAGCCGGGTGGCTCCGCCGGCCGAGGTCCGGCCGCGTGCCGCGAGTCCGAGCAGGGCGGCGCGCCCGCCGACCAGTTCCGTGGCGTCCAGCGCCACCCCGGTACGTGCGGTGAAGTCCGCGGCCTGCCGCTGGGCCCGGGTGCACAGCGCGGCCGGCAGGCTCAGTACGCCGTCCATCACGTCATTGTGGCCCGGCGGCACGGTTCTAGAAGTGCAGTGCGCGGAAACGCCAGTCCAGCACGGGGCGGTCGCCGTCCTGTCCGACGGCGTAGACGACCGACCGCAGCCCCAGCCGGACGCCGGCCGGCACCTGTTCGGCGTCCTCGACGTGCAGCTCGCTGTGCAGGGTGTCGCCCTCGTGCACCGGACCGGTGTGGTCACAGGATTCCCAGCCCAGCACGGTCGCCAGATTCGGCAGCAGCCTGCTCGCTTGGGCCAGTGCGAGGCCGATGGTGTGCCCGCCGTACACCAGGCGCTGCCCACCGACCCGCGAATCATGATGGGTGGCAGCGATGTTGAGCGACAGTCTGGCGAGCTCCGGGGCGCTGGTCACCACGTCGGCGGTGCTGGGCAGCACGGTGCCGACCAGCGCGGTGTCGAAGGTGCCCGCCAGCGTGCCGCCCGTCCAGTCGACGGTCGGGTCCGGCGGTGCGGGCCGCTCGGCGCCGATGCAGCTCAGATCGTCGGCATGACCGGTGACGACGTCGTCGGCGGACAGCGGGAGCATGGCGCAGCGATAGAAGTCCAGCACCGGCCGGCCCTGCTGGTCGGTGGTGCGCATCCGCAGTGCCGCCAGACCGGTGCCGGCCCGGCCCGGTCTGGGCGTGTTCTGCCGCAGACCCACGACCTCGGTGCGGGTGGCGAGGGTGTCGCCGAGCACCGGGAACCGGTGGAAATCCAGTCCCCGGTAGAACAGGTTGGCCTTCACCCGCTGGGTGACGAGCGTGGACTGGCCGATCGCGATATCGCAGACCAGGGCGGGGTGGGCCAGCGGCGCGGCGGCGCCGGTGACGGTCCGGGCCAGTTCGGCGTCGAGCGCCAGGCGCAGCCGGTCACCGAGGATGCTCTGGTGCACCGCGGCCGCACCGGCGGTCAGCGTCATCGACGGCGCGGTGTCGAACACATCGCCGACGTGCAGGTCGTCGAAATACGGTCCGCCCGGTCCATCCATGGATCCGGACTCTATTTCAGGCGTGCGGCGGTTCTCCGGTGACCCGGTGATCGGCATGGTTGAGGCCCTCCCGCACCAGCCGGCCCAGATGGCCGTCGCGCAACCGGTAGTAGACGCGGCGGCCGTCCTTGCGGGTGTCGACCAGCCGGGCGAAGCGCAGCTTGGCAAGGTGCTGGCTGATCGAGGTGCGCGACCCGCCGGTGGCCTCGGCCAGCGCGCTGACATCGGCCTCACCCTGGGTCAGTAGCCAGAGCAGGTGCAGGCGGGTGGGGTCGGCCAGCATCCGGAACGTGTCACTGGCCGCGTCGAGGCGGTCACGGTCCGGTGCGCCCGCGTGGACCAGACTGGGCGCGTCGGTCGGCGCGGTCGGCGTCCTGTCCATCGACGAGCTGCCCCCTCCCGCGGGTCGTGATGCGGACCGCCGCTGCGGCCGCCCCTGTTGCGAGGATAGCCAGGATCGTTGCGGCCAGCCCGTGATCGACGCCCGCGCCCACCCACCCGGCGATCGGATAGGTCAGCAGGAAGCCGGCGTGCGACAGCGAGAACTGGGCGGTGAACACCGCGGTGCGGTCCGGGCCGGTGCGGGCCAGTAGTCGGCCGGCCGGGGTGGTGACCATGGCGGTGGCCGCGCCGAGCGCCGCCCACAGTGCCATCAGTACCGGCCGGCCGGGCGTGGTCACGCTGAGCACGGCGGCGGTCACGGCCAGGCCGGCCGCCGCGCCGACCCCACCGATCATCATCAGGATGCGGTCGGCGACGACGGTCAGCAACCGGGGTGTGCACAGTGCGACGGCCATCGACCCGGCACCGTAGGCGGCCAGTGTGACCGCCACGTCGGCATCGTCTCCGCCCTGCAGTCCGCGGACGTAGACGACCGTGTTCACCAGCACCAGCGCGGTGGCCGCGGCGACCGCCAGGTTCATCGCGAGCAGCGCACGTAAATCGTTGCGGCCGAACATGATCCGCGTGCCTGTCAGCACACGGTCGAGCAACGGTACCTGCTCGGTGCGACGTGCCCCGGCCGGCACCGCCGTGCGTCCGACCAGCAGGCCGGACAGCAGGAATCCCCCGGCGGTGGCCACGAACAGTCCGGAGTAGGCCAGCACCGTCAGCAGCGCGGCCGCGAGCAGCGGGCTGAGCATCGCCTCCAGGTCATAGGCCAGCCGCGACAGCGACAGCCCGCGGGTGTAGTCGCGTTCGTCGACCAGCACGGCCGGGATGACCGCCTGGAATGCCGGGGTGAACGTCGCGGACGCGGCCTGCAGGACGAACACCAGCACATACACCTGCCAGGTGTGCCCGACCAGTGGTAGCGACACCGCGATCGCGGCGCGCACCGCGTCGGCGCCGACCAGCACGGTGCGGGGATGCAGCCGCTCGGTGAGCGTCGACATCACCGGTGCCACAACGACATAGGCCACCATCTTGATGGCGAGCACCGTCCCGAGCACCGCGCCGGCCGCGCCGCCGGCCAGGTCATAGGCGAGCAGGCCGAGGGCGACGGTCAGCAGTCCGGTCCCGGTCAGGGCGATGACCTGGGCGGCGAACAACCGGGCGAAGACGGACACCGCCCAAGTATGCACTACGTGTGCGCACGTGCGCACATATAGTTCAGATGCCGCGGCTGGCCGCCAGGCTGCCGAGCATCTTGACCGCATCCGCACTCGGTGAACCGGGCGCGGCCTGGTACACCACCAGCTCCTGACCGGGCGCGGAGCGCACCGCGAACGTCTGTAGCCCGAGGGTCACGGTGCCGACCTCGGGATGCCGGAAGACCTTGGTGTCCAGCGTCTTTCCCCGGACATCGTGGCGAGCCCACAGCTGTGCGAACTCCGGGCTGGTGGCCAGCAGCTCGGTGAGCACCGCGACCACCCGCGGGTCACCGGGCTGCTCGCCATGGTTGCGCCGGAAACCCGCCACCGAATTCGCCGCGATGCGCGGCCAGTCGGCGTAGAACTCCCGGGCCCGCGGCTCGGTGAACACCAGTGTCATCAGGTTGCCGTGCGCACCGAAATCCCCGAACAGCGCCTCGGCGATCGGATTGGCCGCCAACACATCATAGGCCCGGTTGTAGACCAGCGCCGGGTTGTCCGGCCACGCCGCCATCAGCTGCAGCAGAGCGGGATCCACCCGGTCGGGGGCGACCGGCCCCGGTGCCGGTGCGGCCTGGCCGCCCAACCGGAACAGGTGTGCGCGGCCGTCCTCATCCAGACGCAGCGCGGTCGCCAGCGCCTCCAGAACCTGGACCGACGGTGATCGTTCCCGGCCCTGCTCGAGGCGGACGTAGTAGTCGACGCTCACCCCGGCCAGGTGGGCCACCTCCTCGCGACGCAGACCGGGCACCCGGCGCAGGCCCACGCTGACCAGTCCGACGTCCGCGGGCCCGAGCAGGGCCCGCCGGCTGCGCAGAAAATCCCCGAATTCCGGCATATGGCCACAGTAGGCGCGGGCGATCGCCGATGCCTGGGTGTCACGCACCCTGGCACGGCCACCGCACCCGACCGAGGCTGGAACGCATGACCGATAAAAAGATCGTCCTCGTCACCGGAGCCACCAGCGGGATCGGCGAAGCCATCGCGCGTCGGCTGGCCGCCCAGGGTCACCAGGTGGTGGCCGGAGCCCGCCGCACCGACCGGCTGGACGCACTGGCAGGAGACAATCTGGCGATACGCCGCCTCGACGTCACCGACCGGGCGGATTTCACCGGCTTCGTCGACTCGGCCGTCAGCCGGTACGGGCGCGTCGACGTGTTGATCAACAACGCCGGGGTGATGCCGCTGTCCCGGATGGACGCGCTGCTGGTCGACCAGTGGGACACCATGATCGACGTGAACATCCGCGGTGTGCTCAACGGCATCGCCGCCACCCTGCCGCACTTCCAACGGCTCGGCAGTGGACACTTCGTCACGGTCGCCTCCGTCGGTGCGCACGAGGTCGTGCCCACCGCCGCGGTGTACTGCGCCACCAAGCATGCGGCGTGGGCAATCACCGAGGGGTTGCGCCTCGAGCTGGACCCCTCGATCCGGGTCACCACCATCTCACCCGGTGTCGTGGAATCCGAACTGGCCGACACGATCACCGACCCGACCGCCGCTGACGCGATGCGCAGCTACCGCGCCGCGGCGATCGCGCCGGACGCCATCGCCCGGGCGGTCGGCTTCGCGATCGACGAACCCGCGGACGTGGATGTCAACGAGATGGTGATCAGGCCGGCCCGGCAGCGCTGACGATCTCGTCGACCAGGCCCCAGGACAGCGCGGTCGCGGCGTCGATGGTGGCGCCGGTGAGCACCAGATAGGCGGTGCGCCAACGGCCGATCCGCCGCGTGATGCTCACGGTCCCGCCCGCCCCGGGGAGCAGTCCGAGCGCGAGTTCGGGGAGTCCGATGGTGGCCGCGGGGTCGGCGCTGACATGACCGCAGTAGGACGCCATCTCCAGCCCGCTGCCGAGCACCTGGCCGTGGACATGTGCCCGGCAGGCCGGGCCCAGTCGGGCGGTCAGCTCGTCCAGCGCCAGCGCCGGGCTGTGCCGGGTCCTGGCCAGGTGCGCGCTCGCCGGATCGGCGAGGGTGCCGAACTCGGCGAGATCGCCTCCGCTGCAGAAGGATCGGCCATTACCGGTCAGCACCACCCCGGTCACCGAATCGTCGAGGCGGGCCACCTCGAGAGCCTCCAACAGGGCGGCGCGCGCATCGGTGGTGAAGGCGTTGTGCCGCTGCGGCCGGTTGAACTGGATGTGCAGCGTGTCACCGGTCCGCTGGGACAGCACCGGGTCGGCGATGTGCGGCAGCTCCGCGGGCCCGCGTTCGGCAAGCCAGCGCCCGAACTCCGGCCCGGACTGCAGGGTCGAGTACGCCAGCGATTCGGTGATCACGCCGGCGTAGGTCGAGCGGGCCGGGTCGGCGCTGCGCAGGACGTCGTCGCATACCGCCGCGGACTGCGGCCAACGCTGCAGCCGGGTCCGCAGCTCGGTCACCGTGGCGTGCACCGAGGCCACGGTGACCGCCCGCCGGTCGTCGGTGTGGTCTTCGGTGAGGGTGAAGGTCGCCGCCTCGACCGGATCGCCGACGCCGACGGTGATCCCGCCGGGAAGTTCGAGGACGCTCACGAGTACTTCTTGATCAGCTCCTGCTTGTAGAGCTTGCCGGTATCGGTGCGCGGCAGTTGCGCCTCGAACGAGATGGAGCGCGGGCACTTGTAGTGCGACAGCTGATCTCGCAGCCAGGCCAGCAGCTCGGCGGCGAATTCGTCGGTGGCATCGGCCGGGTCGACGGTCTGCACCACACCCTTGACGGCCTGGCCCATCTCGTCGTCGGGGATCCCGAACACCGCGGCGTCCATCACCTTCGGGTGGATCACGAGCATGTTCTCGGCCTCCTGCGGGTAGATGTTCACCCCACCCGAGATGATCATGTGGTGCCGCCGGTCGGTGAGGTACAGGTAGCCGTCGTCGTCGAGATAGCCGATGTCGCCCACTGTCTTCCAGCCGTGGGAATCCCGCGACGACGCGGTCTTCTCGGCATCGTTGAGATATTCGAAGTCCTGACCGCCCTCGAAGAAGATCTCGCCGGCCTGTCCGGGCGGCAGTTCGTTGCCGTCCTCGTCGAGGATGTGCACCACCCCGGTCATGGCCTTGCCCACCGAGCCGGGGTGGGCCAGCCACTCCTCGGCACTGATCAGTGTGGCGCCGATCGCTTCGGAGGAGGCGTAGTACTCGTCGACGATCGGGCCCCACCAGTCGATCATCTGCTTCTTGATCTCCACCGGGCAGGGCGCGGCGGCGTGCATGACGCGCTGCAGACTCGACACGTCGTAGGAATTGCGGACCTGCTCGGGCAGTTTCAGGAAGCGCGTGAACATCACCGGGACGAATTGGCCGTGCGTCACGCCGTATTTGCCGATGGCCTCCAGCGCGCCTTCGGCGTCGAACTTCTCCAGCACGACGGTGGTGATGCCACCGGCGAGCGCCTGCATGGACCACACCGACGGAGCGGTGTGATACAGCGGCGCGGGGCTGAGGTAGACCGCGTCGGGATTCATCCAGAACGAGACCAGTGCGGCCATCATGCCCGGGGTCTCCGACGGCGGCAGGTGCGGTAGCGCCCGCTTGATGCCCTTGGGGCGGCCGGTGGTGCCCGAGGAGTACTGCAGCAGATCGCCGTCCCACTCGTCGTCGATCGGCGTGGTCGGTAGATCGGCGACCGCCTCGGGGTAGCGCACCCAGCCGTCCAGCTCGCCGGTGGTGAGCAGCACCGGCGGCAGACCGTTGGGCAGATGCTCGGCCAGGCCCTCAAGCACCGGGGTGAGTGCCGCCGAGCCGACGATCGCCTTGGCCTCGCTGTTGTCGATGATGTATGCGGCCTCGGCGGCGGTCAGGTGGGTGTTGATGGGCACGTAGTACAGACCGGTGCGCCGCGCCGCCCACATGACGACGTGCATGTGCTCGTTGTTCTCGATCAATATGGCCACCGCGTCACCCTCGACCAGGCCGTGCTCGCGGAAGTAGTGCGCCAGCTGATTGGCCCGTGCCTCCATCTCGCCGAAGGTCACCACCGTGCCGGACGGATGGATGATGACGGCGGGCTTGTCGGGCGTGGCGGTGGCCGTTTCACGGATCTGCATGAGGCGACTTTACGATGCCGTCCGCCCGGCCCGACAGAGAAGTGCCCAAAAACTTGACAACCGTCAAGTTCGACGGCCGGCCCCATCCCTTACACCAACCACGTTTTTGCCACACGGCGCTGTGTCGCAAATGCTGCGCTAATTGCCGTTATTTTCTTGTTAGGTGTTTTATGCACTTGAACCTCGCTTTAAGTACACCGTTTTGTCTTGCTATTGCATTGCTAGCTATCTTCGATGTTAGGTTGTGCGGAAGTTTCCGCAGTACTGGAGCGGGGTCACCGGAGGAGAGACGATCTTGACCGCACGCATCGACTCCGGCGCCGTCGCGCGCTCGGTCTCACCCGGCTCGGGCACCGGTTTCCAGGCCTGCGCACCGGACCTCGTCGCCCACATCGAGGGCACCGGCACCGCGTGTCTTCCCGGTGCGGTCGGCGCCGAGTGGCTTGCCTCCGTCGGCGAGTACGCCGCCCGGGTGTCCACCGGCGAGCACGACGTGATGATCGAGGGCGCCGACGCCGCCGCCCTGCCGTTCTTGCGTGAGCTGTGCGCCGACCGCGGACTGCAGGAGCTGATGGAGTCGGTGGCCCGGTCCGCCCACCCCGCGGGCGACCGCACCGACCGCACCTTCGACTGGGCCCTGCGGGTGATCAACGGGCCGGACCCGCAGCGCCGCCCGCTGTGGCTGCACTACGACGCCAGCGTCGTCACCATGGTGATCCCGGTGGTGGTGCCGCAGGCTGCACCCGGACAATCCGGGGAACTGGTGCTCTGCCCCAACCGGCGCCCATACCGATCCTGGGCCCTGACCAACCTGATCGAGAAGATGGTCGTCCAGAGTGATTCCTACCGGCGCCGCTTCCTGCGCCGGCTGCGCTGGGACCGCGACGCCGAGATCGTCGCGGTGCGCCCCGGCGACGCGTACCTGTTCTGGGGTTACCGGTCGTATCACGCCACCCTGCCGTGCGCCCCGGGCACCAGCCGCGTCACCGTGGTGCTGCACTACCGCAACGTGCACGGCAACAGCCGGCTGATTGATCGCGCCAAGCGCGTGCGGGCGGCACTGCGCCCGGCGTGAGCCGGGTCGCACTTTCGGTTCCGGCGGGTTTTGCGGCGCGCCAGACCCGGGTAGCCCTGCGGGCGGACCTGCACCCGACCCGAAAGCAGTCATGCCCGAGGAGATCCTGCCCGCAGCCACCAATCTCGCCGTCACCTTGGCCTGGACCACCGGGGCGGTGGTCATCGCGTACTTCCTGGGCGTCGGCGTGACCTGGGCGATGCGCCGCATATGCGCACACCGCGGCTGGCTCGCCGACATCGCCCTGCTGACCCCGCGGCCGATCCGGGCCGGGCTGATGGTCACCGGCGCGTCGATCGCCCTGCAGCGCTCGTCACCGGCCGACGCGTCCTGGCGCCCCTGGGTCGATCAGAGCCTGCGCATCGCCACCATCGCGACGGTCACCTGGTTCGTCGCGAAACTGGTGACGGTGGTAGAACGCCGGATGATCGACAAGTTCGGTGGTGGCGACACCGGCCTGACCGATGCCGATCTGCAACGCCGCAAGGTGCGCACCCAGCTGACGGTGCTGCGCCGGCTGGCGATCGCCGTCGTGGTGATCCTCGGGCTGGCCGCCGCGCTGATGACCTTCCCGTCCTTCGCCGATGTCGGCAAGACGCTGTTCGCCTCCGCCGGTGTGCTCTCGGTGGTCGCCGGGCTGGCCGCCCAGACCTCGTTGGGGTCGGTGTTCGCCGGCCTGCAGATCGCCTTCACCGATGCCATCCGGGTAGGCGATGTCGTTGTGCTGGAAAAGGAATGGGGCCGCATCGAGGAGATCACGCTGACCTACGTGGTGGTCCAGGTGTGGGATGAGCGCCGTCTGGTGCTGCCCTGCACCTATTTCACGACCACCCCGTTCCAGAACTGGACGCGCAGCGCGACCGAGATCCTGGGCACCGTGTCGCTGGACGTCGATTTCAGCGTCTCGCTCGACGAGATGCGTGCCGAACTGGACCGGCTGCTCGACCGCAACGAACTCTGGGACGGGCGCTCCGGCGTCCTGCAGGTCGTCGACGCCGTCGGCGGCACCGTCCGGGTCCGCATCACGGTCAGCGCACCGAACGCCGGCGCGTTGTGGGACCTGCAGTGCTTCATCCGGGAGGGCATGGTGGTCTGGTTGCAGAACAGCCGCGGCGGCGCGCTGCCGCGGTGGCGCTTCGAGCCGGCACCGGCCCCCGAATCGGTCCCGCAACCCCGGCGCGAGTTCTCCCGCGCCGGCGCCCGAGCGGACCACGGGCTGTTCTCCGGCAGCGACGCCGCCGAGGACCGCAACCGCGCGTTCGACGGTCCACCCGACGACAAACAGGCTTGAACACCGATCCGAGGGGGCATCTACATCGAATGACAGATGTGGGTGCGCAACGGGTTCTCGTCACGGGAGCCACCGGTTACATCGGCGGACGGCTGGTGCCCCGGCTCATCGCCGCCGGCCACCGGGTCCGGGTGCTGGTGCGCAACCCGGACAAGATCCGCGACGTCCCATGGGCCGGCGATGTCGAGATCGACCGCGGTGACCTGACCGACCCCGACAGCCTGCGGGCCGCATTCCGCGATATCGACGTCGTGTACTACCTGGTGCACTCGATGGGCAGCGGCGACGAAGACTTCGAGGACACCGAACGGCGCAGCGCCCAGAACGTGGCCGCCGCCGCGCGCGATGCGGCGGTCGGCCGGATCGTCTACCTGGGCGGCCTGCACGAGAACTCCGACCGGCTGTCCACCCACCTGCGATCACGCACCCAGGTCGGCGACATCCTCATCGACTCCGGGGTGCCGACGCTGGTCCTGCAGGCCGGCGTGGTGATCGGCTCCGGGTCGGCATCCTTCGAGATGATCCGGCACCTGACCAACCGGCTGCCGATCATGACGACCCCGCGCTGGGTCAACAACCGCATCCAGCCGATCGCCGTCGGCGATGTCCTGCACTACCTCGTGGAGGCGGCCACCGCAGACCTTCCGCGCAGCCGCACCTACGACGTCGGCGGGCCGGACGTCCTGCGCTACGGCGAGATGATGCAGATCTACGCCGAGGTCGCCGGCCTGGCCCGGCGACGCATCGTCGTCCTGCCGATCCTGACACCGAAGCTCGCCGGGCTGTGGATCGGACTGGTGACCCCGGTGCCACTGGGCATCGGCCGGGCGCTCATCGAATCGCTCAGCACCGACGCGGTGGCCGACGAGCACGATATCGACGACATCATCGCCGCACCGCCCGGCGGGACCACGCCCTACCGCGAGGCCGTCGCGCTGGCGCTGCGCAGCGCCGCCGACCCCGAGGCCGACACCGGCTGGGAAGGCATCCCGGCCGATCCGCTGCCCAGCGACCCGGACTGGACCGGGCAGATCGTGCACACCGAGGACCGCGCCACCGAGATCGCGGCCGGCGTCGACCGGGTGTGGGAGTCGTTGCTGCAGTGGACATCCCGGCACGACCGCTGGACGGTCGAGGAGAAGCAGGAGCCCCGCCAGCTGCGGTTGCGCGGTACCGGCCGGGCCCGGCTGGAATGGCGCACCGAATCGCTGTCCGCCGACCGGACCCGGCTGCGCCAGCACGCGAGCTACACCCCGATCGGCCTGCCCGGGCAGCTCTACTGGCACGGACTGCGGCCGCTGCACCGCGCCCGGATGGCCCGCGCGCTGCGCGATGTCGCCCGCTACGCGCAGGGCCGACCATGATCGAGATGCAGCGTGAGTTGGTCACCGCGGCGCCACCCAGGTCGGCCTTCGACTACTTCGCCGACTTCACCACCAGTGAAGAGTGGGACCCCGGGTCGATCCGGACCGTGCGGGTGTCCGGGGACGGCGGGGTGGGCTCACGGTATGCCAACACCTCGAAGATCGCCGGACGCACGAATGACGTTGACTACGAGGTGATCTCGCTGGTCCCGGGCAGGTCGATCGAACTGCGTGGAGAGAACTCGTCGTTGATCACCCACGACACCATCACCGTGGAACCGCACCCGCACGGGTCGCTGGTGACCTACCGCCTCGAGTTCACCTTCCAGGGCTGGCGGCGCTACGCCGAACGCGTGCTGCGCCGCGCGGTCTCGAAGTTGGCCAACAACGGCGCCGACGGGCTGCGGCGCGAGTTGGACCGGCTGGAGGCCTAGGACGGGCTGTGCCCCCGGGATCAGCGGATCCAGGGGGCACAGGCGGTCGTTCGCGGCGGATTACTCCGATTCGGCCAACCGGGTCTTGAGCGCGTCGAACTCGTCCTTGATGCCGGTGGGCAGCTTCTCACCGACGAACTCGAACCACTCCTCGATCAGCGGCAGCTCGGCACGCCACTCCTCGGCGTTGACGGCCAGCGCCTCGTCCACATCGGCCGGGTCGACGTCCAGGCCCGACAGGTCCAGATCGGCGGCGGTCGGCACGATGCCGATCGGGGTGCTCTTGCCCTCGGCCTGATGCTCGATGCGCTCGATGGCCCACTTCAGCACGCGGCTGTTCTCACCGAATCCGGGCCACAGGAAGCGGCCGTCGCCGCCGCGGCGGAACCAGTTGACGAAGAACACCTTCGGCAGCTTGGACTCGTCCGCCTGCTTGCCGATGTTGATCCAGTGCTGGAAGTAATCGCCGACGTTGTAGCCCAGGAACGGCAGCATGGCCATCGGGTCGCGGCGCACGGTGCCGACCTTGCCCTCGGCGGCGGCGGTCTGCTCGGAACCCAGGGTGGCGCCGATGAACACGCCGTGCTGCCAGTCGCGGGCCTCGGTGATCAGCGGGACGGTCGTCTTGCGGCGGCCGCCGAACAGGATCGCCGAGATCGGCACGCCCTGCGGGTCGTCCCACTCGGGCGCCAGCGTGGGGCACTGCGAGATCGGGGTGCAGTACCGCGAATTCGGGTGTGCTGCCTTAGTTTCGGTCTCGCGCAGAATCCAGTCCTGGCCCTTCCAGTCGATCAGGTGGTCGGGCTCACCCTCCAGGCCCTCCCACCAGACATCGCCGTCATCGGTCTTGGCGACGTTGGTGAAGACGGTGTTGCCCGCGGCGATGGTCTTCATGGCGTTGGGGTTGGAGTCCCAGTTGGTGCCCGGCGCGACGCCGAAGAAGCCGAACTCCGGGTTGACTGCGTAGAGCTGACCGTCCTTGCCGAACCGCATCCAGGCGATGTCGTCACCGACGGTCTCGGCGCGCCAGCCCGGGATGGTGGGCTGCAGCATCGCGAGGTTGGTCTTGCCGCAGGCCGACGGGAAGGCCGCGGCGATGAAGTAGGCCTTGTTCTCCGGGGAGATCAGCTTGACGATCAGCATGTGCTCGGCCAGCCAGCCCTCGTCGTGGGCCATGGCCGAGGCGATGCGCAGCGAGTAGCACTTCTTGCCCAGCAGCGCGTTGCCGCCGTAGCCGGAGCCGTAGCTCCAGATCTCGCGGCTCTCCGGGAAGTGGGTGATGTACTTGGTGTCGTTGCACGGCCATGGCACGTCGGCCTGGCCGTCCTCCAGCGGCGCGCCCAGCGAGTGCAGCGCCTTGACGAAGAAGCCGTCCTCGCCGATCTTCTCCAGCGCCTTGGCGCCCATCCGGGTCATGGTGCGCATCGAGACCACGACGTACTCGGAATCGGTGAGCTCGACGCCCAGCTTCGGGTCCTCGGCGTCCAGCGGGCCCATGCAGAACGGCACCACCCACAGGGTGCGGCCGCGCATCGAACCGCGGTACAGGTCGGTCATGATGCCGCGCATCTCGGCCGGGTCCATCCAGTTGTTGGTGGGCCCGGCGTCGACCTCGCGCTCGGAACAGATGTAGGTGCGGGACTCGACGCGTGCGACATCGGACGGATCGGAGAGCGCGAGGTAGGAGTTCGGCTGCTTCTGGTCGTTCAGCTTCTGGAAGGTGCCGGCCTCGACCAGCTGGGCGGCGAGGCGTTCGTACTCCTCCTGGGACCCGTCGGCCCACGCGACCCGCGCGGGCTGGGTGAGCTCGGCGACCTCCCGAACCCAGGCCAGCAGGCCCTGATGCGTCGTCGGTGCATTGTCGAGACCGGGAATGGTCGCTGAGGTCATCAAAGTCTCCTGCGTTGTTTCCGTGCGCATGCCGTTAACCGGCAGGTCACGATCGTCCCTGAAATAGAGGTTAACGCGGGTGACTTTGGTCTGGGGAATCGGGACAATGTCCGATCACTCACAGGAACGATTCAGAAAGTTCCGCTACTCGGCGGTAACCGAATTCAGGTCGCTGCGCACTGCCCGCAAAGCCGCACGAAGCGAGCATAACCGCCGCTGCGTGGCCATCGCAGTGGTCGCGACCGCGGTGGCGTGCGTGCGGAGCCGGGCGTCGATGGCAGCCACCCGCTCGGCCGTCCGGGCGGCCGCGCTGTCGGCGGCGGCGACGGATTCCGCGGTCAGCGCGGCCTCGGCGGCGAGCAGCCGACGGCCGACCAGCGCCTCAGTGTCCGAGCGCAGGGCCGCGGCGACGGAACCGACCCAGCGGTCCAGGTGTGCGCGCTCGTGCAGCAGACCGCGCATGCCGACCACCCACAGCGTCAGCAGCAGACCGACCGCGGCGCCGACGACGGCGGCCGTCCCGGCGGCACCCGGGGCCAGCCCGACCAGCAACCGGCCCGCGGCCAGCGCCACCCCCAGGCCGAACCCGGCACCGAGCAGCGTCATCAACCGCATCTCCAGCCCGCGCGAGGTCGGCCCGGGCCGAGCGAGCTGCGGAACGGGCGTCGGCGGGCCGGTATCGGGCCGGGACAACATCAGCTCGTCGGCGATCCGGTCCGAGCGCGCCCGCACCGCGTCGTCCAGCTCGGCCACCAGTTGCTCGGCGCGTGCGGCGGCGTGGGCCACGAAATCCTGGCCCCACCGCCAGCCGGACGCGTCGTGTGCCAGCTCGCCGTGCAGGTCGGCGACCCGGCCGCGGGCCAGCTGGATCAGATCCAGCCGGGCCTGCTGCACCCGGTTACGCAGTCCAAGAGTCTGCGCCGACCGGATCTCTCTGGCCGCGCGCAGCTCGGCGTCGCGACGCTCGTGCAGGCCGGCGGCGACCGGGTCGGCAGCGCTCGCCGCCGCGATCTGCTCAGAAAGACGAGTTTCGTTTGCGCGCAGCCGATTTCGGCGAGCCAACGCCGGGTCGGCGAGCGCCCCGGTGAGCAGCTGCACCAGATCGGCCAGTCGCGGGTCGCCGCGCCGCGGGGCGGCGGCAACCGCCAGCCACGGCATGGTCCGGTAGCGGGCGGCACGCGCGGCGCAGGCCGCCTGATCCGCCGCGCGCACCGCCGGCCAGTCGTGGTGCACATCGGCCTTGGTGACGACCCCGATCACCAGATCGGTGCTCCGTGCGGCCGCGTCGAGGATGCCGAGGTCGGAGGCGCGCAGCGGCGCCGCCGCGGACACCGCGAACACCACCGCGTCGGCAGCATCGGCCTGCTCGACGACGGTGTGCCCCGGTAGGGCCTGGCGCAGCGCCCCGGCCAGCGCGGTCACCCCGGCCAGCGGCGGCCCGGTCACCAGCACCACGCGCGCGGTCACGGCGCGGGTCCGGGCGGACCGGCCAGCCGCAACTGCCCGCGGACCAGGTCGGCCGCACAGTCGGCGTGCAGTCGGCCGACCGGGCCGCGTCCGTAGCGCTGCCAGTGCCGGGCGCAACGCGACGGCGGACCCACGACGGGATCCAGGCCCGCCGCGCGCAGCACGTCGGCGGCCGCATCCGCCGCCGCCCACACCGCGGTGTCACCGGCCAACAGTTCGGCCAACGGGGTGTCGGTGGCCGCCAGCGCGCGCAGCCGGGTCAGCGCCGCCCGCAGCCGCCGGTACCGCGTCGGTGCGGTGGCGGCGTCGATCTCGGCGGACAGCGCCGCCAGCCCGGTGCCGTGCAGCGCGCTCACCGCGACCGTCGGCACTCCGGTGCGCCCGGTGATCGCGGCGGCCCGCGCGGTCGGGTCGTCGAGCGCATCGGCCTTGTTGAGCACGATCCGCAGCGGCCGGGTGGTGTCCGTATATATAGGGCGATCCTCTGGCGTGACGGTCTCGGTGACGACCAGCAGGACCGCATCGGCACCGGCGGTGTCATCGGCGCACCGCACACCGGTGCCGCCCAGCGCGGCGGCCAGGGTGCGCCGCCCGGCGCCGGGCCGTCCGGTCAACGCCACCCGCGGCGGGGTGCGCAGCGTCGCGATGATCGGTGCCAGCGCGGGCCGCGCTCCGTCCGCGGTCAGGGCGGTCAGCTCGGCGATCAGACCCACCCGTTCATCGTGACACCGCCCGCGCACCCCGGGATGCGGTGATTTGGGCCGCAGACCGGCTCAGGCAACTGTTGGGTATCAATCTGTACCGCGATGCGGGTACCCCGGCCTCGATGCGCGACGATGGACCGATGTATGCCCAGGGGGAGGACGCCGGCGGGACCGACCCCGCGCCGGGCGCGCCCACCCATCACCAACGGCGGGTGACGAGTTTCCGCACCCGCCGCTCCCAGCTGACCGGTGCTCAGCAGCAGACGTGGGAACGGCGCTGGCCCGAGCTGGGCGCCGAGGCACTGGACGCGTCGGGACGCCCAGCCCGGCTGGACCCCGTGCAGTGGTTCGGCAGGCAGGCGCCGCTGGTCCTGGAGATCGGCTGCGGCACCGGCACCTCGACCGCCGCGATGGCCCAGCTCGAACCCGACCTCGACGTGATTGCCGTCGAGGTCTACAAGCGTGGGCTGGCGCAGTTGTTATCGGCCATCGACCGCGAGGGGATCACCAACATCCGGATGATCCGCGGCGACGGTGTCGACGTCCTCGAACACCTGCTGCCCAGCGGATCGCTGACCGGGGTCCGGGTGTTCTTCCCCGACCCGTGGCCCAAGGCCCGCCACCACAAGCGCCGGCTCATCCAGCCGACGACGGTCGGGTTGATCGCCGACCGGCTGCGTCCAGGCGGGATCCTGCACGCGGCGACCGACCATCAGGGGTATGCCGAGCACATGGCCGAGGTCGGAGATGCCGAACCGCGGTTGCGCCGCGTGGACATCGCCGACGGCCTACCGATCTCGGTGGCCCGGCCCGAGACGAAGTACGAACGCAAGGCCCTGGCCGGGCCGATCGTGACGGAGTTGCTGTGGGAGCGGCGATGAGTGCGTGCGCGACGACCAGGAGGCCAAGGTGAGCATCGACACCGAGTCCGACAGCCCCGAGACTGCCGACATCCCGGCCCAGCCGGTACCGAGCGCGCCGCCCGTGCAGCGGGTGCTGCTGGTCTGGGACGCCCCCAATCTCGACATGGGCCTCGGGTCCATCCTCGGTGGCCGGCCCACCGCCGCCCACCGGCCGCGCTTCGATGCGCTCGGCCGCTGGTTGCTGAGCCGGACCGCCGAACTGTCCGGTCGACGTGACGCCGACACCGACACGCTGCCGACCCTGGAGCCCGAGGCGACGGTGTTCACCAACATCGCCCCAGGTAGCGCCGATGTCGTCCGGCCCTGGGTCGAGGCGCTGCGTAACGTGGGCTTCGCCGTCTTCGCCAAACCGAAGATCGACGAGGACAGTGATGTGGACAGCGACATGCTGGACCACATCGCGCTGCGCCGTGGCGAAGGTCTGGCCGGTGTGGTGGTCGCCTCGGCCGACGGTCAGGCGTTCCGGGCACCGCTGGAGGAGATTGCTCACGACGGCGTTCCGGTGCAGGTGCTCGGATTTCGCGAACATGCCAGTTGGGCGTTAGCGTCGGATACCTTGGAGTTCGTCGACCTGGAGGACATCCCTGGTGTCTTCCGGGAGCCGTTACCGCGAATCGGCCTTGATTCGCTGCCTGAGCAGGGCGCGTGGCTGCAGCCGTTCCGGCCGTTGTCAGCGCTGCTGACCTCGCGCGTCTGAACAATTGAAGCGACAATTCGCGCGCAACGTGAAACAGACCTGATGAAGAATTAAGGAGCCGACGTGTTCGCCTGGTGGGGTCGAACGGTGTACCAGTTCCGATACGTGGTTATCGGTGTCATGGTCGCACTGTGCCTTGGTGGCGGGCTGTACGGAGCAAGCCTCGGACAGCACGTCACCCAGAGCGGTTTCTACGATGAGACCAGTGAATCGGTGCGGGCGTCGCTGCTCGGCGACGAGGTGTACGGCCGCGACCGCACCAGCCACGTGGTGGCGATCCTCACCCCGCCCGACGGCGAGAAGGTCGACAACCCGGAGTGGATGGAGAAGGTCACCGGGGAACTGAACGACCTGGTCTCCGACAACGAGGACCGGATCGTCAGCTGGGTGGGCTGGCTGCGGGCACCCGATGCCGCGGCCGAGACCGTGCAGCAGATGAAGACCGAGGACCTGTCCAAGACCTTCGTCAGCATCCCGCTCAAGGGCGAGAACGACGACGAGATCCTGAAGAATTACCAGGCCATCGAGCCGCAGCTGTCCGAGGTCAACGACGGCAAGATCCAGCTCGCCGGCCTGCAACCACTGGCCAGCGAGCTGACCGGCACCATCGGCGAGGACCAGAAACGCGCCGAGGTGGCCGCCATCCCGCTGGTCTGCGTCGTGTTGTTCTTCGTGTTCGGCGGTGTGGTCGCCGCAGCCCTGCCCGGCATCATCGGCGGCCTGACGATCGCCGGTGCGCTCGGCATCATGCGGGTGTTCGCCGAGTTCATGCCCGTGCACTTCTTCGCCCAGCCGGTGGTGACCCTGATGGGTCTCGGTATCGCGATCGACTACGGGCTGTTCATGGTGAGCCGCTTCCGCGAGGAGCTCGCCGAGGGCTATGACACCGAGGCCGCGGTGCGGCGCACCGTGATGACCTCCGGGCGCACCGTGATGTTCTCCGCCGTGATCCTGGTCGCGTCCTCGGTGCCGCTGCTGCTGTTCCCGCAGGGCTTCCTGAAGTCGATCACCTACGCGATCATCGCCTCGGTGATGCTGGCCGCCATCCTGTCGGTCAGTGTGCTGCCGGCCGCGCTGGCCATCCTCGGCCCGCGCGTGGATGCCCTGGGCGTGCGCTGGCTGCTCAAGTTCATCCAGAACGATGTCTCATCCGACCCGGCGAACACCCGCACCAACACGCTGGCGATCGCCTCCATCCCGGCCGGTGTGCTGCTGCCACCGGCGGGTATCGCGCTGGGACACCTGGCCCGTAAGCGCATCAAGCAGACCGGCGAACAGGGTCTGCCGCTGACCCTGATCGGACTGGCGCTCGGCTACGTGGGCCTGCTCGGCTGGCTGGCCTACTTCACGATCTCCAACAAGGACTCCCTCGGCGGTGGCCTGTACTGGGTCATTCTCGGCGTAATCATCTTCGTCGCGGTGGTGGCGGGCGGCCTGGCGCTGGCCCGCTGGGTGCCGCTGGCCCGCGCGCCCATCGTCTGGTGGGTGGAGTGGCTGGCCGAGAAGACGCAGAAGACCAAGACGCGCGCGGAGGTCGAGAAGGGCTTCTGGGGCAAGCTGGTCAACGTCGTGATGAAGCGGCCGATCGCCTTCGCCGCGCCCATCCTGATCGTGATGATCCTGCTGGTGCTGCCGCTGGGCCAGCTGGCGCTCGGCGGTATCAGCGAGAAGTATCTGCCGCCCGACAACGGTGTGCGGCAGGCCCAGGAGGACTTCGACCGCAGCTTCCCCGGGTTCCGGACCGAGCCGCTGACGCTGGTGATCCAGCGTGAAGACGGCGAACCGATCACCGACCAGCAGCTGGCCGAGGTCCGCGCCAAGGCGATGAACGTCAGCGGCTTCATCGACGCGGACAACGATCCGAGCAAGATGTGGCAGGAACGGTCCGCGCAGGACACCGGCACCAAGGATCCGTCGGTCCGGGTGCTGCAGAACGGCCTGATCGACCGCAACGACGCCTCGCAGAAGATGGACGAACTGCGCGCAATCCAGCCGCCACGCGGTCTGGACATCGCGGTCGGCGGCACGCCGGCCCTGGAGCAGGACAGCATCCACAGTCTGTTCGACCGGCTGCCGCTGATGGCGGTGGTGCTGATTGTCACGACCACGATCCTGATGTTCCTGGCGTTCGGCTCGGTGGTCCTGCCGATCAAGGCCGCATTGATGAGCGCGCTGACTCTGGGTTCGACGATGGGCATCCTGACCTGGATGTTCGTCGACGGGCACGGGTCCGGCCTGATGAACTACACGCCGCAGCCGCTGATGGCCCCGATGATCGGGCTCATCATCGCGGTGATCTGGGGTCTGTCGACCGACTACGAGGTGTTTCTGGTCTCGCGCATGGTGGAGGCCCGCGAACGCGGGTTGTCCACCGCCGAGGCGATCCGCATCGGCACCGCGACCACCGGCCGGCTCATCACCGGCGCCGCGCTGGTGCTGGCGGTGGTGGCCGGGGCGTTCGTGTTCTCCGACCTGGTGATGATGAAGTACCTGGCGTTCGGTCTGCTGATCGCGCTGCTGCTCGACGCGACCATCATCCGGATGTTCCTGGTGCCCGCGATCATGAAGCTGCTCGGCGACGACTGCTGGTGGGCACCGCGCTGGATGCGTCGCCTGCAGGAGCGGATCGGTTTGGGTGAGACCAACCTGCCCGACGAACGCAAGGGGCGTCCGTCGATGCACGACACCGACGACGACGAACCGGCCGATCAGGACGCGCTGGTCGGCGCGGGTGCTCCGGTGCCCCCGCCCGCCCAGCACGATCCCGGGCATCCCGGTCCGCCGCCGGGGCCGGGTCCGCGTGGACCCGTTCCGCCGCCGGTGCGCCCGAGCGGCCCGTCCGGCTCGGCCACCAGCCGTATCCCGGCGCCGGAGCCCCCGACGACCCGTTTCGCCGCCCAGCCGGATTCGGCCGCGACCACCGCGATCAACGCGGTGAACACACCGACCGAGCGGCGGCCGCGCGCCGAGCAGAACCCGGCGCGGGAGAAGCGCGAGATCGAGTCGTGGCTCGGCGAACTGCGCGGCAGCGCCTCGCCGACCACCGCGATCCCGAGTGCCCGGCCGTCGACGCAGCCGACCCGGGCGATCCCGCAGCCCGAGGACAACGAGGCGACGACTGCCATCCCCGCCCAGCCCGGTTCGGGTGACCCGGAGTCCACGGAGAAGATCGACACCCGGGCGGCCCGCGAGCAGGCCGATGAGACCCCGACCCGCCGCGGCGGCGGTGTCAGCGCGGCGGATCTGCTGCGTCGGGAAGGTCGTCTCTGAGCGCTTCGGGCTCCAGCTCGGCGACCACCTGCTCCTGCTCGGCCTCCGGATCGTCGGCGAGCAGGACCCGGATGGCGCTGTTGAGGACCGCGAGGATGGGGACCGCCAGCAGCGCGCCCAGGATGCCGGCGAGCACACCGCCGGCGGCGATGGCCAGCACCACCGCCAGCGGGTGCACCGATACCGCGCGGCCCATCACCAGCGGTTGCAGCACATGGGATTCCAGTTGCTGCACGGCCAGGATGAGGCCGAGGGTGATCAGCGCGTAGACCCAGCCCTTGGCGATGAGCGCGACGATCACCGCGACGCCACCGGTCAGCACCGCGCCGATCAGCGGGACGAAGGCTCCCAGGAACACCAGTGAGGCCAGCGGCAGCGCCAGCGGGATACCCATGATGGCCAGGCCGGCGCCGATACCGACGGCGTCGACCAGGGCCACCACGCAGGTGGCCCGCACATAGCCGGTCAGCGAGTGGAAGCCGGCGCGGCCGGCGTCGCGGACCCGCTCCCGCACCGAGCTCGGGAAGATCTTGGTGACGTAGGCGAAGATGTCCCGCCCGCCCAGCAGCAGGAAGATCAGGGTGAACAGCACCAGCAGGGCGCCGGTGAGGATCTCGGTGACGGTGGCCGCCGTCGACAACGCACCGCTGGTGACCCGGGCCTGGTTCTCCTGGAGTGCGGTGATCACCGCGTCGCCGGCGTGGTCGATCTGATCCCGGCTCAGGTGCAGCGGGCCGTCGATCAGCCAGCCCCGCACACCGTCCACGCTGGCCGACACCTGCTCCACCAAAGCCGGTGCCCCGGTGATGAATTGGCTGACCACGAAGCTGAGCAGCCCGCTGACGATCGAGATGGAGCTCAGCAGCACCACGGCCACCGCCCAGCCGCGCGGGGCGCGGCGTCGGTGCATGAAATCCACCAGCGGCGTCAGCAGCGCGGCGAACATGGTCGCCAACGCGACGGACACCACGATCAGCAACATGTGGCTGATCACCCAGAGCAGCGCGACCACGGCCGATCCGATGACCAGCAACCGCCAGGCCCACGCCGCGGTCTTGCGGACCAGCGGATGCACCGACTGATCGGCGATCGGATCTACCGTCATGGCGGTAGCGTACGCGCGGCGCGCCGGGTAACCGCAGGTCATGCGCCACATGGCCCGGTTAGTCTGTAAACGTGTCGCACGATGCGCCGATGAGCGACGCCGATCGCCTGCAGGCCCGCACCCGCGGCCGGTACTGGTGGGTGCGCTGGGCGGTCATCGCGGTGGCGGTGACCGTGCTGACCGTCGAACTGGTGCTGGTGTGGGATCAGCTGGCCAAGGCGTGGAAGAGCCTGCTGTCGGCGAACTGGTGGTGGGTGCTGGCCGCGGTCGTCGCCGCGATGGCCTCGATGCACAGCTTCGCCCAGATCCAGCGCACCCTGTTGCGATCGGCCGGTGTGCAGGTGCGGCAGTGGCGCTCCGAGGCGGCGTTCTACGCGGGCAATGCACTGTCGACGACGTTGCCTGGCGGGCCGGTGCTCTCGGCAACCTTTGTCTATCGCCAGCAGCGGATGTGGGGTGCGTCCCCGGTGGTGGCGTCCTGGCAGCTGGTGATGTCCGGCGTGCTGCAGGTGGTCGGGCTGGCCCTGCTCGGGTTGGGCGGGGCTTTCCTGCTGGGCGCGAGCCGCAATCCGCTGTCGCTGATCTTCACCCTCGGCGGCTTCTTCCTGCTGCTGATACTGGCCCAATCGGTGGCGGCCAACCCGCAGCAGATCGACGGCATCGGTGTGCGCCTGCTGTCCTGGTTCAATGCGTTGCGCAACAAGCCATCTGACACCTGGCTGGACAAGTGGCGCGAACTGCTGCGCCAGCTGGAGTCGGTGCGGCTGAGCCGACGCGCGCTGGGCAATGCGTTCGGCTGGTCGCTGTTCAACTGGGTTGCCGATGTGGCCTGCCTGGCGTTCGCGGCATACGCCGCCGGCGGACATCCCTCACTGGCCGCGCTCACCGTGGCCTATGCCGCGGCCCGCGCGGTCGGATCGATTCCGCTGATGCCGGGTGGTCTGCTGGTCGTGGAGGCCGTGCTGGTGCCGGGCCTGGTATCCAGCGGCATGACGCTGGCCTCGGCCATCTCGGCGATGCTGATCTACCGGCTGGTCAGCTGGATCTTCATCTCGGCCATCGGCTGGGTGGTGTTCTTCTTCATGTTCCGCACCGAGATGGACGTCGACCCGGACGCGCCGGCGAGCGCCGAGGACAAGGAGCACCGTGACCCCTAGAACTGCCCTTCCCGCAATGCTTTTCGGCGTGGTGTTGGGCCTGGCCGCGTGCTCGCCGACGACCGAGCAGCCCAGCACCGCCACCGAGACGCCGCCGAGCAGCAGCGCGCCACCACCGTCGACCAGCACCACGACGAGCTCGCCCACCCCGGCCGCCGAGGCGCCCGTCGCAACGCCACTGCTGGCCCGCGCGGTGGCGGCGCCGGTTCCGGTGCGCGCCACCGACGGCCGTACCCACCTGGCCTACGAACTACTGCTGACCAATGCGATGGATCAGGAGGTCACCGTCGACTCCCTGCAGGTCCGCAGCGGCGACGCCGGCGAGCCGCTACTCACCCTCAGCGGCGCCGACCTCGCCGAGCGCACCCGCATTCTGGGCACCACCACCCCCACCGGGCGGCTCGGCCCGTCCCAGTCGGCGCTGGTCTGGCTCGACGTCAGCACCGACAACGGTGCTGTCCCCACTGATCTCGATCACCAGGTACAGGTCACGCTGACCACGCCGATGCCGCCGCTGCTGCCGCCACAGATCACCGAGACGGTGGCCCCGGTGACCGTGCAGACCCGCGAACCGGTCGTCATCGCGCCGCCGCTGCGCGGACCGCTGTGGTGGGATGCGAACAGCTGCTGCGGGATGACCCCGCACCGGTTGGCCATCAACCCGATCGACGGCGCGCTCTATGGTGCCGAGCGGTACGCCATCGACTACGTCCAGCTGCGGCCCGACGGCAAGCTGTTCTCGGGCGAGGTCGGCGATCTGGCCAACTACGCCTACTTCGGCACCGATGTGCGCGCGGTGGCCGACGGCCCGGTGGTCGCGGTGCTGGACGGTCTGCCCGAACAGACCCCCGGCGTGGCGCCGACCGGGCTGCGGCTCGACGAGTACGGCGGTAACCACGTGGTGCAGGACATCGGCGGCGGGAACTTCGCGTTCTATGCCCACCTCAAGACGGGCTCGGTGGCGGTGAAGCCGGGTGACCGGTTGGCAAGCGGGCAGGTTCTCGGTCAACTGGGCAACAGTGGCAATACCGATGCGCCGCACCTGCACTTCCATGTCATGGACGCCGCCGACCCGCTGAAGGCCGACGGGCTGCCGTTCGTCTTCGACGGTTTCCGGCTGACCGGTCGCACCGATGACCGTATCGGGCCGGACGGTGACGCGATGGACACCGTACTCGCCGGCAAGCCGGCTCCGATGGTGCCCGACTTCACCCCACGGGATGAAACCCGAGTCACGCCACTGGTTTCGGATGTGATGGAGTATCCGGGTGAGTGAGCAGAGCCGGCGTCCGCCGGTCAGAACGCCGACCGCGCTGCTGACCGACGTGGCGTGCGTGGTGGTGTTCTGCACGATCGGCCGACGTAGCCACGACGAGGGCCTGACGGTGACCGGCATCGCCGAGACCGCGTGGCCGTTCGTCACCGGTACGCTGGCCGGCTGGCTGGCGGCACGCGCGTGGCGCAACCCGGCGGCCCTCTATCCCACCGGTTTGATCGTCTGGGCCGTCACCGTGGTACTCGGCATGCTGCTGCGCAAGGCGACCTCGGCGGGTACCGCACCGAGTTTCATCGTGGTTGCGACGCTGACGACGGCGGCACTGCTGCTGGGCTGGCGCGGTATCGCTGCTGCGGCGAGGCGACGCTAGCCGACCGGTGCCACGCCCGCGCTGTTGCTGCGGGTGGCGAGCCCGGCGGTCTCGTACCGGGCCCGCCACGTGGGCGGCATTCACTGTGTAGTTGTCAAGGTGCTGTATTGAGATCTACGTAAAGATGTTGTCGCCGTTGCTATCCGGCTGACTATGCGGCGGCCCGTAGGTCGGTCATGGTGCGTCGATTGTGTGAGCGCAGATGCTCCGGCTCAGGCTCACCTGGCTTGTGCGGTGGGATGAACCAGGGATGACGGTCGCGGCCGAGGTAGACCTGCCACCCGCCGTGGTGGATCAGGGTGTGGTGCAGCCGGCACAGCAGCACGCCGTTGTCGAGGCTGGTCTGGCCGTCTTCACTCCAAGGGCGGATGTGGTGGGCGTCGCACCAGGACACCGGCCGCCCGCACCCTGGGTGCGCACAGCCGCCGTCGCGTACCCCGAGCGCTTTGCGGATTGCCGGGGTGAACAGCCGCTCGGCGCGCCCGACATCGAGTGGCACCCCGGTGTAATCGACAATGACCTTGGTCAGCGTGGAATCGCACGCGATCAGGTCCGCGGTCGCGGCACTGACCGGCCCGCCGAACCCGAGCCGGTCCACCGCCTCCTCACCACCCACCGTCGCGGCAGCCGCGGCGGGCCGGATCAACGTGACATGCGGTAGCACCCCACCGGACATCGGTCGTGTCGACTGGGACAGATAGGTGCGCAGGATCTGCGCGACCGCATCCCCACGACGTTTTTCGATCGGCCGCGGATCCGGTGACCCATCCGGCAGCGGCACCGGCCGGCATAGCGGATCCAGCGCCGCACACAGCCCTTCCCCGGTCCCGACGTCGAGGTTGAGGGTGGCCTCATACCGGCCCTCCTCGCCCAGGACCAGGGTCATCGTGTTGAGGTCGGCGTCCTCGGCGACCGGTATTACCCGCTCCTCCGGCGGGAGGGCTGCGGTGCGGTCGATGGCGATCGCCCGCGCCTTCTTACCCACTTCGGCCGGGGTGGTCTGGGTCATCAGTTTGGTCACCACACTGGCCCGATCATCCTCGGACAGTTCGGTTCTGGCATTGATGTGGGTGACGCCTTTGCCGACGGCGTCGGCGAACTCGA
>NZ_MVHJ01000042.1 GCF_002086115.1 Mycolicibacterium bacteremicum
GAACTGGGCCAAGATCTTCTTCAACAACAAGGGTGTCGTCGCCGCCTCCACCGCGGTCTGCCAGAACTACCCACCCGACGACATGTCCGTCTGGGTCTGGTGACCCAGGGTCGAGCGTGAAACCTCGTCGGCCCGCCGGCCGAACCGCCGCAGCGGATTCACACTCGACGTCATCACGATAGATTGGCGGGCGTGCCCAAGCAGCGCGCCGCCCTCATCCTGACCATCGTCGGGGCGCTGCTGTGCGCGGCCGCAGTCGGTGGTTTCGTGTTCTACCGCTTCTATCTGTTGCGGCCGTACCTGTTTCATCCGCTGGCGTTCGGGGCCGTCGGCGGGGTGGCGCTGGCCGCGGCCTGTGTGCTGGGCCTGCGCCCGCCGGTGATGCGTTGGGGCGGGGCGGTGCTGTGCGCGCTCGGTGCCGGGGCGGTCGCCTTCGCCGGCTGGTTCGCCACCACGTTCCAGTCCGATCTGACGGTGCAGTCCCGACAGGATTCCCCGGCCGGTGGGATGGAACTCGTCGTCCTCGCGGGCAGCGCCACCTTCGCGCCGGACCCGATCTGGGAGCTGCGGGTGCGCACGGCCGCCGGTCTGCTCTCGCGAGAGTACGACCTGGGGTGCGTCAATGCGGATGTGGTGGCGCTCAACGGGATCGGGTGGGTCGGGCCGCGCACCGTCCGGGCCGTGCTGTCGAATGGGATCATCGACATCGCGGTCGACGAGGCGGGTCGGCCGGACCGTATGGTCGACGCCGGCTGCTAGCTCTCCCCGCGAGTAGGCGCGTATGCCCCTGACAGCACTGCCATTCGGGGGCATACGCGTCTCCTCGCCGAGGGGGGATCAGGACAGGTGGTGCACCTCCTGCAGTCCGTACACCGGGGTCGGCAGGCCCTCGTAGCGGGCCTTGAGCTGCAGCGCCAGATACAGCGAATAGTGCCGGGACTGATGCAGATTCCCGCCATGGAACCACAGGTTGGGCTGCTGGGTCGGCTTCCACATGTTGCGCTGTTCGCCCTCCCACGGGCCGGGATCCTTGGTGGTGTCGCTGCCCAGGCCCCACACCTTGCCGACCTTGTCGGCGACGTCCTGGCCGATGAGGTCGGCGGCCCAGCCGTTCATCGAGCCGTACCCGGTGGCGTAGACCACGACATCGGCGGGTAATTCGGTACCGTCGGCCAGCACCACCGAATCGGCGGTCAGCCGCGCCACGTCACCGTGCGCCAGCTTGATGCTGCCGTCGGCGACCAGATCGCAGGCGCCGACGTCGATGTAGTAACCCGAGCCGCGCCGCAGGTACTTCATGAACAACCCGGAACCGTCGTCGCCCCAGTCGAGTTCGAAACCGGCCGCCTCCAGCCGAGCGTAGAAGTCCTTGTCCCGCTCGCGCATCTGGTCGTACAGCGGGATCTGGAACTGGTGCATGATCCGGTACGGCAGCGAGGCGAACGTGAGATCGGCCTTCTCCGTTGTCATCCCGTCGGCCAGCGCCTGCTCCGAGTACAGCGCGCCCAGGCCGATCTCCATCAGCGAGTCCGATTTGACGATATGCGTGGAGGAGCGCTGCACCATGGTCACGTCGACACCGTTCTCGAACAGCGCCTTGCAGATGTCGTGGGCGGAATTGTTGGACCCGATGACCACGGCCCGCTTACCCACGTAGGGGTCCGGCCCGGGGTGTGCCGAGGAGTGGTGCTGGTCGCCGGTGAACTCGTCCTGGCCGGGGAACACCGGCACATTGGGCTTGCCGGACATGCCGGTGGCCAGCACCAGCTGGGTGGGGTGCAGGGTGAGCCGCTCCCCGGCGCGGTCGATCTCGACGGTCCAGGTCTGGCTGTCTTCGTCGAAGGCGGCCGACAGGCAGGTGGTCTTGGACCAATACGGCACCTCCATGACCTTGGTGTAGAACTCCAGCCAGTCGCCGATCTTGTCCTTCGGCGCGAACACCGGCCAGTTCTGCGGGAACGGCAGATACGGCAGATGGTCGTACCAGACCGGATCGTGCAGGCACAGCGACTTGTAGCGCTTACGCCACTGATCACCAGGGCGCTCGTGCCGGTCGACGACGATGGCCGGCACCCCGAGTTGGCGCAGCCGGGCGCCGAGCGCGATACCGCCCTGGCCGCCGCCGATCACCAGCGTGTACGGCTGGACGGTGCGTCCCAGCTCGGCGTCCTCGGCGGCCTTGCGTTCCGCCCAGGACCGCGGATCGGGATCGCTGCCGTGCACCGCGCCCATCACGCGACGCGTTCCCTTGGGTTCCTCGTGCCCCTTGAGTTCCTGCAGCGCGGTCAACAGCGTCCAGGCGCGGTCGGCGCCGTCGTCATCGCGCAACCGCAGATGGCCGATACCGCGGCCGGCGGCGGTCTCGAATTCGATGAACGCGGTGACGACGCCGTCGTCCTCGGTGGGGGCCTCGCGGGTGCGAAACCGTGACGGGTCCGTGCCGGTGAGGCGCTCGGTCAGCATCGCGGTGATGCTCTCGCGACCCTCCAGCGTCTTGAGGTTCCAGGTGAAGGACACCAGGTCACGCCAGAAGCTGTCGACGGCGAACAGTCCTACGGCCCGCTCGATATCGCGGGTCGCCAGTGCGGTCTCGAAATCGGCGAGCCAGGCATCCACCCGGTCCTGCGGTGAGCGGACGGGGGTGGGCGCATCAATCATCTGAGTCATGTGCGCCAGCTCACACCCGCGGCTCACGCCGGCGCAAGGGCTGCAACCCCCTGCAACCCTTTCGGCTGTGCGCCAGCTCACATAGGAAGGTGAGCATGAAAGCAGCTGTGTACTACGGACCGAACAAGGTGGACGTCGCCGACGTACCCGAACCGGAGCCCACGCCGGGGACGGTGAAGGTGCAGGTGGGCTACAACGGCATCTGCGGCACCGACCTACACGAGTATTACGCGGGCCCGATCTTCGTGCCGACCGAACCGCACCCGTTGACCGGGGCGCAGCTGCCGGTGGTGATGGGCCACGAGTTCGCCGGCACCATCACCGCGCTCGGCGCAGGCGTGACCGGGTGGGCCGAGGGTGATCGCGTCGCGATCGAGCCGATCTACCGCTGCGGGCGCTGCGGTCCGTGCCGGGCGGGCACCTACAACATCTGCGCGCAGATCGGCTTCCACGGCCTGATGTCCGACGGCGGAATGGCCGAGTACACCGTGGTGCCGACCGACATGCTGCACAAGCTGCCCGACAACGTCTCGCTCGAGCTCGGTGCCCTGGTCGAACCGATGTCGGTGGCCTACCACGCGGCCACCCTCGGCGATCCCGACGTCGACCGCACCGCGATGGTGTTCGGAGCCGGGCCGATCGGCATCGGATTGTGGTTCGCACTGCGCGGCAAGGGAATCGAGGATGTGTTCGTCGTCGAACCGTCGGCGACCCGCCGGTCGGCCATCGAGGCGCTCGGCGCTCGCACGCTGGACCCGACGGCGCTGGACGTGCCCGCCTTCATCGCCGATCACACCGACGGACACGGCGCCGGCGCGGTGTACGACGCCGCCGGGGTCACCCCTGCGGTCGAGACCGCACTGGCGTGTGTGGGGGCGCGCAGGGCGATGGTCAGCGTGGCGATCTACGAGAAGCCACTGACCACCCCGCTGCTCAACCTGGTGATGAACGAATCCCGCATCCAGGGCTCGCTGTGTTACACCGCAGCGGATTTCGAGGCGGTGATCGGCCTGATGGCGCGCGGCGCCTACGACACCACCGGCTGGGTCACCGCCATCGGCATCGACGATGTCATCGACGAGGGCTTCGAAGCCCTGCACGCCGGAACCAAGATGAAAGTACTGGTGCAACCATGACGCAGACAGACATGACACGCGCGATCCCCGCCCCACTGCTGGGTAAGGTGGCCCTGGTCACCGGGGCGGGCCGGGGCATCGGCCGAGGTATCGCCCATGAGCTGGCCGGCCAGGGCGCAGATATCGCGCTGGTCGATGTCAGCGCCGATGCGCTGGCCCAGGTCGCCGCCGAGATCGTCGAAATCGGCTCCAAGGTCACCACTTTCGTTGCCGACGTCGCCGACCGCGATGCGGTGTTCGCCGCTGTCGAGCATGCCGCCACGGCGTTGGGCGGATTCGACATCATGGTCAACAATGCCGGCATCGCGCTGGTCGGGCCGATTGCCGAGGTGACGCCCGAACAGCTGTCCCGGTTGTGGGCCATCAACGTCGACGGCGTGCTGTGGGGCATCCAGGCCGCCGTCGCCAGGTTCGCCACCCTCGGTGTCCGCGGCAAGATCATCAACGCGTCGTCCATTGCGGGGCACGAGGGATTCGCCATGCTGGGCCCCTACAGCGCGACGAAGTTCGCGGTGCGGGCGCTCACCCAGGCCGCAGCCAAGGAGCATGCGTCCGCCGGCATCACCGTCAACGCGTACTGCCCCGGGGTGGTCGGCACCGATATGTGGGTCGAGATCGACAAGCGGTTCGCCGAACTGACCGGTGCGCAAGAGGGGGAGACCTTCGAGAAGTTTTCGGCCACCATCGCCCTGGGGCGCCCGGAGACCCCGGAGGATGTCGCCGGTTTCGTCGCCTACCTGGCCGGTCCCGGTGCGGACTACATGACCGGGCAGGCCGGGTTGATCGACGGAGGCATGGTCTACCGGTGACCCGCGCGTGACAGCACGTGTGACGGGGAGCACAATCGTCTCCGTGGCAGGCGCCTCGACCCCCGAGCCCGCGGTCGCCGTCGGTGACGACCCGCGTCGCTACGCCATGCTGCTCTCCGAGGTCTACGACGCGACCATGGCCGGCGGGCGATCCCCCGCCAAACCGCGTCCGGTGATCGCAGAATCTTGGAACCGGTTGTTGGACAGTGGGATCGACCCCGAGCATCACGACCCGCCGGACATCGACCGCAGCGGACTTGACCTGCTGCGACAGTCTTCGGGTCTGCTGACGGTGCTGGAGGACATCACCCGTGGGTTGGAGTCGGTGATCGCCGACGGCAGCAACATCCTGGTGGTCGCCGACGCGCGCGGGCGGGTGCTGTGGCGTTCCGGGACCCCGCGCGTGCTCGGCAATGCCGACCGACTCGGCTTCGTCGAGGGTGCCGACTGGGGGGAGTCGGCGGTCGGCACCAATGCCATCGGCACCGCGTTGGTGTCGCGGCGCGCGGTGCAGATCTTCTCCGCCGAGCACTTCCTGCGCAGCCACCACGCCTGGACCTGCGCGGGCGCGCCGATCCAGGACCCCCGCACCGGCCATGTGATCGGGGCGGTCGACGTGTCCGGGCCGGCGTCCACCGTGCACCCCACCACGATCGCGTTGGTGGACCTGGTGGCGCGCCTGGCCGAATCGCAGTTGCGCGAGGCGCACACCCGCACCCTGGACCGGCTGCGCGCGGTGGCGGCGCCGATGCTGGCCCGGCTCGGGTCACCGGCGCTGGCCGTCGATCCGGAGGGATGGGTGGCCGCGGTCGACTCGATGCCACCGCACAATCGGATCATGTTGCCGCAGAAGGCAGGTCCCGGCCGAACCTGGATACCGGCGCTGGGGGCATGCGAGTTGGAGCCGCTGTCCGGCGGGTGGTTGGTACGTCCGGTCCGCAGCGAGGACGGCACGGCAGCCTCGGACCTCACGGTCGACCTGCGCCACCAGCCTGCACTCGAGCTGTCCGGGCCATCCGGGTCGTGGCGGCAGGACATCTCGCCACGGCACGCCGAGATCCTGCTGGTGCTCGCCACCCACCGCGGTGGGCGCACCGCGCCGGAACTCGCGGCCGACCTCTACGGCGACCGGAGCAGGGTGGTCACCGTGCGGGCCGAGATGTCGCGGTTGCGCAAGCAGCTGGTGGGCATCATCGAGGCACAGCCGTACCGGTTCGCCGAGGGAATCGGTGTCCGGGTGCGCCGCCCGGCGGATCCGGCGGCGTTGCTGCCGTCCTCGACCGCGCCGGCGATCCACGCCGCCCGCGGTCAGGTTGCGACGTAGGACGTCATCGACAGCGAGCCGTAGCTGTAACCGTCGACCAACACCGAGGCCGGCCGGGTGCCGGCGATACCGGCGAAGTACAGCATCGGGATGAAGTGGTCCGGCGTCGGGACCGCGGTCGGATAGTCCTCGTGCTCGACGAGCGCCAGGACGTCCCCGGGCGTGGTGGTCAGGATCTGCCGGGCGGCCCCGTCGAACCGTGTCGCCCAATCGAATCCGCTGTCGGCGAAGCCGGAATCCAGCATCCGCAGATTGTGCACGATGTTGCCGCTGCCGAGCACCAGCACGCCGGCATCCCGCAGCGGTGCCAGCCGGGCACCCAGATTGAGGTGATACTCCAACGGCTGCTCGGCATTGATCGACAACTGCGCGACGGGGATGTCGGCCTCGGGGAATGCGTGCACCAGCACCGACCAGGCGCCGTGGTCGATACCCCAGCTGTCCTCATCGGCACCCACCCAGGTCGGTTGCACCAGCTCGGCGATCTCGTCGACCAGTGCGGGTGATCCCGGTGCGGGATAACGGATGTCGAAGAGCTCGCGGGGGAATCCGTAGAAGTCGTGGATGGTGCGTGGCCAGGACATCGCGGTGACGGCGGTGGCGTTGATGTACCAGTGTGCGCTGATGACCAGGATGGCGCGCGGTCGCGGCACCGACTGTCCGAAGGCCCGCCACGCCGCGGTGTAGCGGTTGTCGTCGACGGCGTTCATCGGGCTGCCATGGCCGATGAACGCGGCAGGCATGGCGTTCATGATTCGACGCTACCGTCGGATTTCGCCGGGCGCGCAGTCGGTGTGATCGAGGTCTCGGACGGAGGTCTTGCGGTACGCCCGTACCAAGTTAGGGTCGCCTTACCCATGTCTGGAAGTGAGGTGCTCAATGCGAAAGATCCGTGTGGCGGTCATCGGAGCCGGCCCGGCCGGCATCTATGCGTCCGATATCCTGACCAGCGAATACCCGGATGCACGGGTGGATCTGTTCGACCGGTTGCCCGCTCCGTATGGCCTGGTGCGCTACGGCGTCGCCCCCGATCACCCGCGCATCAAGGAGATCGTCAAGGCGCTGCGCCGGGTGCTCTCCCGCGACGAGATCCGGTTCATCGGCAATGTGCACTACGGCACCGACCTCTCGCTGGCCGACCTGCGCCGCCACTACGACGCCGTGATCTTCTCGACCGGCGCGCGTGACGACCGGCCGCTGGACATCCCGGGTATCGATCTGCCGGGCAGCTACGGCGCTGCCGATTTCGTGTCCTGGTACGACGGGCATCCCGACGTGCCGCGCGACTGGCCGTTGCACGCCCGCGAGGTCGCGGTGCTGGGGGCGGGCAACGTCGCCCTGGACATCGCGCGCGTGCTGGCCAAGCCGGCCGACGAGCAGCTCGGCACCGAGATCGCCGGCAACGTCTACGCCGGCCTGGCGCTCAACCAGGCCACCGACATCCACGTCTTCGCCCGTCGGGGCCCGGCGCAGATCAAGTTCTCGCCCATGGAGTTCCGCGAGCTGTCGCACTCGCCGAGCGTCGACGTCATCGTGCACCCGGAGGGGTTCGAGATCGACGAGGCCAGCCAGAAGGCCATCAACTCCACCAAGTCGATCAAGCTCGTCGTCGACACCATGATGAAGTACATGGATCGGGAGCCCACCGGAGCGCCGCACCGCATCCACATCCACCTGTGCCAGACCCCGGTCGCGGTGCTGGGCACCGACCAGGTGACGGGTCTACGCACCGAGCGCACCGAACTCATCGGCGACGGAACCGTCAGGGGCACCGGTGAGTTCACCGACTGGCCGGTGCAGGCGGTCTATCGGGCGGTGGGTTACCTCTCCGCACACCTGGCCGATCTGCCCTTCGACCACCACGCCGGCGTCGTCCCCAACGATGCGGGCCGGGTGCTGGACTCCGACTGGATGGTGGTCGACGCCACCTACGTCACCGGGTGGATCAAGCGTGGACCCATCGGCCTGATCGGGCACACCAAATCCGATGCGGCCGAGACGATCGCCAGCCTGCTCGCCGATCTGCCCGGCATCATCGCGCCCGAGGTCGGCGAACCCGACGCCATCCTGGCGGTGCTGGCCGAGCGCGGCGTGGACTACACCACGTGGGCCGAATGGGAACGCCTCGATGCCCACGAGGTCGCCCTCGGCGCCGAGCAGGGCCGCGAGCGGGTCAAGGTGGTGCCGCGCGAGGACATGATCAGCGCCGGTCGCGGCTGACCCCGCGCCGTAAGCTCAGCCGCCGAGGTAGGCGTCGGCCCAGGCGCCGATGATGCGGCCCGCGCGCCGGGCCTGACCGGGGCCGGTCAGCAGATGCTCGGAGCCCTCCAGCGAGACGAAGCTGCGCGGATGCCGGGCGGTCTGGAAGATGTCGCTGGCGTTCTGGATGCCGACGGTGTTGTCGGTAGGGGAGTGCAGGATCAGCAGGGGCAGCTTCAGGCCCCGGATCTTGTCGCGCAGGTCCGCGCGCCGCACATCCTCGACGAAGTCCCGCTTCAGGGTCAGCGTCTTGCCGCCGACCATCCACTGTCCGCTGCCCTCGGCGAAGACCTGCTCCAGGCAGGCGTCGTACTGATGCTCGACATGGGTGGGGTCGAAGGGCGCACCCACCGTCACGACCGCCCGGACGCCGGCGCAGTCGCGGGCCGCGGCGATCACCGCCGCACCGCCCCACGAATGCCCCACGAGCAGATCGGCCGGGGTGCCGCGATCGGCCATGAACGCACATGCCCGGATGATGTCGTCGACCTTGCAGGTGAACGACCCGTCACCCCAGTCGCCCGCCGAACCGCCCAGCCCGAGCGCGTCGAACCGCAGCATGCCGATACCGTCGGAGGCCAGCTGTTTGCAGATTCTGGCCGCCGCCGGCGAGTCCTTGCCCAGGGTGAACCCGTGTGAGAACACCCCCCACCCGCGCACCGGCCCGTCGGGAAGGTCGATGATCCCGGCCAGCTCCGGACCCGTCGCGCTGGGGAACCTGCAGCGTTGCGCCATGGGTGGAGGTTTACCACGCCGACACCGCGCCGTTTAGGGTGGCGGGCGTGCCGCTTCACACCATCGCACTCGAACTCGTCCCACCGAACGTGGAACGGGGTGCGCAGTACGCCGTCGACGAGGCGGCCAAGGTGGCTGCACTGTCCGCCGAGTCGGGTGTGCGCGTCGGCCACATCATGATCCCCGGGATGATCGACGAGGACGACGACCGCCCGGTCGAGATGAAACCCAAGATGGACGTGCTGGAGTACTGGTCGCTGATCCAGCCCGGCCTGCCCGAGGCGCGCGGCCTGTGCACCCAGGTCACCTCGTTCCTCGACGAGTCCGCCCTGCGCGGCCGGCTCACCGAACTGAACGCGGCCAACTTCGACGGCATCGCCTTCGTCGGCGTCCCGCGCACCCTCTCCGACGGCGAGGGCGGCGGCGTCGCCCCCACCGATGCACTGTCGACCTTCGCCTCGCTGGTGCCCAACCGCGGTGTGATCCTGATCCCGACCCGCGACGGTGAGCAGGGCCGGTTCACCTTCAAGCTGGACCGGGGCGCGACCTACGGCATGACCCAGCTGCTGTACTCCGACGCCATCGTGGACTTCCTCACCGAGTTCGCCGCGACCACCGACCATCGCCCCGAGATCCTGCTGTCCTTCGGTTTCGTCCCGCAGATGGAGTCCAAGGTCGGCCTGATCAACTGGCTGATCCAGGATCCCGGCAACGCCGCCGTGGCCGCCGAGCAGGACTTCGTGCGGCGGATCGCCGGGCTGGACCCGGCCGCGAAGCGCCGCGAGATGCTCGACCTGTACAAGCGGGTGATCGACGGTGTCGGTGCCCTGGGCTTCCCGCTCAGCGTGCACTTCGAGGCGGCCTACGGTCCGTCACGGCCGGCCTTCGAGACCTTCGCCGCGATGCTCGACTACTGGACGCCGGAGAGTTCCAGCTCGAACGCCGGATAGTCGTCGAGCATCCGCCGCAGCGCCGCCTCGAACTGCCACATCGAGGTCAGGTCATGGTCGAGCCGGCAGTCCACCGCGGCCGGCGATCCCGGCGGGGGATCATCGTGCACCCGGTCGGCGACGGGGTCGAACAGGCTGTGCGGGACCGCCAGGTAAAGCCAGGGATCATGCCGCGGGGCGGTCAGCGTCGCCGCGACCAACAGCCCGTGCCCGGTCGCGATGACGTGGGCGGCGGTGACGTGCACCGGACGGTGCGTCTCGGACACTCCCCATTCGGCGGCCGCTGCCCGGCTCTGCAGGACATGTAACCGGACATCGTCGGTCAGCAGCGCGGGAAATTCGGAGCGGGTGATCCGCGGGTGGGGCTTGCCGAGACAGTCGCCCAGCAGGGTGGTGAAGTAATCGGCCATGTCGGCCTCCCGGTCTCTCGTGCTTCCGTGGTCACCGACCTCGAGCGTGCACCCGGACGACAACGATGGTCAACCGCCTATCCTCGGGTAAATGTCCGTCCGTGAGCTCTATGCCCGTCTGGACGGTCTGACCTACCGCGACGCGTCCCGGTTGGGGCGCCGGCTCAAGGGTCTGCGCGGCGACCCACCGCAGTCGCTGATCGAACAGTTCGCCGCCGCCGAGGCGCTGGTGGCGACCCGGCTGGCTGCCGTCCCGCAGATCACCTACCCGGACCTGCCGGTCACCGACAGCCGGGACGAGCTGGCCGCAGCCATCAGCGCCAACCAGGTCGTGGTGGTGGCCGGCGCCACCGGATCGGGCAAGACGACGCAGCTGCCCAAGATCTGCCTGGAGCTCGGCCGCGGTATCCGCGGCACCATCGGGCACACCCAGCCGCGCCGGCTGGCCGCGCGCACCGTCGCCCAGCGCATCGCCGACGAACTGGGCACCCCGCTGGGGTCCGCGGTGGGCTACACGGTGCGGTTCACCGACCAGGCCGGCGACGCCACCCTCATCAAGCTGATGACCGACGGCATCCTGCTCGCCGAGATCCAGCGCGACCGTCGGCTGCTGCGCTACGACACGCTGATCCTCGATGAGGCGCACGAGCGCAGCCTCAACATCGACTTCCTGCTCGGCTATCTGCGCGAGCTGCTGCCGCGTCGTCCGGATTTGAAGGTCATCGTCACCTCGGCCACCATCGCGCCGGGACGCTTCGCGGAGCACTTCGCGATCGACGGGGTGGCAGCGCCGATCGTGGAGGTGTCGGGCCGGACGTACCCGGTCGAGATCCGCTACCGGCCGCTGGAGATGCCGGTCGGCGGTGGCGACGACGCGGACGATTCGGCCGATCCCGATGATCCCGACCACGAGATCGTGCGTACCGCTCCGGCTTCACTTGTCGGCTCCGCCGACGTACGCGATCCGACCGAGGCGATCGTCGACGCGGTCCGCGAGCTGGAGGCCGAGCCACCGGGCGACGTGCTGGTGTTCCTGTCCGGGGAACGCGAGATCCGCGACACCTTCGAAGTGCTGCGGTCGTTGACGGATTTCCAGAACACCGAGGTGCTGCCGCTGTACGCCCGGCTGCCGACCGCCGAGCAGCAGAAGGTGTTCACCCCCGGCCGCTCGGGACGTCGGATCGTGCTGGCCACCAACGTCGCCGAGACCTCGTTGACGGTGCCCGGCATCCGCTACGTGGTCGACCCGGGCACCGCGCGCATCTCCCGCTACAGCCGGCGCACCAAGGTGCAGCGGCTGCCGATCGAGCCGATATCACAGGCCTCGGCCGATCAGCGGGCCGGCCGGTCCGGCCGTACCGCGCCCGGCGTCTGCATCCGGCTGTACTCGGAAGCCGACTTCGAATCGCGGCCGCGCTACACCGATCCGGAGATCCTGCGCACCAATCTCGCCGCGGTGATCCTGCAGATGTCGGCTCTGAAACTCGGTGACGTCGCCGATTTCCCGTTCCTGGATCCACCCGATGCCCGCAGCATCCGTGATGGTGTGCAGCTGCTGCAGGAACTCGGCGCCTTCGACGCCCACGGTGCGATCACCGAGGTGGGACGGCGACTGGCGAGGCTGCCGCTGGACCCGCGTATCGGCCGGATGATCCTGGCCGCCCACGACGAGAACTGCGTGCGCGAGGTGCTGGTGATCGCCGCCGCACTGTCCATCCCGGATCCGCGGGAGCGGCCCGCCGACCGGGAGGAGGCGGCGCGTCAGAAGCACGCCCGCTTCGCCGACGAACACTCGGACTTCGTGGCCTACCTGAACCTGTGGCGGTATCTGCGCGAGCAGCGGAAGGAGCGTTCGGGCAGCGCATTCCGGCGGATGTGCCGTGACGAGTTCCTGCACTACCTGCGCATCCGGGAATGGCAGGACCTGGCCGGGCAGTTGCGCAGCATCGCCGGGGATCTGGGCATCCGGGAATCCACCGAGGATGCCGACCCGAGTCGTATCCACGCCGCGTTGACCGCGGGGTTGTTGTCCCACATCGGATTACGCGAGGGTGACGGTCGCGACTATCAGGGAGCGCGCAACACCAGATTCGTGCTGGCGCCGGGCTCGGTACTGACCCGCAAGCCCCCGCGCTGGATCGTGGTCGCCGATCTGGTCGAGACCAGCCGGCTCTTCGGCCGGACGGCGGCCCGTATCGATCCCGACGCGGTCGAACGGGTTGCCGGGCATCTGGTGGCGCGCACCTACAGCGAACCGCACTGGGACGCCCGCCGCGGCGCGGTGATGGCCTTCGAGCGCGTGACGCTGTACGGGTTGCCGCTGGTGCCGCGCCGGGCCGTCGGATACGGGCAGATCGATCCGGTGGTCTCGCGCGAGCTGTTCATCCGGCATGCCCTGGTCGAGGGGGACTGGCAGACCCGGCATCACTTCTTCCGGGACAACGCCCGGCTGCGCGGCGAACTGGAAGAGGTCGAGGAACGCGCGCGGCGGCGCGACCTGCTGATCGGCGACGACGAACTGTTCGCGCTCTACGACGCCCGGATACCACCGGAGGCGGTGTCGGCCCGGCACTTCGACGCCTGGTGGAAAAAGCAACGGCACAAGACCCCGGATCTGTTGACCTTCACCCGAGACGAGTTGCTGCGCGCCGAGCAGACCGAGGACCATCCCGACACCTGGCGCACCGAGGACCTGGCGCTCCCGCTGACCTATCGTTTCGAACCCGGCGCCGCGGACGACGGCGTGACGGTGCACATCCCGGTGGAGGTGTTGACCCGCATCGGTGGCGACGGGTTCGCCTGGCAGATCCCCGCCCTACGGGAAGAACTGGTGACCGCACTGATCAAATCGCTGCCCAAGGATCTGCGCCGCAACTTCGTGCCCGCCCCGGACACCGCACGGTCCATCCTCGACGACCTGCACCCCGAGAACGGGTCGCTGCTGACCGAGATCGCCAGGGAACTGCGCAGGCGCAGCGGGGTGGTCGTCCCGGTGGAGGCCTTCGAGGTGGCCAAGGTGCCCGCGCACCTGCGGGTGACGTTCGCCGTCGAGACGGCCGAGGGCGCCGAGGTGGCGCGCGGCAAAGACCTTGGCGCGCTGCAGGACCGCCTGGCGGCGCCGGTCCAGCAGGCCGTGGCCCGCGCGGTGGCGGGCTCCTGGGAACGCCGAGGGCTCACCGGGTGGCCCGCCGATCTCGACGAATTGCCACGCACCGTCGAGCAGGCCAGCGGTGGTCACACCGTGCGCGGCTTCCCGACCTTCGTCGACACCGGGTCGGCCGTCGACGTGAAGGTCTTCGCGCAGCAGGCCGAGCAGGCTGCGGTGATGCGGCCGGGACTGCGCCGGCTGCTGCGGCTGACGGTGCCGTCACCGGTCAAGGCCGTCGAACGCGGCCTCGACATGCGCGCCAGGTTGACGCTGAACACCAGCCCCGACGGGCCGCTGGCGGCCCTGCTGGAGGACTGTGCCGACGCCGGGGTGGACGCGCTGTCGCGCGAACTGGTCTGGACCCGTGCCGAATTCGACGCATTGGCCGCCCGGGTGGGGAAGTCGTTGGCGGCCACGACGATGGATATCGCCCGGCGGGTGGAGAAGGTGCTCGCGGCCGCACACGAAGCGCAGGTGGCCATCCCCGATCGACCGGTGCCGGCCCACGCCGATGCGGTGGCCGACATCCGCGCGCAGCTGGACAGGCTGCTGCCCAAGGGTTTTGTCACCATCACCGGGGTGACACGACTGGCCGACCTGACCCGCTACCTGCTGGCGATCGGCCGCCGGATGGAACGCCTTGCACACGGGGTGGGTGCCGACCGGGAACGGATGGACCGGGTGCACGCCGTGGAGGACGCCTACGACGACCTGGTGCGCAGCCTGTCCCCGGCCCGTGCCGCCGCGGCCGATGTCGTCGACATCGGTTGGCAGATCGAGGAACTGCGGGTCAGCCTGTGGGCGCAGCAGTTGGGTACCCCGCGGCCGGTCAGCGAACAGCGCATCTACAAGGCCATCGACGCCATCAGATGATCGTGTGCTCGACGTCTCCGACGCCGTCGAGGGTGAGCGTGAGGGTGTCACCGGGGCGCAACCACTTCCCGACCTCCATACCGGAGCCACCGGTCAGGGTCCCGGTGGCGAAAAGCTCACCGGCGTGGAGCTGTTCGGATCGTGAGGCGTGGGCCAGCACCTCGCCGATGCTGTGCTGCATGCCCCGGCTGCGCACGATACTCACCGTGGCGCCGTTGATCGCGACCGATCCGGTGAGATCGTCGATGCGGGGCAGTACCTCGTCGGCGGTCACCGCCACCTCGGACATGGAACTGGCGAAGTGCTTGGACTTCTGCGGGCCGAAGCCGCTGTCCATCTCGGCACGCTGCACGTCGCGGGCGCTGAAATCGTTGACCAGGACGAACGCGCCGATGGCGGCGAGTGCTTCGGCCGGGGTGGCATCCAGCAGTGGTGCCGACAACACGAAACCGAGTTCGAGTTCGAAGTCGAGGGCGAGCGTGTACGCCGGTGCGGTGATCGGGGTGCCGGTCGGCACGAAGGTCTGCGCGTTGCCCATGTAGTAGATCGGCTGCCGGTAGAACAGCGGCTTGGGCCGCAGCTGCGGTGCGGGCCGTCCGGACAGCTTTTCGTAGGCGGCTGCCGCGCGGTACAACCCCGGGTGGAAGCGCCGGATCAGGCCACGGGCGGCGTCGATGTTGTGCTGTTCGTAGAGCATGAAATCGCGGAACGACAGCGGCTGGAACGGCAGCAGATGCGGGCTGTGCTGTAGTTGCCGGTCGGCCTGGGCGACCTCCCAGGCGGCATCGAAGACCCGCCCACCCAGGGCCGTGGTGTCCGGTGCGGTGCGCCAGTCACCCTCAGCGGCACGGTATTCGGTTCGGAGTCCGGATTCGGTGCGGACGCGGCGCAGCTTCACCATGTCATCCTACGGACGGCGGCGCACCAGCTGGGCCTGCTGCAGCGCGGCGACCGGCCCGTCGTCGTCGAACAGGGTGGCCACCGAGGTGCCCACCCCGTCGGCACCGTAGTTGCTCACCGCGCGGATGCCGAACCACTCGCCGCGCGGCAGCCGGTGCAGGTGCACGGTCAGGTCGGTGTTCAGGAATGTCCAGCGGCGTACATCCAGCCGCGAGCCCATCCCGTTGGCGACATCGGCCACGCAGAACAGTCGCTCCAGGACCGTCGGCACCTCACCGGCGACCAGGTCGACCTTGGGCCGGACCCAGCATTCGGCCGGCACGCTGTGCAGGACGTCGTTGAGCCAGCGCCAGTCGAGGGTGTCGACGAAGGTGGTGCCCAGGTCCGGGTTCACCGGCCGCGGGGTGGCCGCGGCGAGCGGACGCAGCGGCGGTTCGGCGGCGAAGGCCAGTTCGGCGGTGTCGTGGCCCTGGAATCGCCACGCCCGGGCCTCGGCGACCGGACGCGGTCTGCCGTCGGGTCCGGGTGCGAGCATCTCGGCGCTCAGCAGCTCGATCTTGGTGCCGGGCCGCCGGACGCCGCCGCGCATCCAGAGCGGACCGGTCACCGGCACCGGGCCGAGCAGATCGACGACCACCCGGCTCATCCGGGCGTCCGCGCGCGGCGCGCAGCGGTCCAGGGTGCGCACCAGCAGTGCCGACACCGGCGCCGCGTTCTGCATATCGGCCGACCACGTGCTGGTGACGTGCTCGGAGGCCGCGAACCGCTCGCCGAGCGGATCATCGGTGTCGAGCAGCTCGTAGTAGGCGTCAGACATGGCCGCCGATGTTACCGAAAGGGCTACGGCAATACTTTCCGGACGGCACCGACCACGCCGCTGCCACGGGTTCTGTCGCGTTTGTCCGCCACAACACCTGCGTCGGCGGCCAAGATGGGGACATGCAGCGTGTGGTGGTCGCCGGTCTCGGCGACGCGGGATTGCTGACCGCGATCAAACTGGCCGGCCGTTTCGAGGTCGTCGGCATCTCGTCCAAGCCGGGCCTGGTCAGCGGCCAGGAACTCGGGGTGCGAATATCCCGGCCGGCCGACTGGGCCCGCGATTACTGGATCGGTTTCGAGCGTTACCGGGCGCTGGACCGGGTGCGCACCGTGCACGGTGTGCTGACCGGGGTGGACCTGGACGCCCGCACCGTCGAGGTCGACCTCGGTGACGCCGTCAGCACCGAACGCTATGACGCGCTGGTCATCTCGACCGGCGTGAGCAACGGTTTCTGGCGGCGTCCGCAGCGGCAGACCCGTTCGGAGATCGACGCCGAACTGCAGCAGGCGCACGCCCGGTTCGCTGCCGCGTCGACCATCGCGGTGATCGGTGGGGGTGCCGCGGCGGTCAGTGCCGCGGCCAATCTGGCCGGCGCCCTCCGCACGGCACACGTCGCGCTGTACTTCCCCGGGGAACGCGCCCTGCCCCAGCATCACGACCGGGTGTGGCGGCGGGTGCAGCGCCGCTTGCAGGACCTCGGCGTGGCGTTGCATCCCGGGCATCGGGCGGTGGTGCCCGAAGGGTTCGGGTGTGATGAGATCACCAGTGAGCCGGTGCAGTTCGCCGGCGGGCAGCCCGAGGCCCGTGCCGATGCGGTGCTGTGGGCGATCGGTCGGGTGCGCCCGAACACCGGCTGGTTACCCGAGGAGGTGCTCGACGCCGACGGCTTCGTGGCCGTCGACGATCAGCTCCGGGTTCCCGGGCGTCCGGAGGTGTTCGCCGTCGGTGATGTCGCGGCCACCGACCCGCTGCGGTCCTCGGCGCGCAACCGCGCCGACGGGCTGGTCGCGCACAATGTGCGGGCGCACTTCGACGGTGGGACCCCGCGCCGGTTCACGCCGACGAGCAGGCGATGGGGTTCGGTGCTGGGCGCCCAGCCCGACGGCCTCGAGGTGTTCACCCCGGGCGGGCGGGCGGTCCGGTTCCCGGCGTGGTCGATCGACCGGGTGCTGCAGCCGCTGATCGTCAGGCGAGGGATCTACCGCGGGGTGCGCGATACCTGATCGGTCAGCGGGATCAGCTGATCGAGCAGGGTGTCGAGCTCCCCGGTGCGGCGTTCCTCGGGTGTGAAACCGTCGTCGCCGAACTCGCGGAACAACGACAACGCCACCTGCGCCCGCACGTCGAGCATCTGGAAATTCGCCACGATCTGGCGCCACTGTTCGACCGCGCGGATACCGCCATCGGCTCCGTAGGACACGAAACCGACCGTCTTGCCGAACCATTCGGAACCCAGGGTGTCCACGGCGTTCTTCAGCGCCCCCGGGACGCCGTGGTTGTACTCGGGGGTGACGAAGATGAAACCGGCACAGGCGTCGATGGCCTGGCTCCACCGCCGCACGTTCTCCGAGTCGTACTTCTTCTCGGCCGCAGCGGGTGGTACCGGAGCGGTGAGCAGGGGGACGTCGAAGGCCTTGAGGTCGATCAGCTCGAACTCGGTGCCCTCGCGCCGGGACGCGTGCTGATGAACCCACTGCGCGACGGCCTCGCCGGCGCGGCCTTCACGGATGGTGCCCAGGATGATGCCGATGGTCATGACTGCATATATGCCCAAAGTCCGTCGGTTTCATCCCGGCCGTTACCGTCGGCACTACGGTACGGTCGGCGGTATGAGCAAGGTCATGGAGGGCGTGCGCGTCCTGGAGGTCGCCCAGTTCACCTTCGTCCCGGCGGCGGGCGCGATCCTCGCCGACTGGGGAGCCGATGTCATCAAGATCGAGCACCCGGTGCGCGGGGACACCCAGCGCGGATTCGTCAACATGGGTGGGTTCCAGCTCGACCCGAACCGGCACCCGCTCATCGAGCATCCCAACCGCGGCAAGCGCAGCGTCGGTGTCGACGTCTCGACCCCGGGCGGACAGCAGGTGCTCTACGAGATCGCCAAGACCGCCGACGTGTTCCTGACCAACTACCTACCGGCCCAGCGGCAGCGCAACAAGTTCGACGTCGAGCACATCCGCGCGGTGAACCCGGACATCATCTATGCCCGCGGCAGTGCCTACGGAGACAAAGGGCCCGAACGCGACACCGGTGGGTTCGACGGCACCGCCTTCTGGACCCGCAGCGGCGTCGGACACGCACTGACCCCCGAACGGCTCGACGGTGCGCTCTCCCAGGGCATTCCGGCCTTCGGTGACTCGATCGGCGGGATGAACATCGCCGGGGGCATCTCCGCGGCGCTCTTCCACCGGGAACGGACCGGCCAGACATCCGAGATCGACGTGTCGTTGCTGAGCACCGCGTGGTGGGCGGCCGGCGCCAGCGTCACCCAGGGGATGGAGACCGGCGAGACCATGCGCTCGGTGATGCCCGACGATGTCACCTCGGTCAATCCGTTCATGGCCAACTACGTCACCTCCGACGGCGGCATCATCAACCTGTGCATCGTCAGCCCCACCGGGTACATCCGCGATGCCTTCGAGCACCTCGGACTGCCCGAACTGGCCGATGACCCGCGGTTCTGCGATGTGCTCCCGCTGATCGAGAATGCCTCCGCCGGTGTGCAACTGATCGCCGAGGCGATTCGCCGCAGGCCGTTCGAATACTGGCGCAACCACCTCAAGACCATGCGCGGTCAGTGGGCCCCCTTCCAGAGCCTGGTCGACTTGGGCTCCGATGAGCAGGCCCTGGCCAACGACATGGTGGTCGAGGTCGAGGCCTCTGACGGCGGCAGACCGTTCAAGGTGGTCCGCGGCCCGGTGCAGTTCGATCACGAACCGCTGCAGACCACCCGGGCACCGCAGGCCTCCGAACACACGGAGTTGGTCCTCATGGAGATCGGTCTGGATTGGGACCGGATCGAGGAATTGAAGAATGCCGGCGCGATAGCCTGACGGGTGTGCACCCCCTGCTGCTCCGGAGCGTGCCGTTACTGGTGACGCCGGTGCTTCTGGCGGTGAGTACCTTTCCCGGTGAGTTCCGGGTCTCGGCGTCCTACTGGGTGCTGGCCTGCGCGTCCGCGGTGGTGTTCCTGTTCGGGGACCGACGGCCGTTGTCGGTGTCACTGATCCTCTCGGCACTGGCCGTCCCGATGTTCGCCGCGCAGGCCTGGGGGCTGTCGGGGCTGGTTCCCTACCTGGGTGCGGTGTCGCTGGCCGAGCTGACCGCACGGACGGACCGCAACCGGCCTGTCCTCGTCGCGGCGGTATCGTGGCTGGGCGCCCTGTTGCTCGGGGTCGCGCTCGACCAGCACGCGCCACGCTGGGGAGCCGCCGATCTGACGACGGTGGCAGCAGCGTTGGGGCTGCCGCTGCTGCTCGGGCTCTATCTGCGCGGCCAGCGTCAGATGCGTGCCGCGGCCCAGGCTCAGGTCCGGGCCCAGGAGCGCACCGCGATGGCCCGCGAACTACACGACCTGGTGGCCCACCACATGGCATCGATCGTGCTGCGCACCGGCGTCGCCGAGCACGTGATCGACGGAGCCGACCCGCGCGTGACCGAGGTACTCGGAGACGTGCACCGTACCGCCGCCGACGCCCTGGCCGACATCCGCAGATGGCAGACGGCACTGCGTGATCCGGGCCTGCACGAGGTGGCCATGGTGGAGCCGCAGGCGCTCTGGGATGAGATCGACGCCGCCACGGGTCGGGTCCGCGCCGCCGGATTCACAGTGGTCGCCGATATCGATCGCGACAGCACCGGCCTGGATGCGATGACGCGACTGACCGTGCTGAGGGTCGTGCAGGAGTCGCTCACCAACGTGATGAAGCATGCCGATCCGGCCGGGCCGGTGACCGTGGCGATCGGGCGCCGCGACGGGGGTGTCGAGATCCGGGTGGACAGTGTCGGAGCCGACGAGCATTCCGCGGGGATGGGAGTCCTCGGGATGTCGGAACGGATGGCGTTGGCCGGCGGCGAATTCAGCGCAGGCAGCGGCGAACACGGCTGGGAGGTACGGGCGTGGTTACCCGCGTCGTGATCGCCGATGATCAGCGCCTGGTGCGGGCCGGGCTGCGGATGTTGTGCGAGTCGACCCAGGACATCGAGGTCGTCGCCGAGGCGGCCGATGGATCCCAGGCGGTGCGCTCGGCTGCCGAGCTGGTGCCCGATGTCATCCTGATGGACCTGCGGATGCCGGGCGTCGACGGGATCACCGCCATCGGGCAGATCGTGTCGGCCCGCGCCGATGCAAAGGTCCTGGTGCTCACCACATTCGACGACGATGATCACCTCTATCCGGCGCTCGCCGCCGGTGCGTCGGGATTCCTGGTCAAGGACACCGATCCCGCCGACCTGCTCGACGCGGTGCGCCGGATTGCGGCAGGCGACTTCGTGCTGTCACCACATCTGTTGCAGCGACTGGTCACCCGGGCTGTGCAGACCGGGGGGCCGCAACGTTTCGATGCGGTGGAGTTGACGGCACGGGAGGCCGATGTGCTGCCACTGGTGGTCGACGGTCTGTCCAATCAAGAGATCGCGGACCGGCTGCACCTCGGCGTGACGACGGTCAAGACCCATGTGGCCAACCTGATGGACAAGCTGGGCGCGCAGAACCGGGTGCAGCTCGCGGTGTACGGGTATCAACGCATGGCGTGACCCGGCATCGACATGTCCGGCATACCCGCCGGCTGCTGCCCCGCTGACAGGACCAGGAACTGGCCCATCATGCCCTGGTCCTCGTGCAGGGCCAGGTGACAGTGGTACATGTACGGCCAGGTGGGGTCGGTGTAGTCGGAGAAGCGTACGGCGATCCGGATCCGCTGTCCCGGTGCGACATACACGGTGTCCTTGTACCCGGCGAGGTGCGGTGGCGGCGGTTCCCCGTCGGTGTCGACGATCCGGAACTGGGTGTCGTGCACGTGGAAATTGTGTGGCCAGTTGTCGACGTTGCGCACCGTCCAGATCTCGTCGGTGTCGACGACTGCGTGAAAGTCGATGCGGGTCATGTCCATCCGATTGCGGTTGATCATGAACCACTGCAGATCGAACTGTCGCTGCACTGCCGTTGTCTCGTCGGGCAGGCCGGGTAGGGCCGCCAGCGTGGCGGGTAACGCCGGACCGGGCTGCAGGTCCTGCTCGGCGTGCAGGTCCAGAATGGTGAAGCTGTCGTCGACACCGAAACGCGAGGCTTCCTGCGCTGCCAGGCCACCCCGGCGCTCGATCGGGAACGATTGCAGTGCAGTAGTTTCCCGTGGTCCGAACGCGACCGTGATCTCGACGCGCTCACCGGGGCTGAGCTGCACCCGGCTCGCGGCGACCGGGGCGGTCAGCAGGCCACCGTCGGTCGCCACGATGTGGAAGGTCCGGTTGTCGCCGAAACCGAGGTTGTAGAGCCGGCCACCGGAGCCGTTGAGGATCCGCAGCCGGATCCGCCCGGAGCGGACCGCGAGGTGGGCCCCGGCAATACCGTTGGTCACTATGGTGTCCCCGAGCAGGCCGATATCGCTGGGATCGGACTCGTCGAGGGCGCCCGTGCCGGTGAACCGGCGGTCCTGGATGATCAGCGGGATGTCGTCGACGCCGTAGTCGTGCGGTAGGCCGTCGGCATGGTCGTCGTCGATGATGAACATGCCGGCCAGGCCGCGGTAGACGTGTTTCTCGGTGGCGCCGTGCGGGTGTGGGTGATACCAGAGTGTGGCAGCCGGTTGCCTGATCTCCCAGCGTGGTTGCCACGCACCGCCGACCGGGACGGTCTGGTGTGGGCCGCCGTCGGACTGCGCGGGAACGTGCATACCGTGCCAGTGCACGGTCGTCGGCTCGGGCAGGGCGTTCTGCACGTGCACCGCCACGGATTCGCCGCGTCGCGCCCGCAGGGTCGGCCCGAGTATCGACCCGTTGAAACCCCACGTGGCAGTGCGGATTCCGGGCAGCACCTCGGTGTCGCCGGCCATCGCCTGCAGTGTGAAGGTGCGGGTGCCGTCCGCGGCGACCGTCGCCTCGGCCAGTGGCGGGATCGGGAGTGGCCGGGTCGAGGGTCGAGCGGCGGCGCTGCGCGAGCACCCCAGGCTCAGGACGACCGGCGTGGCGGCGAGTCCGAGTAGAAGGTTACGGCGGGATAGTGAGAGCACCCCATGAGTCTTCGGGGTTCAGCATCCGGCGGAATCGGCCGGCGGGCCGGAGAACACCGGCCGGCGGGATCTTGTGCGCGGCGCCGGTGTCTGCTATACGCCCGTCGCGACGCGCGGCGCCTTCGGCTCGGCCGTGTCCAACACCATCTCGGCGATCCGGTTCCGGTGTGCCTCGGCAGAGCCCAGCAGTGCCGCGTCGGTGGTGGCCCGTTTCAGATACAGGTGGGCCTGGTGCTCCCAGGTGAAGCCGATCCCGCCGTGCACCTGGATGGTGTCGGTCGCGATACGGCTGAAGGCCGCCGACGCCAGCGCCTGGGCGATGCTCGCCGCCAGCGCCGGGTCGTCGGAGCCGTCCCCGAGCGCCCACGCCGCGTGATAGGTCGCCGACCGGGCGTGCTCCAGGTCGACCATGCCCTCGGCGAGCCGGTGCTTGACCGCCTGGAATGACCCGATGGGGCGGCCGAACTGTAACCGCGACTTCGCATAGTCCACCGACAGGTCGAGCAGATGCTGCGCGGCGCCGACCTGTTCGGCCGCGAGCAGCGTTGAACCGGCGTGCAGGGCATGGGTGATGACGCGCTCGGCCTCATCGGGTCCGGCGATCAGCCGGGCCGGCGCATCGGTCAGCTCGATGGAGGCCTGCGGTCGGGTCAGGTCCAGCGTGACCAGCCGGGTGCGCTGCACACCCGGTGCGGACGCGTCCACGGCGTACAGCGCCACCCCGCCGGGACCGGTTGCCGCGATCAGGATCTCGTCCGCGGCGTCGGCATCGACGACGCGCTCCGCGGACCCGCTCAGCAGCTCACCACCGGTCACGGTGACGGCGGCCGGATCGAACGCGCCGGACCGGTCGGGCACCGCGAAGGCGGCGGTCCGGGTACCGTCGGCCAGTGCACCGAGCAGGTCGTCACGCGCGGCACCGGCGGATGCGGCGACCAACGCCGGGATGGCCAGGTAGACCGTGCCGAACAGCGGTCCCGTCGCGAGTGCGGCACCGAGTTCCTCGACGGCGATCGCCTGATCGACCAGCGTGCCGCCGAACCCACCGTCGGACTCCGGCACCGTCAACCCCAGCACACCCAGCTCGGTTCCCAGGCGCTGCCACACCTTTCGGTCGAAACGCGGCTCGGATTCCATCTGTACCCGGGCCTTGGCCTCACCGAAGTTCTCGGTACCGAACTTGCGCACCGAGGCACGCAATTGGGCCTGCTCCTCTGAGAAGACATATTCAGCCACGCTGTCGGGCTGATCCGCAAACTCCTCAGCCGTCTTGTCGGGCTGATCCGCAAACTCCTCAGCCACGGGGCACGTCCTTCCACGCCATACCGGCATCGGCCCGCAGATCCCCGGGCAACCCGAGGATCCGCTCGGCCAGGATGTTGCGCATCACTTCCGACGTCCCGCCTTCGATGGTGTTGGCCTTGCTGCGCAGGAAGCGCTGCTGGATCGGTCCGCGCCAGTCGCCGTCATCATCACGGTCCTGGGCGTAGCTGTGATACAGAATGCCCTCGGCGCCAAGCAGATCCATGCACCAGGTGTAGATGTGCTGGTTGAGTTCGGCACCGACCAGCTTGCCGATCGAGCCCTCCGGGCCCGGCCCGCCGACGGTGGCGGTGGCCCGCGAGCGCTGCGCGGTCAGCCGCTGCGCCTCCGAGCGCAACCACAGCTGGGTCAGTCGATCGCGCAGCACCGGGGTCTGCAGATCCGGGCGCGCGGCCCACAATCCGACGGCCTCGGCGATGGTGCCCGCCCCGCGTCGGGCCCCGCTGCCGCCGAGCGCACTGCGCTCGTTCATCAGCGTGGTCATCGCCACACCCCAGCCGTTGCCGACCGCTCCGAGCCGGTGCGCATCCGGGATGCGGGCATCGGTGATGTAGACCTCGTTGAACTCGGCCTGACCGGTCAGTTGGCGCAGCGGGCGGGTCTCGACTCCCGGAGCGTGCATGTCGAGCACGAAGTAGGTCAGCCCCTTGTGCTTGGCGACATCCGGGTCGGTGCGCGCCAGCAGCAGACCCCACCGGGCGCGGTGGGCCAGGCTGGTCCACACCTTCTGCCCGTTGATCACCCACTCGTCCCCGTCGCGGACCGCCGAGGTGGCCAGACCCGCCAGATCGGAGCCGGCGCCGGGCTCGGAGAACAGCTGGCACCAGATGTCCTGGGTGCCGGCCAACGGTCGCAACCAGAATCGCTTGAGTTCCTCGGACTGGGCGTGTTCGCGCACCGTGGGGGCCGCCATCCCGTAGCCCATCGGATTCAGGCCCAGCGGCACCGGGCCGCCGGCACCCTGCAGGATGCCGTCGGCGACGGCCTGTAGTCCGCGCGACACCCCGAGTCCGCCCAGACCCTCGGGGAAGTGCACCCACGACAGGCCCGCGTCATACGTGGCGGTCAGGAACTCCGGGATGGGAACCTTCTTCGGGTCATGGTCCCGGACCACCTGCCTGGCCAGGTCGGCAACCCGGTCCGCATCAGCGACGCTGCTCATCCCGCCACCATAGGCAAGGGTGATCGACGTCACGTATGCGGGTCTACCAACCGGCCGGTGGGGCAGGATGTCGGCCATGCATGTGACAGCACACGCCACCGTCGGCACCGACATCCAGAAGGTGTGGGACACCCTCACCGACCATGTCGGCATGGAGACCTGGGGACCTGGTGTCAGCGTCAGCCTCGGACGGCCGGGAACCCCGGAACCCAATGGGCTGGGCGCGGTCCGCCGGATCAGTACCCCGGGACCGGGCCCGGACATCGTCGAAGAGGTCACCACGTTCGAGGCGCCCAACGTCTTCGGATACAAGGCGCTCTCGGGTACCCCGTTTCCCGGCTACACCGGCGAGGTGCGGCTGACCAGGTCGGGCACCGGTACGCGCATCGACTACGCCATCGGGTCGACGGCGTCGTTCCCGCTCGTGAAGATCCCGCTGGCGGTCATCGGGCAGGTGCTGTTGCGGCTGCTGGTGCGGGCCGCCGCGCGCGCCTGAACGTCAGCCCATCCCGGCGACCTGCGCCACGGTCAGCGCCGAGGTCAACTGCAACAGATCGCGTGGCCGCGCCAACAGCAATCCGGTCAGCTCCTCGAGCCGCTTGATTCGTTGGGCAACGGTATTGGGATGCAGGTGCAGCGCATCGGCCGTGGCGCGGCGGTCCAGCCCGAGATTCAGATGCACCCGCGCGGTCCGGATCAATTCGGTCGACCGTGCGCGGTCGTAGTCGAGCGCGCGGCCCAGCACCGCCCGGGCGAACTCGCGCAACCGTGCCGGATCGTCGAGTTGGAGCAGCAGGTGGTCGATCGTGACATCGGCCAGATCGATCACCGTCGACACGCGTTCGGCTGCTGCCAGGTTCATCGCACCGCTGAGGGTGCGGTACGCATCGGCCAGTTCGGCGACCGGACGCGGAGGTGACACCGCCGCCACGCTGTGCTCGACACCGGCTGCGGCGGAAAGGCTTTCGATGAGACGGCGGGCCAACTCGGGAGCCGTGGCCCTTGCACGCGCCGGCAAGACCAGCACCAGATCGTTGCGGAACAGCGCGGCCAACGGTCTGGGTGCGGTGCCGGCGACGGCGCGGTCGGCGATGGCCAGTGCCCGATCGGGGACGGCGCGCCCCGACGGTGCGGAGTCCAGGGGCCACCGCACCGTGATCAGGGACTGCTCGCCGGTCAGATCCCAGCCGAGACGTCGTGCGCGTTCCAGCAGCGAGGCCACCTCGACGGCCTCCGCGCTCAACAGATCGGCGACCAGCGAGCCGCGCAGCCGCTGTTCGACCTCCGCGGCGGTGCGGGCCCGCAACAACTCCAGCGCCGTCACCACCGCGGCGTGCTCGACGGCGCGGACATCGAGCGCCGAGAGGGTGCCGGCACCGTCGACGCGGATGCGGGCCACCACAGTGCCGTCGAGCTGGACACCGGTTTCCCAGCAACCGTCCGCCCGGGTGACCGTCGGGGTGAGGTCGGCACCGGGCGCCTCGTCGATCTGCACTGCGCGACCGAGCAATTCGGCCAGTGCGTCGGCCACCCCGCGGACGCCCTCGCCCCGCAGGGCGGTCGCCATCAGTAGTTGGTGGACCTCCTCGGCGCGGCGCAACTCCCGGATGGTGGCCAACTCCTGGGCGCGCAGCTGCGCGGTGCCCAGCGCGATGGCCACCTGAGTTGCCAACGTGGTGACCAGGCTGACCTCCGCCGCGTCGAACCGGTGCGGGTGTGCGCGGTATCCGTTGAGAGCGCCGACCACGGTGCCGGCCCGGCGCAGCGGCACCGAGATCAGTGCCCGGTACCCCTGCTCATGGGCGACGCCGCCCCAGCCGAACCCGGGTACCAACTCGATGTCCTCCAGGGTCACCACCTCGCCGGTGCGGAACGCGATGCTCGTCGGTGCCTCCTGCTCGCCCGCGACATCGAGCAGGATCGGCCGGTCGGCGTTCACCTGTGCGATGTAGTCGCCGGACAGCCCGTGCGCGCCGACGATGGTCAGGACGGTACGCGCGGTATCGGGCAGGAACACCGCGCAGAAGTCGTAGTCGAGCAGGGTGCAGGCGGTGTGCGCGACGCGGTCGAGCAGATCGGCGACGGGTGCGACATCGCCGACAGCCTCACCGATACCGCCGACCGCCTCGCCGATATCGGCCAGCGCATCCAGCCAACGTTCCAGGGTCTGTGTCTGCTCAGACATAAACCTAAGACTAAGAGTGTTCGGACACACATTGTCCGTCGGCCTGGGTCACGGTCATCGTGTACTCGTGATCGCCATCACAGGAACTCGACTCGTCAGGATTGCCGGTGCGTTGGCATCGGTGCTCATCATCGTGGCCACCACGGCCTGCTCGGCCGGCCTCGGCGGCCCGGCCTCATCCCGGTCGGCGCAGGACGGCGTCATCCGGTTCACCTTCGCGCCGGACCCGATCTGGGACTACATGCACGACACCGGCGTCATCGAGGAATGGGAGCGCGACACCGGCTATTCCATCGAGACGAGCGCCACCTGGGACGAATTCGGGCTGTTCGCCGGGGGGCACGCCGACATCATCTCCTCGGCATCCTTCGAGGTTCCCGCATTGGAGGAGCAGACCCAGCGCGAGACGGTCATCATCGGTCGCTACAACGCCGAGCGCAGTCGCATCCTGGTCCGAGCCGATGATCCCGCGACGTCCTTGGAGGACCTGCGCGGTCGACGACTAGGCGTCTTCACCACCGTCTCGGGCACCCTGGTGTGGAGTGCGCTGGTCCAACAGATGCACGGCATGAACCTCGTCGCCACCGGAGAGCGCCCCAGCGATTTCAACGTCGTCGTCGCCGACATCCAGAACCTGTCGAACCTGTTGGCACGCGGTGAGATCGACGCCTGCATCTGCTATCCCGACCTGTCGGCGCGCGAACTGCGCGACGGTTCGGTACGAGCGCTGTATGACGGCAAGTCCTCGGCCAACCTGTTCGCCGAACTGCAGGCGCCGGGCCACGACGGCCCGATGGGCAACGTCTTCGTCGCGCGCAAGGACTGGGTGCAGGGCCACCCCGGTGAGGTGGCGGCGTTCCTGGATCTGTGGGACCGCGGCCTGGCGGAATGGCAGGCCCACCGCGACGACATGATCGAGCAGTACCCGCAGCACTTCGCCGTCGCTTCGGCAGAGGACATCGCATTCATGAAGAGTTATGTGGCCCAACATGACTGGGTGGTCGACGAGGTCCGCTTCGATCAACAGTGGGCCGACGACGAGAGCTCGATCTTCGACCTGATGCGCACCACCGGCGTCATCGGCGACGACATCGCCGACCCGCAGTTCCTGGCAACCGAAGGAGCCCAGCAGTGACCCAGACCATCACCCGGCCGGCGCCGCCCGCCGTCCGGCGCCCCGTGCGCGTGCCGCCACACCACCGGCGGTGGCTGGTGTCCGGCCTGGCACTGCTGTCCGCACTCGGGCTGTGGGCATTGGCGGCAGTGATCGTCAACGATCCGATCCTGCCGAACCCCGCCGATGTGGCCGACCGGGTGCTCGGGATCATCGTCTCCGGGGAGGCGGTCACCAACTTCGCCGCCAGCATCGCCAAGATCGCCGCAGGCTTCGCGATCGCGATGATGGCCGGGCTGGTCATCGGATTCGTCATGGGCCGTTCGCAATTCATGACCTCCTACTTCTCGCTACCGCTGTTCGTGCTGGGCAATATGCCGGGCCTGACCTACGCGGTGTTCGGTCTGCTGATCTTCGGCGTGGGCGCCGGCGGTCCGATCGTGGTGTCCGCGCTGGTCGCCACACCGTTCATCGCGATCAACGTCGCCGAGGGTGTGCGCTCGGTGGACGGCAAGCTACTCGCCATGTGCGGGGCGTTCAACCGCAGCCGCACCGACATCCTGCGCCACCTCTACCTGCCGGCGTTGACGACCTTCGTCTTCGCCGGTGTCCGGTACGGGTTCGCCATGGCGTGGAAGGTGGAGGCGCTCACCGAGGTGTTCGGCGCGAGCAACGGTGTCGGCTTCATGATCCGCAAGGCCTACCAGGAGTTCCAGGTCGACGACATGCTCGCCTGGACCGCACTGTTCATCGTCACCATGGTGCTCATCGAGCGTGGCCTGGCCCACCTGGAAACCCGGTTCTTCGCATGGCGCAAGGAGATCGCATGACCACCATGAACGTCCGGCAGCTGCGGGCCCAGACCAGCACGGCCGCAGCGGTACTCGCCGCCGTCGCCACCATCATCGGGGCCTGGCAGCTGGCCGTGGTGTTCGGCAACCGGGTGCCGTCGGTGGCCGACAGCATCGGCCGGCTCGGATCCGAGGCCGCCATCGGCGAGCTGTGGACCAACCTGGCGATCAGCATGAACCGCTTCGTGCTCGGACTGGCCGCGGCGCTGATCGTGGGTGCGGCGATCGGTGTGCTGATGGGCTTGTCCCGGGTCGCCGATCTGGCCTTCTCCGACCTGAATGCCGCGGCCCTGGCGATCCCGGCGGTGATCTGGGCGCTGCTGACCACCATGTGGTTCGGCTTCGGCTGGTTGACCCCGGTGGTGACGGTGTTCCTGTCCGGACTGCCGTTCGTGGTCGTCAACATCGCCAAGGCGACCCGTGCGGTACCGGCCGATCTGGTGCTCATGGCGCGGGCGTTCGGGGTGTCCCGGACCCGGGTGCTGCGTGAGATCGTGGCCCCGGCCGTCGCCGGATCCACGGTCGCGGCAGTCCGCTTCGCCATCATGAGCGCCTGGAACGGCCTGCTGCTGGCCGAGTGGTTCGGCTCCACCTCCGGCGTCGGCTGGCGCTCCCGCTACTGGTATGACGCCAACCAACTCGACGGCTTCCTGGCCTGGGTGCTGGTCTTCATCCTGCTGCTCGTCATCGCCGACCTGTTGATCCTCGGACCCATCGAGCGCTACGCCACCCGCTGGCGCACCGCCTGAACGCCCGCCCATCCAACGCAAGGAAACATCATGGCCTCCATCGAAATCCAGAATCTGGTCAAGGAGTACACCGACCGCCGCGGCGACGTCACCCGGGTGATCGACGGCGTGGACCTGACCATCTCCGGCGAGACGTTCGTATCGGTCGTCGGACCGTCCGGCAGCGGGAAGACCACGCTGCTCAACATCGTCTCGGGTATCGAGACGCTCACCTCGGGCAGCGTACGGCTGCGCTCGGGCGCCGACGAGGCGCGGGTCGGCTACGTGTTCCAGGATCCGCGGCTGCTGCCGTGGCGCACCGTGATGGCCAACCTGGGCTTCGTCCAGCATGAACGCGACGGGTGGCAGCAGCGTGCCGAGCACTACCTGGACCTGGTCGGGCTGGGCCACTGCGCCAACAGGTTTCCCGCGCAGTTGTCCGGTGGTCAGCAGCAGCGCATCGGGATCGCCCGGGCGTTCGCGGTGGAACCCGATGTGTTGCTGATGGACGAGCCGTTCAGTCATCTCGATGCGATGACCTCACGCACGCTGCGCGAACACCTGGAACGGATCTGGTTGGAATCCCGGCGCACCGTCATGTTCGTCACCCACGACGTCACCGAGGCGGTGCAGCTGTCCGACCGGATCGTGGTGCTGGCACCGGGTGGACGCATCCACGAGGTCATCGACGTCGACCTGCCCCGGCCCCGCAAGGCGTCCGACCCGGCGGTCGCGGTGCTGCAGGCCGAGGTGCTGGCCCGCTTCGAGGTGCTCGAAGCGATGGCCTCTCCCCTGAGCACCGCAGGGCGCTGACCTCAGTGCGTCAGCGCCCGGGTGACGCCCGCGGCGACGACCTTCTTGGCCACCGGGTGCTTCTGCCGGTGTGACTTCCCGCGATTACGGCGAACCACCAGGGCGATGACGACCGCCAGGCCGGCGACCACTGCGATGGCCACCCGGGAATCGGCCTTCTCGGCCACGACCTGCTTGGCATCCTGGGCGCGCTCGGCCACGACCTGCTTGGCGTCCTCGGCCTTCTCGGTCACCGCCTGCTTGGCGTCCTCGGCCTTGTCGGCGACCGCCTCGAGACCCTGCTTGACCTGTGCACCGGCCTTGTCCGCGGCACCCTCGGCCTTCAGATCGTCATTGCCGACCAGATCACCGGTGGCCTCCTTGGCACGGCCGGTGAGCTCTTCTGCCTTGTCGGAGATGTCTCCCATGATGAGCGTCCTTTCTCGTTTCGTTGCTGACTGTTGGTCGCGACGAAGCGTCGAAAGCGCATGCGCCACACGCGGTGAGGATGCTCACAGTGCAGTGGGGTTTCAGGCGACCCGCGGGATCTCGGCGTTGATCCGGTCCAGCAGGGCGGGATAGCGCTTGGCCTCCGGATGGCCACTGGGCTTGCCGCTGCTGATCACCGCCACCGACAGCGCGCGCTGCGGGTCGGCCCACACCGCGATATCGGTCAGGCCGGTGTGCCCGAACGCCCCGGCGGCATCCTTGCCGAACGGGCCGAAGCGCTTGGACCCCAGCATGTAGCCGGTACCCCAGCGCATCGGCTGCAGCCCCGTCGCAAGATCCGGGCGCAACCGGCGGGCCTCCGCGGACGCCCGGTGCAAGGTGTCCGCGGACAGCACCCGGTGTCCGTCGAGTTCCCCACCGCGAACCAGGATCTCGGCGAAGCGGGACAGCTCGAACGCGTTGGAGACGGTGTTCGAGGACGGGATGACACCGGTGAGGAACTCGGGGGTGTTGGAGAACGGGATGATCTGCTGCGGGGTGCCACCCACAGCGGTCTTGAACGCCTTGGCGATCGGCGCGGGCAACGGCTTACCCGTCACATGGCTGGGTGCCACCAGCGGAACATCCTGGGGCGCAACACCGTAATTGGTCCACCGGAACCCCAGCGGATCGAGGATCTCGGTGGCCAGGATGTCGCGGATGTTGCGTCCGGTGGCCGCGGAGATGATCTCGCGCATCAGCGGACCCCACGTCACGCCGTGGTAGATGTGCACCAGGCCGGGGCGGTACACCGGCTTCATCCGGCCGAGCATCTCGCGCGCGTAGTCGCTGTCGTCCATCCTTTTCAGGTCGGGCCGCGGCCCGGTGGCGAACGGGATGCCGGCGCTGTGGGTCAGCGCATGCCGGATGGTGGTGCGGTCCTTGCCGTGGCTGGTGTAGCTGGGCAGATAGTCACACACCCGATCCTCGAGGGAGAAGGCGCCGCGTTCGACCAGCATGTGCGTGACGGTGGTGGTGATCGCCTTGGCGGCCGAGTACACGCAGTACGGGGTGTCGGTGCGGACCGGGATGCGCTCGGCATCGGCGGGATCGTGTGGGCCGTTGCCCCAGGCGTGCCCGATGGCACGGTTCAGGATGACCCGACCGTTGCGGCGCAGGCACACCTGGATGGCAGGGTGCATCCCGGCCCGGTACCAGTGCTCGGCGGCGGCCCAGATCCGCTCCACCGCAGCGGAATCGACCTCGCCGGCGTCCTCGGCGCCCCGGTCGGTGACCGCGTCGAGGTCGTCGGGCACCCGGATGCGTCCGTCGCCGCTCACTGCTCGTCCTTGCGCAGCACCGCCGACAGATGGTGCTGCAGTGGTTGGCCCACCGCCGCCATCCGCACGGTGTAACTCAGTTCGTCACCGCGCAGGGTGAAGGTGCGCGCCATGGCGCTGACATCCTTGGCCGAGGACGACCGCCCGATGGTGGAGGTCATCGTCATGGTCAGTGCGCCGTCGGCACCGATCTCCAGCGGACCCTCCATGACCTCGACGATGCCGGTGGGGTGCGCCAACACCCATTCCACCCGGCCGGGCTCGGGTATCCGGATATAGCCGGTCTCGGCATGCAACGGCCGACCGTCGGCGCGCGCCCGCGTGTGCTGGTTGTAGGACAGGAACGGCTTACCGACCTGACCGAAGGTGATCGACTCCTGGTATTCGAAGGACGGAATGGTGGGGTACTCGCCCGCGCCGGGCCCGGCCCAGATGCCCAGCAGAGGCTTCAGGACCGTCATCGCGGGATGCAGGTCGACCATGCTCGTCACCCTACGTCGTGGTGTACTTGCGCCGATATGAGCCAGCATGACCAGCCCCTCGTGGCAGCCCCGCAACGCCCGCACCCCGGCCGGTCGGCCAAGGCGCTCTACCCGGTGACCGGGCTGGCCCTCGCCCGCTACGGTGACGTCGACGCCAACGGACACCTGAACAACCTTGCCCTTGAGTCACTGCACGAGAACGCCCGCGCGGAATTCAACGAGCGGGTCTTCCCCGACGTGTACCAGCCGGCGGTGCGCACCATCCGGCTCGTGTCGGCGAGCAATGTCGTGCACTTCCTCGCCGAGGTGCACTGGCCCGCGACCATCGAGACCGGTCTGGGCATCGGCCGGCTGGGCCGCACCTCCTACGTGGCGTCGACGGCGCTGTTCGTCGGCGATACCTGCGTCAGCCTGTGCGACACCGTCCTGGTGATGCTCGATGACGACGGGCCCACCCCGATCCCCGCCGAAGCCCGCGAAAAACTCGGCACGTATCTGTTGGGCTGAGACACCGATGGCCGTGCACCCGTTCGGGTCCACGGCCATTCGGGTGGGAGTCGTCTAGAGCGCGGCGTCGCCCTCGCTGAGCGCGGCGTCGAGGATCGCCAGGCCAGCCCGGACCTCGTCGTCGGTGATGTTGCAGGCCGGCACGGCGTGGATGCGGTTGAAGTTCGCGAACGGCAGCAGACCGCCGGACTTGCAGGCCGCGATGACGGCGTTCATCGCCGGGCTCGATCCGCCGTAGGGCGCCAACGGTTCCCGGGTCTGCTGATCGGCCACCAGCTCGACCGCCCAGAACACGCCGAGCCCGCGGACCTCACCCACGCAGCGGTGCCGGGCCGCCAGGTCCCGCAGACCGGGCCCGAGCACCTCGGAGCCGATGCGCTTGGCATTGGCCACCATTGCCTCGTCCTCCATCGCGTTGATGGTGGCCACGGCGGCGGCGCAGGCCAGCGGGTGCCCGGAGTAGGTCAGTCCGCCGGGGTAGGCGCGGTCGGCGAACGTCGCGGCGATCTTCTCGCTGATCGCGACGCCGCCGAGCGGGACATAACCCGACGTGACACCCTTGGCGAAGGTGATCAGATCCGGTGTCACGTCGAAGTTCTGGATGGCGAACCACTCACCGGTGCGGCCGAATCCGGCCATCACCTCGTCGGCGATCATGACGATGCCGTACTTGTCGCAGATCGCCCGGACGCCGGCCATGTACCCGGGCGGCGGCACCATGATGCCCGCGGTGCCCGGGACCGACTCGAGGATGATGGCGGCGAACGACGTCGCCCCCTCGTGCTGGATGAGCCGCTCGAGGTACTCCAGTGCACGCTCGGATTCCTGCTGCTCGTTCTCGGCATAGAACGACGAGCGGTACAGGAACGGGCCGTTGAAGTGCACGACGCCCGCGCTGGCGTAATCGTTGGGGTAACGGCGCGGGTCACCGGTCAGGTTGATCGCGGTGTCGGTGCCACCGTGGTAGGAGCGGTACCGCGAGAGCACCTTGTACCGGCCGGTGTGCAGCCGGGCCATCCGCACGGCGTGCTCCACCGCGTCGGCGCCGCCGTTGGTGAAGAAGATCTTGTTCAGATCACCGGGCGTGCGCTCGGCGATCAGGCGGGCCGCCTCGGAGCGCGCATCGTTGGCGTGCTGCGGGGCGATGGTGCACAGCTTGGCCGCCTGCGCCTGGATCGCCGCGACGACCTTCGGGTGCTGATGCCCGATGTTGGTGAACACCAGCTGGCCGGAGAAGTCGAGCAGCTTGTTGCCCTCGCCGTCCCAGACGTAGGAGCCGTCCGACGCCACGATGGTCATCGGTTTGATCTGCGCCTGCGCGGACCAGGAGTGGAACACATGGGCACGGTCGAGTTCGTAGGTGCGGGCGGCTTCGGCGCGGGCCTCGTCGACGGTCAGACCGTTCGGCAGGGTCGCGATGTCAGGGGTGGTCGTCATAGGTCCATCTTTCACTCAGTGCGGCGGCGGCGGGTAACGGATTCCCTCCGGCGAGCGTGCGTGAACTCGGGTGTGAGTTCGGCGTGTTGGGGTGCTGACACGCACGCTCGCCGGGGTG
>NZ_MVHJ01000043.1 GCF_002086115.1 Mycolicibacterium bacteremicum
CACACCGTGCCGCGCCGGGACAGTGGGACCAGGGCGAGGGTGTCGCTGTCACAGGCCGGGTTCGGGCAGTTGGTCTCTCGCGGCGGGAACACATAGGTCGCACACTCGGTGCACTTGCCGCCGATGAGATGGGTGTCGCCGGCGTCATCGGTGGCGAACCACCCTTCGAACGCGGGCTCGGTTGACGAGTCGACTTTCATACCTTCGCTTTCGGTCTGATGAATATGCCTTCGGCCTGCACTGTGAGGGCACCTCGAGAGTCTCGGAGTTCGCCCACCGCAATCGTTTTCGACTCGGTCTCGCTCTCGACCCACGCCTCCGCCCGCACCTTCCCGAGGGGTGTGGGTGCCACATAGCGGAGATTGAGCGTGCCCGTCAAAGCCGGCCTTCCTGGCCGGTGCGCTGTCGCCCCCAGCACATGATCGAGGATGAGCGCACACACCCCACCGTGCACGTGATCGGGAGGGCCTTCATACGCCGATGCGAGAAGAAGATCCGCACTGGCCCGGCCGTTTTCGTCATGCGTGATGTTCAGCGGAAAAGCGATCGCATTACGCACACCCATCGCAACATTGCCCCACGTCAGGATTCCGCCCTCGGTGGTGGACCGCACACCGAACGGTTCGGGATCCAACCGTGAGCTCAGCAGGCGCACCGCCTGATCGATCAGACTGTGTGCCTGCAGCACATCCGACTCATCGGCCTGACTGCGAATCGCACTATCGATCAGCGTTCGCACCGAATTCGTGAGTGGGCCGTACAGGTCCTCCAGTCGTCGGGCTTCCTCGGCGGTGATGGGCTCGCTCATTCCACGGTGCCCGCGGCCGCCATGTCCAATACCGCTAGGTGGCTGAACAACATGGAGGCGCCGATGGGGTTGCCGCCGCCGGGGTAGGTGGTGCCCGACACCGCCGCCATCGTGTTGCCCGCCGCGTACAACCCCGGGATGGACGCGCCGTCGGCGCTGAGAACGCGTGCGTGGGTGTCGGTGCGCAGACCGCCCTTGGTGCCCAGATCCGACAGCCCGAACGCCGCCGCGTGATAGGGCGGAGTGTCGATCGCCACCATCGGCGACTCGCCCCCGGTGAACGCGCGGTCGTAAGCTTCACTGCCACGGCCGAAGTCGTCGTCGACCTTCGTCGCCGCCAATTTGTTGTACCGCTCGACGGTCGCTTCCAGCTCGTCGGCGGGCACACCGATCGCCTCGGCCAACTCGGACAGCGTGTCGGCGGTGTGCCACAGGCCGGCCGCGCGGTACTTCTCGGGCTCGACCATCGACACGTTGGTGGCCTTGACCGGCGGCACCTCGCCGTCGCGGTTGTCGTAGACCATCCAGAACGGCAATGTGGTGGAACCGTCCTGCATCTGGCGGATGATGTCGCGGCCGATGCGGTCATAGAGGGCTGACTCGTTGACGAATCGGCGGCCCTGCTGGTTGACGAAGATGCCACCGGTGAACCACAGTGCGAACGCCGAGCGTCCGTCGGGATGCGTCATCCCGGGCGACCACCAGGCCTGGTCCATCAGATCGACATCGGCGCCCGCGGCGATCGCGGCGCGGTGCGCACCTCCGGTGCTGCCCGGCCCGCCCATGGTGTCGGTTGCGCTGCCCGGCACGCCGTACTCCGCACGCATGGCCGCGTTCTGTTCGAAACCGCCGCTGGCCAGCAGCACCCCGCGCCGCGTCCCGACCCGCACCGTCGCGCCGTCGTGCTCGACGACCGCGCCGACGACGCGCCCGTCCTCGAAGATCAGGTCCACCAACGGCGCGTTGCGCCAGCAGGTGACGTTGGGCAGCTTGTCGAGTGCGGCAAGGAACCGGCCGATCAGGGCGCGCCCGCCGACCAACAGGTCGGGTGCTTCGGCGCCGAGGCGCTCGGTGTCCAGCGGCCCGCGAACCAGCCCGGCGTACTGGCCGAGGGCGGTATCGGACACCGGCATCGGGATGGTGTGCCGGTAGCCGTCATTGCGGGCCTCGGGCGCCGCACCGTAGTAGTCCGGCCACGGCAGCACCGTGAACTCGAACGCCGAATCCTGTTCCAGATATTCGATCAGCTTGGCGCCGCCGCGGACATAGGCTTCCTGTAGCTCACGCGGTGTGCGATCGCCGACGACGGCGTGGAAATAGGTCAGCGCCTTGTCCAGGGTGTCGTCGGCACCCGCACGCTGGATGACCGGGTTGCACGGGTACCACACACCACCACCGCCGGAGTAGGCGGTGGTCCCGCCGAACATATCGGTCGCTTCCACCAGCAACACCGAAAGTCCTTCGCGTGCGGCGGTATACGCGCCCGCGATACCGCCACCGGACCCAGCGACGATGACATCGAACTCGGTACCGAACTCAGGCATGCGCGGCTCCCTCGAAAGCTCCGTAACCGCCACGGTAGAACAGCAACGGACGTCGTTCCTCATGCGCCCACAGTCCGGTGACCCGGGCGACGACGATGGTGTGATCACCTGCGGGATGCTCGCACTCGATATCGGCCTCCACCGAGGCCAGCGTGCCGTCCAGGGCGGGTGCACCGTTGGCGCCGGGATTCCAGGCGATACCGGCGAACTTGTGGTCGCCGCGGGTAGCGAACTGCGCGCAGACGTCGCGCTGTTCGGCGGCCAGGATGTTGACGCACATTCTGCCGACATCGCGGATCAGCGGCCAACTCGTCGAGGTACTCGATGGGCAGAACGAGATGTAGGGCGGATCCAGCGACACCGAGGTGACCGACTGGCAGGTGAAGCCGATGGGGCGGTCGCCGTCGTGCGCGGTGATGACGGCGATACCGGTACAGAAATGACCCAGCACGCGGCGCATCTCCGGACCCGCGGGTGTGATCACGTGGCCACCGGGTTGTCCGGTCATACGTCTCCCATGCTGTTCACACTGACCTCTACGTCGAGTGCCACCTTCCACGGCTGGTGTGGACAGACGCAACGCGTGTTCCCGGTGAGCGGTAGTAACAGGCTTTCGGGCTGGTCACATTGCTAGCCTTGGCTGGTGACGGAACACGCCTCAGGTGAGCCCGATGGGTTGAATGTGTCACCCACCGGGTGGGCCCTGTTGGGTCTGCTGACGAGCGGCGATGAGCTGTCGGGCTACGACATCAAGAAATGGATCAACTGGGCGATCCGCTTTTTCTACTCCAGCCCTGCCTACAGTCAGATCTACTCCGAACTCAAGCGGTTGGAGCGGCTGGGTCTGGTGAGTTCACGAGTCGATGCCGGAGTTCGGAGTCGCCGGATGTACAAGATCACCGATGACGGCCAGGCCGCCGTGAGCCGCTGGATCAACGACGAACCGGTCGAGCCACCCAGCCTGAAGCACAATCCGATGCTGCGGGTGATGCTGGGACACTTGCTCAAGCCTGGCCGGCTTCGCGATGTTCTCACCGACCATGCGGCGTACGCCGAGCAACTGCAGCAGGCCGCCGCAACCGAGGTGCGCTGGACCAGTGAGCAACCGGCGTGGGCGTATGCGGCCCTGGCGTTGAAGTGGTCCGAGCAGTACTACGCGGCCGAACGCGAGCTGGCGCTGCAGATGATCAAGGATCTGGATGCCGTGGAGGAGAAGTTCGGCGAAAACGGTCCAGAGGGCGTCCAGTTTCCGGTGCGCGAGTACTGGTACGAGGTCGAACGACGAATCGCCGCCGAAGATGCCGATGGCACTTCCGACGGCGGCTCCCAGGGCTGATCCGGCCGACTCAGGACCCTCGGGCGGCGTGCCGCGCAGCTATGTATCCGTACACCAGGCCCTGCGCGATGGTCGCGCCCGCGCCCGGGTAGGTCTTGCCGAACGTATTGGCCGCCGCATTCCCGATCGCGTACAGGCCCTCGATGGCCGACCCGTCCTCACCCAGCACCCGGCCGGTGGCGTCGGTCTGCACGCCGCCACACGTACCCAGGTCGCTGAGTACGACCTTGACGGCGTAGAAGGGGCCGGAGTCCAGGGGGCGCAGATTCGGGTTGGGCATGATCGTCGGATCCCCGTAGTAGCGGTCGTAGGCGCTGGCGCCGCGTTGGAAGTCGGCGTCCACGCCGGCATCGGCGTGACCGTTGAAACGGTCCATTGTTGCGACGAAGGTGCCGGCATCGAAGCCGATCTGACGGGCCAGCGTCTCCAGATCCGCACCGCGGTGCGCGATTCCGGCGTCGTACCAGCTGTGCGGGATCGGCATCCGGGGAAACAGTTCGGCGGCCATCAGATAGCTGTTGCGGTAACGCTGGTCGAAGATCATCCACATGGTCTCGACCGGGTTGCCGGCCTGCTCCCGCCGCAGCAGCTGCTGGCCGAAGGACATGTAGTCGGTGGCCTCGTTGATGAACCGCTCACCGTTCTGGTCGACCAGCAGGCAGCCGGGCAGCGACCGCTCGGCCAGCATCACGGTGGGCTCGCCGCCGGGTAGCGGCGCGAAGGCGGGGAACCACCATGCCTGATCCATCAGTCCGATCCCCGCACCGAGGTCCTGGGCCAGCCGGATGCCGTCGCCGGTGTTGCCCTCGGCGCCCAAGCTGAGGTGCTCGCCGAGACGCTCGGACTGGAACTTGTGCCGCCAGCTCATCTGGTGGTCGAAACCGCCGGAGGCCAGCACAACCCCGCGTCGCGCGGTCACGGTCACGGCGGTACCCTCGCGCTGCACCAGCGCGCCGGTCACCCGCTGACCATCGGTGATCAGCTCGGTCACCGGTGAGTCCGTCCACACCGGAATTCCGGCCTGCAGCACGCCGGCGAACATCCCGGCCGCCAGCGCCTGACCACCTGCGGCATAGCGCCGGCGCAGGGCCAGCCCGCCGATGCCCTGGGCGGCGCGCAGCATGATGCGCGGCCACGACTTGCGCGGCGTCCGCACCATCAGGTTCAACCAACGGTAGTCGGCGCCGGTGACCGGCATCGGGAATGACGACTTCATCACGCCGGGACGAAGCCGGGCCAGTTCGGGGCCCAGGACCGCGGTGTCGAACGGACGGCACTCACAGGTGCGTCCCACGGCGCTGCCGCCCGGCGCCTCCGGGTGGTAGTCCGAATATCCCTTGGCCCACATGAATTTCATCGGCGTGGTGCGGCGCAGCATGTCGATCGTCACCGGGATCTGGTCGACGAAGGTGCGGGCACGCTCGGGCGAGGCGTCGTCTCCGACCAGCGCCTCCACGTAGGTGCGCGCCTTATCGGGGGTGTCCGCGGAGCCGGCGTCGGAGAGGATGGAGCTGCCGGGCAGCCAGAAGGCGCCGCCGGAGCGGGCCGTCGACCCGCCGACGTAGGCGGTCTTCTCCACGATCAGCGTCGACAACCCCAACTCGTGGGCCGCCAACGCCGCGGCCATTCCGGTCCCGGAGCCCACGACGAGCAGATCGACGGTGATGTTGTTCTGATCGGTCACGGGTCGATTCTGGGCCGGACCACCCCGCTCCGCCTCACCGATGCCCGGTCAGTGGAACAGTCGAGGGGTTCGATGAGAGTGCCGGTGCTACAACGGAAACATCCACGCAAACAACGAACATCGAGGATGGTCGGAAATGACATCGTTGCAGCCCGACGGTGCCGGAGACGTTCGTCAGATCGAGGCGCAGGCAGCCCCCACCAGGTTCGCCCGTGGTTGGCACTGCCTGGGTCTGACCCGTGATCTCGGCGACGGTAAACCGCACTCCATCAGCGCCTTCGGTACCAAGCTCGTCGTGTTCCGCGGTGAGGACGGCAACATCAACGTCCTGGACGCGTACTGCCGGCACATGGGCGGTGATCTGTCCGACGGGGAGGTCAAGGGCAACGAGATCGCCTGCCCGTTCCACGACTGGCGGTGGGGTGGCGACGGCCGCTGCAAACAGATTCCGTACAGCAAGCGTGTGCCCAAGTTGGCGCGCACGGCGGCGTGGCCGACCATGGAGCAGGACGGCATGCTCTTCCTGTGGAATGACCCGGAGAAGAAGGCGCCGCCCGCTGATGTCACCATCCCCTCGATCGAGGGGGTCGGCAGCGAGAATTGGACCGACTGGCATTGGTACACAACCATTGTCGATACCAACTGCCGCGAGATCATCGACAACATCGTCGATATGGCCCACTTCTTCTACATCCACGGCGGCCTGCCCACCGGATTCAAGAACATCTTCGAAGGCCACACCGCCACGCAATACTACGAGAGTGTCGGCAGGCCCGACCTGGGGTCAGGGGAGGGCGCCAAGATTCTCGGAACCACCTCCGTCGCTTCCTATCATGGACCGTCATTCATGATCGACGACCTGACCTACCACTATGAGCACGGTGATCAGCGGACGGTATTGCTCAATTGCCACTACCCGATCGACGAGAATTCCTTCGTGCTGCAGTACGGAATCACCGTAGAGAAATCCGAATCGGTGTCCGACGAGGTGGCTACCCAAATGGCCGTGGCACTGGGTGATTTCGTCAAGATGGGCTTCGAGCAGGATGTTCACATCTGGCGGCGCAAGGCCCGCATCGACAACCCCTTGCTGTGCGAAGAAGACGGCCCCGTCTACCAGCTGCGACGGTGGTACGAGCAGTTCTACGTCGATATCTCCGATATCACTCCGGATATGGTCGATCGCTTCGAGTTCGAGATCGACACCACCCGCCCGCGCGAGGCGTGGATGAAAGAGGTGGAGGAAAATCTGGCCGCCAACCGGCTGCCCAGGTTGGTGGGTATCACCAAGTGAGTGTCCGGCCGGACAACCGGCTGCGCGAGGCGCCGATGCAGCCGGTGCTCTGCCAGGAATGCGGGGCCGGCGTGTCGGTCCGTAAGAGCAGCTGGGAGCAGACCAGCGTCCAGTGGAACGCGGCATCGCAGCAGCAGTGCACGCGGCGGCGCGAGGCCATCGACGCCGCCGGGTCGACCGGCGCCCAGCCGGCCTTTATGCAGGTATGCCCGGACCTGCGCGACGCGATCGAGTCCGCGGTGCATCGCGGCGAGCTACCGGTGCTCGACGAGGGCTGATTACGCCAGAAGCTCGGCGTGATGAACCGACATGGGTGCCATTTACACTGAAACTTCACGCTTGAGGGTGCTGCCGCGCCGTGCCAGTCTTTCTGCACGCAGGACAACCCGTGCCGCGTCCCGTCCCGGGGGCCATAGCTGATCGGAGGCCGCCACGCCGATGATGTCGGGGACCTTGCCTTCGAAGCTGGTCGCGAATCCGCTTCTGGCCACCACGATCTGAATACATCAATTGATCCAGTTGCACTCCGTACCCCTGCGACTGCCATTCTCCGAACACTACGGCGCCGGTTCCGTGCGGAACCGGCGCCGAAATGTCTAGCAGGAGCTCAGCTGAGCTGAAATGCGCTCAGCGGAGCTTCTTCCGGGTAAATAGCCGGGCCACCGAGGTCATAACCGGCGTTCAGCGCGCCGATGAAGGCGGCGTCGTGCAGGGGAGCGCTCGGGATGTCGAGCTTGATGCCCTTCTTGCCCAGATCGTCGACCATCATGTCGATGGCCTTGTCGATGGTCAGGTCATCGGAGTGGTCCATGTTCTTCTTGAGCTCGTCGTAGTCTTCGAACACCTCGGCCGACCAGTGCACCAGGAAACGCAGGTCGTCGGTGTGATGCCGGGCGATCACCTTCTCGTCGGTGCGCAGCACCCAATGGTCCGTGGAGTCCGGGTCACCGGCAAACACCGTATGGAAATCCAGACCGGCCGGAACCTGCTGATCCAGCGGACCGTTGGCCTCCCCACGGTGCATCAGCATCTCGTTCTGCACCACCACGCCGCGGTTATAGACCGGGGGCACAATCCGACGAGGCTCCTTGAGCGGTCCTTCGGGCCAGTAGGTGAAGCCGCTTCCGGGGTCGTGTGAGAACCAGGTGATGACTTGCGCCATCTTGATCAGGTAGTCCTGGAACAGGCCGGACTTGCCCATCACGCTGACGAGCCAGGTCGGCGCGTTCTCGTACCGCACCCCGCGGAAGCTGGGGGAGTCCAAATGACCCGGATCGCGGTTGGCGCAGGGGCCGTTGATGTTGAACAGCATCATCTGCGGCTTGGCGTACTCCGCACCCCAGTACGACTTGGCCTGCTCCAGAAAATGGGCGTTGTAGAAGCAGTCGTGCAGCTCCGGGTAGAGCACCGTGCCGTAATTGGCCAGGAAGCCGCGGAAGGTGGGGGTGAGGAACAGATCCAATGTCGGGGTGACGCCCTCGGGGAACTTGCCGCTCATCGTGGCGATCAGCTCCTCGGGGGACGAGAAGTGCTGCGCGATGATCAGATTCCACGGTGCGTTCTGGCGGACCACATTTAGCAGTCGATCCCGCTGGTCGTCGGTGTACACATTGTCGACCTCGCGGGGCGGCGATGCGGGCCGCAGGATGTCGGACAGCTCCATCCGCCGCTCGTCGGTGAGCATCACAGGCACTCCTTCTTGATAGATCCGGCGAAATGAACGCCGCTGTGGTAACCAATTGTGGGAGACATCAGCGATGTTCGAACCCTCAATGTCCGACCATCGGGACGTTGCTCACCCCGGTTCTCCGCTTCGCCGCAAGGAGAAAGGCAGCGGATTGGCGAACTTCGCGCGCAACAGCGCACCGGTCTCGGCCATCGCCAAACGACCGCGGGCAGTGGCCTCCGATCGCATCAGGAAGCCGTGGTAAATGCCCGGATAACGGGTGACGGTGGTCTGCACCCCGGCGTCGCGCAGCCGCGCGGCGTAGCGCTCACCCCAGTCGTAGATGGGATCGAGTTCGGCGGTGACCACGATCGCCTGCGGCAAACCGGTGAGATCGGCCGCGTAGGCAGGCACCCGCCGAATATCGTGCGGCGACCCGGCGCCGATATCGGCGAGCTCGTGCAGAAAGACGATGTCGTCGTGTACAAGCATGGGCGCATCGTGGTTGCCCACCACCGACGGCGCCGCCATATCGCGGTCCACGCCCGGATACAGCAACACCTGGGCGAACAGCCGCGGTCCGCCGTCGTCGCGCACCGCCAGTGCCACCGCCGCGGCGACACCGCCGCCGGCGCTGTCGCCGCACACGACGATCCTGTTGTGATCAATCCCCAATGAACCTGACTCGGCGGCAACCCAATTCGTTGCCGACAAGGCGTCCTCGAACTGGGCGGGCGGGGGGTTCTCCGGTGCCAGCCGGTAGTCGACGGCCACGACGACGGCCCCGCTGGCCGCGGCCAACGCCCGAGCCATCGGCTCGAACGAACGATTCGACCCCATCACCAGGCCGCCGCCGTGCAGATGAACGATCACCGGCTGCGGGTCATCGGCGGCGAGCGGGCGGTAGATCCGCACCGGGATCGGACCGCCCGGTCCGGCTACCTCGGCATCGGAGATGTCGGCCATCGCCGGCATATCCGCCGGCGGCGGCGCCGATTCCAGGGAATCGCGGACCGCCTGCAGTCCGCGCTCCCTGATCGGCGTCGGCGGTCCGAACGCCGCGACCCGGGCCGCGGCGTCGGGATCGAGCGTGGGTCGGTATGGGGTGGGCATCGGACGCCGTCTCAGTGCTGGGCCGGATCGAAGCGTTGCGTGGTGCGCAGCTTCGGTGCGGCCAGGGTGGTCAAGGTGTTGGCGCGCTCGGCCATCGCCGAACCGACGTATTCCGGCTGGGTCAGCAGATAGAACGCGTCCTGCGCCGACTGGTCGAACACCACCGCAGCCGCCTCGTCGGGATCCATTGCGGCAGCTTTGATGTCGAGCATCGCCGCGCGCTGGGACTCGGCCGCCTCGACCGCGGTGCCCGCCGCGGCGGCGTCCACCCCGCCGGCGGCTTCGAAGATGTTCGACTTCACCGCGCCCGGCAGCACGGCCTGCACGCGGATGAATTCGCTGTGCCCGGCCAACTCGACCTCGAGGCGCAGGCACTCGGTGAGCGCCAGCACCGCGTGCTTGCTCACGATGTAGGGCGCCTGCAACGGCACGGCGGCGACCCCGCCGATGGAGGACAGGTTCCACACCCACGCGGGGGAGGCGGCGGCGATCATCTTGGGCAGGAAGGCCCGCACACCGTGGAACACCCCACTGACGTTGATGTCCATCACCCGGTTCCAGTTGGAGACCGGGGTGTCCCACAGGTAACCGAATTGTTCGACGCCGGCGTTGTTCACCAGCAGCCGCACCGGACCGATATCGCGGTAAACCTGCTCGGCCAGCTCGACCAACGCCTCGGCGTCGCGCACATCGCACACGATGACGTGCGCCGCACCGCCGTCGGCGACCAATTCGTCGCGCAGCGTGGTGGCCGCGGGCTCGTCTACGTCCACCAGCACGACGGTCATGCCGATGCGGTGGGCGTGCCGGGCCAGGCCGGCGCCGATACCGGCGCCGGCCCCGGTGATGACGGCGACGCCGCCGCCGAAGGTTTCGCGTGCGTCAGCAGCACCCACGATCAGGCGTTCGTCGCGGCGAGCATGGCCCGGTGCTCGGCGAACGGGATGGAATCCTCGGCATCGAGCACGACCGTCATCGAGCTGAGCACCAGCCCGTTCTCGGCACGGCGAATGGCGACATCCACGACACCCGAGGAGACGTCGAAGGGCACGTTGTTGGTGACCTGGTTGACGTAGAGGTAGAAGCGGACCAGGGTGGCCTCGCCGTCGGTGCCGGTGCGGAAGATGTTGGTGGCATGGTGCCGCAGCGGGTAGGGGTTCTCGTCGCGGTGCTGGGTCAGCCACGCGAGCACCTCGGTGCCGCCGTTGAGTTCGGCGGCCAGCAGCTCCTCGAACGGGCACTGCCCGGAATCGGACCGGCTCAGATACTGCATATCGTCGGCGATGAAGGTGGCGAGCACATCGAACTGGCCCTGATCGTAGTGGTACCAGAAACTGGCGATGAACTCTTGAACGTCCGGCAGCGTGATCTGGGTGGTCATGCCGTCGAGTCAACCGTTGTCGGGTGACCGCCGACACGGTCATGACCGGTCAGTGGAACATCGGACAGTCCCGGCTCGTCAGCGATCAGCAGCCACAGCCCGGCGGCGCCGGCGGCCACGGCGGCCTTGGTCACCGCCTCGTCCCAGTGTGTGACCGGGCCGTACTCCGAGCGCCACGCCAGGGCGGCCCTGGTGTATTCGTGCAGCCGGTGCTCGATGGTGGTGCCGATGGCGCCGTGCGCCTGGTGGGCGTTGCGCACCACCACCGATGCGGCGTGCCCGGCGCACGACCGCGCGACCGCCACCAGGAATCCGAGATTGGCGGCCGTCCAGTCGCTGGTGATCGCGACGTTCAGGGCGGCCTCGGTGGCCGCCCGCGCCAACGCCGCCTCGGCGGCGATGTCGGCGACCATGTGCTGGATCGCCTGGAACTTCGACAGCGACCGCCCGAACTGCACCCGTGAGGAGGTGTGCTCGATGGTGAGCCCGAGTGCGGTGTCCAGCGCGGCGCAGACCTGAATCGCGCGCACCAGAGCCGATTTCAACCGCAACTGCGCGACCAGCGCGTCGTCGATGGCGCGGCTGTCGGATTTCAGCACCGCCACATCGGCGGTGACGGTGTCGCGCGGTTCACCGATCATGTTGGTCCCGGCGGTGATGGTCAGCGTCGAGGCGTCGACATCGGCCATGCGGTGCCCGACACCGTCGGAGTCGGGAAAAACGACGACGATACGGCCGGCGGCCTGCGCCCACGGCACTCCGGTGGCGGTGCCCGCAGCGTCGAGCACGCACACCGTACGCAACGTGTCATCGGCGGGCAGCCCGGCCGCCTCGAGCAGCCAGCAGGCCAGTAGATCGTGTTCGGCGAGCGGGACGCGCACCCCGTGGCGGGTGGCCGCGGCCAGCAGCTCGGCGCCCTCCGCCCAACCCGCGCCGCTGCCGCCGTGCTCGGCCGACCCGGTAAGCCGCACCAGTCCCAATTCATGCAGTGTGGACCATAATTCGGTGTCATGGCCCACCGTGCCGGTGGCTTCCTGGCCCTTGCGGTGCGCCCCGAACACCGCATCCATCATCTCGATCAGATCGGGGTCCACGGCGGTAGCCACGCTGTTGACCTCGTAGCCGGTTTCCGAGATCGTCATCGCATCCCCAATCCCCGCGCGATCACACCGCGCAGTACCTCGGTCGTGCCGCCGCGCAGGGTGAAGCCTGGTCGCTGATCGACTGCGACGGCGACCAATTCACGCAACCGCGGGTCGACGTCCGTGTCGTCGCCGACGCGCAGATCGGCGAAATCGGCGATGTCCCCTTCGGTGGAGGTGCCCAGCAACTTGACCACTGCGGCGGGCACGTCGGCGGGTTCGTGACGTTCCAACGCCCCGGCCACCGCGGTCGACATCTGATGCAGACCGGCCACTCGGGCCACCAGCCGACCCAGTTCCGCGTCGGGTGAGATCTGCTGCTGCGACATGCTTTCGGCGATCGCGCGAAGCGCAGGGAAGGTGGACAGCACCCGTTCGGGTCCGCTGCGCTCGAAGGCCAGCTCCGAGGTGACCTGTCGCCATCCGTCGCCGATCTCACCGAACACCATGTCCTCGGTGACGAACGCCTCGTCGAGAATCACCTCGTTGAAGTGGTGGCCACCGTTCATCGACACGATGGGGCGCACCTGCACGCCGGGTCCGTCGAAGCGGACGATGAACTGGCTCAGCCCGGCGTGCCGGTGGGCGGGGTCGACGGGGGCGGTGCGGGCCAGCACGATGAAGGCGTGTCCGCGATGGGCGCCCGAGGTCCACACCTTGGTGCCCGACAGTGACCAGCCGCCGTCGACGGGGGTGGCCTTGGTGCGGACGCTGGCGAGGTCGGATCCCGAGTCCGGTTCGCTCATCCCGATGCCGAAGAAGCACTCGCCCGCGGTGATCTTGGGTATGAACTCCCGCTTCTGGGCCTCGGTGCCGTTCTTGAGCAGTGCAGGCACGATCTGGCGGTCGGCGATCCAGTGCGCGGCCACCGGGGCGCCGGCGGCCAGCAGCTCCTCAGTGACGACGAACCGTTCGATATGCGAACGGCCATGGCCGCCATACTCTTCGGGGGCCGTCATGCCCAGGTAGCCATGGGCGGCCAGCGCCGTGGTGAACGCCTCATCCCAAGCGCACAGCCAGGCGTCGACCGATGGGACAAAGGTCCCGGCGGCCAACTGCTCGGCCAGGAAGTCACGGACCTCGACACGCAACGCCGCGGTGTCGGCGAGGTCGGTGCTCGCCGGTGGTACGAGCCGTGATCGGGCCATCAGGCGCTCCGCCACTTCTCGATGCGCTGGTGGTGTTCGGTGTCGGCGTGCGCCAACGGCTGCATGGCAGCGGCCATTGCCAACGTGGACTCCAGCAAGCCGGTGCGGGATTCCTGCAGCAGCCGCTTGGCCATCCGCAGCGAATGCGGCGGATTCTTGGCGATGCGGTCGGCGAGCTCGTTGGCCGCGGTCAGCAGATCATCGTGGGGGACAACACGACTCACCAGGCGCCAGTCCAGCGCCGTGCCGGCGTCGATGCGGTCACCGGTGAAGGTCATTTCGGCGGCCCGCTCGTAACCGATGGCGCGCTGCAGGAACCAGCTGCCGCCATCGCCGGGGATCAGGCCCAGTTGCACGAAACTCTCGGCGAACGAGGCGCGTTCGGAGGCGATCCGGATATCGCACATCATGGCCAGATCGCAGCCCGCGCCGATGGCTGCACCGTTGACGGCGGCGATCAACGGGACCTCGAGCCGATCGAGTGCGCGCGGGATGCGCTGGATGCCGTCGACGTAGGCGTACCGCTGCTCGATCGGCGTGAGGCCGAACATGCCCTGGCCGTCGGCCATCTCCTTGACGTTGCCGCCTGCGGAGAAGATCTTGCCCTCCGCGGTGAGGATGACGGCCCGCAGTCCGGTGTCGGCATTGGCCTGTTCGGCCGCGGCTTCGAACGCCGCGATGACGTCCTTGCCGGTGATCGCGTTGCCCTGCTCGGGACGGTTGATGGTCCAGGTCTGCACCGACCCGGTGGTGGTGATACGGAGTGGCTCGATGGTCACCGACATGAGGGGTCTCCAGGCTCTGGGTGGGACGGGTTCACGGCAGCTGCAGTGACTTGATCTGCAGGAACTCCTCGAACCCGATCCGGCCGAGTTCACGGCCGATACCGGACTTCTTGTAGCCGCCGAACGGTGCGGCCGGGTTGTACCTGCCGCCGTTGATGTCCAGCTGGCCGGTCTGCACCTGCCGGGCGAACGCCACCGCGGTGTCGTCATCGGCGGCCCAGACGGCGCCGGACAGCCCGTAGGGCGTGCCGTTGGCGATCTCCAGCGCCTCGTCGGTGTCGCGGAACGGGATGACCGCCAGTACCGGGCCGAACACTTCCTCCTGGCCCAGTTCGGAGTTCGGGTCGACATCGGCGAACACCGTCGGCGCCACGTAGTAACCCACGTCGCGGATCTTCTGCGCGCCACCGGTCAGCAGTCGGGCACCTTCGCCGGATGCGCGTTCGATGAAGCCGAGGACGGTCTGTTGCTGCGACGCTGAGGCCGACGGGCCCAGCCGGGTGCCCGGGTCGGTCGGGTCGCCCACCGTGTACTTGGCGACGGCCGCCTCGATGATGTCGAGCGCCTCGGCGTAGCGCGTCTGCGGGACCAGCATGCGAGTCCAGGCCATGCAGGTCTGGCCGCCGTTGAGGAACGCGTTACCGACGCCGACCTTCACCGCGGTCGTCAGGTCGGCGCCGTCGAGGACGACGTTGGCGGACTTGCCGCCCAGTTCCAGGGCGACCTTCTTGATGGTTCTGCCGGCCAGTTCGCCGACCCGGCTGCCGACACCGGTGGAACCGGTGAACGAGACGAAGTCGACATCCGGGTGCTCGGACAGCAGTTCACCGATGACCCGGCCGGGACCGGACACCAGGTTCACCACACCCGGGGGCAGGCCGGCGTCGTGCAGCGATTCGACGAACTCGAACACCGACAGCGGGGCTTCGTTGCTGGGCTTGAGCACCACCGTGCACCCCGCCGCAATGGCCGGGATGACCTTGGCCACCACCTGGTACAGCGGATAGTTCCACGGGGTGATGGCCGCGACCACACCATAGGGCTCGCGGATCACCAGCGAGTTGCCGATGCGCTCCTCGAACTCGAAAGAGGCCAGGGCGTCTGCGAATCCGCGGGCCACCGCCAGCGGCACCTGGGTCTGCACGGACTGCGCGATGCGGATCGGTGCGCCCATCTCGGCGGTGATGGTCTCGGCGATGTCGGACAGTCGCTTCTCCATGGAGGCGATCACCGCGTCGAGGCGTTCGCGGCGCTCGGTGACGCCGATGTTCGGGTCGAAGGCCTTGCGGGCGGCGGCGACGGCGGCATCGACATCGGTGTCCGATCCGCTGGGCACCACGCCGAGCACCTGCTCGGTGGCCGGGTTGATGACCTCGATGGTGTCGGTGCCGGTAGGGGAGACCCATTCACCGTCGATGTAGAGCTCGGTGCGGTCGTAGCTGTGGTTGCTCATCTGGCGCTCTCTGGTATTCGATGTCTGGGCAGCTGGCTTTTCAGGGCACGATGCTGGCGCGGACGTCACGCTTGTCCTCGGCCGCGGCGAACGCATCGTTGATGTCGTCGAGGGAGTAGCAGGCCGCCGCCAGCCGTTCGAAGGGCAGCGTGTCCTGGTAGGCGGCCAGGAAGTCCAGCGCGCGGGATAGTACCGCCGGGTCATACAGCGACACCCCGACCATCGTCTTGTTGGCGAACACGAACCGCGACGGGTCGAACTCGAAGGTCTTGCCGATGTTGATGTTGCCGATCTCGACGTACCGGCCGAACTGTCCCAGCAGTTTGAGACCCTCGTCGATGGCCGATGGATGCCCGACCACCTCGACCACCACGTCGGCGCCCTGCCCGTCGGTGAGCGTGCGGACGATCTTGGCGCGCTCCTTCTCGGTGGTCACCTCGGTGATGTCGATGACGGCATCAGCGCCGAACGCCGTGGCCAACTCCAGGCGCTCAGGCACCCCGTCGACTGCGATGACCATCGCCGCGCCGCGTGCCTTGGCCACCGCCACCGCGTACAACCCGAGGGCGCCGGCACCCTGCACCACGACGTATTCACCGAGCCGCTGGTCGACCCGCTCCAGGCCGTACATCACCTGCGACAGTGCGCAGTTGGCGCCCGCGGCAATATCATCGGACACCGAGTCGGGGACGGTGTAGACCACGGCGCCGGCAGGCAGCACGAAATAGTCACCGTATCCGCCGACAAAGAAGGGCGGCTCGTCGGCGCGGCCCAGCATGGCCATTTTCAGGTTCAGGCAGGCGTTGCGACGCCCGGCCAGGCAGTTGCGGCAGGTGTGGCAGCAGAAGAAGTAGGGGAACACCACCCGGGTCCCGTCGGCCAGCGGTTTGCCGTTGGAGTCGGCCGTCACCCCGTCACCCAAAGCTGCGATGACCCCTACCATTTCGTGGCCCAGCACGGTGGGCAGCTGCCCGCCGAGACCGCGGGTGGCGAAGGTGCCGTGCCAGGCGTGCACGTCCGAGCCGCAGATGTTGGTCCGGGTCACCTTGATGAGGATCTCGCCGGGGTTGATGTCGGGCAGGGTGACCGTCTCGATCTCGAACGGTTTGCCGGGCTCGTCGAAACGGGCGATACGACCCTTGAACGGCGCAACAGTCACGGCTTGAAGTCCTCTCGGTTCACCTGCGGATGCGATCTCCGCGGTCGGCGCGGACGTTGGGGCATGCACACGGCCGCAGCTGTTTTCGCACGGTAGCGGCGCGCGGATCGGCCGGGGGCCGCGCTTCCCGCCCAGCGGTCACTGTGGGGTAGGGCACGTCCGCACCGTCGACGGTTGCGTCGACCGGTGTGTCAGCGGGGACTCTTCGAGTCGGTGAAGCGATCCCGCAACACCCGCTTGAGCAGCTTGCCACTGGGGTTCTTGGGCAGCGCGTCGACGAAGAACACTTGCTTGGGCGTTTTGAACCCGGCCAGATGCGTGCGGCAGTGGGACACCACGTCTTCCTCTGTGAGCTCGGTGCCGTCCCGGGAGACCACCGCGGCCACCACGGTCTCCACCCACGTCGGGTGCGGCACACCGAACACCGCCACCTCCTCGACCCCGGAGTGCCGGTAGATGACCTCTTCGACCTCGCGGCTGGCCACGTTCTCGCCGCCGGACTTGATCATGTCCTTCTTGCGGTCCACCACATGCAGCAAGCCGTGCTCGTCGTAGTAGCCGAGGTCCCCGGAATGGAACCAGCCGCCCCGGAAGGAGTCGGCGGTCTTCGCCTCGTCGTCCAGGTAGCCCAGCATCAGATGCGGGCTGCGGTGCGCGATCTCGCCGACCACACCCGGTTCGACCGGTCCGTTGTCATCGTCGAGGATGGCGGTCTGCACATTGATGACCGGTCGGCCCGCGGAACCGGCGTGCGCATCCTGCTCATCGGGTCCCAGCGCCGAGGCCAGCGGAGCCATCTCGGTCTGCCCGTAGAAGTTCCACAGCCGCAGATTGGGCAGCCGCTCGCGCAGCTCGGCCAGGATCTCCACCGGCATCGCGGACGCCCCGTAGTAACCCTTGCGCAGGCTGGACAGGTCCACCTGGTCGAACACCGGTGAACGCAGCAGGGAGATCCACACCGTCGGTGGAGCGAAATAGTTTGTCACCCCGTACTTCTCGATGGTGCGCAGCACCAGCTCAGGATCGGCCTTGGGCAGGATGATGCTGGTGGCGCCGAGATAGATGTCGGTGATCAGGAAGTTGTCGAGCTGCGCGCAGTGGTACAGGGGCAGCGAGTGGATCTCGACATCGCTGCCCTCCATGGAGCCGGCGATGATCGAGCTGATGTAGTTGCCCATCAGGCTACGGGAAGAGTGCATGGCGCCCTTGGGATGCGACTCGGTGCCGCTGGTGTACATCAGCCGGATCATCTGGTCGTCGTCGATGTGCGGGCTCGGGGCGGGCGAATCGGTCTGCAGCCACCGATCGAAGTCCGGCCAATCCGCAGGCAGCGTCTGTCCGGGCAGCACCAGCGCGGCCGTCGTCGCAATCGGCGCGCTTGCGCGCATCGCCGACGCCGCGGCCGGGACCAGATCGGCCTCCACCAGGAATCCGGTCACCTTGCTGTGCGCGAGGATAAAGGAAATCTCCTCGGCGGTGAGCATGAAGTTGATCGGGACCAGCACCACCCCGGCGCGGGCGGTGGCGAAGGCCAGCACCGCGTACTGCCAGCAGTTATGGGCCAGCACCGCAACCCGGTCACCCACGCTGAAACCGTTGTCGCCCAGGGCCGCCGTCGCTCGGTCGACCAGCCGCTCGAACTCGGCGAAGGTCAGGCTGACAGCACCGTCGATGATGGCGGTCTTGGTGGGCTGCCTGCGCGCCGAGCGCCGTGGGATATCGCCGAGAGCGTGGCTTCGGGCCGAGGCGAGAACAGCCTGCAGATCTTCCATGAACCGGACTGTAGGGGCCGCCGGACCGGTGTGACCTGGCGACGTCCCGCTCAGTAGAAAACGCCGGCTCGCACAAGCCCGGACGCTCACATACTCGATTCACGAATCTAGGAGGATCGATGACGATCGCTGTGACCGTGGCAGCAGACCAGAAGTCGCTGGACCCCGAGGAACTGCGGGCCCATCTCGCCAAGGCCGACGCCGGCATCCTGGTGGCGGTGTTGGCGCAGTTGACCGGTGACGCAAGCGTCGTGGATCGGTATGCGGGCAGGATTTCGTTCACGCCCGACCCGCCCGAGCAGACGGGCAGCACCGATCCGCACACCCATGCCGAGCTGGTCGAGGCGGTGGTGAGCGCGCTGGAGCGCCCGCGTCCGGCGGATGCCGTGCCGTTCGACGATCCGGAGTTGTTCGCTGCCGTCGCGCCGCTGGCGCTGGGCGCCGAGGTGGGCCACGAGTACATCGGCCTGCTGCTGGAGCAGGGTGGCTTCCATGCCTCCCAGCCGGTGCTGCCGCGCACCGCGACGCTGCCCACCGGGTTCAAGGTCGTCATCGTCGGGGCGGGCATCGCCGGCATGGCCGCGGCACTGGAGTGCGCCGCCGCCGGTATCGATTACGAGATCATCGACCGCAACGACGAGGTCGGTGGCACCTGGTACACCACCGTGTACCCGGGCATCGGTGTCGACACCCCGTCGGCGTACTACTCGCTGTCGCGCGATATCAACGGCGACTGGTCGAGCTATTACCCGCAGGGTCCCGAGTACCAGCGCTACCTGCAGTCCGTCGCCGACAAGAACGGGTTGCGCGAGCACACCCGGTTCAGTACCGAGGTGACCGCACTGCGCTGGGTCGCCGAGCGCAAGATGTGGGAGGTGCATGCCACCGGTGCCGACAGCAGCACTGACGTCTCCTACGCCAATGTCGTTGTACCTGCGGCGGGTTACCTGAATCGGCCGCGCTGGCCCGAGTTGCCCGGCCGAGAGACCTTCGCCGGCGTGAGCATCCACTCCGCCGAGTGGAATCCGGCGCTGTCACTGCGTGGCAAGAAGGTGGCGATCATCGGCGCCGGTTGCACCGCCGTGCAGATCGTGGACGCCTCGGTCGACGAGGTCGAGCACCTGACGGTCTTCCAGCGTCAGCCGCACTGGGTGGCTCCGCGCAAGCGCCTGACCGACGACGTTCCCGAGCACCGCCGCTGGCTCAACGCCCATGTGCCGTTCTACGCCAACTGGACTCGCCTGAAGTCCTTCTGGGGCACCGCCGACAACAACTATCCGGTGATCGTGCGTGACCCCGAGTGGGCGGCCGAGCATCTGTCCATCTCGCCGGCCAATGATGTGCTGCTGAAGATGTGCCTGGACTACATCGACCGCGTCTTCGGCGCCGGTTCGGAGCTGGCCGAGAAGGTGACACCGGACTTCGCCCCGTACGGCAAGCGCATCATCCGCGACCCGGGCGGCTACTACGCGGCGCTGGCGCGTGACCATGTCGACGTCGAGGCCAGCGAGCCGGCCGGCGTCAACGAACGCGGCATCGTCACCCAAGACGGCCGCCAGATCGACCTGGACGTCATCATCTACGCCACCGGCTACCACCTGGACTTCCTGTCCACGGTGGACATCGTCGGCCGCGACGGCATCAAACTCGCCGATGTCTGGGGTGATAGCCCCAGCGCCTACCGCGGTGGCCTGGTGCCGGGCTTTCCGAACATGTTCATCTCCTCGGCCCCCAACTACAGCCCGGGCCACGGTGCCGGCCACAACTTCGGCGTCGAGGTCATGGTGCATTACGTGATGGAATGCCTGCAGTTGATGGCCGAGCGGGGAGCGCAGACCCTGGAGGTCAAGCCGGCGGCGTTCGAGAGCTATGTCCGCTCCATCGATGACGCGATGGCGCGGACGGTGTGGTGCCACACCCCGACCGCGCACACCTACTACCGGTCCGGTGGCCGCATCGTCACGGCGTTCCCTTTCACATTGATCGAGGTGTGGCAGAGTCACCGCGCCCCCAACGAAGATGATCTCGTCGTCGGATGAGCGGAATCCTGCACGGCAAAACGGCTTTGGTCACCGGCAGCAGCCGGGGCATCGGGCGGGCCATCGCCCAGCGGCTGGCCGCCGAGGGCGCAACCGTCGCGGTGACCGCCCGGTCCTATCAGCCCTCGGCGTCGACCCGGGCCGGGACCACGGCCGAACTGCCCGGAACCATCGGGGAGACCATAGAGTTGATCGAGGCTGCTGGTGGCAATGCCGTCGGCATCGCCTGCGATCTGGAGGAGGCCGATCAGCGGGTGCGGCTGATTGATCAGGTGGTCGAGCGCACCGGCCGGTTGGACATCCTGGTCAACAACGCCGGATACGCCGACTACTCGATCATCGAGGACATGCCGATGGCGACCTTCGAACGGACCGTGGAGCATTATATCCGCACCCCGTTCGTGCTGACCCAGCAGGCCGTTCCGCACATGCGTGCCCAGGGTGCCGGCTGGATCGTCAACATCGGTTCGGTCACCGGCCTGGCGCCCGCGCGGCCCTACCGCGAGTACAACAAGACCTCCGGTGACGTCATCTACGCCTCGATGAAGGCGGCACTGCACCGGTTCACCCAGGGTGTCGCCGCCGAGCTGCTCGACGCGAACATCGCGGTCAACGTGGTCGGGCCGTCCAGCGCCGTGCGCACACCCGGTGCGGCCAGCCTGATCCCGGACACCTTCCCGACCGAACCGGTCGAGTACCTGGCCGAGACGGTGCTGGCGATGTGTCACCTGCCGGCGGCCGAGCGAACCGGCCTGGTCGCGTTCAGTCTGCACTACCCGTGGTCGCAGAAACTGACGGTGCACAGCCTCGACGGCGCCTCGGAACTGCCGCCGTTGGAGCCGCCGGCCGCCGCGAACCCGAACATCCTGCCCCACGGGCTCTGAGCCCTTGCGGTACGCGCCGTCAGCGCAACACGTGGTCGCTGTCGGTGCAGAAGCTGTGGCAGACCCGCTCGCGGACAATGGCGTTCGGGCATTCCGGATCGAACCACTGATCGACGACCGCCCAGTGGATGGGGTGCATCAGGTAGGCGCCCATGATGCCGTCGGCATCGCTGAACTCCTGCTCGAAAACGTGGGTCCAGGTGTTCCCGACGGTATGTTCGGGCCTGCTCAGCTGCCAGGCGCTGATGGTGGACACGTAACCCGGCAGCAGCCTCAGGTCGGCGTCGAAGCGGGCGATCGTGTCGGCATCGGTGCCGTCGGAGACCCGCAACAACAGCGCACGGTAGACAGTGCCGGTCGAGCGGTCGTCGATGACGGTGGGCGAGCCGTGGTAGTCCGCTCCGTTGACGCGGGTGACGGCGGGGTCGGCCAGGACGGCATCGACGGCCGGGGCCGCCGCGGCCCAATCGGTGCTGTCGGCAAAACGCAGGTGCACCAGCAGATCACCGCCGTTGCGGCTGCCCGCCACTGTGGGGGAGACCAGCGTTCGGGCGGCACCGCTGCGTTGCACCGCGTCGGTGAGCGCCTGTCGGATGCGTTCCCGGTCGGCCTCTCCGACATCGATGAGTCGGGTGACATTAAACATCGCAGAGCCTTTCGACATCATCGTGAGCGGCGGCCGCGCTGCGTTCCCGTTCCAGCACGAGGTCGGCGACGCTGTCCCACCAGGCGCCGACGGCGGGGTCGGGTCGGCCCTTCCAGGTCATCTCCCACCACGCCTGCGCGCTGGGCAGAGTCCAGGTGACGGTGACCGTGTTGGGCTCGGTGTCATACCAGATCGGGGGCGCGACAAGCACATTGACCAACGTCATGCCGCGTTCGCGGGCGCCCGGGGCGTACCCGGACAGATAGCTGTCGATGAACTGCCGGGCGCATCCGGGCCGGGTGATCACCCGGTCGATGACGAAGACCTCACCGTCTGCCATGGCGACGACACTAGAGACCGGCGCTGTCTCGGGAGTCGGTCGTTCCCGACCATCGGGAGCGCTCATTGACGCGATCGGACCGTGAAAGGACGGTGGTTTCATGACCGATGCCTTCAGTCCGGTACAGCTCGGACCCGTCCGGCTCCGCAACAGGATCATCAAGGCCGCCACCTCCGAGGGGCGATCGCCCGAGGGGTTGGTCACCGATGATCTGATCGACTTCCACCGCAGCTTCGCCGAGGGCGGTGTCGGGATGACCACCGTCGCCTACTGTTGTGTATCACCGCTGGCGGCCAGCGCTCCTGGCCAGATCGTGATGAACGACGAGGCGCTGCCCGGTCTGCGCAAGCTCACCGAAGCCGTCCACGCGGCGGGCGCCGCCATCTCGGCGCAACTCGGGCACGCCGGAGTTGTCGCGCAGAAACGGCTGACGGGTGTCACCCCGCTGGCGCCCAGCAGGTTCATCAACCCGACATCGTTTGCTTATTGCCGGGAGATCGGCCGCAGCGAGATCGCCGCGGTCATCGATCAATTCGGTGCGGCGGCGCGGGTTGCCGTCGACGCCGGATTCGACGCGGTGGAATTGCACTTCGGGCATCTGTATCTGCCCAGCTCGTTCCTGAGCCCACTGATCAACCGTCGCAAGGATGAGTACGGCGGCGATATCGACAACCGATCACGACTGGTCCGTGAGATCGCGCAGCGGGTGCATGAAGTGGTCGGGGACAGCATCGCGGTCATCGCGAAGTTGGATATGGACGACGGCATGCCGGGCGGCATCTGGATCGATGAGGCGCTGCGGACGGTGCAGCTGCTGGACGCCGACGCCACACTGGACGCCATCGAACTGACCCAGGGTTCTTCGGTGTACCGGCCGCTGTACCTGTTCCGCGGTGACGTGCCGGTCCGCGAGTTCGCCAAGGTGATGCCGACGATGCTTCGCCCCGGCGTGCGGCTGCTGGGCAAGAGCGTGATGGGCAGTTATCCCTATGAGAATCTGTACATGCTGTCCGCTGCGCGGCAGTTCGTACCGATCATGAAGAACACCAAGTTGATCCTGCTCGGCGGCATCACGAACCGTCAGCACGTCGAGACGGGCATGCGCGAGGGATTCGACTTCGTCGCCATGGGCCGGGCGCTGCTGCGCGAGCCGGACCTGGTGGACAAGATGGTCGCCGATGCCGGGACGCGGAGCCGCTGCAACCACAACAACAGGTGCATGGTGACGGTGTTCGGTCGCACGCACTGCGTGCTGGACCCGCAGCAGCGTTATGGGTCTGCCGAATCCATGGACGTCACCGCCGGCGGAACCATCCGGCGGTGACGTGGCTCATGGGTTGACCGGACCGCTGATCACGCCGGTGAGGTGGGCGCACGCCTGGGCGCGGGCCTCCTCGCAGATTGCCAGGCTCGGCATGGTCATGAAACCGTGCACGCCGCCCTCGAAGTAGCGCTGCACCACCGGCACCCCGGCCCGCTGCAGGGCCTCGGCGTAGGCGATTCCCTCGTCGCGCAGCGGATCATGACCGGCCACCACTGCCACCGTCGGGGGAAGACCGGACAGGTCCTGGGCGTGCAGCGGAGAGGCGTAGGGATCGGTCCGATCGGTCACGTCGGGCACGTACTGGTCCCAATACCACTGCAACGCCGGCAACGGGTTGTAGAAGCCGTGGCCGAACTGCCGGTAGGACCGGGTGTCGAAGTCGGCGGCGATGACCGGATACAGCAAGAGTTGACCGGCCAGTTTGGGGCCGCGGCGGTCGCGCGCCATCAGCGCGGTGACGGCGGCGAGGTTCCCGCCGGCGCTGTCTCCGCCGACCACCAGAGCCTCCGCGTCGTCGCCGAGTTCGGCGATATTTTCGGCCGCCCACATGGTCGCGGCATAGACGTCCTCGGCCGCAGCAGGCCACTGGCCTTCCTCGGCTGCACGTCGGTAGTGCACCGAAACCACCACCGCGGGAAGCCGATTGGCGAAGTCCCGGCATAAGCCGTCGTGACTGTCCAGATCGCAGAACACCCAGCCGCCGCCGTGGGCGTACACCAGGGTGGGCACCGCCTTGCCGACCGCGGCTTCGGGCCGGTAGATACGCACGGTCACCGAACCACCCGGACCGGGGATCTCGCGATCCTCGACCGAGGCCACCGGCTCGGGATCGGCCACCGCCACCATCCGCGACCGGATGGCGGCGCGGGCCTCGTCACCGGTCATGGTGTGCACCGGCGGGAACCCGCCATCGAGTGCCTCGATCATGGCGGCGATCTGCGGGTCGAGGGTTTCACTCATGGTTGGTCGATTCGCTCCGCGAGCGTCGCTCATGGCTGGTCGATTCGCTCCGCGAGCGTCGCTCATGGCTGGTCGATTCGCTCCGCGAGCGTCGCTCATGCCGGCTGCAGGCCGGGGTTGCGCATCACCGTGTGGTTGATCGGGCCACCGCGCAACGGACGCATCTGCTGCAGGGTCGGTGCCACCCGCATCGGACCACCCTCGACGGCACGCCAGATACCCATGGCCGCCATCCGTACCGGCGCCACGAGTTGCTGGTCGAACTTCATCTGGCTCATCGGTCCGCACACCGACACCGCGGCGACGGCCTGACCCGGATCGCCGATAGGAGCTGCGACACAGCCGAATCCGGGTACCGACTCCTCGCGGTCGTAGGCGACGCCGTGGGAACGAACCTTCGTCAGTTCGGCGCGCAGCTGCGCGGGCGTGGAGATGGAGTATTTGGTCCGTCGCTGGAGGCCGGCGGACGCCGTGTCGAGGTCCGGCTCACCGGTGAAGGCAAGCATCGCCTTGCCGACGGCGGCGCAGTGCGCGGGCTGACGTCCGCCGACCCGGGTCGGGATGGCGGCGGTCAGGCGGTTGCCGACCTTCTCCATGTACACCACATCCGAGCCCTCCAACACGGCCAGGTGCACCACCAGCCCGGTGGCGGCGTGCAGTTCGTGGAGCATGGGAATCGCAGCTTTGTGCAGCCGGTCCTGATGGACGGCCAGCGAACCGAGCTCGACCAGCCGCATGCCCAGCTCGTAGTCACGGCCGGAGCGGCGCAGCCAGCGCAGCTGAACCAGCCGCTCGAGCATGCGGTGTGCGGAGGAGCGCGGCAGTCCGGTGCGCCGGACGATCTGAGCCAACGTCAGCCTGCCCGGTCCATCGAACGCGTCGAGGACGAGCGAGACCCGGTCGATGACAGCGCTCGGCGTCTCGGCGGCTCCCTTGGTGGCGGGTGCGAGCGGGCTGTCGATGGTCACGGTCATCGTGGTCCTCCGGGCGATGTTCATGTTCCTATTAGGCATATGCCTAATGCTCATATAGGACTATCACACCGCTGTGGCTGCTGTCACATACATCGGCCGATTCTCAGGTGGCGAACAACGCCAGAAGCCGGGTGTGCTACCGCACAACCCGGCTTGGCCTGGTGCTTCTCAGCCCAGTCGATCAACAAATCGATTGTCTCGGCGTGCCGCCTCCGTCAGGCCGACGCCGCGCTCCGACCGGCACGCCGTCCGTAGAAGCTGCCGTCCCCGAGCGATACGCCGCTGGCGTAACCCCAGGCGGCGAGTCCGGCCGCCGCGCGCCCGGCAGCGAACAAGCCGGGGATGGGGTCACCGCTGACGTGCAACACCTCGGCATCCAGCGTGGTGGCCAGTCCGCCCAAGGTGAACCCGCCGGTGCTCTCCCGCAGATCGATGGCGCCGACGGGGGAACCGATCGGCTTGATCCACTGCGGCTTTTTGTGCAGCAGCGGATCCTCGCCACGCGCCGCGCCCTCGTTGTAGGCCGCGACCGTGGCCTGCAGCGCGCCTGGCGCAAAACCGATCTCCGATTCGAGTTCGGCGACGGTGTCGGCGACCCAGGTCGGCGGCCGCAACATCAACTGCGGTGACAGCGAGGCCATCGCCTCGTCCTGGGCGTCACCGTCGATGATCAGGTATGCCGTGTTGTCCTGGTGGTACAGCGTCAGCTGGCCGATGCGGCCCGGGTAGGTGTCCTCGGCGACAAAGCGCTGACCCCTGGCGTTGACCAGGATTCCGCGCACCAACTGCTGCGGGTCGGCGAAGATCGCGACCTCGGTGGCGTCCATATGGGCCAGGTCGGCTCCGAGCGCCTGGGCCATCTGGATGGCGCGGCCGTCGTGCTGCTCGATCGAGGCGGCCGGTCGGCCCGCGATCCGCGGCGCGTACTGCGCCACCATCGCCTCGTTGTAGGCGAAGCTGCCGGTGGCCAGCACCACGCCGCGCCGGGCCCGGATGGCGACCTCTTCGCCGTACCGGCGCGCGACGACACCGACGACGCGACCGTCGTCCGACACTATGAGTCGTTGCGCCCGAACGTCATACAGCGCGCGGGCGCCGGCCGCGGTCGCCGTCTCGACCAAGGGCTTCATCAGCATATAGCCGGCGGAGGCCTCGCCCTGCTTCTTGTTCGACATCTGCGGAACGTGACCGCGTGGGGCGGGGGTGGCGACGGTGTTGAACGGGAACGAGTTCTCGCCACCGGAGTACATCAACCCCTGGTCACCCATCGGCTCCCAGCCGGGCTCGCCGAAGAACTCTTCCTTGAACGTCACCCCGCAGCCGACGAGCCAGTCGAAGTGCGCGACGCTGCCCGCGCAGTAGTCGTTGATGCGTTTCTCGTCCGCGCCCGGTCCCATGGCCACCTTCAGGAAGGCGGCCATGTTGTCGACCGAATCCTCGAAACCGCAGGCCTTCTGAACCGGGGTACCGCCGCCCAGGTAGATGAACCCACCGGCCATCGATGCCGCGCCGCCCCACGAGCCGGTGCGTTCCAGGACGAGCACATCGGCACCGGCGCGGGCGGCTTCAACGGCCGCCGAGGCACCCGCCACGCCGTAGCCGGCGATGACGACGTCGGCCTCGTGGTCCCAGCGGGAGATCTCGGCGTCGGCGATCGGGACGATATCGCTCGTCATGGGCGCATCGCGGCGGGCAGATCGTCGACCCACTGGTGGCCCCAGTAGCTGTCGGCGGTGATTTCCTCAGCGGTGTAGTAATTCTCGTCGACCCGCATGCCGTCGGTGCCGAACTCGATATCCCAGTCTCCGGGGGCCCGGACGTAGAAGGACACCATCTTGTCGTTGGTATGTCGGCCCAGCGTCGAGGACAGCCGGAAGCCGTCGGAGTTGATGCGGTCCAGCGCCTGGCCGACCGCGTCCAGGGTGTCGACCTCGACCATAAGGTGGATCAGACCCGGGTCGCGCAGCGTCGCGGCGGGGCACAGCGCGAGGCTGTGATGGCGCTGGTTGACGCCGAGGAAGCGCACCCGGACCGGGCCGAACTCCGGCGGTACCGGCACCCGGAACGCGCCACGCGACTTGAATCCCAGTACCTCGGTGTAGAAGTCGAACATTCCTGGTACGTCCAGCGCCGGCAGCACCACATGGCCCAGGCCCTGCTCGCCGGTGACGAACCGGGCACCGAACGGCGTGACGATGGGGCTGTGGTCGAGCACCGCTCCATGGAAGACCTCCAGCGAGGTCCCGGCCGGATCCTCGAAGGCGATGACCTCTTCGACCCGGCGACTGTCGGCCTCGGCCAGCGACAGCTCCTTATATGGGGTGCCCGCGGCTTCCAGCTTGCGCTTCACCTCGTTGAGGTCCGCGGCGTCACGCACCTCCCAGCCGACGGTGACGATCTTGTCGGTGTCACCGGGGAAGACGATGATGCGCGCGGCCCGCTCGTCCATCCGCAGATAGAGCGAATCGGGATCCGGCCCGCTGCCGGTGGCGAAACCCAGTACGTCGAAGGCGAATTGGCGCCAGCGCGGCATGTCCGTGGCCTGAGCGGTGACATAGCCGAGGCTCTTGATCAAACCCATGTGTCGACCTTTCCTAGATCATCGCTCGCAGCGGACCCTGTGGATCCACCCCGAGCGAACTGAGTGCGGATGCGTGATAGACGGTGCTGGGGACGTGAATGGCGTGCGCCTGACCCACGTGCACATCGCGCCAGTACCGCTGCAGCGGCTTGTCCATCCGGGTGCCGTTACCGCCGCAGCGGGCGAAGATTTCGTCGACCGCGGACACCGCACGCCACACGGCGCGGACCTGGGTGCGGCGACCGGCCGCACGATCCTCGAAGGACACCTCCTTGCCGGCGTCGACCATGTCGTAGATACGGTCGGCATTGGCCAGCAGTTCCTGGCGTGCCGCGTTGATGTCGGCGGCTGCCTCACCGATCGCGTACATCACGTACGGATCGTCCTTGATGGCGACACCACTGGAATTCACGCGCTGGCGCTGATAATCCAGCGCGGTGGCCAGTGCACCCTCGGCGATTCCGATGGTGGCCGCGGAGATGCCCAGCGGGAACATCGTCGACCACGGCATCAGGTACAGCGTGTCGGTCATGCCGGCCTCGCGCTGCGCGGTGCCGTCCATCACCTTCATCGCGTCCATGGTCCGGTAGCACGGTACGAATGCATCCTTGACGATGACGTCCTTGGACCCGGTGCCTCGCAGGCCCACGACATCCCAAGAATCCTCGATGATCTCGTAGTCCTTGCGCGGCAAGATCATGTGCAGCATCTGCGGCGGCATCAGCGGCTTGCCGTCGGCGTCACCGATCATGGCGCCCAGGAAAATCCAATCGCAGTGGTCGGTGCCCGAGCTGAACTGCCAACGGCCGTTAAAGATGTAGCCGCCGTCCACGGGCTTGGCGACACCCTGCGGAGCGTAGGGCGAGGCGACCCAGGTGTCCACATCGTCGGCCCAGATCTCGGCGCCGCCCCGCGGGTCGGCGTACGCGAGCTGATAGGGGTGGACGCCCACCACACCGTTGATCCAGCCCGCGGCCGGGTCGAGCGCCGCGGTGGCCATCACGGTCTCGGCGAACTCGCGTGGATGAACCTCCAGCCCGCCGTGCTGCTTGGGTTGCAGCAGACGAATGTTGCCGAGCTGCTTCATCGTCTTGACCGTGTCATCGGTCAACTTGCCGATCTTCTCGGCCTCCTCAGCCTGTCCACGCAGTTGGTCTGCGACATCGGCAAGGCTGTCGATCACCCGTTGTGTCATACCTACGATGGTCGCCTTTGTCGGCCCCGGCCCGCGGGTGCCGTCCCGGTGAGCGGAAGTGAATCGAGGGCACGTTTGCGGTGGCAGAGGATCTAGAACTCGACCCTGATGGTGTCCGACAGCGGGCAGGCCTGGCAGGCGAGGAACAACCCGTCGGCGATGTCGTCCTCCTCCAGGATTGCCGCATTCCCGAGGTCGACCTGGCCCTCGACAACGGTAGCCGCGCAGGACCCGCAGTTGCCCTCCCGGCAGGAATAGGGCACCTCGATGCCGGCGGCCATCATGGTGTCAACGAGGTTGCGTCCCCCCGGCCACTTCAGGTGAAAGACCTCACCGTCGATGGAGACCTCGGCGTCGGCCCCCTCCCCCGTCGGCGGGCAGGTCCTCGACCACCACCTCGGCGAAGGGGTCGCCGTCCAGAGACTGGAACACCTCCAAATGAATGTTGTCCCGCGGAATGCCGGCCTCGGTGAGTGATTCCTTGACCACCGACATGAATGGCGCCGGACCGCAGATGAAGGACTGGTATCCCGAGAAGAGCCGGGCGAAGTTGCCCAGCTGCGCGAGCGTGGGCAGGCCCTGGATGGACTCCAACCAGTGCAGCACGGTGAGCCGGCCGGCGTACCGCGCCGCGAGCTCGCGCAGTTCGGCGGCGAAGATCACCGAGGCCTCATCGCGGTTGGCGTAGCACAGCACGACCCGGCCGGTGCCGGCAACCAACACCGACTTGAGGATGGACATCACCGGCGTGATGCCGCTGCCGGCGGCCCACAGCAGGAAGTCGCCGTCCAGGTCGCGGGGGGTGAAGACGCCCGACGGCGGCAGTGACTCGATGGTGTCGCCGATGGAGACGTTGTCGCACAACCAATTCGAGCCGTAACCGCCCTCGGTGCGCTTGACGGTCACCTTGGGTGCGTCGTCGGTGTGCGGGGAACTGGCCAACGAATAGCACCGCGCGACCGAACCGGTCTGGTCGCTGGGGATTCGCAGGGTCAGGAACTGGCCCGGGCGGTAGCCGAACCGCGTCTGGTGTTCACCGGGTACAGCAAAGACCAAGGATTTGGAGTCGCGGCTCTCCTCGATCACGTCGGTGACGGTGAGGGGCACTGCGCGGGGGGCGGCCGGGGCTTGGCTGCCGGCATCGACGTCGCTCATACCTGGAGTCTGACCCACATCGGGACTCGCCCGCGCAGGCGCTACCAGTGGACGGGACGAAACTCAGATTCCGATGACCATTGACCGGGAGATGATCGAACCTGGCGTTTGCACAGGTTCTAGCGTTCACGAGGTGAGTGCGACTGCAGACCATGTCGACGTTGTTGTGGTTGGTGCCGGATTCGGCGGCCTCTATGCCCTGCACAAGTTCCGGGAGCAGGGTCGGTCGGTCCGGGTGTTCGAGGCGGCACCCGAAGTCGGTGGCACCTGGTACTTCAACAGGTATCCCGGTGCGCGGTGCGATGTCGAGAGCCTGGATTACTGCTACTCATTCTCCGACGAGTTGCAGCAGGAGTGGACCTGGACGGAGAAGTACGCCACCCAGACCGAGATCCTCGACTACATCAAGTGGGTCGCCGACAAGCTCCATTTGCGGTCCGGCATCACGTTCAACACGCGGGTCGTCTCGGCGGTCTTCGACGAGGACGCGCTGCAGTGGGCGGTGACCACCGATACCGGCGAGACCGTCACGGCCCGCTTCGTGGTGATGGCCACCGGTCCGCTGTCCTCGCCGCTGACGCCGAACATCAAGGGGCTCGACGACTTTGGTGGTGAGGTCTACCACACGGCGCACTGGCCGCACGAGGGTGTCGACTTCACCGGCAAGCGGGTCGCGGTGATCGGCACCGGCTCCTCGGGCATTCAGTCGATCCCGATCATCGCCGAGCAGGCGTCGCAGCTCTACGTCTTCCAGCGCACGCCGAACTACAGCGTGCCCGCGGGTAACCGACCGCTCAGTGTCGATGAGATCACCCAGGCCAAGGCCACCTATGACGAGCGGCGACGCAAATCGTGGCGCAGCGGCGGCGGATCCCCGCACGTGGCGCATCCGAAGATGACGATGGAGGCGACCCCGGACGAACGTCGGGACGCCTTCGAGAAGCGTTGGCAGCTGGGCGGTGTGTTGTTCTCGAAGACGTTCGCCGATCAGATGATCGACATGGAGGCCAACGAAGAGGCGCGCAAGTTCTACGAGGAAAAGGTCCGCGCGGTCATCGACGACCCCCACGTCGCCGATCTGCTGATCCCGAAAGATCATCCGATCGGTACCAAGCGGATCTGCACCGATACCAACTACTTTCAAACCTTCAACCGGCCCAACGTCACACTGGTCAACGTCCGCACGACGCCGATCGAATCGATCGATGCCACCGGGATCAACACCACCGCCGACCATTTCGATGTCGACGCGATCGTGCTGGCAACGGGTTTCGACGCCATGACCGGCACGCTGGCCAAGATCGACATCATCGGCCGCAACGGCCAGAAGCTGGTCGAGGACTGGGCCGACGGCCCGCGCACCTACCTCGGCCTGGGTGTGGACGGGTTCCCGAACCTGTTCCTGGTGTCCGGCCCGGGTGCGCCCGCGGTACTGGCCAACATGGTGCTGCACGCCGAAGCGCATATCAACTGGATCGCTGACGCCCTCGACTACCTCGACGAGCACGAGGTTGACGCCATCGAGGCGACCACCGACGCGGTCGACGACTGGGTCGCCGAATGCAACAAGCGCGCCGACGCAACCCTGTTCCCCAAGGCCAACTCCTGGTACATGGGCGCCAATGTGCCCGGTAAACCGCGGGTGTTCATGCTTTTCATCGGCGGGTTCGCCACCTACTTGGGGATTTGCGCCGACGTGGCGAACGCCGGCTACAAGGGATTCAGCCTGCTGAAGGGATGCTGATGCCGGCTCGAACTCAGAGGGGCAGTGGTCAGTAAGACTGATCTGTGCACACCGCGGTGATCGGAGAAGTATCGGATGGGCATTTATGTGGTCAGTGGGTCCGCCTCGGGAATGGGACTCGCCGCTGCCGAAAGGCTCCGCGTTGCGGGTCATGTGGTGATCGGTGTCGACATCAAGGACGCCGACGTGGTGGTCGATCTGTCCACGCAAGCCGGACGTCCCGCGGCCGTGGACGGCGTCCTCCAACGCTGTGGCGGTGTCCTCGACGGTGCGGTACTGGCAGCCGGGCTCGGTCCCATCGCCGGCCGCGACCGGCAGATTGCGCAGGTCAACTATTTCGGCGTCGTCGATCTGCTGTCGGCGCTGCGTCCGGCGTTGGAACGGTCCGAGGGTGCGAAGGTCGTCGTGGTTTCGAGCAACTCGACAACGACTGTGCCGTTGGTCCCCGAGCGCGCGGTGCGGGCTCTGCTGGACGGTGACATCGAGCGGGCGCTGCGTGCGGTTCGCGTCTTCGGCAATCGCTCGGCACCGATGATCTATGCCGCCTCCAAGATCGCCGTTTCGAGGTGGGTGCGCCGGCACGCGGTGACTGCGCAATGGGCCGGGTCGGGTATCCGGCTCAACGCGCTCGCCCCCGGCGCGATCATGACCCCGTTGTTGGCCGAGCAGCTTGCGAACCCTGCGGCAGCGAGGGCGGTCAGTTCCTTCCCGGTCCCGACCGGCGGGTATGGCGATGCCGGGCAACTGGCCGACTGGATCGTCTTCATGCTGTCCGATGCTGCCGACTTTCTCTGCGGCAGCGTCATTTTCGTCGACGGTGGATCCGATGCCTACTTCCGCTCCGATTCGTGGCCGGCGCGCCCGCCCGTGACGATGCTGCCGCGCTATCTGTGGCGCCTCGTCGGTTTTCGGCGGTTCATGCGCCGTTCCTGAGGAACGCCAGCACCGTCCGCTCGAACGCCGCCTTCGCCTCGATCATCACCCAGTGCCCGCAGTTGGGGAACACGTGCAGTTCGGCGTTGGGAATTGTCCGCATCGGCACCAGCGACATGTCCAGCGGGCTGACCCGGTCATCACGTCCCCAGGTCAGCAGCGTGGGCGCGGCGACCTTGTGCATCGTCGCCCACGGCAGTGGGAAGTCGGCGTTGCGGATCATCTCCATCATCGCTGCGAAGGCCGCCTTGCCGTACATGCGTCGCGCCGCCGCGAGCGTCTCCGGATCGGTGGCCAGCGTCCAGCGCTCCTCGATCAACTCCTCGGTCACCAGCGACTCGCTGTAGACCATCGAGCGCAACCAATCGATGAGCCGCTGCCGGGTGGGGTCCTCGGTGAACTCCTGCAGCAGCCGGATGCCCTCGCTGGGGCCCGGGCTGTAGATGTTGGTGCCGATGCCGCCGATGGTCACCAGCTTGCCGATCCGGTCGGGATGCTTTATGGCGAAGTTGATTCCGACGCCACCGCCCATCGAGTTACCGATGACGTCGACTGTGTCCAGGCCCAGCGCATCCACGAACTGCACGACGGCGGCTTGCGCGTCCAACATCGGGTAGCCGCCGAAGTCGTCGCTGACCCCGAATCCTGGGAACTCCAAGACCAGGCAACGGAAATGCCTGGTGAAGACATCCAGGTTGCCACGGTAGTTCCGCCAGCCCGTGACACCGGGCCCCGATCCGTGCAGTAGGAGCAGCGGGGGACCGTCGCCGGCTTCGTGATACCGCAGGATCCCGGAGGGGGTGCTGATTTCGCGCTGGCTCGTGGTGTAGTCGACTGTCATGGTGTGATTCCACATCATCTGCACGGCGAATACGGCAGAGATGCCGAACAGCGGGACATGTTGGCGCGATGTGAGATACGAGACGTCCGGTGAGTGGACGGGCGGTCACCTCCTCGCTCGAAGCAACACAGAATGACATCAACGTCGGGCATCCCCTCCGACGACGAGGATTTCGGTGAAAGTGAGGCCCATATGCTGCCCGTCGAGGTGCGCGATGAGCTCGCGGCCGATCTGGCTGAGGCGGAGCGCAGCAGGGTTGCGACGGCGCCGTTGACGGA
>NZ_MVHJ01000044.1 GCF_002086115.1 Mycolicibacterium bacteremicum
CCACCGAGATCCCGAGAACCAGGCACATCAGCCTCCTCGACCACGACAACCGCGAGCCCACCCTGCCCACCCGACAACGCACCCGACAACAGGACCGCGAATATCGCATCAACGCCGAACGCGTCCGCAACGCACTGGAGATCGCCCTCGACGGCGACCCGCCCTTTTAAGAGTGCAGGTCGATCACTCCGGCCCGGACCAGTAGCAGCACGCTGACCACCAGCACCCAGATCGGGAAGGCCAGCGTCAGCCACATGCTCAGGTCACTGGCGATCAGAAGCCCCACCGCCGCAACGTAGGTCACGATCACCAGCCAGCGCGGCATCAGCTTGGTCTTGAGCCAGATGGTCGCCAGCGACATCATGAACACCGCCGCCATCCGGAGGGCATACGTCTTGGACACCGTCAACAGCACCATCTGGCCGAAGGCCGCGACGTCCGGATCCATCGCTGCGCCACTGCGTTCCAACCCGGCTCCGACACCGGCCGCCAGGAACATCATGGCCAGGAACAACAATCCACTGCCGATGAACACCGTCGAGAAGAACTTGTCTTCGTATGCTCCGAATCCGTCTCGCACCACTGCGATAAACCAGAGGAATGCGATACCCGCGAACGGCATCAGGGTCGCAGACACCCGCATATGACCGCTGGCGCCGTCGATCCACTGCGCACCCGACTCGGCGCCCTCGGGCAATGCCAGCCGGATCAGCACCAGCGCCGTCCCGAACAGCAGCGCGAACAGCACGCCGGCCACCGCGGCGGCGTGGGGCGTGGTGAGGCGGGACGTCACGCAGCCATGGTCACACGATCACGGCTGGCCGGGCAGCAATCTGATCATCAGTCCGTTGCTCTCGGCCAGCACGTTGCCCTCGCCATCGAGCAGTTCGGCGTTAACGAAAGCCTTCCGCCCCTCGGCGTCGCGCAACCAACCGCGCACCGTCAACGGGGTGTCGATGGGCGTCACGCGCCGATAGTCGACATGCAGGAATGCCGTGCGACTGATCGGCCGGCCCGTCGCGTGGATCACCATGCCGAACACCGAGTCGAACAGCAGCGGCAGCACACCGCCGTGCACGGCATGATTGCCACCCACGTGAAAGCGGCTGAACTGCACCGTCAGCTCGACACCATCGGCCTCGAACTTGGTGACATGCCATGGCGGCATCAGCAGACTGCCCGCACCGGGCAGCGACGGCACCCGGTTGGCCGGGCCGACTCCTTCGCCGGCCACCGACGGTTCCAGCAGCGCCACCAGCTGCTCGGTCAGATCGGCTGCGGCACCCCAGGTCTCGCTGTCGGGATTCGCCGATACGGCCAGGTCCTGGGCCCGGCGCATCGCGGTCAGGAAGCGTTCGAACCCGGGTCCGGGATCGGCCGCCTCGAACACCGGAAACCCACCGTGCCGGTCGTACTCGGGATCCGCGCGCCGCGGATCAAGCCCGAAATCGGTCACGCCAGGATGTCCCGGCGCACGATGGTCTGTTCCCGACCCGGCCCGACGCCGATGCACGAAACCTGGGCTCCGGCAAGCTCTTCGAGCCGCAACACATAATCACGCGCGTTCTTGGGCAGATCGTCGAATTCACGCGCGGCGGAGATGTCCTCCCACCAGCCCGGCAGTTCCTCGTAGATCGGCTCGGCCTTGTGGATATCGGCCTGCGTCATCGGCATCTCGTCGGTGCGCTTGCCGTCCACGGTGTAACCGACGCACACCGGCACCGTCTCCAGGCTGGACAGCACGTCGAGCTTGGTCAGGAAGTAATCGGTGATGCCGTTGACGCGGGTCGCATACCGGGCGATCACGGCGTCGAACCAACCGCAGCGACGCGCGCGTCCGGTCGTCACGCCGACCTCGCCACCGGTCTTGGCCAGATACGCGCCGTGCTCGTCGAACAATTCGGTCGGGAACGGGCCCGACCCCACCCGGGTGGTGTAGGCCTTCAAGATGCCCAGCACCGTCGTGATCCGCGTCGGCCCGATACCCGAGCCCACCGACGCGCCACCGGCGGTCGGGTTGGACGATGTCACGAACGGATAGGTCCCGTGGTCGACGTCGAGCAGGGTGCCCTGCGATCCCTCCAGCAGCACGGTCTCGCCGTCCTCGAGGGCCTGGTTCAGCAGCAGCCGGGCATCGGCGATGCGGTGCTTGAACCCCTCGGCCTGGGCCAGCAGGTTCTCGACGACCTCGGCCGGCTCGAGTGCCTTGCGGTTGTAGATCTTGACCAGCACCTGGTTCTTGAAGTCCAGGGCGGCCTCGATCTTGGCGGCCAGCAGTTCTTCGTCGAGCACATCGGCGACCCGGATGCCGATGCGCGCGATCTTGTCCTGATAGCAGGGCCCGATACCGCGACCGGTCGTGCCGATCTTCTTGCTGCCCATGTACCGCTCGGTGACCTTGTCGATGGCGACGTGGTACGGCATGAGCAGGTGCGCGTCGGCGGAGATGAGCAGGCCCGACGTGTCGACCCCGCGCTCCTCCAGACCCGAGAGCTCCTTGAGCAGCACACCCGGGTCGACCACGACACCGTTGCCGATGACGTTGGTGACACCCGGGGTGAGGATGCCCGAGGGGATGAGGTGCAACGCGAAGTTCTCCCCGGTCGGCAACACCACGGTGTGACCCGCGTTGTTACCGCCCTGGTAGCGAACTACCCATTGCACACGTCCACCGAGTAGGTCGGTGGCTTTTCCTTTGCCCTCGTCACCCCACTGAGCGCCGATGAGCACGATTGCCGGCATGGCATTTCTCCCGCTTAAAGTGATGCAGCCGGTGACCCACCCTATCCGAGCGGAGCCCTAGGAGTTGCGTTGGCCACAAATGACGTGGGCGTTCTGCTGTTCGGCGGGCGGCGCACACCCCGTGCGCTCCGCGGTTTGCCCAGCATTTCGGTCGATCAGGCCACCGATTTCCGGCGTCTCGTCGTGGTGGGCGCGGACAAGGATCTGGCCGCCGTCCTCAAGCAGCTGCTGCGAGCGGACCGCTTGGACATCGAGGTCGCGCAGGTGCGCCGGCCCTGGACGGCCCGCCGAGCGTTGTCCGGCAGCGCGACCCGTGTCCCGCTGATCCGGGACGAGACCGGGTCGGTGATCGTCGGTGCCGCGGTGTGGGTCGGTGAGAACTCCGCATTGACCGGCGAGGCCGTGGTCGACGACACCGTGCTGTTCGACGGCGAGGTGACCGCGGTGCGCGTCGAACCGATCCCTGACCAACCGGGTCTGCGCGCGACCGTGCTGACCCGGCACATGCGGCCCGGTCGCTGGGTGACCGGCCGGGCAGCCCAGCTCGGCACTCCGGGCGCACTCGTCATGCGCGACGGGGAACTGGGGACGCGGCCGGTGAAGAGGTCGACGTTCTATCGCCACACGCAGGGCTGGCTGGCCGTCCGGTGACAAACCCGCGCAATAGGTAGCGTCGGGACGTGAACATCAGACCGCTGCGTCAGTCGGTGCGCCCCAGCCCGATCTTCCTGGCGATCGTCGCGCTCACCATCGCCGGCGGGGTCGGCGCCTGGTTCTGTGCTGACCGGGTCGAGCCGCTGTCCTACGCGTCGGTGTTCGTCCTGGTGATCGCGGGCTGGCTGGTGTCGCTCTGCCTGCACGAGTTCGGCCATGCCTATACCGCGTGGCGCTTCGGCGACCACAACGTCGAGGTCCGCGGGTACCTGACGCTCAACCCCCTGAAGTACGCCAATCCCCTGCTGTCGCTCGGCCTTCCGATGCTGTTCATCGCCATCGGCGGGATCGGGCTGCCGGGCGGTGCGGTCTACCTGCACACCTCGTGGATGACCGCACGGCAACGCACCCAGGTCAGCCTGGCCGGCCCGCTGGCCAACCTGGTGTTGGCCGTCGCGCTGCTGGCCGCGACGCGGCTGTTCTACGACCCCGCCCACGCGGTGTTCTGGGCCGGCGTGGCCTTCCTGGGCTTCCTGCAGGTGACCGCGGTCCTGCTGAACCTGCTGCCGATCCCGGGTCTCGACGGGTACAACGCACTGGAACCGCACCTGAAGCCGGAGACGCAGCGCGCCCTGAACCCGGTCAAACAGTGGGGCTTCATCATCCTGCTGGTCGTGCTGCTGGTGCCGCAGCTCAACCAGTTGTTCTTCGGTGCGGTGTTCTGGTTCGTCGAGCTGTCCGGCGTGCCCAGCCAGTTGTCGATGCTGGGCGGCGGCCTGACCCGGTTCTGGTCCGCCTGGCTGTGACCCCCTTGCGACATATGCATACTTCCGCATATATTCGCCGTTATGGGAGCCGGATACGACCACAGCCACTCCGGCGGTGACACGCGCGTCGGACGCATGATGATCGGCGCGGCGATCCTGGCCACGTTCTTCGTGGTCGAGCTCGTCACCGCGCTGAGCATCAACTCGATCGCCCTGCTCGCCGATGCCGGGCACATGCTCACCGACCTGGTCGCCATGTTCATGGGCCTGACGGCGGTGCTGCTGGCCCGCCGCGGCTCCACCTCGCCCGCGCGCACCTACGGCTGGCACCGCGCCGAGGTCTTCACCGCCGTCGCCAACGCCGCACTGCTGCTCGGTGTTGCCGGCTTCATCCTCTACGAGGCCATCGAACGACTGGGCGCGGCTCCCGATGTCCCCGGCGTCCCGCTGATCGTCGTCGCGCTGGCCGGCCTGCTGGCCAACGCCGTCGTGGTGCTGCTGCTGCGCTCGGATTCCGAGCACAGCCTGGCGGTCAAGGGCGCCTACATGGAGGTCGTCGCCGACACGGTCGGCAGCATCGGCGTGCTGATCGCCGGCATCGTCACCGTCACCACCGGTTGGCCGTACGCCGACGTCGTCGTCGCCGTCCTGGTCGCGCTGTGGGTGCTGCCACGCGCCTTCGCCCTGGCCCGCGCCGCGCTGCGGATCCTCAGCGAGTCCTCACCGCGGCACATCGACGTCGACGAACTGCGGACCGCGCTGGAGAAGGTCGACGGTGTCACCGGCGTGCACGATCTGCACGTGTGGACGCTGGTGCCCGGCAGGGACATGGCCACCGCGCATCTGACGAGCAGTTCGGACACCGCCCGGGTGCTGGTCGACGCGCAGGCGGTGCTGGCCGCACGCGGCCTGGAACACGCCACCGTCCAGGTGGAGGCCGCCGACGGCGACTGCGGGGCCCACGGCTGTTGAGGACGGGCGGTCAGGCCAGCCCGAGTGCGGCCCGCGCGCCGGGATCGCAGTCGTCGAGCAGGTCCAGGCAGCGCGCGTACTCCGGGGTCTCCCCGATGATCTGCGCTGCCCGGGCCAGCGCGGCCACGCAGCGCAGGAAGCCGCGGTTGGGTTCGTGCGCATACGGCACCGGGCCGAAGCCCTTCCACCCGTTGCGGCGCAGCTGATCGAGGCCGCGGTGGTAGCCGGTGCGCGCGTAGGCGTAGGCGGTGACGGGCTGGTCCTCGGCCAGCGCGGCCTCGGCCAGCGCCGCCCAGGCGACCGACGCACTCGGGTGCGCCCCCGCCACGATGGCGGGATCTTCGCCGGCGGCCAGATCCCCTTCCGCCTCGGTGTCACCCGGCAGCAGCACCGGATCCGGCCCCAGCAGGTCGCCCATTCGCGTCATGCGCCTATTGTGCCGTGCGGGGATATGCCGCCAGTGATTAGGCTTGCGGAGAGCGTTCGCGAGGGAGGACTGCAGTAGGGATGTCGAACCCAACAGGACCCGAGGACGGCAAGACCGAGCCCACGGACGCAGCGGAGGCCGAGGATTCCTCGGAGCGCCGGTTCACCGCGCCGTCCGGTTTCGACGGCTCGACCCAGATCATCCGGTCGGTGCCCGAGCCACCCACCGAGATCTTCGCCGCGGGCGAGCCCACGGAGATGATCGACACCTCCAAAGTGGCTGCACCCCAGGTGATCCCACCGCGCGATGACGCACCCAAGGCGGCGACGCGACGGCGCAGCTGGGGCTGGGTGATCGCGGTGGTACTGGTGATCGCCGCGGTGGCCGCGGTGGCCATCTTGGGCACCGTGCTGCTGACCCGCGGCAACGACGGCGCGGCCTCCCAGGAGGAGCAGGTGCGCTCGACCATCGAGAACTTCGACGTCGCCATCCAGAACGGTGACCTGGCCGCGCTGCGCGGTCTGACCTGCGGCGCCACCCGCGACAGCTACGTCCGCTACGACGACAAGGCGTGGACCGAAACGCACCGCCGGGTCGCGGCCGCCAAGCAGTACCCGGTGGTGGCCAGCATCGACGAGGTCGTGGTGGTCGACGACCACGCCGAGGCCAACGTCACCTCGTTCATGGCCTACGCCCCGCAGACGCGGTCGACGCGCAGCTTCGATCTGCAGTTCCGCGACGACCAGTGGAAGATCTGCCAGAACGGGTGAGCTGCCGGTCTCGGACCGGATGAGAAGAACTAGCGGGCGCCCAGTTGTTCGAGCACCGAGAACAGGTTGGCCACGCCCCAGTGTTCGACGATCTGTCCATCGCGCACCCGCATCGCATCGACGGTGTCGAACTGCACGGTTCGCCCGGTGGCGGGGATGCCGAGAAAGTCACCCTGGTGTGTCCCGTGATAGGTCTTGAACGTCGTCACGACGTCGCCGTCGGCGGTCTGCCAGTGGATCTCGGGCCGGAAATCCGGGAACGCATCGCGCAGCCGGTGATACAGCACCCGGACGCCGTCTTTGTCGGCACTGGTGCCGGGCTGTGGCGTGTGGTCGACGAAGTCGTCGGCGAACAACTTCTCGAACAGCTCGAAATCGCCCTGCCCCTGCACTCTCTCGGTGTTGAGGCGGACTATGTCGATCGCGGCCAGTTCGACATCATCGTGCACGGTGGGGCTCCTTGTCGGACGAGGGGGCGGGGGCGACCGGCTCGTGCCAGTTCGCCAGGAGTCGTAGGGCATTGTCCGAAGCGGAATTCGGCTCTGCGGTGTAGACGATCAAGGTCTGGTCTTCGTCACCGCACGGGTTCAGCGCCTGATAGGTGACCGTCAGTTCGCCGACGACCGGGTGATGGTAGCGCTTGGAACCGGTGGTCCGGCGCTGTACATCGTGCCGGGACCACCACGTCCGGAACTCCCGCGAGTGGATCGACAGTTCACCGATCAAGGCCGACAGTCTGGGGTCGTCGGGATATCGACCGGCGTCGTGCCGCAGCATCGCCACCGTGTCGATGGCGACCTGCGCCCAGTCGGCGTAGAGCTCACGCGCGTGCGGGTCGAGGAAGACGAAGCGCGCCTGATTCCGGTCGGCGGCAGGAAGCCGGCGGAAGTTCACGATCAACGCCCCGGCGAGCCGGTTGTGGGCCAGCACATCCAGCCGCCTGCCCAGGACGAACGCCGGCGAGCTGACCAGATCCAGCCGGTCCAGCAGACTCAGCGTCTCCTGACCGACCCGTTGCGGACGGAGACGTTTGTGCCGCTTTGCAGGTTGTGGCCGGCCGAGCTGGTGGAGATGGTCGCGCTCGACATCGTCGAGCTGCAGCGCGGTCGCCAGCGCGTCCAGCACGTCGACCGAGGCGCTACGGCTGCGGCCCTGTTCGAGCCGCGTGTAGTAATCGACACTCACACCGGCCAACTGGGCGAGCTCCTCGCGGCGCAGTCCCGGCACCCGTCGGCGCGCCGACTGTCCCGTCAGCCCGACAGCCGCCGGGGACAGCCGCGCCCTGCGGGTGCTCAAGAAGTCGGCCAGCTCCGACCGGTTGCTGTTCACCCGTCAAGTTTCGCGCGAGTTGCGTGGGCCGTCATGTCCGAGGGTGGCCCAGTTGATCCCTGGATCGAATGGGCCGGTTCCGTGGCGTCTGCGGCGCCGCCTCACCGGTTGTGTGGAGTGCACGTCCACACGAAAGGAACACCCTGATGTCGAACGTCATCACATCGATGCCATTGACCGGCCGCATCGCGGTCGTGACCGGTGCCTCCAGTGGCATCGGCGAAGCCACCGCGGCCAGGTTGGCCGAGCTGGGCGCCACAGTCGCCGTGATCGCACGCCGGGCAGACCGCCTCGATGCCCTGGTCAGGCGAATCGAGGCGGCCGATGGCACCGCGCTTGCGGTGCCTGTCGACGTGACCGAACGCGACGCCGTCATCGCGGCCGCACAGCACATCGCCGACGAGATCGGGTCACCGGACCTGGTATTCGCCAACGCGGGTGTCCAATTGATCTCGCCGATCGATGAACTACGGGTCGATGACTGGCAGACCCAGATCGATCTGAACATCACCGGAGTCATGAACACGATCGGCGCGTTCGTCCCGCATCTCGTCGACCGAGCCGCCGCGGGCAGGCCGGCGGATCTGATCACCACATCGTCCATCGCGGCGACACGCGTGTTGGAGAAGTTCTCGGTGTATTCGGCGACCAAGGCCTATCTGAGCCAACTCACCCGGCTGCTGCGGGTGGAACTGGGCCGCAAGATGGTGCGGGTGTCCACGATCGAACCCGGGATGGTGGACACCGAGTTGCCCGACCATGTCACCGATCCGGACGCGAGCAGGCTGATGGCCGATCTGATCGACCAGATCGATGTGCTGAGCCCGTCCGATATCGCCGAGACGGTGGCGTTCGTCGCGTCGCTGCCCAGGCATGTCAATCTGACCGAGCTCACGATCCTGCCCACCCAGCAGGCAATCTGACCCGCAACCGACAACGGCGCGGGGTCGTACGAGAACGTACGACACCGCGCCGAGGTTGTGTGCCGACGTCAGCCGGCGGAAACCGACCGGCCCGCGCTGTGCAGGTCGTTGCAGGCCTCGATGACGCGCTCGGTCATCCCGGCCTCGGCCTTCTTCAGGTAGCTGCGCGGGTCGTAGACCTTCTTGTTGCCGACCTCGCCGTCGATCTTCAGCACACCGTCGTAGTTGGTGAAGAAGTGTCCGGCGATCGGCCGGCTGAACGCGTACTGGGTGTCGGTGTCGACGTTCATCTTCACCACGCCGTAGCGCAGCGAGTCCTCGATCTCGGACTTCAGCGAGCCCGAGCCACCGTGGAAGACGAAGTCGAACGGCTTGGCGTCGCCGGACAGGCCCAGCTTGGCCGCGGCCACCTTTTGGCCCTCGGCCAACACCTCGGGGCGCAGTTTCACGTTGCCCGGCTTGTAGACGCCGTGCACATTGCCGAAGGTGGCGGCCAGCAGGTACTTGCCGTGCTCGCCGGTGCCCAGGGCGTCGATGGTCTTCTCGAAGTCCTCGGAAGAGGTGTAGAGCTTGTCGTTGATGGCGTTCTCGACGCCGTCCTCTTCACCGCCGACGACACCGATCTCGATCTCCAGGATGATCTTGGCCTCGGCCGACAGCTTCAGCAGCTCCTTGGCGATCTCCAGGTTCTCGTCGATCGGCACGGCCGAGCCGTCCCACATGTGCGACTGGAACAGCGGGTTCTGGCCGTTCTTCACGCGCTCGGCCGAGATGGCCAGCAGCGGGCGCACGAAGCCGTCCAGCTTGTCCTTGGGGCAGTGGTCGGTGTGCAGCGCGACGGTGACGTCGTACTTGGCGGCGACGACGTGCGCGAACTCGGCCAGTGCGGTCGCGCCGACCACCATGTCCTTCACGCCGAGGCCGGAACCGAATTCCGCACCGCCGGTGGAGAACTGGATGATGCCGTCACTGCCGGCGTCGGCGAATCCCTTGATCGCGGCGTTGATGGTCTCCGAGGAGGTGCAGTTGATCGCCGGGAAGGCGAACGAGTGCTCCTTGGCACGGCCGAGCATCTCGGCGTAGACCTCGGGCGTGGCGATGGGCATGGACTTCCTCCTGGGTCGCGTGCGCTTTCCCCGGCAGTATCTCAAGAACCCCGCGGCAGCGGCAGGGCGGCTACCGGGTACACGTATTAGCCTTGGGTGAAATGCGCGCCAAGCCGGTCTCGATGATGGTCTCCGCGATCGCGTGCACCCTGGCGGCGGGTTGCGCCACCCCGCTGGCACCGACCGCGGTGCCCACCCCGACGCCGGTCTCCCCCGAGCCGCCGATGCAGGTCGACTCGGTGCCCCGCGGCCGCGCCCAGGTGATCGTCAACGGCGACCTCGGTCCCACCGGACCGGTGGCCTGCGATGACGACGGCGGCCTGACCACGATCAGCGTCGGTGACCCGCTGCTGGGAGTGACGCTGATCGTCACCGACGATGACGTGCCCGCGATCCGGTCGGTGAGCATCGGTGATGTCGGCGGGGTCGCGCTGGCCTATGCCGCCGATGTCACCGCCCTCGGGGCCGCCGGGCGCGCCCCGACCGCCCTGCGCAACGGCGCCACCCTGATCGTCACCGGCGTCGGTAGCGCGACCGACTCCGCGGACCCGGCACGCATCGTGGACTCCGGCTACCGGATCGCTGTGGCCTGTCCCTGAGGTCGAGGCGGTATCTTCAAGCCCCATGACCACCAACCTGGCGCTCATGCCGGATTTCATGGATCCGATCAACCTGCTCAGCTATTTCGGCGGCTGGGCGCTGGTCGGCCTGCTCGTGGTCGTCTTCGTCGAGTCCGGGGTGCTGTTTCCCGTCCTGCCCGGCGATTCACTGCTGTTCGTCGCGGGCATGCTGGCCGCCGGCATCCAGACCGCCTCGGCCGAGGGCAATGTCGCCGATGTCAACTTCCAGTTGTGGCAACTGCTGGTCTTCATCCCGATCGCCGCGATCCTGGGCGCGCAGGTGGGGTACTGGATCGGCCGCAACGTCGGCACGGCGATGTTCAAGCCGAACGCGCGGTTCCTGAAGCAGAAGTACCTCGACGAGGCGCACGTGTTCTTCGAGCAGCGCGGCCCGTTCGCGATCGTCATCGCCCGGTTCGTGCCGATCGTGCGCACCCTGGCACCCATCACGGCGGGCGCGGCGAAGATGAACTACGCGGTGTTCACGCTGTACAACGCCGTCGGCGCCATCGTCTGGGGCTGCGGCCTGACGCTGCTGGGCTACTGGCTGGGCCGCTTCGAGATCATCCAGAAGCTGCTCGAGCCGATCGTCATCGGCATCGTCATCCTGTCGGTGCTGCCCATCGCGATCGAATGGTACAAACGCCGCAAGGCCGTCAAGGACGCCGGCGAGGGCCCACTGGCCGAGCAGGGCTAGAGCCCGTTCCGTAGGGCATCGAAGAGGGCCGTCAGCCGCACCCGGTGGTCGGCGACGACCGGATCCGGCGATTCCGCGGCGACGACGCGGCGGGCGGTGCCGGTCAGCACCGTCGCGTAACCGGCGATGAACAATGCGGCGAACAGCGTCGGGTCTCCGTCGAAGCCGGCGTCACCGTCGAGTTCGGCGGCGAGGGTCTGCTCGAGTTCGGCGGCGATCTCCCGGGCCCGCGCGATCAACGCGGGTGAGGCCGCCACCGTCCGATAGAACGGGATGGACCCCTCCTTGACGCCGGACAGGGCGTGCCGGTCGTCGAGGAGGGCGAAGGCGGTATCGCGCAGCGACTCCAACACCTCGACGCCGGTGGGGCGCTCGCGCACCGCCGCGCGCAGGATGGCGACGGCATCGTCCACCCGGTCGAAGAGCAGATCCTCCTTGCGTGGGAAGTGCTTGAAGACGGTCACGCTGGACACCCCGGCCTGCCGCGCCACCTCGGCCACCGTGACGGTGTCGAAGCCGCGGTCCAGGAAGAGCGTGGTGGCGACGTCGGAGATCTTTCGGCGTGTCAGCGGACCACCGCGCTCCGATGTTCTCGGCATGATTTCCCATCTGTTGACTCACTAAGCTTAGTCACTTAACTTAGTGCATATGACCGTTGCTTCCAGCATTGTCTCCCCCCGGTCGCTCACCCAGGCCTGGGTGGCGCTGACCGGACTCTCGGCGGTGTTCCTGTTCGAGATGCTCGACAACTCCGTCCTCAACATCGCGCTGCCCACCATCGGCCGCGACCTGCACGCCTCGACGACCGCACTGCAGTGGGTGATCGGTGCGTACGCCGTCGTGTTCGGCGGGCTGATGCTGGTCTTCGGCGCCGTCGCCGACCGGTTCGGCCGCCGCCGGCTGATGATCATCGGCCTCACCCTGCTCGCCGCGGCCAGCCTGGCCACCGCGTTCGTCGACACCGCCGGAGAACTCATCGCCGTGCGGGTGCTCACCGGCATCGCCGCCGCCATGACCACCCCCGGTGCGATGGCGCTGGCGTTCCGGTTGTTCGACGAGGACACGCTGCGCCTGCGGGCAATCACCCTCATCTCCACCGTCGGCCTCGTCGGGCTGGCCGTCGGACCGACCGTCGGCGGCCTGGTCGTACAGATCGCGCCGTGGCAGGTGCTGCTGCTGGTGAACGTCCCGATCGCCGTGCTGGCGATCATCGGCATCACCCGCGGCGTGGCCGCCGACCGCTCGACCGATCTGCACCGCGACCCGCTCGACCTCCCCGGCGCCGCGCTGGGGACGGCGGCGATCGTGCTGGCACTGGTGGCGCCCACCCTGTTCGTCGACCGGGGTACCGGTTCCTGGTTGCCGTGGGTGACGGCCGCCGCCGCCGCCGTCGCGACGGGCCTGTTCGTGCTGCGCGAGCGCGCGGCACGCCATCCGCTGATCTCGCTGGAACTCGTTGCGCGCCCGCTGGTTTCCAGCGGCCTGGCGTTCAAGGCGGCGGCCGGGCTGGCGGTCGCCGGCCTCGGTTACCTGGTGACCCTGCAATTGCAGCTGGACTGGGGATGGCCGCCGGCGCTGGCCGCGCTCGGCATGCTGCCCCAGGTCGCGGTGCTGATCGCCGGCAGCGCGTTCGTCAAACCGTTCGTGGCGTGGGTCGGCCCGCAACGCGCCGCCTGGATCAGCGCGTGTGCCGTGGTCGCCGGCCTGGCCGTGTACGGGCTGCTCGCCCGGTTCGGCTATCCGTGGGTCGCGCTGTCCCTGGTGCTGGTGGCCGCGGGCATTGCGGGTGGTCGGCGTGGTGGCCGCGCTCAACGTGCTGCGCGGGCTGCCGCAGGACCGGACCTCCATCGGCACCGCGCTCACCGACACCGCCTCGGAGGTGACGTCCGGCATCGGGGTGGCCGTCGGCGGCACCATCGTGGCGGCGTTGTTCACCGGTTCCGTCGCGACCGCGAATTGGACTGCGGCTCAGACTGTCCAGTTCCGGGAGGCGGTGACGGTCGCGGGGCTGACGTTGACGGTGCTGGCCGCGGCGCTCGTCGCGTTCGGGATGGTGCGTAGCCGCAGGGGTTAGGCCTCCAGCGCCCGGATCAGGCTGGCGGCGTCGTACGGACCGGTGTGCCGGACACCGTTGACGAAGAACGTGGGCGTGCCGCTCAGGTCCATCAGCTCGGCGTCCTCGATGTCATCGGTCACCCGGTGCATCACCTTGGCCGACTGCACGTCCTCGTCGAACCGGCGGATATCGCAGCCGACCCCGTCGGCGTAGCGGTAGATGTGCTGCCATTCCAGGTGGTCCTGCATCTCGAACATGCGCGCGCCCATTTCGAAGAACCGGCCCTGCAGCGCGGCGGCCTCGCTGGCGCGGGCGGCATCCACCGCATGCGGGTGCACCCGCTCCAGCGGCAGATGTCGCCACACATAGCGCAGTCGGTCCCCGAAGTGGGCGCGCACCTCATCGATGGAGCCGGTCGCCCGGCTGCAGAACGGGCATTCGAAGTCGGCGTACTCGACCAGGGTCAGCGGCGCATCCGGGTTTCCGGCGATGTGGTCGCGCTCGGTGTCGACGGCACGCAGCAGGGTGGCGCCGACGGCGACCGGCGGGCTGATCCGGTCGGTGATGGTGAACAGCAGCCAGCCCAGCGCGAACGCCACCACCGAGGCCACCAGCACACCGACGCGGGCCAGGTCCTGGCTCACCGGATCGGTGATGGCGATGTCGACGATGAACAGCGAGATGGTGAAGCCGATACCGGACAGCGCCGCGCCGCCGGCCACCCGCCGCAGCGTCAGGCCCGGCGCCAGCTGACCGATCCCGGTGGCCCGCACGATCGCTGTCGCCGCGGTGATGCCGACGAACTTGCCGACCACCAGACCGGCGATGATGCCCCAGGTCAGTGGGGAGCCCACCGCCAGCCGGATGGTCTCCATGTCGAACTGCACGCCGGCGTTGGCCAGCGCGAACACCGGCAGGATCAGGTAGGAGACGTACGGGGTGAACGCCGTCTGCAGCCGTTCGTTGATGGAGATGGAGTCGCGCAGTCGGCGCGCCGCCTCGCGGGCGTATTCCGAGTTGGGCGACTGCCGGAACGCGCCGATCATCTCGACGGCCTCCTCCACCCGGTCGCGTTCCGGGGTGAACACCGGGATGAGCAGCGCCACCGCGACACCGGCCAGCGTCGGGTGCACGCCGCCCTGCAGCAGGGCCAGCCACAGCGCGACGCCCAGGATCAGGTAGGCCGGCCCGCGCGCGGCGGGCAGCAGCCGGACCGCCGCCAGCAGCGCGATCAGCAGCACCGAGACCAGCAACGGCCACACCTGGACCTGCTCGGAGTAGAACAGCGCGATGGCCAGCAGCGCGCCGACATCGTCGACGACGGCCAGGGTCAGCAGGAAGGTCCGCAGCCGGGACGGGTGTTTGGGCCCGATGATGGCCAGCGCGCCGACCAGGAAGGCGGTGTCGGTGGAGATCACCACACCCCAGGCGCGGGCCTCCTCACCGCTCGGGTTGAAAAGGAAGAACACCAGCGCCGGCATGATCAGGCCGGCCAGCGCGGCGAGCACCGGGACCGCGGCCCGGGACCGGTCGGTGAGCTCGCCGATGACGAACTGGCTCTTGACCTCCAGGCCGACGAGGAAGAAGAAGAAGGTCATCAACGCGTCGTTGACGAGGTGCTTGACGGACATGTCGGCGTGCATGCTGCCGAAGGTCAACCCGACGTGGGTGTCCCAGAAGTCCGTATAGCTCTGTGCCCACGGCGAATTCGACCACAGGATGGCGATCAGGGTGAACAGCAGCAGCAGACCGGCAGCGGTGTTCTCGCCGCTGCGGGCGGCGGTCGGGTTGCGGCGGATCACGCGGTTCCGGCATCCAGGGTGTGCGCGGTCTCCATCAGCATCCAGCCGGAAAGCTGCACGGACAGATCCCGCTCCGGGATCGTCGATGCGTTGACGGCACCGTCGACCGATTCGGCCTGCCGGCCGCCCGCGGTGGGCACCTCGGCGTTGCGGTCCCATGACGGTCCGAACAGCGGCAGCCCGTCGACGGTCTGGCGGAAATCCCAGGCCGACTGCGCGGACTTCAGCACGATCGTGCGCGCGGTCGCGCGGGCCTGCTCGTCGGCGGGCGTGGTGCCGGGCAGGTCGGTGGCCACCAGCGCCAGGTAGCGGGCGGTGATCGCGTTGAACAGGCCGCCGTCGCCGCCTCCGGCACCGCGGATCACGCCGTCGGTCGTCATGTGTTCGGCGACGGCGGCGACGAGCCGGTGCACCCGCTGGGCATGCTCGGGGTCCTCGGTGCGTCGGGCGAGTTCGACCTCGAGGCCGAGCACCACCCCCTGGCAATAGGTGTATTGGGCGCGCACCAGGGACCCGGCCTTGATGCCGTCGAAGACCAGCTTGGTCTCCGGGTCGATCAGGGTGTCGTCGATCCAGTCCGCCATCTGCTGGGCGCGGCGCAACCGGTCATACCGCGCCAGGAAGATCCCGGCCGGGCCGTTGGCCGGGGCGTTGAAGAATTGATCCTGTTTGCGCCAAGGGATTCCGCCGCCGTCCTCGGGCACCCACGAGTTGAGGAACTGCTCGGCAAAGGTGTGCAGCGCCTTGGGTCTACCGATATCGACCAGCCGCTGCGACCGTTCCAGGGCGAGCGCCAGCCAGGCCATGTCGTCGTAGTAGTTGTTGGTCCAGCGCAGGTTGTTGCGCAGATGGTGGCCGCGGATCTGCCGCCTGATGCGGGTGAGCCGCTGCGGCTGCGGGTCCCGCAGCTGCGCGTCGACGAGGCAGTCCAGCAGATGGGCCTGCCACCAGTAGTGCCAGGTGCCGAAGAGGGTCTGTTTGCGCGCCGCGGGCCATGCGGTCACGCCGAGTTGGGTGCCGGGCAGCCCCCACAACCGTCTGAGGTGCCGCTTGGTGATGGCGGCCTCCGAGCTGGCGGCGCGATTAGCCCATACCTCAACCATGACTCGATTTTGCCCTACCAGGCCCTCGATATGTCGGCGTGTGCGCGGACCCAGGCATGCATCGCGATACCGGCCGCCACGCCGGCGTTGATGCTGCGCGTCGAACCGAACTGGGCGATGGACACGGTGAACGCCGCGCCGGCCGAGGCGGCCGGGGTGATCCCCGGGCCCTCCTGACCGAACACCAGCAGGCAATCCCGCGGCAGCACCGCGGTCTCCAGCGGGCGCGATCCGGGCACATTGTCGACGGCCACCACGGTCAGGCCCGCGTCGGCGGCGAACGCCAGCAGTGCGGCGGTGTCGTCGTGGTGGCGCAGCCGCTGATAGCGGTCGGTGACCATGGCGCCGCGCCGGTTCCAGCGGCGCCGACCCACGATGTGCACGGTGTCGACGGCGAACGCGTTGGCGGTGCGCACGACGGTGCCGATGTTGGCATCGCTGCCGAAGTTCTCGATCGCCACGTGCAGCGGGTGTCGGCGTCGGTCGATATCGGCGATGATCGCGTCCCGGTTCCAATACCGGTATGCGTCAACGACATTGCGGGTGTCCCCGGAGTGCAGGAGTTCGGGGTCGTACCGCGGGTCGTCGGGCCGGTCACCGGGCCACGGGCCGACACCGGGGCTCTCACCCCATTCGGTGGGGCCGGGCAGATCAGTCATCGGGAACGGTCCACAGCGCGGCGTGCGTTCCGACCACCGAGACGGTCGGATACAGCAGCGCGGCGGAGATCTCACCCTGGGTGCACATCGAGGCCCGGATCGCGACGGCGTCGCGGGTCTCGTCGGGCAGCACGAGCAGCGAGGATCCGTACAGCGAGCAGGCGTGGGACAGGCCCTTGCCCGGCAGCGTCGGTCCGGTCAGCAGCATCAACGGTCCGCCGCGCTTCTCGGAGTCGTCCCGGTAGCGTTGGGCCAGACCGTCGATCGACAGACCCAACAGCATGTAGCCGTCGCCGGTGAAGGCGTTCGGGTCGCCGATCGCCTCCGGCCGCAACTGCGACCCGTCGGCGGCGAAGCCGTCCACGCTGGTGGAGCGGATGACCAGTCCGGTGTCGTTCTCCGGTGTCGGGGCCAGCCCGACCGGGAAGGCCGCCGCATAGGCGATGGTGGTCTGCGGGATGCGGTCCTGCGGTGAGTACACGTAGATGCCGCGGACCTGGCTCTGGTCCCGCAGCGGCCCCAGACACACTGTGCCACTGAGCCGTTGGGGATCGGCTGCGGTGACAGGTTGCAGGTTCAGATCGGTGACCTCGGCGCACCCGCCGATGGCGTCGGCCTCCAGTGGATGCGACAGCGCCCCGTAGAGACCGAAGCGCAGGCTGTCGGCGGCGACGTGCTCGGCCTTCTCGTCGGCGACGGCGGCGTCCACATCGACGAGCACCTGGTTGCCCTCGAAGCGCAGGTTGGCCACCGAGATGTTCCAGCCGAGCAGCGACTGCGCCTCGCCGAGGGTGGCCTGCTGGGCACGGTACGGGCCACGGTGATCATCATCGCCCGAGCAGCCGGCCAACAGCACCGCCGCCGCCGCCAGCACCGCGATCGCCCTGCGCATCACGTCCGTTCCCGGCCCTTGCCGAACCGTTTGGTCAAGCCGCGCAACAGGGTTCGCGGAAGCAGCCGGCTGCCGGTGGTCAGCGCCTTGTACTGCAGGCCGGGGACGATCACGACAGACCCGTCGGCGACCCCGCGCAGGGTGTCACCGACGACGTCGTCGACCTCGAGCCAGAACCAGGACGGGGTGCCGGCCATGTCGATACCGGCCCGGTCGTGGAATTCGGTGCGCACGAAGCCGGGGCACAGCGCGTGCACGCCCACCCCGGTGCCACCGAGACCGTTGGCCAGGCCCTCGGAGAAGGCGATCACCCAGGCCTTGGAGGCCGAATAGGTGGAGCCGCGGCCGGGCATCAGACCGGCGACGCTCGCCACGTTGATGACGGTGCCGGTGCCCGCGGCCAGCATGGCGGGCAACGCGGCGTGGGTCAGCGCCATGACCGCGGTGACGTTGACGTCGAGCTGGGCTTGCAGCAGCGCATAATCGGCGGTCCAGAATTCGCCGGAAGTGCCGAACCCAGCGTTGTTGACCAGCACCTGCACGCCCTGGCGCAGCCGCCCACAGACGGCATCACGACCCTCTGGCTCGGCGAGGTCGGCGCAGATCACCTCAACCGACACCCCGTGCTGCTCGTGAAGTTCGGCGGCCAGCGTGTTCAGCCGGACCGCATCGCGGGCCACCAGGACCAGGTCATGACCGTCCGCGGCGTAGCGACGGGCGAATCCCGCACCGAGACCGGAGGTCGGACCGGTGATCAGTACCTGCATCTACCGCTGGTAGTGCGGCGCCTGGCGGGGCTGGTGCACCGGCGGACGCTGCTGGGTGTAGCGGCCCACATCGCCCCGGCCGGGCGGGAGGTCGCCGCGGCCGGCGGGCAGTTCGGCAGGCCTGGGGATGAGCGGCCGGCTGGGCGAGCCGCTGCGGCGGGCCAGCGCGGGCTGGCCGGTGCGGGCGCCGTTGTGCCCGGGCTGCTGCACCGGCGGCAACACCCGCAGCAGGTCGTTGAACTGACGGACGGTGCGCAGGCCCTCGTCCCACTGGGCGCGGGTGCTGGTGATCGGCATGGCGACCAGGGTCCAGTTCTGCTCGTTCCACATGATCTCGGCGCAATCGGGCGCGGTGTGGGCGAACGTCACCATTCGGCGGTCGCAGGCACGGCGGGCGGCGTCGAGGTTGGTCGAGTAGACCATCCGCGGGCCGATGGCGCCGAGCAGCCAGATATCGCTCTCGCGGGGCTCCTTGATGTCCTTCAGCCGCAGGTCGACCACCACATTGGTGCCGACCTTGCGGTGCAGGGCGATCACGGTTGCCACATCGTCGAGGTCGAAGACGAACACCGCCTCGCCGCGGATCTGGCCGAGCACCACGTTGCGGGCATGGGCGCTCTCGCCGACGGTCGACATCACGCCGCGCTTCCAGCGGCTCAGGATGTCGGCAGATTCGTGCTCGTAGTCGAAACCGTGCGATTTCGCCCACGACTTACGCCGCCGGCCGAGACCCCGCCGACGGTCGATATCCACGTACAACAGCACAGCCGCTCCCACGAAGCAGAGAGCGGACAGCGTGAACCAGAGAGGAACCATTGCCCTCAGCGTACTTGCTGGAGGTGGATTCGCCAGAACTCGAAGTGGTCACAATCTCTCACCAGTGAATACTCGGTTCCCACTACAGCGCGATTCCCCGCGGCCCATGAAAGTGGGCCGCGGGGAATCTGCATGTGACTGATCAGCCCAGCACCAGACCGTCACCGGCCGCGTTGACGTTGACGGGGACGATGTCGCCGTCGTGCACGTCGCCGGCCAGCAGCATCCTGGCCAATTGGTCGCCGATGGCCTGCTGCACCAGCCGGCGCAGCGGGCGGGCGCCGTAGAGCGGGTCGAAACCGCGCTCGGCCAGCCATTGCTTGGCCGGCAGCGACACCTCCAGGGTGAGCCGACGTTGCGCCAGCCGCTTCTGCAGCTGGGCCAGCTGGATGTCGACGATCGACACCAGCTCCGCCGGGTTCAGCGCGTCGAACATCAGCACATCGTCGAGACGGTTGATGAACTCCGGCTTGAACGCCGAGCGCACCGCCGCCATCACCTGTTCCTCGGTGCCCCCGGCGCCCAGGTTGGACGTCAGGATGAGGATGGTGTTGCGGAAGTCGACCGTGCGGCCCTGACCGTCGGTCAGCCTGCCCTCGTCGAGCACCTGCAGCAGCACGTCGAAGACGTCCGGGTGAGCCTTCTCGATCTCGTCGAACAGCACCACCGTGTACGGCCGCCTGCGCACCGCCTCGGTCAGCTGACCGCCGGCGTCGTAGCCGATGTACCCCGGAGGCGCACCGACCAGGCGCGCGACGGAGTGCTTCTCGCCGTATTCGCTCATGTCGATCCGGACCATGGCGCGTTCGTCGTCGAAGAGGAACTCGGCCAACGCCTTGGCCAGCTCGGTCTTACCGACACCGGTCGGGCCCAGGAACATGAACGAGCCCGTCGGCCGGTTCGGGTCGGCGACGCCGGCCCGCGCCCGGCGGACCGCGTCACTGACGGCCTGCACCGCGGAGCGCTGCCCGATGACGCGCTTGCCCAGCTCCTCCTCCATGCGCAGCAGCTTGGCGGTCTCGCCTTCGAGCATGCGCCCGGCGGGGATGCCGGTCCAGGCCTCCACCACCTCGGCGATGTCGTCGGGTCCGACCTCCTCCTTGAGCATCACGTTCTCGCGGGCCTCGGCGACAGGCAGCGCGGCGTCGAGCTTCTTCTCCACCTCGGGGATGCGGCCGTAACGCAGCTCGGAGGCCTTGGCCAGGTCACCGTCGCGCTCGGCCCGGTCGGCCTCGCCACGCAGCGACTCAAGCTGTTCCTTGAGTTCGCGCACCACGTCGATGGCGCCCTTCTCGTTCTGCCACCTGGTGGTCAGCTCGGAAAGCTGTTCCTTCTTGTCGGCCAGTTCGGCCCGCAACTTCTCCAGCCGATCCTTCGAGGCGTCGTCCTCCTCCTTGGCCAGCGCCATCTCCTCGATCTCGAGGCGGCGGACCAGCCGCTCGACCTCGTCGATCTCGACGGGCCGGGAGTCGATCTCCATCCGCAGCCGGGAACCGGCCTCGTCGACCAGGTCGATCGCCTTGTCCGGCAGGAAGCGGCTGGTGATGTAGCGGTCCGACAGCGTGGCCGCGGCGACCAGGGCGGAGTCGGTGATGCGCACACCGTGGTGCACCTCGTAGCGGTCCTTGAGGCCGCGCAGGATGCCAACGGTGTCCTCGACAGACGGCTCGCCGACGAGCACCTGCTGGAAGCGGCGCTCCAGGGCGGCGTCCTTCTCGATGTACTTGCGGTACTCGTCGAGGGTGGTCGCGCCGACCAGGCGCAGTTCACCGCGCGCCAGCATGGGCTTGATCATGTTGCCGGCGTCCATCGCCGATTCGCCGGTGGCCCCGGCGCCGACGATGGTGTGCAACTCGTCGATGAACGTGATGACCTGCCCGGCCGAGTTCTTGATGTCGTCGAGGACGGCCTTGAGGCGTTCCTCGAACTCACCGCGGTACTTGGCACCGGCCACCATCGACCCGAGGTCGAGGGAGACGACGGTCTTGTCGCGCAGGCTCTCCGGGACGTCACCGGCGATGATCCGCTGGGCCAGGCCCTCGACGATGGCGGTTTTGCCGACGCCGGGTTCACCGATGAGCACCGGATTGTTCTTCGTCCGCCGGCTCAGCACCTGCACGACGCGACGGATCTCGTTGTCCCGGCCGATCACCGGGTCGAGCTTGCCTTCGCGGGCGCGGGCGGTCAGGTCGGTGGAGTACTTCTCCAACGCCTGATAGGTGCCCTCGGGGTCCGGGCTGGTCACCCGCGCGCTGCCGCGCACCTTCACGAACGCGTCCCGCAGGGCCTGCGGGGACGCACCGGCGCCGGTGAGCAGCTTGGCGGTGTCGGAGTCGCCGCTGGCCAGCCCGAACAGCAGGTGTTCGGTCGAGACGTATTCGTCGTCCATCTCGGTGGCCAGGTGCTGGGCGGTCGTGATCGCCGAGATGGCGTCCGGGCTCAGCTGCGGTTGGGAGCTGGATCCGGACGCGCTGGGAAGCCGGCCGACGAGGCGTTCGGCCTCGGTCCGGATGGTCGCGGGATCAACTCCGACCGCCTCCAACAGGGGTGCGGCGATGCCGTCGTTCTGGGTCAGCAACGCCATCAACAGATGAGCGGGAGTGATCTGCGGGTTGCCGGCGGTGGTGGCCGCCTGCAAGGCCGAGGTCAGTGCCGCCTGGGTCTTCGTGGTCGGATTGAACGAGTCCACGACACCTACCTTTCTAGGTTGTGCAGCTGGGTAAAAATGCTTGTCGTGATGTGCAACGCAGTCAAGGTTGAGTCTGTTCCGCTCAAGTCTAACTTTTTTTGACGCGCTTGACACACAGTCTTCGCGTCCGGCCCGAGCGGCGACTAGGGGCTAACGTCGGTTCATGTCCGACGCCCAGGATTTCGGGGACTTCGAGTTCGAGCGGAAGTTCTACGTCCACGAGCTGCCGGCCGTCGCCGCGCTCGACCCACGACCGGTACTGATCGTGCAGGCCTATCTGTTCGCGGCCGACGGGTATGCGGTGCGCATCCGCCTGCAGGGTCCGGCACCCGAGGATCTCGGCGCCGCGCCCGCCGACCTTGTGACCGCACTCGGCGACGAGGCGATCGGCACCATGACCGCCAAGGGCCCGGCCGCCGGCGGCACCCGATACGAGGCCGAACGCGATCTGGATCCGATGGTCGCCGGGCAGATCGTCGCGCGCGCCGAGCACGTCGTGAGCAAGGTCCGCTACTCGGCGTGGCTGGGTGAGGACGGCTGGGTGATCGACCGGTTCCTCGGCCGCAACGCTCCCCTGCTGCTGGCCGAGGTGGAGCGCAACGCACCGGTGGTCGACCTGACCATCCCCGCCTTCTGCGCCACCGAGGTCTCCGAGGACGACCGGTTCCGCAACGAGTACCTGGCGCATCAGCCCTTCGGCGGGTGGGCCGCTGCCTACCGCGCCGAACTGGCACGCACCGGGGCCACCTTCGTCGACACGCTCGGCCACAACGAGGTGGAAGGCAGCCGGCCCCGGCCATGACGCGGCTGATGGTGGCCGTCTGCGCGGCGCTGAGCCTGGCCGGCTGCGCCCGGGTGACGACGGGGGACGCCGCGGCACCCTCCGATGTGCGGCCGTGGTCGGCCGAGGAGCAGATCCGCGATCTGGTCGTCGCCTTCGAGGGCGCCTGGAACACCGGTGACTACGCCGGGTTGCGGCAGATGATGTGCGCCGAGCTGCTCGCCCAGGACGTGTTCTCCGACGAGGAGCTCGCCGATGCCCGCGCCGAGGGCACGCTGGATCTGACGATCGTCGAGTTGAAGATCGACGACCTGTCGGCGCGGTCGATCATCGAGAACCACGGCGAGGACGCCGACGAGATCGCTTTCGTGCAGGAGGAGGGCGAGTGGAAGTGGTGCGAATACTGAGCCGCGGCTTGCTACCTTCTGCTGCATGACCGCCGGTTGGGGCTCCCTGCTCGCTGAACTGGCTCCGTTGGGCCTGGTTATCGCGCTGTCACCGCTGTCGATCATTCCGGTGGTGCTCGCACTGCACGGTGCGCGTCCCCGCCCGACCGGGCTGGCGTTCATGGCCGGCTGGCTGGTCGGCCTCGGCGTGCTGACCTCGGTGTCCGTCGCCGCCTCGGGCCTGTTCGGATCGTTCGACGAGCCGCCGAGTTGGGCGTCGTGGCTGCGGCTGATCGTCGGCGCCGCGCTGATCGTCTTCGGTGGATACAAGTTCGCGACCCGGCACACCTCGGAGCATTCGCCGGCCTGGATGCGCAAGCTCAGCGGGCTCACCCCGTCCCGGGCCGCGGCCACCGCCGCGGTGCTGGCGGCGGTGAACCCGAAGGTGCTGTTCATCTGCATCGCCGCCGGACTGGCCATCGGCAGCGCCGGCGTCGGTATCGAGCACGCCTGGCTGGCGGTCCCCTACTTCGTCGCCGTCGCGGGCAGCACCGTGATCCTGCCGGTCCTGGCGTACCTGGTCAGCGGTGAACGGCTGGCCGGACCGCTGGACCGGTTACGCCAGTGGATGGAACAACAGCACGCCACGCTGGTCGCGGCCATTCTGCTGGTGATCGGCATCATGGTGTTGTACAAGGGAATTCACGGGTTGGCGTAGTCTCGGCGGCTGTGGGACTCGACGATCGCGACGCGCTGCAGACGCTGCGCGCCGCCGTCGACCCCCAGGCGCCGCATTCCGACGCGCTGATCGGCCGGTTCTACACCCGCTGGTTCGCCGTCGATGCGACCGCCCGCGACCTGTTCCCGCCGGATCTGACCCACCAGCGCCGTGCGTTCGGCCAGGCCCTGGGGTGGCTACTGACCGAGATGATCGCCCAGCGCGCCGAGGAGCCGGTGGCGTTCCTGGCCCAGCTCGGCCGCGATCATCGCAAATACGGTGTGACACAGGCGCATTACGCAACCATGCGGGAGGCACTGCTGACCACCCTGCACGGACACCTGACGTATGTCTGGGACGGTCGGATCGCCGAGGCGACCATCGACTTCGTCGACCTGGTGATCGGCGTGATGCGCGGGGCCGCCGACGCCGAACAGGGCCCGCCGTTCTGTGACGGCACCGTGCTGGAGCACATCCGGGCGACCCGCGATGTCTCGGTGGTGCGGTTGCAACTCGACCAGCCGCTGGCCTATCACCCCGGCCAGTACGTCACCGTGCAGGTGCCGCAGTGGCCGCGACGGTGGCGGTATCTGAGCCCGTCCATCCCCGCCGACGGCAGCGGCGCCGTCGAATTCCACATCCGGTCGGTGAGCGGGGGCATGGTCAGCCCGGCGATCATCGGCGAGACCCAGGTCGGTGACCGGTGGCGGTTGTCGCATCCGCACGGTGGATTGCACGTCGACCGCGACGGCGGCGACGTGCTGATGGTGGCCGGCAGCACCGGCCTGGCGCCGCTGCGTGCCCTGATCTCCGATCTCTGCCGGTACGTGGACAACCCGCGGGTGCACCTGTTCTTCGGCGGCCGCTATCCCTGCGACCTGTACGACCTGCCGACGTTGTGGGAGATCGCGTCGATGAACCCGTGGCTGTCGGTGACCCCGGTGTCCGAGTTCTCCACCAATCCCCCGTGGGCCGGTGACTATCCGGACCATGAACCGCCACGGGGCCTGCACGTGCGCCAGACCGGCCTGCTGCCCGAGGTGGTCACCCGCTACGGCGGCTGGGGTGATCGCCAGATCCTGATCTGCGGCAGCCCCCAGATGGTGACCGCGACCAAGACGGCACTGATCGACAAGGGCGCACCACCGGAGCGCATCCAGCATGATCCGCTCTCGTGAAAGGATTTCCGGCGTGCCCAACACCATCACCCTGCGCGATCCGTCCTCGGCGCTGACGGCGACCTTCGTTCCCGGGGCCGGCATGATCGCCACCTCCCTGGCCGAGCACGGTGCCGAGTTCCTGGGCCAGCGACGCGGTCTGGAGGCCTACGTCACCGACGGCAAGACGATGGGTATCCCCATCCTGTACCCGTGGGCGAACCGGTTGAGCGGTGACGACTACGTGGTGGGCGCCACGACGGTGCAACTGGCCGGCGCGCCGGGGGTCCGCACCGATGCAAACGGCGCACCGATGCACGGTGTGTTGGCGGCCCATCCGGGTTGGCGGGTAGCGCATTCCGCGCATGAGCTGACCGCCGTTCTGGAGTACACGACACCGGATCTGTTGGCGGCGTTCCCGTTTCCGCATGTGCTGACCCAGCGGATGCGGCTGGCGGATCGCACACTGAGTGTCGCGACCACGGTGGACCCACAGGGTGCTGCGGTGCCGCTGTGTTTCGGCTACCACCCGTACTTCACGATTCCCGGGGTGCCGCGAGCGCAGTGGGTGCTGAACACGCCTGCCATGCGTCATCTGCCGGTCGACGACCGGGGTCTGCCGACCGGCGCGCACGCGCCGTGGCCGGCCTTCTCCGAGCCACTGGCCGACCGGGCGCTCGACGACGGTTTCGATCAGGTGCCCGACGGCGCGGTGTTCGCGATCGCCGGTGGTGGCCGCCGCATCGAGGTGCGATTCGGCACCGGCTATCCCGCCGCGCAGTTGTTCGCACCGGCCACCGATGACCTGATCGCCATCGAGCCCATGGCGGCGCCGACGGATGCGCTGCGCCAGGGCGGCTACCGGGTGGCCGACGGGGCGCCGGCGACGTTCGAATTCAGCATCACCGTCTCCTGATTGGCTACTGGCCGCGTGATCAGCGCTTGCCGCGCGGCTGCCAGAGCACCAGCGCGGTGCTGGGCTTGCGCAGCCGGTCGACCTCGGCCGTCAGCTCCGCGACCCGGCTCTGCAACGCCTCGACCTGGTTGGTCAGCTCGATGATCCGCTTGATCCCGGCCAGGTTCACACCCTCGTCCTGGGACAACCGCTGCACCTCGCGGAGCAGGTCGACGTCGTGCTGCGAGTAACGCCGACCTCCTCCGGAGCTGCGTTGCGGTTTGACCAGACCGAGCCGGTCGTAGGTGCGCAGGGTCTGCGCGTGCATACCGGCCAGCTCGGCGGCCACCGAGATCAGGAACGTACGGGCATCGTCACGCGCGCTCATGACAGGTTTCCTGCCCAGCCTGCGCGCGGATCGAATCCGGTGGCCCGCTCGGCCTTTGCGTAGGTCTCCAGCGCCTCGGCCGCCTCACCTTCGAGATTCGGCGGCACCGCGACCTTCACGGTCACCAGCAGGTCGCCGTGGCCGCCGGAGCGCTTGGGCACCCCGCGGCCACGCACCCGCAGGATCCGGCCGTCGGAGGTGCCCTTGGGCACCCGAACCCCGACCTTGCCCTCCAGCGTCGGCACCGAAAGCGTTGTGCCCAGCGCCAACTCGTGGAAGGCGACCGGAACGGTGACCGTCAGGTCATCGCCATCGCGACCGAAGACCTTGTCGGCGCGGACGTGCACGGTGACGTACAGGTCACCGGACGGGGCGCCGCGCAGGCCGGCCTCACCCTGCCCGGCCAACCGGATCCGTTGCCCGTCCTCGACACCCGGTGGGATCCGGACGTTGATGGTCCGTGTCCTGGTGGTGACACCGGTGCCCTTGCACTCGTCACACGGGTGCTCGATGATCGACCCGCTGCCACGGCATTCGGTGCACGGCTCGGAAAAGCCGAACGCGCCCTGGTTGCGGTTGATCACCCCGGCCCCATTGCAGCTGGGGCACACCTTCGGGCTGGTACCCGGCCGCGCACCACTGCCATGGCAGTTCGTGCACGGAGCTGGGCTGGTGAGCCGTAGCGGCATCGCCACGCCCTTGGTGGCCTCCAGGAACGAGAGCTCGGTCTCGGTCTCCAGATCGTTGCCGCGCCGCGGGCGGCTCGGCCGGGGCTGCTGAGCGCCCCGGCCGAACAACCCACCGAACAAGTCGCCGATGTTGGCGCCACCGGCCTGGCCGGCCTGATCGAACAGGTCACCCAGATTGAATTCGGCTCCGTCGCCGGCGAACCCACCGAACCCGCCGCCGGGGCTGGCACCGCGGCGGCCGAAGCCGCCGCTGGCGAAGAGTCGACGGGTCTCGTCGTACTCCTTGCGCTTGGCGTCGTCGGTCAGGACCTCCTTGGCCTCAGAGGCGGCTTTGTACCGCTCCTCGGCCGCGGTGTTCCCGGGATTACGGTCCGGATGGTTCTCGGCGAGGATCTTGCGCGCGGCGCGCTTGATCTCGTCCTTGCCGGCGTCAGAGGTGACACCGAGCTCCTTGTAGAAGTCCTTCTCGACCCATTCACGTTGGGCCATACGTCACCTCCTTCTCCGGGCTAGTCTTCTGATTCTGCGGGTTGTGCACTGTCGGAGTCAGCATTCTCGACCGTGTCGACCACTCCGACCATTGCATGGCGTACCACCACGTCACCGACCTTGTAGCCACGACGCATGACGGTGCCGACCACCGGGGCCGATCCGTCACCCTCGTGCTGGACCGCCTCGTGCAGCGACGGGTCGAAGGCATCGCCCTCGGCGCCGAAGCTGCTCAGGCCCTGGCCCTCCAGGGTGGTGACCAGCTTCTCGGCCACCGCCTTGAGCGGCCCGGATTCCAGATCGCCATGGCTGCGGGCGCGTTCGAGATCGTCGAGCACGCCGAGCAATTGGGTGATGACGGCGGCCTTGGCGCGTTCACCGGTGGCCTGCTGATCGCGCAACGCCCGCTTGCGGTAGTTGGCGAACTCGGCCTGGACCCGCTGCAGATCGGCGGTCAGTTCGGCCACCTTGGCATCAGCTGCGCCGGCGGCCTCGGCGGGCGCCTCGCCCTCAGGGGTGTCCTGAGGGGTCGGCTCCTGCTCGCGAACTTCACCGGTCTCCGGGTCGATGCGCCGTTTGTCGGTGATGGTCACCGGCTCTTCGTGCGAATCGGCCTGACTCACTTGCGCTCCTGGTCATCCTCGACAACCTCGGCGTCCACGACGTTGTCGTCGGCCTGCTGCGAACCCGCCTCGCCACCGGCGCCCTGCTCGGCCTGGGTGGCCTCGTAGATGGCCTGCCCCAGCGCCTGGCTCTCGGTGCCCAGCTTCTCCATCGCGGTCTTGATGGCCGCGATGTCGGTGCCGGCGAGTGCGGTCTTCGCCTCGGCGATGGCGGAGTCCACCTTGGTCAAGGTGTCCTCGGCGACCTTGGACCCGCCCTCGGCCTCACGCTGTTCCTTGACGAACTTCTCCGTCTGGTACACCAGCGACTCGGCCTGGTTGCGGACGTCGGCCTCCTCGCGGCGCTGACGATCCTCGTCGGCGTGCGCCTCGGCGTCCTTGATCATCCGGTCGATCTCCTCCTTGGACAGGCCGGAGCCCTCCTGGATCTTGATCGTGTTCTCCTTGCCGGTGCCCTTGTCCTTGGCGGTGACGTGCACGATGCCGTTGGCGTCGATGTCGAAGGTGACCTCGATCTGCGGCACGCCGCGCGGGGCCGGCGGGATGCCGGTCAGCTCGAAGGAGCCGAGCAGCTTGTTGTGGGAAGCGATTTCGCGCTCACCCTGGAACACCTGGATCTGCACCGAGGGCTGATTGTCATCGGCCGTGGTGAAGGTCTCGCTGCGCTTGGTCGGGATGGTGGTGTTGCGCTCGATCAGCTTGGTCATCACGCCGCCCTTGGTTTCGATACCGAGGGACAGCGGGGTGACGTCAAGCAGCAGAACGTCTTTCACCTCGCCCTTGAGCACACCGGCCTGCAGCGCGGCACCCGCGGCGACGACCTCGTCGGGGTTGACGCCCTTGTTGGGCTCCTTACCGCCGGTGAGTTCCTTGACCAGATCGGTCACGGCGGGCATCCGGGTGGAACCACCCACGAGCACGACGTGGTCGATCTCGCCGACGGAGATGCCGGCGTCCTTGATCACCTGCTGGAACGGCGCACGGGTGCGGTCCAGCAGATCCTGGGTGATGCGCTGGAACTCGGCGCGGGTCAGCTGCTCGTCGAGGAACAGCGGGTTCTTGTCCGCGTCGACGGTGATGTAGGGCAGGTTGATCGAGGTGCTCTGACCGGAGCTCAGCTCGATCTTGGCCTTCTCGGCAGCCTCACGCAGCCGCTGCATGGCCATCTTGTCCTTGGTCAGGTCGATGCCGCTGGTGCTCTTGAACTTGTCGACCAGCCATTCGACGATCCGGTCGTCCCAGTCGTCGCCACCGAGGTGGTTGTCACCGGAGGTGGCCCGCACCTCGACGACACCGTCGCCGATCTCCAGCAGGGACACGTCGAACGTGCCGCCACCGAGGTCGAAGACCAGGATGGTCTGTTCCTTCTGCCCCTTGTCCAGCCCGTAGGCCAGGGCGGCCGCGGTGGGCTCGTTGACGATGCGCAGGACGTTGAGGCCGGCGATCTGGCCGGCTTCCTTGGTGGCCTGACGCTCGGCATCGTTGAAGTAGGCGGGCACCGTGATCACGGCGTCGGTGATGTCCTCACCGAGGTAGGCCTCGGCGTCGCGCTTCAGCTTCTGCAGAATGCGCGCGCTGATCTCCTGAGGGGTGTAGTCCTTGCCGTCGATGCCGACGGACCAGTCCTTGCCCATGTGACGCTTGACCGAACGGATGGTCCGGTCGACGTTGGTGACCGCCTGGTTCTTGGCGGGCTGACCGACCAGCACCTCACCGTTGCGCGCGAACGCGACGACCGACGGGGTGGTCCGGGAGCCCTCTGAGTTGGCGACGACGACGGGGTCGCCACCTTCCAGCACTGCGACGACGGAGTTGGTGGTCCCGAGGTCGATACCGACCGCACGAGCCATAGTTACTGCCTCCTGATTGGCTTGAATAGGATCTGAGTGAACCTCGCTCAAGCCTGCACCCGACCGGTTCGACCTGTCAAGTAGAAGTTGAGCCTGACTCACTCAAGTTAGTGTCGATCGGATCAACGCCGGCGTCGCCCACATTTGTTCCCGGCCGCGCTCACCTCGCCGAAAGTGACGCTGTGGTCGTTGCGGTGGTGCCCAGAGCAGCCGAAACGTCACTCTCGGCGCGACAAGAACGCGCGAACCACGCGAACGAACTCGTCGGGCTGGTCGTAGGTGACGATGTGGCCCGCCCCGGCGATCGTCACCAGCTGCGAGTCGGGGGTCTGTGCGTGGGCCGCGTCCAGTTCCGCGGCACCGACCAGTGGGTCACGGTCACCGCGCACCCACAGCGTCGGGACCGCCAGCCGATGCAGCTGCGGGGTGAGGTCATGACGCATGGCCCGCGGGCCGTAGGCCGCGATCTGCCAGTCGTCGAGCGCCTTCTCGCCATACCGGTTCTTCTGCCGGGCCTCCTGCACGGCCGAGGAGATGATGCGCTCGAAACCCGGGGTGTCGGCGCCGGCGGTCAGGTTGGCCGCCAGCGAAGAGCGGATCAGCCCGGGGAAGCGCGCCAGGATCCAGCTGCACCAGCGCAGCAGGCCGGGCGTGCGCAGCATCGCCCAGGTGAGGAACTGGTGGGGCCGACGGGCGCCGAGGCCCCCGGGGCCGATCGCCACCAGGGCGCTGACCCGGTCGGGATGGTCGAGCGCGAATCCGGTGGCCACCCCGCCGCCCAACGACAACCCGACCAGGCTCACCCGGTCCAGCCCGAGCGCATCCACCAGCTCGCCGACGAATCGCCGGTAGAAGGCGTCATCGAGGTGGCCGGCCCACGGCCGGCTGCCGCCGTGCCGGGGCAGATCGATCAGGTGAACGCGGTGATCGCGTGCCAACGGGGCGATGACGTCGTGCCATACGCCCTGCCCGGTGTCGAGCATGGCGCCGTGCAACAGCAGCACGGGTGGCCCGGCCGCACCCGCGCGGTACAGGCGCACGGGTCCGCCGCACACGATCAGGTCGGTCTGCCTCATCTACAACACCGCCAATTGCCCGTCGAGGCGTTGCGTCGCTACGACCGTATCTCAGGTGACCGAGCTGCCAGCGCGCTGCACATCGGCACACCCACGTCGAGGTGCCGCTCCTGATGGGTGTTCGGTGCGATGACGACGACCTGTCCCCATCTGCCGCACGGCGCCCCGGTCTCCCGGATGACGTCGCTGGCCTGCAGATCGGCGACGGCGATCTCCCCGGGTTGCAGCGTCAGCAGCGGGGCCGCGAGCTGCGGGCGACGCTCGACGTGCAGCACCGGCAGATCCGCGTCGACGATGTCGGCGCCCGGATACCCCTGCAGCGTGCAGGCCTTCGACGTGACGTTCTCGAACTGCAGCACCAGACGGTATTCGGAGCCCTGTGATTCCAACGGCCGGTTGGAGACCACCAGGTCGGTATCGGCACACGGACCGGGCACCGACACCCGGTCGACCGGCTCGGGCTCGACCGGCTCCGGCTGGACCGGCTCGGGCTGGACCGGCTCGGGAACGGCCGCGGGCGGCGCCGTCACGGTGATGGTCACCGGCGCCGCCGGCTCGGGCCGGGCGGCGGGCTCGGATGCACACCCGGCGAGCAACACCGCCACCGCGATCGGGAGCGAGGACATCGCAATCTTCATGACCGCATTCCATGGCATCACCGCCGCTACCGATCCCAATTCGCGAACGACACCGACCCACCGATATCTTCGCAGCCGGTAACGTGCCTTATCCGTTGCGCGCAATTGGGGGTCGATCACAGTTGACAGAGCAGATTCCGCATCACGGCCCGGTCGAGGTGCCTGCCGATGTGCCGCTGGGGGAGGTCATCGACAGCGAACCCGAGGTGCCGGAGATCCCGGACCTTCCCGAACCCGGCGTGCCCGACGAGCCGGTCGAGGGCACCGTCACCGACAAGGCACCGGTCAAGCGCAACGGCTTCAACCGCCGAGGCTTCCGGCTGGCCACCCCGATCGGCGATATCGCGATCGCCGTCCGCACACCCAAGCAACGACCGATCGTCCCCAAGTGGTTCGACCCGCTGGGGATCACCGACCGCGCCGTCGACGCCGCCAAGACCGGACTCAAACTCGCCGCGTGGGGTGAGGAGCAGGTCGCAACCTACGTCAAGAACCGACTCGAGTCGGTGGATGCCGCGCCCCGGCCGCTGCCGCAGCCCGATCCATCGGCGCACGACTCGCTGCACACCAAGCTGGGCCGGCTGCTGGACCGCGCACTGGAACAGAGCACCGCGGGCAGCCAGCAGGAGCTCTATCACCGGTTGCTCGATCAACTGGTGGCCGACGAGGCCCGCATCATCGGCGCGCTGTCCGACGGAGCGTCCTCACCGCTGGTCAACATCCACAGCCGGTCGCGCAACCAGGTCGTGCTGCAGAATGCGTGCCTGATCGGACGCACCGCAAATGTCGCTCTTCCCAATATGGTCCCGCAGTACGTCGATCATCTGCTATCCCTTGGACTGGTCGAGACCGGTCCGGAGGACTCGTCCAGGAAAGCCGATTACGAGGTGCTGATGGCCGAACCGATGGTGCTGAAGGCGATCAAGGGCGCGTCCAGAGGTCCGCTGATCGCGCGGACGGAGAAGTTGTCGCTGCGCCTGTCCACTCTCGGTAAGGGCCTGTGGGCGGCTGCCGTCGCCAATGAGTAGCGAGACGATTCTCGCCATCCAGTCCTGGCGGGAGATCACGGCCGACTTCGAGGTCAACTGGTTCATCTATTTGTCGATGCCCTTCGTGGCCGCCTTCGTCGGGTGGAGCACCAAGATCGTCGCCGTCGAGATGCTGTACCGGCCAATGGAATTCAAGGGCATCGGACCCTTCGGCTGGCAGGGCATCGTGCCGCGCCGGGCGGGCAAGGTGGGTTCCAAGACCATCGAGTTGCTCACCCAGAATCTGCTCAAACCCGAGGAACTGCTCGAACGCGTCGACGCCCACGAGGCGGTCGAAGCGCTGCGCGAACCACTCACCGAGGCCATCGACGAGGTCTCCCGGGAGATCGCCGAGCAGATCCGCCCGGGCCTGTGGGACGCGCTGCCCGATCAGGCCCGCCGCGCCATCCAGAAGCGCATCCAGGACGAGACACCGCGCGTGGTGGAGTCGCTGCTCAACGAGATGCGGGCCGATCTACCACGTTTCGTCGACGTCCAGTTCCTCGCCGTCACCACCCTGGTCCGCAACAAGGACAAGCTCAACAAGTTGATGCGCGGCATGGGTGACGACGCCATGGCGTTCGTCCGGCGCAGCGGCATCTACTTCGGTCTGGTCATCGGCGTCGTACAGATGATCGCCTGGGCGCTGTTCCAGAATCCCTGGATCATGCCGGCATTCGGCTTCGGCGTCGGCTTCATCAGCGACTACATCGCGCTGAACATGCTGTTCCGGCCAATCGAACCGAAGAAGTATCTGGGCTTCATCCCGTTCCAGGGATTGCTGCACGCCCAGCGTGACAAGGTCACCCGCGACTACGCCCGGATCCTGGCCGACGATCTGTTCTCCCCGGAGATCCTGTTCGACGGGGTGCTGCGCGGACCGGGCGCGGACAAGCTGTTCAGCCTGGTCGGCAAGGAGGTCAGCGCCGCGATCGACGCGCAGACCGGGGTGGCCACCCCGCTGGTCAAGCTCGCCGTCGGCACCCAGCGCTATAACGCGTTGAAGGACAGCCTGGTTCAGATCGTGCTGGAGCGGCTGCCCACCACGTTGGTCGAGGCCCAGGACTACGCCATGAAGACCCTGGATCTGGAGAACACCATCATCGACAAGATGAGCCAGCTCAGCAACGAGGAGTACGAGTCCATCCTGCGGCCGGTGTTCAAGGACGACGAACCGACCATGATCGCCGTCGGCGCCATCCTCGGCGGTGTCGTCGGCGAACTCCAGGTCGTGTTGATCGAGAACTTCGGCAACGAACCCGAGGCCGTCGACGCACTGCCCGAGCTGGTGCGGATGGCCCTGCACCTGTAGCCGGGAGAAACCGCCGGGAAACCCCTGATGCCGAGGTGCGAGCGGCCCCGGCGGTAGCCTCGCAGGTGTGACGGGTGGGGCGAGACGGGCAGCAGTGTGGTTCGGCACCGCAGGGATCGGCCTCGCGCTGGTGCTGGTGGGCTGCTCGGAACGCACCGATGGCAATCCGGTGGGCACCGGGCCCACCGGTACCGAACCCGACTTCCCCACCTCGCGCCCGGAGCGCACCACCACAACGCCCACCCAGTCCCCCATCACC
>NZ_MVHJ01000045.1 GCF_002086115.1 Mycolicibacterium bacteremicum
CCCCGCAGACCACCCGGTCCCGCCCACCAGCGTCCGCCCGTCGGCAGCGGGATCCCCGACGACCGCAAGACGGCGCTGATCCCGCCGGTGCGTCCGGATGTCGCGCCGCACCTGCGTGACCCGATCGACGTCGTCAAGGCCGCCCTCGACGGCGGACCGCCCCGCAAGCCGCCGCCACCCCCGCCGCCGGGTGGCGGTCCGGGTGGATCCGGTGGCCCCCCGCAGGGGCCCAAGCCGCCGGGCGCGCGCAAGTTCCAGTGGAAGTGGGTGCGCCGGGCGGCCTACGCCGCGCTGGTGGTGTTCCTGGTGCTCCCGGCGATCACCTTCGGAATGGCCTACATGATCGTCGACGTCCCCAAACCCGGGGACATCCGCACCGCGCAGGTGTCGACGATCCTGGCCTCCGACGGTAGTGAGATCGCCAAGATCGTTCCGCCGGAAGGCAACCGGGTCGACGTCAAGATCGACCAGATCCCGGTGCACGTGCGGGACGCGGTGATGGCGGCCGAAGACCGCGACTTCTACTCCAACCCGGGCTTCTCGTTCACCGGGTTCGCGCGGGCCTTCCTGAACAACCTGTTCGGCAGCAACGGCGGCCTGCAGGGCGGGTCGACCATCACCCAGCAATACGTGAAGAACGCGCTTGTCGGTGACGAGCGCTCCGGCGTCGGCGGCATCGTGCGCAAGGCCAAGGAACTCGTCATCTCCACCAAGATGGCCGGCGAGTGGTCCAAGGACCAGGTGCTCGAGTCCTACCTGAACATCATCTATTTCGGCCGCGGTGCCTACGGGGTGTCCGCCGCCGCGCAGGCCTACTTCGGCAAGCCGGTCGAACAGCTCAACGTCGCCGAGGGTGCCCTGCTGGCCGCGCTGATCCAGCGGCCGTCCACGCTGGACCCCGCGGTCGACCCCGAGGGCGCCGCCGACCGGTGGAACTGGGTGCTCGACGGCATGGTGGAGATCGGCGCGCTGTCGCAGACCGACCGGGCCGCGCAGGTGTTCCCGCCGACGGTGCCGCCCGATTTCGCCAGCCAGGCCAACCAGACGACCGGTCCCAACGGGCTGATCGAGCGCCAGGTCACCAAGGAACTGCTCGAGCTGTTCGACATCAACGAGCAGACGTTGAACACCGAGGGCCTCAAGATCACCACGACCATCGATCCCACGGCGCAAAAGGCCGCCGAGGAGGCGGTCGCCGAGACGCTGGAGGACCAGGACCCCGACATGCGGTCGGCGGTGGTGTCCATCGACCCCAGAACCGGTGGGGTCAAGGCCTACTACGGCGGCTCGGATGCCAACGGTTTCGACTTCGCCCAGGCCGGCCTGCCCACCGGCTCGTCGTTCAAGGTGTTCGCGTTGGTTGCCGCGCTGCAGCAGGGCATCGGGCTGGGCTACAACATCGACAGCTCGCCGCTGACGCTCAACGGCATCACCATCAACAACGTCGAGGGCGGCGGCTGCGGCAGCTGCAATATCGCCGAGGCGCTCAAGCGGTCGCTGAACACCAGCTACTACCGCCTGATGCTCAAGCTGCAGAACGGCCCGCAGGACGTGGCCGACGCCGCCCATCAGGCCGGTATCGCCGAGAGCTTCCCCGGCGTCGAACACACGCTGTCCGAGGACGGCCAGGGCGGCCCGCCCAACAACGGCATCGTGCTCGGCCAGTACCAGAGCCGCGTCATCGACATGGCCTCGGCGTACGCCACCCTGGCCGCGTCCGGGGTGTACCACCGCCCGCACTTCGTGCAGAAGGTCGAGGACGCGTCGGGCAACGTGCTGTTCGACGCGGCCGAGCAGGGCGATGACGGCGAGCAGCGCATCGAGGCGGATGTGGCCGACAACGTGACCGCCGCGATGCAGCCCATCGCCGGATACTCCAACGGCCACAACCTGTCCGGCGGTCGTCCGTCGGCGGCCAAGACCGGCACCAACCAGCTCGGTGACACCGGCGCCAACCGCGATGCCTGGATGGTCGGCTACACACCGTCGCTGTCCACCGCGGTCTGGGTCGGCACCACCGGCGGGGACAAGCCGCTGGTGAACCAGTGGGGCGGACCGGTGTACGGCTCCGGGCTGCCGTCGGACATTTGGAAGGAAACGATGGACGGTGCGCTGGATGGCACCGACAACGAGACCTTCCCCAAACCGTCGGAGATCGGCGGTTACGCCGGGCCGCCGGTGGCCGCACCCGCACCGCCGCCCTCGTCGGTCAACCCCGTGCCGGCCCCGCCGTCGGAGACGGTGATCCAGCCGACGCTGGAGATCGCGCCCGGCCTCACCATCCCGTGGGGGCCGCCGACGACGGTTCCGGTCGGGCCGCCGCCGCCCGGTGATCCCAATGTGCCGGCGCCGCCGGCCGGTCAGCCGGTCCCGCCGCCCGGCCAGCCGGTGCCGCCGGGTCCGCCGCCGCCGTGACGGCAGACGACGGGACGGTTTCGCCGGCTCCGCTCGCGAACAATCTGCGCAGTGCGGACGACCGGGACATGCCCAGCCGCAACGACGCCATCGGATCGGCGCTGTCGGCGAACATCGGTGGTCCCGTCGGCCGGCATGCCCTGATCGGGCGGACCCGGTTCCTGACCCCGCTGCGGGTGATGCTGCTGATCGCGCTGGTCTTCCTGGCGCTGGGCTACTCGACCAAGGCGGCCTGCCTGCAGTCCACCGACACCGGGACCGCCGCCCAACGCGTCGCCAACTGGGACAACCAGCGCGCGTACTACTCGCTGTGCTACTCCGACACCGTGCCGCTGTACACCGCGGAACTGTTGAACCAGGGCAAGTTCCCGTACAAGTCCAGCTGGATCGAGAAGGACGGCGACGGCAAACCGCACGTCGTCTACGACGGCAGCGCGCCCGTGCGGTACATGGAGTATCCGGTGCTCACCGGTCTCTACCAGTACCTGTCGATGACGCTGGCCAAAACCTATTCGGCGCTGACCACGGTGGCCTCGGTACCGCTGGTGGCCGAGGTGGTGATGTTCTTCAACATCTCCGCGTTCGGCCTGGCACTGGCCTGGCTGGTGACGGTGTGGGCGACGGCGATGCTGGCCGGCCGGCGCATCTGGGATGCCGCGCTGGTGGCGGCCTCACCGCTGCTGATCTTCCAGATCTTCACCAACTTCGACGCGTTGGCGGTGGCCTGCGCGACGGCCGCGATGCTGGCCTGGGCGCGGCGCAGACCGGTGCTCGCCGGTGTCCTGATCGGGGTGGGGGTGGCGCTCAAGCTGTACCCGGCGCTGCTACTCGGTCCGCTGCTGGTGCTGTGTCTGCGCACCGGCAGGATGCGTGAGTTCACCCGGACGGCGGTGACGGCGCTGGTGACCTGGGTGCTGGTGAATCTGCCCATCCTGGTGCTGTTCCCGCGCGGCTGGTCGGAGTTCTTCCGGTTGAACTCGCGCCGTGGCGACGACATGGACTCCATCTACAACGTGGTGAAGTCGTTCACCGGCTGGCGGGGATTCGATCCGGGGCTCGGATTCTGGGAGCCGCCGACCATCACCAACGCCGTGACCGCGGTGCTGTTCCTGGTGTGCTGCATCGGGATCGCGTGGCTGGGATTGACCGCCGCGCAGCGGCCGCGGTTCGCCCAGCTGGCCTTCCTGGTGGTGGCGGCCTTCCTGCTGACGAACAAGGTGTGGAGCCCGCAGTTCTCGCTGTGGTTGGTGCCGCTGGCGGTGCTGGCGCTGCCGCACCGGCGAATCCTGTTGGCGTGGATGACCATTGACGCGCTGGTGTGGGTGCCGCGGATGCTCTACCTGTACGGCGAGCAGAACCGCGGGTTGCCCGAGCAGTGGTTCACGGTGACGGTGCTGCTGCGCGATATCGCCGTGGTGGCGCTGGTGGTGCTGGTGATCCGGCAGATCCGCAGGCCCGAACTGGACCTGGTGCGCTCGCGCGGTGGCGTCGACGACCCGTCCGGCGGGGTGTTCGACCGGGCGCCGGACAATCCGCCCGGCTGGCTGCCGGGGTGGTTGCGGCCGGCTGCGCCCGGGTCCACGCCTGCTGTGGCGGCCGTTGAGTCTGCGGCCGCGGTGCCCGTCGGCTCGGCGCCCGTTGACTCTGCGTCCACGGCGACAAAGGCCGAGTAACCCGCGCCCTCACCGCAGCGTCAACCTCGTCGGGCGCCGACGGTGCACGCAGATCGAGAATTCTGCCGTTCTCCCGTCCTGAATGCACCGTCGATGCGTGGCCGACCCCCGCGATTTCGCAGATCACGGGCCGTTCCTGTACCTTGGAGCGGTTGCCGACGCAGGCGACCCTCCTGCCACGGACACGCCGTGGCCGCAACGACCATAGGAGGTGATGGGTTCCTTATGCGTCCATACGAAATCATGGTCATCCTTGACCCCACTCTCGACGAGCGCACCGTAGCTCCCTCGCTGGAGACGTTCCTGAACGTCATCCGCAAGGACGGTGGAAGCGTTGACAAGGTCGACATCTGGGGCCGCCGCCGGCTGGCCTACGAGATCGCCAAGCATGCCGAGGGCATCTACGCGGTCGTCGATGTGAAGGCCGAGCCCGCGACGGTGTCCGAGTTGGACCGTCAGCTCAACCTGAACGAGTCCGTGCTGCGCACCAAGGTGATGCGGACCGACAAGCACTGAGTTGGTTGACGCGCTGTGCGCGTCGGTGCACTTCCGTAGGCTCGCCTGCGACTGCTCTTACGCACACTCCGCTTTGACTAGACGCCCAGGAGGATCTCGTGGCTGGTGACACTGTCATCACTGTTATCGGAAACCTGACTGCCGACCCGGAACTGCGGTTCACACCGTCCGGCGCGGCCGTCGCGAACTTCACCGTGGCTTCGACGCCGCGGACGTTCGATCGTCAGACCAACGAGTGGAAGGACGGCGAAGCGCTGTTCCTCCGCTGCAACATCTGGCGTGAGGCTGCCGAGAACGTGGCCGAGAGCCTCACCCGCGGTTCGCGGGTCATCGTGTCGGGTCGGCTCAAGCAGCGGTCCTTCGAAACCCGTGAGGGTGAGAAGCGCACCGTCGTCGAGCTCGAGGTCGACGAGATCGGACCCTCCCTGCGCTACGCCACGGCCAAGGTCAACAAGGCCAGCCGCGGTGGCGGTGGCGGCGGTGGGTTCGGTGGCGGAAACGGTGGGGGCGCCCCGCGCGGTGGCGGTTCCGATCAGCAGCCCAAGGACGATCCGTGGGGCAGCGCGCCCGCGGCCGGTTCCTACAGCGGCGCCGACGACGAACCGCCCTTTTAGACAACGCTTCACATCATTTGAGAAAGAGATAGATCCATGGCCAAGTCCAGCAACAAGCGGCGGCCGGCACCCGAGAAGCCGGTCAAGACCCGCAAGTGCGTGTTCTGCTCGAAGAAGGGCAAGAACCAGAACATCGATTACAAGGACACCGCGCTGCTGCGCACCTACATCAGCGAGCGCGGCAAGATTCGTGCCCGTCGGGTGACCGGTAACTGCGTGCAGCACCAGCGCGACGTCGCTGTTGCCGTCAAGAATGCCCGCGAGGTGGCTCTGCTGCCGTTCGGTTCGTCGACGCGGTAAGGAGAGAAGACAATGAAGCTGATTCTCACCGCTGAGGTCGAGCACCTCGGAATCGCCGGCGACGCCGTCGAGGTCAAGGACGGCTACGGCCGTAACTACCTGCTGCCCCGCGGTCTGGCCATCGTGGCCAGCCGTGGCGCCGAGCGCCAGGCCGAGGAGATCCGCCGGGCCCGCGAGATCAAGGAAGTTCGCGGCGTCGAGCACGCCAACGAACTGAAGACCGCTCTCGAGGGCCTGGGCGCCGTCACGCTGCCCGTGAAGGCTGCGGCCGACACCGGCAAGCTGTTCGGTTCGGTCACCCCGGCCGCGGTCGTCACCGCCATCAAGAAGGCGGGCGGCCCGAACCTGGACAAGCGCACCGTCGAGCTGCCCAAGGCCCACATCAAGGCCACCGGCACGCACCAGATCGGTGTCAAGCTGCACCCCGGCGTCAGCGCCGCGGTTCAGCTGAACGTCACCGCGGAGTAGCTCAAGCAGTCAAACGCCCGGGTGGAAAGCACATCGCTTTCCAACCGGGCGTTGCTGTGTCTGCCAGCGAACTGATTCTGGGATTTCGATCACAGCAACGGCCATCGACTGTTAACCTCTGCGGCTCCTGAAAGCCACGCAACACGCCCGAAAGGGCAACCCGCCGAGACACGCCGAACCAATTGATGTCCACAGCCGTGCACAAATCAAAAGCGGCGCTGATCAGCGTCCCATCTGATAACGGGGCCATTCATCCACAGGTTCTCCCCAACCCGTCAACACGGCTCACCGGAGCTGTCCACACGCCATCCACAGCTCTGCTAACAGGCCCCGATTGCATGCGGTTGAGCAAAGCCTTACGTTGGCCGTCGCAGGTTCGTCGGAAGGTTGTCGGTGGGCCGCTGTAGCGTGTTGATCGAACATATTTGCGATAGATCTGCTAGTGGAGGTGGGGGCGCTTCGTGGCGGTCGTAGACGACTTCAGTCATGCCGGTGGACACTCCGATCTGGAGGAGCCGCCGCGCGAAGACATCGGCCGCCAGCCCCCGCAGGACATGGCTGCCGAACAGGCGGTGCTCGGCGGCATGCTGCTGTCCAAGGACGCCATCGCCGATGTGCTGGAGAAGATGCGGTCCGCGGACTTCTACCGGCCCGCGCACCAAGACGTCGCCGAGGTCATCCTCGACCTCTACGACCGCGGTGAGCCCGCCGACGCCGTGACCGTGGCCGCCGAACTTGACCGGCGCGGGCAGCTGCGCCGGGTCGGTGGCGCCCCGTATCTGCACACGCTCATCTCCACCGTGCCCACTGCGGCCAACGCCGGCTACTACGCCACCATCGTGGCCGAGAAAGCGCTGCTGCGCCGGCTGGTCGAGGCCGGCACGCGCGTCGTGCAGTACGGCTACGCCGGAGCCGACGGCGCCGATGTGGCCGACGTGGTCGACCGGGCCCAGGCCGAGATCTACGACGTCACCGAGAACCGGAACCAGTCCGAGGATTTCGTGGCGCTGGAGGATCTGCTCCAGCCCACCATGGACGAGATCGACGCCATCGCGTCCTCGGGCGGTATGTCGCGCGGTGTGCCCACCGGCTTCATCGACCTCGACGAGATCACCAACGGTCTGCACGGCGGCCAGATGATCATCATCGCGGCGCGGCCTGGCGTGGGTAAGGCCCTCGCGCTGGACACCCCGCTGCCGACGCCCACGGGCTGGACCACCATGGGTGAGGTCGCGGTGGGGGATCTGCTCATCGGCGACGACGGTCAGCCCACCCGGGTGGTCGCGGCCACCGAGGTCATGCTTGGCCGGCCGTGCTACGAGGTGGAGTTCTCCGATGGCACGGTGATCGTCGCGGACGAACAGCATCAGTGGCTGACGGAGACCCGGGCATCCCGCAAGTCGGCGCAGGCGGCGGCCACCGGCTACCACCGGTACAAGAACCAGCGCACCTTCGCTGCCGTGCGCACCACCGACGAGATCGCCCGGACGTTGCGTTGCCCGACGCAGGACCGCCGCCTCAATCATTCGGTGGCCAATGCCAAGCCGTTGGCAGCAGCTGACGCGGACCTGCTGGTTGCGCCGTACACGCTGGGCGCCTGGCTCGGTGACGGCACCACTGCCGCCGCACAGATCACGACCGCCGATCCGGAGATACTGATGCGGATCGAAGGCGAGGGCACCTCGGTCGGCTCCGTGCAGGCCCGCCTACGGGCCATCGGCGTGTTGGGCGACAAGCACATTCCGATGACCTATCTGCGGGCGTCGGAGGCGCAGCGCCGCGCTCTGCTGGCGGGGCTACTAGACACCGATGGCACCGTGACAAACGGTGGCTCGGTCCAGTTCAGCGTCACCAACCGCCGGTTGGTCGACGATGTCGAAGAGCTGATCGTCAGCCTCGGGTACCGCTGCCACCGTTCGACGAAGCGGGTCTCCGGGCGCACCGAAGCGTCCTCGACGGCGTACACGTTGACGTTCTCGGCCGAGGACGTGGTGTTCGGCCTGGAACGAAAGGCGTTGCTGCACAAGGAGCGTCGGGCGAACAGCGGATCCGCGCGCCGGTCCTCACGCTTCATCGTTGATGTGCGGCCGGTTGTGTCGGTACCCGTTCGGTGCGTGGAGGTCGACAACGACAGCCACATGTATCTGGCCAGCCGGTCGATGGTGCCGACCCACAATTCGACACTCGGCCTGGACTTCATGCGGTCCTGCTCGATCAAACACCAGCTCGCCAGCGTTATTTTCTCGCTGGAAATGAGCAAGTCCGAGATCGTGATGCGCCTGCTGTCGGCCGAGGCCAACATCAAGCTCGGCGATATGCGCTCAGGCCGCATGAACGACGACGACTGGACCCGGTTGGCGCGCCGCATGAGTGAGATCAGCGAGGCGCCGCTCTACATCGACGACTCGCCGAACCTGACCATGATGGAGATCCGCGCCAAAGCGCGGCGCTTGAAGAAGAAGGCCGACCTGCAACTGATCGTCGTCGACTACCTGCAGCTGATGAGCTCGGGCAAGAAGTACGATTCGCGCCAGCAGGAAGTCTCGGACTTCTCCCGAAGCCTGAAGCTGATGGCCAAGGAGCTGCACGTACCGGTGGTGGCGATCAGTCAGCTGAACCGTGGTCCTGAGCAGCGCACCGACAAGCGGCCACAGGTCTCCGACCTCCGTGAGTCCGGCTCACTGGAGCAGGACGCCGACATGGTCATGCTGCTGCACCGCCCCGACGCGTTTGACCGAGAAGACCCGCGTGGCGGCGAGGCCGACATCATCCTCGGCAAGCACCGCAATGGTCCGACCGCGAACATCACTGTGGCGCACCAGCTTCACCTGTCGCGATTCACGAACATGGCGCGGTAGCGGTCATCCGACCGCCCAGCCACCTTGCTTGTCGATCAGACGTACGAGCGAGTTGGTCCACGGCCCGGAGCACTCATCCGGCTTCGAATCACCCAGGGCGGACACTGCGACGCGTCTCGAACGACTCGACTCGGCCGTATGCCCCTTCTGTAGCGGAACTCACCTACGAGGGGCCCAAACTCGGCCGGTAGCCATCCACCTCGGACTCCGCAGCCAGAAGCGCACCCAACTCGCCCTCCTGCTGGGCGACGAACACACCGATCACCTGGCGGCACACTTCGGGCACGCTCACCCCACGCGTATCGGCGATACGTTTCAACCCGATCAGCATGGACGTCGACACGTGAAACTGCACGGCGTACTGACCGCATGAACCATCCTCGGGCGGCGACCCCGGACCTACCACCACAGGGTCATCCGTTCCGAATTGGTCCACCTCCGCACGGCGCGCCCGCTCAACGACCCCGCCACCAGCGGCGTCAGCAGTGCGGTCGGCGCCGTCCCAGGACTCCTCATGGCTGAACAAACCCATTCGGCCAACGTTAGACCTCGAAGAACTCCGAAGCCGCCAAGTGAGCGGCGCTGCTCACCGTGGCAGGGCGATAGCAGCCTCACGCGTAACCTCGCCACATGCCCCGCAAACTGACCGACGACGAAATCACGGCGCTCCTCGACAGCCGCCCGGGCTGGGCGATCCTGACGACCATCGACAAGGATGGGTTCCCACACACCGTGCCGCTGGGCTACTTCCGAATCGACGGTGACGTCGTCATGGGTGTGCGCGATGGCACGCGGAAAGTGGCCAACGTAGAGCGCAATCCGAACGTGAGCGTCATGCTCGAAGCCGGCTCGACCATGGCGGACATCCGCGGCGTGATGTTCCAAGGCCATGCGCGCATCGTTCGGGAACCCGCTGAAACGCTGGAGCTCGCACGCCACGCTGCCCGGTCGCGCGGCGTGCCGGAGTCCGAGTGGCCCACCGCGCCCAGACCGGTTGCCACTTACATCTACGTGACCCCCGTGCGGACCCTGTCCTGGGACTACGGCGACTCGGCATCGGACAACGCGTAGCCGCAGTCTGTCCCGGGTACCGTTCGCCCAGACAGCGCTTCGGCGAGTAGGCGTGGAGGGTAGCGTGGACGATCCGGGCGGACTGCGGATGAAGACCGCCGCGGGCCGGTGGGTGCTTCTCACCACGGTGCTCGGCTCGGCCATCGTGATGATCGACGGCACCGTGGTCAACGTGGCCCTGCCGCACATCGGCGCCGACCTCGATGCCGGCTTCGGTGGCCTGCAATGGGTCGTCAACGCCTACACACTGACCCTGGCGGCACTGATCCTGCTGGGCGGCTCCCTCGGTGACCATTACGGTCGGCGGCGGGTGTTCCTCATCGGGGTGGTGTGGTTCGCGATCGCCTCGGCAGCCTGCGGCCTGGCGCCGAATATCGAGACGCTGATCATCGCCCGTGCCTTCCAGGGCGTGGGTGGTGCGCTGCTCACCCCCGGCAGCCTGGCCCTGATCTCGGCCTCCTTCCGCGGCGCCGACCGCGCCGCCGCGATCGGCGCATGGTCGGGTCTGGGCGGGCTGGCCGGCGCGGTGGGCCCGTTTGTCGGCGGCTTCCTCGTCGAGTGGAACTGGCGGGCAGTGTTTCTCATCAACCTGCCGCTGGCGGCCGCGGTGGTCGCGCTGACGGTTCTGCGGGTTCCCGAAAGCCGCGACGCAGACTCCCCGCCGGGCCTGGACGTGCCCGGTACCGTGCTGGCCGCACTGGGCCTGGGCGCGTTGACGTTCGGCCTGACCAGCTTGGGCAGCACCGGCGCGACCGGCAGTGCGCTGGTTGCAGTCGTTGCCGGGGTGCTGCTGCTGGCCGCCTTCGTGGTGGTGGAGCGCCGTTCCCCGCATCCACTGGTGCCGCCGGCACTGTTCGGCGACAACACCTTCCGGGTGGCCAACGCCGTGACACTGCTGATCTACGGCGCGTTGGGCGTGGTCTTCCTGACGCTGGTTCTGCAGCTGCAGACCGTCGCGGGCTTCAGTCCGGTCGCGGCCGGGGCCGCGCTGCTGCCGGTCACGGCGATCCTACTGGTGTTCTCGTCGCGCACCGGGGCGCTGGCCGGCCGGATCGGCCCCCGCCTACCCATGACGCTGGGTCCGTTGCTCTCGGCCGCGGGACTGCTGTTGATGCTGCGCATCGGCCCGCAGGCATCCTGGCTCGCCGATGTCCTTCCCGCAGCGCTGGTGTTCGGCGCGGGCCTGGCGCTGGTGGTGGCGCCACTGACCGCCGCGGTGCTCGACTCCGCACCGGACCGCCTCGCCGGCGCGGCATCGGGGGTCAACAACGCCGTGGCCCGGGCCGGTGGACTCCTGTCGGTGGCCGTCGTACCGGCACTTGCCGGTATCAGCGGCGCCGACTACGCCGATCCGGGCGCGTTCGACGCCGGGTTCGGTATCACCATGCTGATCGCCGCGGGCCTGCTACTCGGGGCGGCGATTCTCGCCGCCGTCGGGATCAGATCCGGCGGCACCCCGAAGGGTGCGCGTATCCGCGTCGAGGAGCGCGTCCATTTCCCGTTGAGCGGTCCGCCGCCGTGTCCGGAGGCGGCACAGCGCGAGACCTGACCGGGCGTGAGTCCAGTCGCCCATGGTAAGCCAGTTCGCTTGTCCAGGAATACCTCACAGCCCGAGATCGGACAGGCCGGGATGATCGTCGGGACGCGGTCCGCTGCTGTCCCAGAAGAACAGGCGGTCTCCCTCCCGGATCGGCACGTCGTTGATGCTGGCGTGCCGGTGGGTCATCAGGCCCGACGCAGCGAACTGCCAGTTCTCGTTGCCGTACGCACGGAACCACGCACCGGCGTCGGTGCGGTACTCGTAGGCGAACCGCACCGCGATGCGGTCGGTGCCGTGCGCCCAGAGCTCCTTGATCAATCGGTACTCCTGCTCGCGATCCCACTTCCCGGTCAGGAACGTGACGATCTCCTGTCGGCCGGTGACGAAGTCGGAGCGGTTGCGCCAGCGGCTGTCGAGAGAGTAGCCCTTCGACACGATGTGGGGATCGCGTGTGTTCCAGGCATTCTCGGCGAGTCGGACCTTCCGTACAGCGGACTCGACGGTGAACGGCGGGACAGGAATCCTCGTCTCGTGTGCTTCGGCAGAGGTCGTCATCGGCTCGCTTTCCCTATGGTGATCGACAGCATGTAGACAGATCTGTCTACGTGCCGCACCACGCTAGCCGATGTAGACAGACCTGTCTACTATGGAGGTCGTGCGTATCACCGACGTTCTCGATCCAACGCTGGACCTGCCCGCCCTGCCTGCGCGCGAACGTATTCTCGCCACGGCCTACCGGCTGTTCTATCGGGATGGGATCCGGGCCACCGGAATCGACAAGGTGATCGCCGAAGCCGGCGTCACCAAGGTGACGTTCTATCGGCATTTCCCGAGCAAGGATGCGTTGATCCTGGCGTTCCTCGACCTACGCCACGACCGGTGGATGCGATGGTTCCGTGACGCACTGGCCCGTCATTCCGGCACCGGCAAGCGCGCACATCCGCCAGTGGTCGCCGCGGTCGAGGAGTGGCTCACAGCGGAATCGTTTCGCGGATGCGCGTTCATCAACAGCGTCAACGAACTCGGCGGCGACCTGCCCGCGGTGCACGACATCGCGGCCCGGCACAAAGCCGACATGGTCGCCGCGATCAAAGACACCGTGCCGCCCGGGCCGCAGCGTGCCCGCACCGCGCAGGCGCTCGGTGTGGCCGTGGACGGCGCGATCGTGCACGCCCAATACACACGGGATGCCGCCGCCGCGATCAAGGCGTTGACGACGATTGTCGCTGCGCTCCTGCCGGTGTCGAACGGCTGAGGTACCGGACAGTCGCCTCAGTCGGGCGCCGGTCCCGGCTGACATACCGGACACCACCACGTGCGGCGCCGTTCCGGGTCGCCCGGCACCTCGGCGACGACGCGGACCCTTGTTCCGCAGCGCAGGCACGGCCGCCCGGCCCGGCCCGCGACCCAGTGCTGCTCGCCCTTGCGCCGCATGCCGGTGGTGATCTGCATGGCCCCGGGCGTCGTCGCCGAATGCCGCAGTGTGCGCGCCCCGAGCTCGAGCAGCGCGTCGATGTCGACGTCGCCGACCGGTGTCCACGGACTGTGCCCACGCAGGAAGCACAATTCGTTGACCCAGAGGTTGCCGAACCCCGCGACGCAGCGTTGGTCGAGCAGTACCGCCGCCAGCGGCCGCTCCGGCGTGGCAGCCATCCGCGCGGCCGCCTCGACGGGGTCCCAATCCGCGCGCAGCGGGTCGGGACCCAGGTGCCCGATGACCGTCGCCTCGTCGCGCGTGCGCAGCAGGTCCACGACGGGAAGCCGCACGCCGTAGGCGGCCGGGCCGTCGGTGCGGAGCACCACCCGGACGTCGGGCATGGTCGCGCGCGGCAGCCACTTGCCCTCGGCCGAGACGGTCCACGACCCCGACATCCGCAGATGCGTGTGCAGGGTCAGGTCATCGGACAGCCGGGTCAGCAGGTGCTTGCCGTGGGTGTCGTGTTCGAGCACGGTCAGCCCGGCCAGGTCGTCGGTCGCATGGGCGGGCACACGCAGCCGCCCGACCGTCAGCGCCCGCCCTTGCAACGCCGCGTCGAGGCGGCGGGCCAGCGCATAGACGGTGTCACCCTCCGGCATCCCTCCATGGTGCCGTCGCGCAGAAGCGCGCTGGCAATAACGCCCACACATGCAAGGATGGTGACGCACATTTCCCACGCCGAGACCGGAGCGGAGCAGAGCCGGTGCAACGACCGCATCAGGTGGTGGTGCTCGTCCTCGACGGCGCCCTGCCGCTGGACGTCGGCATCGCGGCCGAGGTGTTCCATCCTGAGACGGGATTCGGATACCAGGTGTCGGCCTGCGGGGTCAGCGCCGGAACGGTGCCCGCCCACGGGAGTTTCGGCTACGCGGTCCCGCGCGGCATCGACGCCCTGGCCGAGGCGGATACCGTCATCGTCGCCGGGTACGCGCCGGCGGGCCGACCGATACCGGCTGAAGTGCCGGATGCTCTGCGGGCAGCGGCATCTCGTGGCGCGCGGATCGCATCGATCTGCTACGGCGCCTTCGCCCTTGCCGAGGCCGGCCTGCTGGACGGCCGCCGCGCGACGACGCACTGGGATGCGGCGGACCTGCTCGCGCGGCGTCATCCGCAGGTCACCGTCGAACCGAATGTGCTCTTCGTCGACGAAGGGCCCATCCTGACCTCCGCGGGGGCCGCCGCCGGGCTGGACCTCTGCCTGCACATCGTCCGGCGCGACCTCGGCGTCGGCCCGGCCGGCGAGATCGCCCGCGGGCTGGTCACCGCGCCGTTCCGAACCGGCGGCCAGGCGCAGTACCTGCCGAAGAACAACTCCGCTGCCCACGGCGAATCGCTTGCCGCGACCCGGGAATGGGCGCTGACCCGCCTCGACCAGCCACTCACGATCACCGCGCTCGCCGAGCACGCACAGATGTCGCCGCGCACGTTCCTGCGCCGCTTCACCGAAGAGACCGGCAGCACCCCACTGCAGTGGATCCTGCGGGCGCGGGTCGACACCGCCCGGGAACTGTTGGAGACCACCCGCATGCCGGTGGACCGCATCGCCGAACAGGTCGGGCTGGGCACCGGGTCGAACCTGCGGCTGCATTTCCGCCGGCTGCTCGACATCTCGCCCTCGCAGTACCGCGCCACCTTCGCCGGCCGGAACTGACACCGCCGCTAGCAGACACGTGGCGGCAGCGCGACGGTGTCACCCACCACATCGATGGCGACCTTGCCGCGCAGTACGTACGACCGTCGGTTCTCCAGCAGGTCGTGTGCCTCGCCGGTGCGCGCGAGCGGCAGGGTCGCACCGATCACCGGCGTCACCAGACCCCGTTCGGCCAGGGTGGTGAGCGCATCCAGCTTGCCCCGGTTCTGGCGGGTGAAGACGAAGTGATAGGCGGCATTGCGGCCCCACGCCTGAATGAGGTTCTGCGGCTGGGCGATGTCGACGATGCTGACGACCCGCCCCAGATCGGCCAGCACCAGCGGACTTCGGGTGAGCGTGTCACCCCCGATCGTGTCGAATACGACGTCGACCCCGGCACCGCGGGTCAGCTCGGCCACCGCGTCGACGTAATCGGCCGACGCGTAGTCGATCACGGCATCCGCCCCGAGGGAGCGCACGAAGTCCTCATCGCCGGCTCGTGCCGTGGTGAGCACGCGTGCGCCGATCGCCCTGGCGATCTGGATCGCGATGGTGCCGACACCGCCGGCGCCACCATGGATCAGGACGGTCTCGCCCACGGTGAGCCCCGCGCGGGTCACCAGGGATTCCCAGACCGTCCCGCCGACGAGCGTCAGGCTCGCCGCCTCCAGATGGCTGAGGTTTTCCGGCTTGCGGCCGACGAGGTCGACATCGGCGACGTGCTGCTCGGCGTAGGAGCCGGGGCCACCGAAGATCTGGGGTGTGTAGTACACCGCGTCACCGGGACGGAATTCGGTCACGTGCGTGCCGACCTGCTCGATCACCCCGGAGATGTCGTGGCCGATGATGGCGGGGAGCGGCACCTCATCGGGGTAGTCGCCGCGGCGGATCTGATAGTCGAGTGGGTTCACGGCGGTCGCATGGACGCGGACCCGCACCTGGCGCGGACCGACGGGCGGTACCGGCACCTCGCGCAGCTCGAGCGCGTCCGTGCCGCCGAAACGGGTGAGCACAACGGCTTTCATGGACTCGGTCATCTGGGCTTTCCTGATCGTGATCGGTTCCCACCCAGAATCGCCGCATCGCGACAGCCGCGCCAGTGGCGAGAATGCCATTATCCGCGAGGATAGTGACAACGTGCCGACCCGCTCAGAAGGCCGCGTCGACCCCGGTGACGGTGATCGCGAAGGGTCCCTGCTGCTTGTCCAGGATGTAGACCGCCACCTGATCGATAGTCGACGGATCCACGGTCGGGGGAGCATCCGGCGCGGGATCCAGGCGCATGCCGACCGGTTCGAATCGCTCGACCGGCAGATCGTAGGTCCGCGGGACGCCGGCCTCGGTGGCGAAGCGCTGGACATAGGACCAGGGCCGGGCGGTATCGCGCACCTTTATCAGATAGGTCTTCCCGTCGCCCACCGCGCGCACCCGCAACGACCGCGCGCCGGTGGCCTTCGGGCCGATCTCGGGATCCACCGGCCCGCGGGTCGAGGCGAACCCGCCGTTGTTGTCCAGGGAGATGCTGCCCGAGAACCGAAGGCCGCCATCGTCGAAGGCGATTGCCGACGTGGACCTGCCGCCCATCACGGGGTCGTTCACCGTCGTCCACCCGGCGACCTCCTCGGCGGTGTCGAGATCGACGAGGACGACGTCGGCAGCAGCCGGGGCCGGTGGTGCGGGCGATTCCTGCGCCTGTACCGCGCCGGTACACGCCATCAGCGACAACGCCGTACACGCGCCGAGGGCGAGGGCGGCCGATCGCCGGCCCGCTCGGTAGCCCGGGTCAGCAGCCACCTGCGGCACCCATCTCCCGGCCGCGCATCGGCATGCCGTCGATGACGCGGTAGATCCGCTGCAGATCCGGCACGGTGTCGACGCGCCACTTCTCGCCGCCGTCCTTGCCGATCAGCAGCACGGCGAACGCACCGTCGGCGACCGCATACCGGTCAGCCAGTCGTCGTGCCCGGTCGGCGTCGACCACCCGGCCACCGAGCGTGCTGACGCCGTCGGCCACCAGCTGACCGAGCACCATGTCACGGCCGGTGAATTCGCAACGGCTGGAATCGATGCGGGCACGTGTCTCGACGAGCCGGGGGTCATCGGCGCTCGGCGCGAACACCAGCAGGGGCCGCTGTTGCCACAGATACTCGTCGAGTTCACCGGCCATAGCGTTACCCGATCCGAACACGGACGCGATGACCATCGTGGCGAGAACGATCATCGAATTAAGGACGGTACGCATCATCGCCGCCTACAGGTGCCCGCCGGGGAACATCGTCCGCACCGCCTGGGTGATGGTCGCGCGCGCGGTGGCCGCATCGCTGGGCTGCAGCGAGCCGATCGCCATCACATACCGCTGGTCGGGTCCGATGGCCCCGGTGGATACGTGCACCTGGTTGCCACCTCCCCAGCAGCAGAACCAACCCTGTTTCACCGCAACGGGCTCGGCAGCGACGCCGTCCGGGATGCCGAACCGCTGCGGGTAGCCGTCGAGTCCCGACGACGTGAACCCGGCGAGGTTGCTCATGATGATGCCGGCCTGCTCGGCGGGCAGACCTCCGCTGCCGTCGAGCAACTTGCTGTAGTAGCGGACGAGATCGGCCGCGGTGCTCTGGGCGACATCCCAACCGCCGTCATAGGGCGCGATGGTGCCCGTCAACCCGTACCGGCCGACCACCCGATCGATGATGGCGTTGCCGCCACCGCGGTTCCAGAACACCTGCGCGGCACTGTCATCGGAGGATCGCAGCATCGCGTCGAGGGACTTGCGGTCGGCCGGGCTCAGCTCGGACTCACCCCGCGACTCCTGCAGCAGCAAATCATCGGCGATGAACAGCTTCACCACCGAGGCGATCGGGAAGGGCTGGTTTGCGCCGTTGGTGGTCAACTGTCCGGTGCTGCGATCGAGCACGGCGATCTCGACGGTGGCGCCCGCGTCGGCGGCCTCGTCGGTGGCCTGCCGAACGCGCATGTCGAGCCCGGCGGGCAGTTCGGGCGGCGCCTGCCGCATCGACTGCACCGGTGCCTGTGGCGCGGTGTCGACGGCCGGCGGCATACCGGAACTGCGTGCCTCGCAACCGCCGACGAGTGCGGCCGCCACCATGATGGCCGCGGTGGTGATGACCGATCGGGACGCCACGATTCCTCCTGGTGGATGTGAGGAGGACGCCGCGGCCCGCCTGTCTGCTCAGATGTACCCAGATTGCCCGTTTGGTAACAATTTGCAACCCGAACGATTGCAGTGTGGCTGGGCGATGGCTCCCGGCCCGCGCGCGGCCCTAGATTTTTCAAAGTGCGCCGCCGAACCCTGCTCCAACTGTCTGCTCTGACGGCGGCGGGTGCGGCGCTCTCGCACGTGCCGACCGCATCGGCGGCGGCCCCGCGGTGGACGCCGGAACAGGCGCACAACTGGTACCGCCGGCAGGGCTGGCTGGTCGGCGCGAACTACATCCCGGCGACCGCGACCAACCAGATCGAGATGTGGCAGGCCGGAACCTACGATCCGCGGCGCATCAACGGCGAGCTGCAGGTGGCCCGCACCATCGGGTTCAACACCGTCCGGGTGTTCCTGCATGATCAGCTGTGGGCCCAGGACCGCGCCGGGTTCCTGCGCCGCGTCGCGCAGTTCGTCGACATCGCCGCCAGTCACGGCATCAAGCCGCTGTTCGTCTTCTTCGATTCCTGCTGGGATCCGCATCCCAAGCTCGGCCCCCAGCCCGCGCCCACCCAGGGGGTGCACAACTCCCGCTGGGTGCAGAGCCCCGGCGCGGATCTCATCGACAACCCGCGCTACCGGCCGGTGCTGCGCGACTACGTCACCGGTGTGATCGGCGCCTTCCGCACCGACAACCGGGTGCTGGGCTGGGACCTGTGGAATGAGCCGGACAACCCGGCACCCCAGTACGGCGATGTGGAACGCAGCGACAAGGACGAGGTGGTCGGCGAACTGCTGCCGCAGGTGTTCCAATGGGCCCGGGCGGTCAATCCGAGCCAGCCGCTGACCAGCGGGGTGTGGCGCGGTTCGTGGCGCAACCCGTCCGGCATCCCCGCGATCCAGCTGGACAACTCCGACATCATCACGTTCCACAGTTACGCCGAGCCGACGACGTTCGAAGACAAGATCGATCAGCTGGAGCCGTTGGGCCGGCCGATCATGTGCACCGAGTACCTGGCCCGGGAGGACGACAGCACGGTCGAGAACATCCTGCCCGTGGCCAAACGGCGCGGGGTGGGCGCATACAACTGGGGCCTGGTCGCCGGCCGCACGCAGACCTATTTCCCGTGGGACTCGTGGGACGCCCCGTACGACGAGATCCCGGAGAAATGGATGCACGATCTGGTGCATCCGGACGGCCGGGCGTTCCGGGCCAGTGAGATCGCGACGATCCAGAAGCTGACCGCTCGAACGTGACCGCCGGGGCAGGCACAATCGTGACACTGCCAAAAGGCGACATTGACAAATGGCACATTGGGTGATGGCCTATTACCCGTGACGGTAATCGAGGTGCCGACCCGCGCGACGATGCGCGCCGGCCTGTCCGCGATGGTGACCCGCTGGACGCTGGGCAATCTGACGAGCGTCATCCCGATGAACCCGGCCGGCGTGTGGTTCGGCAGGCAACTCGTCGCGAGCATCATGGCCGTGGGCGGATCGATGCCGGCCGGATCCCGGATCATCCCGGCGCCGCACGGCGAGTGGGTGCTCGGGCCCGGCGTGCAGTTCGGCGACCGGGCCGGGTACTACGTGCACGGCAGCGCCTACGTCGTGTGCTCGGCCAAGACGCACCGCAAACTCGTCGCCCGGCTGTCGGAGGCCACCGGCCTGCCCTTCCTCGTGGTGGACTACCGGCTGGCCCCCGAGCACGTGTTCCCCGCCGCGGCCGAGGATGTCGAGGCCGGCTACCGGTGGCTGCTGGCCCAGGGATACGCCGCCGACGACGTGGTGATCGCCGCCGATTCGGCCGGCGGGCACCTGACCTGCGACATGCTGCTGACGCACGCCGACGAGGCAGGTTTCCAGCCCGCGGGTGTGGTGCTGTTCTCCCCGCTGATCGACCTGACGCTGGCCCTGGCCGAGGCGCAGGAGCGGATTCGCCGGGACCCGGCCAGCTCGACGCGTAGCGCGCGCCGCATGGTCGGGCTGTACACCGCCGGCCAGGATCCGCGAAACCCCCGCCTGCAGTTGGGTTTCGGGCGCGCCGCCGCCCTGCCGCCGGTGCTCATCCAGGTCGGTGGGTTCGAGATGCTGCAGGCCGATGCCGTCCATCTCGACGAACAGTTGCGTGCCGCCGGCGCGGTGTCGGTCCTGGAGATCTGGCCCGGCATGGTGCATGTCTTCCAGGCGCTGCCCCGGCTGGTCCCGGAGGCGCCGGCGGCGCTGCAGCGGGCCGCCATGTTCATCGCCGACCGTTTTGACGACCGACTCCGGGAGATCTCTTGATGTTCAACATTTTCGGTGCGCCTCGCCGCACCGCCGACGCGCGCGCCGTGGTGACGGGTGCCGGCAGCGGGATCGGCCGGGCGTTCGCCCTTGAGCTCGCCCGGCGGGGTGGCGAGGTCATCTGCGCAGACATCGATGCCGACCGGGCGGCCGAGACGGTGCGCCTGATCAAGGACCTCGGCCGCGGCGCGGGTCATGCCGTGCAATGCGATGTGTCCGATCGCGGCGCCGTCGAGCTGCTGGCCAAACAGGCCGAGGAGATCTTCGACGGCCCGCCCACCTGTGTGATCAACAACGCCGGCGTCGGCATCGGCGGGAAACCGGTCGGCGACATCGGTTTCGAGGACTGGGAGTGGGCACTCGGGATCAACCTGTGGGGGGTGATCTACGGCTGCGAGGTATTCACGCCGATGCTGCGCCGCGCCGGGCGGGGCGGCATCATCAACGTCGCGTCGGCCGCCGGCTTAGCCGCCGCACCGTCGATGGCCGCCTACAACGTCTCCAAGGCCGGGGTGGTGTCGCTGTCGGAGACGCTGGCCGCCGAACTCAGCGGAACCGGGATCGCGGTGACGGTGTTGTGCCCCACCTTCGTCAAGACCAACGTCTTCACCGACGGCCGCATCACCCCCGGGTCGATGAACCTGAGCCAGCAGCTGGCCCGCTGGACCGGGGTGTCCGCCGAGGGGGTGGCCACCCGCACCCTCGACGCGCACGACCGCGGCAGCCTCTACGTCGTGCCGCAACTGGACGCCAAGCTCGTCTGGCACCTCAAACGGCACGTCCCCGCCCTCTACGCCCGCGGTGCAGGCCTGCTCGGCCGTCTGCTCCCGGAAAACTGAAAGGAACGATCATGGCAATGGATCTGGACAACATGCTTCAGATGATCAAGGACAAGCAGTGGTCTCTGGTCGACATCGACTGGGACGCACCGGGTGCCGAGCTCATCGACGATGAACTGTGGGCCAAGCTCAAGCCCTTCATGACCGACCTGATGTGGATCGAGAACGTCGGCGCGCGCGGGTTCGCCGCCCTGGCCAAGAAGGCACCCACCCCCACGCTCAAGAGCATCTACGAGCACTTCCACGCCGAGGAGCAGAAGCACGCCAACGCCGAGCTGGCGCTGATGCGCCGGTGGGGCATGCTCGACAACGACGAAATCCCGCCGCCCAGTGTCAATGTGCAGCTGGTGATCACCTGGCTGGACAAGTTCTCCGACGGTATGTCGCTGTCGATCCTGGGCACCGTGATCCCCATGCTGGAGGTGGCGCTCGACGGCGCACTGATCAAGTTCATCACCGACGAGGTCAAGGACCCGGTGGCGCAGGAAGTCTTCAAGCGCATCAACTCCGACGAATCACGGCATCTGGCCGTCGATTTCGAGGTGATGGACATCCTGGGGCATGCCACCGCCCGCAAGCTGGCCGTCGAGTTCGTGGGCAGCTGGATGAATCCGGCGCTGGTCATCGGCACGCTGAGCTACTTCCCGCTGCTGAACAAGATGCGCGACAACATCGTCGCGATGGGCGTCAACGAGGAGCGGCTGTATCAGGCCATGCGACGGTTCCGCAGCGTGGGCGAGCGCAGCGAATTCGTGCACCGGGTACCGATGTACCGGTTCATCAGCTGGCACAGCAAGAAGGTCATCGACCGCAGCTCGAAATACCACTGGCTGGCCGACTCCCTGGTCAAGGTCACCGGTGTCATCCCGATGCCGCTGGTGCGCTACACCCCGACCTGGTCTGAGGAACTGACCTATGAGGCGACGGCATGAGTGCAGGCGTGCGTGACGTCGCGATCATCGGAGCCGGATTCGCCGGCATCGGGGCGGCGATCCGGCTGCTGCAAGAGGGTGTCGACGACGTCGTCATCTTCGAGCGGGACAACCGGGTGGGCGGAACCTGGCGCGACAACACCTATCCCGGTGCCGCGTGCGACATCCCGTCGCGGCTGTACTCCTACAGCTTTGCCCCCAACCCGGACTGGTCGCACACCTACTCCGGTAGCGCGGAGATCCTGGACTACATCGACCGCATGGTCGACACCCATGGGTTGGAGCCCAGGATCCGTTTCGGCCACGATGTCGCCGGTCTGGAGTACGACGAGAGCCAGGGCGTGTGGTCCATCCGGTTCCGCGACCAGGACCCGGTCCGGGCCCGGACGGTGGTGATGGCTCCCGGCCCGCTCGCCAACGCGAGCCTGCCCGACATCCGGGGTATCGAGACCTTCGAGGGCGCCAAGATCCACAGTGCCCGTTGGGATCACGATTACGATTTCACGGGTAAGAAGGTCGCCGTGATCGGCACCGGTGCCAGTGGTGTCCAGATCATCCCGGAACTGGTCAAGGTCGCGGAATCGGTCAAGGTCTTCCAGCGCACGCCCGGCTGGGTGCTACCGAGGCTCAACACCGCCACCGGCGACCGGGCCAAGGGTCTGTACCGCCGACTGCCGTTGGCGGAGAAGGCTGTCCGCTCCGCGTGGTTCTGGGGGCATGAGTCGGTGGCGCTCGGCGTGGTGTGGGACACCCCGCTGACGCGTGTCGTCGAGGCCATCAGCCGCGCCCATCTGCGGATGCAGGTCAAGGACTCGTGGCTGCGTCGCCAGCTGACCCCGGACTTCTCGGCCGGGTGCAAGCGGTTGCTGATGACCAGCGACTACTACCCGGCCCTGCAGGCCGACAACTGCAAGTTGGTCACCTGGCCGATCGCCCGGCTGTCACCGCGCGGTGTGCGCACCGTCGAGGGTATCGAGCACCAGTTCGACGCCATCGTGTTCGCCACCGGATTCGATGTGTCCAAGGCCGGCACGCCGTTCCCGGTGACCGGCATCGAGGGCCGGGACCTGGCCGCGGAGTGGAGCTCCGGCGCCTATGCCTACCGCAGTGTCGCGGTCTCGGGCTATCCGAACCTGTTCTTCACGTTCGGTCCCAACTCGGGACCGGGCCACAGTTCGGCACTGGTCTACATGGAAGCCCAGATCGACTACATCACCCAGGCGATCGGTTCCCTGCTGCGGTTCGGGTGGAAATCGCTCGACGTGCGCCCAGAGGTCCAGCAGCGCTACAACGACGATATCCAGCGTCGACTGCAGGCCACCACCTGGAACTCCGGCTGCCAGAGCTGGTATCTCACCGAGGACGGCTTCAACGCCACGATGTTCCCCGGGTTCGCGACCCAGTACGTGAACCAACTCAAAACCGTGGATCTGCAGGACTATCGGATCTCGGTGGCTGAACTGGTGGATGCGTAGACTCGGCCGGTGGCCGAGTACCGGATCGACGACCTGGCACGCCGGGCGGGTACCACCGCGCGAAATGTCCGGGTCTACCAGGAAAGTGGGTTGCTGCCGCGCCCACAGCGTCGCGGTCGGGTGGCGATCTACACCGACCGGCACCTGCGCCAGCTCGAGGCCATCATCCGCCTGCTCGGTGAGGGATTCACGGTCAAGCACATCCTGAAGTTCCTCGACGGTCTGCGCCGCGGCGAGGGTCTGGCGCAGGTACTCGACCTGGCCGACCTCGGGGAACTGGTGGTCGAGCCGTGGTCGCACCCGGTGCAGGCCACGGCATCACGGGCCGAGCTGGAAGCGCAGCTCGGCCCGCTCGACGAGGGCACGCTCGGCAGGCTGGTGGCCGACCGGATCATCGAGGAGACCGAGGTCCCGCAGCGCTACCTGGTCGCCGACCAACGGGTCACCGAGGATTTCGCCGCGCTGATCTCCCGGGGTATGCCGCTGCCGGTGATCCTGGAGACCACCGCGGCCGTCGACGCGCACCTCGACGAGGCCGCGCGCGTGCTGGCCGCCGCCGGACACACCGAGGTGGTCCGGCAGCGGAGCACCGGCTGGTACCCCGGTACCGATGCGGAGTTGGCCTGGGCGGCCGACCTTGTCGACACCATGCGCCGGGTGGCGCGCCGCTCGGCACAGGCCAGCCTGGACCGAGCCCTCGACCAGGCCGTGCGGACCGAGTTGCGCCGGTACCAGGAGCACCGGACGGTGCCGACCGAGCGCTGAGGTTGTCCGGCCGCACCGGTCCGATGAATTTCGCGAAAGCGCATGCGCAAGCGCTTGCCTCCTGCTTACCCTCTGAACACCAGGACGAGATCGTCGTCACATCCGGGGACAAAGGAGTCCACATGTTCGGTAAGCGCAGCACGCACGCGGTCGGAGCGGTCCTGATGGCCGGTGGCCTGGTCATGGGCATGACGGCGTGCGGGGGATCCGGGTCGGACGGCATCAAGGTCGGTCTGATCACCAAGACCGATTCCAACCCCTTCTTCGTGAAGCTGCGCGAGGCCGCCCAGGCGCAGGCCGAGAAGGACGGCGCCGAACTGATCGCCCTGGCCGGTGCCTTCGACGGCGATAACGAGGGCCAGGTCGCCGCCATCGAGAACATGGTCGGCCAGGGCGTCAAGGGCATCCTGATCACCCCGAACTCGTCGACCGGCGTGCTCGATGCGATCAAGAAGGCCCGCGACGCCGGCGTCGTCGTCATCGCGCTGGACACCGCGACCGACCCCGAGGACGCGGTGGACGCCACCTTCGCCACCGACAACCTGGCCGCGGGCGTCAGCCAGGGCAAATGGGTGCGCGCCGCGCTCGGGGATGCGCCGGCGCAGGTCGTGATGCTCGACGGCACCCCCGGTGGCACGGTCGACACCTTCCGCCATGACGGCTTCCTGGAGGGGTTCGGCATCACCGAGGGCTCACCGGAGATCGTCGGTCAGGAGAACACCAACGGCGACCAGACCAAGGCGCAGACCGCGATGGAGAACATCCTGCAGCGGGCGCCCGGCATCAACGCGCTGTACACCATCAACGAGCCCGCCGCGGCCGGCGCATATCAGGCCATCCAGGCCGCCGGCCGGGCCGGCCAGATCACCATCGGCTCGATCGACGGCAGCTGCACCGGCGTCGCCGACGTGAAATCCGGCAAGGTCGGCGCCACGGTCATGCAGTTCCCGGCGAAGATGGCCGAGCAGGGTGTGCAGGCCGTCGTCGCGTTCGCCAAGGACGGCACCAAGCCCAGCGGCTTCAACGACACCGGGTCCGAACTCATCACCGACAAGCCGGTTCCCGGGCTCGACTCCAAGGACACCGCCTGGGGCGAGCAGAACTGCTGGGGCTGAGTGCACCCGTGAGCACCGACGCACCGGCCACGGCGAAGCCATCGGCATCGGGCAGATCGCGCCTGGACACCGTCCTGCGTGAACCGCTGCTCGGGCCGCTGGTGGCGCTGGTCCTGGCCATCATCATCTTCAGCGCGATCTCCGACTCGTTCCTCAACCCGCAGAACGTCTCGCTGATCCTGCAGCAGTCGGTGGTGATCGGCATCCTGGCCGTCGGCCAGACGCTGATCATCCTCACCGCCGGGATCGACCTGTCGATCGGCGCGATCGCCGTGTTCGGCAGCATCGTGCTGGCCCAGAGTGCCGGTGCCGGTGGCCCGTTCGTCGCGCTGGGGTCGACGCTGCTGGTGTGCGTCGTGTTCGGTGCGCTCAACGGCGGCCTCGTCACGGCACTGCGGCTGCCGCCGTTCATCGTCACCCTCGGCACGTTCACCGCGATCCAGGCCGCGACCCGGTTGCTCGCGGGCTCGGAGACCTACCGGGTGGAGCCGGGACCACTCACCTTCCTGGGCACCTCGTTTCGCATCGGCTCGTTCTCGACCACGTTCGGTGTGGTCGCGATGCTGCTGGTCTACCTGGTCGCCTGGTATGCGCTGAGCCAAACCGCCTGGGGCAAGCATGTTTACGCCGTCGGCGGTAACCGCCAGGCCGCCGACCTGTCCGGTATCAAGTCCGGTCGGGTGCTGGTCTCGGTGTACATCACCACCGGGGTGATCGCCGCCATCGCCGCGTGGGCGGCGCTGGGCCGCATCCCGAACGCCGACCCGAACGCGTATCAGAACGCCAATCTGGAATCCATCACCGCGGTCGTGATCGGCGGGACCAGTCTGTTCGGCGGTCGCGGCGGGGTGGGCGGCACGCTGGTCGGCACCCTGATCGTCGGCGTGCTGCGCAACGGGCTGACCCAGGCCGGGGTCGACAACCTCTATCAGAACATCGCGACCGGCATCCTGGTGATCGTCGCGGTCGCGGTGGATCAGTTCGCCCGCAGGAGGTCACAGTGAGTGACACACCCGTGCTCGAGGCACGCGGCCTGGTCAAGAAGTACGGCAGCGTCACCGCCATCGACGGCGCCGACTTCGCGCTGCATGCCGGCGAGGTCCTCGCGGTCATCGGCGACAACGGGGCAGGCAAGTCGAGCTTGATCAAGGCCCTCGCCGGTGCGGTGATCCCCGATTCCGGGCAGATCCTGATGAACGGAACGCCGGTGTCGTTCAGGAACACCCGGGACGCCCGCGCCGCCGGCATCGAGACGGTGTACCAGGATCTCGCCGTGGTGCCCGCCCTCGACATCGCCTCGAATCTGTACCTGGGCCGGGAAGTACGCCGGAAAGGGCTCGCCGGCAGCATCTTCCGCCGACTCGACATGCCGCGGATGCGCCACGACGCGTCCGGACACCTCAGCGACCTCAAGATCGGCATCAAATCGGTCAACCAGGCCGTCGAGACACTGTCGGGTGGGCAACGCCAGGGTGTCGCGGTGGCCCGGGCCGCCGCCTTCGGCCGCGGCGTCATCATCATGGACGAACCGACCGCGGCCCTCGGGGTCAGGGAGTCCGGGCAGGTCATCGATCTGATCCGCTCGATCCGCGAACGCGGTATCCCGGTGGTGCTCATCAGCCACGACATGCCCCACGTTTTCGAGGTGGCCGACCGGATCCACATCCACCGGCTAGGGCGGCGCGCCGGTGTCGTCGACCCGACGAAGCGGACGATGTCGGAGGTGGTCGCCCTGATGACCGGTGCGGAGGAGCCGACCGATGAGGAACGCGCCGGTCTCTGAGAAGGCCCCGGTCGGGGTCTTCGTCGGATTGGCCACGCTGGACGTGATCCACCGCATCGCGAAACCGCCTGCGGTGAACCAGAAGATCACCTCGACCGCACAGTTCGTCGCCGCGGGTGGGCCGGCGGCCAATGCCGCGGTCACCTTCGCCGCCCTCGGCGGTGACGCCAGGCTGGTGACGGCGCTGGGCACCGACCCGGTCGCCGATCTGATCCGGGCGGACCTCGCGGCGCACGGGGTCGAGGTCATCGACGCGGCGGCGGGGGAGCACCGTGCGGTGCCGGTGTCGGCGGTATCGGTCGTCGAATCGACCGGTGACCGATCGGTCGTCTCGCTGGACGCGGTGCAATCCGACACCCCGCCACCGGACACCCTGGCCGAACTGCTGGCCGGCGCCGACGTGGTGCTGGTCGACGGGCACCATCCGGTGATCGCGCGGGCTGCCGCCGCCGCGGCGGCCGGCCACGACACCATGCTGGTGGTGGACGCCGGCCGGTGGAAACCGGTGATGGCCGAGCTCAGCACCCCACGCGACGGACATGGTGTGCTCCAACGACTTCCGCATCCCGGATACCGACGGCTCGGAGTCCACCGCTGCGGCGCTGGTGACCGGCGGCGTTCCCACGGTGGTGACCACCCACGGTGGGGACCCGGTCCAGTGGTGGTCGTGGGGCCGGTCCGGTGCCGTGCCGGTGCCCGCGGTGCAGGCCGTGGACACCCTGGGTGCCGGGGACGTCTTCCACGGCGCCTACGCCTATTTCGCCACCCGGCCCGGTGGCCTGGAGCAACGCATCGATCGCAGCGCCCGGGTGGCCGCACTACGGTGTTCGGTAGTCGGGCCACGGGCATGGCTGGACGAACTCCCCGACGAGCACACGCGGAAGCAGGAACGGTGACCCTCGAGCAGGACGCGCAGGACGCCACACTGGACCAGCTGGTCGAGGCGGCCAGGGCGCTCGTCGTCGCCGGCGAACGCCGCATCCTCGGTCTCACCGGTGCGCCGGGCGCCGGCAAGTCCACCGTGGCCGAGCAGATCGTCGATGCGCTCGGTCCGCAGGTCGCCGTCCTGGTGCCGATGGACGGGTTCCATCTGGCCAACGAGGTCCTCATCGCGCTGGGACGCCGCGACCGCAAAGGGGCACACGACACCTTCGACGACGGCGGGTATGCGCGCCTGGTCGCTGCGCTGCGCACCCAGCGGGCCGAGGATCCCGTCGTCTACGCACCGCGGTTCCACCGCGAGATCGAGGAGTCGATCGGATCGTCGATCCCCGTGCCGGCGACGGTGCCGCTGGTGGTCACCGAGGGCAACTATCTGCTGCTGGAGTCGGATGCCTGGCCGACCGCACGGTCGCATATCGACCAGGTGTGGTTCCTGGCCCCGGACACCGATGTGCGCCATGACCGCCTGGTCCGCCGGCACCAGGCCTACGGCAAGTCCCGCGAGGAGGCCGAGTTCTGGGCGCTGGGATCCGATGAGCGCAATGCCCGGCTGATCGAGTCGACCGCCGGTCGCGCAGACCGCATCGTGCGCCTGCGATGACGACGATGGGTGATGTCGCCCGCATCGCGGGCGTCTCGGCCTCCACCGTCTCCCATGTGCTCAATGGCACCCGTAATGTCAACGCCGCCACCCGGTTACGGGTGGAAGCGGCCATCGAGGAGGTGGGTTACCGGCGCAACGGCGTCGCCCGGTCGCTCGCCGCGGGGCGGACACATACCGTCGGGCTGTCGATCTCGGCGCTGACCAACCCGTACTTCGGCAGTCTGGTGCACGCGGTGGAGCGGGCGTTGTCCGATGCGGGATACGTCCTGATCGTGGGCGATTCGCATGATGAGGTGACCTCCGAACAACGGGTCACCGGCTCCCTGCTGGACCGCCAGGTCGACGGGATGATCGTGGCCCCGGCGGCCGGTTCGGAGCACACCACCCTGCCCGAGATCACCCGGACCGGCACACCGCTGGTGCTCATCGACCGCGGTGTCGATGTCGGATGCGACCGGGTGGTCCCGGAGAACTTCGCCTCGGCCAAGACGCTGACCGAGCATCTGCTGGACCTGGGGCACCGCCGGGTCGCCGTGGTGCGCGGGCTGGCCGGGATCACCTCCACCATCGAGCGCTTCGACGGGTACTGCGCGGCGCTGTCCGGCCGCGGCATCACCGTCGACCCGGCGCTCGTCATCGACGGCGAATCCAGCACCGATGTCGCCGAGCGGCAGGTGCACGCCCTGATGTCGGACGCCGACCGGCCGACCGCGCTGGTGTCGCTGAACAACGCGATGACGATCGGAACGCTGAAAGCCGTTCGCGGCTTGGGTCTGTCGATACCCCACGATGTCGCGTTCTGCTGCTACGACGATTTCGAGTGGTCGGATCTGTTCGAGCCCAGGCTCACCGCGGCGGCCCAGGACGTCGAGACCATCGGGGTGAAGGCAGTCGAGCTGCTGCTGCGCCGCATCCACGGCGACGATGACGCGGCCCAGCACATCCGCGTGCCGACCACGTTCCACCACCGCAACTCGTGTGGATGCGGCTGACGAACATCGGTTGGTCGCAGTCCACTTCACGATCGGGCCGGGCCGGCGGGTTCGCAGGCCGCGATGATCATCGTGCAGAGCCTGCTGGCCGACGAGTTCGGTCTGCCGTACCCGCCCACGTGATCCTCACGGCCGCAAGGCGACCCGGATGCAGCCGTCGTCCTTGTTCTTGAACATCTCGTAGGCGCGCACACCATCCTCCAACGGCAGGTCGTGGGTGATCAACACCGACGGATCCAGATCGCCCTGCGCCACGTAGTCGAAGAACTGCGGGATGTAGCGCTGCCCGTGCTGCTGGGCCGATCGCAGCGTCAGACCCTTGTTGGCGAGCACCCCCATCGGGAACTTGTCGGTCAGGCCGTAGACGCCGAGCACCGCGACCACCCCGCCCTTGCGGCAGGCCAGGATCGCCTCGCGGAGGCTGGCGGCCCGGTCGGTCTCCATGCGCAGCAACTGCTTGGTGCGGTCGTAGACCTCCTGCAGGCCGGTGCTGTGGCCCTCCATGCCGACCGCGTCGATCACCGCGTCCGGACCCCGGCCGCCGGTGACCTCGCGCAGCACCTCCTGCACGCTGTCGACGGCGCCGTAATCGATCGTCTCGGCCCCGAAATCGGCGGCCAGCGAAAATCTTTCGGGTATCCGGTCGATCACGATGGCCCGTCCCGCCCCGCGCAGCAGCGCGCTGCGGGCCGCCATCAGGCCGACGGCGCCGGCGCCCCACACCGCGATGGTGTCACCGGGGGTGATGTCGCAGAAGTCGGCGCCCATGTATCCGGTGGGTACCGCATCGGACATGAACAACGCCTGCTCGTCGGTGACGAAGTCGGGAACGGTGAAACAGTTGGCGTCTGCGAACGGGACCCGGATGTACTGCGCATGGGACCCGGCATAGCCACCGAAGGGGTGGGTGTAGCCATAGATGCCGCCGGTCGGCGCTCCCAGGATGGGCTGCTGCAGTTCGGCATTCGGGTTGGTGGTGTCGCAGAGCGAATACTGGTCGTGGTCGCAGTGCCAGCAGCTGTTGCACGCGATGAACGACGGGACGACGACCCGATCGCCCACCTTCGTGCCGGTCACCGCCCGTCCGACCTCCACGACCTCGCCCATGAACTCGTGTCCGAAGACATCGCCCGCCCGCATGCCGGGCAGATACCCGTCGATGAAATGCAGGTCGGACCCGCACGTCGTGGTCAGGCGGACCGCGACGATGACATCGTTGGGATTGATCAACTGCGGGTCGTCGACCGTCTCGACGGCCAGATCGTTCACGCCGTTCCACACCAGTGCTCGCATATCGGGTCCTTCTCAGCGTTGGGAGTCACGCGCGCTGGGATTGCGCGCAATGGTCGGGATCTCTCCGGTCAGCAGCAACGCGCGGAATCGGTAGAGCGCCTTGTACAGCAGTGGCCCGGTCAGCACACCGGGCGCCGGCGCGCTGATCCGCCCGATCACCTCGGTGCCCATGGCCTGCGGTGCCTCCCGCAGCGCGACGACGAGCTCCAGGCTGCTGTCGGGTTTGACGTCGGTGTACTTCACCCCGTCGCCGTCGGCAGTGACGACGCATTCCCACGAGGGGTCGTCGTCGGCGTCGCGGCCGGGAAACGTCCAGCGCAGCCGGTTCGGTCCGATGCTCGCGACCTCGGCGATCTCGCCGAAGACCGTTGACAGCGCCACCGGGTCGGACAGCGCGGCGACCACCGCGTCGCGCGGCCGGCCGATCGTGACCGCCTGCACCGTGGATTTGTGACCGGCCGAGCCGGCGACCTTCTCGACCAGCTGCCGAGCCTGCTCCTTCGCGTTCTCCAGCAGTGCCATGACGCTCCTTCGGTGGGGATGCCGCGGGCTACCCGAGGGGCCGTGCAGCGAAACGGGTGGATCCCGACCGGGTGACCTGGCCGGGTGGACATCGCAGGTGTCAGTTCGTAGCCTGTCCCGGGACGTAGACAGCTGGACCAGGACCGGTCCGTGCAACGTGAGGACCGTGACAATCCGTATGACCCGGGTGCGCCAGACAGTGCGGCGAACGGTGTCCGGAACGGCGGCCGCAGCGTTGGTGCTGGCGGTGTCGATGGGAGTCGTGAGCGCCGACCCCGCAGCCGATGCGCTGGCCAAACTCGAAGAACTGTCCAGTCAGGCGCTGCAGAGCCGGGAGGCCGTCACCGCCGCGCAGCGCGCCGTCGACGCCAGATTGGCCGAGCAGACCGCCGCCGACGCCCGGCAACGCGCCGACGCCGAGGTGCTGGCCGCCGCCAATGCCCAGCTCGCGCCCTTCCAGGCCGCCGCCGACCGGGTGGCCGCGATGACCTACATGAGCGGACGCACCGGTCAGTTGCAGTCGGTGCTCACCGCCGGGTCACCGCAGCAGCTGATCGACAACCTGTCCCTGCAGCGGGCGGTCGCCGCCCAGTCCGCCGACAAGGTGGCCGCGCTGCGGGCCGCCCGCGAACTCGCCGCCGGCGCGGCCCAGGCGTCCGAGAAGTCCGCCGTGGGGGCGCGCGCCGCCGCCGAGCAGGCCGCCGCCGTCAAGGCCGAGTTGCAGAGCAAGCTGACCGAGCTGCTGCGCCAGATGGCGGCCGCCGAGGCCCAGTACGCCGCGTTGACGCCGCAGCAGCAGGCCATCGTCGACAATGCACCCCCGCCGCCGCAGGCCCCGCC
>NZ_MVHJ01000046.1 GCF_002086115.1 Mycolicibacterium bacteremicum
TTGCCCTTGTCGTCGAAGATGCGGGTGCCTTCGCCGCGGGGGACAGATGGCCTTCGGCGCGGAACCGGTAGAAGTAGTCGGCGCCGGGGCGCAGGCCCTGCAGTTCGACCCGCACGCTGTGTGCGGACTCGGGGACGGCGGTCACGGTGCCGCGTCGTTCGACGCGGCGGAAGGCGTCGTCGGAGGCCACTTCCCACTCGATGTCGACAGCGCGCGCGGGCATGCCGCCGAGGCCGTCGCCCGCGAGCGGGTCGATCGCCAGTCGCGTCCAGAGCACCACCCCGTCGGGTCCGGGATCTCCGGATGCCACCCCGAGGGTGAACGGATCCCGGGGCAGCGGTCTGCCGGTGAAGCCGACGATCGGAAGGGCGCCGAGGACGACCGCGCCCTTGAGCAGCGTGCGCCGGCTCGGCTGGGGTGAAGACACGGCCGAGTCTGGGCAGCGCAGGTGTCCGGCCGGCGACGCGGCGGCCTACGGTGTCCTGCGATCCGGCGGACGCCACCCGAACGTGTCGTGTACGGGCGGTATCGGCAGTTGACGGTGGTAGGTGAGAGGCTTCGGGCCGTGCCGATCGAGAAGACCGTCAAGGACCGGGCGTTCCAGTACAACCTGGCGCTGACCGTCCTTGCCGTGCTGACCGCGGTGGTGGCGTTGTTCACCAACCTGACCTCCGGCGGATGGGAGTTCGGACTACGCATCGCGACGGTCGCACTGGCGGTCGCGACGGCGGTCACGGGGTTGTTCAAGTTCGGCAACGAGCGCGCCTACAAGACGCAGCAGGAAGGTGAGAAGGCCACCCTCGAGCAGGCGTTGCGCGCCGAGTCGCGGCGGACCTCACTGTTGATCAACGGCGCGATGCTGGGGACGGCCGACAAATTGCGTCGGTTCGCCGCCCTGGACGCCGCGGGCAGAGACCGCGAGATCAGCGGCTTCCGGTCGGCCATCGTCAGCAAGGTCTGCGACCTGATGCAGAGCGATGCGCCCCGCGCGGCCTACTTCCGGGTGCAACGCCACGCCGACGGCAGCAGGGTGATGACGTGCGGCTCCTATATGGATTCGATCAATCGAGAGGATTCGTTCACCAGTCAGTTCGTCGAGGGTGTGGGTACCGATCAGGGCGTGTGGGCGCTGGTCGACAGCGGTGACGTCGAAAGCAGCAATGACATCGACGTCGACGTGCCGCCGACGTGGGACACCGGCAGGGGCCGGATCTACAAGTCCTTCGTGTCGGTTGCCGTGCGGGCCGATACCGTCGCCTTCGGGATGTTGACGGCCAATACGCTGGAAAAGGACGGCTTTACACCGTCGGACATCGCGTCGATCAAGATCCTGGCGCACCTGCTGGCCGCAGCCGAGGCGACCGCCCGCACGTGACGCGCCGGCCGATCGTCCGGCGTTGTCAGATCCCGCCGCTAGGCTGACGAGGTGTCGAGGAAGGGAGTGCAGACCATGGCCAATGCCGTGCAGTTCCACGACGATGACATGAAACGTGCCTGGGAAGAGGCCATCGTGGCCGAGCGCGACGCTGCGCTGCATCCCGAACGCACCGCCGAGCGCCGGCGCCGGTTGATCCGCTGGGTGGCGGCCCGCGATCTCGCGGCCCACGTGGCCTGATCCGGGGCACGGTCGGAATGCCCGAGCCGTCGGATGCCGATGACCGCACCGGGTTTCTGGCCGATGCCGGCTCGCCCACCGAGTTGGCCGGTGTGGCCGACGCCGATACCCAATCGGCCTTTGCGTGGGGCCTGGACGAGGACCCCGAGCCGCCGCGCCCGTGGTGGACACCCGGTCGCATCACTGCGACCGCGGTCGCTGCCGCCATGGTGGTGATCGCCGGCGCTTCCGCGGTGGCCGTGTGGGCGCTCGGCGATGGTCCCGACGACCCACCGCAATCTCGTACCGATCTGCTTGACGGCGTCTATCACGTTGAATACCAACCAGATCGGGCGACATACCGGAACACCGGCCGGGAGGGCGGCGGCGACGTCACGTGGGGTGTGCAGGGCGCGCCGACCCAGGACTGGTTGACCCTGACCTCGACATGTACCGACGGCATCTGCACCGCCACCGGCGAGGTACTCGGTCCGGACCGGCAGCCGATGGCCGGGGCCCGCACCCTGTCGTTCCGGCTCACCGACGGGATCTGGCGCGATATCGCGCCCGCGCGGGTGAAGTCGACCTGCAGCTATGACGACGGCTCCATCGCCGGCGAATCGTGGACCCAGGTCACCCTGGAGTTCACGCCCGGGCCCGCCGGAACATTCACCGGGGCCCTGACCACGGTGGTCGAGAGCAACGAGTGCGGAGATCAGGGCAACACCGTGAGCACGCCGCTGCATGCCAGTCGAGTGGGCGACGCGCTCCAGCAACATTGATCATACGTCGGGGACGCGGCGGGCGCGTCGTGGCCGCGACGGCATAAATGCAGCTCACAGCGCCGACCGACCGGCGTCCGACAGCTTTTTTCGCCGGTGAGGCATAGATTCAGTAATTTACGGGAAAACAATTAAATGACCGTTCGCCTGCCCTTGTTCGATGCTGCCGCGGAAAAGCTGCTGACCGATCAAGCTCACCTGCTCGGCGAAACCGTCGAAACCTACATCGGCCGCGCCGTGGCCTACCGGTTGCTGGCACAGCTGGAGCGCCAGGGTGATGCGCGCTGCGATGACCTGCGCAGCGCGTTCGCGGCGACCGGGCTGCTGCCGTCTCCGGCATCGACGCCCGCGGCCGGCAACCTCGGCGATGCCAAAGACGTTTCGCTGCAGGGCATTCTGGGGTTGGCGGCCGAGGCGTTGGGTGTGCCGGCCGGCATCGTCGCGATGGTGGGTCGCGACCGGCACGACTTTCGGGAATCCAACGGCACCACGACGACGATGGGCAGGTCGGCGGATGAGCGGTTGTTGCGGTCGGTGGCGCAGCGCATCCTGGAGACGCGGCGCCCGATGATTGTCGTCGACGCGCATATCGACCCCGATCTGCGCGAGCACCCGTGCGTCGCCGACGGATCGCTGCGGGCGCTTCTCGGGTTCCCGGTCGCCGGCAAGGATGGTCACATCATCGGTGCGTTCTGCGTCGCCGACTCCGACCCGCGCTACTGGGCGCGCGCCCATATGGAAATCCTGGAGTACTTCGTGCTCGAGGTGTCCGACCGGGCGTGCTGACTGAACCCCTTACACTCGCCCGAGGGTGCAGGAAAGCCGCCCACGTCGCAGTTCTCGGACTCGACTCAGAAGGGAACGTAGGCCGTGGCTGCTGACTCTCGGTCGAGACACATGCGCGTGTACGAACTCCACTTCTACAAAACCGTGGTGCTCGCTGTACACGGCGAGGTCGACGTGGTCACCGCCCCTGACCTGGCGCGTCGGACCGCCGCCATTCTGGACAAGGCCCCCGACTCGCTCGTCATCGATCTGACCGGCGTGCAGTTCCTCTCCAGCGCGGGGTTGGAAGTTCTCATCGACACATATCAAAGCGGCCTGGGCACCACCCGGGTCGTTGTCGTGGCTGAAGGTCCGTATACGGCGCGGCCCATGAAGCTCACCGGTGTGGACAGTGTCATCCCGGTCTTCGTCGGGCGGGCCGAGGCCTTGCTGTTCCTCAACTTCGGGCGGACCTGAGCAAGAAGAAAGAGACGACCAGTCGGCGCGTCCATCGGGTCGCATCGGTCGGAACGTCTCTGCGGATATGCGTACCCATTCCGGCGCATATGCACACACCGCGAATCAGAATGTGTCCGCGTGACCGTGGGAGGCCGTATGCCAGATTTGGACGGCTGGTAGAACGTGGTGCGCGATACTGGGATTGAACCAGTGACCTCTTCCGTGTCAGGGAAGCGCTCTCCCGCTGAGCTAATCGCGCCGGGTCGAACTTGGAGGTGGAGACGGGAATCGAACCCGTGTGCACGGCTTTGCAGGCCGTTGCCTCACCACTCGGCCACTCCACCATTGGGGTTGATGCCACTGCACCTTCGAGCGGATGACGGGATTCGAACCCGCGACCCTCACCTTGGCAAGGTGATGCGCTACCAACTGCGCTACATCCGCGTGCCTCGGGTGAGATCGTCACCCGGTGCGGATCAGAACATTAGTCCAACCACACGAGTAACTCCAAATCACTTGAAACATGCAGGCAATCGGCCCTAAAACACCTGGTAAACCTGGCGTGAGATCGAGAAGCCCGTGCCGGAGTCGGTGTTCCGGCACGACATGGCGCGCTCGGTGCTGGTGCAACTGAGCGACCCGCGCGTGATCGTCTGGCCGTAGTCGAGCGTCTCGGCTCCGCCGAGGGTCGTATCCCCAGCACATACGAACTCGACGGGCCCGCCCGGCGACAGGGCGATGCCCTGTCCGTAATCAAACTCACAGTCGGCCGGCCGCGCCGGCGGCGCCCAGTCCCGCTCGGAGATATCGCAGCGGACGTAGTCGACGTCGAGCACACACCCGACGTTCCCACTGGGGGAGCTGAAGTGGGCCAGGTCGTCGGCCCCGGCCGGGCCGGCGCACACCGCCGCGGCCGCACCGACCGCGGCGGCCACCGCCACCATCTGCGCGATCATGGCGCAAATCTAATGCCCCAGGTCAGACCGTGAGCACCATTCGGTAGCGGGCCTTGCCGGTGTCCATGGCCGCGTAGGCCTCGGCCGCCTGCGCCAGCGGCAGTTCCTGGATGCGGGCCCGCACCCCGGATTGCACGGCGAACTTCATGGTGTCCTCGACATCGCGCGCGGTGCCCGAGGGATGTCCGGTGATGCTCACTCCCGGCGTGATCAGCTGCAGTGGGCTGACCGGCAGCGGGTCGGGCGTCACGCCGACGACGATCAACTGCCCGCGCGGCAGCAGTCCACCCACGGTGTCGGCCATTGCCTGCGAGTTGGCCGCCGTCGCCAGCACCACCTGCACCCCGCCCAGGGCCTGCAGCGCCTCGCTGACATCGCCGGCCTTGGAGTCCACGTAGTGGTGGGCACCCAGATCCAGGGCGTCCTGCTTCTTGTCGGCGCCCCGCGCGATGGCGATCGTCTCGAAGCCCATGGCGCGGGCGAACTGCACCCCGAGGTGGCCGAGGCCGCCGACGCCGAGCACGGCGACCCGGTCGCCGGGCTTCGCGCTCGTCTCGCGCAGCCCGTGAAAGACGGTCACCCCGGCACACGCCATCGGCGCCGCCTCGGCGAAGGACAGGTCATCGGGGATCCGGGCCAGTGCGGTGGCCGGGGCGATCACCGACTCGGCGTAGCCGCCGGGGTAGTGCCAGCTGGGGATCTGCCCGTTCTCGCAGTGGATGAAATCGCCCTTGCGGCATTGGGTGCAGTGCCCGCAGTTGCCCCCGAACCAGCCCACGGCCACCCGGTCGCCGACCGCGAATTCCTGCACGCCGTCGCCGATCTCGGCGATCGTGCCGGCGATCTCATGACCGGGGGTCAGCGGCCAGCTCAGGCCGGGAAAGGCGCCGTTGACGAACGCATGGTCGGTACCGCACACCCCGCAGGCCGAGACCGCGATCCGCACGTGGTCGCGGCCCGGCGAGGAGGTGTCGACCTCGGTGAGTTCCAGCGCTGCTCCGGCCGATGCGACGTGTACCGCACGATGTCGTGCCATCTGAGATCCTCCTGTCGGGGTGTGTGATTCATGTCTACCCGCGCATGGGTGCTCAGGCAGCCCAGTTGAGGTGAAAATGGCGCCATCATGACCAGGGGATTCCAGCTGGCCGGTAAGCGCGTGCTAGTCTTCCTCCTCGTTCCCCGGTCTCGTAGCTCAGAGGGAGAGCGTCCGCCTCACACGCGGAAGGTCACTGGTTCGATCCCAGTCGGGACCACAAGCAAGAGCCGCCTTCGGGCGGTTCTTTTGCTTTGTCGCCGCGATGGGAGAAAGACACGATGGCCGGGCCGCAGGCGCACTTCTACCGGACCGCCGAGGGCACCGGGCTGCCGCACGATCCGTTCAATGCCATCGTCGGGCCGCGACCGATCGGCTGGATCTCCACCCGCGGCGCCGACGGCGTGCGCAACCTCGCGCCCTACAGCTTCTTCAACGGTTTCAACTACCACCCGCCGATCATCGGGTTCTCCTCGGTCGGGTGGAAGGACAGCGTCGCCAACATCGACGCCACCGGCGAGTTCGTCTGGAACCTGGCCACCCGTGACCTGGCGTCCGCCATGAACGAGACGTCGGCGTCGGTGCCGCCGGAGGTGGACGAGTTCGAGCGCGCGGGACTGACCGCCGTGCCGTCGACCACGATCGCCGCACCGCGGGTGTTGGAGAGCCCGGTCAACTTCGAATGCAAACTCACCCAACTCATCCAGCTGCAGGACACCGATGGCAAGACCGTCGACACCTGGATGGTGTTCGGGCAGGTGATCGCGGCGCACATCGACCGGCAGTGGCTCGTCGACGGCGTCTACGACACGACCGGCCCGCGGCCGATCCTGCGCGGGGGTGGCCCGGCGAACTACTCCGAGGCCGGTCCGGACGGTGTGTTCACCATGCACCGGCCGGGTTGATCCAGGGTGATTGCGGGCCTGCTCGACGTCGGCGACGGCAACCAGATCTTCTGGGAGCGGCGCGGAAATGCGACGGCCCGCACCGTGCTGATGGTGCACGGCGGGCCGGGCAGCGGTCGCTCCCGCACGGCGCACCGGACCTTCGACCAGAACACGTTCGACATCATCACCTTCGACCAACGCGGCTGCGGTGACAGCGTGCCCGGCGCGGCCGATCCGAGCACGGACATGAGCGTGAACACCACCTGGCATCTGGTGGCGGACATGGAGGCGTTGCGCGAGCACCTCGGCGTGCAACGGTGGCTGCTGTACGGCGGATCGTGGGCGTCGACGCTGATCCTGGCGTATGCCCAGCGGTTCCCGGAACGGGTCGAGGGCATGATCCTGATCGGGGTCACGATGACCCGGCCTGCGGAGATCGACTGGCTGTACCGGGGTCTTCGGCTCCTGCTGCCCGAACAGTGGGAGCGGTTCCGCGCCGGCGTGCCGGCCGAGCAGCGAGACGATGACCTTGTTGAGGCCTATCGCCGATTGATGGAGGACCGCGACGCCACCGTGCGGGACAACGCCGCCCGCGACTGGTGCGCCTGGGAGGACGCCGCAATCGCTCATGAAAACCAGGGCGCACCAGGTCAATACAGCGCCAAGTCCGGAGATGCCAGGCTCGCTTTCGTGCGCATCTGCACCCACTACTTCGCCCACCACGGCTGGCTCGAGGACGGGCAGTTGCTCCGGGACGCGCACCGGCTGTCAGGTATCCCGGGGGTCCTGATTCACGGCCGCCTGGACATGTCGGCCCCGCTGTTGACCGCGTGGGAACTCGCGCGGGCGTGGCCCGACGCCGAACTCGTGACCATCGACGATTCCGGGCACACCGGTAGCCCGGCGATGAAAGCCGCGATTGCACGGGCTGTTTCCCGTTTCACATGACAGGTCGCGGGTGCGGCAGCACCAACGGAGACCCGGTGACCGGATCCGTGATGACGGTGGCGTCGACGCCGAACACCTCCCGCACCATGTCGGCGGTGACGATCTCGTGCGGGGACCCCTGGGCGACGATCTGTCCGTCGCGCATCGCGACGAGATGATCTGCATAGCGGGCCGCCATGTTCAGGTCGTGCAGTACCAGGACTATGGTTCGCCGATGCTCGATGTTGATCGCCGCGAGCAGGCCCAGGATGTCGAGTTGATGCGCGAGATCCAGATATGTCGTCGGTTCGTCGAGCAGCATGACGGCGGGGTCCTGGGCGAGCGTCAGCGCAATCCAAACCCGTTGGCGCTGACCGCCGGACAGCTCGTCGATCGGCGAGTCGGCCAGTTCTGTCAGCTCGGTGGCCGTCATCGCGCGGTCGACGGCCTTCGCGTCGGCCGCACTCCACTGCCGGAACCATCGTTGGTGCGGATGACGTCCCCGGCCGATGAGATCGGCCACCGTGATGCCGTCCGGTGCGATCGGCTGCTGGGGCAGCAGACCGATGCTCGTCGCGAGTTCGCGTACCCCGATGCCGGCCAGGTCGCGTCCGTCCAGATGCACGACACCGCCCTGCGGCGCCAGCAGGCGTCCCAGCCCCCGCAGCAACGTCGACTTGCCGCAGCCGTTGGGCCCGATGATGACGGTCACCTTGCCTGCCGGTAGTTCGGTGCTCACCGACTCGACGATGGTGCGGCCGGCATAGCCCAGACTCAGGTTTTGGGTTGTCAGAGTGTTCATCCAGCGGCTCCGATCCGGTTCGCGCGAGCGAGGAGATACAGCAGTACGGGCGCGCCGAGGATCGCGGTGAGGATGCCGACCGGCATGGCGATGGGCGCGAACACCAGCCTGGCGGCCAGGTCGGCGCCGACCACCAGCAGCGCCCCGATGGCGGCCGCCGGCGCCAGACCGGTGTGCCGTTCGGCCACCAGACGGCGGGCGATCTGCGGGGCGACCAGGGCCACGAAGCCGATCGGCCCGGCGGCGGCGGTCGCCATCGCGGCCAGCGTCACCGCCAGCAGGACGAGCCACATCCGATGACGTTGACGGGTACCCAGCGTCCTGGCCAGATCGTCACCGAGTTCCAGCAGCCGCAGGTGGCGCGCCGACACCGCCAGCGCGGGCACCACGAACAGCAGGGTGACGCCGATGACGGCGACGTGCAACGCGTTACGGTTGGCCAAGCTGCCGGTCAGCCAGACCGCCGCCGACATCGCCTCGTGCACGTCGGCGCGGGTCAACAGATACGAGATGCCCGACGTCAGCATCGATGCCACCCCGATGCCCACCAGGACCAACCGGAACCCCTGCAGCCCACGCTGATAGGCGATCAACAGAATCAGCGCCGCTGTGAGCAACGCGCCGATCAACGCGCCCACCACCAGGGTGGTGCCGCTGCCGCCGAGCACGGTGACCACGATCAACGCCCCGAATGCGGCACCGGAGTTGATGCCGATGACATCGGGACTCACCAGCGGATTGGTGGCGATCCGTTGCAGGATCGCCCCGGACAGGGCGAACGCCGCGCCCACCCCGAGGCCGGTGGTCACCCGGGGCAGCCGGTCGCCAAGCACGATATCGCGCTCGATGAGACTGCCCCCGCCGCTCAGCACCGTGAGAACATCGGACACCGTGATCGGGAACTCGCCGAGGGTCAACGACACCACGGCGACCGAAAGAGCGGCAACACCGGCGATTACGGTGATCAGGGCAGCGGTGCGGTGCACGCGCAACGCGATCGGTCCGGCGGTGACGACACGGCTGCTCACAGCCCGGAGACCTTCCGGTTGCGCACCAGGTAGAGAAAGAACGGTGCCCCGGCGAGCCCGGTAATGATGCCGACCTGAAGTTGCTGAGGAGAAACCAGGATTCGGCCCAAGATGTCGGCGACGAGCAGCAGGGTGGGTGCCAGTAGCAGTGTCCACGCCATGATCCAGCGGTAATCCGGACCGGTGATCAGCCGCGCGATATGGGGGACCACCAGTCCGATGAACGCAATCGGCCCGGCGATCGCGGTGGCACCCCCGGCGAGGAGTACCACCGACACCGCGGCCGCGATGCGTGCCGACCACAGGCGGGTTCCGAGGTTGCGGGCCATATCGTCGCCGAGGGCAAGCACATTGAGCGTCCGACTGGTCACCACACCAGCGACGATCCCCACCGTGATGAACGGTGCCACCGCCGCGAGCGCGCCATGGTCGGCCCGGGTGAGTGACCCGACCACCCAGAACCGGAAATCGTCGAGCGTGGTCGCGTCGAAGATGGTGATCGCCGAAGTGATCGCACCGACGAAAGCGGTGAACGCCGCCCCGGCCAGCGACAGTTTCACCGGGGTTGCCCCGCCCAGCCCAAGCGATCCGAGCGCGTAGACGAACACCGCCGCGATCGCGGCACCGGCGAAGGCGAACCAGACGTAGCCGGCGGCGGTGCTGACGCCCAAAAACGTCATGGCGAGCACCACCGCCAGCGCGGCGCCGGAGTTGATCCCGAGGATGCCCGGGCCCGCCAGCGGATTGCGCGTGATCCCCTGCATGACCGCGCCCGCGATCCCCAGCGCCGTCCCGGCCAACAGGCCGGTGACGGTGCGGGGAATCCGGATGTGCGCGATGATCCGATCGAGATCGGTTGTGGCAGGACGCGACATCGCCGCAAACACATCACCGACGGTGACCGAGAAGTTCCCGATCAGAATCGACGCCGATGTCACGCCGGCGAGCACAACGGCGGCGACGACGAGTCCGAGCAGGCGGCCCCAGCCGACCTGCAGCACACCGCGGCGAATGTCAGTCGACCCGGTTGGGGTGCAGGATCGAGGCGACCACCTCGACGGCGTGCGCGGCCCGGACCCCGGCGGCCCGGTCGGAGAACAGGTACGGATGCACCTGACCGTTGCGCACTGCCGTCACCCCGGCCAGCGCCGGGTTGCGGGCGATCGCGGCGGCCTCCTCGGCACCGCTCTCGGCGGTGAAGGAGATGTCACAGCACACGCTGGTCAAGATGACATCGGGATCGCGGCGGATGATCTCCTCGATGTCGACGTCCATATGCCTGCGCTGCGTCAGATCAGCGAACGCATTCACCCCACCGGCGTGTTCGACGATCTGGGTGCCGAAGTCGATACCGCCGGCAACGCGATAGCCGCCGTCGTCATCGACGAGCAGAATGGCCACCGACGGGCGGTCGGCACCCTCGACGGCCTGCTGGACGGCAGCGATCCGCTGCTGCTGATCGGCGATGACAGTTTCGGCCCGCTCCTGGGCGCCGAAGATGGTGCCCAGGTCGCGCAGATCCTGATAGATCGTGTCGACCCGCACCGATGCCGGATCGATCGCCTCGTCGGACAGGCCGTCCTCGCTGGGACACAAGGGGCTCAGGATCCAGGACTGAATCCCCAACTCCGACAGGCTGCTTCGGGTGCCGACGCTGGTGTCGCCACTGCCCTCGGCGAAGAAGTTGTTATAACCCGACAGCACAAAATCCGGTTCGGCCGCCAGCAGGCCGTCGCGGGTCGGCAGCTGCGGGACATAAGGCACGCCCTCCTGGGCGGCGGCGTATTCGGGTAGCACCTGAGAGTCCAGGAACGCGGTGCCGACCAGTCGGTCGGTGATCCCGAGTGCGTGGGCGATTTCGGTGGCGGGTTGATACGCGGCGTAGACGCGTTGCGGCGGTTGATCGACTGTGACATCGATGCCGCAGTTCTCGACGGTCACCGCCTCGGCCGGGGGTTCGGCGGCCTGCTCGGAGCCATTGCTCGCACAGGCCGCGACGGTAGCGATGACAAGGGCCACGGCAATCGTGGCGCGGGTAGGGGACAACAAACGGGCCACGGTCAGCCAGCCTCTCCAGATCCTCGTGGATGGGGTACTTCGTCGCCGTGGCCGGTCTCCTGGCTGACGGGTATGACGCGACTTCCCTGCCTTCCCAAGACCTCAGCGGTCTCAGTGGCCCGCCGCACGGGGGCGGCGGAAAGGGAGGTAGCAATTCCCGATCACAGTGGCGAGGGCCGCGCCGGTATCACACCGGCTTCCCGAACACCACGGCTGAGTGGAGGCTATCAGGGACGCCTCGTCAGCTGGCGGCACCCGCGTACCGCTGCGACACGGTGTCCCAATCGACGACCTGCCACCAGGCGTTCAGATACTCACCCCGGCGATTCTGGTGCTTGAGGTAGTACGCGTGCTCCCAGACGTCGTTACCCAGCAGCGGTGTGCCCTTGACCTCGGCGACATCCATCAGCGGGTTGTCCTGGTTGGGGGTCGAGGTGATGGCCAGATCTCCACTGCCGTCGACGATCAACCATGCCCAACCGGACCCGAATCGCTTCGTGCCGGCGTCGTTGAATGCCGCCCGGAACGCCTCCATCGAACCGAACTGCCGGTCGATGGCGCCCTGCAGGTCCGGCGACGGGGCTCCGCTCTGGCTCGCCGGTGTCATGGTCTCCCAGAAGAAGCTGTGATTCCAGTGCCCACCGGCATTGTTGCGGACCACGGTGGGCAGCGTGCCCGCCGCGGCCACCAGATCCTCCAGCGAACGACCCTGCAGCGCCGGGTCCGCCGCCACCGCCGCGTTGAGTGCGTCGACGTAGGCGCGGTGGTGCTTGTTGTGGTGCAGTTCCATGGTCTGGGTGTCGATCACGGGTTCCAGCGCGGCCGTCGGATACGGCAGCGCCGGTAGCTGGAAGCCCGTCTCGGCGCGCGAGAGCGCGGCGACGTGGGTCACCACCACGCTCGGAGCGACCAGGGCGACGAACGCGGCGAGGATGACCGTCAGGCGATATTTCATGTCCTGCTTGTCTCCAGCAGCGTGCAGGCTCAAACATCGCCGCTGAGCGTGCTCTCAGCCGGCGGCCCAGCTCCTGTACGACGGCTGTGCCGGATGATTCCGCCTGGCCACGAGATCAGTGCGCGGGAACTTCGCGCACCGGCATGGCCGCTACGAGCGGGGTGTCCACACCGACTCGACCGACCGATCCGGCGCCGCCGGGGCTGCCCAGGGCGGTATCGCGCCCAGGAAGCACCGTCTCGAAGAAGGCGGCGTTGTCGGCCAGGTAGGGCAGCTCGTCATCGTCGAGGTCGGATTCGTAGGCGATCGCGTCCACCCGGCACGCGATGCGGCACGCGCCGCAGTCCACACACTCGTCGGGGTTGATGTACATCGAGCGGGCACCCTCATAGATGCAGTCGGCCGGGCATTCGGCCACACATGACTTGTCCATCACGTCGATACAGGCGGAGCCGATCACATAGGTCATGACACGACGGTAGGGGCCGGCCGGGCGCCGCGCCGGAGGCCAAAGGCCCGGAAGGGAGAGGACTTTGGTCACTGATCGAGGAACCGTGCCGAGTACTTCGCGAACCGGGCCCGCAGGTCGTCTTCGTCCAGGCCGAACATCTGCGCCGACGTCGCGACCCTGCCGAGCCGACCACGACGATGCCCGTCCAGATAGGTGCCGATGGCGGCACGCACCGGTCCGTCGAACGGCTCCCCGGCCAGCGCGTACACCTGCTCGGCCACGCCGATCTCGTCGGCCATGAAATCGTCGAAGCGGATGTCGATGGAACGCTCGGGCGGGATGGTCTCGCGTTGGCGCACGCACTCACCGAGCAGCTTCTCCAGGCGCCGCACCCAACCCGCTGCAGTACCGGCGACGTCGACGCGGTCACGGTGCATGCGCTCGCTGTAGGTGATCATCGCGATCATCGACAGCGCCACCGGCACCGGGTCGCGGTGGGTGAACGCCACCACCACGTCGGGGAAGACGTTGTCGAGTACCGCGAGCTGGCCCAGGTGCTGCGGGGATTTGAGCACCCAGCGTCGGCCGCCGCGCAGGAACTGCAGGGCCTGCAGCTGGGTGCGCAGATACGCATAGGAGCTCGTCTGATCCCGTGACCAGTAGTACTCGCTCCAGCGCGGCACGTCGGCGAGGGTCTCCATGAGCATGGTGGAGAAATCGTTGGCCAGCAGCTGAATCTCTTCGTGGACATGCTCGGTCGTCATCTCGTGCATCAGCGCGAAGTGCGGCATCAGGGTGTCCATCACCTGTACCGCCATGTCCATCCGGGTGATGCGCGGATCCGGTGTCACACCGGCTTCGGCGGGCAACGGGAACGGCTCCACGCCCTCCCAGTAGGGCAGGCTGCGGAAGGTCGGCGCGGCCGCCAGCAGGTTGTGCAGATGCGTGGTGCCGGTGCGGGGGAGTCCGGCGATCACCACCGGTGCCAATACCTCGATATCGCGGATCTGCGGATGACGCTTGAGTAGATCGGTCAGCAACAGCCGGTTCTTGAGCCACTGCACCAGCTGGCTGTGGAAGTTCACCAACCCGGGGCCGTGCATCGGGATCTCACACAGTTCGCCGACGTAGCGGTGCAGCCGCTCGCGGTAGTCATCGGGCCCGAAATCGGTCAGTCCGGTGTCGGCCCGGGCGCGGGCGTGCAGAGCGTCGACATCGAGCGGGAAGTCCGCCGCGATCGCCGCCATCATGTCGCGGATCTGTTGAGCCGCAACGCTGTACCGCGGCTCGGCCAGATCGTCGAGCTCCACTGTGGTGTCGGTCACATCGCTTTATGTTACTCTGAGTTTCGTAATGACGACAGAGATCGGGCGCCCCCGCAATCCGCGGATCGATGATGCCGTGCTGCGCGCCACTGTCGACCTGATCGGTGACATGCCCTATGCCGAGTTGACGGTCGGTGCGATCGCCGAGCGTGCCGGCACCAGTAAGCCGGCCATCTACCGACGCTGGCCCAGCAAGGCCGCTCTGGTCCACGAGGCGGTCTTCCCGATCGATGCCGGCACCGAATTACCGGACACCGGAACTTTGTTCGGCGATATCCGGGAGATGGTGCGTCGTACCCTCGCGGTGCTCGGCGCACCGGCCGCCCGCGCGGCACTGCCAGGTCTGGTCGGCGAGATGGCCGCCGACCCGGCACTGCACACCAGGCTGCTGGAGCGCTTCGGCGACATCATCGTGCGCGGTCTCGGCGAGTATCTCGATGCCGCGGTCACCCGTGGCGAGGTCCGCGGTGATGTCACCGCCACCGACCTGGCCGAGTCGATCGCCGGTATCACCTTCATCGCGCTGCTCGGCCGCGGCGCCGCCCCCGACGAGGCGTGGGTCGACCGCACCGCCACCCTGATCGCGAAAGGAATCAGTCCATGATGCACGAATCCACCACCGCCTGGCGCGAATTGCTCGACACGCTCCGGGATCTGGATCGCTCCTTCCTGGAGGGCGACAAGGCCGTCACCGACGACCGGCACATCGGCGACGGCTACCGGATGCTGGCCACCACTCTGGGCGTCGCGCTGGACACCTACCTGTTCGCCGACCCCAGCCGCCCGCAGTGGCTGGAGGTCAATTCGCCGTGGCGCCCGGACCGGCGCTGGGGCGGGGACAACACCGACGCCATCTACTACGTCTGTCCGGTCGACCCGACGCGTCGCTACCGCATCAGCGGCAATCGCGGTGACAGCGTCTACTTCTCGGTGACGGCGTACAACGAGCCGTCTCCCGGCGCCTGGTCGGATCGCATCGTCGCGCTGTTCCGTGATGACCAGCTCGATATCGACGAGGCCGGCAACTTTTCTTTCGAGTTCGGCCCGCAACCCGAGGCCGCGGTGTTGATGACCCGCGACTACCAGGCCGATCCGCATACCGGTCGGGCGGTCCGCTGGGAGATCGAGGCGCTGGAGCAACCCGAGCCGTTCCGGCACGGTGACAGCGAAACCGCCGCGGCACTGCGGTCCAGTGCCGCCTGGATGCGCACCATGTTCGCCATCCTGCCGCTCGCGGTCGGCGTGCGGAGCGACGACGCACACAACCTGGGTCACGAAACGGCGATGTCCGCCAACGATTTCGCGGCTCCCTACCAGGTTCCCGACGTCAACTTCGGCTGGTCGGCCCGCGACGCCTGCTATAGCTACGGCAGCTTCGAGCTCGCCGAGGACGAGGCACTGGTGATCACCCACCGGCCGCCGGCCTGCCGGTTCTGGAACCTGGTGGTGTGGAACCAGTTCATGGCCGTGCCCGGGATACGGGACGCGCGCAGCTCCGTCAACGGGCACACCGCGATCCCCAACAGCGATGGTTCGGTGACAGTCGTGCTGTCGCGCGGTCAGACCGCGCACCCGAATTCGCTGACCACGCTGGACTACCCGCGGGGGAACCTGGCATTCCGGTGGTTCCTGGCCGACAAGGTACCGGACCGGCCGCAGGTGCGGCTGGTGAACATCGCGCAGGCGCCTACCGCAGTGGACTGAGCTGCGGCGCCGGCTGCAGGCCCAGATGCTCGCGCAGCGTGGTGCCGGTGTAATCGGCGCGGAACACCCCGCGCTCCTGCAGTAGCGGGACCACCGTGTCGACGAACGGGTCCAGCCCGGCGGGCGTGACATGCGGTACCAGGATGAACCCGTCGCTGGCATCCTCCTGCACGAGCGTGTTGATCTGCTCGGCCACCGTCGCCGCAGAACCGACGAAGTTCTGCCGGCCCGTCACCTCGATGATCAGCTCCCGGGTGCTGAGGTTCTCGGCCTCCGCCCTGGCGCGCCACTCGTTTGCCACCGCGATCGGGTCGCGGTGCATCCGCACGCTGGCCCGGCCGCGGGCGATGGTGTTCTCCCCGACGATCGGATCGACCGACGGCAGCGGACCGTCCGGATCGTGATCGGACAGATCGCGATTCCACAGCTGTTCGAGGAACTTGATCGCCGTGGCGGGGGATACCTGCGCCAACCGAACCTCATGGGCGATATCGGCGGCCTCGGCATCGGTGTCGCCGAGCACGAACGTCGCCGCGGGCAAGATCAACAGCTGATCATGACGACGTCCGTAGGCGGCCAGGCGCCCCTTCACATCGGCGTAGAAGGCCTGCCCTTCGGTCAGCGTCCCGTGTCGGGAGAAGATGGCGTCGGCGGCGCGGGCCGCGAACTCACGTCCGTGATCGGAGTCACCGGCCTGGAAGATGACCGGGCGGCCCTGTGGGCTGCGCGGCACGTTGAACCGACCGGAGATGTCGAAATGCTCGTCCTGATAGGCGAACCGGCCGGCGTCACCGGTGGACAGGAACCGGCCGCCATCCTTGTCGGCGATGATCTCGTCACCGTGCCAGGAGTCGAACAGGGTGTGCGCGGCGGCCAGGAAGCTCTCAGCGCGTGCGTACCGCTGATCCTCGGCCAGGAACCCCCCGCGCCGGAAGTTCTCACCGGTGAAGGCATCCCAGGATGTCACCACGTTCCACGCTGCTCGCCCCCCGGACAGGTGATCCAGCGAAGCGAATTGCCGCGCCACCTCGTAGGGCTCGTTGAACGTCGAGTTGATGGTGCCGGTCAGTCCGAGGCGGTCGGTGACCGCGGCCAGCGCGGCGAGCACCGTGAAGGTGTCCGGACGGCCGACGACATCCAGGTCGTAGATCTTGCCGCCCTGTTCGCGCAGGCGCAGTCCCTCGGCGAGGAACAGGAAGTCGAACTTGCCGCGCTCGGCGGTCTGCGCGAAGTGGGTGAACGATCGGAAGTCGATGTGGCTGCCCGAGTTCGGGTCACTCCACACCGTCGTGTTGTTGACCCCGGGAAAGTGGGCGGCAAGGTGAATCTGCTTGATCGGCTTGCTCATGACAGTCCTAGGAGTGTGCGTACCGGTTGGCAGGACGGGACAGTCCCAACAGATCACGCAGAGTGGCCCCGTCATAGCTGTCGCGGAAGATCCCGCGGCGTTGCAGTTCGGGGACGAGGCCCTCGGTGATCTGATGCAGATCGTGCGGAATGGTCGCGGGTCGCAACCGGAAGCCGTCGGCGCCGGCGGTGTGCCAATGGCCCAACAGGTCGGCCAGTTGCGCCGGCGTGCCGACGAAAATCTCGGCATCGCTGATGTATTCGCGGCCCAGCAGCTCATCGAGCTGCGCACGGTGTGCCGCGGCGGCGGTCGCCGTGTCGGCCAGGAACACCACCAGGTCGGCGATGATCCGGACGGCGATGGCACCGGCGGGCCGCTGCGCGGCGATGGTGTCACCGATGGTGCCGATCTCGTCGGCCGTGTGCGGGGTGATGAACCCCAGATCCGCGGCGGCCGCGATCAGTGTGTAAGCCGGGTCGCCATGGCCGAGGGCGGCGATCAACGGCTGACCCTGCGGCGGGCGCTGGGTGATCGACGGTCCCTTCACCGAGAACCAGCGGCCTTCGAAATCGATGTAGTGCAACTTCTCCCGGTCGATGAAGCGGCCGGTGGCCGCATCGCGGATCTCCGCGTCGTCCTCCCAGCTGTCCCACAACCGCCGCAGCACCTCCACATAGTCGGCCGCCTCGGCCAGACCGTCATCGGCGATCTCGCGGCCGAAATGGCCAACCGACTCAGGGTTCGAGGACACCTGGACCCGAACGCCGGCACGGCCGGCGCTGACGTAGTCGAGCGTGGCGATCGCCTTGGACAGGTGGAAGGGCTCGGTGTGGGTGGTGATCGCGGTCGGAATCAGTCCGATATGCCGGGTTCGGGGTGCGACGCGGGCCGCAACCTGCACGGCGTCGACCCGGCCGCGCACCCGGTCGGTCCGGTCATCGGGGCGGAACGGATGATCCGACTGCAATGCCAGGCCGTCCTCGATGGTCACGAAATCCGCCCGGCCGCGTTCGGCCTCGGCCACCAGCTCGGTCCAGTAGGGCGCCGTCAGCAGGTCAGTGGGCCGCGCGTCGGCCAACCGCCACGACGCGGGGTGCCACCCGGTGCCGTCCAGGGCGATGCCGAGGTGAAGAGGTGCCACAGGTGTTTCTCGCTTTCGTGCGGTCTCCCCGGCGTAACGGTCCGCATCGACCGGCCATTCCACACCCACTGCGGGTGTCCACCCAGTCTGCGCCGCTGGGCTGCGGTTACAAGGGATCTACGCAGCCTGATTCGGGCTGCGCCGCCGCGATGACATCGTCGAGCACCGCGCGCGATCCGGCGAGGTCGCGGATGGCACGGTCGAGCCGGTCGCGTTCGGCGGTCAGTTCGTCGACCAGGCGTTCGGTGGCGTGCGGTGCGGGTCCGCCGTCGTGATCACGCATACACGGCAGCAACCCGTAGATGGTCCTGCTGGCCAAACCCGCCGCGAACAATTCCTGGATGTGGATCACCCGGTCGACCGCCTGCTCGGCATACTCGCGCTGACCGCCGGCCGTGCGGGACGAGACCAGCAGACCCTGCTGCTCGTAGTAGCGCAGGGATCGCTCACTGACCCCGGTGCGCCGGGCCAACTCACCGATACGCATGGATCCGTTATACCGACTTGACCCTGACATCGGTGTCAGCTCCTACCGTGCGGCATGCTTCCTTTCGACTACAGCCCCATAACCGAACGCCCACCGCTGAGCTGGCCAGGCGGAGCGAAAGTCGCCGTGTACATCGGCCTCAACATCGAACACTTCCTTCCGGACCGGCCCTCGACCAGCATCTGGCCCGGCACCGCCGAGCTGGTACCCGACGCGCTGAACTACGGCTGGCGCGACTACGGCGCCCGGGTGGGAGTCTGGCGGCCATCGATGCATTGGATGCGCACGGGGTTACGCCCAGCGTGCTGTTGAACTCCGCCGTCATCGAGCATCATCGGCAGATCATCGATGCCGGCCGCGAACGGAATTGGACATGGCTCGCCCACGGACAGACGAACTCCATCCTGCACAACGGGTTCGACGTCGAACAGGAACGCCGGATCCTCACCGAGATCACCGACACCATCACCGCGGCGACCGGGCGGTCGCCGCGGGGCTGGATGGGTCCGGGCCTGACCGAGACGCACCATACTCCCGAATTGCTCTCCGAACTGGGCTATCGCTACGTGCTCGACTGGACCAACGACGATCAGCCCTATCCGTTGCGGGTGCCCGGGATACTCAGCGTGCCCTACTCGGTGGAACTCAACGATCTGTTGCTGTTCGGAAAGGGTTTCACCGGTCCGGAATTCGTCCAGGTGGTCATCGATCAATACGAGCAACTGCGCGCCGACGCCGCCGACGGTGCCGGTCGGGTTCTTGCGCTGGCGCTGCATCCGTTCGTCATCGGACAGGCGTTCCGGCACAAGTACTTCGAGCAGGTGCTGGCCTATCTGGCCGGGCAGGACGACGGGTGGCTGACCACCAGCGACGATATCGCCGCACACGTCACGGCAGCACCACAGGGCGGGTGAACGCATTGAGGATCAACCGGGGACGTGTCATCGGGCCGCCCCGGCCAGCAGATGCGCATTCAGCGGGCGGGCGAGCCCGTAGTGACCGCGCAGCGTCGTCGCGGTGTATTCGGTCCGGAACAGACCGCGAGCCCGCAGCAGCGGAACGACATGATCGACGAACGACTCCAGACCAGTCGGCAAGAGGGGCGGCATGATGTTGAAGCCGTCGGCGACCCCGCCGCGGAACCACTCTTCGATGGTGTCGGCCACCTGTTCGGGTGTGCCGGTGAACGTCCGGTGGCCTCGGCCGCCGCCGAGGCGGCCCATCAGCTCACGTACCGTCAGCCGTTCCCGCCGGGCCAGCTCGACGATCAGCGTATAGCGACTCTTGGCGCCCTGAATCTCCTCCTCCGGCAGCAGTTCGGCCGGTAACTGGTCGTCCAGCGGCAACTCCTCGAGCGGGATTCGCAAGGTGGTGGCGAGTTGCCGGTGGGCGTAAATGGGGACGATCGCTTCATCCAGTTCCCGGTCCTTGGCGGCGGCCTCGGCCTCGGTACTGCCGATCACGGGCACGATGCCGGGCAGAATCTTGACGGTATCAGGGTCGCGACCTGCGCCGACGGCGCGACGCTTGAGGTCAGAGTAGAAGCTTCGGGCCTCGTCGAACGTCTGTTGCGCGGTGAAGACCGCCTCGGCATGGCGGGCGGCCAACCTCTTGCCGTCTTCGGAGGACCCCGCCTGCACCAGCAACGGATAGCCCTGCGGGGAGCGCGGGATATTCAGGGCGCCCTGGACGGAAAAGTGGTCACCACGGTGTGCGGCCGGGTGGATCTTGGCTTGGTCGCCCCAGACGCCTCCCGACTTGTCTGCCAGCACGGCGTCGTCTTCCCAACTGTCCCAGAGCTTTCGGGCAACGTCGATGAACTCGTCGGCGCGCGCGTACCGCGCCGAATGGTCCGGCAACTCCTCAAGCCCGAAGTTGCGGGCCGCCTCGGCGGTGGCGGTGGTCACGACATTCCATCCGGCACGTCCGCCGCTGACGTGGTCCAGCGAGGCAAACCGGCGGGCAAGGTTGTAGGGCGAGTTGTAGGACGTCGACGCGGTGGCGACGAGTCCGATCCGCTCGGTCACCGCGACCAGTGCGGTCAGCAATGTCAGTGGTTCCAGCACGCCGAGCGGACGCCGGCCCACATCACCGTTGAGTTGCGGACTGTCGGCCAGGAACAGTGAATCGAAAGTTCCGCGTTCGGCGATGCGTGCCAGTTCCGCGTAGTGGGCGACGTCGGTCGCCGCGAACGGATTGCTCTCGGGTAGCCGCCATGACGCTTCGTGGTGGCCGGTGCTCATCAGGAACGCGTTCAGATGCAGCTGTCGTTCGCCCACCAATCTGACCTCCTACGAGACTCTTTCGGGACAGCGGAAATGACCCCCCGGGTTGCAACGTAGCGGCCCGGCGGAGGTGGATCAGCGGACTTTCACTACGAGAATCGTTAAGACGCGACGCCGAGTTCCTCGGGCGCGGCCGCCGGCAGGGCGTCTGCGGCCACGGTGTGCAACGTGCGAAGGATCAGGGCGATATTGGGATCGCGCTGTCGGCCCGCTCGCACGACAGCACTGACCGTGCGGCCACCGACCTCGATATCGGGCACGATGAGCCCCTCCAGACCGGTCGGCACCGACAACCGTGGCACGATCGCCGAGGCGATCTCGGTGGCGGCCAGATCGCAGATGTTCTGCGCGCCGATCAACCGATGCTTGATCTGCGGGGTGAAGCCCGCACCTTCACAGGCCCGCATGACCGCCACTCCGAGCCCGGAGTCTTGGGGACCGGTAACCCACGGCCCATTGGACAAGGCCGCCAAGCCGTTCTTGCGGATCTTCAGATGGGCGGCCTTCGGCGCCAACAGGACCAGCGGCTCATGGAGCAGAGGCTCGGCAATCAGGCCGCCCGACGAATCCTCGCCGCCGAAGTCGTACCGGCACGTCAACGCCAGGTCCACTTCGCCCTGCCGCAGCAACCGCAGCGCGGCCGCACTGGTCTCTTGCTGCACCTGGATGCGCAGGTCGGGTTCGTCGGCGCTCAAACGCCGCATGGTCGGCGCGGCCAGCATCGGCAGGCCCATGTTGAAGGTGGCGATGGCGACCTGCCCGTTGACGTGATCACGGGTTTCGGCGACTGCGCTCACCGCCTCGTCCACCGCCACCAGGACGCGACGGACATGCTCGGCGAGCACCTGCCCGCTCCGCGTGAGCCCGAGAGTGCGGCCGTCGCGGCGGAACAGAACCGCCCCCGCCTCCTCCTCAAGGACGCGAAGTTGTTGCGATACAGCGGAGCTGGTGATGCTGCGCCGCTCCGCGACGGCGGTGACCGAGCCGAGATCGGCGAGGTCGGACAGCAGCATCATGCGACGAAGGTCGAGCATTGGTGAATCCCCCTGTGGCAGGCCGACGGCGACGGAGCGCGGTCAGCGACAACAGATCGCGCTGCGCACACGCATCAGATCGACGTGGCGTCGCGCAACGAGATCCACCGAGATCACAACGAAGATCGTCGCAGAATGCGTGCCGTACCGGTACCGCGGTGCCAGACCCGGGTCGTGCTCACGGCCCTGATCAGCTATGACAGCCGGACCGGGCAAGAATCAGCGCGCATGTAATTGGTGTTAAGCCGAGCTGAAGGGTTCCGGTAGTCAAAGGTGCTTGTTCGCCGCGCGGTCGGATTCGACGCTGGTTGCACACCACACTCGAGGAGTTCCCATGACCGATCTCGCCGATACCAGGCAATCCATCGACACCGGCTTGGATATCGAACCACTGGCCGGCTACATCGGCGCCGAGATCCGCGGTGTCGACCTGCGGGGGCCGTTGGAGCCCGGTGTCGTCACCGACATCCGCGATGCGCTGCACACCTACAAGGTCATCTTCTTCCGCGGCCAGGACATCGGTCACGCCGAGCAGATCGCGTTCGCCCGCAATTTCGGCAAGGTGACCCCGGCACACCCGCACGAGGAGGAGCCGCCGGAGGGCTTTCCCGAGATCCTGCCGATCGACAGCCGCCGCTACGAGCGACACCTGGGCCGCAAACGCACCTCCTACGACAACAGCTGGCACACCGATGTCACCGCGCTGATCAACCCGCCCGCGGCGTCGATCCTGCGCGCCCACATCCTGCCTCCCTACGGCGGGGACACGGCCTGGACGAATCTGGTTGCGGCTTATGAGAACCTGCCCCGCGATCTGCGTGAGTTCGCCGACAAGCTGGATGTCCGCCACCAATTCAACGCCCGTGCGGCGGCGGACAGCCAGCGCGATCGTAAGGTGCGCGAGGCCAACCTGGTGTCCTATCACCCGGTGGTTCGGGTGCACCCGGTCACCGGCGAGCGGGCCCTGTTCGTCAGCCCCGGATTCACCCGCGGCGCGCGCGAGATACGGGGATACTCGCCGACGCAGAGCGAGGCGATCCTGAACCTGCTGTGGCATGAGGCCACCCGCACCGAGTTCACCGTGCGGTTCCGCTGGGCGCCGGGCAGCGTGGCATTCTGGGACAACCGTGCCACCGCACACCTGGCCATCCCGGATGCCGGTCACCTGGATTACGACCGGGTGCTCTACCGGGTGACGCTGGAAGGCGATGTGCCCCGGGGCGTCGACGGCCGCGAGTCCGAATCGGTCTCCGGCCAACCGTTTCACGGATCCTGAACAATCACACAGAGGAGAATCAGATGACTGTCGAACGTCGCCGGCTGGGCACGAACGGACCCGAGGTATCGGCGATCGGGCTCGGATTCATGAGCTTTCGCAGCGGGGCCGACGCGGCCGATGAGACGCAGGCCAAGGATCTGGTGGCCGCCGCGATCGATGCGGGGGTGACGCTGTTCGACACCGCCGACATCTACGGACCGGAGTTCAGTGAGATCCTGCTCGGCCGGGCGATCGCGGGACGGCGCGACGGCCTGACCATCGCGACCAAGTTCGGCAACACCCTGGACCGGGACACCAACCCCCGCGCCCTCGACGGCCGGCCGGAATACATCCGCACCGCGATCGAGGCATCGCTGCGGCGCCTCGGCATCGACCACGTCGACCTGTACTACCAACATCGGGTCGACCCGCAGGTGCCCATCGAGGAGACCGTGGGCGCACTGGCCGACCTGGTGACCGCGGGCAAGGTCCGCCATATCGGACTCTCCGAGCCCGGACCGCAGACGTTGCGTCGTGCGCACGCCGTCCATCCGATCGCCGCGGTGCAGAACGAGTGGTCGATCTTCACCCGGGACATCGAGAACGACACCGTGCCGGTGGCCCGGGAACTCGGTATCGGCATCGTGCCGTATTCGCCGCTGGGACGCGGCTGGCTCACCGGCCGGGTACGCACCCGCGACGACATCGGCGGCAATCAGCTCAAGCATCCGCGGTTCGGTGCCGACGTGTTCGACCAGAACCTGGCGCTGGCCGATACCGTCGTCGAGATCGCCGGTGAGGTCGGGGCGAAGCCCGGGCAGGTGGCGCTGGCCTGGGTGCTCTCCCGTGGCCAGGATGTGGTGCCGATCCCGGGGACCCGGCACGTGGAATACCTGCGGGAGAACGTCGGGGCCGCGGATGTGGTGCTCGAGGAGGCGCAGCTGCTGCGGCTGGAGTCGATCGCCGGACAGGTGGCCGGGCATCGCTCCATCCGCCCGGAGAACCTCGGCACCGAGGCACCCGAACTCGACACCGCGGTGCGCTCGGCCTAGTGACCGTCATATCCCGGTACGGCGATTCCGAGGCATCGCTGGCCGTGCACAACGAGACGCTGGCGATTCAGCTGGCACATCGCTCGGTCCGTAAGTTCACCGCGCAACCTGTCAGCGATGAGCACCTTGCGGCGCTGGTCGCCGCCGCTCAGTCGGCGGCGACCAGTTCCAACCTGCAGCCGTGGAGCGTCATCGCGGTCCGGGATACCGATCGCAAGGCGCGACTGGCCGAACTGGCTGCGGCGCAGCAGTTCATCAACGAGGCCCCGTTGTTGCTGGTCTGGGTCGCCGACCTGGGCCGGGTCCGTCGGGTCGCGCAGCGGGCCGGAGCGCCGCTCGACGGTGCGGACTATCTGGAGAGCACCATCATCGGGTTCGTCGACACGGCGCTGGCTGCACAGAACGCGGTGACGGCCGCGGAATCACTGGGTCTGGGAACGGTGTTCGTGGGTGCGCTCCGTAACCACCCCGAGCAGGTGGCCGCCGAACTGGGGTTGCCGCCGCACACCGTCGCGGCCTTCGGGCTGGCGGTCGGGACACCCGATCCGACCGAGAACGCCGGTATCAAACCGCGTCTGCCGCAGCAGGCGGTGCTGCACCACGAGCGGTATGACGCCGACGCGGCCGACGCCCACATCGGGATCTATGACGAGCGGTTGGCGGCCTACAACCGCCGGCATGGATTACCGGGGGACTGGAGCGAGCGGGTCATCGCCCGGCTGGCCGGCCCGAACTCACTGTCGGGCCGGCATCGGCTCCGGGAACATCTGCAACGGCTCGGGTTGCCGTCGCGCTAGAACGGGGGTGGGTCGGCGTCAATGTGGGCGCGGTTGAGTGCGCGTTCGTGGGCTATGCGGTAGGCGCGGTTCTGGGCCCGAGTGCGAGATCTCCTCGGGGCAGCCAGATTCCGATGCGGATTCGGTGGTGGCATGTCGATGGTGGGTAGTTCGGCGGTGGCGGTGCCGAGTTGTGGGAAGAACAGGCGGCCGCCGGGTGTGGTGGTGTAGGTGCGGCCGGTGGGGGCGGTGAGGGTGATGGTGCCGTCGGGGTGTTGGCGGTCGGTCCAGCCGCCGGGCCCGCAGTGGAAGGTTTTGATGAGGTGGTGGATGCGGC
>NZ_MVHJ01000047.1 GCF_002086115.1 Mycolicibacterium bacteremicum
CCATCACCCCGGCCCCGGCCCCGCCGCCGGTCACCGTGCCCCCGGGTGGCGAGAACCTGGCCCCGCAGAACGGATACGTCTACATCGAGACGAAATCCGGGTTGACGCGCTGCCAGGTCTCCGACCGTGCGGTCGGTTGTGAGGCCGAGTTCGAGAATGCGCCGGAGGTCGACGGCTTTCCGGCCAACGGGGTCAACGTCACCGCCGCCGGTGAAGTCACCTGGTTGACAGGCAATCTCGGCGACATCCCGACCGTGCAACTGGACTACCGCACCTATACGGCCCTGGGCTGGACCATCGTCGCGACCGAGGACGGGACCCGTTTCACCAACGACGGGACCGGGCATGGAATGTTCGTCCGGATCGAGGGTGTGGAGACGTATTGATGACGATTGCCCGTAAAGAACGCGCCGCGCTGGTGGACACCCTGCGCGCCACCGGCCCCGACGCGCCGACCCTGTGCGAGGGCTGGACCACCCGGGACCTGGCCGCCCATCTGGTGGTCCGGGAACGTCGCCTCGACGCCGCACCGGGGATCCTGGTCCCGCAGCTGGCCGGCTACACCGCCCGGGTGCAGGGCCAGGTGACGGCCTCCACCGACTGGCCCGACCTGCTGGGCCAGGTCGCCGCGGGGCCGCCGCTGTACTCCCCGTTCAAGCTGCTCGACCCGCTGGTCAACGTAGCCGAGATGTTCATCCACCACGAGGATGTGCGGCGCGCCGGAAAGACTTGGGAGCCAAGGGTTCTCGATGCGGAGACGACGGCGTCGCTGGCGAAGCAGGTGCGCTCCTTCGCCAGGATGACATTGGCCAAGTCGCCGGCGAGGGTCTCGCTGCGTACGACCGACGGCACCACCCTGGCCACCGCGGGCAAGGGTTCCCCGGTGACGGTCACCGGCGAGCCGGGTGAGTTGCTGTTGTTCGCCGCCGGCCGCGAACCGGTGCAGCTGCAGTTCGACGGCGACGCCGACGCGGTCGCTGCCGTCAAGGCCAGCCACCGCGGCCTGTAGCCGAGTTCACCGTCGCGGTCGCGCCGACGCCCGGGGGCTAGGGTGGAACCCATGTCCAGCATCGATTTCCGGGTCTTCGTCGAACCACAGCAGGGTGCCAGCTATGCCGATCAGCTCGCCGTGGCGCGCGCCGCCGAACAGCTGGGGTATTCGGCGTTCTTCCGGTCCGATCACTACCTGGCGATGGCCGGCGACGGCCTGCCCGGCCCCACCGATTCCTGGGTCACGCTGGCCGGCATCGCCCGGGAGACCACCACCATCCGGTTGGGCACCATGGTCACCTCGGCCACCTTCCGCCACCCGGGCCCGCTGGCCATCGCGGTGGCCCAGGTCGACGAGATGAGCGGTGGCCGCGTCGAACTCGGCATCGGCGCCGGCTGGTTCGAGGCCGAACACCAGGCCTATGCCATCCCGTTCCCGCCGTTGGGCGAGCGATTCGACCGGCTGACCGAGCAGCTGCAGATCCTCACCGGACTCTGGGGCACCCCGGTCGGCGAGACGTACGACTTCGACGGCACCCACTACACGGTCAAGGACTCGCCCGCGCTGCCCAAGCCTGCCCAGGATCGCGTGCCGATCATCATCGGTGGGGCCGGTCCCAAGCGGACCCCGGCGCTGACCGCGCGGTTCGCCGGCGAGTTCAACATCCCGTTCGCCTCTTTGGAGGATCTGACCGCCCAGTACGACCGGGTCGCCGCGGCGGTCGCCGATGCCGGTCGTGCCCCGGATTCGCTGGTCTACTCGGCGGCGTTCGTGTTGTGCGCCGGCGCCGACGAGGCCGAGCTGACCCGCCGCGCCGGGGCCATCGGCCGGGAACTCGACGAGATGCGTGGGAACTCACCGCTGGCGGGCACGCCGGGCGAGATCGTCGACAAACTCGGCGCCTTCACCCGCGCCGGGGTGCAGCGGGTCTATCTGCAGGTTCTGGACATGTCCGATCTGGACCACCTGGCCTTCTTCGCCTCCGAGGTCATCCGGCAGCTGGACTGAGGCACGGCTACCATCGGTGGCCGTGACGGGCGATCCGAAGTGGCATGAGCGAACGCCCACCCTGCTCGCGGCCAGCGCCGCGGCGTTGCTCGCCATCGGACTGGTCGTCTGGTTGACGATGGTCGTGGTGCGGCAGGTCAACGCGCCGGCACCTCCGCCGCAGTATGTGACGCCGACCTTCGCCGACGAATCCGGTCAGACCTCCACCACCACCGGGTCGACGTCGACCACCAGCAGCTACGTGCCGCCGGAGACCAGCGACATCCTGATCCCCGAGACCACCACCAGCAGCGAGACCACCACGACGCGCACCACCCGTGAGCGCACCCGCACCGAGCGGACCCGGGACCGCGATGACGACGACGAGGACGAAGAGACCACGACGACGCGTCGCCCCCGGCAGAACGAGACCAGGACGCTGTACCCGAACTACTCGCCGCCCTGACGTCCGCGCGCGTGGAACTCGGCGACCAGCGCCTCGGCGCTGCGCACCGCCGCCCGGCAGGCCCGCGCGGTGAACGGGTCGTTGAGCGGGTGGTCGGCACGGCGGCGCCACCGCTGGGTCGCAGCGAACGCGGCGCGCGGCCCGTCGTCAGATCCCAGGCCGGGGGCCACCGCACCCAGGCCGAGCCTACTGGCCGCGTCGGTGCCGTTGGCACCGATGAGCCTGCGCAGCGAAGCCATCTCATCTTCGGTCAATGTCGTTGGGCGCGAACGCAGTTGACTGAGCAGCCGGAGCTCTTCGAAGGCGTGGGTATCGGCCAGCAGCGGGTCGATGTCAGCCTGGATCGCCCGCGCCGCGTAGATCGGGTTCACCTGCACGAAGCGGCGCAGCGACAGCAGCGCGGTGTGCGCCTTGAGCAGATCGGAGCGCTGCGCGAACTGCTGGTCGATCACATCGCGCAGCGCGACGAGACCGCTGCGCTCCAGCAGCTCGGCGGCCAGCGCCACCGCGTCGCTGATCCCGGCCCGCAACACCGCGATCGAGATGCGCAGACCGAACATGCCGAACCGCTCCAGCAGCGCGGCCCGGGTCGCGGCGTCCACCGGCAGCGTGTCGTCCTCACGGACGAACCGGTCCGCGCTGAGCATGGCCTTGGTGAGTTCGGCGGGCTGGATCCCGGCCAGCTTCTCCAGCGCCACGAACTCGCTCTGGCGCAGTGTGCGGGCGGTCAGCGCCAGCAGACCCGATACCGGCACCACGGCCTGGCAGATACCGGTCTTGTCCATCTCGGCGGTGAACCGGGTGGCCACATCGCGGGCCGACAGCATGGCATCGAGGCGGCCCGCGCCGATCTCGTCGGCGCGGGAGGCGACCCCGATGACGCCCAGCGCGCCGGTCTCCCCGCCGGTCAGTTCCCCGATCTGTTTGAGCAGCGCGATATCGGCGGCGTTGAGGGTGCGCAGCAGGAAGACGACGGCGTCGACCCGCGGCACCCCGTCGGCGGGTACCAGCAGGCGCAGGGTGCGTTCGGAGACGTCGCGCGACAGCGAGGAGGTGCCCGGGGTGTCGATGATGGTGGCGTCGACGAGTTCTGCGGCCGGCCACTGCACGTCGAGATCCTCGATGTCATCGGGGTTCAGGCCGGCGAAGCTGAACGTCAGGCTGCGTTGCTGCTCGCCGGACGTCCGCGCGATCGGCACATTCGACTGCCGGCCGTCGCGGTGGTTGGCGGTCACCTTCGGCGTCGGGCCGTGCCGGAAGGAGGTGACGATGCGGGTGGCCTCGGTGGCGTCGGTGGGTGCGATATCCTCCCCCACCAGGGCGTTGACCAGTGTCGACTTACCCGCCTTGAGGGTGCCGGCCAGCGCGATCCGCATCGGCTGGTTGAGTCGGCGGCCGATGCGCTCCAACTCGGCGTGCACGTCGGGCCGGTGGCGGTAGGCCGGGTCGGCCCGGTAGGCCTGCATGGTGCCGCCGAGGATGGCGCGGACGTGATCGCTGGTGCTCATGACCCGGCCAAGCTTAGTGACTAGCCGGACACCAACTTGTCGGTGTTCTCGATCACCTGCCGCAGGATGTTGAGCTGACGCCGCAGCTCCTTGATCCGGGCGTCCCGCTCGGCCTCCTCGACTTTGGCCGCGGCCAATGCCGCCTGCAGCGACTCGTGAAGCGAGCGGCTGGTCTGGTCGGCGATACCGCGGTAGTGGTCGCGCAGCTGACGCTGGATGGCGCGCAACCGGTCCCGGGACTCCTTGTTCACCACGAAGGAGACGTCGTCGACGAAGCGGCGCACATTGGTCTTGGCCTCGTTGCGCACCCGCAGCATCCGGTTCTCCATGTCCTCCTTGTAGGCCTTGCGGCCCAACAGGAATCCCGCGCCCAGCGACAGCGGGTTGAACATGCCCAGCCCGGCAAAGGAGGTCAGCATGCCGAACATCAGGATGCCGCCGTAGGAGCCGCGCATCCCGGTGACCACCTTGTGGCCGGCCTTGATCGGTTTGGCCTCCAGCCGCGCCAGCGATTTGAACTCCCCGAACCCGGCGCCCATGTCACGGGCGCTGACCTGGGGCAGTTCCACGGCATCCAGGCCGGCCTCCATGAACAGCCGGGCGACCTCGGCGGCCAGCGCGTCGGCGCGCTGGTAGGCCCAGACGAAGTTGTCACCGACCGCGGTCGCGACGGCGTCCTCAAGTTCGGCGCCGATCTCGGCCCAGTGCAGGGTGGGGTCGCAGCCGTCGATCACCTTCTCGGTGTGAGCGGTGATGTGGCGGAAGCGGTTTCGCAGATCGTGGTCGATATCGGCGGTCAGGTCGGCGATACCGTCGTTGAGCGCCTGCTGCCACAGCGCGGTCTGCTGCAACGCGTTCTGAGCCTCCTGCTTCCGTCGTTCCAGTTCGGCGGCCAGCTTCTCGCGGGTATCCGGATTGTCCAGGGCGGCCAGCTCGGTATCGACGGAGAGCCGCAGATGCTCTGCGGCGGCGCGGATCTCGGTGACGACATGGTCGCGGATCCGGTCGGTCTCGCGCGACATGACCCGATCGGAGAGGAACTTGATGATGGCGGGGAAGTTGGATTCCTCGTTGAGATCCTTGTCGTTGAGGCTGATGGCGTGCCCGCGCAGCACGGAACTGGCTGCGATGACCGGGATCTGGACACCGGCGCGGGTCAGGTGGGCGGTGTCTACGGCGACGATGTCACGCCAGTGCGGGTACAGGTCGGTCTTGGTGGCGACGACGGCGGCCACCGGGCAGATCTCGACGGCCTGCCGGATGAAGGTCAGCTCCGGCTCGGTGAACTCCTGGCTGGTGTCGCTGACCATCAGCACGGCATCGGCGTCGGGCAGCAGACCCAATGTGGCCGACAGGTGCGGTTGGCCGTGACCGCCGACGCCCGGGGTGTCGATGAAGGTGAGGCCGTTCTTGAGCATCGGACTCGGGGCGCCGACCTCGGCGCGCAGCACCTCGCGGCCCAGTGCGGCCGGCAGGCGGCGCAGGTCCTGCTTGAGATCGGTCATCTCGATGGGCACGTACTCCGGACCGTCGGCGCCGGCCAGCACCAGCCGAGCGGTCGGCTCCTCGGCATGGGACACGATGGTGGCCACCACGGTGCTCTCGTCGTCGCCCACCCGGGCGACCGGCAGGTTGAGCAGTGAATTCAGCAGCTGACTCTTGCCCTGTTTGAGCTGACCGGCGATGACGACCCGGACGTGCGGATCGGTGATCCTGGCCTTGGCGACCCGCAGCCGCGTCACCAGGTCGGCGCGCTCGTAGAGCTCGGCGATCTTGGTGGTGTGGTCGATGAGCTCGACGATCACCTTGGTCTTGCGCGGGTCACTGGGCTGCGTCATCGTGGTCCCTCCTGAGGGTCCAACCGTAGGCGTGCGAACTGGCGGGGACCAGGAAGCGGTCCCCGCCAGTTCTGGATTTCTAGAACAGTCCGGCGTCGACGTTGGTCTCGACCGTGGTGTCGATGTCGGTCTCGATGCCCACGGAGTTGTCGGTGCTGTTGTCGACCGAGTTGTCGACCACCGTCTCGTCGGCGCTGTTGTCGATGACACCGGAGTTGTCGACGATCACGATGCCGCCGCCGTTGCCGCCGTCGCCGCCGCTGGAGCTGCCGCCGCCGAGGAAGCCACCGCCGGCGACCGATCCGCCGCCGTTGCCGCCGCTGGTGTCGACATCGTTGAGCACCGGGGCGTCGTTGTCGGAGATGATGTCGTCTCCGGCGGTCTGCGAGTTGTCCTCGACCTCGTTCTCGTCGCCGACGATGACGGGCGAGTGGTTGCCGGTCTCGACGTCGACTTTGGAGTTGTCGGTGATGTTGTCGTCGCCGACGACGTTGCCCTCACCGGTGATGTTGTCGTCGCCGACCACGATGTCCTTGCCGGTGACATTCTCGTCGCCGACCACGTTGCCGTTGCCGGTGGTGACGGTGCCGGCGTTGTCGCCGTCGACCACCACGCCGCCGTCGGTGGCGGTGTTGGAGGTCTTGTTGCCGAAGGTGATGTCACCGAAGCCCAGGTTGAATCCGCCGACCTGCGAGTTGGCACCCGAGCTCTGGTCCGGGCTGAGGAACTCGGCGTTGGTCTTGTTGTGGCTGGCGATGTCGGTCTCCGGGGCGAAGGTGCGCTGCGGGGCGTACATCGGGGCGAACGAGTTGGCCAGGCTGTGGTGGTCGGCGACCGCGCGCTGCAGGCCCAGGACCGGATCCCCACCGCCGAGGGCGATGCCGGCCGGTGCCGCGGTGGCCGCGACGGCCTGCAGCTGGGCGGCGGTGACGTTGGGCAGTCCGGCGTCACGCAGGGCCTGCTCGGGGTCGGCGATGAAGGCGCCGGCCAGGTCGGGGCTGCGGAACAGGTCGAGGATGTAGTCGATGATGGTGGTCATTTCGGGGCCTTTCTCAGTCTTCGGATCAGGAATTGTGGAGTCCTGTCGCTGGATGGTCCGGCGAACTGAAGACAACGTTATGGGCGCGCCGGCCCCGCTGAAACGGGGTTCGTTCCCCTCCCGCAGCAGCCCCGTACCGGGGTCTAGGGGTTAACCCCATTAGGGGATTAGGGGGTAGCCCCGGGGTGCGAGTGCGACACGAAAAAGCCCGCCCACAGTGGCTGTGGGCGGGCTCGTTCCGGGGCGGGTCAGTCGAAGATGTCGAAGTCCGGATGGCCGGGGTCGACGGGCTGCTCGGGCGCCGACCAGGCGGCCGGCTCGGGCTCGAAGACCGGATCGGTGACGGGGGCATCCTCGATCACCGGGCTGACCGGTATGTCGTGCGCGGCGAACACATCGTCGAGGGTGCTGCCCGCGTCGTCGAAGCCCTGCGCGGTGTCCACCACCGCGGGAACATCGAGATCATGCAGGTCATCGACGGACACCGGAAGGGCATCGTCGATGCCGAAGGCGTCGAACGCGGCGGTGGCCGCGCCGGTGGCCCACACGTTGGCGTCCGCGGCGGGGGCGACGGTCTCGCTGACCACCGGGATCAACTGGTTGACGTCGGCAGTCGTGACGTCGGTCAGGCCGGCGGCGGCGATGGCCTGCGCCGGGTCGGCGGCGTAGTGCGCGGCCACGTCGGGGTCGCGTACGACCGCCATCACGAAGTCGAGCAGTGAGTTGCTCATGAGTCCCCGTCCCTGAAAGTCCGTTACATCTGAAGCTCGTGCACCGATGTTATCGACGGACGGGCGTACGGAGATCGGTGTTGAACCCACCCGCCGGTACCGCCCATTAGGGGATCACCCGTTAGGGGTTCCGACACGTTAGGGGGATTCCCGCTTCGGCGGTGTCCCAGCCGATAAGGTGTGGCAGAACTGATGAGCGAAAGACAAGGGAGGGGCCGCTCCATGAGCGACTCGCTGGGGTTGTCCGTGGGGGCGACCAACTTGGTGGCGGCCCGGGCCGGGCGGGCGCCGGTGACCCGACGGTCCGTGCTGACCGTGTTCAACGATCGGGCACCCGAGGTGGGCGTCCCGAGCGAGAACCCGAACCTGACCCAACCCGGATTGGTGCTCGGCGGATTCGTCGACCGCGTCGGCGACCCGGTCCCGCTGGTGGCGTCCGACGGCTCCTCGCACCGCGGCGAGCAGGTGCTCGCCGAGGCGCTCGATGCGATGGCCCACACCGTCGGCGGCGGCAACCCGATCACCATCGCGGTCCCGGCGCACTGGACGGCCAATGTGGTGGCCGCGCTGCAGGGCGCGCTGCGTACCAAGCCGGGCCTGGCCGGTGCCGCCCTGGTCCCGGATTCGGTTGCCGCACTTGCCGGTCTGCGCACCGCGGGCAACCTGCCGTCCGCCGGTGTGATCGCTCTTGTCGACCTGGGCGGCAGCGGCACCAGCGTGACGCTGGCCGACGCGGGGGCCCAGCTGGCCCCGATCGGCGCCACGGTGCGCTACCCGGAGTTCTCCGGCGACCAGATCGACCAGGCGCTGCTCAACCACGTCATCACCGGGATCGCCGATGCCGGCGAGGCGGACCCGGCCGGCACCGCCGCCGTCGGATCGCTGGGCCGGCTGCGCGACGAGTGCCGCCGGGCCAAGGAGCGGTTGTCCGCCGACACCGCCACCGCGATCCCGGCCGAACTTCCGGGGTTCAGCTCCGAGGTCCGGGTGACCCGCGCCGAGCTCGACCAGCTCATCGAGACGCCGCTGAACGGTCTGCTGGGCGCCATCGACGAGTTGTTGCAGCACCACAACATCGCCCCCAGTGACATCTCCGCGGTGGCGACCGTCGGCGGCGGTGCCGCCATTCCACTTGTCACACAACGACTTTCGGAGCGTCTGCAGGCTCCGGTGAGCACCGCGCCGCTGGCGGCCGCCGGGGTGGCCGCGGGTGCGGCGCTGGTCGCCGATCTGGCCTCCGAAGCCGGCGCCGCAACCGGGTTGGCGCCGGTCGCCGCCGCAGATTCCGCGCCGACCGGTATGGCACCGACGATGGGGTGGGCCGGCGCCGCGCCGCCCGCCGAGGAGGGACCGTCCGGCGGGTTGGCCTGGTCGCAGGACGAGGACGCCCCCACCGGTGAGCCGGTGCCCTACCAGGGCCCGGACTACCAGACCGGTTACACCCCGACCCCCACTGACGCACGCCCGCCGGTCACCTTCGGCACCGGCGAGGACGACTATCCGGTCGAGCCGGCGCCGCTGCCCTGGTACAAGCGGCCGCCGCTGCTGTTCGGCGCCGCGGCCGCGGCCGCACTGCTCGCCGTCGGCGGGTTGGCCATCACGCTGACCGGCAACAGCGGGCCCAGCGGTCCGGTCACCGAGACCGCCACGAGTTTCTCGACCGAGCCGGTGCGGACCACCGAGACGATCACGGTCACCGATGAGAACGGTGTGGTCACGACCTCCGAGATCCCGCCGCCACCGCCGCCGCCTCCGTCGAGCAGCACCACGACGACCACGCCGTCGACCACATCGTCGACGACCACCACGACCACCACCACGACGACGACGACCACCACGACCACCACCACCACGCCGCCCACCACGACGACACCGCCGGTGACCACCACCCAGCCGCCGGTGACGACCACGCAACCGGTGGTCACCACCACGGTCGCCCCGCCGCCGGAGCCCGACCCGGTGGACCCGGATCCGGTCGATCCCGTCATAGACGGCGCCGCCTAGTCCGATCGTGATCCCGGCGCTGCTGCAGGCACCGGCCGATCCGGTCCGGGTGCTGATCACCGGCGGGATGGGCACCGGCAAGACCACACTGCTCGGCACGGTGCGCGCCGCGCTCCGCGAGGCCGGGGTGACGGTACTCAGCCGCGTCCCGCCGGACGCCGGTCCCGCGGCCGGCGCACTGGTCATCGACGATGCCCACCTGCTCGACGACGACGAGCTGGCCCGGTTGGCCGAGCGCGCCGCCGACACCGACCGCACGGTGGTGGTGGCCGCCGAGCCCTTGGCGCATCATGCGGCGCTGCGCACCCTGACCGTCGCCCTCACCCGGGAGGGGCCCGCCGTCACCCTCGGCCCGTGGTCGGGCGCCGAGATTCACCGTGTCGCCACCGAGAAGGGCGGCGCCGCAGTAACTCCCGAGTTCGTGCAAGCTGTGCAGGCCGCGACGGCGGGCCTGCCGTTCCTGGTCGGCGCGGCGGTGACCGCGCCGCACCGACCGCCGGCGGACTCGGCGCGCTTCGCCCTGGTGGAGCGGTTGCGCACGCTGGACCAGCCGATCCTGGACACCCTGTTGGTCTGCTCGCTCGGGCCCGGCCTGGGGGCCGATGACATCGCCGCGGCGCTGGGCGTGCAGGCCGGCACCGCCCGCGACCTGCTCGACCGGGCGTATGCCGGCGGGCTGCTGATGGCCGGTAGACGCCGGGATTTCGTCGGCATCCTGCACCGTGCGGTCGCCGAGGTCGTCGGTAACGCCCGCCATCACGACATCGAGGTGTCGCTGCTGCGCTCCCAGCTCGAGATGTCGACGCTGTCAAGCGATCTGGCGCTGGCCATGGCCGATCACGGGCTGCGCGACCCGCAGCTGGCGGACGCCCTGACGACCCTGGCCGCCCGCCACCGCGACCAGCCCGCGCAGGCGGCACGGTTGTACCGCGCCGCCACCGATGCCGGCTCGACCCGGCTCAGTGCCGAACTCGCCGACGCGCTGGCCCTGAGCGGGGACTGTGCGGCCGCCGCGCGATTGGCCGATGAGCTGCTGGGCTCGACGGACCCGGCCCAGCGGGCCGCCGCGGTCCGCATCGCGGCCGGCGTCGCGCTGCACGACGGGGGCGCCGCGCAGGCCGCCGACCTGTTCGGTTGGCTGGGCCCCTACCCCGACGCCGTCGTCGGCTCGGCGGCCGCGGTGGTGGCGGTCGGCACCGGTGACGCCACCGTGGCGCGGGCCGCCCTCGACGTCCCCGATACCGGACCGCCCACCTCCAGTGCTCGGGCGTCGCGCCGACTGGCCCAGGGTCTGCTCGACTCGCTGACCGAGCCGTACCCCACCGCGATCGCCACCTTGAGCCAGGCCGTCACGGCGGATCGCCCGGTCTCCGTCGTCGTCCCCGACAGCCCGGCCGCGTTGGTCACCCTCGCCGCCCTGCACGGCGGTGACCCGGTGCGTGCCCGCAGTGTCATCGGCCGGGCCGCCCGCACCGACGCCGAGCCGTTCACCGCCCACCGGCATCGACTGCTGCTGGGCTGGTCGCGGATGCTCGACGGCCGGCTGGCCGGAGCCGCCGCCGAGGTCGCGGCAACCGACAACGCGATATTGCACCGCCGGGATGCACTGTGGGCCTCGGCGCTGCGCACCGCGATCGCCCGCCGCAGCGGTGACACCGGCGCGCTGCAGAAACACTGGTACGCCGCCATGGAGGTGCTCTCGGAGTATTCGCTGGACCTGTACTCGCTGCTCCCGCTCGGTGAGCTGTGGGTGGCGGCGGCCCGCTTGCGCTCGGTAGACCGGCTGCAGCATCACCTCGACGCCGCCTCGGTCCTGCTCGGCCGGCTCGGCAATCCGGTGCTGTGGTCGGTGCCGCTGCACTGGGCCGGCGTGCACGCCGGCATCCTGGCCAACTCCCCCGACGCCGTCGCACCGCACGGGCACGCGCTCACCGCGGCGGCACCGCACAGTCCCTATGCCCGGGCGCTCGCCGCGGCGGGCCGGAGCTGGCTGCGGGTGCTGGCCAACCAGGTCGACGTCGACGAGGTGACCGCCGCGGCCAACGGACTGGCCCAGTTCGGACTCACCTGGGATGCCACCCGGCTGGCCAGCCAGGCCGCGCTGCAGACGCCGGACCCCCGGATCTCGGGGGTGATGTTGCAACTGGCCCGCGACCTCAAGATCACCGGTGCCGACCCGGACGCGCCCGACGGTGATCTTCCACACATGCCGGATCCGGCGGTGTCGACCGGTGTCGCGGCCGGTTCGCCGGCGGCGCTCTCGGCACGGCCGGCGGCATCGTCGAAACTGTCCGACCGCGAGCGCGAGGTGGCCGAACTGCTCCTGCTCGGCCTGCCTTACCGCGATATCGGCAGCCAATTGTTCATCTCCGCCAAGACCGTCGAACATCATGTCGCCCGCATCCGTCGACGCCTCGGCGCGGAGTCGCGATCGGAGATGTTGTCGATGCTGCGCGCGCTCCTGGGAACCCCCGCCTGAATCGGTTCAACGGGGTAACCAACCGACTAGTTAGGTCAGCCTTGCTAGCAATGCCGCAAACGGTGATGTAACTATGAGCAGGCAACTAGCCTAAGTTACTCGTGAGTAACCATACTCAAGTTACTGGCTGGTAACTAACCCTCGGGGAGGCACGCGGTGCAACACACACTCGAAGTGGCCAGGTTGGTCATCGCCATGCTGGCGACCGCCGTCGTCTTGTTCTTCGCCGCCAAGCGCGTCATGTGGCTGACCAAGCTGATCAGCTCGGGACAGAAGCTCGGTGACGAACGCGGCCGCAAAGACGACATCGTCACGCGCTTCCTGAACCAGAACAAGGAAGTCTTCGCTCAGTCGAAGCTCCTGAAATGGTCGATCCCCGGTATCGCGCACTTCTTCACCATGTGGGGCTTCTTCGTCCTCGGCTCGGTCTACGTCGAGGCCTTCGGCGTGCTCTTCGATCCCGAGTTCCACATCCCGCTGGTCGGCCGCTGGCCGGTGCTGGGCTTCCTGCAGGACTTCTTCGCCCTCGCCGTGCTGCTGGGCATCGTCACCTTCGCGATCATCCGCGTCGCCCGCGAGCCCAAGAAGATCGGCCGCGACTCCCGGTTCTACGGTTCGCACACCGGTGGCGCCTGGGAGATCCTGTTCATGATCTTCCTGGTCATCGCCACCTACGTGGTGTTCCGCGGTGCCGCGGTCAACGTGCTCGGCGAGGAGTTCCCCTACCAGTCCGGCGCCTTCCTGTCCGACGGCATGGCCTGGCTGCTGGCCCCGCTCGGCGCGACGGCCAACATGTGGATCGAGACCATCGCACTGCTGGGTCACATCGGCGTCATGCTGGTGTTCCTGCTGATCGTTCTGCACTCCAAGCACCTGCACATCGGTCTGGCCCCGATCAACGTCACGTTCAAGCGCCTGCCCAACGGCCTGGGCCCGCTGCTGCCGATGGAGTACAAGGGCGAGAAGATCGACTTCGAGGATCCCGCCGAGGACGCGGTGTTCGGCCGCGGCAAGATCGAGGACTTCACCTGGAAGGGCTACCTCGACTTCACCACCTGCACCGAGTGCGGCCGTTGCCAGTCGCAGTGCCCGGCCTGGAACACCGGCAAGCCGCTGTCGCCCAAGCTCGTCATCATGAACCTGCGCGACCACATGTTCGCCAAGGCGCCCTACATCCTGGGTGAGAAGGAATCCCCGCTGGAGAACACGCCCGAGGGCGGCCTCGGCGAGAAGGCGATGGGCGAGAAGCACGAGCAGGAACACGCCCACGATCACGTCCCGGAATCCGGTTTCGAGCGCGTCCTGGGTTCGGGCCCCGAGCAGGCCACCCGCCCGCTGGTCGGCACCCTGGAGCAGGGCGGCGTCATCGATCCCGATGTGCTGTGGTCCTGCACCAACTGCGGCGCCTGCGTCGAGCAGTGCCCGGTGGACATCGAGCACATCGACCACATCGTCGACATGCGCCGCTACCAGGTGATGGTCGAATCCGAGTTCCCCGGCGAGCTCGGTGTGCTCTTCAAGAACCTGGAGAACAAGGGCAACCCCTGGGGCCAAAACGCCAAGGACCGCACCAACTGGATCGACGAGGTCGACTTCGACGTCCCGGTCTACGGCCAGGATGTGGAGTCCTTCGACGGGTTCGAGTACCTGTTCTGGGTCGGCTGCGCCGGCGCCTACGAGGACCGCGCGAAGAAGACCACCAAGGCCGTCGCCGAACTGCTGGCCACCGCCGGGGTGAAATTCCTGGTGCTCGGCACCGGTGAGACCTGCACCGGTGACTCGGCCCGCCGGGCCGGCAACGAGTTCCTGTTCCAGCAGCTGGCCGCGCAGAACGTCGAGACCATCAACGAGTTGTTCGAGGGTGTCGAGACATCGAAGCGCAAGGTCGTGGTGACCTGCCCGCACTGCTACAACACGATCAACCGCGAGTACCCGCAGCTCGGCTCCGACTACCAGGTCGTGCACCACACCCAGCTGCTCAACCGGCTGGTCCGCGACAAGAAGCTGATCCCGATCAACCCTGTCGGCCAGGACGTGACCTACCACGACCCGTGCTTCCTGGGTCGCCACAACAAGGAGTACGAGGCCCCGCGTGAGCTCGTCGGCGCGGCCGGCGCGAAGCTCACCGAGATGCCGCGCCATGCCGATCGCGGCCTGTGCTGTGGTGCCGGTGGCGCCCGGATGTGGATGGAAGAGCACATCGGTAAGCGCGTCAACCAGGAGCGCACCGAGGAAGCCCTGGACACCGGCGCTTCGGCGATCGCGACCGGGTGCCCGTTCTGCCGCGTCATGATCACCGACGGTGTCGACGAGGTGGCCACCGCGTCCGACCGGGAGAAGGCCGAAGTCCTCGACGTGGCGCAGCTGCTGCTCGCCTCGCTGGAGACCAGCGTCTACACGCTGCCCGAGAAGGGCACTGCCGCGAAGTGGTCGGCCGAGCTCGCCGAGAAGCGGGCCGAGGCCGAGGCGACTGCCGAGGCCGCTGCGCCTGCCGTGGAAGAGGTCGAAGACGAGGTCGTCGCCGAGGAGGCCGCCCCCGCGGCCGCCGAGGCTCCGGCCGCTGCCGCCCCCGTGAAGGGTCTCGGGATCGCCGGTGCCGCAAAGCGTCCCGGCGCGAAGAAGGCCGCCCCGGCCGCATCCGCTTCCGCAGCGGAGGCTCCGGCCGCCGACGCGACTCCGGTCAAGGGCCTGGGTATCGCCGGGGGCGCCAAGCGTCCGGGTGCCAAGAAGGCCGCAGCACCGGCAGCGTCGGCGCCGGCCGAGTCCAGCGCCGCGTCCGAGGCCCCCGCTGCTCCTCCGGCCAAGGGCCTGGGAATGGCGGCGGGTGCCAAGCGCCCGGGTGCGAAGAAGGCGGCCCCGGCTGCCGCGGCACCTGCGGCGGCTCCCGCCGAGGCCGAGGCGCCCGCCGAACCCGCCAAGCCCGAACCCGAGGTGAAGGGTCTCGGTATCGCGGCCGGCGCACGCCGGCCGGGTGCCAAGAAGGCCGCTGCGCCTGCTGCAGCGCCGAAGGCCTCGCCCAACGAGGGTGAGCCGACGGTGACGCAGCCGCCGAACGTCGACCCCGATCACGCGCAGGCGGGCGCCAAGGAGGACACGGCCGACTCGGACAAGGGCCTCGAAGAGGCCAAGCCCGAACCGCCGGTCGTCGGCCTGGGTATCGCCGCCGGTGCCCGCCGCCCCGGGTCGAAGAAGGCCGCGGCACCCAAGCCCGCGGCTACGCCCGAGCCCGTCGCCGAGCCTGAAGCCGACGCCGAACCGGTGCAAGCCGAGGCCGAGCCGGTGCAGGCCGAGCCCGTCGAGGAGACCCCGGCCCCGACGTCCAACGGGTCCGGTGATGACTCCCGCATCGTGGGTGACGAGGCTCCGGTGGTGGGTCTGGGCATCGCCAAGGGCGCCCGTCGACCGGGTAAGCGCTAACTTCCTGCGATTTGTGGCGTCTCGCCCGTAACCATTACGGGTGAGACGCCACAACTCGTTTCAGACCGCCTTCAATTGAAATGGCGTCGCGCTGGTGATTCCGCCCGGGCAGGTGCCATTCGAATCGGCGGACAAAACACCCACCAGCGTCACCGGATCAATGGTCATGTGTACGACCGCCGGTGCGTAACTGCCGTCGGGACAGATGAATCCGTCCGGTTTGGTCACCGAGAGATTCCAGATTCCGGCGGCCAGTGTCATCGGGCTGGTCCACCCCTGGTTGCTGGACACCGTGCCCGCACAGCCGGCCGGCGCGCAACTGCTGGTGATGGCCCAGACACTCTCCGGATCACCCTCGGCTCCCGAGTAGGAACCGTTGAGCAGCGGCGGCTCGGCCTGTGCGGATCCCGCCAGCATCAGGGCGGCCGCCGCGGCCATTGCGAATGCCGCACCCAGCGACCGTGTCATCGACGTCATAATGGATCGGAAAATAGCACCGCGCCACCGAATAACCACCGAAGCGCCCGCGTATTCACCGACGTAACGGTCAAATTGTTATGCAGCCCGGAAATCCGTTTGCCGGCGCGTGGGAGACTGTTACCCGTGAGTACCCATCAGCTTCCCGACCGAACGTGGCATCAGAGCCCGCAGCCGCGTCCGCGGACGTTCGCCCAGTCGACCAAGCTGCAGGACGTCCTGTACGAGATCCGCGGCCCGGTACACGAGCAGGCCTCCCGCCTGGAGTCCGAGGGCCACCGCATCCTCAAGCTCAACATCGGCAACCCCGCCCCGTTCGGTTTCGAAGCCCCCGACGTGATCATGCGCGACATCATCGCCGCGTTGCCGACCGCGCAGGGCTATTCCGACTCCAAGGGCATCATCCCGGCCCGGCGCGCGGTGTTCACCCGCTACGAGCTCGTCGACGGTTTCCCCCGCTTCGACGTCGACGACGTCTTCCTGGGCAACGGGGTCTCCGAGCTCATCACGATGACGCTGCAGGCCCTGCTCGACAACGGTGACCAGGTGCTGATCCCGGCGCCGGACTACCCACTCTGGACCGCCTCGACCGCGCTGGCCGGCGGTACCCCGGTGCACTACCTGTGCGACGAGACCCAGGGCTGGAACCCCGATATCGCGGACCTGGAGTCCAAGATCACCGAGCGCACCAAGGCGCTGGTGGTGATCAACCCGAACAATCCGACCGGGGCGGTGTACAGCCGCGAAATCCTGGAACAGATGGTCGAACTCGCGCGCAAGCATCAGCTGCTGCTGCTCGCCGACGAGATCTACGACAAGATCCTCTACGACGACGCCAAGCACATCAGTCTCGCCTCGCTGGCCCCAGACCTGTTGTGCCTCACCTTCAATGGGCTGTCGAAGGCGTACCGGGTGGCCGGTTACCGGTCGGGCTGGCTGGTCATCACCGGTCCCAAGGAGCACGCGAGCAGCTTCATCGAGGGCATCAACCTGCTGGCCAACATGCGATTGTGCCCGAATGTGCCTGCCCAGCACGCCATTCAGGTGGCCCTGGGCGGCCATCAGAGCATCGACGACCTGGTGCTGCCCGGCGGCCGGCTGCTCGAGCAGCGCGATGTCGCGGTCGAGAAGCTGAACTCGATCCCCGGGGTGTCCTGTGTGAAGCCCCAGGGTGCGCTGTACGCGTTCCCGCGGCTGGATCCCGAGGTCTACGACATCCACGATGACGAGCAACTGGTGCTCGATCTGCTGCTGCAGGAGAAGATCCTGGTCACGCAGGGCACCGGATTTAACTGGCCCACACCGGATCATCTGCGGATCGTGACGCTGCCCTGGGCCCGTGATCTGGCAGCCGCCATCGAGCGGCTGGGCAACTTCCTGGTCAGCTACCGGCAGTAACAGCCGCACCGCCTACGCTGTTGCGGGTGGCCCACTCGCACGCACATTCTCATTCGCTGAGCGGCCCGTCGCCGCTCGGGCCGCTGGCCGCCCGGATCGTCGTCGGGCTGCTCATCGCGATCGCCGTGGCGACCCTGGCCGGTGTCGCACTGCTGTGGCCCAGCCAGCAGAAGCTGGAGATCCCGCTGCCGTTCCAGAACTCCGCGGGCGGCGGAGTCAGCACCGAGGCCGGCCAGGTGGTGTCGGTGTCGGAGGCCACCTGCGGCGGGCCGACCGTGGGCGCGGTCATCACCTCGGCACCGCCACCCAGCACCGGAGAGACCCACTGCACCCAGTCGTTCATCCAGATCGGCTCCGGGCCCAACGAGGGCGCCTACACCCTGCTGGAATTCAGCGGTGGTCCGGGACAGCCGCAACTCGTCGTCGGTGACGATATCCGGATCACCCGGGCCGTCGACCCGACCGGCACCACCATCTACTCGTTCTACGACTACGAGCGCACCTGGACGCTGACCGCGCTGGCATTGGCCTTCGCGGTGGTCGTGGTCGTGGTAGCCGGCTGGCGCGGACTGCGCGCGCTGATCGGCATCGCCGTCGCGTTCGCGGTCCTGGTGCTGTTCATGCTGCCCGCCCTGCGCGACGGCGCCGACGCGATACCCGTGGCGCTGGTGGCCTCCTCGGTGATCCTCTACGCCGTCCTCTATCTCGCGCACGGGGTCAGTCTGCGTACCAGCGCCGCGCTGCTGGGCACGCTGACCTCACTGCTGCTGGCGACCGCGCTGTCCTGGGGTGCGATCAAGCTGACACATCTGACCGGGTTGTCCGAGGAGGAGAACAACGCTGTCGCCACCTTCCTGGGCGGGGTGTCGATCACCGGGCTGCTGCTGGCGGGCTTCATCATCGGCTCGCTCGGCGTGCTCAACGACGTCACCGTCACGCAGGCGTCGACGGCGTTCGAGCTTGCGCAGCACAGTGATTCGCGGCGGGCGATCTTTTTCGGCGCGATGCGGGTGGGCCGCGATCACATCGCCAGCACCGTCTACACGCTGGTCCTCGCCTACGCGGGCAGCGCGTTGCCGCTGCTGTTGCTGTTCAGCGTGGCCGACCGGTCGCTCGGCGATGTGCTGACCGGCGAGAGCGTGGCCATCGAGATCGCGCGCTCGGCCGTCGGCGGTATCGCACTGGCCCTTTCGGTTCCATTGACGACGGGCATCGCGGCGGTGCTGGCCACCCCGCGCCGCGCCTGACCGTCAGGCGTCCAGGTCGTCGTCGGTCAGTCCGGTGGCGGCCAGCGCGGCATCCAGATCGTCGTGCAGGAACACCGAGGTGACCTGGTCGTGCACCACCCGGAACGCCGACGCGGCGGTGCCCGTGCCGTTCACGGTCTGTTCGGCGACGACGACGCCGTCGCGCACGTAGAGCTTGCCGGTCTCGGCGGTGACGCCCTCCTGCGCCCAGTCCAGCAGCGCCTGGTGCCCCTGTGCCGCGCGGTCGGCGGTCGCGATCTCGATGTCATCGCTGGACAGCTTCACCAGCGTGTCGTAGTCACGCGCGTTGAGGGCGTCATGCCAGGCGAGGACGGTGGCGATCTCCGAGGTGCTCATGTCCCAAACTCTAGAACGGCGTACCGGCCAGCCACTGGTCCCATACGCCCGCGTCCCCCAGCACCTCCAGGCCGGCCTGCTCGGCGGTGCGCCGACGGGTGATGGCCGACAGCAGATCGACCGCCCGGCCCCGCAGCGCCACCGAACTCTTGCCGTGCGCATGCGTCCAGGCCACCCCGGCCTCGTCGTGCACCACGGTCCACTCCCCGGTGGGGCCCAGCCCGTCGTCGGTGGCGTGCAGGTGCAGCGATTGACCGGGCGGGATCGGCTGGTGCTGGGCGGTGGACAGGTCCAGCCACTCGCTGACGCCGTCGGCGGCCAGCTCGGCGGGCAGGGTGAATTCCCGGCCGAGGGCCAGTGCGGCATCGGCGCGATGCACGGTCTGCTCGTGCACACGGCGCCGGATCCACCAGCCCGGGATACGCGGACCGGTGAAGGTCCACACCTTGATGTTCGGCCCGGCCTGCTCGACGGCGTCGATCAGCGCCTGGGCACCGTCGTTGAGCCAGTCGATCGCTTCGCCGAGGCCCTCCGGGGGCTTGCCGTCGCGGACCTCGCGCGGGTCCAGCGGCTCGGTGCGCCGGTCGGCGATGATCTGTGTGCACCAACGGTTTCCGCGTCCCACGTGGCGGAACAGCTGTTTGAGTGTCCATTCGCCGCAGGTCGGCACCGGCGTGGCGGGATCGGCATCGCGGATCAGTTCGCCGAAGCTGCTGGTCTGTTCGAGCAGGGCGGCCCGGAAGTCCATGTCTACGACCGTAGCGCGGCTCGGGGGTCGCCGAGGGCGATTGGCAGGCTCGACCAGCCGCGCAACACGCGGGTGTCGCGCCGGGTTCCGGCACCGGCCAGTGCCGCATGCGGATAGCGCTCGAAGAAGGTCCGCAGCCCGACCTCGCCCTCGGCGCGGGCCAGCGCCGCGCCCAGGCAGAAGTGCCTGCCGCCGGAGAACGACAGATGCTTACCGGCATTGGACCGTTCGATGTCGAAGCGGTGCGGATCGGTGAACACATTCGGGTCCCGGTTGGCGCCGGCGATGTAGACCAGCACGGCTTCCCCGGCGCGCACCTGCCTGTCGGCGAGCTCGATGTCTCTGGTGGCGATGCGCGCCGAGAGCTGCACCGGGGATTCCAGTCGCAGGATCTCCTCGACGGCGGTCGGCCACAGCTCGGGCCGGGCCGCCAGGGTGTCCAGGTGCTCGGGGTGCTGCAGCAGCAGCCGGATACCGCTGCCCAGCAGGTTGACCGTGGTCTCGAAGCCCGCGGCGAGCACCAACCCGGCGGTGGCGACCAGTTCCTGTTCGGTCAGCGGGCCCTCATCGGATGCCTGCGAGGCGGTGATGATCTGGCTCATCAGGTCCTCGCCCGGGTTGCGGCGCAACTCGCGCAGATGCGTGATCAGCCAGTCGTTGAATCCTTCGACCGCGGCGCTGACCTCCTGGTACTGCGGCCAGGTCAGGCCGATGTCCAGGCTGGCCGCACCGTGCTCACCGAATTCCAGGACGCGCGGGCGGTCCTGTTCGGGAACACCGAGGATGTCGCCGATGACGGTGACCGGCAACTGCCCGCAGTACCGTTCGACGATGTCGACGGTGCCGGTCTCCTCGGCCAGGTCATCGAGCAATCGGTTTGCGGTGTCCTGCACACGATCCCGCAGGGCGGCGACCGCCCGGGTGGTGAACACCGAGGAGACCAGCTTGCGGTAGCGGGTGTGCTGGGGCGCCTCCACCGAGAGCATCGACGGTGGCTGCAGCGGATGCAGCACATCGGGTTTGGTGCGGTCGATCACCCACTGCAGCGGTGCGGGCAGATTCGACCCGAGCGCGAGAACCCGGAAGTCCTCGGAACGCAGCACGTCGCTGCAGATCTTGTGGTCGACCGACATGTAGACCACCCGGCCCTTCACCAGTGGGCCCTGGGCGCGTAGTTCCTCGGTGAACGGGACCGGGTCCTCGCGGATGCTGCGGTCGGCGATCAGTCGGCCCTGCGGGTCACCGCGGCGAGCGAACAGCTTCGAGATCCCCCGCACGAATCCGTGCATGGCCATCCAGTGGATGCGTGTGCGAACTGGTCCCTGTGCCATTGGCTTCCCCTGCCCATGTCCGGTGTCGATCCACTCCCCGGCCGTAACCGAATCGCGGTTCGGTTCTGTGATCGCAGCCTACCGAATTACAATTCGGTGTGGCAAGGATCCGAATACCGGCGGCGCAACGACGGGCCCGCATCCTGGACGCAGCCGTGGAGGCCTTCGCCGAGCACGGGTTCGCCGAGGCCAAGATGCAGGACATCGCCCGGTTGGCCGGGGTGGTGCCCTCGGTGCTCTACGACCACTTCGGGTCCAAACGCGAGCTGCACATCGCCGTCCTCGAAGAACACGCCGCGCAGTTGCGCGAGCGCTCGCTGCGCCGGGTCGAGGGCGCCACGCCCGAGGAACTGGTCCGCGCCGCGATCGCCAACTATTTCGAGTTCGTCGAGGCCGATCCGTTCATGTGGCGCTTCCTGCACCGCGATCCCCCGGCCGATCCGGAGACCGCGGCCGTGGTGCAGGAGATCGCCGACCGGGGCACCGCGGGCATCGCCGACCTGATCCGGTTCGGCGCCGGCGACACCACCTCGGTACGCGGCATCACGCTCGACGACTCGGCATGGATCCTGGCGTGCGCCACCCAGTCGGCCTGCCACGGCGTGGCCACGTGGTGGTACGAGAACCGCGACGTGCCCCGCGAACGCGTCGTCGAGCTGGTGTTCATGCTGTTGTGGCAGGGCTTCGACGGCATGCTGCGGCACGGCTCGACCGACCAGAATCAGCCCTGACGACTACCGTGGCGGTCCTGAACCCCACGCCCACCTCCCGACCGCGGCGCGCCACCCGGTGGATCGCCGCGCTGGCCGCTGCCGCACTGGCCGTGGGGTGTGCACCGGGCACCCCGGCCGTGCCGTCACACTCGACGACCGCGTCGCCGGCGGCCATCCCGGCGTGGTGCCCGAGCATCCTGCACCACGTCACCGAGTGCGGCGTGATCGAGCGCCCGCTGCTCGCCGGCGCACCCCAGCTGGGCGACATCGACATCGGCTATGCCCTGGTACATCACAGCGGAGACGCGGCCGAGCCGGCGGGCACGATCATGCCCAACCCGGGCGGGCCCGGCAGCCCGGTGATCGCCTGGGGATTGGATGTCGCCGCGCTCACCCCGGCGCTTCTCGACGACTACGACGTACTGCTGATCGACCCCCGGGGCGTGGGCGAATCCTCGCCGATGGAATGCGATATCGACGGCTCCGCCTTCGGCACCGGCACCCGGGAGGACCAGCGCGACGCGGTGGCCGAGTGCGCGGCCAATCTGGGTCCACGCGCCGGTGCCTACACCTCAGCCGCGACCGCCGACGATTTCGATGCCGTGCGTGAACATCTCGGCATCGATCGGGTGATCCCCTACGGCTCGTCGTATGGCACCTACCTGATGACCGTCTACGCGCAGCGCCATCCCGACCGGGTGCAGTCGATGGTGTTGGCCGGCGCGTACCCGCTGCACTTCGATCCGCTGCAGCGCCCCAACGCCGACGCCGTCGACCTCACGCTGCGGCGCATCTGTGAACGCAGCCAGGAATGTGACGGCGACACCGCGGTCGCGGATCTGCGCGCGGTGACCGCCGCCCTGCGCGAGGCTCCCCTGACCGTCGACGACGCACCGGTGACCGAGGCCGAATTCGCCAACCTCGTCTTCGAGGGCGCGACCAGCGGTGTCGGTGGCGATCCGGACGCGATGACCCCGCTGGGTCAACTACCCGCGGCGCTGCACAGCTTCGTCGGGGGCGACGACGGGCCGCTACGGGACGTGATCGACGACATCGGGCTGCCGGGGTACACCCCGGTCGGCGACGACCTGTACATCGCCATCTCCTGCAACGACTATGTGCCGCTGTGGTCGACGAAAGCCGATGCCGCGCAACGCGAAGACCAGTACCAGCGGGCGCTGGCCGCGGCCGGAACGCTGGGGTCGTTCAGCGCCCAGGGGTTCGCCGAGGCGCAGCACGACGGCGGGGACATCTGCATCGACTGGCCCGCCGTCGCCGGTCATCCGCGGCCCGATCAGGTGCACACCGCGCTGCCGGATGTCCCGGTCCTGGTGCTGTCCGGGGATCTGGATGCCGTGACCCCCGACGCCAACGGCCGGCTCACCGCCGCGCAGTTCCCGACGTCGACGTTCGTGTCGGTTCCGAATCTCGGCCACACCCCGGACAACGATCCGAGCGGCTGCGTCGCCGACATCATCGAACAGTTCGTGCGCACCGGCGACACCGGCTCGCTGGACTGCCTGGCCGACATCCCGCCGATCGCCGTCGAAGCGGTATCGGACTGAGTCGCGATCAGTTGCAGAAGATCAGGAAGCAGTTCCCGCCCTGGCCACCGCCACCGGGTCCCTGCCCACCCGGACCCTGGC
>NZ_MVHJ01000048.1 GCF_002086115.1 Mycolicibacterium bacteremicum
CCGCCCCGCCGCTCGCCGCGGCACCGCGGGTCATCGTGCCCGCCACTGTGCCGCGGGCGGTTCTCCCGCCCGCGGCGAGCATTCCTGGGTACAAAGCGCCTGCGGGTGGGTAGTTTGACCGAATGAAGCTGATCTCACCGACCGATGCGCTGTTCCTCGTCGGCGAGTCTCGGGAGCATCCGATGCATGTCGGCGGTCTGCAGCTGTTCGAACCACCCGCCGATGCCGGGCCGGACTTCGTGGCCGAGATGTATCGGGCGATCGCCGGCTTCGGTGATTTCCAGCCGACGTTCCGCAAGCATCCTGCGACCTTTTTCGGCGGAATCACCAATATCGGTTGGACTTTGGACGATGAGGTGGATGTCGACTACCACCTGCGCCGCTCGGCGTTGCCACGTCCGGGCCGGGTGCGCGAGCTGCTGGAGCTGACCTCGCGCATCCACGGCAGCCTGCTCGACCGGCACCGGCCGCTGTGGGAGGCCTATTTCGTGGAGGGGCTCAGCGACGGCCGGTTCGCGATCTACACCAAGATCCACCACTCCCTCATCGACGGCGTCTCCGCACAGCGGCTGATGATCCGGACGTTGTCCGCCGACAGCGACGACCGCGAGATCCGCGTGCCGTGGACGCTGGCACCCCGCAAGCGGTCCACCCCCAGATCCGGGGCGGCCACCTCGTTGGTGCGGTCGGTGGCCGGCACCGCGGCCACCGTCGCCGGGCTGGGTCCGACCACACTGGGACTGGCCCGCGCGGCCCTGCTCGAGCAGCAGCTCACACTGCCGTTCGGTGCGCCGAAGACGATGTTCAACGTCCCCATCGGCGGCGCCCGGCGGTGCGCCGCACAGTCCTGGCCGCTGGAACGGATCAGGACGGTCAAGAGCGCGACCGGCGTGACGGTCAACGACGTGGTGCTGGCCATGTGCGCCGGGGCGCTGCGGGCATATCTCGAAGAACAGCACGCGCTTCCCGAAACCCCGTTGGTGGCAATGGTTCCGGTGAGTCTGCGCGATGAGCACGAACAGGATGCCGGCGGGAACATGGTCGGTACCATCCTGTGCAACCTGGCCACCGACACCGCCGATCCGCTGCGGCGCCTGGAGATCATCAGCACCTCGATGCGCGACAACAAGCGCGTGTTCAACGAGCTCCCCCGCACGCAGGCGCTCGCATTGTCCGGGTTCCTCATCGCCGGTCTCGGACTGAGCCTGGTCCCCGGTTTCGTCGCGTCCGCACCGCCGCCGTTCAACATCGTCATCTCCAATGTGCCCGGCGCCCGAGAACCGATGTACTGGAACGGCGCCCGGCTCGACGGCAACTACCCGATGTCGATCGCGCTGGACGGGCAGGCCCTGAACATCACCCTGACCAACAATGCCGACAATCTGGACTTCGGTCTCGTCGGTTGCCGGCGCAGCGTCCCGCACCTGCAGCGGTTGCTGACGCACCTGGAGGATTCGCTGACCGACCTGGAGAAGGCCGCCGCGGGCTGACACCGCCCGACTCGCGCAGAGTCCGGTTCGGGCACAGAACATTTGGCCGAAACCCTTAGGTGTTGCCCAGTTCCGTCACGGGATGGGCACCGCTTCATATCGGATCGGTGTCGGCCAAAACCGCCGGTTTGTGCTCGTGCGGAACCGCGATAGGTTCCCCTCGACGCCCGCCGCCAGCAAGATCAGGAATCCCATGCCACGCACCGTGAACCGACTCGCAGTGACATCTGTGGCCACCGCGGGTCTGTACTGGAGTGTGCTCGCGATGGCCCCCGCGGCGGTTGCTGAGCCCGGTGTCCCCTGCCTGGACATGGTGCACCAACTCGCGACATCCCCGGAGATCATCCCCGAGGCGGTCGACGCTGCCGCTCCGCCGCCGCCACCTCCCGCCCCGGCGCCCGTCGATGCCGCCCCGCTGGTGGAGGCCGCGGCAGTCGCTCCGGTTGCCGAGCCCGCGGCCGTCCCGGCGCCGCCCGTGCCGGTCGAACCGGTGCCCGCCCCGCCTGCCGCCGCCCCGCCTGCCGCGCCGGTGGCCACCGAGACCTTGGATCTGATCTCGCCCGTCCTGGCCGGACCGCCTGTCGCGGAGTCGGTTCCGGCAGCCGCAATCGCCCCGGCCCCGGCTGCGCTTCCAGCCCCTGCCGCTGTGCCGGTCGTACCGGTTCCGCCCGTCCCCGCCGCGCTGCCGCCCGTACCTGTCCCGGTGCCTGCGACCCTTCCGCCCGTCGCACCGGCCGCCGCGCCACTCGTCGAGGCCGCCGGGCCGGTTCCCGCGCCACCGCCCGCCGCACCGCTGATGGAGGCCGCACCGCCCGTACCGCCGGTCGAGGCAATGATCCCCGCGCCGTCCCCGGTCGAGGCCGCCGGCGCGGCCGCACCCCCGGCAGCGCCACCGGTCATCGACATCGCACCCGCGCCGGCCGCGCCGCCGGACATCGCGCCGCCGCCACCGATTGTCGATGCTCCACCGCCGGCGCCATCGGCACCCCTGGTCGAGGCTGCAGCCCCCGTCCCGGCGGCCGTCGCGCCCATCGATACGGCGGTGGCTGCCCCGGTGGGGATCGCTGCCCCGGCGGCCGCAACGCTGGCCACCGACACCGTGCTGCCGGCGATCGCTTCGGCCCCGGCTGTCCTCGCGGCCACACCACCCCCACCGCTGGCGTTGCCGACGGTCCCGGGACTGCCGGTGCAACTACCCGCCGCGATCCCGTTCCCGAGCGACCTGGTGTGTGAGGGCACCGCATGGTCGGCGGACTCGGAGCCCGCTCCCGGCGATGCGCCGCCGCCGCAGGCTACGGCGGCGCGGACCGACTGGTAGCCGGTCGGTCAGGCCCCGGGTGCACGCACCACGACGGGCACCGCGGGGAAGTAGATCGCCATCTCCGAGCGCGACTTGCGCAGCGCCGCAGTGCCGTAACCCTTCTTTCGGTAGTCCGGGCGAATCCAGATCCGCACCTCGACCTCGTGATCGACGAGCTCGCCGAGCACCAGACCCACCTTGCGGTCGCCCTCCAGCGCGACGAACCACGCCGCCTCCTCGGCGTCGACGCGCTTGAGTGCCGCGGCGATCTCGTCGTCGAGGCTGCCGGCCGGGCCGCCCCGGCCGTCACCGGCGGTGTGCAGATCATCGATGCGGGCCCCGAAGATGTCGCGATCATCGTCACCGGAGAAGGTGCGCAGCACCAACGTCTCCGCCGACGATGCGGGCCGTTCGTTCAACGTGAAGGTGAGCTGGCTGTTCAGGTCCTCCAACTCGGCGGCGATGTTCTTGCGGGAATCCTTGGTGAGCTTGTCGAAGGACAACCCGAAGACCGCCTCGCTGCCGGCATGGGTGGTGCCCAGCAGTTCGGCGATGGCGCTGACGGCCGCATTCCGGTCGGCGGCGTCGACGACGATGTCGAGCACCTCGTGCCGACGGTCGAGCGCCTTCAGCAGGGCTTCGGTGATCTCACGACGGGCGGCGGCACGATCCAGATCGGTCATGCCCCAACCTTAGACCCGGGCGAACCGCTTCTCGTCGTAAAGCCGCGCCCATTCCTTGCGCGGCCGGATCGAGGTGTCGACATCGGTCGCGGTGGCGCGTAAGGCACCTACCGTTGCCTTTTCGCGGGGTGTCAGTTTGAACGGATCCCACCCGAAGAACCGGCACGAGTTCTCCCAGGTGATCTTGTTGATGTCGCTGTCCGAGGCACCGGCGCCGAGCAGTTCGGCGTGCACCTGTTCGGCGGCGTCGGGCCAGAAGCAGTCCGAGTGCGGGTAGTCGCACTCCCAGGCGATGTTGTCGATGCCGATCTCGTGCCGCAGTTTCAGCGAGGTCTTGTCGGTCACGTAGCAGGCCAGCGAATGCTCGCGGAAGACATCGCTGGGCAGCTTGTCGCCGAAGTCCCGGCGCAGCCATTTCTGATTGCTGTAGTGCCGGTCCGAGCGGTCCAGATAGAACGGGATCCAGCCGATCCCACCCTCGGAGAACGCGAACTTCAGATCCGGGTAGTTGCGCATCGCGGGACCCCACAGCAGGTCTTGGGCGCACATCGCCGAGACCTGGGTGGCCAGGATGATCAGGTTGTCGATCGGCGCGTTGGGCGCCATGCTGATCGCCCCGAAACCGGTACCGATGTGCAGGCACATCACCACCTGCTCATCGGAGAGGGTCTGGAAGACCGGACCCCAGTAGTCCTCATCGTGATAACTCGGAAGTCCTTCCAGATGCGGCAGTTCCGGCATGGTGACCGCGCGGCAGCCCTTGGCGGCCACCCGCCGGATCTCCTTGCACATGGCCTCGGGGTTCCAGGTCGGCAGTACCGCGATCGGGATGAACCGGTCCGGGTAGCTGCCGGCCCATTCGTCGATGTGCCAGTCGTTGTAGGCCGACACCATCACCAGCGTGACATCCTCGCGGTGCATGTTCAGGTGCCGCGCGGAGAACCCGGTGAACGTCGGGAAGCACATCGAGGCCAGAATTCCGTTGCGGCTCATGTCCCGGACGCGTTCGTGGACGTCGTAGACGCCGGGGCGCATCTCGGCGAAACCCGCCGGGTCGCGGCCCCACTCCTCGGCCGGCCAGGACACCACGGCGTTGAGCCCGCTGACACCCTGCGGCCTGCCCTGATACATCCACTGGTCCACCCCCTTCTCGTCGGTCACGACGATGGGCGCATCGGCCTTGTACTTGGCCGGCACGTGGTTGAGGAACATGTCGGGCGGCTCCACGACATGGTCGTCGATGCTCACCAGGATCAGGTCATTGGTGTCCATGCCTTCAACTAGTACTCTCGGATCTCGTGACCGTCTCTGCGTTTTCGGACAGAGTTTTCGCCTTTTCGGCCAAATCCGACACGGCGGCGCACTCCGACACCGGTCGCCCGGTGATCGAACTGCGTCGGGGTGGTCAGGCGCTGGCCGGCAGCTACCTGTATGAGGGTGACGGACTGATCACCGGCTGGCACTCCCACGAGGTGCACCAGATCGAGTACGCGCTGCATGGCGTCGTCGAGGTCGAGACCGACGCCGGACACTATCTGCTGCCGCCGCAGCAGGCCGCCTGGATCCCGGCCGGACTGGAACACCAGGCGGTGATGAACCCCGACGTCAAGACGGTGGCGGTGATGTTCGACGCGAGGCTGATCCCCGACGGCGGGGACCGCGCGCGCATCATCGCGGTGTCGCCGCTGGTGCGCGAGATGATGATCTACGGGCTGCGCTGGCCGATCGACCGGGCCCAGGACGACCCGGAGGATGACCGGATCTCCGAGGAGTTCTTCCGGACGCTGGCCAATCTCGTCACCGAGGCACTCGACCACGAGGCACCGCTGAGCCTGCCGACCTCCGACCATCCGATCGTCGCGGCCGCGCTGGCCTACACCAAGGAGCACCTCGACACGGCCACCGCCGAGGACGTCAGCCGGGCGGTCGCGGTATCGGAACGCACGCTGCGCCGCCTTTTCGCCGACACCCTCGGGCTGTCGTGGCGAACGTATCTGCTGCACGCCCGGATGCTGCGGGCGATGGCGCTACTGGCCGCACCGGATCAGTCGGTGCAGGCGACGTCGTCGGCGGTCGGGTTCGACAGCCTCAGCTCGTTCACCAGAAGCTTCGCCCAGTTCGCCGGTGAGACGCCGTCGGCCTACCGCAAACGGGTTGCCGGCGAGCAGGATTGAGCGTCCTCAGGAGCGATCCGGCGGAGGGAAGAGGCCCTCGCGCAGCAGGGTGTCCACCGAGGTCTGCCAGCGTTTGAGTTGGCCGGGCGCTATCAACGGCTCCGGCAGATGCCGTTCGATGTGCGAGCGCAGGCTCACCGCGCCGAGCGCAAGCACCAGGGAGTTGGTGGCCGCCCAGGCCACGTCGATGTCGGGCCGTGCCTCGCCGCGGTCGGCGCGGGCCTGCCAGCGGGCCTTGCCCACCTCGAGCAGGCGGTCGAACACGATGGCACCCAGTGCGCTGCCGTCGACGACGGCGCGGCCCAGGTAGGCCGCCACATCGGGATGTTCGGAGATGATCCGGTTGACCCGCTCGCCCACCTCGGTGATCGAGTCGCCGGCGCGTTCGGCGATGGGCTGGGCCATCGGCGTGATCACCACCTCGATGACATAGTCGTCGACGGCCTTGATCAGGCCGGCCTTGGTCGAGAAGTGGTGTTGCACCAGTCCCAGGGACACCCCGGCCGCGGCGGCCACGCCACGCAGTGTCGTCGCGGCCGCACCGTGCGCGGCGAAACTGGCCAACGCCGCGCGACGGATCCGTTCGACACTCGGCGGTTCCTCGGCGCCCGGTCCGCCGGCCTCTGCACTCACATGAGCCACCGTAGTCAACATCACTCCCAACCGGCCTCGACGGCAATGACGAATTTACGATACAAACGTATTGTTGAGTTCGAAAGATGGACGGGGGGGTACATGCATCCGATAACGACGACGGACGAGTTCTGGACGGCGCCATGCACACGCAATCCCGACCGGTGGACGACCACTGCCGACGAAGGCGCCAAAGCGCTGTGCCGGGCCTGCCCACGGCGGTGGCAGTGCGCCAAGGAGGCCTGCGTGACGCCCGGGGCCGAGGGACTCTGGGCCGGCATCATGCTGCCGCCTGCGGGACGCAGCCGACAGTTCGCACTCAAACAGTTGCGCTCGCTGGCCGAACGCAACGGCGTGGCGGTGCGCCGCCGAGGCTGAGGGGTCGTCATCTCTGCGGGGCCCCCGAGCAATCCGGATCGACCTGCACGGCGTACGAGGTGATGGCCGTGATCCGGTCGCCGGTGAACTCGAAGATGTCGCATCCGGCGACGGCCGTCACGCCGTTGGGCCCGGTGTAGCGCGCCAGGGTATCCACCGCGACCACCTCCCCCTGCGCGGCGGTCACGCACCGCTGCAGGGTGGTGTCGGTGTCGGCGAGGCTCTCCCGGGTCTCGGTGCAGGTGCGCACCACGGCGTCGGCCCCCTCCAGCACCATGTAACCCACGATCGTCCAGCGCACATCCTTGGCCAGGTGCGGTAACGAGTCCTCGAACCGGTGGGTGGAGAACGCGAGCGCCACCGCCGCGCGGTCGATCGACTCGTCCATCTGGTCCTCCTCGATCGCGGTTGGGCTGATACCAAACTAATGCGCGTAAGCAAATTCCGGGGCATACCGGGCCGCGTGCCCAGGGCACCGTGTCCGCCATGTGTAACGCATGACACACTTTGCGGATGGTTCCTCCCATCGCCCGCCCCAAGCTCGAGGGCAATGTCGCGGTCAGTGCCGACCGCCAGCTCGGGTTCGCCGAGTTCGGTGACCCGCAGGGCCGGGCCATCTTCTGGCTGCACGGCACGCCCGGCGCCCGCCGGCAGATCCCCGCCGAGGCGCGCGCCTATGCCGCACTGGAGAGGATCCGGCTCATCGGGGTGGACCGCCCCGGGATCGGCTCCTCCACCCCGCACCAGTACCCGAATGTGCTCGCCTTTGCCGAGGACCTGCGCACCATCGCCGACACCCTGGGCATCGACAAGTTCGCCGTCATCGGGTTGTCCGGCGGCGGGCCCTACACCTTGGCCGCGGCCGCGGCCATGCCCGATCGGGTGGTGGTGGCCGGTGTGCTCGGCGGCGTCGCGCCGTATGTGGGGCCTGACGGCATCGCCAGCGGCCTGATGAACCTGGGTTCGACCGTGGCGCCCGTGCTCGAACTTGCCGGTGCGCCCATCCGGCTGGCCGCCGCCACCCTGATCAAGCTCATCGCACCCGTCGGTTCGCCGGCGCTGGAGATCTATGCCCGGATCTCCCCGGAAGGCGATCGCCGGCTGCTCGGACGGCCCGAGTTCAAGGCGATGTTCCTCGACGACCTGCTCAACGGCGGCCGCAAACAACTCGCCGCGCCGTTCTACGACATCGTCGACTTCGTCCGCGACTGGGGATTCCGCCTCGACGAGGTGAAGGTCCCGGTCCGCTGGTGGCACGGCGACAAGGACCACATCGTCCCGTTCGCGCACGGCGCCCATGTGGTCTCCCGGCTGCCGGATGCCGAGATGACGGTGCTGCCCGGCGAGAGCCATCTCGGGGGGCTCGGTTGCGCCGAGGAGATCCTCCGTACGATGTTGGACATCTGGGATCGCGAGGGCCGGGACTCTCGCTGAAAGGAGTTCGGCACGTGGAACTTTCGGGCACCGGAATCTGGAGCTCACACCTGCGCTACGGGGATGCCGGTCAGGCCGCCGAGGCCGCGGCCGAACTGGAGGAGCTGGGATATCCGGCGCTGTGGATCCCCGACGTCGGTGGACCGGTGCTCGAATCGGTGGAGAACCTGCTGGCCGCCACCAAGACGGTCACCATCGCCACCGGCATCCTCAACCTGTGGATGCACGATCCCGCCGAGGTGGCCGCGACGCACACCCGGCTGCAGGCCGCGCACGGCGGACGGTTCCTGCTGGGGATCGGCGTGAGCCACGCCCCGCTGATCGACTCGAAATCACCGGGCACCTACCGCAAACCGCTGGCCGCCACCGCGGCCTTCCTCGACGGCCTGGACAACGCCGCGCAACCGGTGCCCGCCGCAGACCGGGTGATCGCGGCGCTCGGACCCAAGATGTTGCAATTGGCCGCCGAGCGTTCCCGCGGAACGCACCCGTATCTGGTGACACCCGAGCACACCGCCGCCGCACGGGCCGCGCTCGGCGCCGGACCGCTGGTGCTGCCCGAGCAGACGGTGGTGCTCAACACCGACGCCGAGCAGGCCCGCGACATCGCCCGCACGTTCCTGAAGGGCTACCTGTCGCTGCCCAATTACGTCAACAACCTGCTGCGCACCGGATTCACCGAGGACGACGTGCAGACCATCAGCGACCGACTCGTCGACGCGGTCGTGGTGTGGGGCGACGAGCAGACCATCGCCCGCCGGGTCGCCGAGCACCGCGACGCCGGTGCCGATCACGTCTGCGTCCAGGTGCTCGATGCCGATCTGGCGGTGTTCCCACGCGAACAGTGGCGGCGCCTGGCCCCCGTCCTGAACTGACGCACGCCGATGGCGCAGCTCGATATCGGGGTCTACGTACCGCAGATGGCGTTCAGCTACGCCGACGTGCTGCACCGGGCGATGCGCTGCGAGGACCTCGGGATCGGGTCACTGTGGCTCTACGACCACCTCTACGGGCCGGGCATGCCCGAGGTCGACTCGCTGGAGGCCTGGACGCTGGCCACCGCGCTGCTCAGCCGGACTGAGCGGTTGCGTATCGGACACATGGTGCTGTGCAACCAGTTTCGGCATCCGGTGGTGCTGGCGAAGATGGCCGCCACGCTCGATCAGATTTCCGGCGGTCGGCTGCAGTTGGGCCTGGGCAGCGGGTCCATCGAAGACGAGCACCGGCGCAGCGATCTGCCGTGGGGCAGCTTCGCCGAACGCTCGGCCCGCCTCGGTGAGACGCTGGAGATCCTGACCCAGGCCTTCGCCACCGGCACCGTGTCGTTCGCCGGCGCGCACTACACGGTGACGGACATGGCGATCCGCCCCACTCCGGTGCAACGCCCGCGGCCGCCGATCGTGGTCGGCGGCGTCGGCGAGAAGTACACCCTGCCGTTGGTGGCCCGCTATGCCGATGTGTGGAATGTGCCCACCTATGCCCTCGACCAACTGGCGCACAAGCAGGCGGTGTTGCGCGGGCTGTGCGAGCAGATCGGGCGCGACCCGGACACCATCCTGATGTCGGTGGAGGCGGTGATGGCGCTGGCTCCCGACGCGCAGTCCCTGCCCGCGGTGCGCACCTTCGCCGAGAAGCGCTTCGGCGGGCCGGGGTTCGGCCTCCGCGAGGGCGGACTCGTCGGGACCGCCACGATGATCGTCGACCGGTTACGGCAGTGGCAGCAGCTCGGCTTCGGACAGGTGGTCCTGTTCACCCACGACCGCGCCTCCGATGAGACGTTGGAGAATCTCGCCGCGGGCGTGATAGCCGAGTTCGCCGACTAGGGCCGGCCCAGCTCCTGGCGCAGCAGGTGCATCGCGACCGTGGTCGAACGTTCCCGGACGTCGCTGCGGTCGCCGGGCAGCCGCAGGGTGCGCACGACGGTGTCGCGGCCGGCCACCGCGACGCCGAAACAGACTGTGCCGACCGGCTTCTCCGCCGTTCCGCCGCCGGGCCCCGCGATCCCGGTGATGCCCACGGCGGTATCGGCGCCGAATCTGGCCAGCGCGCCCTCGGCCATCGCCCGCGCGACCGGTTCGGATACCGCGCCGTGCTGCGCGATCAGGGCCCCGTCGACCCCGAGCAGTTCGATCTTGGCATCGTTGGAGTAGGACACCACCCCACCGGCCAGGTACGCCGAGGAGCCCGCGCGGTCGGCCAGCCGGGCGGCGAGCAGACCGGCCGTGCACGATTCGGCCGTTGCGATGGTGCGACCCGCCAGCAGTCCGGCGACCTGATCGTCGACGAGTGTTCCGTCCTCGGAGAACAACTCTCGGGGATGGCGCTCGCGCAGCAGGTCGACCAGGGCGGTGTAACTGTCGGCAGCCTCAGGTTCATACCGGGTGACGATCTCCAGCTCGCCGCGGCGCAGGCACGTGGTGATCTCCAACCGGTCGAATCCGGTGATCTGAGATTGGGCGTCGCGCAGGGTTTCTGCCAGTCCGGACTCGGGCAGCCCGAACATCCGCACGGTCTGCTGCCGATACTCGGTGCGTCCGGCGATGGCCTGCTGGACACCGTCGGTGGCCACCGCGGTCGCCCACATCGGCTGCAGCTCGCGGGGCGGACCGGGCAGCACCACCACGGTGGGCAGGTGTTCGGAGTGCAGGACGACCCCGGGCGCGGTGCCGACCGGCTCCAGGATCTGGGCACCGACGGGCACCATGGCCTGTTTGCGGTTGGCAGCGAGCACGGCGTCGAAATCCACCCCCTGCCTGCCGGCGGTCAGCCGGCGCAGGATGTCGGCGATGCGCTGCTCCAGTCCGGTGTCGAGGACGAGTTCACGGCCATAGAACTGCGCGACGGTCGCCACCGTCAGATCGTCGGCCGTCGGGCCCAGGCCACCACTGGTGATGATGAGGTCGACCTGCTGGCCTGCCAGGAACACCAGCTGGGCGGTGAGATCATCGGCGCGGTCCCCGCACTGGGTGATGTGCGCCAACTCGACGCCGAGTTCCAGCAACCGGTCGGCCAGCCACGGCCCGTTCAGGTCGCGGACCCGCCCGGTCAGTACCTCGGTTCCGGTCACCACGATCCCGGCGCGCACGCTCATGCCTGGAGCCTAGTCAGCGCGACAGCCAGCCCTTCACCGTGGCGAGATCACGGGTGTACTGCTCCATCATGTCGTCCTGATAGCGCGAGCCACCCGACAATGCATCGTCGCCGCCCCAGATCACCCGGATGCGGGTGGCGTCGCGCAGATAGACGTCGACGCGGTCGATGGCACGCCGGTTCCATCCCTTGTCGGCGGTGAAGTCGGCGAGGGCCTGCCGTTCGGTTCCGTCAGCCATGGATCCTCCTCTGTCGGCTGCCCGCCATCCTGCCCTGTGCGGTGGCGGGCGCCGCGAGCGGTGCCGGTCGGCACCGGATCAGAACAGGTCCTTGTGCGGCACATCGGTCACCAAGCCGCCGTCCACGACGAATTCGGCGCCGGTGGAGAAGGACGACTCGTCGCTGGTGAGGAACACGATGAAGGTGGCGACCTCTTCGGATGTGCCGGGCCGGCCGAGCGGTGAGGTGACCATATCGTCGGGGAAGTGCTTGGTCATCGGGGTCCGGATGAAGCCGGGGTGCACCGAGTTGATCCGGATGTTGAACTTGCCCAGTTCGATCGCCGCCGATTTCGCCAGACCGCGCACGGCCCACTTGGACGCCACGTATGGATGCACCATCGGTGCACCGCGCAGTCCCTCGATGGAGGACACGTTGATGATCGAGCCGCCGCCCGCGGCCTTCATCTGCTCGACCACGGCCTGCATACCCAGGAAGGTGCCGGTGAGGTTGACGTCGATGACCTTCTGCCACTTCGCCATGTCGAATTGGCCGATCTTGCCCAGTGCGACGATGCCGGCGTTGTTGACCAGCGTGGTGACCTTGCCGTACGTCTCGACCGCCAGATTGACCGCCGCCTCCCACTGATCGGCCTGGGTGACGTCGAGGTGGACGTAGCGTGCAGCGTCCCCGATCTCTGCGGCGAGGGCCGCACCCTTCTCGTCGAGGATGTCGCCGATGACCACCTTGGCGCCCTCGGCCACCAGCATCCGGGCGTGCGCGGCGCCCATCCCCTGCGCCCCGCCGCTGATCAGTACAACTTTGTCGTCCACGCGTCCCATGGGCGCACACGCTACCGCACGCCGCGCCGAACTAGAACCTGTTCCAATTCGTCCCTGAACCGCGCATACTTCGATCAGACCACACACCGTCAGGAGACTCGTATGGCCATTCGCGTGGCACTCGTCGGCACCGGAAACTGTGGACGGCTGGCCTTGATCCAGCTGATCGAGGATCCCCGTTTCGACCTCGTCGCGGTCGGCACCTCCACCGAGGCCAAGGTCGGCGTCGACGCCGGCGCACTGGCCGGCCTGGACACCGTGACCGGCGTGCGCGCGACCCTCGGCATCGATGCCGCGATCGCCGCCGCACCGGACTGCCTGGTGTACTGCGCGATGGGCGACACCCGGCCGGTCGAGGCGACCCGCGATGTGATGGCGGCACTGGCGGCCGGCATCAACGTGGTCGGCTCCGCGCCGGGTGGCCTGCAGTTCCCGTGGGGCGCAATGCCGGAGAAGGCAATTGACCGGGTGGAGGATGCTGCCCGACAGGGCAATTCGAGCGTCTACATCACCGGGGTCGACCCGGGTTTCGCCACCGATCTGGTGCCGTTCGCGATTGCCAGCACCTGCCAGCGTATCGAGCAGATCAAGACGATGGAGATCGCCGACTACGCCACCTACGACGGTGCCGAGGTGATGTCGATCGTGATGGGGTTCGGAAACCCGATCGACCAGCCCGGCATGCTGTTCCTGCCCGGAATCCTCAGCGCCGCGTGGGGAACCGCGATCAAGATGCTCGCCGCGGGGCTGGGCGTCGAGGTCGAGGAGATCACCGAGAGTTACGAGCTCGAGCCCGCGCCCGAGGACATCGAGGTCGCCACCGGCGTCATCGCCAAGGGCACGGTGGCCGCCATGCGCTTCGAGATCAACGGCATGGTCGGCGGCCGGCCGGTGATCGTCGTCGAGCACATCACCCGGGTACGCGAGGACCTGCGCCCCGACTGGGCCCAGCCCGCACAGCCCGGCGGCTCCTACCGCGTCGAGATCACCGGGGAGCCGTCCTACGTGGTGGACATCTGCCCCACCAGCGGCCGGGGTGACCACAACTACGCCGCGATCCTGGCCGCGGCGGGGCGGATCGTCAACGCCATCCCGGATGTCATCGCCGCGCCGGCGGGTATCCGCACCACCCTGGACCTGCCGCTGGGCACCGGCAAGGGACTCGTCTACCAGGTGTGATCGCGATGATCAGCACAATGGTGGGGTGAGTGACCCGCTAGCCGCCATCGCCGCGAGCCCGCCCGGCCCGCGCGTCGGCGCCTTCTTCGACCTCGACGGCACGCTGGTCCGCGGTTTCACGGCCACCGCACACGCCGGGCACCGGTTCCGCAACGGTCAGTCCGGTTTCGGCGAGCTCACCGGGATTCTCGAGGCCTCGGTGCGCTACAAGGTGGGACGCATGGAGTTCGCCCGTCTGCTGCAGCGCGCCGCCGGGTACCTTGCCGGTGATTCGCTGGACGACCTCGAGGCACTCGGCGAGACGCTGTTCAACGAGCGCATCATCGGCAGGCTCTTCCCGCTGATGACCAAGGTGGTTGCGGCGCATCAGGAACGCGGGCACACGGTGGCCATGAGTTCGTCGGCGCTGACCATCCATGCCGGCCCGGTCGCGCGTCATCTGGGCATCGGTCACATGCTGTGCAACCACTTCGCCACCGACGATGCCGGGCGGCTCACCGGTGACATCGCCCGCCCGATCATCTGGGGCCGCAACAAGGCGCGCGCCGTGGCGGATTTCAGCGCGGCCAACGACATCGAGCTGGCCCAGAGCTTCTGCTACGCCGACGGCACCGAGGACCTGCCGGTGCTCGATTCCGTCGGACATCCCAACGCGGTGAATCCCCGGCCGGGCCTGGCCGCCGCCGCCGCCCGCAACGGCTGGCCGATCCTGCGGGTCAGTTCCGATGAGGACCGCCGCTGGTGGTCCCGCGGCCCCCGGTCCGGGAGTCGATGATCGCGCGCACCGTGCGCCGGCAGCGTCCGCAGTCCGCGCCGGCCCCGCACGCCGCGGCCACCTGATTGGTGGTGCAGGCCCCGCCATCCACCGCCTCGATCACCTGGTGGCTGGTGATGCCTTCGCAGAGGCATACGAACATCAGCGTGGCTCGATGGTCATCATCTGCTGGAACTGACCGATGAAGACCGGCGGGTAGGCACCCACTCCGGCCTCGGTGAGCCATTCCGCCGCGTCATCGGAGTCGTGCAACCAGCGGCGCGCGCTCAGCTCGTCGTCGATCTGCTGCAGGATGAGCACCTCGTGCGGATCGTCGAAGGCGCGAAAGCTCCAGAACCGCTGCACCCCGGAGGCGTGGAAGGCCTTCGCCGCATCGCGCACCCGGGTGTTCAGCTCGGCGATGTCGGCGACCGGGGTGATCATCGAGACCATCACCGGCGGGGCCATCTGCGCGCTGTCGTCGAAGTCGATCCGTTCGATCAACTCCCCGGCGAAGACCGCGGGCAGGTCCTGGACGCCGACGGCGTCGAACCAGTCGAAGAACACCCGGGACCGCAACAGATCGCGCACCGGCTCGTGTGCCCGGATACCGAGGATCACCAGAACCCGCTCGGGGTCGGTCGTCGAGGTGTAGACCAGTACGTGGTGCACGCCCATGTCCGCGAGTGCCTCGGTGCGCCGCTGCAGCAGCGGCCACACCGCGGCCGGATCGGGCACCCGGTAGTCCGACACCAGCACCAGCGAGTTCGCCAGCCACTCCTGCACTGCGACCCTCCCAGGTTGTCGGATACGGCGACTGTTAATGAGACTTCCGATTTACGGTAATTGCATTCTCGCACGCTGCCGCCGATCGGGGCGCCGATTTCGCCGGGAGTGCACTGTCGCGAACGGGGGCTGTGATACTAAACTAGAACACGTTTCAGTCTGCGATGTCCGATCGCCCTACCGAGGAGCCTGCGTGCACACTCCCCTCTGCGACGAGCTCGGGATCGACGTCCCGATCTTCGCCTTCACCCACTGCCGCGACGTCGTGGTGGCCGTCAGCAAGGCCGGCGGGTTCGGCGTGCTCGGCGCCGTCGGCTTCAGCCCCGAACAGCTCGAGATCGAGCTCAACTGGATCGACGAGAACATCGGCGACCACACCTACGGCGTGGACATCGTCATCCCCAACAAGTACGAGGGCATGGACGCCGCCGACATGGACCCCGAGGTCCTGAAGAAGACGCTCAACGACCTGGTCCCGCAGGAGCACATCGACTTCGCCAAGAAGCTGCTGGCCGACCACGGCGTGCCCGTCGAGCACAGCGACGACGATGCGCTGCAACTGCTGGGCTGGACCGAGGCCACCGCCACCCCGCAGGTCGAGATCGCGCTCAAGCATCCCAAGATGACGCTGATCGCCAACGCGCTGGGCACCCCGCCGATGGACATGATCGATCGCATCCACGCCGAGGGTCGCAAGGTGGCCGCGCTGTGCGGGTCACCGTCACAGGCGCGCAAGCACGCCGATGCCGGCGTGGACATCATCATCGCCCAGGGCGGCGAGGCCGGCGGGCACAGCGGCGAGATCGGATCGATCGTGCTGTGGCCGCAGGTCGTCAAGGAGGTCGCCCCGGTGCCGGTGCTGGCGGCCGGCGGTATCGGCAGCGGCCAGCAGATCGCCGCGGCCCTGGCGCTGGGCGCCCAGGGCGCCTGGACCGGTTCGCAGTGGGTGATGGTCGAGGAGTCCGAGCACACCGAGCAGCAGCACGCCGCCTACGCGAAGGCCAGCAGCAAGGACACCGTGCGCAGCCGGTCGTTCACCGGCAAGCCGGCCCGCATGTTGCGCAATGACTGGACCGAGGCCTGGGAGAACCCGGACAACCCGTCCCCGCTCGGTATGCCCCTGCAGTACATGGTCTCCGGGATGGCCGTGGCCGCCACGCACAAGTATCCCAACGAGTCCGTGGACGTGGCCTTCAACCCGGTGGGTCAGGTGGTCGGCCAGTTCAGCAAGGTCGAGAAGACCTCCGCGGTGATCGAGCGCTGGGTTCAGGAATATCTGGACGCCACCAGCACGCTGAACACCTTGAACGAGGCGGCATCCGTGTAGTCGCCGACTCACAGACCGCGAATCCCGCCGGCCTCCGTTCTCCCGGACCGGCGGGATTCGTGCTTTTCGGCCTTGACCCGCCCGGCCCCGCGCTATGTATGCTGCTCTACATAATGCTGCGGGAGGAGCGTGCATCATGGCCCGACATCGCGACCGCATGGTCGCCTCGGCCGCTCTGCTGATCAGGGAACGCGGGGCACACGCCACGGCGATCTCCGATGTGCTGGAACACAGCGGCGCCCCGCGCGGTTCGGCGTATCACTACTTTCCCGGCGGTCGCACCCAATTACTTTGCGAGGCAATTGACTTCGCCGCCGACCACATCGCCCACCGGATCTCGCGGGCGGGCAATGCCGTCGACGCCCTCGAGGTGGTGGTCGACGGCTTCCGCGGTCAGCTGACCGAGACCGGCTATCGGGCCGGCTGCCCGGTGGTCGCCGTCGCCGTGGAAGCCGACAATCCGGAGGTCGTTGCGCGCGCCGCCGCGGCGTTCACCCGCTGGATCGAGCAGATCGAGGCGCTGCTGCGCACCGACGGCGTCGACGCCGACCGGGCCGCCGAGCTGGCGATGCTCACGACCACGGCCATCGAAGGCGCCGTCCTGGTATGTCGCACCACCGGCTCGACCGCTCCCCTGGATCTCGTCCACCGGCAGTTGCGCACCCTCGTCGCTGCCGCGACCGGAAAGGCCTGACATGACGACCACCTCGGATTGGCAGCCCAGCGCGTGCATCCTGTGCGAGTGCAACTGCGGCATCGTGGTGCAGCTGGAGGATCGCCGGATCGCCAAGATCCGCGGTGACAAGGCGCACCCGGCCTCGCAGGGCTACACCTGCAACAAGGCGCTGCGGCTGGATCACTACCAGAACAACCGCAACCGGCTGACCGCACCGCTGCGCCGCCGCGAGGACGGCAGCTACGAGGAGATCGACTGGGACACCGCCATTTCCGAGATCGCGGCCGGGTTCGCCCGAATCCGCGACGAACACGGTGGGGACAAGATCTTCTACTACGGTGGCGGCGGCCAGGGCAACCACCTCGGTGGCGCCTACAGCGGTGCGTTCCTCAAGGCCATCGGGTCGCGCTACCGTTCGAATGCGTTGGCCCAGGAGAAGACCGGCGAGTTCTGGGTCGACTCACAGCTCTACGGGGGCCACACCCGTGGCGAGTTCGAGCACGCCGAGGTGTCGGTGTTCATCGGTAAGAACCCGTGGATGTCGCAGAGTTTCCCGCGGGCCCGGGTGGTGCTCAACGAGATCGCCAAGGATCCGGCGCGGTCGATGATCGTGATCGACCCGGTCATCACCGACACGGCCAAGCTGGCCGACTTCCATCTGCGGGTCCGTCCGGGGACCGACGCCTGGTGTCTGGCTGCGCTGGCCGCGGTGCTGGTGCAGGAGCACCTCTGCGACGACGAGTTCCTGGCCGCCCACGTCACCGGGGTCGATGCGGTGCGCAAGGTGCTCGCCGGTGTCGACGTGCCCGGGTTCGCACAACGCTGCGGGGTGGACGAGGCGCTGATCCGCGCCGCGGCCCGCCGCATCGCCGCCGCCGGCAGCGTGTCGGTGTTCGAGGATCTGGGCATCCAGCAGGCACCCAACAGCACGCTGTGCTCGTACCTGAACAAGCTGCTCTGGATCCTGACCGGCAACTTCGCCAAACAAGGTGCGCAGCATCTGCATTCGTCGTTCGCGCCGCTGTTCAGTGCCGGTGGTGTCGGCCGTACCCCGGTCACCGGCGCGCCGATTATCTCGGGGCTGGTGCCCTCGAACGTGGTGCCCGACGAGATCCTCACCGACCACCCCGACCGGTTGCGCGCGATGATCGTGGAGAGCAGCAATCCGGCGCACTCGGTCGCGGATTCGGCGCGGGTCCGCGCGGCGATGCAGGCGCTGGACCTGCTGGTGGTCATCGACGTGGCGATGACCGAGACCGCGCGGTTGGCACACTACGTGCTGCCGGCGGCCAGCCAGTTCGAGAAGCCCGAGGCAACCTTCTTCAACCTGGAGTTCCCGCACAACACGTTCCAGCTGCGGCACCCGCTGCTCGACCCGCTACCGGGCACCCTGCCCGAACCCGAGATCTGGGCACGGCTGGTCCGGGCGCTGGGCGTGGTGAGCGAAGCCGACCTGCACCCGCTGCGGGTGGCCGCCCGCGACGGGCTGGAGGCGTACGCGGTGGCCTTTCTCACCGCGGTGAGCGGTAATCCCGCACTGGGCCGTGTCCTGCCGTTCGTGCTGTACGAGACGTTGGGTCCGGCGCTGCCGGAGGGGCTGGCCGGTGCCGCCGCGCTCTGGGGGCTGGCGCAGAAGACGGCGATGGCGTACCCGGACGCGGTGCGCCGGGCCGGCCATGCCGACGGCACCGCGTTGTTCCGGGCGATCCTGCAGAACCGGTCCGGGGTGACCTTCACCGAGCACGAGTACGCCGACGATTTCGCGTTGATCACCCACGCCGACAAGAAGATCGCGTTGGAGATACCCGAATTGCTGGCCGAGACCGAAGTGTTGGCGCAAGCCCGGCCGACGCTGACCACTCCGGACTTCCCGCTGGTGCTCTCGGCCGGTGAGCGGCGCGCGTACACGGCCAACGACATCCTGCGCGACCCGTCCTGGCGCAAACGCGATGTGGACGGTGCATTGCGGATGAGCGTGCAGGATGCCGCGACGGCCGGCGTGGTCGCGGGTGACCGGGTGCGGATCACCACCGCCACCGGGTCGGCGGAGGCATGCGTCGAGGTCAGCGACGTGATGCAGAGCGGACACATCGCGCTGCCCAACGGGTTCGGCGTGGATTACATCGACGACACCGGGCAGGCCGTCACCCCGGGCGTCGCACCCAACGAACTGACGGCTTCACATTGGCGCGACGCCTATGCCGGCACCCCGTGGCACAAGCACGTGCCGGCGCGGGTGGAACGGGTGGCGGCGCGGTAGCGACTACGGCAGCGGGGCGGGTGCCGGGACCGGGGCCGGGACACCCGGCGGCGGCGGAACCGGTGCGCCCGGCGGCAGCGGCGCCGGCGGCAGAGCCGGATCGCGCGGGTACTGGATCGGCACGTTCGGCCCCGGGGCCTGGGCCGGCAGCGGGGTGTTCATGCCGCGCTGCGACAGGCCGAGGATGAGCGCCTCCTTGCCACTGATCTCCTGGCTCTGCACGGCATGCCAGAGGTCGCGCAGGTAGCTGGTGTTCGGGGTCGCGTCCCGGTTGGCCAGGGCGGGGTCCATGGTGGTGCCCACCGGCAGGGCGTCGGGGCTGGGCAGGTGCGGTGTGCCGTCCAGCGACGGCGGGGCCGCGGCGACCACGGCGGGACCGGGTGCCGGAGCGGGTGCGCCGGGTGCCGGAGCGGGTGCGCCGGGTGCCGGCGCAGGAGCGGGCGCGGCGACGATGGCGGGACCGGGTGCCGGCACGGCCGGTGCGGGGACCGGAAGCACCGGTGCGGGCGCCGGGACGACGGGGGCCGGCGGGGCCGGTTCGGCGAGCGCGGTCGCCGGGGCGGCCAGCGCGATGATGGCGCCGGCGGCGCACCACCCCGCCGTGGTCACGAACCGTCGAAAGTCGACACTCATCGCAGCTGCCTCTCGGTGATGCCAAAGGGACTGATGTTCTGACGCAGAATGTATCTCCCCCGACCCACTTCGCGTTACTTGAGACGAACGAGAACAGGTTCTACTCAGGACTTCTTACGAGTTTGCACAAGGTGCTCCAAGCTGGCCCAGCGGTGGTGTAGCAATGCGTTAGGCCACTAGACAGCTTCGTCGTGAGGAGTCCCCGACGCCATGACCGACACCGTGCGAGCCCAGCAGCCCAACCTTCCCGCAGGTTTTGATTTCACTGATCCGGACATCTACGCTCACCGGCTGCCCGTCGAGGAATTCGCCGAGATGAGGCGCGTCGCGCCGATCTGGTGGAACGAGCAGCCCGCCGACGTCGGTGGCTTCGGCGACGGCGGCTACTGGGTGGTCACCAAGCACAAGGACGTCAAGGAGGTCTCCCGGCGCAGCGATGTCTTCTCCAGCCTGGAGAAGACCGCCCTGCCGCGGTACGCCGACGGCACCGTCGCCGACCAGATCGACACCGGCAAGTTCGTGCTGTTGAACATGGACGCCCCACACCACACCCATCTGCGCAAGATCATCTCCCGGGCCTTCACACCGCGTGCGATCGAACTGCTGCGCGCCGACCTCGCCGAGCGGGCCCGTGAGATCGCCGCCCGGGCCGCCGCCGAGGGATCCGGCGATTTCGTCGAACAGGTGTCCTGCGAGCTGCCCCTGCAGGCGATCGCCGGACTGATGGGTGTGCCGCAGGAAGACCGCATGAAGCTCTTCCACTGGTCGAATCAGATGGTCGGCGACATGGACCCCGAGTTCGCGGGCAACGACGCGATCAGCGCCTCGGTCGAGCTGATCACCTACGGTATGAAGCTGGCCGCCGAACGGGCCGACTCCCCCGGCGAGGATCTGGTCACCAAGCTGGTGCAGGCCGATGTCGAAGGGCACAGGCTCTCCGATGACGAGCTGGGTTTCTTCGTGGTGCTGCTCGCGGTGGCCGGCAACGAGACGACGCGCAACTCGATCACCCAGGGCATGATGGCCTTCACCGACTTCCCCGACCAGTGGGAACTGTTCAAGCGCGAACGGCCGGCCACCACTGCCGACGAGATCGTCCGCTGGGCCACCCCGGTCACCTCTTTCCAGCGCACCGCGCTGCAGGACACCGAGCTGTCCGGGGTGCCCATCAAGAAGGGGCAGCGCGTCGTCATGATGTACCGCGCGGCGAACTTCGACGAGGACGTCTTCGAGGATCCGTATTCGTTCAACATCCTGCGGGACCCGAACCCGCATGTGGGCTTCGGCGGGACCGGGGCGCACTACTGCATCGGCACCAGCCTGGCGCGGATGACCATCGATCTGATGTTCAATGCGATCGCCGATGCGATGCCCGACATCACCTCGCTGGCCCAGCCCGAGCGGTTGCGTTCGGGCTGGCTCAACGGCATCAAGCACTGGCAGGTCGATTACGTGGGTGCCTCGAAACAGACTGCGGGCCGCTGATTTCCGGGCCGCGGTAGTCCAGGATGGAGCGCCAGTAGTCCTCGTCGATCTCGCCGCCGTGGCGCAGGACCAGCGACAGCCCGGTGGCCATCGCGATGCCGAGCAGGCCCAACCACAGACCGGCCAGTGCGATCAGCACCCACAGCACGGCGGTCACCATCGGCCACGGTGAGACCACCGCCAGGACCGGCGCGAAGAAGAATCCGGTACCGATGTACCAGGACGAGCCGGCCCGGTCGCAGCGCAACACCACCCGCAGCCACCGGGGGACGTCATGATCAGATGCTGTGCTCATGCCCTCACGGTGCTCGCCGTTGCGGCACGGCACAATTACCGCAGAGGTAATGGTGCCGGCCCCGGATTTGGTCGAGACTTGCTCGGGTGACCGGTATCGACCTGCAGCACCCGCCGTTTGGTTCGCTGATGAAATCGTGGCGGCAGCGCCGCCGGCTGAGCCAGCTGGACCTCGCCCTGGAGGCCGATGTGTCCGCGCGACACGTCAGCTTCATCGAGACCGGCCGGTCGGCACCCAGCCGGGCGATGGTGCTGCGGTTGGCGCAGGTCCTGGAGGTCCCGGCGCGCGAGCAGAACCGGCTATTGCTGGCGGCGGGGCTCGCCCCGGCCTACTCCGAACGCGGTCTCGATGATCCCGGGATGTCGGGAGTGCGCGCCGGGGTCGAGCGGGTGCTGGCGGCCTACGACCCGTTCCCGTGTCTGGCGGTCGACCGGCACTGGAACGTGCTGCAGACCAACACCGGTGCCGCACTCCTGATGGACGGGGTGGCCCCGGCGCTGCTGGCCGAGCCCAATGCGCTGCGTATCTCGCTGCACCCCGAGGGGTTGGCGCCGCGGATCCGCAACCTGGCGCAATGGCGCCATCACGTCATCGGCAGGCTACGCCGGGAGACCGCGCTGAGCGGATCGGAGCAGTCGGCAGCGCTGCTCGCCGAGATCGAGTCCTATCCGGGTGGCCAGGATGACACCCCGGATCTCGGTGGTGTCGTGGTGCCCTTGGAGCTCACCGGCCCGACCGGGCAGGTGCTGACCTTCCTCAGCACGGTCACCACCTTCGGGACCGCGCTGGACCTCACGGCCGCCGAGCTCAGCATCGAGGCCTTCCTGCCCGCCGACGAGGCGACCGCCGAAGCCCTACGCTGACAATCCTTTCCGTCGCGCGGCGTAAAACCGTTGTTTGCTCATCGGCGTGCCGGGAGGGTGGCGGGTATGACTGCGACCGCTGACGCGCCCACCTCGCTGACCCCGGACACGATCTCCCGGCTACGGGTCCCCGCCCTCGACGAGCTGACGAACGTCGCGGTGAAGGGGTTCTTCGCCAAGCAGCAGCGCGACGAGGGTCTGACCTCCAATTGGTTCCGCGCGCTCTCGCTCAACGAGGGTGACCTGGAGCGACTGAACGGTTATCTGTTGCCGCTGTTGGGCAGCGACGGCCGTGGCGGTCTCACCGACCGCGAGCGCGAGGTGATCGCCACCGTCGTCTCCGGCGAGAACCGCTGCGCGTACTGCCATTCCAACCACGCCAACAAGCTGGGCAAGGTGGCCGGCGACTGGTCCTTCGGCCAGCGGGTCGCGATCGATCACCATCAGGTCGCCGAACTCACCGACCGTGAGCGCGCGTTGGCGGATCTGGCGGTCGCGGTGAACAACGACCCGCGCAGCATCCACGATGCCGACCTGAACCGGCTGCGTGAGCTCGGCCTGACCGATGAGCTGATCCTGGAGGGCATCTCCATCGCGGCGTTCATCGGCGCCACCAACCGGATCGGCATCGCGTTGTCGGTGCCGCCGAACCCGGAGTACACCGGCGTCCCGGGGCACTGATCCGCCGGCGTTTCGGGGGCACCGATCCGCCGGCGCTCACGACGGTGCACTCAGATCGCTGAATCGCGAAGTATTGCGATCTGGTTGCACCGTCGGGGCCGCGCGCGGCCGGCCCCGGTTCAGGCGTTCTGCGTCTCTTGTTCGCGTTTGATTTCCAGTGCGATGTCGATGAGTTGG
>NZ_MVHJ01000049.1 GCF_002086115.1 Mycolicibacterium bacteremicum
GCCGTGCTCGTGGAAGTGGCGGCGCAGCACGTCGCGGTCGGCGGTCATCGCGTCGATGGCGGCGGTGTGGTGACGACCGTTGTTGGCGTGGTGGGGTTTTCGGCGTTGGGCTCGCTGTCTGTCATGCTCTCATGATGCCGACGCGAGCCAATGCGCCCGCTGGTTAGAGCTTATGAATCAGCTGTGAAGCGCCACCTCGTCGTCCGGTGGGGGTGGCGCCTCCACCAGCAGGCTCATGCCGTGGTGCGGCGGCATCTCGACGGGGAAGCTGTGCAGGTCGTCCACATGCGCCAGCGCCTTGCCGCTGAACATGTCGGTCACCACCGCCTGCGGCGGCAGGAACTCCGACCGGACGGTGCCTGCGATCTCCTCGTTGGCGAAGTTGAGCACCGTCAGTTGCAGCTGCAGCGGATCGTCGAGCTGATGGACCATGACCAGCATGCCGCGGTGGGACACCTCCGGGATGTCGATCTGACGGCTGGTGGCGATCCCGAAGTGCGTGCGCACCCGCAGGATGGCCTGCAGCTGCCGCAGGAAGCTGGTCTCCTCAACCAGTTGTTCCGGGATCGGACCGTACAGACTGGTGCCGCGCGGCATGCCCTCGCTGGAGTGGGTGGCCTGCGGGTTGACGCCCATCAGGTCGTGCGCGGCGCGGTGGATCCAACGGGTGTCGCCACCGCGCAGCAGTTCGCCGACCTGTTCGGCCGGCAGGGTCAGCATGCCGCACAGGTCCCAGCCCGACAGCGCGAACACCCCCGGCTGTAGGGCGTTGAACATCGCCAGCAGCAGATGGGCGCGCCGGATCCGGTCGATATCGGTGATGTCGGCCAGATCCTTCACCCCCAGCGTCGCCGCGATCACGGTCGCGGTGGTGCAGGCGATGCCGTTGGTGGTGAACACCAGGTTGTAGGGGGCATCGGGCCCGGTCAGCGCCTGGGTGAGATCGTCGCGGATGGTCTGGCCGAGTTGCTCGCCGGTGACGTCGTGACCCTTGTAGGTGTAGTGGTCGTCGCGATGCCCGGCCGACCAGTGCACCAGCTCGTAGGTCAGCTCGTCGTGGTTCTGCAGTGCGTGCACCAGCGAAGCCGGGTCGACGTCGGTGGCCAGCGTGGTGCGCAGGGTCAGCCGCAGGAACTCGGTGTCGGCGGTGGCCAGCGCGTGCTGGTAGGCGGGCCGGTTGATGAAGTCGTAGGACAGATCGGATCCGGCAAGGCTGTTGTCCCGGATGTCGTCGATGGTGAGGTTGAGCTCCTGGAAGGTGAAGCCTCCGAGCTTGCGCACCATGCTGCCGATGAACTGGTTGGCCGCCTGCGACAGCGGGTGCCCCTCGGACCAGCCGACATCGTCCTCGGCCGACTTCTCCGCCCCCAGGAAGCCGTTGGCATCCAAGCGCAGTCCGCCCGAGCCGAGATCGCTGAGCGAATGCAGGGCGTCGCCGATCACCAACCGCATCCCCGCGAAGCTGGGGTCCAGCCAGTTGATCGACGGTTGGCCGTCCTTGAAGTAGTGCAGGTACACCCACCGGCGCTCGACGCCGTCCACCCCGACGATCGGGCGGGTGACGCTCCAGTTGGTCTCCTTGATGCCCTCGGCATAGAAGATGACCCGCTGCAGCTTGCCGATGATGTAGCCGGCCTTGTCCAGCCAGTCCTCGGTGGCCGAGTCGACGTTCACCGAATCGGCTCCGGCGGGGACGGTCGGCAGATGTTCCCAGTCCTGCGGGTCGATCTCGACCATGTGGTAGATGCCCGGATAGTCCGCGTACTTCATCTCGGCGAGCCGGAAGTCCGCACCCTTGCCGGTGTGGCCGGGCACGATGTCGTCGATGATGGTGCCGCCGTACCAGTTGGCGGTGCCGCACATCTGGCGGAACTCGTCCTCGGTGCCGAAGGCCGGGTCTATCTGGGTGCTGATGCGGTCGAAGTGCCCGTCCACGCTCGGTGTCTGCTGCCATCCGGAGATGCCACCGGCCCGTTTCACCGGCCCGGTGTGCACCGCCTGAATACCGATCTCCGCGAACGCCTTCCACATCTCCTCGTCGGCCATCGCCTTGAGGAACGATTCGTCGGGGCGGGTGATCAGCGACAGCGGGTAGGCGGTGAACCACACCGAGGCGGTGTCCACCGCCGAGCGCGGGTTCGGGCGCGCGAACGGGTTCTGCCACATCGAGCCCTGGCCGGAGAACTGCTGGCTGATCTCGTTGGCGTCGGCCAGCATGGACTGTGACAGCAGCCACGATACGTAGGCCGGATTGTCACCGGTCGGCGAGCCGTCCTGCGCGAGCGAACGCCGCACGAACGGGGTGCGCACCCGGGGCCGCGACCGCAGGGTACGGGGGCGCGCCGGGTGCAAATGCTCGTCGTAGGTGATCTCGGCAGGCTCGTTCACCTGCCCCTCAGCGGCAGAATCTGCTGGCTCGGCTGCCTGCGATGACATCTGTCTCCTCCCGGGCGCGGACACGCCTCAGTCCAGTATTGCCATGTCTACCCGCCGCTGAAACGTGCCGCCGGTCGGCGCGGATTGACCGCGTACTGGATGACGCGGTACGGCGTGCCGCCGCGGGGCGTGGTGTTCCATTGACTGACGAACACCCGCAACTCGTCGAGGGTGGACGCGGGCGAGATGTACCCACCGTAGGGCTGGGCCAACCGGTTGTCGTCGGGTGCGGGCAGCTGCTCGGGGCGCTCGGGCCATGGCGCGGCGACGACCACCGTGGTCACCGGCGCCGAACCCAGTTGGGTCGGGTCGTTGGCCACCCGCACCTCCATGTTGCCGGTGTCGGCGTTGAAGTACGACAGGACCGTCTTGCCGTCGATCTGCCGGATGCTGAGCTCGCCAACCCGGTCGGGCCACAGCGGGGTCGGGTCGTGCCCCCAGCCGAGGGCCGCCGACCACCCTTGCCAGGCGGCACGGTCGGGGAAGTCTTGCGGCGCAACGCGGTACAGCGTGACGGGTGCAGTCCTGTCGAAGCTGTCGGCGACGATGTACACCCAACCGCGTTCGGATTCCGCGGTTGGCACGGGATCGTAGTAGCCGCTGATCTGGGACTGCCCCGCACCGGCATGGTCGGCGGGCCGTTGCGACTCCGCAATCGTCGGCCAATTCCCCTCCGCGGCGTCGGCTTTCACCAGCCGCGACGATGACGGGCGTAACGCCGTGGTCGTCGTCACCAGTAGGTAGTTCTCCCGGTTGATCGACACCACGCCCGCGGGTAGCTGCGAGGAGCCCGGCGGGGTCGGGTCGGCCAACAGCGGCGTGTCGACACCGGACACGCCGGTGACACGCAGACCGGTCGTGATCGAGTCCGGGTCCACGTGCAGGGCCACCGGCGAATACCATCCGCCGAAACCGACACCCTGGCCGGCGAAGCTGTCACCGCAGACCTGCAACAGGCGGCTCGGGAACTCCATGAACTCGCACAGATCGGTGGCACCGATACCGTAATCCCCGGTGGCGGTGCCGGTTCCGGCGACCGGGCCGAGCATCACCACCTGACCGGGCGCCAGCACCAGGTCGGCGTGCGCGGGTGACGCAAGCACCACGGCGGCGGCGAAGGCTGCCGCCGTGCCACGGATCACAACTGGGCGGCCAGCAACTCGGCGATCTGAATGGTGTTCAACGCCGCGCCCTTGCGCAGGTTGTCGCCCGAGACGAACAGCGCGAGGCCGCGACCGTCGGGAACCCCGTGGTCCTGGCGGATGCGACCCACCAGCGAGTCATCCACTCCGGCGGCGGCCAACGGCGTCGGCACGTCAACCAGCGCGACGCCCGGCGCGGAGGCCAACAGTTCGCGGGCCCGCTCCACCGAGAGCGCCTCGGCGAACTCGGCGTTGATCGACAGCGAGTGCCCGGTGAACACCGGCACGCGCACACAGGTGCCGCTGACGGCGAGCTCGGGGATGCCGAGGATCTTGCGGCTCTCGTTGCGCAGCTTCTGATCCTCGTCGGTTTCCCCGGATCCGTCGTCGACCAGCGACCCGGCAAATGGCACCACGTTGAAGGCAATGGGCGCAACGTATTTCACGGGCGCGGGAAAGTCTACGGCACCGCCGTCGTGCACCAGGCCCTCGACGCCGTCGATCACGGCGCGAGCCTGGGTGGCCAATTCCTCGACGCCCGCCAGTCCGGTACCCGAGACCGCCTGGTAGCTGGAGACGATCAGCCGCGTCAGGCCGGCCTCGTCGTGCAGCGGCTTGAGCACCGGCATCGCGGCCATCGTGGTGCAGTTCGGGTTGGCGATGATGCCTTTGGGCAGGGGCCCGGCTTGGCGAACATCCCTGTCGAAGTTGACCTCGCTGACCACCAGCGGAACCTCGGGGTCCTTGCGCCAGGCCGAGGAGTTGTCCACCACCACCGCACCGGCGGCGGCGAACCGCGGGGCCTGCACGCGCGACATGGTCGCGCCCGCCGAGAACAACGCGATGTCCAGACCGGACGGGTCAGCGGTCTCGGCGTTCTCGACCTCGATCTCCTGGCCGCGGAAGGTCAGCTTCTTGCCCTCCGAACGCGGCGATGCGAAGAACCGCACCGAGCTCGCCGGGAAGTTGCGCTCCTCCAGCAGTTTGCGCATCACCTGGCCGACCTGGCCGGTCGCGCCGACCACACCGATGTTCACCATGATTACTAGATCCCCGATCCTGCGTACACGATCGCTTCTTCGTCGCCGCCCAGTCCGAAGGCCTCGTGCAGCACGGCCACAGCCTTGTCCAGGTCGGTGTCGCGGACCAGCACCGAGATGCGGATCTCGGAGGTCGAGATCAGCTCGATGTTGATACCGGCCTCAGCCAGGGTCTCGCAAAACGTGGCGGTGACGCCCGGATGGGTGCGCATCCCGGCACCGACCAGGGACACCTTGCCGATGTGGTCGTCGTAGAGCACCTGGGTGAAGCCGATCTCGCTCTGCAGCGAGGTGAGCTTCTGTACCGCCGACGGGCCGTTCTCCCGGGAGCAGGTGAAGGTGATGTCGGTCTTGCCGTCCTCGATCTTGCTGATGTTCTGCAGCACCATGTCGATGTTGACGTCGGCGTCGGCGACCGCGCGGAACACCTTGGCGGCGTATCCGGGCACATCGGGCAGGCCGACGACGGTGACCTTGGCCTCGCTGCGGTCGTGGGCGACTCCGGTCAGGATGGCGTCTTCCATGGGGATGTCCTCGATCGATCCGTTGACGATGGTTCCGGGCTTATCCGAGTACGACGAGCGGACGTGTATCGGAACGTTGTAGCGGCGGGCGTATTCCACGCAGCGCAGCATCAGCACCTTGGCCCCGCAGGCGGCCATCTCCAGCATTTCCTCGAAGGAGACGTGGTCCAGGTGGCGGGCGTTGGGCACGATGCGCGGGTCGGCGGTGAAGATGCCGTCGACGTCGGTGTAGATCTCGCAGACGTCGGCGTTCAGCGCGGCGGCCAGCGCGACGGCGGTGGTATCCGAGCCGCCGCGGCCCATGGTGGTGACGTCCTTGCTGTCCTGGCTGACGCCCTGGAAGCCGGCGACCAGCACGATGACGCCGTCGTCCAGCGCATCGCGCAGCCGGCCCGGGGTGACGTCGATGATCTTGGCGTTGCCGTGCGTGCCGGTGGTGACGATGCCGGCCTGCGAACCGGTGAAGGACCGGGCCTGGGCGCCCATCGACTCGATGGCCATGGCGACGAGGGCGTTGGAAATCCGCTCACCGGCGGTGAGCAGCATGTCCATCTCGCGCGCCGGTGGGGCCGGGGAGACCTGGCGGGCCAGATCCAGCAGGTCGTCGGTGGTGTCCCCCATCGCCGAACAGACCACCACGACATCGTTGCCGGCCTTCTTGGTCTCGACGATGCGCTCGGCGACGCGCCGGATCCGGTCGGCGTCCGCAACCGATGATCCGCCGTATTTCTGCACGACGAGCGCCACTGTGTACCTCTCAACAAGCCGGGGATGTCCTGACAAGGATAAGGGGTCGGCGCACCCGGTTTTACCCCTCCACCTCCGGTGTTATCGCCAGAGGTCCTCGAACGAGGTGACGCTCTGGCCCAGCGCTCTGGCGCTCAGTGCCCGGATGGCCCGCCGCTCCACCACCTCGAAACTCGCGCCGACGTGTTCGTGCAACGCCTTCCGGCCGGCGTCGAGCTGATCATCGAGCAGCAGGTCCACGATGCCCAGATGTTCGGTGATGGTGGCGGTGACCCGCTCGGCTGTGACGAAGTCGTACATCCGGATGAGCCGGATTCTCCTGTTGATGTTGTCGAGCGTGGCCACCATGGCCGCGTTGCCGGAGGCGGCCGACAGCTCGAGGTGGAAGGACTCGTCGAGCAACACCATGTCGGCCTCTGCCGGCGGCGGGTGTGCCTCGAGCTCCCGCCACTGTGCGGCCAGTCGTGCCAATCTGTCCTTGTCGTAGCGCAGCTCGTCGGTGTCCAGGATGCGAGTGATGCCCTGCAGTTCGATGGTGATGCGCAGCTCGTACAGATCCCTGACCCCGGCGATGTCGAGCGCCACCGGGTAATACCCGTCCGGGCGACGCTCGAGCATGCCGTCCGCGTGCAGCCGGACCAATGCCTCGCGCAGCGGGGTCCGACTGACGTTGAGCGTCTCGCACAACTGGGACTCCACGAGGCGGGTCCGGTGATCGATCTCCCCGACCATCAACCGCTTGCCGAGGTCCACGTACACCCGGTCCCGTAACGAGACCGGCTCGTCGACCGACCGCTGCATCACCATCCGATTATCACGCGACGGCGGCCCGGAGGGCGGACAGTGCGCCGATGACGGCCGAGCTGGTGGCATGCGCTCCGAAGACCCCGCCCTGCATGGTGATCATCTTGAGTGCCGCCTCATGGTTGCCGTAGTCGGTGGCGCCGGTCCCGTCGGAGACGATCAGGCACTCGTAGCCACGGTCGTTGGCCTCACGCATCGTGGTGTGCACGCAGACATCGGTGGTGATACCCGTGAAGATGATGTGGGTGATGTCGTTGCTACGCAGGATCAGTTCCAGGTCGGTGGCATAGAACGCCCCCTTGCCGGGCTTGTCGATGACGGGTTCGCCGGCCAGCGGGGCCATCTCGGGCACGAGCTGCCAGCCGGGTTCACCGACGGTCAGTATCCGACCGCAGGGCCCCGGTGACCCGATCTCCGCGCCGATCTGCGCCGAACGCCAGCGCTTGTTGGCCGGGAGATCGGACAGGTCAGGCCGGTGGCCCTCACGGGTATGGATGACGAAGAGCCCCGCTGCGCGCGCCGCCGCGAGCACCTCCTGCGCCGGGCCGAGCGGGGTACGCACCAGCGACAGGTCATAGCCCATCGCATCGACATAGCCGCCGGGTCCGCAGAAGTCGACCTGCCAGTCGATGTTGATCAGTGCGGTGCGACCCACCGGGATGTCGCCGTCGTACGGCCAGCTGTAGGGCTCGGCCTCCACGGTGATGCTCATGCCGTCACCTTCCCGGGCAGATACGTCAGCGCCGTGAAGGCGAGCGCGCCGACCACCATCGCCACGACGGCATCGGAGAGCTGCGGCGCGAAGAGGTGGGCGGCCAAGGCCACGGCCGCACCGCAGGCCCACGCCGCAAAAGGCTTCCAGTACAGGTCGTTACGTGCGACGCCCCGCCGCGAGGCGAACACCAGTTGATCCAGTATCAGCACCACGCCGATCGGTGGCACCAGCACGCCGAGCAAGGTCAGCCACGTCGCGAAGTAGGACCAGATGCCGGCGACGGCGGCGATGACGCCGACGATCCCGAGCACGATGGTGAGCTGACGCATCGTCCTGCCGGTGAGATTGCCGAATCCGACGGCCCCGTTGTAGAGGCAGTGAGCGCAGACACTGCCGAGGTTGACGAAGACGAACAGGATCGCCAACGGCACCAGCACCCCGCCCGCGCCGACGAGGACGTGCAGGAAGTCGCCGCCGGCAACGGCGCCGTCCGCCGATGCTCCCAGGGCGACGACGAACGCGCCGACCAGTTGGGCGATCAGGTACGCGACCGGGAACGCGCTGAAGGCCGCCAAAGCGCCCTCCTTGCCGTTACGCGCCCAGCGGGTGAAGTCGGCGGTCATCGTGCCCGAATCGATGAAGCAGGCGATCGTCATCGTCACTGCCACACCGAAACCGAATGCCGCGGTGCCCGCGCCGCCGTCGAAGGAGAACGCCGCCGCGAGGCCGCGATCGGCCGCCGACAGGATCACCGCGACGATGCCGAGCGGGATGAACAGCGCACTGGCGACCACACCGATCCACGAGATCGCTCGGATGCCGACGAAGGTCAGGCCCACGAAGAGGACGCCGGCCAACAGGGTGATCCAGGTGGGGCTCCAGCCCATCGAGAGGTTCAGCGTCGAGCCGACCATCCCGGTCTGGAACGCGAACCAGCCGATGACGAGGATGGAGAGGAAGGCCGACACCACCCGGAATCCCTTTGACCCGAACGTGTCCGCCGCCGTCAGGGCGAAGTTCTTGCCCGAGCGCCCGGCCAGATAGCTCAGTGTCCCGACGTATCCCATCAGCACGAGGTCGCCGAGCAGGATGGCAAGCAGGCCGGTGGTGAAGCCCAGGTTGTAGACGATGATTCCGGAGAACACGGCCGAGGTCATGATCATCGGGAACCCGACCCACACCGCCGACACCGAGAACAGGGAGCGGCGCCTGGCCCGTGGCACCGGTTCGTTTTCGTATTCGTCGCCGAGTTTGACCTGGTGCTCGGCGGTCACCGTCGCTGTATCCATGGCTGTATACCGTGCGGTATACGGATTGCCTCCAGGTATCGGCTGGTGAAGCTCTTGTTACGGCGACTCCACAGCGCGTCAACCGTTACCCACCCGAAACACCGGGATGCCGTACGCGTAACAGCCGGGGAGGTTACTGCCAGTGGTCGGCCCGTGGGGGCCCACACATCCCAGGAGTTGTCGATGGATACAGGTACTACGGCGTTCATACTTTGTTGCGTCATCGGTCTGACGCTGATGATTCCCGGCCTCGCCCTTTTCTACGGCGGCATGGTGTCGGTGAAGAGCTCGACGAACATGATGATGATGACGTTCGGAGCGGTGGCCGTCGTCGGCCTGCTCTGGGTGCTCTTCGGGTTTTCGATGGTGTTCGGCACCTCAATCGGCGGGTTCGTCGGCAACATCACCGAATTCGCCGGGATGACCGACCTGCTGGAACCGATGACGACGCTCGATGGTCTGCCGATCAGCCTGTTCGCATTGTTCCAGGCCCTCTTCGCCGCCATCACCGTCGCGCTGATCTCGGGGGCGGTCGCCGACCGGATGAAGTTCGGCGCCTGGATGATCTTCGCCGCGGTGTGGGCCGTGCTGGTGTACTTCCCGGTGGCACACTGGGTCTTCGCGTTCGACGGTGTCGTCACCGAGAACTCGGTGGGTGGCTGGATCGCCAACACGCTGGGAGCCGTCGACTTCGCCGGCGGCACGGCGGTGCACATCAACGCCGGGGCTGCCGCGCTGGCGCTGGCCATCGTCCTCGGCAAGTCGGCGATGTTCGGTCAGCTGCGCAAGCCGCACAACGTGCCACTGACGCTGCTGGGCGCGGGCATGCTGTGGGCCGGTTGGTACGCCTTTAACGGCGGCTCGGCGCTGGCCGCGGGTAACTCGGCGGCCATCGTGATGGTGACCACCTTCGTGGCGACCTGCGCGGCCGTGCTGGCGTGGCTGGCCTTCGAGAAGATCAAGACCGGTCACGTGACCGGCGTCGGGGCCGCGTCCGGCGCCATCACCGGGTTGGTCGCGATCACCCCCGCCTGCGGTGCCGTCACGCCGATCGGCGCCATCTTCGTCGGCGGCATCGCCGGCGCCGTCTGCGTGTACGCCGTGGGGCTGAAGGACAAGTTCGGCTATGACGATTCGCTCGACGTGGTGGGCGTGCACCTGGTCGGTGGTGTCGTCGGCACCCTGCTCATCGGACTGTTCGCCAGCGAGGGCATGCCCAACGGCGTCAACGGGCTGTTCTACGGCGGCGGTATCGAGTTGCTGTGGAAGCAGGCCGTCGCCGCCGGCGCCGTGATGGCCTACTCGTTCGCCATCGCCTTCGCGATCGCGTTCGCCATCAAGAAGACGATCGGTATCCGCATCTCACCGGACGAGGAGGAGAAGGGCATCGACGCGAAGTTCCACCGCGACTCGGCCTACGAGCTCGAATATGCCTGACTGACACGATGATTCCCCGGGCCGGCGGCTGCAGCCGCCGGTGACCGGGGTTTCCTCGGCTTGCAGAAGTTTCCTACCGTGATACTTTAATTCCTAACAAGAGACGAGACGCATCGAGATGACGAAAGTTCTGATGACATGACCACCGATCTCGCCACCCTCGCCGAGCAGACCGGCACCCGATTCATCCTCGCGTTGTTCGTCGACCTGCGCGGAAAGCCCTGCGCCAAACTGGTTCCCGTCGAGGCAGTGGACCAACTCGCCACCGACGGAGTCGGTTTCGCCGGCTACGCGGTCGGGGCCATGGGACAGGAACCCAAGGACCCCGACCTGATCGCCATCCCGGACCCGTCGTCGTTCACGCCCATCCCCTTCATCAAGGAGGGACTGGCGCTGGTGCACTGCGATCCGCACGTCGACGGCATACCGTGGCCGTTCGCCCCGCGGGTCATCCTCAAGAACCTGGTGGCCCAGGCCGCCGATGCCGGTTTCGAGCCGTGGGTCGGCGCGGAGGTCGAGTACTTCCTGCTGCGCCGCACCCCCGACGGCGGCCTGGTCACGGCCGACGCCGATGACACCGCCGCGCAGCCCTGTTACGACGCGCGCGGCGTCACCCGGATGTATGACCACCTGACCGATATCTCCACGGCAATGAACAGCCTGGGGTGGTCCAACTACGCCAACGATCACGAGGACGGCAACGGTCAATTCGAGCAGAACTTCGCCTTCGCCGAGGCGCTGGTCACCGCCGACCGCGTCGTCACATTGCGCTATCTGCTGTCGATGATCGCCGCCGAACGCGACATGATCGCCACCTTCATGCCGAAGCCGTTCGGCGACCGCACCGGGTCGGGGCTGCACTTTCACCTGTCGCTCACCAGTGGTGGTACCCCGGTGTTCCCGTGCGATACCGACGCCAAGGGTTTGGGCCTGTCCGAGACCGCCTACGGATTCATCGCAGGCATCCTCGACCATGCATGCGCGCTGCAGTCGGTCATCGCCCCGACGGTGAACTCGTACAAGCGGACCGGTGCCACCAGCACCGCCTCGGGTGCCTCCTGGGCACCGCGCAAGCCAAGCTATGGCGGCAACGACCGCACCCACTACATCCGGGTTCCGGACAACCAGCGCATCGAACTGCGCGGCGGGGACGGCTCGGCCAACCCGTATCTGGCGATCGCGGCGGCACTGGGCGCCGGTCTCGACGGCATCAAGCGCAGCCTCGACCCCGGCACGGTCGGAGCGCAGGGCCCGGCGAACCTGCCGCCGACGCTGCTGCACGCCATCGACGAACTGGACGCGGATCCCGTCGTGGCCGGCGTGCTCGACGCCGCCGGTGACGGCGTGGCGACCTACTTCGCGAACATCAAACGCACCGAGTTCTTCACCTACCACGGCACCGTCACGCCGTGGGAGATCGACTCATACCTGACCGCCTTCTGAAAGGGACCACCATGTGCGGGATCGTGGGTTTGCACCTGCGCACTCCGGAGCTCTACCCCCAGTTGGGCCAACTGCTTTCGGAGATGTTGGGCGAGATGGCCGACCGTGGCGCGGACTCGGCCGGGGTCGCGGTGTACGGGGACCCGGTGTGGTCGCCACCGGGGCGGGGGTGCGTATCGGTGACCGATCTGGACGTGACGCCCGACCTGGGTCCCGATGTTGATGTGGTGCAGGTCGATTCGAGCTACCTGCTCTCGGCCGGTACGTCGTCGGAGGATCTGCTGGAGCGGGTCCGACTGGCCTACCCCCAGGCCTTGATCGCCGGTTTCGGTGCCGATCTCGCCGTGCTCAAGGGTGTCGGACACCCGCGGGCGCTGACCGAGGCCTGGGGCCTGTCGGCAGCCCAGGGCTGGCAGGGTGTGGGGCACACCCGGATGGCGACCGAATCGGCGGTGACACCGTCGGGTTGTCACCCCTACACCGTCGGTCCGCAACAGTGCCTGGTGCACAACGGATCGTTTGCCAACCACGCCACCATCCGGCGCGACCTGCGCCGGGCGGGTGTGGTGTTCGACAGCGAGAACGACACCGAGGTGGGGGCCCGCTTCGTCGCGGCGCAACTGGCGGCAGGACGCGATGTCGAGACCGCACTGAAAGAACTGTGCGCGACCTTCGACGGTTTCTACACGCTGCTGGTGTCCAATCACGATTCGTTCGCGGTGGTGCGCGACGCGATCGCCTGCAAGCCCGCCGTCATCGCCGAGACCTCCGACTGGGTGGCGATGGCCAGCGAGTACCGCGCGCTGTCCGGACTGCCCGGCGTCGAGACGGCCAGGATCTGGGAACCCGAACCGGAGGTGGTGTACGCATGGACACGCTGATCAACTACGACCTGCGCAGCACACCGCTGCGCGAGGTGAACTCGGCACTGCACAAACCGGATATCACCGGTGAGTACGTCATCGACCGCCCCGACGGAGCCCACAACGTCGCCGTCGGCCTGAACGCGCCCGTGCGGGTGACCGTCAACGGACATGTCGGCTACTACGCCGCCGGGATGAACCAGCAGGCCGACATCGTCATCGACGGCAACGCCGGCACCGGCGTCGCCGAGAACATGATGAGCGGCACCGTGCGGGTGACCGGCAATGCGTCCCAATCCGCCGGCGCCACCGCGCACGGCGGCCTGCTCGTCATCGAGGGCGATGCCGCAGCGCGCTGCGGTATCTCGATGAAGGGTGTGGACATCGTCGTCGGCGGAAACATCGGCCATATGAGTGCGTTCATGGCCCAGGCCGGGCGCCTGGTGGTGCGCGGTGATGCCGGGGAAGCACTCGGCGACTCGATCTATGAGGCGCGCATCTACGTCCGGGGTGCGGTGGCCTCCCTCGGCGCGGACTGCGTCAAGAAGGACATGCGCCCCGAACACCACACCGAACTTGCCGAATTACTGGATGCCGCAGGGTATTCCGACGATACATCCGAGTACAGCCGGTACGGCTCGGCCCGCAACCTCTACCACTTCCACATCGACAATGCGAGTGCCTACTGATGCGTGAATCCGCCACCTTCGACCGCAACACGATCGCCGATATCCAGCGCGCCGCCGAGACCGGCATCTACGACATCCGTGGCTGGGGCGCCAAACGCCGACTGCCGCACTTCGACGATCTACTGTTCCTGGGCGCCTCGATGTCCCGGTATCCGCTGGAGGGGTACCGCGAGCGCTGCGGCACCGATGTGGTGCTCGGCGGCCGACACGCCAAACACCCTCTGCACCTCGACATCCCGGTGACCATCGCGGGCATGAGCTTCGGCGCACTGTCCGGGCCGGCCAAGGAGGCGCTGGGCCGCGGGGCCAGCGAGGCCGGCACCTCGACAACCACCGGTGATGGCGGGATGACCCCGGAGGAGCGCGGCCAGAGCAAGAACCTGGTCTACCAGTACCTGCCGTCGCGCTACGGGATGAACCCCGACGACCTGCGCAAGGCCGACGCCATCGAGGTCGTGCTGGGCCAGGGCGCCAAACCGGGCGGCGGTGGAATGCTGCTGGGGCAGAAAATCTCCGAGCGGGTGGCCGGTATGCGCACCTTGCCCGAAGGGATCGACCAGCGCAGCGCCTGCCGGCATCCCGACTGGACCGGCCCCGATGATCTGACCATCAAGATCAATGAACTGCGTGAGATCACCGACTGGGAAAAGCCGATCTACGTCAAGGTCGGCGCCACTCGCACCTACTACGACGTGAAACTGGCCGTGCACGCCGGCGCCGACGTCGTCGTGGTCGACGGAATGCAGGGCGGCACCGCTGCCACCCAGGACGTCTTCATCGAACACGTCGGGGTCCCGACCCTGGCCGCCATCCCCCAGGCCGTGCAGGCGCTGCAGGAGTTGGACGTTCACCGATCAGGCGTACAGCTCATCGTCAGCGGCGGCATCCGCTCCGGCGCCGACGTCGCCAAGGCCCTGGCGCTGGGTGCCGACGCCGTGGCGATCGGCACCGCCGCGCTGATCGCGCTCGGCGACAACCACCCCCGCTACGAGAATGAGTACCGCAAGCTGGGCAGTGCCGCCGGGTTCTACGACGACTTCCAGGACGGCCGCGACCCCGCCGGCATCACCACCCAGGACCCCGAACTCGCAGCGCGGTTCGACCCGGTCGAGGGCGGCCGGCGGCTCGCGAACTACCTGCGGGTGCTGACCATGGAGGCCCAGACCATTGCCCGCGCCTGCGGCAAGGCCCATGTCACCCATCTGGAACCCGAGGACCTGGTGGCCATCACCATCGAGGCCGCCGCGATGGCCCGGATCCCGTTGGCCGGAACCAACTGGATTCCCGGGGCGGGGTTGTGAACCAGACCGCGGATGTCGTCATCATCGGCGGCGGACTGGAGGGCACCGCGGCCGCATGGTCGCTGAGTCAGCGTGGCGTCACCGATGTGCTGGTGGCCGAACGCAGCACCGTCGGTTCCGGGATGACCGGCAAGTCCAGCGGCATCGTGCGCTGCCACTACGGTGTCAGCTCGCTGGCGGCGATGGCGACCACCAGCCTCGACGTGTTCGAGAAGCCTGAGCAGTTTCTCGGCCCGCACGCAGGTGACATCGGCTTCCGGCAGACCGGGTATGTCGTCGGGGTCGGCGAGCCCAATGTCGGGGCGCTGCGCAAAAGCCTGGCCGCACAGCGGGCGGTCGGGGTGCAGACCGAGGAGATCGACGCCGATGAGGTCGCCGCGCTGTGGCCGACGGCCGATCTCAGTCCGTTCGCCGCCTTCGGCTGGGAGGCCCGCGGCGGATACGGTGATGCCTATCAGACCGCGCAGGCGTTCGCCATATCGGCGCGAGCCGCCGGGGTGCGAATCAGGCAGGGGGCCAACGTCACCGACCTGCTGGTCGACGGTGACCGGGTCACCGGGATCCGACTCGCCGACGGCACGGAGGTGTCCGCAGGCACCGTCGTGGTGGCCACCGGCGCCTGGACTCGACCGTTCCTGGCCCGCCACGGCGTGGACGTGCCGATCCGGGTGGTACGGGAGCAGATCGTCCTGATCGACCCCGGCATGGATCTCGGCCCGGTGCCGGTCTTCTCCGATCTGGTGTCGCTGCAATACGTCCGGCCCGAGCTCGGCGGCGAGATCCTGTTCGGCAACAGCGATCTGGCGCACTGCGAGGATGCCGATCCCGACGACTACCTCAACCGGGCGACGGCCGGCTTTGTCGATCTGACCGTGGACAAGGTCGGCACGCGCTTCCCGGGCCTGACCGATGCGTCGATCACCGGCAGCTACGCCGGCTGCTACGACGTCACCCCGGACTGGAACCCGGTGATCTCGGCGGGTGGGCTGGACGGGCTGATCGTCGCGGCCGGCTTCAGCGGGCACGGGTTCAAGATCGCGCCTGCCGTCGGACGGCTGGTGGCCGACCTGGTGACCGACGGGCGCAGTGTTGACCCGCGCATTCCAGAGACCGACTTTGCGCTGTCCCGGTTCGCCGATGGCACACTGCTCAAGAGCCCGTATCCGTACGTCGGAGCCGGGGAGATGCGCTAGAGGAACAGGGGGCCAGCCTTGAGTGACGTTCCGCTGCTTCGCAACCAGTCCGGCACGGCTCGCGAGCGGGACCCGCACGAGCCGGTCGAGGAGTTGGAGTTCGAGGCCGCCATCGGTCGCAACGTCCGGCAGCTGCGCCAACAGCACGGGCTGACCGTCGCCGATATGGCGGCCCGGGTCGGTATCTCCAAGGCTATGATGTCCAAGATCGAGAACGCGCAGACCTCGTGCAGCCTGTCCACGCTGGCGCTGTTGGCACGCGGTCTGGACGTGCCGGTGACCAGCCTGTTCCGCGGCGCCGACGTGGAGCGCCCGGCGGCGTTCGTCAAGGCAGGCACCGGGGCGGAGATCGTGCGCAACGGCACCAAGCAGGGCCACGAGTACCAGCTGCTGAGCTCGCTGCGCGGTGAGCACAAGCGCCTGGAATGCCTGCACGTCACGCTGACCGAGAAGAGCCAGACCTACCCGCTGTTCCAGCATCCCGGCACCGAGTTCATCTACATGCTCGAGGGAGTGATGGACTACAGCCACAGCCGATCGGTGTACACCCTGCACCCCGGGGATTCCCTGCAGATCGACGGTGAGGGTGCGCACGGGCCGGTGGACCTGGTCGAGCTGCCGATCCGGTTCCTGTCGGTAATCGCGTTCCCGGATTCGCAGGTGTAGAGCCCGGCCGGAACGGCACCAACCCGTCTAGCTGCGGTACCTCTCCTTCATTCCCGCAAGGGCGACGTCGTAGAAACGGGCGGTGCAGTCTCCGACCCACTCGAGAGGGTTTGCAAAGCTCGAGAGTTCCAACCGTGCATGTTCGGCTATCTCAGCCAGAGGGAGGTCGCGCGCTTCACCGAACCTGGTCAAGAATTGCCACTTCGTCGAGTTGCTCAGTAAGCCGAACTCATTAGGCGCGTCAAGGAGACCGATCATGCAGTTCGTCTCGACCTCACGTGCCCAATAGTAGATCTGAATCTTGCACTCCGAATTTCCGAAGTATGCAACTTTCAGATCACGTCCGCCGCTGTCAGTCCCATCGAAAGCATCGATGAACTTAAGTCTCCGATCAGACAGCGTCCGACCGATCGTCGTTTCGATCTCATACACAAACTTGGTCGTCATGTTCTACCTTCCAGGCGAACCCACGTGCCACTTCGGTCAAGTTACCCGTGGAGTCACACCTGACGAACGCTTCGCTCAGGCGTTCCGCCGCGTCGACCGCCCGCAGGGCGGAACGTAGGGGTTCAGCTACCAGATCCCCGGTTGCCCCCACAACAGCATCCCGCACAGGACCCCTACCCACGGCGCGTCTCCGTCACCTCGATGTGCGAGATTTCGTCGGGTTCGAACAGCCCCACCCAGCCCATGTGCTGATCGCCTTCCAGCCCGAGCGCTTTCGCGGCGACTGGTGAACCCACGAACCCCACCCGTACGCGGCCATCCGACATCTGTTCTTGCAAGGAAATCCTCAGTCCGCCAACAAGACCGCTGACGCGCACATCGATAACCGCGTCGATGGCATCGACCGGCACTTTGGCCCACTGCTCGACGCCCGCCGGATCGAGTCGACGTTCGCCACGCGCAATCGCGTCCGGTACCACGGCATCGCTGTTCACCCGCAGCGCGAGCCAGTCCGAGTTGGCGAACAGAATTCTGTATCGAATACCTCGGTATTCGGCCACGGCACCGGTCATCGGCAGCGGCGTCATCCAGATCCTGAGCTAGTGAACGTCAGCTACTTCGAAACCTTCATCCGGCACTCCCTCTCGCGCCAGACGGTCCAGTTCTTCATACGAAATGACGATCCCGTGTGAAAACGTGATTGCGTCTCCTCGACCCATCCAGCATCGTGGAGCACTTTCACCCACCACGGTGATCGACATTCGCCCTGGGAAATTCTCAGGGTCAGGCTGTGCAAGCCTGACCCTGGGGTCCACACCCTGCCTGCGCCAGCGGGCTCGCAGCGATCCATCGAAGGCATCTGTAAGCGCATCCTGACTGATGAGGAACAACAAATACTTCTCGAGGTCATCAAACCGTCGGAACATCCAATACCGCTGAGCTGAGCCGCGTTCCTCGACATCAATGAAAAATGCCTCCGGTTCGGTGACCACCAGATACTTCAGATCTCCTGCTGCACTGCTGAATACGAATACGCCATCATCGCGTAGCTGTGGCGGCTTCGCGCCCCAGAAAACCTGCTCAGCGGTTTCCCACTTGGCAGGCGCACGGTTGTCATCACCTGGTCGGCGCCCTCGTGACCATAAGTAGTAGCCCTGCCACTGGTACCAGGCGCTCACAATCCGTCGATACCCGGAGGGAAACTGATCGATCACCCGTGCACTAACGACCATCTCAAAATCCACCATTCCGGCTAGATCGGTTCCAGGAATCCAGGAGGTTCAAGCAGTTCCAAAATGTTCGGCCGCTCTCCACTGGGCGCGACGATTTTGTACTGCAGCCCGCCACCAGGATGTCCAAACCAGGGCGCAACCCTGGACTCTTCGATCGTCCAACCCGGCGGCAAGGGGTTATCGGCATTTACTCGGTACCGATAGTAGTCTTTTTCCAGACTACTGGGCGGCAACGCCCTTTCGCCGTAATCGGCACCCTCCGGCGCCAGCCATTTACCGCCAGGATGACCGATGCGATCAAGGACAGTCCCGTCGAGCTTCCTGATGTCGTCCGGCGTCAGCTCCCGGATAGTGCCTGGGATCGCGTAGGGCTTGCTGGGATCGTTCTCATCCGGATACCTCAGCTCGCCGGCGTCATCGACGAACTGCTGCTCGAACTGTTCTTGTGTGAGGTCCCCGTAGGGAGCAGCGTCTGGGAATCGCTCGGCCGCCGGAATCGGCTGAGGCGGGTCCTTATCCTCAACGTCTACGCCAGGATCATTACCGTCGTGGTGCACGCCGTGATCGTTCGGCGTGTCCGAGCCGTCGGGCTCATGCGACATTCCGTCATCTGCACCGCCTTCCGATCCACCGGACGACGAATCCCCCGACCCGTCACCACCACCCGACGAACCACCGCCCGGCCCGTCGCCGCCGCCCTCGTTCGACCCGCCGCCACCGGTCACCGGACCGGGCCCGTCGTCACTAGCCGACTTGCTCGGGCCGGCCGAACCCGGCGAGTCAGCCGGGGAGCTGACCGACGGCGACGATTGCGTGCCACCAGTCGGCCCGTCGCCGCCACCCGTGCCGGGCGAACCACCGGTCGGCACCGGGCCGTTCGACGACGGACCGTCACCGCCCCCGGGACTCGGCGAACCACCGGTGGGTGCCGGACCACCCGAGGACGGGCTACCCGGGCCGGCACCGTTCGGATTACCACCAGACCCGTTGGGCGAGGGCGTGTTCTGATTGCCGGACCCGCCGCCCGGCGACGACGGCGAACCCGGATCGCCGCCCTGCGGGCGCACCGGTGGGCTGCCGTTGGGCGACCCCGAAGACCCCGCAGAGCCCGAAGAGCCCGAAGACCCGGGAGAGCCCGAACCGGGCGGATTCAGCACCGACGGCGGAACACCGGGTGACGGCGAGAACTCCGGAACATGAGGTGCGCCGGGACCATCCGGCAGGCCCGGCAGGTCCGGAGTGCCGCGGTCACCCAGCCCCGGTAGCCGGCCCAGCCGCCCGATCTCGCCCTTCTCCAACAGGTTTCGGGTGGCAGCCAGACCCTTGGCCACCGCACCACCCTTGGCGAACGCGCCACCGGGGATGAACAGGGTGGCGATGTTGCCCACGGCCTCGCCGAAGCCCCGGCCGGGATTCTCGCCCTGCCACTCGTCGAGCGCGATGAAGTCGCTACCGGCCTGTTTGAGGACATCGTCGATCTTGGTCGGATCCTTGGCGATCATGATCGCGGTGTCCGCCAGGCCTTTCCAGGTATCGGGATCGGCGAGCGCCACGGTGCCCGAGACCAGGCCGATCACCGCGACCGCGCCGCCGACCTGAATGTCGGTGTAGAGGTCGAGAAGATTGGCGACCGAATTGCCCGCGCCCTCGCCGAAGGTGTCCACCAGGATCGGGCGAATCCACTTGTTCAGCGCGTCGGACGCCTCGCCGAGCAGCGTCCCCAACTCGTCGAGCAGGCCCAGCACGCCCTGGACCTGATTCTGGAAGTTCTCCAACACGGTGCTGACGTCGTCGGCGATCTCGCGCAGCACCTTGTCGCCGTCGCCGGACAGCAGGCCGGTGACGGTGTCCCACAACCCGTCCAGCGAGATCCGGTCCAGCAGATCACGGATCGCGTCCTGCGTCTCCTGCACCCCACCGGCGAAATCGCTCACCGACGTGGCGATCCCGTCGGCTACTCCGGCCAGCGTCGTGGCACCACTGCCGAGATCCGACAGCGCGGTCGTGATGTCGCCGCCCTCAGGGATGTTCTGCGCACCGACGATCGTCTTGGCCGTGTTGAGTGCGGGCTCGAAAACCTTCAGTCCGCGCGCGATGTTGCGCCATTGCGCGGCAGTCACATTCATCATTCCGGAGTTGCCACTCGGCCACGTCATGGCCACCCCCGCGGCCATCCCGAAGCCGGGGATCAGCCGGATGAACGGCGTGATCAGGTGGTACTTCATCGGCGGGGTGACCAGACTTCCGTTCGGGCCGTAGGGCGCATCCGCGACCGCGGTCTTCGCGGGTTGGCCGCTGACACTTCCCGTCGGACCCGCGCCACCGGCGACCGATGCCTGATCGGCATGCTGGTAGTTGATCCCCGTCGCCTCCAACATGAGGCCGACATTCTTGAACGCATCGGCAGCCTGGGCCAGATACTTGCCGAACTCGTCGGCTTGGCGGCTGTACCCGATCCCGAAATTCAGGCCCGCCGGATCGCCGCCGGAGGCAATCCCACCGGCCAGCGCCTGGCCGAGGGCGTCCGAAAGCGCCTCGAGTTGGTCACCCAGCGAGCCGACGTTCTTGCCCGCATCGATGAGCGCCTGCGGTTCTACCTCGATCCGCACCGAATCAGCCCGCCCACATCTGTCTGTTCTTGTCGACGGCGTCGGTGTAGTTCTTGTACGCGTTCTGGGCGATCTTGCGCAGCGCCTCCAACGAGGTCTTCATCTTCTCGGCGCCGTCCTCCCACTGCTGCTGGGTCTGCGCCTGGGTGTCCGACGCCTGCCCCTCCCAGTTGGCGCGCAGCGCGGCCATCGCCTGGTCGATCTCTTCGAGCACCTCGGTGACCTCACGGCCGAACTCGGCCATGTGATCGATCGCGCCCTGCAGCTGTGGGAAATCCACCACCAACTTCGTCATCACAGGCTCCGGGGACTCGAGGCGTCCGGGGTGGGCCCGTCATGCGGCGGGGCGACCGGCGCGGCCGGGCCCGGCGCCTCGCCACCGGCTGCGCCCCCGGGCGCCGCGCCCGCGGACGGGTCTTCGGCCGCCTTCTCGGCGGCGGCATCTTCTTCGGCCGCCTTCTCTTCGGCCCGGTCGGCGGCCGCTTCGGCCTCGGCCTGTTGCGCCAGCTCGATACCCGCCTGCACCGCCTGTTGAGCGGCTCCGGCGGCCAGCTGACCGGCCTGCACCAGACCCGCGGTGAGCTGGCCGGCCATCTGCGCGGGAATCGCCCCCACCTGCGACAACGGTTGCATCACCTGGCCGAGGTTCATCGAGTCGGCCAGGCTGGCCGACTCGCCACCGGCCCCGGAACCAGAACCCGCGACGCCGGCCGGACCCCCGGATGCCGCGCCCGTCGGTGCCCCGGCGCCGGCCGGACCGCCCCCAGCACCGGCACTGCCC
>NZ_MVHJ01000004.1 GCF_002086115.1 Mycolicibacterium bacteremicum
GAATCGAACGACCCACCCCAGGCTCCGGCGCCACGCGGCCCGCGCCTCCCGCCGCCGCCCCGATTGCCGCCGCCACCGCGCCTGCCACCGCCGCCACAGCTCCCGCAGCCTCAGCTGCCACCGCCGCCGGCCGAGCTGTGCAGGCACACGCCCCTGTGCTGATGCGCGGGCGGCAACCTCAGCCGCGCACCCAGTTCAGGAAGCGTTCCACCGCAGCGGCCGTGTTGTGTCCGTGGGCGGATCCGAAGAAGTCGAAAGCGTGCTGCGCGTGCGGGATCTCGGCGTAGATCACCGGCGCCTTGGACACCGCCGCGAGGGCGGCGACGAAATCGCGGCCCTCCTGCACCGGGATCACCGAGTCGTCCTCACCGTGCAGCACGAAAAACGGTGGGGCGTCGGCATGCACCAGGGTGATCGGTGAGGCGTCCAGATAGACCTGCCGGTGGGTCGCGAACGGCAGTTTGACGATGAACTTCTGCAGCACCTTCACGAATTCGCCGCGGCCGGAGCCCTCGTCGGTGAACCAGTCGTAGCGGCCGTAGATCGGCACCGCGGCCGCCACCGAGGTGTCGGCGTCCTCGAAGCCGGGCTGCCACTTGGGATCGTTGGGGGTCAGCGCCGCCAAGGCGGTCAGGTGCCCACCGGCCGATCCGCCGGTGATGTACACCGCTGCCGGATCACCGCCGAACTCCGCGATGTTCTCCTTCACCCACGCGATCGCCTTCTTGACATCGACGATGTGGTCGGGCCAGGTGTATTTCGGGCTGATCCGGTAGCCGATCGACACACAGATCCAGCCACGCTCGGCCAGCCTGGACAGCATCGGATAGGCCTGCGGCCGGCGCATCCCGATCATCCAGGCCCCGCCCGGAATCTGCAGCAGCACCGGGGCTTTGCCGTCACGGGGTAGGTCCGGGCGCATCCAGATGTCGGCCAGGTTGGGACCGTGCGGCCCGTAGCGCACCGTCTCGTGCACGTACCGGCGCCGGGTCCAGCCGGTGCCGAACACCCCGCGGGGTCGGCGCTCGGGCTCCTTGGCCTCCAGGTAGTCGGCACCCAGCGCCGCGCGCAGCGGATCCTCGAAGTACTTCTTCGACTCGTCCTCGCGGCGCTGCAACAACAGCAACAGGCTCCAGGTGAGCGCCTTGAGTATCAGCGACATGCGGCCGTTACGGGTCCGGTAGTGGCCCAGCAGCGCGCGGCGCAGCACATCGAGCAGCGACCCGGTCAGGAACAACGGTGCGTTCTCCGATGTCGGCCACCCGAAGGCGAACGTCGGCAGCGTGCTGTAGCCCTTGCGGCCGAGCGGGCGGACGGCGTTGGTGGCGTTGACCAGTTCGGCGAACGCACCCAGCACGGGGCGCGGTGTCAGCAGACGCATGCGGCCTGATTACCCACCCACGCGGTCTTGCAAATCCCGGCGGGCGATCTTTCCGGTGCTGTTGCGGGGCAGCTCGTCGAGCACCGTGATCTCGCGCGGCACCTTGTAGTTGGCCAGGTTGTCGCGCACATGCGTCTTGAGCGCGTCGACGGTGACCGGGTTGTGCAGCACCACGAATGCCGAGAGCCGTTGGCCGAACTGCTCGTCGTCCACCCCGATGACCGCGGCCTCGGCGACGTCGGGATGTGCCACCAACGTCTTCTCGACCTCGATGGGGTACACGTTCTCGCCACCCGAGACGATCATCTCGTCGTCGCGGCCCACCACGAACAGCCGGCCCGCCGGGTCCAGATAGCCGACGTCACCGGAGTTCATGAACCCGTCGTGGAAGTCCTTGTTGTTGCCGTTGGTGTAGCCGTCGAACTGGGTCGAGTTGCGGACATAGATGGTGCCCACCTCGCCGGCGGGCAACGGCCGCAGATCGGCGTCCAGGATGCGAATTTCGGTGCCCTCGGCCGGTTTTCCGGCGGTATCGGGGGCGGCGCGCAGATCCTCCGGGGTGGCGGTGGCGATCATGCCGGCCTCGGTCGCGTTGTAGTTGTTGTAGATGACGTCGCCGAACTGATCCATGAACCTGATCACGACATCCGGACGCATCCGCGATCCCGAAGCCGCCGCGAACCGCAGCGTGCGTCCGCTGTAGCGGTTGCGGATCTCGTCGGGCAACTCGACGATGCGGTCGAACATCACCGGCACCACGCACAATCCGGTGGCGCGGTGGGTGTCGACGAGCGCCAGGGTGGCCTCGGGGTCGAACTTGCGGCGGGTGATGATCGTGCACGCCATCGATGCGGCGAAGGCGAGCTGGGAGAAGCCCCAGGCGTGGAACATCGGGGCGACGACCACCACCGGTTCCTCGGCGCGCCACGGGGTGCGGTCCAGGATCGCCTTGAGGACCTCGGGTCCGCCGCCGGAATGCTTGGCGCCCTTCGGGGTTCCGGTGGTGCCTGAGGTCAGCAGGATGACCTTCGACTTCTCCTTGGCGCGCCGCGGTTCGCGGCCGGCGTACTCGGTGATCAGCTTCTCGACGGTGAACAAGGCCGTCGCGGTGTCGGTCCAGGCGACCACCCGGGTGGTCTGCGGCGAATCCTGGAGTGCCCGTTCGACGGTGGAGCCGAACTCCTCGTCGTAGATGACCGCGCTCGGGCGGCCCGCGGATTCGCGCTGCCACACCTCGGCCAGCGCGGGACCGGCGAACGCGGTGTTGAGCAGCAGGACATCGGCGCCGATCCGGTTGGCCGCGATCAGTGACTCGACGAAGCCGCGGTGATTGCGCGCCATGATGCCGATCACGGCGGGCTCACCCGAGGGCAGCCCCTGCAGGCCGGCGGCCAGCGCATCGGCCCGCTGATCGATCTCGCGCCAGGTCAGCGCGCCGAGCTCGTCGATGAGGCCGACCCGGTCACCGCAGCGCTGCGCCGCGCTCGCGAATCCCGATGTGATTCCCATGTTCTCGCGCGCCATGGCGGCGGCGATGCGCAGATACTTGTCGGGGCGCAGCGGCGCGATCACCCCGGCCCGGACCATGGTGTCCACCAGGCCCGCGGTTGCGGTGACCCGGTCGACGACGGGCCGGGCGACGCGGCCGGCGATGTCCTGCAGGCCCATCAGCCGATCACCGGTAGCCGTCGTTCGGCGGCCAGCTCGTCGAGTGCGCTCTGCATGACGTGGCGCACGTGCGCGTCCACCTCGTCGACATCGGGGTTCTCGCCGAACTGCTCATCGATGCGCACCGGCGGCAGAACCGCCATGGTGATCTTCGCGGGCAGCGGGACGTTCAGCGGAACCACGGCCGACAGGCCGAACGGAAACCCGAACGAGAGCGGAACGATCTTGGTCCGGGCCAGCCGCGCGATCGGCCCCAGGCGTTTGGCCAGCCAGGTGCCCCGGGACAGGTAGAACTGCGTTTCCTGACCGCCGATGCCGACCATCGGCACGATCGGTACCCCGGCGTTGATGGCGGCGCGTACGTAGCCCTGCCGGCCGTCGAAGTCGATCTTGTTGGCCTCCAGGGTGGGGCGGTAGACGTCGAAGTCGCCACCCGGGAAGACCACCACCACCCCGCCCGAGCGCAGTGCCTCGTCGGCGTTCTCATGGCTGGCCAGGATGAACCCGGTCTTCTTGAAGAAGTCGCCGGTCGGTCCGATCATCAGCATGGCGTGGCTGAGCGTGTAGACCGGGCGGCCGTAGCCGTAGCGCTCGTAGAAGTCGGCGGCGAAGATCGGCACGTCCATCGGGAACATGCCGCCGGAGTGGTTGCAGACCACCAGCGCGCCGCCCTCGGGGAAGTTCTCCAGGCCGCGGACCTCGGAGCGGTGGTAGGCCTTGAGGAACGGTCGCAGCAGCCCCATCACCTTCTCGGTGAGTCCCGGATCGAATTTGGTGATCTCGGTCGGTTCGATATCGGTCGAGCCCATGGCGATGCCTCCGGCGGTCGAATTAGAACGTGTTCTAGTTTTGCATGCGTCGGTGTCAGTGGTCAAAGGCACGATGGAAGCCATGGCCATCGACGTGTCTGCGTACTTCACCCGGGTCGGATATCTCGGGGATGCGATTCCGACACTCGATACCCTGCACGCTCTGCACGCCGCGCACAATCGATCCGTCCCGTTCGAGAACCTCGACCCGGTGCTCGGGACGCCGGTGGCTGACCTGGGCGTCGAGGCGCTGGCCGACAAGCTGGTGCGCCGGCGTCGCGGCGGCTACTGCTACGAGCAGAACGGGCTGTTCGGCTACGTGCTCGAGGCGCTGGGTTTCGGGGTCGATCGGCTGGCCGGCCGGGTGGTCTGGATGCACGAGCCCGATGCGCCGCTACCGGCACAGACCCACAATGTGCTCGCGGTGACGGTGCCGGGCGAGGACGGCCGGTTCCTGTGCGATGTGGGATTCGGCGGTCAGACGCTGTCCTCCCCGATCAGGCTGGTGGCGGGACCGGTACAGCAGACCCGGCACGAGCCCTACCGGCTGGTGGACGCCGGTCCGGACACCTTCCGGTTGGAGGCGCTGGTCCGCGACCAGTGGCAGGCGCTGTACGTGTTCACCACCGAGCCGCGGCCGCGCATCGACCTGGAGGTCGGCAGCTGGTACGTGTCGACCCATCCGAAATCGATCTTCGTCGTCGGGCTGTCGGCGGCCCTGGTGACCGACGAGGCCCGATGGAACCTTCGCGGCCGGCAGTTGGCCGTCCATGCCAACGGCGGTACCGAACGGATGGAACTGGCCGGGGCCGCCGAGGTCGTCGGCGAGTTGGTGAACCGGTTCGGCCTCGATCTGAGCGGGTTGGGTGACGTGGAGGCCGGGATCAGTCACGTTCTCGACATCACGGCGATGTGATGAACACGTCCCAGGGATCCTCGGCTGCCAGCGCCCAGCGGCCCAGCCGGCGGGCGTAGGACGCGGTGCTCCCGAACTCGTCGGCCCAGCTGCGCGCCCGCATGGTGACCGACCACAGCGGATGTTCGATGGTCACCCCGATGGCGCCGTGCAGCTGGTGGGCGATCGTGGTCACCGGCGTGGTGGCGCGGCCCACGGCCACCTTCGCCACCGTCACCGCATAGTCGGCGCGGGTATCGGCGAAACCGTACTCGCCGACCGCCGCGGTAGCCAGTTCGGTTGCGGCCCTTGCCTGCTCGATCTCCCCGGCCATCGCGGCCAGTGAATGCTGGACGGCCTGGAACTTGCTCAGCGCCCGCCCGAACTGCACCCGCTCGGACGTGTGGGCCACCGTCAGCGCCAACGCCGCGTCCAGCGCTCCGACGATCTGTACGCAGCGCGCCCAGGCGCCGCGGCGCACCAGCTCGTCGAGCACCGCGGCATCGAGTCGGACCGACCCGCCCGTGTCGTAACGCAGGGTGCCGCGCGGCTCGCCGCCCAGGTTCTGGCCGGTGCTGACGTCCGGATCCTCGACCCACCCCACCCGCAGGCCGTCCTCGTCACGCGCGGCCAGCAGGATCGCCGCATCCGCGGGCCACGGTACGTCCCTGGCGATGCCGTCGGCGCCGATCGCGACCGTCAGCGGACCGGCGGGCACGTCGAGTCCGGCCTGCCCGGCCAACCACCCCGCCAGCAGATCGGTCTCGGCGACCGGCACCGCCGCGGCGTGGCCGGCCAGCCCGGCCAACACCACGGCCGCCTCGGCCGGGCCGGCGTCCTGCTCGGTGGTCAGGCGTGCCAGCCCGGTCTCCGCCAGATCGCGCCACAGGTCGGCGTCGAAGGTCTCGGGGCGCCGACGGTCGCCGAACCGGGCCTGGGCGGCCTTCGCGCCGATGTCGTCGACCAGTTGCTTGAGCTCATCCACTAGCGGACTCCCAGTCCCCGGGCGATGACCCCGCGCAGCACCTCGTTGGTGCCGCCGCGCAGGGTGAACATCGGCGAATGCTGACGGGCGGTGGCCAGCACCTCGCGCAGTCGGTCGGCCGCCGCGTCGTCGGCCACATAGTCGACCAGTTCGGCGCAGAGCTCCACCGACTGTTGCTCGAAGCGGGTGCCCAGATCCTTGACCAGGGCCGCGCGCGTCGCGGCGTCCTCGCCGGCCGACAGGGCGCGCGCCACCGACACCGACAACTGGCGTAACGCCATCGCCCGGCCCAGCAGATCGCCGACCTCGGCGGCGGTGCGGTCGTCGACGGTCTGGGTGCCCAGCGACCGGATGACCTCCATGATCAGGGTGGCCGTGGACAGGATGCGTTCCGGTCCACTGCGTTCGAAACCGAGTTCGGCGGTCACCTGGTGCCAGCCGTCGCCGATCTCGCCGAGCACATCGGCGTCGTCGACGCGGACCTCGTCGAAGTTGACCTCGTTGAAGTGATGGTGCCCGTCGAGGGTGACGATCGGGCTGATGCTCACCCCGGGCGCGTTCAGGGCGACGATGAACTGGCTGAACCCGGCGTGCCGGTGGTCGGGATCCAGCGCGCTGGTGCGGGCCAGCACGATCGCGAAGTGCGCGCGGTGCCCGCCGCTGGTCCACACCTTGGTGCCGCTGATGGTCCAGCCGCCGTCGACACGGGTGGCCTTGGTGGCGGTCGCGGCCAGGTCGGACCCGGCGCCGTGTTCGCTCATCCCGATCGCCGAGTACAACGTGCCCGCCGCGATGCCGGGCAGCAGCCGCCGGCGCTGCTCCTCGGTGCCGTAGCTCAGCAGCGACGGTGCCACCTGCCGGTCGGCGAACCAGTGCGCGGCCACCGGGGCGCCGGCGCCGAGCAGTTCCTCGGTGACCACATACCGGTGCAAGAAGCCCATGCCGTGCCCGCCGTACTCGGTCGGGATCGTCAGCCCGACGAAACCGGCCCCGGCCAGCCGCTCACTGAAACCGGCATCCCAACTGGTCAGCCAGGAGTCGATCTCGGGTTGCCAGCCGTAGGTATCGCGGTCGGCCACCAGGAACTGCCGGACCCGGGACCGCAGCCCGGCCAGGTCACCGTCGTTGGCGCACAGCGCATCGAATTCACTCACCGCTTGCCGAGTGTAGAACCAGCAGGAAATGTCATGGTCGACCACGCCGCCGACGGCGATACTCGAAAACCGTGAATGCCCCTCGGCGCGACCGGCTGCGCGAACTGCTCGACGCGGTGGTCGATGCGCAGAACACCGACGTCGCGGACATGGCGCGCAGCAGTTTCGCCTCGGAGTTCCACTTCTCCCGTGAGGTCAGCCGGCTCACCGGCGAACCGCCCGCCGCGTTGCGCCGCCGCGTCATGCTGGAGCGCGCCGCCTGGCGGCTGCAGCGCGGTGCCGGGGTGGCGGCCGTGGCGCTGGAGGAGGGATGGTCCTCCCCGGAGGTGTTCTCCCGGGCCTTCCGGCGTGCATTCGGGGTGCCGCCGTCGCAGGCCGATGCCGTCGGGTTCCGGCTACCCGCCCCCAACGGCGTGCACTTCCACCCACCGCAGTCGCTGTGGCTGGATTCCCCCAATGACACCGCCCAGCCGGACGTCGCACTGCTGATGATCGCCCACGACATCGCCGACACCGCCGAACTCATCGGTATCGCCGCCGGCCTGACCGAAGACCAATGGACTCAGCATGTTTCACCGGGCCAGGTGGTCCTGGACTGGGACGGCCCGGAACCGAGCGTCGGGGCGGTGCTGGACGCGCTGGTGTGGACCAAGGAGGTCTGGCTGGCCAGCATCGAGGGTCGCGACCTGCCGATCCGGGCCGGGCAACGTAGCGCACGGGTGCTGGCCGCCGATCACGACGATATCGCGGCCCGCTGGACGGCCATGGTGCGCGAGTACGGGGAGCGGGGCAGGCTGGGCGACACCGTCATCGACGCACTGTGCGATCCGCCCGAGTCCTTTCAGCTCTACGGCATCATCGCCCACGTCCTGACCTACTCCGCGCACCGGCGAGAACTGGTGCGCACCATGCTGACCGGCCTCGGCGCCCACGTGCACCGCGGTGACCCACTGGAATGGATGAGAGGTATCTGAGATGGCATGCGTGTACTTCACCGCGTCCACCCTGGACGGTTTCGTCGCCGACGGGGCCGACAGCCTGGACTGGCTGCTGACCCGCGATTTCGATCCCAGGGGGCCGTTCGGCTACGACGCGTTCGCCGACGGGGTCGGGGCACTGGCGATGGGATCGACCACTTACGAGTGGATTGTGAAAAACCAACCGGGCGAATGGATCTACAGCCAACCCAGCTGGGTGCTGACCAGCCGCGGCGGCATCATCGAACCAGGCCATCCGGTGCAGACGTTCGACGGTGCGGTGACTGATCTGCATCGGGTGCTGGCCGAGGCGGCCGGAGACAAGGACGTCTGGATCGTCGGCGGCGGACAGACCGCCGCGCAGTTCGTGACGGCCGGCCTGGTCGACGAACTCGTGGTCAGCTACGCGCCGTGCAGCCTGGGTACCGGCGCGCGGTTGCTGCCGGTGCGCTCGGAATGGGAACTCGCCGAGGTCGACCGCAACGGCGAGTTCGTCTGCGCGCGCTGGCTCAGGCGGCCCGATCCGTCCGCGGTGACCGGCTGAGCGGATTGAGGCGGCGCACCGACGGGCGCCGGACGCCCAGCTCCCTGGTGAATCGTCGGCCTGCCACGTTGAGCTCGATCAACAACATCGGTGTGCCTCCTTTCTGTGTATCCGAGTTTAGGGAACACAACGTCCCTGCACGAAGCGGTTATTCCGGCATAACCCCAGGTGGATGGTGAACAGCTGATGAATTGCGGTTACATCGTGTTGCGGCAGTTCGATGAGATCTCCTGCGTGCGGCGGTTTATCCTCACCGCATGGGGCACTACCTTTCCAATGTTCGCGATGTCGAGTTCAACCTCTTCGAGGCGTTGAATCTGGACAAGGTGTTGGCGACGGGCGAGTTCGGCGACCTCGACGGCGCGTCGGTACGGGAGATGCTGGCCGAGGCTGCGCGGCTCTGTGAGGGGCCGATGGCCGAGGCGTTCGCCGAAACCGACCGCCACCCACCGACTTTCGATCCGAAGACGCACACCGTGAGTTACCCGGAGCCGTTCAAGGCCGCCCTGCGGGCCTGGCAGGACGGCGAATGGTTCCGGGTCGGACTGCACGAGGCCGTCGGCGGGCTGCCCGCGCCGGCCACCCTGACCTGGGCGATCGCCGAGTTCGCCCTCGGCGCCCAGCCCGCCGCCTACATCTGCCACTCCGGACCGGTGCTGTCCGACATCGTCTACAGCCTGGGCAACGAACAGCAGAAGCACTGGGCGACGCTGATGGCGGAGCGCAACTGGGGCGGCACCATGGTGCTGACCGAACCGGACGCCGGCTCCGACGTCGGCGCCGGGCGTACCAAGGCGACCCAGCAGCCCGACGGCACCTGGCATCTGGACGGCGTCAAGCGGTTCATCACCAACGGCGACACCGGCGATGTCTACGAGAACATCGTGCACGCGGTGCTGGCACGCCCCGAAGGAGCGGGCCCGGGCACCAAGGGACTGTCACTGTTCTTCGTGCCGAAGTTCCTGTTCGATCCCGAGTCCGGCGAGATCGGCGAGCGCAACGGCGTCTACGTCACGGGCCTGGAACACAAGATGGGCCTGAAGGCGTCGGCCACCTGTGAACTGACCTTCGGCCAGCACGGCCGCCCGGCGGTCGGCTGGCTGGTGGGTGACGAGCACAGCGGTATCGCGCAGATGTTCAAGATCATCGAGTATGCGCGAATGATGGTGGGCACCAAGGCGATCGCCACGCTGTCCACGGGCTATCTGAATGCGTTGGAGTACGCCAAGACCCGTATCCAGGGCGCCGATCTGACCCAGATGACCGATAAGACCGCGCCGCGGGTGACGATCCTGCACCATCCCGATGTGCGGCGGTCGCTGTTGACGCAGAAGGCCTACGCCGAGGGTCTGCGGGCGCTGTATCTGTACACCGCGGCTCATCACGACCCGGTGGTCGCCGAGATCGTGTCCGGCGCCGATCCCGAGATGGCGGCCCGGATCAACGATCTGCTGTTGCCGATCGTCAAGGGTTTCGGTTCCGAGACCGCCTACCGCTACCTGACCGATTCGCTGCAGACCTTCGGCGGATCGGGTTATCTGCAGGACTATCCGATCGAGCAGTACATCCGCGACGCCAAGATCGACTCGCTCTACGAGGGCACCACCGCCATCCAGGCGCAGGACTTCTTCTTCCGCAAGATCGCCAGGGACCAGGGTGCGGCGCTGACCCATCTGCTCGGCCAGGTGCAGGCCTTCCTGGACCGCGCCGACGCCCGACCCGAACTGGCCGACGGCCGGGCGGCGCTGGGCCGGGCCGTTGCCGATGCGCAGGGCATGGTGGGCGCGCTGATCGGGTATCTGGTGGCCTCACAGCAGGAGCCGCGCGAGCTCTACCGCGTCGGGCTCGGCTCGGTGCCGTTCCTGATGGCCATCGGCGATCTGCTGATCGGTTGGCTGCTGCTGGAGCACGCCGAGATCGCCCTCGGCGCACTGAGCAGCGCGTCGGACAAGGACCGGGCGTTCTATCAGGGCAAGATCGGCGCGGCGGAGTTCTTCGCCCGCCACATCCTGCCGCGGCTGAGCGCGGACCGGGCCGTCATCGAATCGGTGCAGCTGGACACCATGGAGTTGCCCGAGGACGCCTTCTAGCTTTTTCCGGGCACCAGACGCGGATGAGAGCGTTCTCATCTGCGTCTCACCGTCGGGTCACCGCTGCCCACCACGCTGGAATCATGAAGGCGACGATCCTCATCCCGGTCGCGGTGCTGGCCGCCGCCGGTGCCGCGACCGCCGTGGGCGTGTCCATGACGTCGAGCGCCGACGACATCCCGGCGTCACCGATCGTCGTGCACGCCCCGCAGCAGGTGCCCGGGCCAGGTGACCTGCCGGGACCGGGCATCCCGGCAGCCCCCGGCCCGGCCGACCCGCCGCGGGTGACCGCCGATGCCAAGGTTCCGCCGCCACCGCCGCCGGTCGATGTGCCCGCCCCGCCGCCGGCGGTCACCAGTGACGGCGACGACGGGGACGACGGGGGCTGGGACGACTGAACGCATCGGATCGGCCGCCCGGAAGGATGGACGCCATGGCATCGCACCCGCCGGCCCGCACGGTCCGGCGACGGCTGCTGCCCTCCACCGCCAGGACCCGCATCATCGGCTGGGTGCTGCTGCTGGTGCTCGCGGCCCTGGGCATCGTCACCTTCGTGACCTGGCGGCTGCTGGTGTCCGGTATCAACACCCGGATGGACGAGGCGTTGCGCTTCGAGGTGCAGGAGTTCGCCGAACTCAGCGCACCCGGCATCAACCCGCGCACCGGTGAACCGTTCGCGGCCGTCGACGAGGTGATCCGGGAAGCCATCGCCTACAACATCGCCCGGCCCAACGAGAAGTTCCTCGGCTACGTCGACGGGCAGTACCGCACGCAGAGCCGGCAGGAACCGGGCACCCCGGAAATCCTGGCCGGCGACGCCGCTTTCACCGCGCTGGTGGCCGACCTGACGGTGCCCACCGAGGGACGCTACGAGCATCCCGAGGCCGGCGAGGTGCGCTACCTGGCCATCCCGGTGAGCCTGGACGGCAGCCCCGGCCGCGGTGTCATCGTCGCGGCCTATCTCGGGGACGCCGAGCGGGCCACAGCCGACGCCGCGGCCCGGCTGATGCTGGTGATCGGCGCGCTGACCGTGCTCGGCGCGGCCGGTGCCGCCTGGCTGGTGGCCGGCCGCATCTTGGCGCCGTTGCGCGATATCGTCGCCACCACCCGTGGCATCACCGAAACCGATCTGTCCCAGCGCATTCCGTCCACCGGCGCGGGTGACGAACTGGACGCACTGGTGGGTACCGTCAACGGCATGCTGGACCGGGTCGAGACCGGGGTGTCGGCACAGCGGCGCTTCATCGACGATATCGGCCATGAGATGCGCACCCCCATCACCATCGTGCGCGGGCATCTGGAGGTGGTGGACCCCGGCGACCGTGACGATGTGCTGTCCACCGTGGCCCTCGTCGATGACGAACTGGACCGGATGAACCGCATGGTCTCGGATTTGATGCTGCTGGCCCGCGCCGAGCAACCCGCGTTCCTGCAACCCGTCCCGGTCGACATCGGCGCGTTGACCGCCGACGTGTTCGGCAAGATCAGCCGGCTCGGGCAGCGGGAATTCGCCCTCGACACCTCGGCGCAGGTGGTGGCCGTGGTCGATCCGCAGCGCGTCACCCAGGCGGCGGTGGCGTTGGCCGACAACGCTTGTCGGTACACCCGCCCCGGTGACCGGATCAGCGTGGGCTCCCAGTTGTCCGGCGACTGGTTGCGGTTCTGGGTGGCCGACAGTGGTCCCGGGGTGAGCGAGTCCGACCGGGCCCGCATCTTCGAGCGCTTCGGCCGCGGTAGCGCCGGCGGAAAACGGTCCGACGGCGCGGGTCTGGGCCTGGCCATCGTACGGGCCATCGCCCACGCGCACGGGGGTGAGGTGTTGCTGGACAGCACACCTGGGCACGGCGCGACGTTCACCATCGTCGTACCCGCCCGCGTCGTATCACCGGAAGGGGAAGTTCCATGGCGCGCATCCTGATCGCCGAGGATGAACCACGCATCTCGTCGTTCGTGGAAAAGGGACTGGCCGCCAACGGTTTCGCCGTCACCGTCGTCGCCGACGGACTGTCCGCCTACGACTACGCCGTCACCGGTGGCTTCGATCTGATGATCCTGGACATCGGCCTGCCGGAACTCGACGGCTTCGCGGTCCTGCGCAAGCTGCGCGCGCAGCGCAGCGCCCTGCCGGTGATCGTGCTGACCGCCCGGGACAGCGTGCAGGACACCGTGGCCGGACTCGAAGGCGGTGCCGATGACTACATGCCCAAACCGTTCCGGTTCGAGGAACTGCTGGCCCGGGTGCGGCTGCGGCTGAGCAACAACCGCGCGGCCGAGCTGACGGTGCTCGAATACGGTGGACTGCAACTGGATCTGCGCACCCGGCGCGCCGATGTCGGCGGCCGGACGGTCGACCTGTCGGCGCGCGAGTTCGCCCTCGCGGAGACCTTCCTGCGCCACCCGGGCCAGGTGCTCTCGCGCGAGCAGTTGCTCAGTCACGTCTGGGGTTATGACTTCGACCCCAACTCGAACGTGGTCGACGTCTACGTGCGCTATCTGCGGCGCAAGCTGGGCGCCGAGCGGTTCGTCACGCTGCGCGGCATGGGGTACCGGCTGGAGAACATGCCCTGACGCGGCGAGAGCGACGAAATGGCAGCTTCCGCAACCGGATTGGCAGCCACTTCGTCGCTCTCGGGGGGACTCTAGTCGTCCCAGCGGTCATCCCAGTCGTCATCGTCATGCCAGTCGTCCCAGTCGTCGTCGGCCAGGACGGTGGTCGTGGTGGCGGTGGCCGGGGTGGCGGGTTCGCCGGCGAACGCCGTTCCGGCGCCCAGGAACCCCAGACCGATCAGGGCCAGGGCGATGGTGAGGACTTTCCAGCTCTGCATCTCGTGCTCCTTGCGAGGTCGATTTCTCTGACACCCCAAGATTCGCGGCCGAGCATGAGGGCACGAGGAGCCCCGGATGAGCGGGCGCTCATCTGGTGAGCAGACACAAAACTGCCCCTTTTCTGTGGAAAAGGGGCAGTTCTGCGTTCCCCCGCAAGCGGGAGGTGCCCCCAGCTCGCGAGGAAACTACTCCGGGGTGTACCCGAACGGCAGCAGCACGCTCTTGGACTCGCAGTAACCCGAGATGCCCTCCGGTCCGCACTCGCGGCCGACGCCGGAGTTCTTGTACCCACCGAACGGGGCACCCGCGTCGAAGGCGTACATGTTGATTCCGTAGGTGCCGGTGCGGATCTGCTTGGCGATCTCGATGGCCTTCGGGAAGTCGGTGGTGTACACCGACCCGGCGAGCCCGTAGACCGAGTCGTTGGCGATGCGCACCGCGTCGGCCTCGTCCTCGTAGGGGATCACCACGAGAACCGGTCCGAAAATTTCCTCCTGAGCGATGGTCATCGAGTTGTCGACGTCGGCGAACACCGTCGGCTGGACGAACCAGCCGGCGTCCAGACCCTCGGGCCGCCCGCCGCCGGTGACGATGCGGGCACCCTCGTCGAGCCCCTTCTTGATATAGCCCTCGACGCGCTCGCGCTGTTTCTCCGAGATCAGCGGGCCGACCATGGCGGCCGGGTCGTCCGGCGGGCCGGCCTGCATACCGGCGGCCGCGGCGGCGACCTTCTCGACGACCTCGTCGTAGCGCGACCGCGGCGCCAGGATGCGGGTCTGGCCCACACAGGCCTGCCCGGAGTTCATCAGGCCCGAGAAGATCAGCATCGGCAGCGTGGAATCCAGGTCGGCGTCCTCGAGGATGATCGCTGCGGACTTGCCGCCGAGCTCCAGCGTGCACGGCTTGAGCTTCTCGGCGGCGATCTTGCCGATCTCCTTACCGACCGCACTCGAGCCGGTGAAGGTGAACTTGTCCAGCGCCGGGTTGTCGGTCAGCGCGCGACCGGTCTCGGGTCCGCCGGGTACCACCGAGAGCACACCCTCGGGCAGACCCGCCTCGGCGAAGACCTCGGCCATCAGGTTGGTGGTCAGCGGGGTCTCGGCGGCCGGCTTGAGCACGATGGTGCAGCCGGCCAGCAGGGCCGGGCCCAGCTTGTTGGCGGCCAAAAAGAACGGCACGTTCCACGCGACGACGGCGCCGACGACGCCGACGGGCTCCTTGAGCACCAGGGTTTGGCCGTACAGGCCGTCGCGGATGTCCTGCCAGGCGAACTTGTCCGCGGCGGAGGCGTAGAACTGCAGCGTCGACATCGCGGCGCCGTACTGCATCATGTCGACGATGGTCTGCGGCTGACCCGTCTCCAGCTTCAGCAGGTGCTTGAACTCCTCGGCGCGCGACTCGATCAGCTCCACGGCCTTGGCCAGCACGGCCTCACGCTCGGTGGGCGACATCCGCGGCCACGGGCCCTCGTCGAATGCCGTGCGGGCTGCGGCGCACGCGGCGTCCACATCCGCCTTGGCGGCCAGCGGAACCTGGCCGACCTTCTGCTCGGTGGCGGGGGAGAAGACCTCGATGACCTCCGAGGTGGACGGTTCCACCCACTGGCCGCCGATGAACAGCTTGTCCCACGTTGTCTTGAACGCCGTCTGTGTCATGGAGGTCACACTACCGAGAAACCGGCCAAACGAGAACCTGTTGCAGTTCAGGGTTGTAGCACCAGCACCAGATTGCTCACGGTGAACTCCCGAAACCCCGGCACCCCGGTCATCCACCACGCCCATCGTGGGTGGTAGCGGGGAAAAGCGTCGATGAGCGCGCCGGTGGACCTGGCCCAGCGCAACCCGTCGGCCGCCGATACCGCGAACAACGACGATCCGTAGTCGTTCTTCGGCCGGTGCCCGTGCCTGCGGGCGTACCGGTCGGCGGCGCGCGCTCCACCGAGGTAATGGGTCAGGCCCATCTCGTGGCCGCCGAACGGACCCAGCCACACGGTGTAGGACAACACCGCCAGCCCGCCCGGCCGGGTGACGCGCAGCATCTCGTTGCCGAGCCGCCATGGGTGCGCGACGTGCTCGGCGACATTGGAGGACAGGCAGATGTCGACGCTGTCATCGGCGAACGGCAGCGCGGTGCCCGACGCCCGCACGAAGGTCCCCGCCCCGTCCGGTGTCCCGGCCGGCCCCGCGTGCATCTCGCGCGGATCCGGTTCGACACCGATATAGGACATCCCCGCCCCGGTGAACGCCGAGGCGAAATAGCCCGGGCCGCCGCCGACGTCGAGCACCGTCCGGCCGGCCGCGGTGGTGGCGTGCAGTCCGGTCCACAGATCGGTGATCATGTCGACGGTATCGGTGGCCAGCGCCCCGTAGAACCGGGCCGGGTCGGACTGCTCGAACCGGAAGGAGGCCAGCAGGGCGACCGACCGTCGCAGGCCGGCGCGGCGGGCGAAGTCACGGGTGGGCCGCACCGGGCCAGCCTATGCGGGTCGGCCGCGGCCGACCGGCGCCCCCAACTGCTACCGCAGTCCCACCGCGGCGGCCGACGTCGTGACCGCGCTCACCGGATTTCCCGCCGGATCCGCGGACCGCCCCGCAGGCTAGGCTGGCCGGGTTATGACTGCTGGCCCCGCCGACGCTCCCGTGCAGCGCGTCCTGCTGCTGTGCTGGCGCGATACGGGCCACCCGCAGGGCGGCGGCAGCGAGGCCTACCTGCAGCGCATCGGCAGCCAACTCGCCGCGGCCGGCATCCAGGTCACGCTGCGCACCGCGCGCTATCCGGGGGCGCCGCGCCGCGACATCGTCGACGGTGTCACCGTCAGCCGCGGTGGCGGACCGTACTCGGTGTACGTGTGGGCCGGGCTGTCGATGGTGGCCGCCAGGGTGGGGCTCGGTCCGCTGCGTCGTAGCCGGCCCGATGTGGTCATCGACACCCAGAACGGCATCCCGTTCCTGGCCCGGCTCGCCTACGGCAGCCGGTCGGTCCTGCTGGTGCACCACTGCCACCGTGAGCAGTGGCCGGTCGCCGGACGACGCACCGGCCGGTTCGGCTGGTTCGTCGAATCACGCCTGTCGCCGCGCCTGCACCGTCGCAACCAGTACGTCACGGTCTCGCTGCCCTCGGCCCGCGAACTGACCGAACTCGGCGTCACACCGGACCGGATCGCGGTGGTGCGCAACGGTCTGGACGAGGCGCCGGAGGCGACGCTGACCGCCCCGCGGTCGGCCACCCCGCGCGTCGCGGTGCTGTCCCGGTTGGTGCCGCACAAGCAGATCGAGGATGCGCTGGATGCGGTCGCCGCGCTGCGTTCCGAGGTGCCCGGCCTGCACCTGGACATCGTCGGCGGCGGCTGGTGGCGGCAGCGGCTCGTCGATCATGCTGCCGCGCTGGGCATCACCGACCACGTCACCTTCCACGGTCACATCGACGACGCGGCCAAACACGCTGTGGTGCAACGGTGCTGGGTGCATCTGATGCCTTCGCGCAAGGAGGGTTGGGGGCTGGCCGTCATCGAGGCCGCCCAGCACGGCGTGCCCACCATCGGCTACCGCGGCTCCGGCGGGCTCACCGACTCGATCGTCGACGGCGTCACCGGACTGTTGGTCGACGGGCCCGAAGACCTGGTGGACGGGCTGCGCCGGCTGCTCGCCGACCCGGTGTTGCGGGCCGAACTCGGAGCCAAGGCGCGGATCCGGTCCGGCGAGTTCTCCTGGGCGCTCAGCGCCGAGGCCATGCGCGCCGTGCTCGACGAGGTCGCCGGTGGGCGCCGCGTCAGCGGCGTCGTCTGACCGCGGCCGTCGCCCCGGCGCCGATCAGCGTGCCCAGCCACACCACGTGCGCCCCGATCAACAGTCGGCGATGATCCGCACCCGGTGCGGACCCACCGACGTCGTAGAGCGTCAGATCCGGGTCCCGGTAGGCGACAGGGAGATCCAGCGGCTCCCCGGCGCCCTCGACCACCACCCAGCCGACGCCCGCCGCGGCGAGCTCATCGGCCGACGCCCCGTCCAGCAGCAGCTGCGTGACCGCCCGCCCGCGGGCCCCTTCACCCGGGATCGTCTGCCCGCCGATCAGCAGGTCACCGCTGACCAGCACGTCGGCAGACACCCAGCGCGGCAACGGATCCAACACCGGTGCCGGACCGGCCCAGGCGAACCCCCGCATACTGTCCGGCGGTAGCACCGCCACCGGCCGTGGATCGGCCTCGATCAGCGCGGCCACCGCGGGCCAGGCCGGCGGATACTGCACCGCGCGCAGTTGCCCGCCGACTCCCCACGCCAGGTCGGGTAGCACCGCGATCAACGCGGCACCGCACACCACGGCCGCCGACCGCCCGAACCGCGCCACCCCCGCCGCGGCCAGCACGTAGCCGGGCAATGCCAGTGCCACCCACTTCTGCCCGTCGCGCAGCACCCCCAGCCCGGGCAGCCGTGCCGACACCCATTCCAGCGCCGCCTGCCCGGGGCCGGTGGCCAGCACCGCGGGCACCAGCACCGCCACCGCGGCCAGCACCAGCAGTCTGCGCGCCTGCGGTACGCGGATTGCGGTGGGCAGCCCCACCGCCACCACGGCGAGGAGAACCCCGGTGGCGACAAGGGCGAAAAGTGTTGTGCGGGAATCGGGCACCGCCTGGGCGTTCCAGATTCCGCCGAGCCCGGCCAGGCTGCCCAGCGTGCCCAGGCCCGGTTCGGCGCGGGCGGCGAACGCGTCCACGCCCGCCCCGGCGGTCGATGTCAACGACGCCGAGACCACCGTGGCCACCAACCAGGGCAGCGCGGTGGCGACCGTGGCCGCGGAGGCCATTGCGGCGCCGCGCCACGTGCGACAGCACACCAGCCCGACGACAGCGGCCAGCAGCACCCCGGTCGGGGTGAGCCCGGCCAGCGCGATCCAGAACACCAGCGCCCAGTGCCGGGCCCGCAGTGCCGTGGCGGCCACCCACGGTAGACAGCCGTAGCCCACCAGCAGACTCCAGTGCCCCTGCAGAAGCCGTTCGGCGACATAGGGATTCCAGATCGCCAGCGTCGCCGCCACCAGCTGGCCGGCGAGCCCCGTATCGGGCAGGACGTCGGCGACCAGCCGGGCCGCGCCCCACCCGGCCAGGGTGAGACCGGCCACCAGGAGCAGCTTGACTACGACGCCCCCGTCGAGCACCTGCGATGCCATCGCGATCGCGAAATCCTGTGGCAGGGCCCGTGGCGCGGCCTCGGTCAGCCCGAGCGCGGCATCGGAGAGATACGACCGTGGGGTCGAGACGGCATCGCGCAGCAACAGGTACCCCGGACCCAGCAGCGGTCCGGGGACCAACAGGGACAACGCCAGCGCATAGGCCGGCGCGATCCAGCCCGTCCGGCGGGCCGGTGCAGCGGCCAGCGTCAGACCGGTCGATCCGGCGGCAGGTCGGTGGGCCGTCGGGTCGGGATCTTCTCGGTCTGCGCCTCGGCGGCCGGCATCGGACCGGACTCGTCGTCGCGGCGTCCGAAGAACCCGCGGTCGGATCCGTCGAGACCCGGGTCTATCAGGGTGGACTCGGCGCGCAATGCGAACGATCCCAACAGCGCACCACCCACCAGCATCACCAGCCCCAGCGCGGTGAAGGTGATCGGCAGGATCCGGGTCCACAGCGCCAGGTGGTCGGCCTCGTCCCGCGCGGCGGCGACCTGCGCCTCGACCGTCTTCTCGGTGGAGGTGACGTCGAACTCGGCGAAGGTGACCTCCGGCTTGAGCGCGTCGCGGGAGTAGTAGTGGAATCCGTGATCCTCGGCCCGCACGATGGTGCCGGTGACCGGATCGACCCAGAAGGTGCGCTTCGCCGCGTAGTAGCGGGTCATGGTGATCGGATCTTCGGGGTTCTCGGCCTCCACGCCCCACAGCGAGGCGCGGGCGGTCACCTCGGAGTCCTCGTCGTTGTCGTAGAGCGAGGCGTACTTCACCGGGTCGGCCAGCTCGCCGTCGGCGTCGTAGCCGATGTTCTGGGTGAACCGGTAGGTGGTCAGTCCGTTGACATCCTCTTCGCCGTCGTAGTTGGCGTCGAACGCCTTCTGCGCGATCGGATCGAAGTACGGGTAGGTCTTCTTCTCGGTGCCGAACGGGAAGCGGTAGGACAGCCCCTCGTGCGGCAGCGCGATGTTCGTCGGCGGGGTGTCGTCCTCGATGGTGCGCGGCTTCTGCACGGCCCCGCCGGGGTTGGTGTCGCTGGACACCGCCTCGCCCGTGGTCCGGTCCAGCGTGACGGTGTCGACCATCGCCAGCAGCAGACCCTGGTCCTGCTGCTGATCGGTACGCCGCAGCGAACTACCGACCTGCAGGGTCACCACGTCGGCGTTGGCCGGTGCCTCGACGGTGAGTTGCTGCTGCAGCGCGACCGGCACGTCCTCGTTGACGACGAAACGTTCCGGCGAGGACAGCGACGCCGGGTCCAGCGCCGTGGCCGTCCCCTCGCTCATCAGATCGGCGTCCAGCGTCAGCGGGATCTTGGCGATCTTGCCGTGGGTGTAGGTGGACAGCAGCAATGCTGCGATGAGAAGGGCAGCACCCAGCCCAAGAAGTCCACATGCGGCAATGCGCAGGGCCACTGCTCGGTTCAACCCAAGCTCCCTTCGGTCACGCACGACCCTAACAGCACACCGTAAAGGCAACCCTTATGACGACGGTTATGACGACCGGACCCGCTGCCTGCACACTGGCGGCATGACTGCGCAGCCAGACGCGCCCGGTCACGGCGGTGCCGCGACCTCCGGTGGCGCCCGCAGCTTCCTGCCCGCCGTCGAGGGCATGCGGGCGTGCGCGGCCATCGGCGTCGTGATCACCCACGTCGCGTTCCAGACCGGGCACAGCGGCGGGGTCACCGGCCGGCTGCTCGGCCGCTTCGACCTCGCGGTGGCGGTGTTCTTCGCGCTGTCGGGGTTCCTACTGTGGCGCGGCCACGCCGCCGCGGCCCGCGGCCTGCGTTCCCGCCCGCCGACCGGGCACTATCTGCGCTCCCGGTTGGTGCGCATCATGCCCGGCTATCTGGTGGCCGTGATCGTCATCCTGACGCTCATGCCGGACGCGGGAGCCAACCTGACGGTGTGGCTGGCCAATCTGACGCTCACCCAGATCTATGTGCCGCTGACGCTCACCTCCGGGCTCACCCAGATGTGGAGCCTGGCGGTGGAGGTGAGCTTCTACCTGGCGCTGCCGCTGCTGGCGCTGCTGGCCCGCCGGCTGCCCGTGCGCGCCCGCATCCCGGTGATCCTGGCCGTCGCCGCCGCCAGTTTGGCCTGGGGCCTGCTGCCCTTCGATCCGCCGTACGGGGTCAACCCGCTGAACTGGCCGCCGGCCTTCTTCTCCTGGTTCGCCGCGGGCATCGTGCTGGCCGAGCTGTCGGTGAGCCCGGTCGGCCGGGTACACCGGCTGGCCCGCCGGCCGGTGCCGATGGCCGTTCTCGCGGCGGTCGCCTTCGTGGTGGCCGCCTCACCGCTGGCCGGGCCGGAGGGCCTGACACCGGGCAGCGTCGGGCAGTTCGTCGTCAAGATCACGATGGGCGCCGTCGTGGCCGGGGCGCTGCTCGCGCCGCTGGTGCTCGATGCCCCCGACACCGAGCACCGGCTGCTGGGCAGTCCGCTGATGGTCACCCTGGGCCGCTGGTCCTATGGACTGTTCATCTGGCACCTGGCGGCCCTGGCGATGGTGTTCCCGATCATGGGCTACTTCCCGTTCAACGGGCACATGCCGGTGGTGCTGGTGCTGACGCTGATCTTCGGCTTCGCCATCGCCGCGGTCAGTTACGCGCTGGTCGAGTCCCCGTGCCGGGAGGCGCTGCGCCGCTGGGAGGCGCGCCACCACCGGGCCGCCCCGCGTGACAGTGCGGTGACCGACGCTCAGTAACCCCCGCCGTGGGAGAAGATCCGGCGCGGGTTGTCCACCAGCATGGTGTGCAGCTGCTCATCGGTGACCCCGCGCTGCTTCAGTGCCGGGATCACGTCGTTGTGGATATGCAGGTAGTGCCAGTTCGGCATCACCACCGGCACCACATCCTCGGGTAGCGCGTCGAAATAGCAGGACGCGTCGTGGGAGAGCACCATCTTCTCGGCGTGGCCGCGCTCGCACATCTGCGCGACGGTGTCGACGCGCTGCTCGAACGGCAGGATCGAATCGATACCGAAGCGGTCCATGCCCAGATAGGAACCCTGCGCGATGAGTTCCTCCAGGTAGTCCAGATCGGTGCTGTCCCCGGAGTGGCCGATGACCACCCGGCTCAGGTCCACCCCCTCCTCGGCGAAGATGCGCTGTTGCTCCAGGCCGCGTCGCAGGCCGGCATGGGTGTGGGTGGAGATCGGTACACCGGTCTCGCGGTGCGCGGCGGCGACCGCACGCAGCACCCGCTCCACCCCGGGTGTGACCCCCGGTTCGTCGGTGGCGCACTTGAGGATCGCCGCGCGCACCCCGGTGTCGGCGATGCCCTCACGGATGTCGCGGACGAACATCTCGGTCATGATCTCGGGGCCGTCGAGCAGGGTGCCCGGGCCCTGGAAGTGGAACCGGAACGGGACGTCGTTGTAGGTGTACAGCCCGGTCGCGACGATGATGTTGAGGTCGGTGGCCGCCGCGACGCGCTGGATGCGGGGGATGTAGCGGCCCAGGCCGATCACGGTGAGGTCGACGACGGTGTCGACACCGCGGGATTTGAGTTCGTTGAGCCGGTCGATCGCGTCGGTGACCCGGCGCTCCTCGTCGCCCCAGGCCTCGGGGTAGTTCTGGGCGATCTCGGTCGTCATCATGAACACGTGCTCGTGCATGAGCGTCACGCCGAGGTCGGAGGTTTCGATGGCCCCGCGCGCGGTACTCAGCTTGGACACCTCGCCGATGCTAGGAGGCTTGGGTCATGACCGGGCCGGTTCGCGCGTATCGACATCTACCCGGTACCAGGGGTACCGTTTCGCCGATGGAGCTGTTGGACTCGGACACCCCGGACAGTGAGCAGATCGCCCTGCACGCACGTGCCGTGCAGTTCGACCTGACCGACGTACCCGCGCAATGCGTGTACGACGATCCCTTCGCCAGCCACCTGTACAACGGCCTGAGCCTGCTGCTGCCGGCCGGTGAGGAGTGGTTCGTCGAGTTGCTCAAAGAGGCACTGCCGCAGATCGAGGACGAGAAGCTGCGCGAGGACGTCATCGGTTTCATGGGTCAGGAGGCGATGCACGCGACCGCCCACACCGGTATCAACGACTACCTGGAACGGCACGGCATCGACCCCACCCCGGTCCTGGACCGCGCTTACTGGGTCTTCGGCAACCTGCTGGGCCCGCGGGAGGTGACCGGCGCCAAGGCACACAACTACATGGTCGAACGGCTCGCGGTGATGGCCGCCCTGGAGCACATCTTCTCCTTCCTCGGTGATTGGGTGCTCAACGCCGAGCGGCTCAACGGCCAGACCGCCGACCCGGTGATCGTCGACCTGCTGCGCTGGCACGGGGCCGAGGAGGTGGAGCACCGGATGGTCTCCCACGACGTGCTGCGTTACTTCGACCATAACTACGCGCGCCGCGCCTGGGCGCAGGTGGTGGCGGGCCCGATGTTGCTGTACTTGCTCTGGCAGGCCACCCGGTACCTGATGCGCGTCGACCCCAACCTGACGATGTCGCGGCGCCGGCGCAAGGCCGTCTGGCGCGGCTTGATCCGGTCCGGGCGCCGCGGGGTCGCACCGTCCTTCCTGCACACCAGCTGGCGTGCGCTGCAGTACTTCTCACCGCGCTATCACCCGGGCGACGTCGGCGACACCGCACAGGCGGTCGCCTACCTGGCCTCCTCGCCCGCCGCGCGGGCGGGATCGCGGTGAAACGCACCGCTCCGCCCCTGGGTTCACCGCTGGACGACCGCGCCATCAACGTCGTCGTCTCCCTGCTGGACCGGTTCTGGCTGAACCGGGTGGTCAAAGCCGATTACGCCGACGAGCGGGCCACCCGCACGCCGCACGACCCGATGACCCTCGTGCTGAGCCGACGCGAGATCGTCGCGCATGACAAAGATGTTGTGGCGCTCACGTTCTCGGCCCCAGACGGCGGCGAGCTGCCCGGCTGGCAGCCCGGCAGCCACCTCGACCTGCACCTGCCCTCGGGGCGGCGCCGGCAGTATTCGCTGTGCGGTGACCCCCAGGAGCGCAACCACTACCGCATCGCGGTACGCAAGATCCCGGCCGGCGGGGGCGGCTCACTGGAGATGCACGCCCTGCAGGTGGGGGACTCCGTCACCGTCCGCGGCCCGCGCAACGGGTTCCCGTTCATCCCCTACGAGCGGGTGCTCTACATCGCCGGCGGTATCGGTATCACCCCGATCCTGCCGATGGTGCGGGCAGCGCAACGACTGGGCACCGACTGGCATTTCGTGTACTGCGGCCGCAGCGCCGACACCATCCCGTTCCTCGATGAGATCTGGCAGTGGGATCCCGACCGCGTCACCGTGCGCCTCGACGAGGAACACGGGCTGCCGACACCGCAGGATCTGCTCGGCCGGGCCGCTCCCGGCGGCGCGGTCTACGTGTGCGGCCCGCCGCCGATGATCGAGACGGTGCGCAGCAACTTCGGCCGATTCCCGGCCACGGCACTGCATCTGGAGCGCTTCAGCGCACCGCCGGTCACCGACGGCACCGCGTTCGAGATCGAACTCGCCCGCACCGGCCAGGTGGTGGAAGTGGCCGCCGACGAGACGGTGCTCGACGCCCTGGTGCGGGTGCGGCCCGATATCGCTTACTCCTGCCGACAGGGCTTCTGCGGCACCTGCCGAATCGGGGTGCTGTCGGGGACACCTGAGCACCGGGATGCCCGGCTCACCGACGCCGAGCGGGAGAACTCGATGCTGACCTGTGTATCCCGTTCCGTCAGTGGGCGTCTCGTCCTCGACGCGTGAGCACGGTCGATGCCGCCAGCATCGCCACCGATACCAGGGCCAGCAGCTGCACGGCTGCCGAGTGGCCGATGTAACCGTCCACCGAACGCCATGGATTGCGTGACAGCGCGGCGCCGGCGATGACCAGCCCGCCGGCGGTGATACCGACGGTCGCGGCCTCGGCGCGGTGCGCGTTGCGCCCCAAAAGATGACGCAGCCCGATCGCGGCGGCCACCACCAACGCCCCGGTCACCCCACTGATCAGCCCACCGGCAACCACGGCCGCGGCACCGACCAGCAGGGGGCGCGGTGACCACGTCGGCACCGGCTGCCCGGACCCGGGCCGACGGATCGGCAGCAGCGCGAGCAGGGCGAGCACCGGCAGCAGCGCCAGCCCGCCGAACAAACCGATCCGATACGGCGTGTTGGACGGGAAGCTCAGCGTGAGCGTGCCGTCGGCGCCGGCCGGCACCACCCAGCCCTGTTGCCAGCCGTTCACCGTGACCGGTCGTAGGGCGGTGCCGTCGGCCAGGTGCGCCACCCACCCCGGGCTCACGCTCTCCGGGACAACGACCACGCGGTCCCGGTCGCTGCCGGCGACGGTGATCTCCCGGTGCGCGGCGTCCCACCGCCCGGTATCGGCCGGCGTCGTGGCGGCCGGGCGCAGTTCCTCCGCGCGCGCCGTGTTCAGCGCGATACCGTCGACCACGAACGCCTCACCCGGGCTGACCAGCACCTCCTGCTGACCGGCCGGCAGTGAGATCGGCTCGGCCTGACAGGGTTTCGCCGCGACCGGGTCGCCGTCGAGCAGCGCCCCGGCGGTGGTGCTGATCGAGGTCTGCACGAACTGTCCGGCCACGCCGATGATCGGCCCGCGCCCGCAGGCCACCTCCACCGGCCGGTCCCGGTCGGCCGGATCGGCCGCGGCGACCGGTGCGCCGGCGGCGTCCAGCACCGTCACCTCGGCCAGGCCGGGTGGTTTGAGTTGGTCGAATCCCAGTGCGGTGCGGTCGATCACGTCACGCCAATCCAGGAGTGACAGTGTGACGGTGTCGGTCAGCGTGGGCTTGAGGTCCACGGTCTGCGGACCGTCCCCGGACAGCCTGCGCACCTGCGGGCCGGCGCCCAGGTCGACCGCGACCAGGGTGGGGTGCGCCGGCACCTCGGCTCGGCTGGGGGTCAGCGTCAGCGCCGCGACCTCGGTGGGCTCGGGCAGGCGCACGGTCAGGGTGGCCGGCTTCTTCGGCGCGACAGTGTTCTGCGGCGCGGTCCAGGCGGTGCGCGGGTCACCGTCGGTGGCCGCATAGGCCGACCCCTGCACGTCGATGAGGTCGGATTCGCCCGCGGCGCGCACGGTTGCGGGATCGTGGATCAGATCGGCCAGCCGAGGACCCTGCCGGGCCCGCACCCACACCGTCGGCGTCGCGGTCGTCTCGGTGGGCACGGTCAGCGTGCGGCTCATGTTCACCGGTTCCTCCGGCGAGAGGCCCATGGTGGCGGCGCAGCGCACGGCGTCGGGGCCGTCCGCGCAACCCGGCCGGCCCAGCAGATCCGACCCCAGATCCCACTGCGCCACCTGCGATCCCGCCGGTGGGCCGGGTACGTCGAGTGTGCGGCGCAGCGGGATCTGGTGGGCGAAACCGGAGGCGTCGTACTGGGTGACGGTCAGATCGGTGATGCCGAACTGCACACCGGGGGAGCCGTCATCGGTGCCGACGGCGGTGATGCGCAACCACGGTGTCTCGCCGAACGGCAACGCCGCGGCGAGGGGCTTGCCGGGCTCGTCGAAGCGAAGTGTGGTCGTGCCGTTGACGGTCGACACCTCGATGCGGCGCACCTGCGCGCCGACGGCGGTGGCACTCGGGGTGATGGTGACCGCGGCATTGGTGACCGGGTTGTCGAAGTCGATCTGCATCCACTGACCCACGGCGGTCTGCAGGGAGCTGGATACCCAGCTGGTCGACGGGTCGGAGTCGATCGCGGCGGCCGGCCCCGCCGATGGTGAGACATCGGGCAGTGCAGTCGAATCCGCGGCCGAGCTGGATACGCGCAGGCGCCCGCCGTCCCAGCGGGCATAGAGCGGGTCGGTGCCGGCGGGATAGTCCATCACCCGGTTGAAGGTGTGCCGCAGGTCGTCGGGTGAGCGCATCGCCGAGGAGTGGTGGTCCACCCGGCCGTAGTCGGTCTCGCGCGCCACCGGGGTGTCGGTGACGGTGACCAGTGGCGTGGGCAGACCGGCGCGCTGCGCATCGGCGGTCAGCAGCATCGGACCCAACGGTTGCAGGCCGGCCAGCCGGCGCCGTTCGGCGATGCGCAGCAACGCTTCCGGGCCGCCGTCGACACGGGCCAGTGCGTCGGCGTCGGCCAGATACGGGCCGGGTCGGGCGTCGTCGACCCGGTAGATCTGCACCGCCGGGTAGCGCGGGCGCAGTCCGCTGTCGGTGACGAAACCGTCCAATGTGCCGGGCCCGACCGGGTCACCGAACTCGGCGACCCTGGTCAACCCGGGGGAGTTGTCCATCACCCGGTGCACCAGCAGCGGTCGCGCGGAACGCGAGGTGTCGGGGTCGAGGTCATTGCGCACCACGACATAGGAGATGCCTTGCTGGGCAAGGGTGTCGGCGAGCCCGGCGGACGGCCGGCCCGCGGCGAACAGGCGTTGTACCGAGTCCAGTGCGCGGATGGTCTCCGGTGGGGTCAGCGGGATCGAATCGCGCACTCCCCACGGGCTGCTGCCCAGCACCTGCAGCGGTTCGTCGTGGCTGTTCCCCCACACCTGGGTGGCGAACGGGGCACCCGGTGCCACCAGTACCCGGCCGCCGTCGGTGTTGTGTTCGTCGAGCCAGGCGGCGGTGTCGTGCCAGTGCGCCGGGATGGCCTCGAAACTGCCCGGCGGGGTCAGCCGGCCGGTCCAGGCCAGCGAGGTCGCGGCGGCCAGCGCGGTCAGCACGACGATGCCGACGGCGACCCGGCGATCGCGTTCGGGATAGGCGAATGCACCGACCCAGGTACGCCGGGACGCACTGCCGGGCAACGGTATCCGGCCCAGCAGGTGGGCCAGGCCGAGTGCGATCGGCAGACGCAGCAACGGCTCGAGCTTGTGCACGTTGCGCAGCGGGGTCCCGTCGGCGTCCAGGAACAGCTGGACCTGCGTCGCGATCGGCGACCCCAGCCCTCCGGAGTAGCCGACCGCCAGCGCCGTGATACCGACGAACAGAATGGCGATCAGTCGGCCGCGCGCGGGCATGCTGCGCATCGCCAGACCGGCCAGCCCGGCCGCGGCCACCAGGGTGGTGGCCAGCACCGCGACCGATCCGGTCACCAGCGGCGAACCCGCCGTCGCCGTCGGCGCCACATACGGTGTCCAGCTGTCGGTGCCACGCAGCATCTCGGTCAGTGACAACCAACGCGTCGTCACGCCTGAGGATTCGATGTAATCCAGGAAGGGCGGACTGATCCGGCCCAACAGCACCAACGCGACGGCCCACCAGGTGACCGCCAGTACGGTGCAGCCCAACCACCAGCCGGTGAATTTCCACCACTGCCGGTTGGGTTTGTGGGCGGCCCACCAGATGATCGCGGCCAGACAGCCGGTCAGGGTGGCGACCGCGTTGACCGCGCCCATCAGCGCGACGGCGGCCGCGGAGCGCGCCGCCAGCAGCCGGATCCGCGGGTCGCCGCGCAGCACGAGGATGACCGGCAGCAGTACCCAGGGGGCCAGCATCATCGGCAACGTCTCCGAGGAGATCGCGCCGAGGGTGGTCAGCACCCGCGGGGACAACGCGAATGCGCAGGCCGCGATGACGCGGGACGCGGTGGTGCCGATGCCCTTCCCGTCGTTCAAAGCCTCGGCGACTCGCAGAAATCCCCAGAATCCGACCGTCAGCAGCAGCGCCCACCACAGCCGCTGGGTGACCCAGCCGGGCAGGCCGAGGAGGTCTCCGGTCAGGAAGAAGGTGCCGTGCGGGAACAGGTAGCCGTAGGCCTGGTTCTGCGCCTGCCCGAACGGCAGCTCGCTGTTCCACAGATCACCGGCGCGGGACAGGAACCGCAGCGGGTTGGCGGTGAGATCGAGCTTGGTGTCCGGGGAGATCCGGCCGGGGGACTGCAGGAAGGTCAGCGCGAGGAAGGCGCTGCCGACCAGCCACAGCCAACGCCGGGAGAGACCTGAAACGGCGTGCGGCGCGCCCGGGCTAGGCCCGGTCGCCGTATTCAACGCGGTTGAGCACCGACGACGCCGGATCTCCGGACTGCACGGGGGGCTTGGTGTCCTGCTGGACCATCAGGGTCACGCCGAAGATGGCCGCTGCGCCGAGCAACAGGCCGACCACGATGCTGGCGGCAGCGGGCACGACGAACCGATCCATGCGGCCAACCTAGCACGTGAGAATGTGGGCATGACTTCACCGGAGCGGGTGTTCTGGCGGTCGCCGACCTGCACCGTGTGGGTCAGTCACGGCGCGGACGGGATTCTGCGGTTCTCCGGATATGACCGCGCTCACCTTGACGGTTACCAGTACACCATCTCGGTGCAGCCGTTCTCGTTCCCCGCGCTGCGCAGGGCCCTGGGGGTGGATGCCGGGGCCGACCTGGTCGACGCGGTGTGCGGCGCCGTCGAGCAGATCATGGCCGTCGGTGAGCGCAGCTGGCTGCAGGCCCACGGGATTCCCGCCGACCTGCAGACCTGGTGAGTCTTGCGGGCCGGTCTGCCGGACTGAAACTCAGCGGCCGGGCCCCGGCTCTGGTCCGCCCGGTTAGGGTGGGGACCCATGTCGATGTCACGCACCCTCGGTGCCCTGACCGCCCTGTCCGGACTGTTGATGGCCTGTTCACCGGCCACTGAGGTCGACACGGCCGCGTCCCCGGCACCGCAGACCAGCGCGGCCACCCCGTCCAATGCCTCACTCGACCGGCCGCTGCCGGCGGCCCCCGGGCCCGCGGTCTGCGGCGACATCGCCTCGCTGTCCACCCGCGACAAGCTGGCCCAGCTGCTCATGGTCGGCGTCAACAACGCCGCCGACGCACAGGCCGCGGTCACCGATCACAAGGTCGGCGGCATCATGATCGGCAGCTGGACGGACATGTCCATGCTCGGTGCGCCGCTGGCCCAGATCGCGGCATCGGCCACCGCCCTACCGCTCGGCGTCAGCGTCGACGAGGAGGGCGGACGGGTGTCACGGCTGGCCGGGGTGATCGGTAGCCAGCCCTCAGCCCGGGTGCTGGCCGAGACCAAGACCCCCGACGAGGTGTACGGCATCGCGCTGGAGCGCGGCCGGGCCATGCGCGGCCTGGGCATCACGGTCGACTTCGCCCCCGTCGTCGATCTGACCCAGCAGAGCGCCGCGATCGGGGACCGGTCCTTCGGTGACGACCCGGAGACGGTCACCCAGTACGCCGGCGCCTACGCGCGCGGCCTGCGCGACGCCGGGGTGCTGCCGGTGCTCAAGCACTTCCCCGGTCACGGCCGGGCCGCCGGCGACTCGCACACCGGTTCGGTGTCCACCCCGCCGCTGGCCGAACTGCAGACCAGCGATCTGGTGCCCTACCGGTCGCTGGCCAATCAACCGCACACGGCCGTGATGGTCGGGCACATGCAGGTTCCCGGCCTCACCGGTGGCGAGCAGGCCAGCCTGAGCCCCGCGGCCTACAACCTGCTGCGCGGCGAGATCGGTTTCGGCGGCGTGATCTTCACCGATGATCTGTCCAGCATGGCCGCCGTCAACCAGCAGTACGGGGTGGCCGAGGCGGTGCTCAAATCGCTACAGGCCGGCGCCGACGTCGCCCTGTGGATCACCACCGCCGAGGTGCCCGCCGTGCTGGACCGCCTGGAGCAGGCCGTCGCCTCGGGCGAACTGCCGCAGGGCAAGGTCGACGACTCGTTGCGGCGGGTCGCGGCGTCCAAGGGCCCCAATCCCAACTGCTGAGCCCGACCGGCCGTAATCTGTTCCGATGGCCGGAGGAACGAAGCGGTTGCCGCGCGCGGTGCGCGAGCAGCAGATGCTCGACGCCGCCGTGCAGATGTTCTCCATCAACGGCTATCACGAGACGTCGATGGACGCGATCGCCGCCGAGGCGCAGATCTCCAAACCGATGCTGTATCTGTACTACGGCTCCAAGGAGGATCTGTTCGGCGCCTGCCTGGACCGCGAGCTGAACCGGTTCGTCGACGAGGTGCGCGGCAAGATCGACTTCACACTGAGCCCAAAGGACATGCTGAGCAACGCCGTTGGCGCATTCCTCGGGTACATCGACGCCAACCGGGCGTCCTGGATCGTGTTGTACAGCCAGGCCACCAGTTCGCAGGCCTTCGCGCACACGGTGCGTGAGGGTCGCGAGCGCATCATCGATCTGGTCGGCCGGCTGCTGCAGTCGGGGACCCGAAACCCCGAGCCCGGCGCCGACTTCAACATGATGGCGGTGGCCCTGGTGGGCGCCGGTGAGGCCATCGCCGACCGGGTCAGCTCCGGGGACGCCGATGTGTCCGAGGCGACCGAGCTGATGATCAACCTGTTCTGGCGCGGCCTGAAGGGCAGGCCCGCCGCCGGCTGACGCCGAACCCGGACACGATGGTCCCGCCATCATCTTCGGACCCGGGGCCCGGAACGACTCAGACCGCGGTGCCCTCGATGAGGCTCAACGGAGCGGCGGTCGGCACCACCCTGGTCAACCGGAATCCCGACCGTTGGTACAGCGAGCGGAAATCCCGTTCGGTGCGCTCCCGGCCACCGGCGGACACCAGCATCTCCATGTCGATCCACTTGCCCACACATTCGCGCCGGTGGTCCGGGATCACCGCCTCCACGAGCAGCAGGGTGGCACCCGGACGGGCGGCGTCGCGGACGCGACGCAGGATGTCCAATGACTCGTCGTCGGACCAGTCGTGGATGATGTTCTTCAGCACGTAGGCGTCGCCGCCGGCGGGGACGGTGTCGAAGAAGGATCCCGGGGTGACCTGGACCCGCTCGTCGACGCCGAAGCGCCGCAACAACTCCGGCGCGCCGGCCACCACGTCGGGCAGGTCGTAGAGCACTCCGCGCGAGGCAGGGCTGGCCGCCAGTATCGCGGCCAGTAGCCGACCGTGGCCGCCGCCGACGTCGATGACGGTCCTGAACGGGGTGAAATCGTAGGCGGCCACGACCGGGCCGAGCGCGAGCTCGGACATGCTGGTCATCGCGTCGTTGAAGATCGCGCCCAACTCCGGGTTGCTGCCCATGTATTCGAACGGCGGCATGCCCCGCAGTTCGGGGATCACCGGCCGCCCCGTGCGGACCGCGTCGGCGAAATGGCTCCAGTGCTCGCGGTGTTCGGGTGACCCGACGAAGCGGGCCATCCCGGCGACCGACACCGCCGCGTCGGTGCGCAGCGCGTCGGCCAGCGGATTGAGCGCAAACCGCCCGCGGCGCACCGTGAACACCCCGACGCTGATAAGTGCCCTCATCAGCCGGGCCAGGGCGTCCGGATCGGCGCCCACCCGCCGCGCCAGGTCCTCGGCGCTCAGCGGGCCGGCCGCGAGGGCGTCGGCGATCTTCAACTCGGCCGCCACCGTGATGCCCTGCGACACCCAGGCGCCCATGATCAACTCCAGCAGCACCGCCGGCGGCGGTGCACTGCGGCGGCGCAACCGGCCGAGGCCGTCGCGGACCCGGTCGACGGCGCGGATGAGGCCGACGGGAGGTACACGGGTGCCGGACACCCCTGCAGTTTAGAGCGCGGACACCGTCGCCGACAGGTGCGGATAACCCTTCGACAGGTGCCGCAGCGTCAGTTCCCAGCCGGCGTCGTCGCGCTCGACGTACAACCCGGCGCGGGCCGGCAGCAGTACCGGCTTGCCGAAGCGCACCGAGTACTCGACGGCATCGGGCAGCTGGCCCTCGATGTTGGCCAGCACCGCTGCCGCACTGAACATCCCGTGTGCGATGGCGGTCGGGAAGCCGAACAGCTTGGCGCCCACCGTGCTGGTGTGGATCGGGTTGTGGTCACCACCGATCGAGGCGTAGGACCGGATCTGCCCGGCCGAGATGCTCAGCACCGCGTTGGGCGGCGGCAGCTTCGGCGCCTTGGGCGGCTCCGGCCGCGGCTCGTCGGACAGGCTGGTGCGCTGCTGGTGCAGGAACGTCGTGGTCTGCCGCCAGGCCAGGTCGTAGCCCACCTTGATCTCGGTGATGATGTCGACCAGCAGGCCCTTGCGGTGCTCACGCAGGTTCTCCGCGTGCACCCGGACGTCGAGTGTGTCGCTGACCGAGATCGGGCGGTGCTGGGTGATGTGGTTCTCGGTGTGTACCGAACCCATTGCCGCGAACGGGAAGTCGAAACCGGTCGCCAGCGACATCACGCTCGGGAAGGTGAGCGCGAACGGGTACGTCAGCGGCAGCGTGTCACCGAAGCGCAGACCGGTCACCCCGGCGTAGGCGGCGACGTTGGCCGGATCGATGCGCAATTCGGGCACGTGCACGGTGCGATCGGGCAGGCCGCCGGCGCGCGGGACGAACGGCAGCGCCCCGGCGACCGCACGGGCCATGTTCAGCAGACCACTGGGCTGGGACATGCTCAGGACCTCCGGTTCTTCGCGCGAACGCTCATCACGCCCCCAGCAGGGCCTGGCCGCAGACCCGGATCGTGTTGCCGGTCACCGCATTCGACGCCGGGCTGGCGAAGTAGGCGATGGCCTCGGCGACGTCGACGGGCTGCCCGCCCTGGAACAGCGAGTTGAGCCGGCGACCGACCTCGCGGGTCGCCAGCGGGATGGCCTCGGTCATCTTGGTCTCGATGAAACCGGGCGCCACCGCGTTGATGGTGATGCCCTTGTCGGCCAGGCTGGGCGACAGGGCGTCGACGATGCCGATCATGCCCGCCTTGGTGGCGGCGTAGTTGGTCTGGCCGCGGTTGCCTGCGATACCGGCCATCGAGGACAGCCCGATCACCCGGCCGCCCTCGCCCAGCGCGCCGGCCGATACGAGGCCTTCGGTGAGGGTCAGCGGCGCAACGAGATTGACCGCGATCACCGAGTCCCAGCGCGACTCGTCCATGTTGGCCAACAGCTTGTCGCGGGTGATGCCGGCATTGTTCACCAGCACGTCGACCTTGCCGCCGTGGTGCTCCTTGAGATGGGCCACGATGGCATCGACTGCGCCTTCGGAGGTCACGTCCAGCGCCAGCGCCGTGCCGCCGACCTTCTCGGCGGTCTGTTTCAGCGCATCCTCGGCGGCAGGCACGTCGACGGCCACCACGGCGGCCCCGTCGCGCGCGAACACCTCGGCGATGGTCGCGCCGATACCGCGGGCGGCACCGGTCACCACGGCGACCTTGCCGGCCAGCGGCTTGTCCCAGTCGGCAGGAGCGGTCGACTCGGCGGCGCCCACCCGGAACACCTGGCCGTCCACGTAGGCGGACTTGCCGGACAGGATGAAGCGCAGGGTGGATTCCAGACCGCTGGCGTCCGGGGCGGCGTCGGCGGCCAGATACACCAGCGACACGGTCGCGCCGCGGCGCAGTTCCTTGCCCAGCGAGCGGGTGAAGCCCTCCAGCGCGCGCTGCACGATCTGCTCATGGGCACTGTCGGTCTCGGTCGGTGCGGTGCCGATGACCACCACCCGGCCCGAGGCGCCCAGATTGCGCAGCACCGGGGTGAAGAATTCGTAGAGCGCCTTGAGGCCGGATGGTTCGGTGATGCCGGTGGCGTCGAACACCAGCCCGCCGAACGAGTCGGCCCAGCGACCGCCGAGGTTGGCCGAGACGACGTCGTAATCGTCGGCCAGGGCGGCGCGCAGGGGTTCGACGACACGTCCGTCACCGCCGATGAGCAGCGAACCGTCCAGCGGCGGCTGCCCGGCGCGGTAGCGGCGCAGCTCTTCGGGCTGCGGGACGCCGAGTTGTTTGGCCAGGAACGATCCGGGCCCGGAATTGACCACTTGGGAGAACAGGTCGGAAGCCATGGGTACTAACTTACTCCAGAGTAAGAACGGCGGGTAATATTGGGATATGGCTAACACGAATTCTCGCCGCGTCGCCGTGCTCGGCGGAAACCGTATCCCCTTCGTCCGGTCCGACGGCGCGTACGCCAACGCGTCGAATCAGGACATGTTCACCGCCGTGCTCGACGGCCTCGCCGACCGCTTCAACCTCAAGGGGGAGAAGCTCGACGCCGTCATCGGTGGCGCGGTGCTCAAGCACAGCCGCGACTTCAACCTGATGCGCGAGAGCGTGCTGGGCAGCGCGCTGTCGCCCTACACCCCGGCCTTCGACCTACAGCAGGCCTGCGGCACCGGCCTGCAGGCGGCCATCGCCGCGGCTGACGGCATCGCCCTCGGCCGGTACGAGGTGGCCGCGGCCGGCGGCGTCGACACCACCTCCGATGCACCCATCGCCTTCGGCGACGACCTGCGCGGGGTGCTGCTGAGCCTGCGCCGGGCCAAGTCCGCCGCCGACCGGCTCAAGCTCGTCGGCAAGCTGCCCGCGGCCCTCGGTGTGGAGATTCCCACCAACGGTGAGCCCCGGACCGGGCTCTCGATGGGCGAGCACGCCGCCATCACCGCCAAGCAGATGGGCATCAAGCGGGTCGACCAGGACGAGCTGGCCGCCGCCAGCCACCGCAACATGGCCGCCGCCTACGACCGCGGCTTCTTCGACGACCTGGTCACCCCGTTCCTCGGCGTCTACCGGGACAACAACCTGCGCCCGGATTCCTCGGCCGAGAAGCTGGCCAAGCTCAAGCCGGTGTTCGGCGTCCGCAACGGCGACGCCACCATGACCGCCGGCAACTCGACCCCGCTGACCGACGGCGCGTCGGTCGCGCTGCTGGCCTCCGAGGAGTGGGCCGCCGCACGCGACATCCCGGTGCTGGCCTACTTCGTCGACGGTGAGACCGCCGCGGTGGACTATGTCAACGGCTCGGACGGTCTGCTGATGGCCCCGACCTACGCGGTGCCGCGGCTGCTCGCGCGCAACGGCCTGACCCTGCAGGACTTCGACTTCTACGAGATCCACGAGGCGTTCGCCTCGGTGGTGCTCGCCACGCTGAAGGCCTGGGAGTCCGACGACTACTGCAAGAACCGGCTGGGTCTGGACAAGGCGTTGGGCAGCATCGACCGGTCCAAGCTCAACGTCAACGGCTCCTCGCTGGCGGCCGGGCACCCGTTCGCCGCGACCGGTGGGCGCATCGTCGCGCAGCTGGCCAAGCAACTGGCCGAGAAAAAGAAGGAGACCGGTCAGCCGGTGCGCGGTCTCATCTCGGTGTGCGCCGCAGGCGGTCAGGGCGTCACGGCCATCCTGGAGGCCTGACCTCGCCTTTTCGGCGAGCTCGGTGCGGCGCGCACCGAGGGCGGAAAGTTCTCGGAAAAAGTTTTCGGATCGCTGTAACGCCCGCGCAAGCACCGTCGATACATGGGATAGCTCCGTGTTGCCGTCTGACCCCCCGACCCGACGGCAACACGGAGCTCTTTGTTTCTCCGGCCGGCTGGCGCGCCGCCCGCCCTACCGGCCCGGGTCCTTGGACGCGGTGATCGGTGCCGACCCGGCCGGCGCGAAGAGACTTCCGGCGACACTTCCCCGCGCGGTCCGCGCCGCCACCAACGCCCAGGTGCACAGCAGCCCCGCATAGGCCGCCACCGCCGCGATCTCGAAGGCGGGCAGCCCGGTGTGGATCGCGAGCTGGGTGGTGCCGGTGACGAAGGTGCCCACCGGGAACGTCAGGCTCCACCACGTCAGCGCGAACGGCATCCCGCGGCGCAATGTGCGGACCGTCAGCGCGGTGGCCAGTGCGATCCACAGCACGCAGAAACCCCATACCGGCACCCCGAACAGGACCGAGAAGATCCCGACCCCGGTGGCCAACTCCGGCGTGACGGCCAGCTGGGCATGGGTGGCCAGCAGCCCGGCCACCGTCACCGACTGTCCGAGTGGGCCGAGCACGATCCACAGCGTCGGCACCCGCGCGGTGCCCGATGTCCCGTACAGCGCCAGCCGGCTCCAGATCATCGTGATGATGATCAGCGCGGCGATCAGCGACAGCCCGAACATCGCCAGACACCCGTAGAACATCGTCGTCCGGCCGGTGCCGGCTGCTATGTGCGGGATCAGCATCGCGCCCGCGGCGGCGGACACCATCGGCGGCACCACCGGCATCAGCCAGCCGCCGAATGCGGCGTCGGGTCCGACGTTGAGCTGGGTGAACATCAGGTACGGGATCGACACGGCGGTGTAGAGGCCGCCGATCGTGCCCGCCGACCACAGCACCCAGTTGATGTCGACGGCCAGCCGCTCGCCCAGCAGATCCTTGCCGACCAGCATCGTGGCGGTGCCGACGGTCAGCAGCGCCATCGGGGCGGCGCCGTAGAAATGCGCCATCTGCGGGTTGCGCACATGACCGCGGGCCACCGTCGGATGACGGAACCACTGCACGCTGACGGTAATGATCAGCGCGACCAGCAGTGCCGCGGCGACCACCCAGACGATCTCGGTGAACACCCGCAGACCGGGCACGTGCACCGGCAGGGTGGCGCCGGCGACGACCAGGATGCCGGTGCCCATCACCGAGGAGAACCAGTTCGGGCCGAAGTTTCCCAACCGCGTCCCCGGCTCGGTCGCCGCGCGACCCGGCATGATTGGCGTCATGGAGATCAGCATCCTCGGGTCGTTGTCCGGATCGAGCGGCACGTCCCTGATCGACGGCGTCGTGTCGGAGTTCGCCCAGCTGCGCGACGAGGGGTTCCGGCGGATCTGGATGACGCAGATGCCCTACGAACCCGATCTGTTGACCGTGCTCGCGGTGGCGCTGCGCGAGGTCGACACCATCGAGGTCGGCACCGGTGTCGTGCCGATCCAGAATCAGCACCCCATGCAGTTGGCACAACGGGCGCTGACGCTGAGCCTGATCTCGGGCGGGCGGTTGATCCTCGGGCTGGGCATGACACACGCGGCGGTCACCGAGGGCATGTGGGGCATCCCGTGGGACCGGCCGGTGCGCAGGCTCAACGAATACCTCGACGGGCTGCTGCCGCTGCTGGCCGGTGAGCCGGCGAATGCCGCCGGCGAGATCTACACCACCCGGGGCGCGGTGCAGGTGCCCGGCGCTCCCGCCCCGCCGGTGTACATCGCCGCGCTCGGCCCGCAGCTGTTGAAGATCGCCGGCCGCCGGACCGCGGGCACGGTCACCTGGATGACCGGGCCCAAGACGCTCTCCGAACACGTCGGTCCCGGTCTGCGCGCGGCGGCCGACGGTCGAGCGGTCCGGGTGGTGGCCGCCCTGCCGGTCGCCGTCACCGATGACGTCGACGCAACCCGGGCGCAGGCCGCCGAACAGTTCGCCATGTACGGGCAGCTACCGTCCTACCGCGCAATGCTCGATCGGGAGGGCTGTGCCGGCCCCGCCGACGCGGCGCTGATCGGTGACGAGGCCACCGTGACGGCCCGGATCAACGAGTTGTCCGCCGCCGGCGTCGACGAGTATGTCGGTGTCGTCTTCGACCGATCACCCGAGGTCAGGGCACGTACTCGGGCCTTGCTGCGCACGCTGGACACTGCCTGAAATCTGCCCTGGTGTGATCTTGGACACAGGCGTACAGTCGTCTGCACGACGGGTTCGGGAGTGACTGATCCGAAAGAGCCGGGCACGAGGTGAAACACCGGCCGCGCGAGATACCGCAAGGTATGAGTGGACGCCCTCAGGTTGAGAAACCGAATGTCCTCCCGAACCCGCCCTCATGTCTTCAGCTGGTGGTGAACACCTCCGCACGGCGGTGCCGGGACGGCAAGGATGCTGTCATGGGCCAGGTCATCCCGTTCGAGCCGGACCGCACGAAGCCGAACCGCAATCCGGAGCCGCTGTGGCGCGAGGCGTTGGGCCGCCGGCTGCGTGACACCCGCCGCGCCAAGGGCGACCGACTGGTCGATGTCGCCGCCCGCGCCGGGGTGTCCCCGCAGTACCTGTCGGAGATCGAACGCGGCCGCAAGGAGCCGTCCAGCGAGATGATCGCCGCGGTGTGCGGGGCGCTCGGTGTCGAGTTGGGTCGGCTGCTCGGCGGTATCTCGGCCGATCTGACCCGCGCCGCCGGCCGCCCCTCGGATGGGACCGTCCGGATGGCGGCTTAGGCCCGCTCCTGGAGCACCCGATCGGCCAATCCGTAAGCCACTGCCTCGTCGGCGTCGAACACCCGATCCCGGTCGGTGTCGTGGCGTAGCTGGTCGGTGCTGCGGCCGGTGTGCCGGGCCAGGATCACCTCCAGCTGGTTGCGGGTGCGCACCACCTCATCGGCCTGCAGGATCAGGTCGGGGATGGTGCCCCGGCCCTGCGCGGCCGGCTGATGCAGCACCACCCGGGAGTGCGGCAGCACCGACCGCCGTCCCGGGGCGCCGGCGGCCAGCAGCACCGCGCCGGTCGCCACGGCCTGGCCGATGCACGTCGTCGCCACCGGGGCCTTGATGAAGCGCATGGTGTCGTAGACGGCGAGCATCGCCGACAGGTCGCCGCCCTCGGAATTGATGTAGAGCGCGATCTCCTGCTCGGGGTTATCGGCCTCCAGATGCAGCAACTGCGCGATCAGCGCGTTGGCGACGCCGGAGTCGATCGCGGTACCCAGATAGACGATGCGTTCGGTGAGCAGATGGCTGTAGACGTCCATGATGCGCTCGCCGGAGGTGGTGCGGGCGACGACGTTGGGGATGGTGTAGGTGCTCATCTGCTATGCCCCGATCCCCAAGCGCTGCTTACGGTTCGGCGCGATCTGACCGAAGTCGCCGACGATGTGGTCGACGAAACCGTACTCGCGGGCCTGCGCGGCGGTGAACCACCGGTCGTGCAGCGAGTCGGTGAAGATCCGGTCGATCGGCTGGCCGGTGTCGGCGGCGATCAGCCCCAGCACGGTGTCGCGGGTGTGCCGCAGATCGTCGGCCTGCACCTCGACCTCGACCGCGGACCCGGCGATGCCGGCCGATCCCTGGTGCATCAGGATGCGGGCGTGCGGCAGCGCGAAGCGCTTACCCGGCGTGCCGGCCGAGAGCAGGAATTGCCCGGCGCTGCAGGCCAATCCGAGAGCGAGGGTGGCCACGTCGGCCGGGATCAGGCGCATCACGTCGCGGATGGCCAGCATCGCGGGCACCGACCCGCCGGGGGAGTGGATCCACAGTGCGATGTCCTCGTCGGAGTCGGCGGCCAGGGTGAGCAGTTGCGCGACGAGCACCGCGCCGTTGTCATCGTCGAGGCCGCCGTCGAGTACCAGCACCCGCTTGCGGTACAGGTCCTCGCGTAGTTGTCGGCCGAACAGGGGTGGTTTCTCAGTCATGGCCGTGACTCTGCCTGCTGCGAAGCCCTTTTCGCAGCCCACGCTGCTGTCAGCAGAACGGCCTGGAACGCGAGCGTGCACACAGATCGCGCGAAACGCCCACCGGACGATCTGGTTGCACGCTCGCGGCCGGCGTGACCACCCCGACAACACAAGAGCCCCCGGCGAATCCGCCGGGGGCTCTTGGTCTTGAGAACTCAGAACGAGGCTTCGTCGAGCTCCATCACTTCGTTGTCGAGTGCGTCGAGCACCGTGCGGGTGCTGGTCAGCAGCGGCAGGAAGTTCTTCGCGAAGAAGGACGCGGCCGCGATCTTGCCCTCGTAGAACGCCTTGTCCGCACCGGTGGCGCCCTCGTCGAGCTTCTCGATCGCGACGACGGCCTCACGCTGCAGCAGCCAGCCGATGATCAGGTCACCGACGCTCATCAGGAAGCGCACCGAGCCCAGGCCCACCTTGTAGATGGCGGCCTGATCCTCCTGCGAGGCCATCAGGTAGCCGGTCAGCGTGGCGGCCATGCCCTGCACGTCCTCCAGCGCGGTCGCCAGCAGGGCCCGCTCGGCCTTGAGGCGGCCGTTGCCGGTCTCGTTCTTGACGAAGGTGTCGATCTGACCGGAGACGTAGGCCAGCGCCTGTCCCTTGTCGCGCACGATCTTGCGGAAGAAGAAGTCCTGCGCCTGGATGGCGGTGGTGCCCTCGTACAGCGAGTCGATCTTCGCGTCGCGGATGTACTGCTCGATCGGGTAGTCCTGCAGGAAGCCCGATCCGCCCAGGGTCTGCAGCGACTCGGTCAGGTACCGGTAAGCGGTCTCCGAGCCGAAGCCCTTGACCACCGGCAGCAGCAGGTCGTTGACCCGCACGGCCAGGTCGGCGTCCACATTGTGCAGGGCCTTGGCGACCTCGTCGTCCTGGAAGGTGGCGGTGTACATGTACAGCGCGCGCATGCCCTCGGCGTAGGCCTTCTGGGTCATCAGCGAACGACGCACATCCGGGTGGTGGGTGATCGTCACGCGCGGCGCGGTCTTGTCGGTCATCTGGGTCAGATCGGCACCCTGCACACGCTCCTTGGCGTACTCGAGCGCGTTCAGGTATCCCGTCGACAGGGTGGCGATGGCCTTGGTGCCCACCATCATCCGGGCCTGCTCGATGACATCGAACATCTGCGCGATGCCGTTGTGCACCTCGCCGACGAGCCAGCCCTTGGCCGGGACGCCGTGCTGGCCGAAGCTCAGCTCACAGGTGGCCGAGACCTTCAGGCCCATCTTGTGCTCGACGTTGGTGACGAACACGCCGTTACGCTCGCCCAGCTCGCCGGTCTCGAAGTCGAAGAGGAACTTCGGCACGAAGAACAGCGACAGACCCTTGGTGCCCGGGCCGGCGCCCTCGGGGCGGGCCAGCACCAGATGCGCGATGTTCGGGAACAGATCGTCGGCGTCGGCGGAGGTGATGAAGCGCTTCACGCCGTCGATGTGCCAGGAGCCGTCCTCCTGCTGGGTGGCCTTGGTGCGGCCGGCGCCGACGTCGGAGCCCGCGTCGGGCTCGGTCAGCACCATGGTGGCGCCCCAGTTGTTCTCCGAGGCGATGGCGGCCCACTTCTTCTGCTCTTCGGTGCCGTTGTGGGCGAAGATCTGCGCGAAGCCGGCGCCGCCGCTGTACATCCAGACGGCCGGGTTGGCGCCCAGGATGTGCTCGTTGAGAGCCCACAGCAGGGCCTTGGGGGCGGGCATGCCGCCGAGCTCCTCGTCGAGGGCGACCTTGTTCCAGCCGCCTTCGATGGTGGCGTTGACCGACTTCTTGAAGGACTCGGGCAGCTTCACCGTGTGGGTGGCCGGGTCGAACACCGGCGGGTTGCGGTCGCCGTCGGCGAACGACTCGGCGATCGGGCCCTCGGCCAGACGTGCCATCTCGTTGATCATCTCGCGGGCGGTGTCCGCGTCGAGCTCGGCAAACGAGCCCGCGCCGAGCGCCTTGTCGAGGCCGAGCACATCGAACAAGGTAAATACCTGGTCACGGACGTTGCTCTTGTAGTGGCTCACGGTTTCTCCTCGGTGAGATCGGACCTGCGGTTGGGTACTCGCCTGCGGACTGCGCTAAGTTACCCACCAGTAACTGCTTCAAACTATACCGCCGGGTAACCACATCTCAAAGAGGTGGCGAGCAAATTTTCGCCAGCGAACCAACCCGGTGGTTGATTGGGCTCGCCGAGCGGCCCGTTTATACCTTCTGAGCTGCGAATTCACCCGATATGTGATGCTCGCCACGAAGAGGTCCAACAAACCTCTAAGGTGATGCGCATGAGGCGTGTGGTGGTGTGGGGGACAGGAAATATGGGCTCGACGGCGATCCGCTCGACGGTCGCCTTCCCAGGGCTCCAACTCGTCGGCGTCATCACCTCCAGCGCCGCGAAGGCCGGCCGCGACGCCGCCGACTTCGCGGGCCTGCCCGAGCCCACCGGGGTGCGGGCGAACACCGATATCGACGCCACCATCGCCGACGCCGATGCGGTGGCCTACATGGCCTCCGGCGATATCCGGCCCGAGGAGGCCATCGCCGATATCGAGCGCTGCCTACGCGCCGGCAAGCACGTCGTCACACCGTCGCTGTATTCGCTCTACGACCCGGCCTCGGCGCCGCCGGAATGGGTGGACCGACTCACCGGTGCCGCCGAGGAGGGCGGGGCCACGCTGCTGGTCAGCGGTGTCGACCCGGGCTGGGGCAACGACGCGCTGGCCGTGACGGCCGCCGGCCTGTGCACCCGCATCAACACCATCACCTGCCAGGAGATCTTCGACTACTCCACCTACAACCAGCCGTTCGCGGTCAAGGTGTCCTGCGGTTTCGGGGGTGCCATGGGCCCCGAGGATCCACTGCCGATGATGCTGCTGCCGAGCATCCCGACGATGGTCTGGGGCGGCAACGTCCGGCTCATCGGCCGCGGCCTGGGCATCGAGATCGACGAGATCACCGAAGAAGTCGAACGGCTACCGCTGGAGCAGACCGTCGAGACCGTCATGGGCCCGTTCGAGAAGGGCACCCAGGGCGCCTTCTTCCTCAGGGTGATCGGCTGGTCCGGCGGACGGCAGCGGGTCATCATCGAGCACATCACCCGCATTCATCCGAGCTGCGCGCCGGACTGGCCGCAACCCGACGAGGGGGTGGGCGACCACCGGGTGATCGTCGACGGCGATCCGCAGCTGACCATCACCACCCGTGCCGACGTGCCCGGCGGCACCCGCGCCGACGGTGGCAACACCACCGCGGCCAACCGGCTGCTCGGCGCGTTGAACTGGCTCGTCGAACAGAAGCCCGGGATCTACGACGGCCTGCAGGTGCCGTTGCGGTCGGCGTTGGCGCCCGAGGCCGAGCGCGCACGCTGGGCCTGACCGGGTCTCCTACCTCAGTGCAGCCGGGACGCGATACCGGTCTCCGGGCTGAACCCAGGTAGGTCACGACACGCAGCGCGGTTCGGCTCGGTCCACCCGAGCCGAACCCCGCTGCGTCCACACCTCAGCTGGCCTCCGCCTCTGCCGGCGCCTCGGCGTCGGGCAGCTGCGAGACGAGGTGCTCGCCGAGTTCGCCGATGGTCGGGTAGTCGAACACCGCCGTCGGGCTGATGTCGAACTTCCCGCCGAACTGCCCGAACAACCGGTTGCGCAGCTCAACCGCCATCAGCGAGTCGGTGCCCAGATCCAGGAACCGGCTCGTCGCCGCGGGCGGCTGGGCCAGCCGCAGGAAGCCCTGCACCTCACGTTGCAGGAACTCGGTGATGAACCCGGCCCGGGCCGCCACCGGCAGCTCCTGCAACTGCCGCAACAGCTCGCTGTCACCGCCGGCGGCGGTATCACCGCTGGGCAGCACCTGATCCAGCAGCGGCGGCCGGATACCGCCGAGCATCTTCGCGGTCCGCTGCCAGTTCGCCTTGAGCACCGTGGACTGCCCGACACCGTGCCGGATCGCCTCGCCGAGGGCAGCCAGCGCGGCCGACGGCTCCAGCGGCATCATGCCCTGCGCGCTCAGGTTGGCCACCGCCGCCTGCGAACTGGCCATACCGCCGTGACCCCACGGGCCGAAGTTGACCGCAGTGGCGGGCAATCCGGCCGCGCGGCGCTGCGCGACGAGGCCGTCGAGCAACGCGTTGGCGGTGGCGTAGTTCGACTGCGACGGCGAGCCGAGCACCGCCGACGCCGACGAGTAGAGGATGAAGAAGTCCAAATCCTCGCCCGCCGTCAGCCGGTGGAGGTGATGTGCGCCGTAGGCCTTGGGGCCCAACGTCGCCCGGAAGCGGTCCAGGTTCTGATCCGGCAGCAGCGCATCGTCGAGCACACCGGCCAGATGGGCCACCCCGGCCAGCGGCGGCAGCTCCCGGCGGATGCGCTCCAGCACCCCGGCCACCTCGGCCTCGTCGCCGATGTCGGCCGAGTAGACATGCACCCGGCAGTGGTAGCGCTCGGTGATCGTGTCGATCGCCTGCTGGGTCTCGGCATCGGGGCTGCGCCGACTGGTCAGCACGATGTCGCCGGCCCCCAGCTGGGCCAGATACGCCGCGGTGTGCAGACCCAGCGCGCCCAGACCACCGGTCACCAGGTAGCTCCGATCACCGTGCGGCTGCAGCGGTTTCGGCATCTGGATGACGATCTTGCCGATGTGACGGGCCTGCTGCATCCGGCGGAACGCGGTCCTGGCCTCGGTCAACGGATAGACCTCGGCGGGAACCGGGGTCCACACACCCTCGGCCAACCCGTCGGACACCTCGACCATCAGGCGCTGGATGTGGTCGGGATCGCTCATCATCGTCACGTCCAGCGCGACGATCTCGTAGTCGATGTCCGGACGTACCGCGGCCATCTGCGCGGCGGTCCAGATATCGCGCTTGGCGATCTCGGCGAACCGTCCGCCCAGCGCGGTCGCCCGCACCGTCGCCTCGATGAAGCCGTCGTTGGTCAGGCTGTTGAGCACCACATCCACTCCGGCGCCGTCGGTGTCGGCGAGGATCTGGTCGGCGAAATCGACTGTCCGCGAGTCGTAGACATACTCGACACCCATCGCCCGCAGCGTCGCCCGCTTGTAGGTGCTCGCGGTGGCGAACACCGTGGCACCGTGCTGGCGCGCCATCTGCACCGCCGCCAGGCCCACGCCGCCGCTGGCCGCGTGGATCAGCACGCGATCACCCGGCTTGATCTGGGCCCAGTCGAAGGCCAACCGCACCGTCAGCGCCGCGGCCGGAATGGTCGCGGCGTCCACCGAACTGATGCCGTCGGGCACCGTCGCCAGCAGTTGCGCCGGAACGTTGAGGCGGCTGGAGAACGCCCCCTGCATGGAGCCGAACACCCGCTGGCCGACCTCGAAGTCGGTGACGTCCTCACCGAGGGCGGTGACCACACCGCACAGGTCGCCGCCGATCGGACCCGGGTCGCCCGGGTACAGGCCCAGCACGTTGAGCACGTCGCGGAAGTTCAACCCGGCCGCCTCGATCCGGACCTGCACCTCGTGCGGTTCCGGTGCGGTGACGTCCTTCTCGGTCAGGCGCAGGTTGTCGATGGCGCCGCGCTCGGTCGGGGCGAGCACGAAGTCATCGGTCCGCGGCATCGGCAGGTAGCCGTTGCGGGCCCAGTGCAACAGCCGCGGCACCAGGTACCGGCCCTGGCGCACCGCCATCTCCGGTTCGGTCACGGGCGTGCCCAGCGCACCGGCGAGCCAGCCGGTGTCTCCGGACACGGCGCCGTCGATCATGCGGACCCGCAGCATCGGCTGCTCGGCGATCAGCGTGCGTCCGAAGCCCCACAGCGCGGCCTGCACCGGGTCCACCGGTTCTCCGGGCTCGGTGGCCACCGCGCCGTCGGTGAGGATCCACAGTCCGCCGGCCAGATTGCTCTTCTCCTCGGCCAGCGCGGTCTGCGTCGCCGCCAGCAGCGCGGTGACCTCGGCCTCCAGCCGGGACGCCAACGCGCTGGTGGACTCGTCGGCGTCGGCGTGCGTGCCACTGCGCCAGACGATCCCGGTGACGGCGGCTCCGCGCTCGGTGGCGGCGGCGAACGCCTGCTGCCAGGCCTGCGGATCGGTGGGTGCCGTGATGGTCACCGCACCCGGCCGGCCGGCGGCCAACTCGTCGAAGCCGGCGATCAGCCAGGTGCCGCCGGTGTCCTCGGCCGTGGTCTCCGGTGCGGCGCCCTCATGCCAACCCAGGGTGTACAGCAACCGGGTCGAGTCGCCGCCCAGCCCGCGCAGCAGTGCCTCCCGCGGTGCCCGCTTCACGGTGAACTCGCGGATACCGCCCAGCACTCGTCCGTCACGATCGGTGAAATCGATGTCGAACACCAGGGTTTCGCTGTTCAGCGGCCCCTCATGCCAGCGGGCCCGGCAGTAGAAGCGCCGGGGCATCTTCTCGGCCAGCTGCACCTGCCCGTACCGCAGCGGCAGGAACAGATCGTGGATGCCCTGTTCGGCGGCCAGCACGGCCGGGAACGACGGGAACGCGACACCCGTGCACAGGTCCAGCAGCACCGGGTGGATCGGTTCGCTGCCCAGGTGCTCGGCGAGTTCGTCGCCGACGGACACATCGCCGATCGCCTCACCCTCGCCCACCCACAGCGAGCGCAGCGAGGTCGACCATGTGGGGCCCCACGCCAGTTCGAGATCGTTGAAGATGTCGAACAGCTCCTGCGGCCGGGTCCGGTTCATGTGCTCGATCGCCTCGTCCGGCGCAGGCACGGTCTCGTCCGGCTCGGCGATGTCGACCCCGGCCACCAGGGCGCCATCGGCGTTGAGCGACCATTCGGCCTCCCGCACGCCGTAGGGCCGGGAGTGCACCTGGAACTTCCACCCGTCATCGGTGGTGCTCAGCGTCAGCTGCACCTCACGAGCAGCCTTGTCCGGCAGGATGATCGGCTCGTAGAAGTAGACGTCGGTCACCCGCGCCGGGGCACCGGCCGCGGCCAGCGCCATCGATGCGTAGGTGGCACCGGGCACCACCACGGTCCCGTAGATGACGTGATGGGCCAGCCAGGGCTGGGTCTTCACCGAGAACACGTTGCTGTAGATGGTGTCCCCGGAGGCCAGATCCTTCGGGGTGCCCAGGATGCCGGACGTCGCGGTGCCACCGGAACTCATGATGGCCGACGCCTTCGGCCAGTATCGACGGCGCTGGAACGGGTAGGTCGGCAATTCGACCCGATGCGCGGCGGTGTGGAACCGGGCGGAGAAGTCCGGCCGGTGACCGCTGATGTAGGCGGTGGCCAACGCCTCGGCGATCTGGCGTTGCGCGTTGGCGCCCTTGCGCAGCGACACGATGGTCCGCGGGGTGGCCGCGGACTCCGGCCAGGACTGCAGCGCGGCCGCGGTGAGGATCGGCTGCGGGCCGATCTCCATCAGCACCGAGCAACCCAACCCGGCCACCGTGCGCACACTCTCGGTGAACTGCACCGGCTGTCGCGAATGCCGGCGCCAGTACAGCGCATCGATGGGGGTGTCGGCGGTCAGCACCGCACCGGTGCGGTTGCAGACCAGCGGCAACGACGGCACCGCGTACTCGAATTGCCCGGCGAACGACTCGAACTCGTCGAGCACCGGATCCAGCAGTTCGGAGTGGAAGGCGTGGCTGGTCTCCAGCCAGGTGCAGCGTGCGCCGTCCTGGCTGCAGTTGGCGACGATCTGCTCCAGATCCTCGCCCGGGCCCGAGAGCACCGTGTTGCGACCGTTGTAGGCGCCCACGGACACCCGGGGAAACGCCTCGGCGGCCCGCTCGACGTACTCGGGGTCGGCGAACACGGCCACCATCCGGCCACCGGCGGGCAGGCTGCCGAACAGCCGCCCGCGCTCGGCGATCAGACGGGCGCCGTCCTCCAGGCTGAGCACGCCGGCCACACAGGCCGCTGCGTACTGGCCGACGCTGTGGCCCAGCACCACATCGGGTTCCACGCCCCAGGACTGCCAGAGCCGGGCGAGCCCCATCTCGACGGCGAAGATCGCCGGCTGCGCAAATGAGGTGTGCTTCAACGTCTCGGCGGCTTCGCGGCCGGACCCGAACAGCACCTCCAGCAGCGGTCGGGGCAGGATGCCGTCCACCGCCTGCGCGCAGCGCCGCACGGTATCGGCGAAAACCGGCTCCGTGTCGAACAGTTCGCGCGCCATCCCCGGGTACTGGCTGCCCTGGCCGGGGAAGAACCAGGCCGTGGTCGGCGGATCGGTGCACTCACCGCGCACCACGCCCGGGCGCAGCCGGTTGCCGACCAGGTCCTCCAACAGCATCTTGACCTCGGCCGTGCTGGTGGCGACCACCGCGGCGCGATGCTCGAAGTGCGACCGCCCCGCTCCCGCGGTGAACGCCACATCGTCGAGCGCGGCATCGGGGTGCGCCGCCAGCCAGGACCCGTAGCGCTGCGCCAGTGCGGTCAGCCCGGCCGCCGAACGGGCCGACAACGGCAGCACGCTCAGCGTTTCCTTGGCCGGCGTCTCGGTGTCGGGCGCGACGGCGGGCTCGGCGGCCGGCGCCTCCTCGAGCAGCACGTGGGCGTTGGTACCGGTGAAGCCGAAGGAACTCACCCCGGCGCGGCGCGGCCTGCCGTTGGTCTGCCACGGGGTGGCTGCGTCGACCACCTTGACCGGCAAGGTGTCCCACGGGATGTGCGGGGACGGGTTGTTCTGGTGCAGGGTCTGCGGCAACAGTTCGTGCTGCAGCGAGAGCACGACCTTGATCAGACCCGCGACACCGGCCGCGGACTCCAGGTGGCCGATGTTGGTCTTGGCGGTGCCGATCAACAACGGCCGGCCGGCCTCGCGGCCACGGCCGTAGGCGGCCGCGGCGGCCTGCACCTCGATCGGATCACCCAGCGGTGTGCCCGTGCCGTGTGCCTCCAGGTAGTCCACATCGCCGCCGCCCAGACCGGCACGGTCCAGCGCGGAGGTGATGAGGCGTTGCTGGGCACCGCCATTGGGCACGGTGAGCCCGCTGGAGGCGCCGTCCTGGTTGACCGCGCTGCTGCGGATCACCGCACAGATCCGGTCACCGTCGCGCTGCGCGTCGGACAGTCGCTTGAGCACCAGCACGCCGCAGCCCTCGCTGCGGACGTAGCCGTCGGCGGCGGCGTCGAAGGTCTTGCACCGGCCGTCTGGAGACAGCATCCGCGCCTGCGAGGCCGCCACGATCGAGGCCGGGCTGAGCAACACGTTGACGCCACCGGCCAGAGCGAGGTCGCAGTCACCGGAGTGCAGTGCCTGGGCGGCCTGGTGCACCGCGACCAGCGAGGAGCTGCACGCGGTATCCACCGCCATCGCCGGCCCCTCCAGGCCGAGGGTGAACGCGACACGGCCGGCGATCGCGTTCAGCGCGTTGCCGGTGATGAAGTGCGCCTCCAGGTTCTCCACCGAGTCCCCCGAGAGCAAGTGGGAGTACTCGTTGGCGCCGACGCCGACGAAGACGCCGCTTCGACTGCCGCGCAGCGACGCCGGCGAGTAGCCGGCCCGCTCCAGGCCCTCCCAGGCGATCTCGAGCATCAGCCGCTGCTGCGGGTCGATCCAGACCGCTTCGCGCGGTGAGATCCCGAAGAACTCCGGATCGAAACCGTCGACGCTGTCCAGGTATCCGCCACTGCGGGTGTAGATCTTGCCGGGCGTCTGCTGGTCCGGGTCGTAGAACTCGTCCACGTCGAACCGGTCCTCGGGGATCTCCCGGATCGCATCGACACCACCGGCGAGCAGCTCCCAGTACGCGTCGGGATCCGGCGCGCCGGGGAACCGGCAGGCCACCGCGATCACGGCGATCGGTTCGTCGGTGGCCGCCGAGGCCAGCGAGACATGCTGCACAGCCGCCTTCGCGCCGGCCCGCTCGTTGAGCTTGAGCACATCACCGAGCAGGTACTCGGCCACATCGCTCAGGCGCGGGTAATCCATCGCCAAGGTCGCCGGAAGTTCGGCGCCCACCGCGCGTTCCAGACGGCGACGCAGCTCGACGGCCATCAGCGAGTCCATGCCGAGATCGAAGAACCCGGCCTCCTCGCGGATATCGGCGACGTCGACCTGGGTCACCTCGGCCACCGCGTTGCGCAGGTACTCCAGCACCAGCTTCTTGCGCTGCTGCACCGGCGCGGCGGTCAGCTGCTCGACCAGCGGGGTCATCCCCGCTGCGGCCGACGGCACCGACACCGCATCGGGCACCTCGCGGGCCACCTCGGCCAGCAACGCCCGTGCGCCGGTCTGCAGGTAGACCGGCAGGAACTTGGACCAGTCGATGCGGGCCAGAACGGACTGCACGGCAGGGCCGACCAGCACGTCGGCCAGCCCGGCCAGCGCATCGGCGGGCGGCAGGGTGCGCACCCCGCGGCGGTCCAGCTGCGCCCGGGCATCCGGGTCGGCCATCCCGGCCGCCCACGGACCGAAGTTGACGCTGTAGCCGGCGATCCCGCGTTCGCGCAGTCGCCAGGTCAGCCCGTCCAGGAAGGCGTTGGCCGCGCTGTAGGCGCTTTGGCCGTAGCTTCCCCACACCGACGAGATGGACGAGGTGGAGACGAAGAAGTCCAGCGGCAGACCCTCGACAGCTTCGCTCAGGTACCAGGCGCCCCAGACCTTTCCGGAGAACACCCGGTCCAGTTCGGCGGCCGCCAGACTGCTCAGCGGGGTGGTGTTGTTCTCACCGGCCGCGTGCACGATGCCCGCCAGCGGGGGCATTTCGGCGGTCACGGTGGCGATCAGATGCGCCACATCGTGCGGGTTGGCCACATCGGCGGTGATGACGCGCACGGCGCAATCGTGCCGGCCGGTGATATCGGCGATCCGCTGTGCGGCGGCCTCGCTCGGGTCGCGTCGGCTGGTCAGCACCAGCTGCCGGGCCCCGTGGGCGGCCAGGTGGGCGGCGATCTCCAGGCCGAGTGAACCCAGTCCACCGGTGACCAGATATGTCGCCTCGGAACGCAATTCGAGCGGCTTGGGATTCGGCTGGCCGGTGCGGCGCACCAGGCGTGGCACCGACACGGTGCGCCCGCGCAGCGCGATCTGGTCCTCGCCGCGGGGCAGGCCGAGGACCTGCCGGATCAGCTCGGGCCATTCCTGGGCGTCACCGGTGACATCGGCCAGACCGCCCCAGATCTGCGGGTACTCCAGGGCGGCCGCGCGGCCGAAACCCCACAGGCTGGTCTGCTCGGGGGACACCGGGTCGTTCTCGGTGACCCGCTGGGCATGCCGGGTCACCGTCCAGATCGGCAGCCGCAGATCGGCGGCAGCCGCGGCGCGGAACAGTCGCTGGGTGCCGTCGAGCACCCGGTGCTGCATTCGCAGCAGCGTCTGCATCGAGGGTGCGGTGTGCGAATCCAGTGCGGCGACGTGCAGGATGCGCAGGTCGGGCTCGTCGGCGACGGCGGCGCGCAGCTGCTCGGCCAGGCGCTGTTCGTCGGCGTCGGAGACCGGCAGGCCGAGCACCCGGTGCCGGTGCCCCGCCGCGGTCAGTGCCTCGATCAGTGGCGCGGTGACCGCGGCATCGTCGCTGACCAGCAGCCAGGACGCGTCCTGGCGCGCGACCGCGGAGCCGGCGCCGCCGGTCTGCCAGCGGACCTCGTAGCGGGCATCGGCGATGGATTGCGCATCACGCTGCCGGTTGTGTTGCGCTGCAAGCTTGTTCAGCGCGTCAATGGTGGCCGGGCTGGCCTCTTTGCCGTCGAGCAGCGCGGCCAGCTCGGCGATGCGGCCGTCCTCGAGTAGCCGGACCGCCTCGGTGCGCGGGGCCTCGGTGCCCCAGCCGTTCTTCTCGGTGCCGGCCTGCTTGTCCTTGAACCAGTACTGGCGGTGCTGGAACGGGTAGGTGGGCAGGTCGAGCTTGCGCGCCGGCCTGCGCACCACGGCCGCGAAATCGGGCACGTGCCCGGCCACGTAGGCGTTGGCCAGCGCCTCCATGATCTGGCGGTGATCGGCGCCGTTCTGGCGCATGGACGCGATCGCCCGCGGCGCGGTGACCGAATCCGGCCAGGCGCGCATGGCCGCGGCGGTCAGCACCGGTTGCGGGCCGACCTCCAGCAGCACCGCGCAGCCGAGTTCGGCCAGTGTTGCCACACCCTTGGCGAATTCGACCGGCTGCCGGGCATGCCTGCGCCAATAGGCACCGTCGAGCTTGGCGGTGCGGCCCAGCGCCGCTCCGGTGCGGTTGCACACCAGGATGCGTTGCGGGGCACGGTATTCGAACTGGTTGGCGTAACTCTCGAAGGCGTCCAGGGCCGGGTCGAGCAGGGCCGAGTGGAACGCGTGGCTGGTGTCCAGCCAGTCGCAGCGCACCCCGTCGGCGGCCAGCCCGGCGATGGCCTGCTCCAGGTCCGCTCCGGGACCCGAGAGCACGGTGTTGGCACCGTTGTACGCGGCCACCGACAGGCTGGGGTACTCATCGGCAAGGCGCTCGACACGGTCGGGATCGGCGAACACGGCCGCCATCCGTCCGCCGGCCGGCAGCGCGCCGAACAGGCGCCCGCGCTCGGCGAGCAACCGGATGCCGTCCGCCATGCTGAACACCCCGGCGACACAGGCCGCCGAGTACTGGCCCACGCTGTGGCCGAGCACGACATCGGGTTCGAAGCCCCAGGACTCCCACAGCCGAGCCAGGCCCATCTCGACCGCGAAGATGGCGGGCTGGGCGTACTGGGTCTGCCGGATCGTGGCGTCCCCCTCGGGGGCGTCGAAAATGAGGTCCAGCAGCGGGATTTCGAGCGCCTCGGCGCACCGCGTCATGGTCTCGGCGAATACCGGCTCGGTCTCGAAGAGCTGGCGGGCCATCCCGGCGTACTGGCTGCCCTGGCCGGGGAACAACCAGGCGGTCTTGGGTGCGTCGACGCAGTCGCCGCGCACCAGGCCCGGCGCGGGGCGATCATCGGCGAGGGCGCCGAGCAGATCCTTGGCGGATTCCAGCGAGTTGGCCACCAGGGCGGCCCGGTGCTCCAGGTGGGCGCGGCCGGCGCCGGCGGTCAGGCAGACGTCGGCCAGGGTGGCCTCGGGGTGCTCGGCCAGCCAGCCGCGGTAATCCTCGGCGGTCTGCACCAGGGCGGCCGGGGTGCGCGCGGACAGCGGCAGCACCATGAAGCGCCGGTCGTCGGTGCCGGCGGCCGGGGCCGGGGCAAGCTGCGGGGCCTCCTCGAGGATGACGTGGGCGTTGGTACCGGAGAAGCCGAATGAGCTGACCCCGGCGATGCGGGGCCGGGCGCCGCGTTCCCACGGGGTGGACTCGTCGACGACGCGTACCGGGATGCGGTCCCATGGGATGTGCGGGGACGGGTTCTGGAAGTGCAGGTGCTTGGGCAGTTCCTGGTTCTCCAGGGCCAGCACCACCTTCAGCACGCCCGCGATACCGGCGGCGGCCTCCAGGTGGCCGATGTTCGTCTTGGCCGACCCGATCAGCAGCGGCTGATCGGCGGCGCGGCCCTTGCCCAGCGCGGCGGCCGCGGCCTGGACCTCGATCGGGTCCCCCAGCGAGGTGCCGGTGCCGTGCGCCTCCAGGTAGTCGACGTCACCGGGGGTGACGGCGGCGCGGTCGAGGGCCTCGGCGATGACGCGTTGCTGCGCCACACCGTTGGGCACGGTCAGTCCGCCCGAGGCGCCGTCCTGGTTGACGGCGCTGCCGCGGATGACGGCGCGGATCCGGTCGCCGTCACGCAGTGCGTCCTCGAGTCGCTTGATCACGATGACACCGCAGCCCTCGCCGCGGACGTACCCGTCGGCGGCGGCGTCGAAGGTCTTGCACCGGCCGTCGGGGGAGAGCATCCGCGACTGCGAGAAGGTGATCATGGTGGCCGGGCTCAGCAGCACGTTCGCGCCACCGGCCAAGGCCATATCGCATTCGCCGAGCTGCAGGGCCTGGCAGGCCTGGTGGATCGCTACCAGCGAGGAGCTGCAGGCGGTGTCGACGGTGACGGCCGGTCCGTGCAGACCCAGCCGATAGCTGATCCGGCCGGCGCCCGCGGCGCCGGAGGTGCCGATGGCCAGGTAGGCCTCGACCTCGGGATAGGTCAGCTCCGAGGAGGCCATGGCCAGATAGTCGTGGGTGGACAGCCCGACGAACACGCCGGTCTTGGTGTTGGCCAACGCCGTTGGCGCCGTACCCGAATGTTCGACCGCGCGCCAGGAGGTCTCCAGTAACAGCCGGTGCTGTGGGTCCATCAGGCGCGCCTCGCGGGCGGACACCCCGAAGAACGGTGCGTCGAATCCGGTCACGTCGTCGACGAACCCGGCACGGCGGGTGACGACCTTGCCCGGGGTTGCGGCGTCGGTGTCGAAGAACTCCTCGATGTCCCAGCGGTCCTGCGGAATGGGACTGACCGCGTCCCGGCCGCTGCGCAACACGTCCCAGTAGCCGTCGGCGTCGGCGGCTCCGGGCAGCCGCGCCGCGTAGCCGATGATCGCGAACCGGGTGGGTTCGGTGTGGTCGGTTGCAGTCATCAGGTGTTTCCCCCGCTTCAAGCTGATGAACATTCGGTATCGGAGTTCACGGCACCGCAGATGGACCACACGCGATGTCAAAACGCCTGTTGAGGTGCGACGGTCCGCTCATCGGCCGTCAGCCACGGCCGGTACCTTACTCGGCGGTCAGTATTGCATGTACCGTGCTATCGCACGCGGTTTCGTGACTGCTGCTGAGCACCCGGACAGCGCGGCGCCTCCCGTGCCGACAGCCGCTATCGTGAAGTCGCCTTCGGTGTTGCGTGGTGCCCACCGTCGACGGCCAGACCCGGGAGGACCAGGTTGCACATCGGGAAGATCACGATCGGGACGATCGATGATTGGACGCCGGCCCCAGGTGTCGTGACGTCGTGGCATCCGACCACCGCGGCCATGGAGAAGGCGCGCCAGGCGCCGGTCAGCCCGGTCCCGGTCAGCTACATGCAGGGTCAGCACATCCGCGGTGTCTACGAACAGGCCGCCAAGGGCCTGGACTACTCCCGGCAGATCATCGCCACCTGCGAGGTTCCCGGCGTCTGTGACATCGAGGCGATGAACCACGCGCTGAACTCCTACCTGCGCAGGCACGACACCTACCGCAGCTGGTTCTCCTACGACGGTTCCGGTGACATCGTGCGGCGCACCATCGCCGATCCGGCCGATATCGAGTTCGAGGCCGTCGTCCACGGCGAGATCACCACCGAGGACGCCCGCAAACACATCGTCGACATCCCCTCCCCGTTGGAGTGGGGCTGCTTCTCGTTCGGAATCGTGCAGAGCGAGGACCATTTCGACTTCTACGCCAGCATCGACCACGTGCACGGTGACGCCGCGCTGATCGGCATCACCATGCTCGAGGCGCACGGGATGTACACGTCGCTCACCACCACCGGGCAGCCCATGCCGCTGCCCGAGGCAGGCCACTTCGACGACTTCTGCGTGCAGGAACGCGAACGTACCGACCAGCTGACGGTCGATTCGCCGGAGGTGCAGGCCTGGATCGAGTTCGCCGAGAACAACAACAACAGCATGCCGGAGTTCCCGCTGCCGCTGGGTGACGCGTCGGTGCCGACGGTGGCCGACATGGTCGGGGAGATGCTGCTCGACGCCGATCAGACGGCGCGCTTCGACGCCGCCTGCGTCGCCGCGGGGGTCCGCTTCGTCGGCGGCCTGTACGCGTGCACCGCCATGGTCGAGCACGAGCTGACCGGTGCGGCAACGTATTACGGTCTGACCCCGCGGGACACCCGGCGGACCTCGGACAATTTCATGACCCAGGGCTGGTTCACCGGTCTGGTGCCGCTGACCGTGCCGATCGCCGCGACGACGTTCGCCGAGGCGGCCTGGTCGGCGCAGACGTCGTTCGACACCGGTCTCGAGCTGGCCCGGGTGCCCTACTACCGGGTGCTGGAACTGGCCCCGTGGCTGGACAATCCGCGCCCGAACTTCCCGGTGTCGAACTTCCTGCACGGCGGGGCGGCCCCACTCAACGCCGTTCTCGCCGCGGCGGAAATGGGATATTCCAACAACATCGGCATCTACTCCGACGGCCGATTCTCCTACCAGTTGACCGTCTACGTGTTCCGCTACGACAAGGGCACGGCGATGGCGGTGATGTTCCCGGACAACGAGGTCGCCCAGAAATCGGTGACCCGGTACATCGCGACGATGAAATCGGTGATCGAGCAGGTCGCCGAGACCGGAGACTGGGGTCGTTTTGGTTAAGCCGGTGTGCCGGTTCGGTGAGTGGCAGTAGTGGGGGACGTGTGCGTCGGTTAGCCGATTTTGTGGTGCGGTGGCCGCTGGCCGTCATCGGGCTCTGGGTGGCACTGGCGGTGGCGCTGCCACTGGCGGTCCCGAGCCTCAACGAGATGGCGCAGCGCAACCCGCTCTCCATGCTCCCCGGCGACGCGCCGTCCAGCGTCGCAGCCCGCCAGATGGAGGAGGCGTTCTCCGAGCCCGGCACCGATGACCTGTTGCTGGTGGTGCTGACCGACGAGGACGGCCTGGGCCCCGAGCACGAGGAGACCTATCGCAAACTGGTCGACGCGCTGCGCGATGACCAGGCCAACGTCGTGATGCTGCAGGAGTTCATCGGAACACCCGCTCTGCGTTCGACTTTGACCAGTAAGGACGACAAGTCCTGGGTGTTGCCGGTGGGCCTGGCCGGAGCGCTGGGCACTCCGCAGTCCTACGAGTCGTTCAACCAGGTCTCCGATCTGATCGAGCGGACGACCGCCGGTGGCCCACTCGAGGTGCACCTGGCCGGCCCGGCAGCAACCGTCGCCGACCTCACCGTCGCCGGTGAGAAGGACCGGTTGCCCATCGAGATCGCGATCGCCGTGCTGGTGCTGCTGGTGCTGCTCATCGTCTACCGCAATCCGGTCACCATGCTGCTGCCGCTGGCCGGGATCGGCATGTCGCTGGTGATCGCGCAGGCCTCGGTGGCGGGGCTCTCGGAGTTCACCGGCCTGGGTGTCTCGAATCAGGCGATGATCCTGCTCAGCGCGATCATCTTCGGCGCGGGCACCGATTACGCGGTCTTCCTCATCAGCCGCTACCACGACTTCATCCGCAGGGGCGAGGACTCGCACACCGCGGTCCGCGAGGCGCTCGGATCGGTCGGCAAGGTCATCACCGCCTCGGCGGCGACGGTCGGTGTCACCTTCCTGGCGATCAGCTTCGCCCAGATGGGTGTCTTCTCCACCGTCGGCGTCTCGTCGGCGGTCGGTGTGTTCGTGGCGTATCTGGCCGCGATGACCCTGCTGCCCGCCCTGCTCGCCGTGATCGGCCCGCGCGGCTGGATCAAACCCCGCAAGGAGGTCACCTCGCGGCTGTGGCGGCGCTCGGGCGCGCGGATCGTGCGCCGGCCGTGGGCGCATCTGATCGGCAGCCTGCTGGTGCTGTTCCTGCTGGCCGGTCTGGCCGGCTTCGCGACGTTCAACTACGACGACCGCAAGGCCGTCGCCGCCTCGGAGCCCAGCTCGCTGGGGTACGCGGCGCTGGAGGAACACTTCGACATCAACCAGTCCATCCCGTCCTATGTGCTGATCCGTTCCCCCAAGGACCTGCGCAACCCGGAGGCGCTGGCCGACCTGGAGCAGCTCGCCGAGCGGATCGCCCAGATGCCCGACATCCAGATGGTCAGCGGTATCACCCGGCCGCTGGGCTCGGTGCCGCCGGAGTTCCGGGCCACCTATCAGGCGGGCATCGTCGGGACCCGGCTGGCCGACGGCGCCAAGATGATCAGCGACGGCTCCAAGGATCTGAACCGGCTTTCCAGTGGAGCGAACACCCTGGCGGGCGGCCTGTCCGATGTGCGCGGCCAGGTCACCGAGATCGCCGGCAGCCTGCAGCAGATGGTCGATGCGTTCGCCGCGCTGCGCGGCCAGTACGGCGGGGACAAGCTGGTCAAGAACGTCGATGTGGCGGCCAAGCTGGTGGCCAGCATCAACCGGCTCGGCAACTCCATGGGTGTGAACCTGATGGCGACCCGGGACATGTTCGCCTGGGTGCCCCCGGTGCTGGCGGCCCTGCACGGCAATGTGGTGTGCGATCTGGACGCCTCGTGCAGCCAGACGCGTATCCACCTGTCCCGGCTGGCCGCCGCCCGCAATGACGGCACGCTGGCCGAGATCGAGGATCTGGCCGGGCAGCTGGAGTCGCTGCAGGACCGGCAGTCGCTCAACGCGGCGTTGCAGCAGGTCGGCACCGCGTTCACCCGGCTGACCAATGCCATGCAGGCCATGGGCCTGGACAGCCCGGCCGGTGCCGAGGCGACGCTGGCCCAGCTGCAGCAGGGCGCCGAGCGCTCGGCCAGCGGCAGCCGGCAGGTCGCCGACGGGGTGGACCAGATCGTCGATCAGATCCAGGTGATGCGCACCGGTCTGGACCAGGCCGCGGCGTTCCTGCTGACGATGGCCGAGAACGCCAACTCGCCGGCCATGGCCGGGTTCAACATCCCGCCCGAGGTCCTGCAACTGCAGGATTTCCAGATGGCCAGCAAGGCCTACGTCTCGCCGGACGGCCATGCGGCGCGCTATCTGGTGTTCACCAAGCTCGACCCGTTCGGCCCGGCCGCGATGGACCAGGTCAAGGCCATCGAGGACGCCGCCCGTGGCGCGCTGCCCAACACCGAACTCGCCGACGCCTCGGTGTCGATGGGCGGGTATCCGGTGGCCCTGGCCGATACCCGGGACTACTACGAGAAGGACATCCGCTACATCGTCATCGTGACCGTGATCGTCGTGCTGGCAATCCTGATGCTGCTGCTGCGCGCGATCATCGCGCCGCTGTATCTGGTTGGCTCCGTGGTCATTTCGTACTTCGCGGCGCTGGGCCTCGGGGTGCTGCTGTTCCAGGTCATCCTCGATCAGCAGCTGCACTGGACGGTCCCGCCGCTGGCCTTCGTGGTGCTGGTCGCCGTCGGTGCCGACTACAACCTGCTGTTGGTCTCCCGAATGCGGGACGAGGCGCCGCTCGGGCGTTTCGGCATCGTCCGGACACTCAGTTCCACCGGCGGTGTCATCACCGCGGCCGGCCTGATCTTCGCCGCCTCGATGTGGGGCCTGTTGTTCTCCAGCATCGGTACTGTGGTGCAGGGCGGGTTCGTCATCGGCATCGGCATCCTGCTCGACACCTTCCTGGTCCGAACCGTCACCGTGCCCGCCATGGCCACGTTGGTCGGTAAGGCGAACTGGTGGCCATCTCGACCCACGGCGCGAGGGAGCAGTACGGCATGAAGAAGCTACTCGCGGCGGCTACCGCGCTCATGACGATCGGCGCCACCGGTCCGCTCGGTATCGGGATCGCCACCGCCGACGAGCCGCCACCGGGCCCCGCGGTGCCCGGTCCGGCCGGCCCGGGTCATGCCCGCACCATCGAGGGCCGCGGCTACGCACTCGGCGGCGCGCACGTGCTCGGCATCCCGTACGACGAATACATCATGCGCACCGGCGCCGAGTGGTTCCCCGACCTCAACCGTCAGATCGTCGACTACCCGGCCGGCCAGGTCCAGGGCCACACCCTGGAGCGGCTGTTCCCCGGTATCGGCCGTCTCGACGATCAGTTCCCCGGCCTCGGGATCGACGGTCCCAGCTACGGCGAGTCCATCGACGTCGGCGGCCCGAACCTGTTGGCCGCCATCCGCGCCGGCGGGCCCGGCATGGCCGTCGGGCTGTCCGAGGGCGCTTCGGTGCTCGACGATGTCAAGATCCGGCTGGCCAACGATCCGACGGCGCCGCCACCGGATCAACTGGCTTTTGCCACCTACGGCAACCCGGTCGGCAAGCACGCCTTCGGTGAGAGCTTCCTGAGTCAGAACTTCCCGGTCGGCAGCGTCGTCCCGTCGCTGGACTACCGGATGCCGCCCGAGGTGGAGAGCCAGTACGACACCCACCTGTTCGTCTCGGCCTACGACAGCATCGCCGACTGGCCGCAGCGGTCGGACAATTGGATCTCGGTGGCCAACGCCATCGTCGGTCTGGCCACCGGGCACACCGCCGTCGCGTTCACCAATCCGAGTATGGTTCCGCCGCAGAACATCCGGACCACTGTCAACTCCCGCGGCGCCAAGACCACGACGTACATGATCCCCGAGGAGCACCTGCCGCTGGTGCTGCCGTTCAAGTACCTCGGTGTGGATCAGAAGACGCTGACCGAACTCGACCGGGTGCTGCAGCCCTACGTCGATGCCGGCTACACCCGTAACGACAACCCGCTGACCGCGCCCATCACCGTCGACCCGGTCAACGGCTACGATCCGGCCGAGGTCACCGCCCCGGCCACCCAGGCCGCATTCGGCGGTGGCGCAGATCCGGTGTCGCAGTTGATGGCCGGGCTGCAGTTCGTGCTGAACAACCAGCCGCCGCCCAAGCCCTAGCTACAGGCTCGCGAACCCCACCGCCAGCAACACCACGCCGACCATCGCGATCAGCGCCGCCACCGCACGTCTGCCCTGCGCCCGCAGCCAGTCGTTGAAACCGGTCAGTGTGGCGCGGGTGCGCTCGGGGGCCAACAGGTAGGCGATCAGCGGGATCTCGACCAGGGCGAAGGCCACCACGTTGAACACCAGCAGGGCGGTCAACCGGGTGCCGGAGCTGACGTCGGCAGCCCCGATGACCGCCAGCGCGGCCAGGTAGTCCACCGACGGCAGCGCGATGCCCAACCCGGCAATCCCTGCGACCCAGAGTGATTGGCCGTCGAGCAGTTTGCGCACCCAGTCCGGGACGGTGCGCGGCTTACCCTTGGTTACGGCGATGACGGCGGCCGCCAGCAGCGCACACCCGCCGATCACGATCTGCACCCTGGGTAGCGTGAACCGGGTCGAATCCGGTAGCTGGGATTGCAGTACCAGCAGGACCACCGCCCCGACGGCCAGCCCCATCAGGAAGCCGCCGGTCAGGAAGGCGGCCAACTGCAGTTGTGGCCGTGGGCGATTGAGCATCACCACCGACATCCCGATGCGGAACGGCTCCAGGCTGACGGCGACAGCCATGACCAGGAGGGTGATCCACATCGGGTGGGGCTACGCGTCCAGCCGGACGAACTGTCCCTGCCGGTACTGTTCCACGCAGGCCGATCGGCGGATCTTGCCGCTGGTGGTCGTCGGGATCGAGCCCGGGTCCACCAGCACGATATCGGCCACCTGGACGCCGTGGGAACGCGAAATCGCCGCGGTCACCTCGGTTTTGAGCTCGTCGAACGGCTGATCGCGGTTCTTGAGTTCGACGACCGTGACCAGTTGCTCGGACTGGTCGTCGGCGACCGCGATGGCCGCCACCCGCCCGCGGGTGAGACCGCGGACCGTCTCTTCGATGTCCTCCGAGTAGTGGTTACGGCCACGCACGATCAGCATGTCCTTGATGCGCCCGACGATGAACAGGTCGCCCTCGGAGATGAATCCGCGGTCGCCGGTGCGCAGCCAGTCGGTCGCCGGCAGATCCGGCGGTCCGTCGACCAGCGTTGCCCCGAAACCGGTTCCGGTCAGGTCGGGTTTACGCCAGTAGCCGGCGGAGACGTTGTCGCCGTGCGTCCAGATCTCCCCGACGGTGCCCTCCGGGCAGGGGCGGCCCGTGTCGGCGTCGACGATCAACAGCGATGGTGACACCGCGACGCCGTACCGGATGAGTGGTGTTCCACCGGGCCGGCGCACGGCCGCGCCGCGGGCCAACTCGTCGACGTCGAACTCGATGACCTCGGGAACCCGCCCCTTGCCGCCGCTGGCCACGAACACCGTCGCCTCGGCCAGCCCATAGGACGGCATGAGCGCCTCCGGCGCAAAACCGAACGGGGCGAACCGCTCCAGGAACCGGGTGACCGTCGGCGGCTGAACCCGCTCGGCGCCGCAGATGATGCTGTCGACGACGCTGAGGTCCAGACCGGCGAGCTCCTCGTCGGTGGTGCGCCGGGCGGCGAGGTCCAACGCGAAGTTCGGGCCACCGGACACCACCACCCGGTGCCGGGCCATCGCCCGCAACCAGCGCGCCGGGCGGGTCAGGAAGGCGATCGGGCTCATCAGGTCCGCCTCGACCCCGGCCAGGATGGGCGCGGCCACGCCCAGCATCAGACCCATGTCGTGGTAGAAGGGCAACCAGGAGACCAGGGCGCCCCCGGGCGGGAAGGCGCCGCCGTGCTGCATCAGATAGTCCGGCATCAGCTGGTCGAAGTTGGCGATCAGGTTGCGGTGGCTGATCATGACGCCCGCCGGCGCCCGCGTGGAGCCCGAGGTGTACTGCAGATAGGCGATGTCCGGGCCATCGCTGATGTCGGTCGCCGTGGGTTCCCGCCCGTCGAGGTCCAGCGTGTCCACGGAGACCACAGCGGTCATCGCCGCGCCGTCGTCGACGTACCCGGTGGCGACGTCGAACAGTGCCGCGGTCGTCAGCACCACGGCGGGGGAGGTGTCGGCGACGACGGCGCTGGTGCGCTCGTCGTGCGAGCCGGGCACCGGGGCCGAGAGCGGGACGGCGATGAACCCGGCCTGCATGGCGCCCAGGAACGCGACGATGTAGGGCAATCCCTGCGGCGCGATGATCAGCGCCCGTTCCCCGGGCGCGCCGTGCTGGCTGATCTCGTCGGCCAGGTTGAGCGTGCGCCGGTACAGCTGACCCCAGGTCAACGTCTCGACCACGCCCTCGGGATCGCGGTCGTAATCGGTGAAGGTGAAGGCGAGGCCGTCGGGGGTGTCACCAGCGCGGTCCCGCAGCACGGTCAGGATGGACGCGTTGGGCATGGGGGTCAGGCTACTCAAAGGTTGCGTTCAGGCTGAGCGTGACCATGGCACCCGACGGATATCCGGGTCAGGATGGGGGACGTGGTGTCTGTGCAGACCGCGTTGCCGGTCGTCGATCTCGGTGCAGAACCGGAGGCACTGCGTCGCCGGCTCCGGCAGGTCGCACACGAGGTCGGCTTCTTCTATCTGACCGGGCACGGGGTCCCCGAGGACCTCATCTCCCGGTTGCTGTCCGCGGCCCGGCGGTTGTTCGCCCTGCCGCAGGCCGACAAGGACGCCATCGCCATGGTCAACAGCCCGCACTTTCGCGGGTACACCCGGCTCGGTGGTGAGTTGACCGGGGGCACGGTCGACTGGCGCGAGCAGATCGACATCGGCCCGGAACGGCTGCCGCTGACCGACCCGGCCGAGCCCTACCTGCGATTACAGGGCCCCAACCAGTGGCCGGCCGGGTTGCCCGAGTTGCCGGCTGTCGTCGCCGAGTGGGATGCCGCGCTGGCCGGCGTCGGGCGCACCCTGCTGGGGCACTGGGCCGCGTCGCTGGGTAACCCGGACGACGTGTTCGACGCCGCGTTCGCCGACACCCCGGCCACCCTGATCAAGGTCATCCGCTATCCGGGCCGCGCCGACACCGACCAGGGCGTCGGTGCGCACCGCGATGCCGGGGTGTTGACGTTGTTGCTGGCCGAACCGGGCAGCCGGGGACTGCAGGTGCGCGTCGGTGAGCAGTTCCGGGAGGTGGATCCGCTGCCCGGGGCGCTGATCGTCAACATCGGGGAGATGCTGGAGATCGCCAGTGGCGGTTACCTGCGGGCCACCGAGCACCGGGTGCGGATCTACGATGAAGAACGCCTGTCGGTGGCGTACTTCTTCAACCCCAGACTGGACGCGACGATCCCGGTGCTGCAGTTGCCTGCGGACCTGGCCGCCCGCGCCCGCGGTGTCACCGACGACACCGCACACGACCGGATATATGCGGTATACGGCCGCAATGCCTGGAAGAGTCGACTACGGGCGCACCCCGACGTCGCCGCCGCGCACCGTTACATGTGAAGATGGAAGTGTTATGAGCGACACAGAACTGAGCCCGGCCTCACTGCGCGAGGCGTTCGGGCATTTCCCGACCGGAGTCATCGCCATCGCCGCCGAGGTCGACGGCGTGCGGGTCGGTCTGGCGGCCAGCACGTTCGTGCCGGTGTCACTGGACCCGCCGCTGGTGTCGTTCTGCGTGCAGAACTCCTCGGAGACCTGGCCGAAGCTGAAGAACCTGCCATCGTTGGGCATCAGCGTGCTCGGCGAGTCGCATGACGCCGCGGCGCGCACGCTGGCCGCCAAGACCGGTGACCGGTTCGCCGGGCTGGAGACCCAGTCGCGCGAGAGCGGCGCGGTGTTCGTGCACGGCACCAGCGTGTGGCTGGAGAGCACGATCACCCAGGAGGTCCCGGCCGGGGATCACACCATCGTGGTGCTACAGGTCAGTGAGATCGTCGTGCACGATGTGCCGCCGATCGTGTTCCACCGCAGCACCTTCCGCAAACTCGGCGGCTAGGGCCGGGCGGCCAGCTGTTCGCGGTACCCGCTGATCCGCTGGTCGAGTTCGGCGGCGTCACCGGTGCGGCCCTCCTTGCGGGCAAGCTGCGCGCGGACCGTGAGCTCGCGGATGGCCGTGCGAATATCGTTGACGCTGATCGTTTCTCGGTGTGACATGGCTGAGCCTCTGATCGCTGATCGGTCGTTCGTGGTCGCTTCCCCAACCGTACGCCCGATATCGCGCGCCGCCCAGGGATCGCGCCTGTCGACTCCTCGGTGTTGACTCTGCGCCCAGGGTGCGGGTCACTCATACTTTCCCGCCGTGCGCGCAGAGTCAACGAGAATGGCCCGTGGCGTCACCGCGACGGTGCATTGAGATCGCGAAATGGGCCGAAAACTCGGTCTGAGTGCACGCTCGGCGCGGGGGTATGCGTTGACTCTGCGCCCAGGGTGCGGGTCACTCGTACTTTTGCGCCGTGCGCGCAGAGTCAACGGCGAGCTATCGCCGACCGTGCTGATGTTCCGGCTATCGCCGGAAGAGCTTGTTGCCCAGCCAGACGATCGGGTCGTACTTGCGGTCTGCCACGCGTTCCTTCATCGGGATCAGCGCATTGTCGGTGATCTTGATGTGCTCGGGGCAGACCTCGGTGCAGCACTTGGTGATGTTGCACAGGCCCAACCCGAACTCGTCCTGCGCCATCTCCTGGCGGTCGACGGTGTCCAGCGGATGCATGTCGAGCTCGGCGATCCGCATGTGGAAGCGCGGGCCGGCGAAGTTCTCCTTGTTCTCCTCGTGGTCACGCACCACGTGGCAGACGTTCTGGCACAGGAAGCACTCGATGCACTTGCGGAACTCCTGGCTGCGGTTCACATCCTCCTGCTGCATCCGGTACTCGCCGGGCTGCAGATCCTTGGGCGGGGTGAACGACGGGATCTGGCGCGCCTTCTCGTAGTTGAACGACACGTCGGTCACCAGGTCGCGCATCACCGGGAAGGTCCGCAGCGGGGTGATGGTGACGGTCTCGTTCTCGTCGAAGGTCGACATACGCGTCATGCACATCAGCCGCGGACGGCCGTTGATCTCCGCCGAGCACGACCCGCACTTACCGGCCTTGCAGTTCCACCGCACGGCCAGATCGCCGGCCTGGGTGGCCTGCAACCGGTGCACGATGTCGAGCACCACCTCGCCGTCGTTCACCTCGACGGTGTAGTCCTGCAGGTCACCGCCGGACTCGTCGCCCCGCCATACCCGTAGCTTTGCGTTGTAAGCAGCCATGATCAGCCCTTCCGGTCCGGGTGTTCGGCCAGTTGGTCATCGGTGTAGTACTTCTCGAGCTCGGACAGTTCGAAGGTGGCCAGCAGGTCGGGCCGCATCACCGGTTGTTCCTCGGGGGTGACGATGACGTCCGGGACCACCGGGTCACCTGGCTTGTCGCCGGCGCCGTCGACCGTCTTGCAGACCAGCAGCTTGTTGCGCCAGGTGCGGTCCATCTGCGGATGATCGTCGCGGGTGTGGCCGCCGCGGCTCTCGGTGCGCTGCAGTGCGGCCTTGGCGACGCACTCACTGACCAGCAGCATGTTGCGCAGGTCGATGGCCAGGTGCCAGCCGGGGTTGAAGATGCGGCCGCCCTCCACGACGACATTGGCGTAGCGCTTCTTCAGCTCGTCGATCTTGCCCAGTGCCTCCTGGAGCTCACCCTCCTTGCGGATGATGCCGGCCAGGTCGTTCATCGACTCCTGCAGCTCGGCGTGCAGGGTGTACGGGTTCTCCGGGTTCGCCTTGGGCTCGAACGGATCCAGCGCCAGCTCGGCCGCCCGGTTGAGCGCGTCCTCGGACACCGCCGGCCGGGTGTCGGCGGACAACGCCCGCACGTAGTCGGCAGCACCGAGTCCGGCGCGCCGGCCGAACACCAGCAGGTCCGACAGCGAGTTGCCGCCCAGGCGGTTGGAGCCGTGCATGCCGCCCGAGCACTCGCCGGCGGCGAACAGACCGGGCGTGGCGGCGCCGCCGCTGTCCGGGTCGACCTCGATACCACCCATCACGTAGTGACAGGTCGGGCCGACCTCCATCTCGTCCTTGGTGATGTCGACCTCGGCGAGCTCGATGAACTGGTGGTACATCGACGGCAGCCGGCGCTTGATCTCTTCGGCCGGCATGCGTGAGGCGATGTCCAGGTACACCCCGCCGTGCGGGGTGCCGCGGCCCGCCTTCACCTCTTCGTTGATCGCACGGGCCACCTCGTCGCGGGGGAGCAGATCAGGGGTGCGACGCGCGGAGTCGTTGTCCTTGAGCCACTGGTCGGCTTCCTCTTCGGTCTCGGCGTACTGACCCTTGAACACGTCGGGGATGTAGTCGAACATGAAGCGCTTGCCCTCGGAGTTCTTCAGCACTCCGCCGTCACCGCGCACACCCTCGGTGACCAGGATGCCCTTCACCGACAGCGGCCAGACCATCCCGGTCGGGTGGAACTGGATGAACTCCATGTTGATCAGGCCCGAGCCGGCACGCAGCGCGAGGGCATGGCCGTCACCGGTGTACTCCCAGGAGTTCGACGACACCTTGAAGCTCTTGCCGATACCGCCGGTGGCCAGCACGATCGCGGGCGCCTCGAACAGCACGAACTTCCCGGTCTCGCGGTAATAGCCGAACGCGCCGGCCACCCGGTCGCCGTCCTTGATGATCTCGGTGATCGAACACTCGTGGAAGACCCGGATACGGGCGTCGTAGTCGCCCAGTTCGCGCTTGTCCTCCTGCTGCAGGCTGACGATCTTCTGCTGCAGGGTGCGGATGATCTCCAGGCCGGTGCGGTCACCGACGTGGGCCAGCCGGGGATAGGTGTGGCCGCCGAAGTTGCGCTGGCTGATCTTGCCGTCCTTGGTGCGGTCGAACAGCGCCCCATAGGTTTCCAGCTCCCAGACCCGGTCCGGGGCCTCCTGGGCGTGCAGTTCGGCCATCCGCCAGTTGTTCAGGAACTTGCCGCCGCGCATGGTGTCACCGAAGTGCACCTGCCAGGAGTCCTTGGTGTTGACGTTGCGCATAGCCGCGGCGCAGCCGCCCTCGGCCATCACGGTGTGCGCCTTGCCGAACAGCGATTTCGTCACCACCGCCACACGCAGACCGCGTTCGCGGGCCTCGATCACCGCGCGTAGTCCCGCCCCGCCGGCACCGATCACGACGACGTCGTAGGTGTGCCGTTCCAGGTCAGTCATGCAAAAACCTCACTAATCCGTAATTGAGTTGTCAGCCAACAAATCTCAGGTCGGGGAACCAGCCCGCAGCCAGAGACATGACATAGAAGTCGGTGAACATCAGGGTGCCCAGGGTGATCCACGCATACAGCTTGTGCCGCGTGTTCAGCTTGCTGATCTGCGTCCACATCCAGTACCGGACGGGGTGCTTGGAGAAGTGCTTGAGACGCCCGCCCGCGACGTGCCGGCAGGAGTGGCAGGACACCGTGTAGGTCCACAACAGCACCACGTTGATGACCAGGATCAGATTGCCCAGGCCGAAGCCGAACCCGCCGTCGGGCTTGTGGAAGGCGATGATCGCGTCGTAGGTGTTGATCACCGAGATCAGCACCGCCAGATAGAAGAAGTACCGGTGGGTGTTCTGGATGATCAGCGGGAACCGCGTCTCACCGGTGTACTTCGCGTGCGGTTCGGCCACCGCGCAGGCCGTCGGCGACTGCCAGACCGACCGGTAGTAGGCGCCGCGGTAGTAGTAGCAGGTCAGCCGGAACAGCAGCAGGAACGGCAGGGACACCGCGGCATACGGCAGCCACCAGACATCGGGCAGGAACTGTCCGAAGTGACTGGCCTCGGGCACGCACCCGGTACTGACGCACGGTGAGTAGAACGGGGTCAGATACCCGTACTCGGCGACGTAGTAGTTGTTCTGCATGAACGCCCGGACCGTCGCATAGATGACGAACGCGGCGAAGCCGAGATCGGTGATCAGCGGAGACTTCCACCACGCATCGGTACGTAGTGTGCGCTCCTTGATCCGCGCTCTGGTGGGTGAGAAGACGCCGGTACCTTGAGGATTCGAGGTCGGAGCGCTCACTGGGTTCCCTCTTCTTCTGTTGTGTCGGGGCTCTTCACCCCTGCGGTCTAGCGGCTGCCGCCGAGACCCTCGTCATCGACACCGCTCCAGAAATCCCTGGAGTAGTCGTGATCGGGGATGGTGATCTTCTCGGCGGCGCGGGGGTGCGCTGGTGCTCCACGCATCTCCAGTTCCGCGGCATCGATGTCCAACCGGTCGATATCGTTGAGCATGCGTTCGGCGTCGTTCACGATGCGGCGCATCGCAGGGGCGTCGCCGTAGCGCGCGCGCAGCGATGTGACGCAGCGGCGAAGGTTGCCGATGAGTTCGTGCAGTTCGGCAAGCTCAGTCGTGGTGGACAAGGGTGACCTCCTTGGGCTGAAGGGTGTCAAGGATCACAGTACGCATTCGATGTTAGCCACAACACGCAGTTGATGAGTGAGACAGATCACGTCTACATCCCAGAAAGGGTCATAAATGTCGAATGACGACCTCACGCAGAGGGCCGACGCGCTGCTGGCGCTGCACCGCCCCGGCGACCCCGCGATCCTGCCGACGGTATGGGACGCTTGGTCGGCGAAGACCGTGGTCGACGCGGGTTTCGCGGCGCTGACGGTCGGTAGCCACCCGGTGGCCGATTCGGTCGGCAAGCCCGATGGTGAGGGCATGAGTTTCGACGATCTGGTCACCCGGGTCGCCCAGATCACCGGGGCGGTCGACGTCCCGATCTCGGTGGACATCGAATCGGGATACGGCGAGTCGCCGGCGCGGCTCATCGAGGGCCTGCTGTCGGCGGGCGCGGTCGGGCTCAACATCGAGGACACCGTGCACTCCGAGGGTGGCCGCATCCGGTCCGACGAAGATCATGCCGCGTTGATCGGGGAACTGCGCAAGGCCGCCGACGCGGCCGGCGTGCACGTCGTCATCAACGCGCGTACCGATCTGTTCCTGCGCGAGGTCGGTGACGAGTCCGACCGGTTCGACCGGGCCGTGCACAAGCTGAAACTGGCCGCCGACGCCGGCGCGGACAGCCTGTACCCGGTGGGCCGCCACGATGACGACACCTATCGCCGGCTCGTCGAGGAACTGCCGCTGCCGGTCAACGCGATCGCACTGCCGGCCGACGACGATCCCGCGCGGTTCGGGCCGCTGGGCGTCGGCCGGATCAGCTTCGGCCCCTTCCTGCAGTTCACCCTGACCGAGCGCATCAAGGAACTCGTCACCCCCTGGAAGAAGTAGCGCCGCTGCCGTCAGATCGACGTTCGTGCGCTCTCGGTGGGCAATACCGCGCAGAAACGTCGATCTCACCGGCCGCCTGCACGACGACGCCGCCTGCACGACGACGAGGCCCCGCGACGTATCGCGGGGCCTCGTTGCGTGTTGCCTACTTGGTGGTGATGGAAATGCGCTGCGGCTCGGTGCCGGCATACACGCCGGCCACCCGGACCGTCAGCACGCCGGCCTCATACGACGCGGAGACGGCGTCGCCGGAGACCTGGGCGGGCACCTTGAACGACCGGCGGAACGCGCCGTACCGGACCTCGGAGAGGGTGCGGCCCTCGGCGTGCTCGTCGCGACGCTCGCCGTGGATCACCAGTTGTCCGCGGTCGAGTTCGATGCGGATGTCCTCGGCGACGGCTTCGGTGCTGAAGCCCGGCAGTTCCAACCGGACGACGGCGTCGTCACCGTCGCGGACCACCTCGGCGGCCGGATGGAAGTCCGCCGAGACGGGCGCGGGGCTGCCGAAGAAGTCGCGCAGCCAGATGTCGACCGGCGAGGCGGGACGGGTGCGTACGGGGGTGGTGCTCATGAATCGTCTCCTCAACTCGTGGTGATGGTGTCGTGGCGACCAGCCCGGTGCCGGTCCGCTGAAAATAGAACTTGAGCGGACCACGCTGAAGTTCCAGCTGGGCGTTCGCCGTCAGCGAAGCACTCACACGTTCCGCCGCGGACATGTGAGGAAGCCGTGACGGCCACTTCACACGAGGGCACATTGCGGCAATATCGGCTTTCTACCGTCACCGGTATGCAAGCAGCCAAGCATGTGATCGTGGTCGGCCACGGCATGGTCGGACACCGCTTCGTCGAGGCCCTGCGGGCCCGCGACACCGACGGCACCTGGCGGATCACGGTGCTCTCCGAGGAGGCCGACGCTGCCTACGATCGCGTCGGGCTGACCGGCTACACCGAACACTGGGACCGCGCGCGGCTGGCGCTGCCCGGGAACGACTACGCCGGCGACACCGCCGTCAGTCTGCGGCTGGCGATGCCGGCCAAGGTCATCGACCGGGAGGCCAAGACGGTCACCACCGTCGACGGGCAGTGCCTGAGCTACGACGCGCTGGTGCTGGCCACCGGCTCGTACGCCTTCGTCCCGCCGGTGCCCGGCCACGACCTGCCGCACTGCCACGTCTACCGCACCCTCGACGACCTGGACGCCATCCGTGCCGGCTCGCTGGCCGCGGCCAAGTCCAAGACTCCCGTCGGCGTGGTGATCGGTGGTGGTCTGCTCGGGCTGGAGGCTGCCAACGCGCTGCGCGCCTTCGGATTACAGACCCACGTGCTGGAGATGTCACCGCATCTGATGGCCGCGCAGCTCGATCCCGCCGGCGGCGCGCTGCTGAACCGGATGATCCGCGGCCTGGGCATCCAGGTGCACACCGGCGTCGGCACCGAGACCATCGCACCGGCCCAGCGCAACAAGCCGCTGCGCAAGTCCCAGGACGACGACGCCGTGCGGTTGACCCTCAATGACGGCACCAGCATCGACGCCGGCGTGGTCGTGTTCGCCGCCGGTGTGCGTCCCCGCGACGAATTGGGCCGCGCCGCCGGTCTGGAGATCGCCCAGCGCGGCGGCGTCATCACCGACCGGGGCTGCGTGACAAGCGATCCGGACATCTATGCCATCGGTGAGGTGGCCGCCATCGAGGGCCGCTGCTACGGCCTGGTCGGTCCGGGCTACACCAGCGCCGAGGTGGTCGCCGACCGGTTGCTCGGCGGCGCGGCCGAATTCGGTGAGGCCGACATGTCCACCAAACTCAAACTGCTCGGTGTCGATGTCGCCAGCTTCGGTGACGCGCAGGGCCGCACACCCAACAGCCTCGACGTCGTGGTCAACGATCCGGTCAAGCAGACCTATGCCAAGCTGGTGCTCTCCGATGACGCCAAGACCCTGCTCGGTGGCATCCTGGTCGGCGACGCCTCCTCCTACGGTGTGCTGCGCCCGATGGTGGCCAGCGAATTGCCCGGTGATCCACTGTCGTTGATCGCACCCGCCGGCGACGGCGGCGCGGGCGCGCTGGGTGTCGGCGCGCTACCCGACATCGCACAGATCTGCTCCTGCAACAACGTCACCAAGGGCGATCTGAAGGAGGCCATCTGCGATGGCTGCACCGATGTCGCGGGCCTGAAGAAGTGCACGCTGGCCGGTACCTCCTGTGGATCGTGTGTCCCGCTGCTCAAGCAGCTGCTGGAGGCCGAGGGCGTCGAGCAGTCCAAGGCGCTGTGCGAGCACTTCGGCCAGTCCCGCGCCGAGATGTTCGAACTCATCCGGGCCACCGAGATCCGCACCTTCTCCGGGCTGATCGAGAAGTACGGCACCGGAAAGGGTTGCGATATCTGCAAACCCACCGTCGCCTCCATTCTCGCGTCGACCAGTTCCGACCACGTCCTCGACGGCGAGCAGGCCTCCCTGCAGGACTCCAACGACCACTTCCTGGCCAACATTCAGAAGAACGGCAGCTACTCGGTGGTCCCGCGGTCACCCGGCGGCGAGATCACTGCCGAACAGCTGATCCTGATCGGCCAGATCGCCAGGGATTTCGACCTGTACACCAAGATCACCGGCGGGCAGCGCATCGACATGTTCGGCGCGCGGGTGGACCAGTTGCCCGAGATCTGGCGCCGTCTGGTCGAGGGCGGCATGGAGTCCGGCCACGCGTACGGCAAGTCCCTGCGCACCGTGAAGAGCTGTGTCGGCAGCACCTGGTGCCGGTACGGACAACAGGATTCGGTGGACATGGCCGTGGAGATCGAGAAGCGCTACCGCGGCCTGCGCGCCCCGCACAAGATCAAGATGGCGGTCTCGGGATGCGCCCGCGAATGCGCCGAGGCGCAGAGCAAGGACGTCGGCATCATCGCCACCGAGCAGGGCTGGAACCTGTACGTGTGCGGCAACGGCGGGATGTCACCGCGGCACGCGCAACTGCTGGCCGGTGATCTCGACGACGAGACGCTGATCCGCTACATCGACCGCTTCCTGATGTACTACATCCGCACCGCCGACCGGTTGCAGCGCACCGCGCCGTGGTTGGAGGCGCTCGACGGCGGGCTCGAGCACGTGCGCGAGGTCGTCTGCGACGACTCGTTGGGGCTGGCCGCGGAGTTCGAGGAGGCGATGGCCCGCCACGTCGCGGGCTACGCCTGCGAATGGAAGGGCGTCCTGGACGACCCGGAGAAGCTGTCGCGCTTCGTCTCGTTCGTCAACGCGCCCGAGGTGGCCGATCCGACGATCGAGTTCACCGAGACGTCGGGACGCAAGGTGCCGGTGGCCATCGGTATGCCGAAGTTCACGCCGCAGGAGGACGCGAAATGACCATCACCGACGACCGCAAAGATGTTGTCGCCGAGGTGGATACCGTATGGACGACGGCATGCCCGCTGGACCGGCTGCTGGCCAACCGCGGGGCCGGGGTGCTGCTGCCCGGCGGTGCGCAGGCCGCGCTGTTCCGCCTCGACGACGGATCGCTGCACGCGGTCGGCAACATCGACCCGTTCTCCGGCGCGGCGGTGATGTCCCGCGGCATCGTCGGTGACCGGGCCGGCCGGGCGTGTGTGCAGACACCGATCAAGAAGCAGGCCTTCGCCCTGGATGACGGCGTCTGCCTTGATGATCCGACGAAGTCGCTACCGGTCTACCGGACCAGGATCACGCCGGACGGTCTTGTGCAGATCGCTGCGTGACGGCGATCGCCCAGTAGGCGTCCCGGCCCGGCCCGGGGTGCCGCACGACATCGCCACGGCGCTGCAGCACGGTGAGATTGCGATACACCGACTCGATGACGGCAGTCGAATGACCCTGCCGCAGAACATGATCCCGCAACTCGGCGGTGGTCATGGGCCGATCTGCATCCCGTAGCGCATTCACCAACTGCGCGCGCAGACGATCACTGTGCCCCACCGAAGCCATTTGCACGATCCTAGCCCAGCAGGTGCGCCGGGCTCGAATCGGCTGGTCAGGCGGCGCTGGACAGTCGGACCGCGGCGGCGCGCCGGAACCGGTTGGCGATCAGACGGACCATCCCGGGGTGAATGCCCAGCGGCTCGGCCACCAGGTCGGCGCCGGAGTTGCGCAGCCGATCCTGGAAGAGCCCGTCGGCCAGCAGGTAGGACGCGACCGCGATCCGTCCCCCGCGGCCACGCGCTCTGGCGACCTCCACCGCGTCGGCCACCGTGGGTGCGCCGGTGGCGGCATAACCGAGCTCGACCCGGTCGCCGATCAGTGCCGACAGCATGGCCGCGGTCTGGCGCAGGTCGGACTGCGCGCTGCGATCGGAGGTGCCCGCGGCAGCCATGATCACCGAATCGCCGGGGCGCCAGCCGGATTCCTGCAGCCGGTCGGCCAGTACGCGCACCGCGCCCGGGCCCGGCCCGAGTGGCGGGGTCACGGTCACCGCCGGGTGTGAGCTTGCCTCGACGTGTGCGGGGACGTCGGCGCGGACGTGGTAGCCGCCGGCCAGGAACGCCGGCACCAGCACGGCGGGCCGGTCGGCGGGCAGTCCGTCGAGCACCTCGGACGGTGTCGGTCCCAGCACATCGACGAACGCGACGTGCACCGGCCGGTCCAGCACGTCGGAGACACGTTCGGCCAGTTGACCGATCATGCCGACCCCGCCGGGTTTGCGGGTGCCGTGCGCCACCAGCACCGCGGAGGCATCGCGGTTCATGACACCCCTACCGGGTACTCGTCGACGGCCAATCGGTAGCCCCGCTTGACCACGGTCGACACGATGTTCTTGTCGCCCAGCGCAGTTCGTAACCGCAGCACCGCGGTCTCGACGGCGTGGGTGTCGCTGCCGCTCCCCGGCAGCGCACTGAGCAGATAGTGGCGTGACACCACCGAGCCCGGCCGGTGGGCCAGCGCGCGGATGGTCGCCATCCCGGCCGGGGGCAGCTCCTTGACCACATCGTCGACCAGCACACAGGTGCCGCGGATCTCCAGCAGATGCCCGGCCACCCGCATCCGACGCGACTGCAGCAGCGGCAGCTCGTCGGTGATGTGGCGGGCCAGGGCGCCCAGGCGCATCCGCTCCGGGGCCGAGGTGGGCACGCCCAGACGCACCAGCGGGCGCGCGGTGATCGGGCCCACGCACATGGCATGCACATTGGTGCGCAACGCATCCAGCACCGCCGACTCGACACCGAGATCGGCCGCGCGCAACAGCAGGGCGGCCACCGCCGGCGCGGAGGTGAAGCTGACGGCGTCGAAGCGCTGATCGGCGATGGCCAGCACCAGTTGGTCGAAGGGTCCGTTGCGGGGTGCGGGATTCCAGCGGTACACCCGGATGGGCACCACGTCGGCGCCCGCGGACCGCAACTCGTCGAGGAACTCGGGGAATGGATCCCAGTCGTCGTTGGTGCCGTGCAGTTGCACCGCCACGCGCATGCCGACGATGCCGCCCTCCAGCAGGTAGTGCAGCAGTTCGCGGGAGGACTCCGATTCCGGCGACCATTCCTCGGGCAGCCCCGCCGCGCGCAGTGCGCCGGTGGCCTTGGGCCCCCTCGAGACGATGCGGGCGTTGCCCAGCGCGGCGGTCAGGTCGTGGGCCAGGCCCCAGCCGTCGGCGGCGGCGATCCAGCCGCGGAACCCGATGCCGGTGGTGGCGATCACGATGTCGGGCGGGGTGGCGATCAGCGCCTCGGTATTGGCGCGCAGCTCGTCGTCATCGGGCAGCGGCACCATCGTGATGGCGGCTGCACTGGTCACGTCGGCACCGCGCCGGGTGAGCAGGGCGGCCAGCTCCTCGCTGCGTCGAGCCGAGGTCACCGCCACCCGGAACCCGGTGAGCGGTGCCCAGTCAGGTTCAGTCATGTCACCTGTGTATTCAGTCGGTGTTTCTGGGCTGTTACCCCGCGATTGCGCGCGGGTGTCGCAGCAGGCCGGACTGCTGGGGCGGCTGCGGACGACATCGGTCAGAGGTTAGGAGCGCATTGTTGCGCGGGCACTGCCGGCGATAACCCGGCCGTGAACATCCGCTCACCTCCCGGGGGCGCGGACGGTGAGGTGGCGGCCTGGCGCTACCAGACGTCCCCGGCCCGCCAATCACAGCTCAGCTCCGCATCGAAGTCCAGCTCGACGTCGACCGGCAGTACGTACACCCCGCCGTCATCCTCGGGGGTGCGAGTGATGCCCGTCGGTGCCAGCACCGAGGTGGGGCCCCGCCACTGCCGCCAACCGCGCGGCAGATACAGCTGCAGGCCGGCTTCCGAGGAGCCCAACGCGCCCACCTGGTACGCCCCGCGCAACACCTGTTCCAACGCATCCATGATCGCGGTCGCCAACCCCTGGCCCCGCCAGTCCTCCCGGACGGCGACGGCCTCGATGTAGCCGCAGCGCAGTGGTGTCTCGCGGTGCAGCAGCCGACGTTGCACCACCGCACCGTGCGCGATGATCGCGCCGCGGTGGAAGATCAGGGCGTGCATGCCGCCGAGGGCGTGCTCCCAGTCCGAGTCGTCGAAGGCGCCGTCGGGATCGCCGGCGAAGGCGTCCACCACCATCCGGTGCGCATCCGTGCGGGTCTCGGCGTCCAGATCGGCGGTGTGGATCAACCGCGCGGTGTGGACGTCCCGGACCGCGCCCTGGCCCTGCGTGTGACTGCGCACACCGCCGTTTCTACCACCAATTCACCACGGGCGGCGTGGCCGCGACCAGTGCAACCGGACCGTCTGCCCGGGCCGCACCTGGCCGAGCGTGTCGATGTCCTCGTCGGTGACCACACCGATCACCGGGTAGCCACCGGTCACCGGGTGATCGGGACCCAGGATCACCGGAAAACCGTTGGGCGGTATCTGGATCGCGCCGCGGGTGGCGCCCTCGCTGGGCAACTGCCGGTCCGGCCACCGGTACTCCAGCGGCATTCCCACCAGTCGCATGCCGACCCGGTCGCTACGGTTGGTCACCTGCCAGTTGGTGCGGACCAGGATGTCGGGGTCGACGAACCAGTCGTCCCGCGGGCCCGGAACCACCTGCAACTCCAGGATCTCCGGGGCGATGGCGCCGACGGGCGCCTGGTCGAGTTCGGGGAAGTCGGTGCTGTGGTCGCCGACCGGCAGCACGTCACCGGCGCGCAGCGGTGCCGGGCCGATCGCCGACATCACGTCGTAGCTGCGCGACCCCAGCACCGGGGCCACGTCGATACCGCCGCGCACCGCGAGATAACTGCGCATCCCGGAGTGCGGTGCGCCCAGCGAGATCACCTCACCATCACGCGCGTAGTGGATGCTGTTGGTACCGAACGGAACTCCGTTGACCGCCGGATCGGTGTCGGCCCCGGTGACGGCGATGGTGACGTCCCCGCCGTGCACCCGGGCCGAGAAGCCGCCGAAGGTGACCTCGACGGTGGCATGCGCACCGGGGTTGGCGACCAGCCGGTTGGCCAGCGTATGCGCCCGCCGGTCGGCGGCACCGGAGGTGGTCACCCCCATGTGCGCCATGCCGGGCCGGCCCAGATCCTCCACCAGGGCCAGCGGGCCGGTCCGCAGCACTTCCAGCGTGACGCTCATGATTGCCGATCCGCCCGGAAGGCGACGGTCATGCCCGGCGTCAGCAGGGCAGGCTGTGCGCGGGTCACGTCGAAGAGCACGGCCGCCGTGCGGCCGATCAACTGCCAGCCGCCGGGGGACTCGCGGGGATAGACCCCGCTGAACTCGCCGGCCAGGCCCACCGATCCGGCCGGCACCCGGGTCCGTGGCTCGGCGCGGCGGGGCACCTGCAGGCGGGGGTCACCGCCGATCAGGTACGCGAATCCCGGTGCGAAGCCGCCGAACCCGACCTGCCAAGGGGTGCCGGTGTGTGCCGCGACCACCTCGTCGACGCTCAGGCCGGTGAGCGCGGCGACGTCGGCCAGGTCGGCGCCGTCGTAGGTCACCTCGATCACGACGTCGGGTTGGGTGGCGCGGGCCTGCTCGTCGATCGGGCGGCGCAGACGCAGGGTTTTCAGCCGTTGCCGGGTGGGTGCCAGATATCGCGGGCCCGCCAGCTTCAGCAGGACGGTTCTGGACGCGGGCACGATGTCCAGGACACCGGGCAGGTCGGCGTGCTGAAGGGTGTCGGTCCAGGCCAATACCGCCGCGGTGCCGTCGAACTCGAGCAGCAGCGCCTGGTCCCCGTATTCGCGAACGGTGCCCAGCTCACCGGGCACGTGGACTTCCGATGTCACCGTCATCTGCCGAAGCTACCGCCGGGTAAGTTCTTTCTCGACGTGTCTGAGGGGTTTGCCAGAGGAGCCTTAACAACGGTTCATCAACCATCATCCTCGGCTGCTCACACCACCGGCTGATAGGTCGGTTCGCGGCGTTTGACGACCGCGATCACCCGATAGGTGACGGGCAGCAGCACCACCTCGACGATGGTCTTGTAGAACCAGCCCTGCGCGGTGTAGATCAGGAAATCGGTGAACGAGGTGATGCCGATGACGCCGGCCGCGATCGCGCAGAACACCACGGTGTCGCCGAGCTGGCCGATGAACGTCGACCCGACCAGCCGCGCCCACAGGTGCTTCTCCTTGGTCCGCTCCTTGATCAGCACCAGCGACCAGGCGTTCAGGGTCTGCCCGACGAGGAACCCGGCCATCCCGGCGATGATCAGCCCGGTGTAGGCGCTGACGATGTTCTCCAGGTGCTCCTGGTTGGGGTAGAAATCGGCGGCCGGCAGATAGACCGTCGCCCAGAATGCGGCGGCGGCAAGCGCATTCATCGCGAACCCGGTGAAGATGGCGCGTCGTGCGGCCTTGAAACCGTAGACCTCCGACAGCACGTCACCGATGACGTAGGTCAGCGGGAAGACGATGAACCCGCCGTCGGTGATGATCGGGCCGAACTCGACACCCTTGGTGGCGGTGACGTTGGAGATGATCACCAGCGCGGTGAACACCGCCACGAAGATCGGATAGTAGGCCGAACCGACCTGCGCGTAGGAGGGACGGTGTTCGGTGTCGGTCGGGCTGCTCACCCGGATATCTTCTCAGGCCAACGCGGGCGTCAGCAGCGGTGGCAGCTGGTCGGCCACCGCGGGCAGCGACAACGGCGAGCTGAACGCGATCGCGGCGGCCAGGTCGCGGCCGGTGAACACGTTGCGGGTGCCCTGCTCGGCGACGAGGGGGTCCGCGGTCAGCGCCGCGATCTCGGGATCGTCGGCGCACCAGATCAGCACATCGGCCTCCCCGAGCACCTGCGCCATCCGGTCCCGCGGCACCGTCGGGTCGGTCTCGGGTACCTGGAATCCGAGCTGGGTCAGGAACTCGGTGCGCCAGCCCGGTGGTGTCGTCACCAGATCGCCACCGTCCAGGCTGCCCTGCAGCAGCAGCGCCCGCTTGTCCTTGAATGCGGGGTTTGCGGTGGCCGCCGTGGTGAACCGGGTGTCGATGTCGGTGATCAGCTGCTGCATCTGGTCGTGCTTGAACACGGCGGCGCCGATGGCGGTGGCCTGGTCCTTCCACGGTTCGAAGAAGGCCTGCGTCCCGGACTGGGCGATGGTCGGCGCCACGCCGGACAACCGGTCATAGGTCGCGCGGTCCAGGCCGGCGTTGGTGGCGATGATGAGATCGGGGTTCAGCGCGGTGATGGCCTCGAAGTTGATGCCGTTGTCGAGGTTGAGCACGGCGGGCTGGGCGGCCCCGAGTGCGGGCAGCGCCCACGGCCACGTCGCGAACGGCTGCCCGCCGAACCATTCGGTCACCCCGACGGGGACGACGCCGACCGCCAGCAGGCAGTCCTGGCCGGTCAGTCCGGCGCTGACGACGCGGGTCGGTGCGGCGGGGATGCGGGTCTCACCGAAGGCGTGGGTGACGGTGACCGACCCGTCGTCGGCGACGGCGCCGGTCGGCGGCTCAGATGTGCACGCGGTGGCCGCGGCCGCCGACCCGGCGGCAAGCGCCAGCAGAAAGGCTCGCCGGGACCAGGGTGTCGGCACGCCGTGAGCGTAACCGCTGTTCTCCCCGGCGAGCGAGCGTGTCTGCACCATGACACGCCGGTGCCGTGCGGACTTTGCGCTCCCTCGCGGGCCGGCTACACCGTGAAATTGCCGAACAGCAGCAGCGCCAGGCCCAGCGCGACCACGATGTTGACCACGGTCGCCGAGGCGAACAGCGCAATCGGGCGCCACCCTGCCTCGCGCAGACCGCGCAGCGAGAACTCCAGCCCGATCGCGACGAACGCGAAGATCAGGAACCAGGTCCGCAGATCGTTGACGGTGGCGATGTCGACCTTGTCGCCGCCGAACTGCAGGTACAGCGTGCCGATCACCGAGGCCGCGATGAACCCGAGCACGAATTTGGGGAATCGGTCCCAGAATTCGCGCAGCGAGGGGCGGGCCGCTGTGTCATTTCCCGTCGCTTCGCTCGCCCCGGCCCAGCTCTTTCGCTCCACCTTCAGCGCGAAGTAGGCGGTCAATGCGATCGCCACGATGCCGATGAGCGCGTTCTGGGTCGTCTTGACGATGGTGGCGATCTGCAGCGCGTCCTCACCGGCGATCGCGCCGGCTGCGGCGACGGCGGCGGTGGTGTCGATGTTGCCGCCGATCCAGGCGCCGGCGACGGCGTCGGGCAGCCCGAACACCGAAGCCAGCCACGGCAGCAGAAAGATCGAGGGCAGCGCGAAGATGATCACCAACGAGGCGGCGTAGGCCAGCTGCTCGCGTTTGGCCTGGACCGCGCCGGCCGCGGCGATGGCGGCGCTGACACCGCAGATCGACACCGCCGAGGCCAGCAGGGCGCGCAGCTTGTCGTCCAGCCCCAGCCGGCCGCCCAGCCACCAGGTGAACCCGAAGACGATGCTGATCAGTAGCAGCGCCTGGATGATCGCCGGCCCGGCGGCGGTGACCAGCAGCTTGAGGTTGATCGAGGCGCCGAGCAGGACCAGCCCGGTCTTGATGAAGAACTCGGTGCGGAAACCCCGCGAGAGTGCCTCGCGCAGCGCCAATTTCGACAGGATGACGTTACCGATCAGGCCGAGCGCGATGGCGTAGACCGGGAACTCGATCGACTTGGCGACCTTGGCCAGCGGGGTGTCGGCCGCCCAGCCGGGCACCTGCTGTTCGAAGAACCGGGTGGCCGCCCCCAGCGCGATGACCACCAGGACGCCGGCGATCGCGTAGGGCAGTTTGGCGGTCCGCTCGTCGGTGCGCTCCGCGGGCGCGCTCGCGCTCGCAGTCTCGGTCACGGGATCACACTGCCCGGGATCGCCCCCACCAGTACCAGCGCCAGCAGGGTGAGACCGGCGATGACGGCCAGCCAGTCCTCGTTCAACTTCGCGGGTTGAGCCATTCGCCGACCATAGGGCGGACGGGTGGGAGGGTCAGGGGTTGCGCTCAGTGCGAGTCGAACGTGACTCCGAGCGCGCTCAGCAGCGCCTCCCGGTGCGCGACGAATTGCGGGTTGCGATAGTTGCGTTCGGCCTCGCCGTGGAAGTCCAGGGTCCGGTCGGCGACGAACCGGCCGCCATCGAGCACCAGCACGCGGTCGGCCAGTGCCACCGCCTCGTCGACGTCATGGGTCACCAGCAGCACGCCGGGACGGTACTTGGCGCACAGATCCTGCAGCAGGGTGTGCATCCGGATCCGGGTCAGCGCGTCCAGCGCGCCGAACGGTTCGTCGGCCAGCAGCAGCGCCGGGTTACGCACCAGGGATCGGGCCAGCGCGACGCGCTGCTGCTCACCGCCGGAGAGCTCGTAGGGCCAGGCGTGTTCGCGGCCGGGCAGCCCGACATCGGCCAGCACGGTGGCGCCCCGGTCGGTGACGTCGCGGCCGGACAGGCCGAGTGTCACGTTGTCCAGGACCCGGGCCCAGGGCAGCAGCCGGGAATCCTGGAACACCACCGAGACATCGTGGGAGACGTAGAGGTCACCGTCGCCGGCCACGCCGTGGTCCAGCCCGGCCAGTGCGCGCAGCAGGGTGCTCTTGCCGGATCCGCTGCGGCCCAGCAGGGCGACGAATTCGCCGCGGTGGATGGTCAGATCCACCGCGTCGAGCACGGTCGTGTCGCCGAAGGAGCGGGACAGCCGGCGGACCGCGGCGACCGGATCGCCGTAACCTGCACTGCTGCGGGCGGAGTCGTTGGTCAGTTCCCGAGTGCTCGTCGCCATGACAGCGCCCTCCTTTCGACGGCGCGCACGACGTAGTCACCGGTGAGGCCGAAGACCGCGTAGACCACCAGGCCCACCACCACGATGTCCAGTTGCCCGTACAGCCGGGCCTGGGTCATCAGGTAGCCGATGCCTTCGGTGGCGTTCACCTGCTCGACGACCACCAGGGCGGTCCACGAGATCGTCACCGCCAGACGCAATCCCGTGAAGAAGCCGGGCAGCGCGCCGGGGATGGCGACCTTGCGGATGAACTGGGCCCGGGTCAGCCCGACCGTCTCGGCCAGCTCGACGTGGCGCAGGTCGACACCTTTGAGCTGAGCGGTGGTGTTGATGTACACCGGGATCAGCACGCTGGTGGCGATGATGATGATCTTCATCGTGTCACCGATGCCGAACCAGATGATGGCCAGCGGGATGATCGCCAGTGTCGGCACCGCGCGCTTGACCTGGATGGGTCCGTCGACGACGGCCTCGCCGATGCGGCTCAACCCGGAGATCAGCGCCAGCACCAGGCCGAGCGCGACACCGATCGCCAGCGAGATCGTGGCGAGCTTGAGGGAGGCCAGGACGTTGTCGGGCAGCCGACCGTCGGACCACAGTTCGGCTGCGCTGCGGGCGATGTCGAACGGGTGGGGCAGTGTGCCCGGGTCCAGCACCCCGGTCTCGGAGGTGATGAACCAGATGGCCAGCAGCAGCAGCGGACCCAGCGCCAGCGCACCGGGAATGGCCCGGCCCGGACCGAGCCGGCGTCGCCGGTTGGTCCCCGAGCGGTGTTCGAGGTTCGGGAACTCGGTGGTGGCCTGCGGCGGGGCCGGTGCGGTGTGGGTGCTGGTCATCTGTCCCCCGGTGGCGGTTACTGGGTGGCGCCCGCGGGCAGCGGGGCGTCCGGCGTCAACTCACCGAAGCGGACGTCGAATTCGTCGCGGGCGGTGAGCTCCTTGCCCTTGAAGGCGCCCGCGCTCTGCAGCAGGTCGATGGTCTCCTGCTGGGTTTCGATCACCTCGTCGGTGAATCCGGGAATGCTGGACAGGCCATCGGATTCGGCGATCACCTCGGCATCCTCGGGCGTCACGTTCTGGTCTTTGATCAGGTACTCCTGAATCCAGACGTCCTTGTTCTCGTTGAGCCACTGTTCGGCGCGGTACCAGCGGATGACGAACTCGCGGATCGCGGCCGCCTGGGCCGGATCCGACAGCGCGACATTGCTGGCGTAGACGTAGTACAGGCCGGGGTTCGCGCCGGGTGCGTTCGGGATCTCTTTGCTGCCCTTGCCTTCGGTGGATGCCAGGTAGCGGAAGCGGTCGGGTTGCTTGAGGACGGCCGCATCGACCTGGTTGGCGCGCAGGCCGTCGGCGAACTCGGCGAGTCCCAGGTTCACCGGTTGCACATCCTGGATGCTGAGTCCGGCGGCCTTGAGGTTGCGCAGCACGATGGCTTGTTGCGCGGTGCCCTCGTTGATGGCGATGCGCTTGCCGGCGAGGTCCGCCAAGGTCTCGATGCCCGAGCCCGGGGCGGTGGCCAAGGTCGCCCCGGGACCGTCGTAGCGCACGGCACCGACGGTCGGCACCCCGGCATCGGAGAACTGCGCCAGGATCGGCGGGACATCGCCGACGCGGCCGAGTTGGGCGTTGCCGGACCGGATGGCCTCCAGTCGCAGCGGTCCGCTGCTGAAGTTGGCGTAGCTGACCTCGGCGGTCAGCTTGTCCTGTTCACCGGACAGTTCGAACAACGTCTTCATCCGGTTGGCATCGTCGGCGACGACGAGCTTGGTGCCCGCCGGTACCTCGATGGGCAGCGCCGCATCGACGGCCAGTGCCTCGCCGGGTTTGTCGGAGTCGGCCGAACCGCACGCGGTCAGCGCCCCGGCGGTCACGGCGGTGACGGCCGCGAGCCGGAACAGGGTGGACAACGGACGCATGGAATTGCTCCTAGCTGGCGGCCGACACGGAGGAATCCGTCCCGGCGCTGAATCGGTTGGTCGGCCGCGGCAGGCCCAGGTGCTCGCGCAGGGTGTCACCGGTGTACTCGGTGCGGAAAAGGTTGCGGCGCCGCAGTTCCGGCACCACGTGATCGACGAAGGCGGCCAGTGACGAGGGCAGGGCCGGCGGGATCAGGTTGAAGCCGTCGGCGGCGCCGGTGGTGAACCACAACTCGATGTCGTCGGCAACCTGTTCCGGCGTGCCGGCGATGAGCCGGTGCCCACGCCCGGAACTGAGGCGCAGCAACAGTTCCCGCACCGTCAGGTTCTCGGTCTCGACCAGCCGCTTGATCAACGCATATCGGCTCTTGATGAAGTGCGTCGCGTTGTCGTGGTTGTCCGGGAAGCGCAGCGGGCGGTCCAGGTCGTCGTGGGTGACCGGGAAGCCGACGATGCTGCTGAGCTGTTCCAGACCGTAGTCCGGAACCGTCAGCTCTTCGAGTTGGCGCTGCAACGCCCGGGCCTCGGCCTCGGTGCCGCCGATGACCGCCGACAGCCCGGGCAGGATGTGCACGGTGTCGGGGTTGCGGCCGTGGGTGCGCACCCGGTTCTTGACGTCGGTGTAGAAGTCGCGGCCTTCGGCGAGCGTGGGCTGGGCGGTGAAGATCGCCTCGGCGTAGCGGGTGGCGAACTCCTTGCCCGGCTCGGACGACCCCGCCTGGAACAGCACCGGGTGGCCCTGCGGCGAGCGCGGCACCTCCAACGGACCGGTGACCGAGAAGTGTTCGCCGACATGGTCGATGCGGTGGATCTTGGCCGGGTCGACGAATCGCGGCGCGTCCTTGTCTCCGACGATGGCGTCGTCCTCCCAGCTGTCCCACAACTGCAGGGCGACCTGCAGGAATTCATCGGCCCGGCGGTACCGGTGGTCGGGGTCGGGGTGGTTGGGGTAGCCGAAGTTGGCCGCGGCGGCCGCGTTGGCGGTGGTGACGATGTTCCACCCGGCGCGGCCCTTGCTGACATGATCCAGCGTGGCGAACCGGCGGGCCAAGCTGTAGGGGTCGTTGTAGGTCGTCGATGCGGTGGCGACCAGCCCGATCTGGCGGGTGGCTCCCGACAGCGCGGTCACCAGCGTGAACGGATCCAGCGCGTCGAACGGCCGGAACTCGGTCTTGTCCTTGAGCACCGGGTGGTCGGCGAAGAAGATCGCGTCCAGGGTGCCGCGTTCGGCGATGCGCGCCAGGTCGATGTAGTGGTCGATATCGGTGATACCCGAGATTCGGGTCTCGGGCAGCCGCCAGGCGGCCTCGTGCTGGCCGATGTTCCGTAGGAACGCGTTCAGGTGCAGTTGTCGTGGCTGCGCTGCCATGGGGGAGAACGTCCTCGCATCGGTTCGTCGGGTGGGGCAACTCCATTCGACGGGGCGGTGCGGGCCGGGTGAACAGTTTGGATCAGCGAAATTCTCAGTGTTTCCCCAAACCGCGCAGCAGCACGGCCATGCCGAACTCGAAGGCGTCCTCGGCCCGGTCCGTCGTGGACATGCCGGTGGCCAGCGCGGCGGCGAGTTCGGGACCGACCTCGGGGCTGGAACCCCACGGCGCCTCGGGGGCGGCGGCATCCAGGGCCGAGCCCAGGACGAAGGAGTCGATGAGGGTGATGATGCGCAGGGTGTCGGCGGGGTCGAAGCCGGCCGTGGTGAGGATGACGGCCAGCGCGTTGTACATGCTGACGGCGTGTGTGCTGCCGATCGGGTGGGCGGTCAACAGCGGTATGAGCCGCGGATAGCGGGCGTAGCTGCGGCGGTAGGACCGCATGATGTCGGCGAGGAGGTCGATCCACGGTCCCTCGTTCGCGGGCAGGGTGACCGCACTCATCGCCTTTTCGCGCAGCAGTTCGATGATCTGTTCGCGTCCGGTGACGTGGTTGTACAGCGAGGACGGGCTGACCTTCAGTGTGCGGGCCAGCTCGGGGATGGTGAACCCGCCCGTCGATTCGACCAGATCCATTGCGGCATCGGCGATTCGGTCGGGCGAGAGAATCGCTAGCTTGGGTCGCCCCACAGTTCTGCCCCTCCGGTCGTCACGGCGATGTCGATTCTGCTCTTTACAACGGCGGCTGTTGGTCACACAATAAACGAAACTAATTCGTTTTAGGAGTGTCGACATGCAGGTTCTGACCGCCGAGCCCGCTCAACCCCTGTCGCGGACCACGCCGTCGCAGCGGCCACCGCTGCGCGTCGCGCTGGTGCAGCACCGCTGGCGCCCCGATGCCGACGAGTTGGTGCGTGTGCTCGCCGGGGGTATCGCCCGCGCGGCCGACGCCGGTGCCGCGGTGGTGTTCCTGCCCGAGATCACCCTGCTGCGTTATCCGGCCGATATCCAGGCGGGTCCGAATCCCGGTGACTCGGCCGAAGATCTGTTGGGCGGCCCGACATTCGCCATGGCGGCCGAGGCGGCGCGCCGGCACGGGATCTTCGTGCACGCATCGCTGTACGAAAAGGCGCCGCAGGCAGATGGTCTCGGGTTCAACACCGCGATTCTGGTGTCACCAGGCGGTGAACTGGTCGGGCGCACCCGCAAGTTGCACATCCCGATCTCGGCCGGCTACTACGAGGACACCTACTTCCGCCCGGGTCCCGGGCAGTCCCCCGCGGACGAGCCCTACCCGGTCTACAACCCGGGCGGTCTCGGCGCGCGTCTGGGCATGCCGACCTGCTGGGACGAATGGTTCCCCGAGGTGGCCCGCAACTACGCGCTCGGCGGCGCGGAGATCGTCGTCTACCCGACGGCCATCGGGTCCGAGCCGGTGTTCCCCGATTTCGACACCCAACCGTTGTGGCAGCACGTCATCGTCGGGCATGGCATCAGCAACGGGTTGTTCATGGTGGTGCCCAACCGGACCGGTGACGAGGGCGCGCTGTCCTTCTACGGATCGTCGTTCATCTCGGATCCGTATGGGCGGGTGCTGGTGTCGGCACCGCGTGACGAGGAGGCGGTGCTCGTCGCGGATCTGGATCTGGATCAGCGCCGCGACTGGCTCGAGCTCTTCCCGTTCCTGTTGACCCGTCGTCCGGACACCTACGGACGGCTGACCGCGCCGGTGGACGTCGAGCGCCCGTACGGTGACGGCCACGCGGCGACGGCGGTCGTGAAGTGAGCGGGCAGGCGCGTTATGTGATGCCGGCCGAAGGTGCCCCGCAGGACCGGGTATGGATGGCCTTCCCGTCCGCGGGCTACTCCCTTGGTGACAGCGCCGACGAGCAACACGAGGCGCGTGCCACCTGGGCGGCCGTCGCACACGCCATCGCGGAGTTCGAACCGGTGACCATGCTGGTCGACCCGGATGAGATCACCTTCGCGAAACAGTATCTGTCCCAGGACATCGAGACCGTCGAGGTCCCGCTGAACGACGCCTGGATGCGCGATATCGGTCCCACCTTTGTGCACGCCGACGACGGTTCGGTGGCGGCGGTGGACTGGGTCTTCAACGGCTGGGGCGGCCAGGATTGGGCGCGCTGGGACCGGGACTGCAAGGTCGGCGCCGTCGTCGCCGAGCTGGCCGGCGTGCCGGTGGTGTCCTCGCCGCTGGTCAACGAGGGCGGCGGCATCCAGGTCGACGGCGCGGGCACGGTGTTGGTCACCGAGACCGTGCAACTGGACCCCGGACGCAACCCCGGCCTGACCAAGGCCGATGTCGAGGCCGAGCTGGCCCGCACCCTCGGTGTCACCGAGGTCATCTGGTTGCCGGTCGGCCTCACCCGGGACTCGCAGCGCTTCGGGACGCGCGGGCACGTCGACATCGTTGCGGCGTTCACCGAGCCCGGCAGGCTGCTGCTGCACACCCAGACCGACGAGAGTCACCCGGATGCGCTGGTGTGCAAGCGAATTCGTGATGCGCTCGGCGATCGCTTCGAGGTGGTGGAGATGCCCGCACCGAAGGTGCTCACCGATGACGAGGGGTTCGTCGACTACAGCTATATCAACCATCTGGTGGTCAACTCGGGCGTCATCGCCTGCGGGTTCGGTGACCCGCGCGATGCCGACGCCGTCGCGATCCTGGCCGAGCAGTACCCGGGCCGCCGGGTGGTCTCGGTCGATGCCCGGCCGCTGTTCGCCCGCGGCGGCGGGATCCACTGCATCACCCAGCAGCAGCCCGCGTCCCGCTGAACGCCGAAGGCCTGGGGCACCGACGGGTACCCCAGGCCATGGGCCGGAATTGATCAGACCAGGTTGATGGCCACCGGGATGTTGCCACGGGCTGCCTTCGAGTAGGGGCAGACCTCGTGGGCACCGTCGACGATCTTGCGCGCGGTCTCGGGGTCGACGCCCGGGATGCTGACGTTCAGGCGGGCCTGCAATGAGAATCCGCCGTCTCCGTTGACCAGGTCGACCTCGGCATCGACGGCCGTCTCGGCGGGCAGCTTCACCTTGTGCTGGCCGGCCACCAGGCCCATCGCGCTCAGATAGCAAGCCGACCAGCCCGCGGCGAACAGCTGCTCGGGGTTGGTGCCGGTGCCCCCGGCGCCGGGGGCGGTGAGCTGGATGTCCAGGTTGCCGTCGGAGCTGTATGACTCGCCCTGTCGCCCGCCGGTGGTATGGGTTGCGGCGGTGTACACAACGGACATGGTGTTCTCCTTGGGAAATCTCGCGTCGGTCGGTCGTTCCGGCCTGACTGCTGGGTAGAACTCCGCCGTCGTTTGAATCATTCCCGATTAAATCGTGCGCGCTACAATTGGTACATGCCACCGCAGCTGCCGCCCCTATCGGACTTCCTGTGCTTCGCCGTCTACTCGGCCAACCTCGCCTACGGCAAGGCCTATAAGCCGATCCTCGACAAGCTCGGCATCACCTACACCCAGTACCTGGTGATCGTCGCCCTGTGGGAGCAGGATCGGCAGACGGTCAGCGGCCTCGGGGAGCGGCTCTTCTTGGAGTCCAACACCCTGACCCCGATCCTGAAGCGATTGGAGGCGGCCGGCTACCTGACCCGGCAGCGTTCCACCGCCGATGAGCGTCAGGTCGTGGTCAGCCTGACCGATGCCGGCCGGGCCCTGCGGGAGCAGGGGCTGGAGATGGATCTGGTGGCCGCCACCGGTCTGGAACCCGATGAGCTGCGCGCCATGCAGAAGGGCATCGCGACACTACGGGACAATCTGCGTTCACACGTGCGTGAAACTGACGCTGGGGCATAATTTCCCGCGTGACCGACGTACTGATTGCGGGCGCCGGCCCGATCGGACTGACCGCCGCCGTCGAACTGGCCCGCCGCGGAGTCGATGTCCGGATCATCGATCCGCTGCTCGAGCCGCCCCAGTACGCCAAAGCCGTTGGCGTGCAGCCCCGTACGCTTGAAGTGTTCGAGCGGATGGGAATTGTGCGGCAGATCCTCGACGCGGCGGTGCATTTCCGCGGCCAGATCGCGTACGTCAACGGGGAACGGGTCGGTGAGATCGAGCTGACATTGCCCCCCGACGTGCCGTTTCAGTTCGTCGGCCTGCCGCAGTACAGCACCGAGCGGATCCTGCGCCGCGAGCTGACGGCGCGCGGCGTACGCATCGAACGCGGGGTTCGGCTCACCGGTTTCGAGCAGGACGATGACGGTGTCACCGCGATGCTCGACAACGCGACCCCGGTGCGCGCGCAGTACCTCATCGGTGCCGACGGCGCGCATTCGATCGTGCGCAAGACTCTTGGTCTGGCGTTCGAGGGAGCCGCCTTCGAGGAGCAGTACATGCTCGGCGATGTCGAAGTCGACTGGTCGCTGCCGCGCGGGTACACGGTGCGTGCCATGCATCAGACCGACGGCAAGGTCGATGATCTGCTGGTCTGTATACCGTTGCCCGGCCGGGGCCGCTATCGGATGTCGATGTTGGTGCCCCCGGAACTCGCGATCGGCCCGGGTGGGGTGCAGCACGGTTTCGGCGACGGGACCAAACCCGAACTGCACCATATCCAGGCGGTGCTCGACCGGCTGTCACCCGAGCCGACGACGGCCCGAAATCTCCGCTGGTCCTCGGTGTTCCGGGTCAGTCACCGCATCGTCGACGCCTACGGACGCGGTCGGGTGTTCGTTGCCGGCGACGCGGCGCACATCCATCCGCCGACCGGCGCGCAGGGCATGAACACCGGTATTCAGGATGCCTACAATCTGGCGTGGAAGCTGGCGCTGGCCGTGTTCCGCGACGCGGCTGACGGACTGCTCTACAGCTATGACGCGGAACGGCGACCCATCGGTGAAGAAGTGGTCGGGCGCACCGTGCGCAGCGCGCGGGAGGGCATCGGCGCCGATTCGACCGACCCCGACTTCATCATCCGCCGCGAGGCGCAGCTACTGGTCAGTTATGCCGACAGTCCCATCGTGGCTCCCGGTGCGGGCGGACGGGCCCCGGATGCCCGCGGACTGACCAGGTCCGCAGAGACCGAACCGGTGCGGCTGTTTACACTGCTGGCCGGGACGCGGCACACCCTGGTGCTATATGCCGACACCGCAACGGGTTTCGAGGAACTTGAAGCAGCAGTCGACGGTGCCGTCGCTGCCGCCCGCGGGATGCTCGATGTCTATGTCATCGCGCATCCCGAGGCGGATGTGGAGGCCACCATGTTGCCGTTGCTCCGCGACGGCGCGGGTGAGTTCGCCAAGGCCTACGGTGTCGAGGGCGCAGGGGCTTTCGTGGTGCGCCCGGACGGGCATCTCGGGTACGCAGGACCGATCGATGGCGCCGCCCTGGTCGAGTTCCTGAAGTGGACATTCGCCTGACGCGTCACGCTCGCCGTGGCGGGGCCCGCCGACGCAATCTTCGCCGGGCCCCGCCGTAAGGGCAATCACTGTGTAGTTGTCAAGGTGCGGTGGAACTTTGGCTATGCGGCGACCGGTCGGTCGGTCATGGTGCGGCGGTTATGGGAGCGCAGGTGTTCCGGTTCGGGCCCGGCCGGGTCGTGCGGGGGGATGAACCAGGGGTGACGGTCTCGGCCGAGGTGGACCCGCCAGCCACCGTGGTGGATCAGGGTATGGTGCAGCCGGCACAAGAGCACGCCGTTGTCGAGACTTGTTGTGCCGCCTTCGCTCCAGGGTTGGATGTGGTGGGCGTCGCACCAGGACACCGGCCGTACGCACCCCGGGTGCGCGCACCCACCGTCGCGGATGCCCAGGGCTTTTCGGATGGCCGGAGTGAACAGTCGCTCCGCCCGCCCGACGTCCAGCGGCACCCCGGTGTGGTCGACGATCACCTGAGTCAGTGTGGAGTCACACGCGATCAGCTCCGCCGTAGCAGCACTGACGGGTCCACCGAATCCGAGCGAATCCACAGCCCTATCATCGGTTGTGGCGGGGCGAACGAGGGTGACGTGCGGCAACACCCCGCCGGACAGCGGCCGGTCCGAATGCGCCAGGTAGGTCCGCAGGATCTGCCCGAAGGCGTCCGCCCGTCGTTGCCCGATCGGCCGTGGGTCAGGTGAGCCGTCCGGCAGTGGCACCGGACGACACAACGGGTCCAACGCCGCGCAGAGTTCCTCCCCGGTATTCAGATCAAGGTCCAATGTGGCGGCGGTTCGTCCTTCGTCGGTCTGCGCCAGCGTCATCTCGTTGAGGTCGGCGTCCTCGGCGACCGGCACCGCCCGGGTCTCGGCCGGCTGCGCCCCGACTTTGTCGATGGCGATCCCTCGGGCCTTCCGGGCGACCTCAGCCGGGGTGGTCTGGGTCATCAGCTTCGTCACCACACTCGACCGATCCTGTTCTGAGAGTTCGGTTCTGGCATCGATATGCGCCACGCCTCTTCCGACGGCATCGGCGAACTCGATGCCGATCCCACCCAACCGCTGCGCCGTCGTCAGCGCCGGCAGCAGATGCGCGGCGCGCCCCACCCGCACGGCCCGTACCGCCGCACCGGGGGCCATCCCCAGCAGGGTCAGTAGATCGGTGCCGGTCTTGAGGTGCCGCCGGGCCGGGATCCCGGCCCGCTCCGCAGCGGCCACCGCCGATGCGATGACATGGTCGGCCAGGTTGCGCACGGTCACCGCCCCGGCCAGCACTGCCAGCAGCGGTTCCTCGTCGACAATCCGCCGCGGACACTCCAAGAGGTGAAACAGCATCCGCCCCACATCATCTTCGGGCACATCCGCCGGGGTGAGGGCATCGATCAACTCATCAACAAAGCACTCGAAACGGGTGGCGTCCATGATGGATACCGGCTTTCACACTCGGTGCCCGAGGGCACGATGAGGCAACACATGCCCGGCCCCGCAGGACCAGGCAACCTCGCCGCGACCGGGGCCACGGTCTGGCGCTCACCGGATGGAGATCGGGAGCGATGTTGCATTCGAACTTGTCCTCTATCGTACATATGTTCGAATAGATGTGCAAGGAAATCTCGAGGCGTTCTCGGCGCCGATCGCCCGATGGCAGACGTGCCCGGGCTCAGGGGATCAGCTGTACCTTCAGGTGATCCCCATCGCGGGCCATGGCAGTGGCATACCCGGCGGCCGCCTCGTCCAACGGGATTGTGGTGGTGAAGATACCGTCGACATCGAGCCGGCCGGCCTGGAGCAGCGGGATCAGCGCGGGCCAGGTCTGCTGGACAGGGGCGGTGGTCAATCGGATGGTCAGGCTGCGGATCAGACAGCCCAGTGCGGGCAGCGGGTAGGGCTGCAGATCGTGCACGCCGACGATCGACACCGTACCGCCGGTCCGGACGGTGTCGATGGCGTCGTTGATGGTGGTATCGGTGCCGACGGCATCGATGACGGCGTCCACGCCGAGGCCGCCGGTGGCTTCTCGAACAGCCTGTACCGCCGGGGGACTGATCGGAATGGCGCCCCATACGGCGGCGCGGTCGCGGCGGGTCTGCACCGGGTCGACGGCGTATACGGTCGCGGCGCCGAGGGTCAGCGCGCTGCGCAGGGCGCACATGCCGACCGATCCCAACCCGATCACGGCAACGGTGCCGCCGATCGGGATGTCGGCGCGCAGCGCCGCCGCCCACCCGGTGGCCAGGTTGTCGGTGAGCAGCAGCGCCTGCTCGGTGGTGATGCCTTCGGGCATCTTCAGTAATTGGAAGTCCGCCGCCGGTACGGCGAGGAGTTCGGACTGCGCGCCGCCGAGCGCACCGGAGCCGAAGATCTGCGGGCCGAGCACGCAGCGGATGGGGTCATGGGTGGCGCATCCTGCGCACCGCCCGCACCCGGCGACCGAGGACACCAGCACGCGGTCGCCGACCGCGACATTGACCACATCCGAACCGGTTTCGACGACCGTGCCCACCGCCTCATGGCCGAGCGCGACGGGATCGATGATCGGGTAGTGGCCCTCCAGAAAATGCAGATCGGACCCGCAGATCGCCGCCGACTCGACCGCGACGATGGCGCCGTCGGCACCGGGCAGCACCGGGTCGGGGCGGGTGTCGACCCGCACCGTGCCCTCGGCATCGACCATTACTGAACGCATGCTCATTCCTCCCGGAAGTCCGACCAGACGGGTTCGCGCACGGCGGCGTGATAGGTGCTCAGCCGCCACGGGCTGACGGTGTGGATCTCACCGTCGGCGTTCTTGAAGTAGGAGTGCGTGATCGAGGGGTGTGCCCAGACGGTCTTGCGGATCTCCTCCTGCGAACGCCGGTGCCACTCGGCGGTCGGCTCGGGCAGCGGTTCGATGGAGCGCAGCCCGGCGGTGATCAGATGTTCCAGGCAGTGGTTGATATAGCGCATCTGCAACTCGGAGTTCAGGATGAGGCTGCCGCCGTGCGCCAGGTGGGCGCCCGGACCGTAGGTCATGAAGAAGTTGGGGAAGCCCGGCACGGTGATGCTGCGGTACGCGTACGGCCGGCTGCCCCAGACCTCGTGCAGGTCGAGGCCGTCGCGGCCGGTGACGGTGATCGGGAACAACACCTCGGTGGCGCGGAAACCGGTGGCGTAGACGATGATATCGGCGTCGTGGTGGACGCCGTCGGCGGTGACAACCGCCGTTTCGGTGATCCGTTCGACGGGGGTTCGGATGAGGTCGACGTTGTCGCGCTTGAGGGTGCTCAGCCAGCTGCCGTTGTCCTGCAGGGTGCGTTTACCGGTGGCGGGGTAATCGGGCAGGACCTTGGCCAGCAGCTCGGCATCATCGCCGACCTGGGTGGTGATCCAGTCGGTGAACATGATCCGGGCGATGGCGTTGATCTCGCTGACCGCGTAGTTCTTCTCGTCGGACTGGTCCTCATAGTCGGGATCGACCAGCGCGGCGTCCAGTCCCTTGTCGGCACCGGGCCACAACAACAGAAAGCGGTACCAGCGGCCGTAGTAGGGGAGATGCTCCATGGCCCAGCGGACGCCGTCGGCGACGGGTTCGTGGTACATCGGGTTGGGGAACATCCACTGCGCAGTGCGCTGAAAGATGCTCAGGCTGTCGACCTTTGCTGCGATGGCCGGCGCGATCTGAAAGCCGCTGGCGCCGGCGCCGATCAGCGCGACGCGTTTGCCGGTGACATCGACACTGTGATCCCAGGCCGCCGAATGAAACGACGGACCGGCGAAGGTGTCGGCACCGGGGAAGTCGGGGATCTGTGGCCGGTTCAGCTGACCCACCGCGGTGATGACGGCGTTGGCAGTGTACGTCTGGCCATCGCCGGTGGTGACCTGCCAGCGGTCGCCATCCCAGCTGACCGAGCGGACTTCGGTGCTGAACCTGATGTGCGGACCGAGGTCGTGGCGGGCGACCACGTCGGCGAAGTAGCGCCGCAGCTCGGGCTGTTCGGCGAAGAAGTGGTCCCAGTGATTGCTCGGTTCGAAGCTGTAACAGTAGAAGTGGTTGGCGATGTCTACGCGGGCGCCGGGATAGGAGTTCTCCCACCATGTTCCGCCGGGGCCGCTGTTCTTCTCCAGGATGGTGAAGCCGATACCGGCCTGCTTGAGCCGGACGCCGGCGAGCACACCGGATTCACCGCAACCGATCACGATGGCGTGGAAGTCTTGCGCGTCGTCGAGCTTCTGTGGTCGCCGCGGATCGACACCGTCGAGGTCGAGTTCCTCCAGTACGAGCGGCAGGTTGTCATCGCCGACGTGTTCGCAGGCGGCCCAGTCGAGCATCTCGCGGACCAACTCGGGTGACAGCGGTGCGGGGACCGGGCAGCCCGCGTCGCGGTAGACCGCGATCACGGGGAGGGCCTCGGCGCGGACGCGGGCCTTGTCCTCCTCGGACATGAAGCCCTGCACTTCGTTGAGGAACAGCCCGGCCTGCTTGTAGTCGCGGATGAAGCGTGGGTCGCCGGTGATGTGGACCAGCGACAGCAGCAGGGTGGGGATACTGACCTGCTCCAATGCCGCCGCGATATCGGCGTCGGCGGTATCGAAGGGCCGGCCGGCGTGGAAGCTGCGCGTCACGGGTGGTTACGCTACGGTGCGTTGCGGAATGGAGCAAGGGGTGGGTGCGCGCAGTGTTTCTTGAACTGGCCGACTATCCCGGCAGCACAGCGCGCCGGGCAGCGCACGCTTTACCCTTTTCGCCGCGCGGCTTCTCGGGAAGTGGCGGGGCGTCTGGTGGATCGTGAACAGAGGTCACGGAACATGACGTCGCCGCGGCATCTCTTCATCAAATCTTCACGGAAAGTCGAAGAGACTCATATCGGCGAGTCTGAGCCTGGAATGGCGGGTGCTGTCAGCAGCGCCCTGATGCGTTCTCTGATCAGTCGAGGAAGGGTGTGCCCGATGCAGCACAAAGTATTTGGATACGGGGTTATGGCGCTGATGGCGTCCGCCCTGCTGCTCAGTGCCTGTTCGAGCGGATCGACGACCAATGAGCCGGCGACCACGGCCACCTCGCCGTCGGCGGCGAGTTCGAGCACCACCACGGCAAAAGCCGATGCGCACAATGACGCCGACGTGGCATTCGCGCAAGGAATGATTCCTCATCACGAGCAGGCGGTGGAGATGAGCGACATGCTGCTGGGCAAGCAGGGTGTGGATCCTGCAGTGGTGGCGCTGGCCAGCACGATCAAAGCCGCGCAGGCATCGGAGATCGAGCAGATGCAGGGCTGGTTGCAGCAGTGGGGCGCGGCTATGCCTAGCACGAGCAGTCCGGGCATGCCGGGGCACAACATGCCCGGACATTCCATGCCTAGCCACGATATGTCCGGCGGCGGGATGGGCGAGATGCCGGCGATGGGAGGCGGCGGGCACGGCATGATGTCCGAAGAGGATATGGCCGCGTTGCAGAATGCACAGGGCGCCGAAGCCGGCAAGTTGTTCCTGGAACAGATGATCGAGCATCACGAGGGTGCGGTCACGATGGCCGAGCAGGAGATCGACGACGGCCAGTTCCCGGCCGCGGTGGACATGGCTCGCAGTATCGTGACGTCTCAGCAGGCCGAAATCGAGGATATGCGTGCACTGTTGGATCGGTAGAGGGTCCAGTCTGGGCCGTTAGCGATCGGCCTCCCGCGTGACGGGCGCATCGATACCTGACGCAACGGGTAGTTCGACGGTGAAGGTTGCGCCCCGCCCTGGTCCCGCACTGGTCACGTCGATGGTGCCCGAGTGTGCTTCGACCAGGGCCTTCGCGATCGCCAGGCCGAGGCCTGCGCCGCCATGTCCACGGTCGCGGGCGGCGTCCGCGCGGTAGAACCGTTCGAATATTCGGGGCAGGTGCTCTTCGGCGATCCCGTCGCCGTCGTCGGCCACGGTGACGATCACGCGGTCGTGGTGGTAGGCACAGCTGAGTTCGACGGTTCCTCCGGCGGGGGTGTGCAGCAAGGCGTTGTCGATGAGGTTCCCGAGTACCTGGGCCAGTCGTTGCTCGTCAGCCCACAACGCCGGCATCTCCCGGTGGTGGTTGAGTCGGAGGGCGACCCCTTTGGTGTCGTAGCGCTCCTTCGCGGCGGCGATGCAGCGGCGTGCGACGTTGCCCATGTCGACCATGTTGGGTGACAACGTGAATGAGCTCTCCTCGGCTTTGGCCAGTGCGGCGACGTCATCGGAGAAGCGCACGAGGCGTCGGGTTTGGTCGCGCAGCATGGCCGCGGTGGCTGGGGTGAGGGTGCGCACGCCGTCTTCGATAGCTTCGATGTACGCCTCCAGCACGGCCACCGGGGTTCGGATTTCGTGAGCCAGGTCGCCGAAGAGCCGTTGACGTGTCGAGTCGACCGTCTGCAGCCGCGATGCCATCTGGTTGAACGCCACGGCGAGCGCGTCGAAGTCCTCGCCGAGATTCGGCGGTGACACCCTGGTCTCGTAGTGACCTTTCGCGACGGCTTTGGCCGCCAATGCGACCTCGGTGACCGATCGCTGCAGGCGTCTGCTGACGTAGAAGCTGACGGCTAGAGCGACCAGCGCGGACATTGCCACCGCGACACCGATCGATATGACGGTCGCGTAGCCGTAGGCCTCTTCGGCGTGGACTTCCTCCATAGAATTGGCCGGTACCCCGGCCCGGTGTAGGTGCTCGCGAAAGAGTGGCGGTCCGACGATGGTGGCCACGGCGGTGGTGGTCAGCGCCCCGGTGATGACCACGATCGCCTGAGCCGCCAGTAGTCGCAGGCCGATGCCCGGTCGGCGGGATCGCTTCGCTGCCGGTGGGGGTGTCGTCATCACCCGGTGCCCATGCGATAACCCACGCCGCGCACGGTGGCGATGTAGCGCGGTTGGGTCGCGTCGTCGCCGAGTTTGCGGCGCAGGTGGCCGATGTGTACGTCGACGAGGTGTTCGTTGCCGACCCACGGGCCGTCACGCACGATTTCGAGGAGCTGGCGGCGGCTGAGCACGACACCTGGTCGACCCGACAGCGCCTCCAAGATGTCGAACTCGGTGCGGGTGAGCAGTATTGGGGCGTCGTCGACGCGTACCTCGCGAGCGTCGACGTCGATGCTCAGCACCCCGAACTGTCTGGGTGGTGTGGCCACGTGCTGGCCACCGGTCGCGGCCGGTGCACTGTGCAGGATGCGAGGGCGGCGCAGCATGGCCCGGATGCGGGCAACGAGTTCGCGGGGGCTGAACGGTTTGGTGATGTAGTCGTCGGCCCCGACGGTAAGGCCGACGACGGTGTCGATCTCGGCGTCGCGGGCGGTCAGCATCACGACGTAGGCATCCGAGAAGGTCCGCAGCTGCCGGCAGACCTCAAGACCGTCGATGCCGGGCAAACCCAGGTCAAGGATGACGACGTCGGGATCGAACTCGCGGGCGACAGTGATGGCGTCGAGACCGTTGTCGGCGACGATGGCCTCGAACTGCTCACGCTCCAAGTAGCTGGCGACGACTTCGGCCAGCGGCACCTCGTCGTCGATGACGAGTGCTCGGTAGCCCTTTGCGGACGCCGCGGACGGCCCTGCGGGGTGCTCCATGAGTCCTATGGTGCCTGCCCGTGAGCGGTTTGAGTGGGCCCTGAGTGCGCCTGGGAGCGATCTTGAGCGGATCTTCATACAACACTTATCGAATCCGAAGCTGTCCTCGCCACGCTGGGATGAGTGCTGCATCCAGCTGCGTGCGCCGCGCACTGATCTCAGCAAACGGTTTACCGCGCCACGCCAGGGGATGGTTGCAACGATCATCTACGGACTGAAACCGTAGATGACCAGGCGCACTGTGAGCGCGGAGACGTTCCGGTACGAGTTCAATATGCAACGAAAGTGGCTGCGATGTCGTCATTTCCAGGAAGGCGGGACGTTTTGAGATAGTCGTAGTCGGTGGCATGTCGCAGCGTCTTCGGCAGATCACAGTCCGGTGTCGACTCCGCGGGGACGTGGCCAGGGTCAGAAGCGCTGTTACAGTTGGCAACATTGTGGGCATCTCCGGCGTGATCTCCTCGTGGCGACGACGAGCAGTCGTGGCCGCGGCAATCGCGTTTCTGATCGCGATCGTCGGGGCGGAATCCGCACTGGTCGGTGTGCAGTCTGCGCCAGATCAGCACGGACCGCATGCGCTGATCGCACACGGCGCCGATGCCGCAATGCTGATCGCTGTCGAACATCCGCATGTGTCGCGCGGCGGCACCCCGCCCGCGCCGGACGCCGTCGCCGAAGCAGTACTGCCACGGGCGACCATGACGGTGCTGATGCTTGCGCTGGTGGCGTTTCTCCTGAGTGTCCCGGCGTTGTGGCGCCACCGGGTGACAGCGACGCCTCGCGGCCCTCCGCGACCGAGGTCGCACACGTTGTCGGGGCGAGACGTTCTCGCTCAGTCCTGCATCGCGCGCCGCTGATCGGTCAGCGCCAGGTGATGTCCTCCCTCGGAGGGCCGCCGGTGCCTGCTGTCCGTCATCAGCTGCCGCGCCCGGTCGCGGCGTCACAGAAGCGACATCTCACGATGAACCATGTCCTGTCCAACCACTCGGCCGGTACGGTCCCGTTACCTGGGACGCCCGACCTGGGCCGATATGAGCGGCCCGCCACCATGGTCGGCCAGACTCCGGTCTTACGCATCACCGAACCCTTCACGACCCTCGGACGCGGCTTCTGGGCCAAACTCGAAGGATTCAACCCCGGTGGGATGAAAGATCGTCCCGCGTTGCACATGGTCGCCCGGGCCCGCGCCAACGGCTCCTTGTCCCCGGGCGCGCGGATTGTCGAATCCACCAGCGGCACTCTTGGTTTGGGTCTCGCGCTGGCCGGAATGGTCTACGGTCACCCGATCACATTGGTCACCGACCCGGGGCTGGAGCCGATAATCCAGAACATGCTCACTGCATACGGCGCTCAGGTCGAGGTGGTCTCCGAGCCCCACCCCGAGGGGGGATGGCAGCAGGCCCGCAAGGATCGCGTGGCGCAGATCGTGGCATCTGATCCAAGCGCCTGGCATCCCGACCAGTACAGCAATCCGCACAACGTCGAGGCCTACCGTGGGTTGGCACTCGAGCTGCACCAGCAACTCGGACCGGTGGATGTGCTGGTGTGCTCGGTTGGGACCGGAGGGCATTCGGCGGGCGTGGCACGCGTGCTGCGTGAGTTCAATCCACAGATGACGTTGATCGGCGTCGACACCGTGGGCTCGACCATCTTCGGCCAGCCGGCCGGCACCCGGCTGATGCGCGGACTGGGCTCGAGTATCTATCCCGGCAACGTCGATTACGGCGCCTTCAGCGAGGTGCACTGGGTGGCACCGCAAGAAGCCGTGTGGTCGTGCCGCACACTGGCTGCCACGCATTACGCGAGCGGTGGCTGGAGTGTCGGTGCGGTCGCGTTGGTTGCCGGCTGGGCCGCGCGTACCCGACCCAGTGGCGCGACGGTCGCCGCGGTGTTCCCCGACGGTCCCCAGCGATACTTCGACACCGTGTACAACGACGAGTACTGCCGAGCCCACGGCCTGCTCGGTGCCGCGCCTCCGCTGCAGCCGGCCACCATCGACGATCCGCTGTCGCAGGTGGTGACGTCGTGGACCCGGTGCGCGCAGGTCGTCGACCCCATGGCGGTGAGTCGCTGATGGGTTTGGTCGCGCAGTTTCGTAGTTTCGGCTGGCCAAGCCGGCTGCTCATGGTCAACCAGTTCGGCATCAATCTGGGCTTCTATATGTTGATGCCCTATCTGGCCGGATATCTGGCGGGTCCGCTGGGTCTTGCCGCGTGGGCGGTCGGATTGGTGTTGGGTGTGCGCAACTTCTCCCAGCAGGGCATGTTCCTCATCGGTGGCACACTGGCTGATCGGCTCGGATACAAACCGCTCATCGTCGGAGGCTGTGTGTTGCGCACAGTGGGATTCGGACTGCTTGTCGTCGCCGAATCTCTACCATTTATGTTGATTGCCTCGGCGGCAACGGGTTTCGCCGGAGCACTGTTCAATCCCGCGGTGCGCGCCTACGTGGCCGCCGATGCAGGTGAGCGGCGGGTCGAGGCGTTCGCACTGTTCAACGTCTTCTATCAGGCAGGAATTCTGGCCGGCCCGTTGGTCGGTCTGGCACTGATGTTCGTGGACTTCCGGATGACCGCAGCGGCAGCCGCGATCGTGTTCGCAGCCCTGACCCTGGCCCAACTGTTCGCGCTGCCACAACGGATCGCCGCGGCGCCGGCCACGAAGACCTCGGTGCTGCAGGATTGGCGTTCGGTCGCATCCAACCGGTCGTTTCTGCTGTTCGCCGCGGCCATGATCGGCTCCTATGTGTTGTCGTTCCAGGTCTATCTGGCCTTGCCGCTACATGCCCGGAAGCTGTTGCCAGGCCACGATTCGGTGGTCACCGCGATGATCTTCGTGGTATCCGGACTTGTCGCGATCGGCGGGCAGATGCGTATCACCCGCTGGTTCGCCCGGCGGTGGGGTTCGGGGCGATCGCTCACGATCGGCATGCTGATCTTGGCGGCCGCCTTCCTGCCGTTGGTGGTGCTGCCCGAGGCCGGGCGAGCCGGCACGGTGGCGGCGGTGGCGGCATTGCTGCTGGCGACGGGCATACTCGCGGTGGGCTCGGCTGCGGTGTTCCCGTTCGAGATGGACACGGTGGTGTCGCTGGCCGACGGCCGCCTCGTCGGGACGCATTACGGTTTTTACAACACAATCGTCGGCGTGGGCATCCTGGCCGGCAATCTCGCCACCGGATGGCTGCTTCAGGCGATGAATGCTCTGGGCCGACCTGAACTTGTGTGGGTGCTGCTCAGCCTGATCGGAGGAGTGTCCGCCATCGGACTGTTCGGCCTGGACCGGCGTGGCCGCCTCGATCCCGCACCGGCCGTCGACGGGAGGGTCACTACATGACGCCGCCGACGATCGCGGGTCAGCTTTCGATGATGCGTACCACGTAGGGCGTCATGCCCGAGGTGCGGACGGGGGAGACCTTGATGGGCACGCCGGTCTGCTGTGCTTCGAGCATCCGGCCCCCGCCGAGGTAGATCGCTTCGTGTTGGCCGCCCTCCGGGCCCTAGAACAGCAGGTCGCCCCGCTTGGCTTCCGACGGGGCGACTTTGCGTCCCGCGTCGTACTGATCACCGGAGTAGCGGGGCAGCACGATGCCCACACCGGCGAACGCGTAGCGGGTCAGCCCGGAGCAGTCGAAGCCCACCGTTCCCGCGCCCTGGTTGATGCCGCGGCTCGGGCCTTCCAGCGTGCCGCCACCCCAGGAGTAGGGCACACCGAGTTGGGTGCCGGCCCGGCGGATGACGTGCTCGATGGCCTGGGCGCCGTAGACCCGGTTGCCGCGGATGCTGGTGGCGGGGCTTGCTGTCGGGCCCAGGATGCCCAAGGTGCTCAAAAACCGACGCCCCATGGCCAGGGCGGTCTGTGTCGCGGATGCACTGGCCTGCAACGACGCGTTGGCGATGGCAATAGGGTCGCCGGGTGCGCCCGCACTGACAACCTGCGGCAGACTCGGATCCCAATGCCCGCCTGCGTGTTCGGCGGTCGCGGTTGGTGTCGACACCAGTAGTGACGCTGCGGCCAGGCAGATCGCCACGGCATACCGCGCGCCGGCACATGATGCGCGAGAGCGAGTTTGCTGTCGGATGCCGCCCGCCCTGCTTCCGCATCCGCATCGATTCCCCTGGGTCACATCGCCTCCTTCATGTTGCTGTCGATGATGCGTCCTCAGGCCGAGTTGTCAGGTCATCAGATGATCGATGTGACAACAACATACGTATTTGCTACGCACTCAGTGTGAGTCCGCGGTATGCGCATTCACCAGTGTTTCCATGAAGATTCAATGAAGGAAATCGCCACTTTGGACAGGGCGCTGTCACGGCGATCTGCAGGCTTGCGCTATACCCCCGCGGGGTATAACTTCGGGCTTTAGAGATCGCACCGGGAAGGCCGGCCGAGAGGAAGTGGAGCGCGCATGAGCACGACGACCTACACCGTGACAGGCATGTCGTGCGGCCATTGCGAAGCTTCCGTGCGTGCGGAGGTCGGGGGGCTGGACGGAGTCGCCGATGTCGAGGTCAGCGCCGAAACCGGCACCCTCACCGTGACTTCGGACGGATCCGTCGACGATGCGCAGGTCAGAACCGCCGTCGCTGAGGCGGGATACACTGCGGTGCGGGTCCGGTGAACGGAGGTCACGCCGAACATCAGGAAGGTCCAGACGCCGCGACCGAGCTGCAACATCACGGAAACCAAAGCCACGGTCACGGCGGGCACGGCGACCACGTGGCCGCGTTCCGGAAACTGTTCTGGATCAACCTGATAATCGCCATCCCGGTGGTGGCATTCTCGTCGATGTTCGCCATGCTCGTCGGCTACGACATCCCCTCCCTCGACGGCGCACAGTGGATAGCTCCGGTGCTGGGGACGGTCATGTACGTAGTCGGCGGCCGGCCCTTCCTGACCGGCGCCGTCAGCGAGATACGCTCCCGCAAGCCAGGAATGATGCTGCTGATCGGACTGGCCATCACCGTCGCGTTCCTCGCTTCGTGGGGTGCCAGCCTCGGCGTGCTGCACCACGAACTCGAATTCTGGTGGGAACTGGCCCTGCTCATTGTCATCATGCTGCTGGGGCACTGGGTGGAAATGCGCTCGCTGGCTCAGACGACGTCAGCCTTGGACTCACTGGCCGCGTTGTTGCCAGACGAGGCAGAGAAGGTCGACGGGGAGCACACCGTCACCGTGGCACCGGCCGATCTGCGTGTCGGTGACGTGGTGGTGATTCGCCCGGGCGGGAGCGTCCCCGCCGACGGAACCATCGTCGACGGCCGCGCCGACATGGACGAATCGATGGTCACGGGGGAATCCCGGCCGGTCGCCCGCGGCGTTGGGGATACTGTCACCGCCGGGACCGTTGCCACCGACTCCGGCCTGCGCGTGCAGATCACCGCCACCGGCGAGGACACCGCGCTGGCCGGCATCCAACGCCTGGTCGCCGAAGCGCAGAATTCCTCCTCGCGAGCCCAGCGTCTGGCCGACCGAGCCGCCGGGTGGTTGTTCTGGTTCGCCGTCGCCACCGCGGCCCTCACCGCGGCGCTATGGGCGGCTGCCGGGTATCCCGACGCCGCGGTGGTCCGCGCGATCACCGTGCTGGTCATCGCGTGCCCGCACGCGCTGGGGCTGGCCATTCCGCTGGTGGTGTCCATCGCAACCGAACGGGCAGCCCGCGGCGGTGTGCTGATCAAGGACCGTCTCGCGCTGGAAGGCATGCGCACCGTGGACGCCGTGCTGTTCGACAAGACGGGGACTCTCACCAGAGGTGAACCCACCGTCACCGCGGTACAGGCCGTCGACGGCCATGACGAGCGCACCGTGCTCGCGCTGGCGGCCGCGGCCGAAGCAGACAGCGAGCACCCCCTGGCCAGGGCGATCGTCCGCGCCGCCGCCGACCGCGGCCTCGTCCTTCCCCACGCGGCCGGCTTCACCTCGTCGCCGGCTGTCGGCGTGACCGCGACCGTCGACCGCCACCAGATACGGGTGGGCGGGCCCCGACTGCTCGACGAACTCGGCGAATCCGAGATCAACCTCGCCGAACAGTGGCGCGCCGACGGCGCCATCATCCTGCACGTGGCCCGCGACGGTGCGGTCATCGGCGGTCTGAGCTTGGCCGATGAGGTGCGCCCGGAATCACGCGATACCGTCGATGCACTGCACAAGCTCGGGGTCCAGGTCGTCATGATCACCGGTGATGCCGAAGCCGTCGCCCACTCCGTCGGTCAGCAACTGGGCATCGACCGTGTCTTCGCCGGAGTTCGCCCCGAAGACAAAGCGTCCACAGTGGCTGCATTGCAGCACGAAGGGAGGAAGGTCGCCATGGTCGGCGACGGAGTCAACGACGCGCCCGCCCTCGCGCAAGCCGACGTCGGCATCGCCATCGGCGCCGGTACCGATGTCGCAATCGCCTCGGCCGGTGTCATTTTGGCCAGCTCGGACCCGCGATCGGTGCTCTCTGTCATCGAATTGTCGCGGGCCAGTTACCGCAAGATGAAACAGAATCTGTGGTGGGGCGCCGGGTACAACCTCATCTCGGTCCCGCTGGCCGCCGGAATCCTGGCACCTGTCGGCTTCGTGCTACCCATGTCGATCGGTGCCATCCTGATGTCGCTGTCGACGATCGTCGTGGCCGCGAATGCGCAGCTGTTGCGGCGACTGGACCTTCGTCCAGAAGCCGGTACCAGCACCGTCCTACAAAGCTGATCGGAAAGTCCTCCCGAAAACCGTTGTGGAGGTGGGCTGCTTAATGCTCGTGGCTGGTGTGGTCGTGTAATGGTTGCGCTGGGGCCACCGGGAGCGGTGCGGCCTCGGCAGGTGGTGCCAGGGGCGGCGCAACGGGTGTGACATTCAGGGGAACAGCAGAGGCCGGTGCGTGTCCGTGTTGATCGTCGCCGTGATGATCCCCGGCATGCCCGGCATCGGTCCCGTGATGACCGGCATCCGATGGGGTTGGACCGTGATGGTCGGCACCCGCCTCGGCGGGGCTGTGATGGTGGCCATGACGCTGTCCAGACACGACGCCCACCGTCGAGGCCAGTGTGACGACAGCGACCGCACCGAGTAGCACTGTCGCACTTGCCATCAACGACACCGGGTTGCCCTGCGCGCCGCGATACCAGATCCAGCCGGCACCCATCACGACGTAGATCTGAAGCAGCAGTGCCGCCAGGTCAGCACCCTGCACCACTTCCGGTTGGCCGGCGTGCGGGCCGAACGGGGTGCCCGCAGTGCGGGACAGTGCCCACAACGCCATCGCGCCGACGTTGAGCACGACGCCCGCGGCCAGAACCGAGACCGTCGTCCTGACCAGCACCGCCCGCGCCCAGATCAGTTGCAACAGAGCGAGAACGGCGAAAAATGCGCCGGACAATGGCCATTCCTGCCAATGTGCCGGTACCACCGCAAAGTGAACAACCGCAGCTCCGAGAGACGCCAACGCCGCACACCGGGCCGCCAGCCTGCTGTCGGTTCTGGGCGCCGCCTTGATAGCCACCGTCCGATGATGGCAGGGCGCCAACAGCGACAACACGGGACGACATCACATCTGGACCCGACCGAGACTCATCTGTAATGCCCTCTCACGGTGGGCTGCCGGAGGCGCATGACGAGGGCACGAGCCTGACGTCGCACCGTCACTTTTCCCGAGCAGGCACCTCCGGCGGCTTCGCCACCCAGCGCGAAGTCAAAGCGTCGATGATGGCTCGTTGCTGCGCTTCATCGTGGTGGTGCATGAGGAGTCCTTCGACGGTGAAGATGCCGATCATGACTTCGGCGTCCACGGTCGACGCAGGAAGCCCGTAGCTCTGAAGTTCGAAGTGCAGCAGGCTGCCGGTGATCGTGTGGAAGTTCTGATGCCATTCGGCGATGGCGGCGGAGTGCTCGACGCGGGCATGCACGGTGGTCACAAGCCGGCTCATGTCGGTGAGTTGACCGACAATCCATAGCACCCGCTCGGCAATCGGTTGGCCCGCGATCGCCTCATACTGCGGCCACACGTCGGCCATGACAGCGGTCAGAACCGCGATCAGCACATCGTCCTTGTCCGCGAAGTACCAGTAGATGGTGTTCGGTGCGACGCCGGCTTCCTTCGCGAGCCGGCTCATCGAGGTGGCGTCGTAGCCGTCCTCGATGAAGAGACGCCGGGCCGCCGTCACGATCTCGGCGCGCTTCTCGTCGGCGGCCTGTGGCCGCTTGTTGCGTGCCATGACGTCCCCTCTGTGAAACGGCTGGATCACATCTTCTTGGATGCCATTCAAGAAGATGCTACGTTCTGTTGAACGCCATTCAACATACTCGCCAAGGGAGCGCATCGTGGCATCACCAAGCAACTACGTCCGACACGACGTCACCTTCGACTCCGACGGCACGACGTGTGCCGCCTGGCTCTACCGGCCCGACGGCACGCAGAATCCGCCGATCGTCGTGCTGGCCCACGGCTTCGCCGCCTTCCGCGAACTGCGCCTGGATGCCTACGCCGCACGATTCGCCCAGGCAGGCTATGCCGCGCTGGTGTTCGACTACCGGCACTGGGGAGCCAGCGAGGGGCAACCCCGCCGCGTCCTCGACATCGCCAAACAGCAGGCGGACTGGCGGGCCGCCATCGCCTACGCCCGCAGCCTGGACAACGTCGACACCACGCGGGTGGTGGGCTGGGGTTCCTCGTTCGGCGGCGGCCACGTGCTCAGCCTGGCCGCCCGCGACCGCGCGTTCGCGGCCGCCATCGTCCAGGTGCCTCACGTCAGCGGACCTGCCTCGGCGTTCTCTCAATCTCCGAAGCTGGTCGCGCGCCTCGTCGCCGCAGGCCTTCGCGACCAGGTCGGCGCGTGGCTCGGGCGTGCGCCGCACCGCGTCACGTCCATCGGCAGGCCCGGCGACTTCGCGATGATGACCTCACCCGGCGCGTACGAACTCGTCGAGGAGATGGCCGGGGGTGAAGCGGCCGAGCATATGCGTGCGCAACTTGAGGCCGAGAACGACGTGGCCGCCCGCATCGCACTGTGGATCCCGTTCTACTCACCGGGTCGCGCGGCAGCGAAGATCACCGCGCCGACCCTGGTGCAACTCGCCACGAAGGACGATGTCACGCCGTACGCGAAGGCTCGAAAGATCGTGGCCCGCATACCGAAGGGAGAGGTGAAGTCCTACGACATCTCCCACTTCGAGCCCTACCTGGACCCGCACTTCGAGCAGATCGTCACCGATCAGATCGCGTTCCTGGACCGCCACGTCGGCGGTGGCACCCGATGAGTGCCTCGTCGTCAACCGACCGGACGCTGCCCGGGGCTGTCCATACCCTGGTGGTCGGCGCCGGGTTCGCCGGTTTGGCCGCCGCGGCCGCGGTATTGCGCGCCGACCCTCATGCCGACGTGCTCATCATCGAGCGTGCCGACGAGGTCGGCGGGACATGGCGCGACAACACCTACCCCGGGTGTGCGTGCGACGTGCCGACATCGCTGTACTCGTTCTCCTTTGCCCCCAGCGCGAAATGGAGTCACACCTTCGCCCGCCAACCCGAGATCTACCGCTACCTCGTCGCGGTCGCCGATCAGACCGGGTTGCGCGGACGGCTGATCACCGGGTGCGAGCTCCTGGGCGCGGTGTGGAATGCCGACCGGCAGTGCTGGCAGGTCCAGACCTCCCTCGGCGAGTTGGCCGCGACGGCCCTGGTCGCCGCGACCGGTGCGTTGTCCACCCCGAAGCTGCCCGATGTGCCGGGACTGAACGTCTTCGGCGGCACGGTGTTTCATTCCGCCACCTGGGATCATGAGCACGATCTGACCGGCGAGCGGGTCGCGGTCATCGGTACCGGGGCCTCGGCAGTGCAGTTCGTGCCCGAGATCGCCGACCGCACCGCCCACCTGACGGTGTTCCAACGCACCCCGGCATGGGTGATGCCCCGGCTCGACCGCACCCTGGGCCGTCTCGAAAAGAGCCTGTACCGCCGAATTCCGCTGACACAGAAGCTTGTGCGGGGGATGGTGTACGGCTACCGCGAGATCTATCTCGCGGCGCTGGCGCACCTGACCTGGCTGCTGCCGCTGGTCCAACTCGTTGCCAAGGCGCAACTGCGCCGCCAGGTGCCCGACCCGGCGCTGCGCCGAGCACTGACCCCGAACTTCACCATCGGCTGCAAACGGATCCTGCTCACCAACGACTGGTTGCCCACGCTGGCCCGCGACGATGTCGCCGTCGTGACGACCGCTTTGGCAGAGGTCACCGAAACCGGTGTCCGCGACGGCGCCGGCCAACATCACGACGTCGACACGATCATCTTCGCGACCGGCTTCACCCCCACCGAGCCACCGGTGGCGCACCTGCTGACCGGCACCGACGGTGCGACGCTGGCCGCGCACTGGGCGGGCAGTCCCAGTGCGCACCTCGGCATCACGGTGCCAGGTTTCCCCAACCTGTTTCTGATGTACGGACCGAATACGAACCTCGGCCACAGTTCCATCGTCTATATGCTCGAATCCCAGGCCGCCTACCTCGCCGCGGCCCTGCGGGTGATGCGCGCCGGCGGTGTCGCCTCCGTTGATGTTCGCGCCGACGCGGAGCAGCAGTACAACGAGTGGGTCGCCGACGCGCTCACCAACACCGTCTGGAATTCCGGCGGCTGTTCCAGTTGGTATCTGGACTCCCGCGGCCGCAACTCGGTCATGTGGCCGACGTTCACCTTCCGGTTCCGCGCCCGTACGAAGAGCTTCGACGCGGACAACTACACCATTTGCGGAGTTCCCGAGAACGCTTGACGCGCATTGCCTTCCGGCATCCGATAACGACCCCGAACCGACCATGACACGAGAGGAATCCCCATGTCGACCACTCGACGGGCCGCCCTGATCACCGGTGCCTCCGCCGGCATCGGAGCCGCCTTCGCCCGCCACCTCGCCGCCGAGGGACTCGACCTGCTGCTCGTCGCCCGACGGGCGGAGCGCCTCGAAGAGCTGGCTGCCGAACTTGGGCAGGCGCACGGCGTGCGCTGCGAGGTCTTCGCCGCCGACCTCACCGACCCCGCCGCCCCGGCCGCCATCACCGATCACGCCGGCCGCATCGATTTACCCATCGACGTGCTCATCAACAACGCCGGCCTGTCGTCGAGTACGACGTTCTCCAACACACCGTGGGAGTCGGTGGCCGCCGAGATACAACTCATGGTGACCGCCCCGACCGAACTCGCCCACCGCGTCATCCCCGGCATGAAGGACCGCCGGTGGGGACGCATCGTCAACCTGTCATCGCTGGCCGCGATGAGTCCGCCGGGTGGGGGGCTGCTGTACACCGGCATCAAGTCCTACGTGCTCGACGTGTCCCAGTCCCTGGACATGGAACTCAAGCCCCACGGCATCCACGTCACCGCGCTCTGCCCCGGCTTCACGCACAGCGAGTTTCACGACGTCATGGGCACTCGTGATGCCGCCGACCGGCTACCGGGTTTCCTGTGGCAACAACCCGAACCCGTGGTCCGCGAGGGCTGGGCCGCGGTCACCAAGGGCAACCCGGTCTGCGTGCCGGGTACTGTCAACAAAGTCGCAGCTGCCGCCATGCGCCCTATCCCACAACGCATTCAGTACTACCTGGGCCGCGACCTCAATCCATTCAAGTAGACCTGCCCGTGCCTGGAATCGCAGGGCGCTCCAAGCTGAGCTGAGTCACCTCGGACCGCGAAGGGGCCCCTTATCGGGGAGAGGGCACCCTCGCGTGTCGAACATGCGGCGGTCGCGGCCAAGGGCGCCGACTGTGACGTAATGAGTACTCGCGGCTGATGTCGAGGACTCCGGGCCGCCGGAACCGCACGGACACCGGCGGCCGTGTTCGCCTCGAAGAGCGCTTCCATTGCCCGGCGAGAGCGGTGCTCACCGCCTCCCGCTGAGAGTCACGACGCCTTTCGTGAACGGGCGGGACGCGATGCTCAAAGCCGTCGTCAGTGTGGCGACGGCCCCTGAACTCCGGGCGGGCACGGCGACGGGAGAAAGAGGCCCCAGCACCAGCCCGGCGGAATAGGTGGCGGCGGCCGGAAACCCTGGCCCGGGGGTGGCCCGGGCGGGTTCGGCCCGTCCCAGATGTTCAAGGCGACGTTGCCCTGCCCGGAGTACACGAACCAGTACTCGTGGCAATGGCTTTCGTCCCAGCGCACCGGATTGAACTTCTTGTTTCCCGTCTCCACGGGCGGATCTCCGGGGCACCAGGTGTTCGGGCCGCTCGGAGGAACCTCGGCGGCGGCGGTACCTACGGACAGTGTGGCTCCGGATATCGCCACGCCCGCTGACAGCATCGCTGCCGCCAGCATCCTCTTTCGGTTCGGATAGCGCATGGTCTGGCCTCTCTTCTGGTCATCACCGCTGTGATCAGCGTCGGCTCTTTGCCGTCGACTGCAAGTAGAGAGCACCGCGTCCATTACCGATCCCAACAAATAGGAACAGCCGGCATGCGACCGCCCGCCGCCGGTACGGCGATGGCATCGGGACAGTGCGTCGAAAAGCCCTGTCGGACAACATTCAACCTTTACTACAAACCGTCGTAGTACTACAGTTGGTAGTAGTTAGGCAACTCAATGTGGAGGTGCGATATGACGGACGAACTGATGGGTAGCGCCCTTCTCGCGGGGGCGGTCACACTGGCGGGTGGCGCAATCGGTGCCGGCGTCGGCGACGGCCTCGCCGGATCGAAATTCATCGAGGGAGTGGCTCGCCAACCGGAAGCGCAGAGCCGGCTGTTCACGCCGTTCCTGATCACCGTGGGGCTGGTCGAAGCCACGTTCTTCATCAACGTCGCCTTCATGGCGTTGTTCGTGTTCGCCACGCCGGGCCAGTAGCGGTTCGCCATGTAGTGCCGGCGGCCGGCCCGCCCGGGGCGGCACGCGTGTCGATGGATCAGGTCACTGCAACGACTCCGGCGTGAAGCTGACGTCGACCTGGCCCACGGTCATCGTCACCTGACCCTCCATCACCATCACCTGCGCCGATACCCGCCGGTCCACCGTCTCGGCCAGTTGCTGTACCGCAGCGTGCGGAATCTGCAGCACCGACAGGTTCGACAACCCCGCCACCTTGGGGCCGACGGTGCGCCACCAGGTCGCCACGCCGGCGGCGAACGGAAAGAGCAGCACCTGCTCGGCCTGGCCGGCCGCCTTGCCGAGGACGCGTTCGTCGGGCTGGCCCACGGTGATCCACTCGAGAATGCGGCCGGTGTAGTCGGCGAGCCGTAGATCCGGCACGCCCGGGGTGGACAGGCCCGCACCGAATGTCAGCTCACCGTTGATATCGCTGAGTCGGTGTGCGCGCAGCCCGAACGCCAACAGCCGCACGACCATTCGCTCATCGGTCTCACTGGGGTGGCGGGCCACGGTCAGCGTGTGATCGGCGTAGTAGCCGTGATCGACATCGGAGACGCCGAGTTCGACTTTGAACACTGTTGCGGAAAGGGCCACGTCCTAGTATCCCCCGGGGTCACCGGTAGCGGCGCGGCACCGTCCAGTGGCTGCCGAACTCGACGTTGTAGTGCTCGGGATCAAAAGGGCTGTCACCGCCGGCCGGGAAGCTGGTCAGCTCGCCGAAGACGATGCGGTCGTCGATGCAGTAGAGGTCGACCCGGACGAAATCCGTCTCGGCCCCCAACTTCTCGGCCAGGTCCATCATCTCGTCCAGAAGCACCGGACGCTCCGGTGTGGGATCGGCCCACGGCGGCCCGCCGCTGAGCGGCAGGTGCACCCAGTCGCGGTCGAAGAAGTCCTGCGTCCGCCGGCCGAATCGGCCGTCGTCCACTTCGATGTAGACGCAACGTCCGTGGAAGACGAAGAACTTGAAGTCCCGGGGGACCCCGCCCCCCGGTTCGGTGAGAAGTTCTTCGACGATGATGCCGCGCGGCACCTGGCCGTACACCCATTCGCGGTTCGGGCCCTGCCCGTAGAGTTGCGCGACCCAGCCCTGCGCAATCCGGATGATGTCCCCGCGTTCGGCGGCAGCCGGGCACACGTGCTGGTAGGTCCAGTCGTGGTGATCGGAGGGCAGGCGGTTCCCTGCCGCTGCATCATCGGACACGATGATCGCCGCCCCGCTGCCATGGGTCGGTTTCACCACGTAGCTGTCGGGCAGCGGCACGTCCAGCAGATCGGACGGGTCGCGGGTGAACGCATAGAGGCGCGGAAGATATTGCTCACCAACAACTGTCGCGACATAGTCGCGGACGGCGGCCTTGTCGGCGAACGTGACGAGGAGTTGGCGGTGATCCCGCAGCATCTTGTAGCGGACCTTGTCGCGGAACGTCTGCGGGTTGCGGGTACGCCACAGCCGCACCGCGCGCACGGCTCGGCTGCGCTCGCGCCGGCGCACCCCGTCCGATCTCACCGCCACAGATTACGGACCCGGCGCGTCCGGGTTTCCGACCGACCGGTCATGCCGCCGCCGCGGTGCAGAGCAGTCGGCGGTAGAGGGCGGTCATCTGGTCCCGGACCTCGTCCTGCAGTTGGCGGCGCTGCGCCCGCAGATCGGCACCCTGTAGTCGCTGGACGGACAACCCCGCCTCCACCGCAGCCACCAAGCCCGCCGCGTCGAGTTCGGTGCGGCTGTAGTGATAGACGGGGAAGTCGTGCTGTTGAGCAAAGAACCCACAGTCAGGCACCACCGCGCACACCCCGGCGTCGAAGCAGGCTTCCACCCATCCCGAATGCGTGCCGAACCGGTACGGCAGCACCAGGACGTCGATCTCGCCCAGGTAATCCGCCAGATCGTCGTCGGTGAACCGAGGGTGAACTCGGACATCGACGCCCGCCGACGCATAGCGGTCCAGGTGACCGGTGTTGCGGTGGGACTGCACGCCGTCGGTGTCGATGTCCAGGCGCAACGTCCAGCCTGCGCCGGCGTGCGGCAACAGCGCGTCGAGCACCGGCCACGGGTCGATATTGGCGCGCAGCGCCTTGGCGTGCACGGCGACCACCGGTTCGGCACGGCGCGCCCGCGGCTTACCGATGCCCTCCGGCGACAGCACCGGTGGGTGCGGCAGCACAAGCGCGCTGCGATTCCAGCGACGTTCGACCTCGGCCGCCGCACCGTGAGTCAGGGTGATCACCTGCGCGGCCGCCTCGACCAGCACCCCCAGCCGTTCCCGGTGCTCGGCCGAGTCCAGGAAGTGTGGGTTGTCGAGATCGTGGACGGTGACCACCAGCGGCACCCGATGCGCGGCCGACAGATCGGTTACCGCGCGGAGCACCGCCGCAGGGGTGGCGTCGAAGCCGAAGTGCACGTGCAGAATCTCGATGCGGTCGATGTGATCGGCCAGGAACGCCGGTTCCAGCAGTCGGGGCGGCCACCACTGGCCAGGCTGGGTGATCCCCGCCGGCACCGGGTCGGGCAGCAGCGTGATGTGGTCGGGATCGAGCACTGCGTGGACATACGGATGCGCGGCGGGAACCGATGCCAGGGTGATCACCGCGAGTCTGTACCCCGTCGGCGCGACATTTACGCTGGACATGGTGACCTTCGATTCCGGCCGCGCGCGGCACTATCGCGACTTCTACCAGCCGGCGGCCGACGACCGGCCGCTCTGGCTGGTGGTGGGAAACTGTCAGGCGGAGGCGCTGCGGTTGGTCCTGGACGCGGTGCCGGACCGCCCGTACCGCACGGCCCGGATGCCGCCGGTCCACGAACTGGAGAGCACCGATCTCCCGTTCCTGCGGGCGCTGCTCGCGCAGACCTCCGTGCTGCTCAGCCAGCCCATCAGGACGAACTATCGGGACCTACCGATCGGCACCGCTGATCTGGCTGCCGTTCTGCCTCCCGCGGGCCGAGTGGTCCGCTGGCCGGTCATCCGGTACGCCGGGTTGTATCCGTTCCAGGCGATCGTCCGCCACCCCGCCGACCGCTCGGTGGTTCCACCGGTGGTGCCGTATCACGATCTGCGGACGGTGGTGGCCGCGCGCGACGGCGTCGACATGTTCGACGTGCAGGTCTCCGCGGACGCCATCCGGACCGTCGCCGAGGCCAGCGTCGCCGAACTGGCGCGCCGCGAACACCTGCACACCGACATCGGTGTGTCCGATGTGCTGCTGGGGCACGGTGCCGCCGCAGCCCACACCATTAACCATCCGGGCAATCCGGTTCTGCTGGACCTCGCCGCGCGGATCCTGAACCACCTGGATGTCGACGCGAAACCGGTGGCGCGCGAACGTGAACTGCTGTCCTCGGTGTACGCGCCGCTCGACGAGCGGGTCCTGAACGCGCACGGACTCGACGCGTCCAGCCGTCCCCGATGGCGTGTCGGCAACCAGGAGGTCGATCCGATTCGGGTGCACAACGCCCAACTAGACTGGTACCGAGCCAACCCGGATTACATACCGCTTGCCGTGGAACGCCACGGCCACACCATGGACCTGTTGGGCCTGAGCGCGGCGGTACTGCGATGACGCTGACCCACCTGGTCGTGGGGCCGCCGCGCCACGGTGTGACGCAGTTCGGCCTGCAGTTGCATGCGGCCATGGCCCGTGCCACCGAGTCGGCCCTGTGGCACGTCGAACATCCCGACCAATTGGACTGGCGTGCTGTGCCTCCGGCCATCCATCTGCAGTTCACCGACCGGCTCTTCGGTGGGTCACCACAGGCGGCCGCCGAGGTGGTGGCGGAGGTGGTCGGCCGCGCGTCGGCCGTCGGCTGCCGGGTGACCGCCACACTGCACGATCTCCCGCAGCCGTCCGATGGGCACAACTTCACCCGTCGCACCCAGGCCTATGCCGCGGTCTGCGCCCAGGTGCACGGGGTGGTGGTCAACAGCGAACACGAACACCGGTTGCTCGCCGGGTACGCGCCGGAGCGGGTGGCGGTGGTCCCACTGCCCGTCGTTTTCGAGCCCGCGGCCAAGATCGTGACGACCAAGACTATTTCGGTGGGCGTCTTCGGTTATGTGTACCCGGGCAAGGGACACCACGAGGTGCTCACGGCGTTGGGGCACTTGGGCAGCGATGCCGAGTTGGTCGCCATCGGCAGACCTTCCGACGGGCATGAGGATTTGGCCGACGAACTGTGTTCCCGGGCAGCCGATCTCGGTGTGCGATTCCGGCTGACCGGTTATGTCGAGGACGGTCTCGTCGAGATCCTGCGGACGGTGACGGTGCCGGTGGCACCGCACCGGCACGTGTCCGCGTCGGGCTCCCTGAACAGTTGGCTGGGGGTGGGCCGGCGCCCGCTGGCGCCGGTGAACCGCTACAGCGAAGAGATCATGCGTCGCAATCCCGACGCCCTCGAACTGTATCCGGACACCGAGATCGGTCTGCGGACGGCGCTGAAACGAGCCCTCGACGAACCCGCGCTCACCTGGCTGTCCGAGGACACCCGATGCACACCGACCGCGGCGGATGCGGCGGCACAGTACGCCCGGATACTCCGGCAATGGCACCGGTGACGCAGCCGATTCCGCTGCCGGGCAACAGGTACACGGTGCCCGGCAACCGATGGGACCTGGCGCCGCCGATCAGCGGTCGTACCCCGTCGGTCGCGGTGGTGATCCCGTTCTACAACCAGCACCGCCAGCTGGGTCTGGTGCTGCGGGCGCTGACGTTGCAGGATTACCCGCCCGAGTTGCTCAGCATCATCGTCGCCGACGATGGTTCCGCTGCGGCGCCGACCGTGCCCAGTGGTGTCCGGGTGGTCCGGCAACCAGACCTGGGCTTCCGGGCCGCCGCCGCCCGCAACCTCGGAGCGAATGCCACCGATGCCGACGTGCTGTGCTTCCTGGATGCCGACACGATCCCGGAACCCAGCTACCTGCGGCGCATCGTTGCGTTGCCGTCCGTCCTGCCTGATGCCCTGGTGGTGGGCCGCCGTCGGCACGCGGATCTGAACGCGATGACCCCGGATGGCTTATCCCGTTGGTGGACAGGCGAACTGCGCCCCCTGGAACTGGCCGAGCCGTCCTGGCTTCGCGACGAGTATGCGCGCAGCGCCGACCTGCTGCGTGTCGACCACCGTTCCTACCGTTACGTGATCAGCGCGGTGATGTGCTGCACCTCAGTGCTTTTTCACGACGTGGGTGGCTTCGACGAGTCGTTCACCCACTACGGCGGCGAGGACTGGGAATTCGCGCACCGCGCAATGGCCGGTGGTGCGGTTCTGCACCACGCCCGGGACGCGGTGGCCTGGCATGACGGCCCGGACTGGGGCGAACGTCCGGTCGCGGAGCGGATCACCCGCAAGAACCGCGAGGCGATGGCGCTGGCCCGCCGGATCACCGATCCCGACGCCCGCACCCACGGGGTGTGGTACGCGATTCCCGACATCGTCGTCCGGGTCGCCGCGGAAAGTCACACGGCGGCGTCCCTGCTGCGCACCCTCGGCTGCTTCCTGCACGGTGATGTCGGCGTCTGGGTCGACGACCATGATCTGCTGGCGGCCCTCGAGCTGGACGATCCTCGGGTCCGGTCCGGCGCCGTGCCCGAGGACGTGCTGCGCCGGTGCCGCTTCGTCATCGACGTCGACGGACGCGCCGTCATGCGACCGGCATCGGTCCACGCGATCGTGGGCCTCTGTAGCGCCGCAGGGGTCGGTGAGGTCGATGTCCGCGGTGACGGGACGGGCGTGCGGTGCCGGGCGTCCTGGGCAATCAGTCGTGCACGGCGGTGGACCCTGGACGCCGCGGAGATCAGTGAGGCCGTCCGATTGGATGCGGCGGTAGTGGAATTGAGCTGTGGCGAGGCGAATCCGGATCTGTCCTGGTGACACCGCGACCGGGGATCCGATGCGACGGCTCAGTGACCGGCTGCGTGCGGCACGGCCGCTCCCACGGCCACCCGCAATGTGAAGCCCTCCGGGCTGCGGTGCAGCGTGACGTCGCTGCACATCTGGTGCGCCAGCCACAGTCCGACACCGGCGGACGCGGAGTCCACGGCACGGATCAGGCCGGTCAGTGGGTGGCGTGGACCCGGCCCGGCATCGGTGATGTGTGCGACCAGCCGATCGACATGCCGCCACACCCGCACCCGCACGGGGGTTGCGCCGTACACGGCGGCATTCTCGACTGCCTCGCTGACCGCGAAGACCAGATCCTGCACCTCCCCGGCGGTCACCGTTGTCGGACCGCCGGCGGCAGCGCTCTGCACGGCCGAGCGGGCCGCCGCCGCCGTCGGATCGAACAACTCGATCGTGGGCGGGCCCGGTTCCGCCGACGGCGGACCATTCATCAGATCATCGAGAACGACTGCGGACGTGGCGAACTCGGGATTCTGCAGATGCCGGCCATCACTGGTCACCAGTCGCGGGTGGGTACGGGCGACATCGGCGAGGACTGCGGCTGAGGCGGTGCGCACGTCGTATGGGCACAAACCCCACACCGGAAAAGCGGCGTACGCGTCGTTGACGGCCGCTTCGTAGCGGGCCCACCATCCCCAGGGAGCACCGAATCCGGGGTGGGGGACGTCGCCGACGATGCGGATCTGGGCGGCACCGCGCTGCGTGTAGTCGGCCATCAGTTCCTGGTAGGACCGGATGGCCGTGGCCGGACGGGCGTAGTGCGTGCCCGCCGGGATGAAGGTGATACCGGCGGTGTCCGTCAGGGCCGATTCGAGCAGCGCGCTGTTGGACTCGGCGAGGGTGACCAGCGTCGGCTCCCCGGCGGCCACCCCGTCGGTGACGAAGGGTAGGACGATGGCGAGGAATTCGTCGTCGCTGCCGTAGAACGCCGCCTCGTGGAAGTAGCCGTCGGTGCCGGCCGCCGCGCCGGATCTCATTCCGGCCGGCCGATGGTCAGGTGCTCGAACTCCATGATTTCGGCGATCCGGCCCACCATGTGCCCGGCGTTGAGCACGGCGATCTGCGTGTCGTACCGACGCCCCAGGTCGTCCACTGCAGCCAGTGCGTGGTGGTCGACGAAGGTCAGTCCGGCCACGTCCAGCACGACCGGTTGTCCGCGCGCGATGTCGGTGCGATCCAGCGCGGCGCGCAACAGGTCGTATGTCGACCGGTCGACCTCGCCGGTCAGCGCCAGCGCCACCGCCTCCGATGTCGGCGAAGCCACCGGGTCGGCGGCGTGCCAACGGAATGACGTGCCGACGTTGCTGACCGGATGTATGCATCCCACTCGGGTGACGGCGCCGGAGCCCAGCACCGAGCGGTCGTACGCGCACATCGCCGACATCGGGTGCCGACTCATGTATCGGTCGATGAGGTGCTCGTAGTGCGCGACGGCGTCCAACTGCTCGGGGGTGGTCACCAGGGCGGTGATGTCGGCCGCGACGCGGAAGCCGGTGAACCCGGCCGCCAGCGCCGCCGATGTCGCTTTGGCATATACCGCGATCTGGTCCTCCGCCGACACGACATGTCCCACTCCATAGGTGCTCCAGATCGATGTCACCTTCAGGGCGTCGGCGCGGCGCGGCGCGAGTTCAGCGAACAGTCGATCTCGGATCGATTGGATACTCGCATCCGTGTGAGTGCCTCCGTCGAAGACGTAGTGCACCTGCAAACCCTGAGCGAGTCCGTCCGCGAGGAAGTCATGCGCGCGGGCGGCGTATTCGTCGGCGTTGTCGAAGGCGAGGCACAGATGGTCATGGCGACCGTAGCCCTCGACGGAGTCGAGGACTCGAGACGCTCGCATCCCGTCGACTCTAGGCCCTGCAACGGCGAGTTGACCGCACAAGCAGCAAACGTCGCGAAATATGGCTCAACTCCGGCGGATGAGGGATCGACACCGCAACGTCGAGATCTGGCACGACACCTGGCCGGGCGCGGTGCGGGCAAGATCAAGGACGCCATGGACCCGGACAAGACCTAGTTTTCCGATAGATCAGGCACCCGGCGCACAGCCCTCGCCGGGTGCCTGAGTGTTGCCGTCACGGCCTTCCGTGGTACGGCGGCATGAAGGTGAAGGGCTGTGCGCCAATCTTTTTACCGATACCGTCCTTGGCGCCGGTCTGCGGGTCAGCCGGCCGACCCGACCGCGGTCAGCACGACATCGACGGCGGCGTCGATCACCGCGTCGTCGGGCAAGGTCCCGAACATCAATGAGGGACAGGCGACGACGCCGGTGAGCATCGACACGGCGGCGTCGAGTCGGGCGCCGGTGAGCACCTCGGCCAGCATGTCCCGCAACGGCCGTTGGCCCTCACCGTTGATCCGGTCGCGCACCCGCGCCATGTCCTCGACCGATGCCCAATGGGCCATGACGGACAGGATGTGATCGAGCCGCAGGTCGACCACGGCCTGCCGGAAGACCCGGAGTTCGCCGACCAGATCGGTCCGGAGATCACCGGTGCGCTCCTGATGCGGCATCTCGCCCAGCGCGTCGAGCGCCAACATGATCAAGTCGAGGCGCGCGGGCCAGTGCGTGTACAGCGTGGTCTTGGAGTACCCGGCGATCTCGGCGACGTGCGCGTGCGACAGGGCTTCGCACCCTTCCTCCATGAGAACCTGCAGCGCCGCTCGACTGACGTCGGCTCGGGTGCGCGCCACACGGGCGTCTTGGCCCTGGGTCTCTGCGGACCCGTCGTCGGCCGGTGCCACCGTCACCTCCCTGCCGAGTCGCGCTACCAGTCCGCAAAAGTTATCTAATGGACTTTTTGTCCATTAGTGGTAGACAAGTTCGGGAGTGAACGCTTTGATCAGAACTGTACTTCTCGTCCAGCAGTAGGCGAGGCTTTTCACGGGATCGAGAAGCGCGGCCGCCGGCTACAGGCGCGCGCACAACCGGAAGGATTCCCATGTCCGCACTGTTCTTCGGCTCCATCAGCACCCTGGCCGACACCTCCGAACTGCAACGACGGGCCTTCAACGAGGCCTTCGAGGCACACGGCCTGGACTGGAACTGGTCGCGCGACGACTACCGGGCCATGCTGGGCAGCAACGGTGGCAAAGACCGGATCGCCCAGTACGCCCGCGACCACAACCAGGATGTCGATGCCGGCGCCGTCCACGAAACGAAGTCCGCGGTATTCCAGGAACTGCTGTCCTCGGCCGAGGTGTCCGCACGTCCCGGCGTCGCCGAGACGATCCAGCGCGCCCGAAAGGACGGACTGAGGCTGGGCTTCGTCACGACGACCTCGGCGGACAACATCCGGTCCCTGCTCTCGGCGCTGGCCCCCGAAATCGACAGCGACTCCTTCGATCTGATCGTCGACAGCTCGTCGGTCAGCGCGGGAAAGCCCGACCCCGAAGCCTACCGCTACGCGCTCGATCAACTGGGTGAAGACGCCGCCCACGCTGTTGCCATCGAAGACAACGCCGGCGGAGTTCAGGCGGCCACCGCTGCCGGCCTGACCTGCATCGCCTTCCCGAACGAGAACACGTCGGGCGGCGATTTCACCCCCGCGCAGACGACGGTGGACGCGCTGCGCGCCGACGACGTCGTCGCGCTGGTCAAGTCCTGACCGACCGCACTGCGAGGAGACCGAACCATGAGCACCATGAAGGCCCGAGTGACCGTGTCCGACAGCACGTTTCATGTCGAGGGTTACGAGAAGATCGAGTACGACCTGCAGTATGTGAACGGCGTCTTCGACCCCGAGCAATCCGCTCTGGCCGACTGTTACCGGCACTACGGACGCGCCCTGATGGTCGTCGATGAGACCGTGTACGCGCTGTACCGCGCACAGATCGACGCGTACTTCGCCCACCACGGGATCACGTTGACCGTGCTCCCGATCCAGATCAGGGAGACCGCCAAGTCCCTGAAGACCTTCGAGCGAATCGTCGGCGAGTTCGATGCGTATGGATTGGTGCGCACCGAACCCGTCCTCGTGGTCGGCGGCGGACTGACCACCGACGTCGCCGGGTTCGCGTGTGCCAGCTACCGGCGTAACACCCCTTACATCCGCATCCCGACCACGCTCATCGGGTTGATCGATGCCAGCGTGTCCATCAAGGTCGCCGTCAACCACGGAAAGCACAAGAACCGACTCGGCGCCTACCACGCCTCCAGCCGGGTCTTTCTCGACTTCTCCTTTCTGCGAACGCTTCCCGAGGACCAGGTACGCAACGGGATGGCCGAGCTGATCAAGATCGCCGTCGTCGGCAACGCCGAGATCTTCGATCTGCTGGATGCCCATGGGGCGGATCTGCTGCGCACGCGATTCGGTTACCTTGACGGAACCCCGGAACTGCGTGAGATCGGTGACCGGTTGACCTTCCAGGCCATCGCCACGATGCTCGACCTGGAAGCGCCCAACCTGCACGAGATCGATCTGGACCGGGTCATCGCCTTCGGCCACACCTGGAGCCCGACGCTGGAACTCACCCCGCAGCGGCCCTTCTTCCACGGCCACGCCATCAACATCGACATGGCTCTGTCGACCACGCTGGCCGAGTCTCGCGGCCATCTGTCCGCCGCGGAGCGCGACCGCGTACTCGGGGTGATGAGCACTCTGGGCCTGGCCCTCGACAGCGAGCACCTGACCCCGGAACTGCTTGCCGCGGCGACAGAGTCGATCCTCAAGACCCGTGACGGTCAACTGCGGGCTGCGGTCCCCGATCCCATCGGACGCTGCCGCTTTCTCAACGACGTCACCACCGAGGAACTGGCCGAAACCCTGACGCTGCACAAGAAGCTGTGCCTGGAGTTCGACCGCGGGGGAGACGGCGTGGACATGTTCACCCCCGCCGGCCCGGACCGTCGCGTGTGAGCGGGCAGACGGCCGCCAGGGCCGCCCGGCCCGTCACCCCCACGACGATCCTGGCCGCCGAGCTCGACGACCTGGTACGTGCGCTCGATGGTGCCGACGGCGCGCCGGGCGACCTCGCCGATCGGTTACGGCGTGCCCGTGACCTGGCCGCGGGACTGGACCGGTACGTGGCGGACTGCACGACGCCGGAGTCCGAGGACCTGGCGCGACTGGCCGCCCGCACCGCCGAGACGGACTGGGCCAACCGGGACGCCCCCGACGGAGCGGTGTTCCTGGAACAGGAGATGCTGTCCGGCCATGTCGAGGGGCAGGCGCTGAAGTTCCTGGTCCGGCTCAGCGGCGCGCGGCGCGTCCTCGAGATCGGGATGTTCACCGGGTATTCGGCGCTGGCGATGGCCGAGGCGCTGCCCGCCGACGGCTCGCTGCTGGCCTGCGAGGTCGACGAGGAGGTCGCCCGGTTCGCCCAGCAGAGCTTCGGGGTATCCCCGGCGGGGCAGCGGATCACGGTCGCCGTCGGACCCGCGATGGACACGTTGCGCGCCCTGGCACAGACCGTCGGCGGTGAGCCGTTCGACTTCGTCTTCATCGACGCCGACAAGGCCGGCTATCTGGATTACGTCGATTACCTGCTCGACAGTCCACTGCTGAGTCCGGACGCGGTCATCGTCGTCGACAACACCCTCATGCAGGGGCAGCCCTACCTCGATCAGCAGCGAACGGCCAACGGCGAGGCGATCTCGGCGTTCAACAGGGCCATCGCCGATGACCCACGCGTGGAGCAGGTTCTCCTCCCGCTCCGTGACGGGGTGACCCTGATCCGTCGGGCCGGTCGGTGACGAGTCTCGCGCACGCAGCCCGCACCACGGTTGCCGACCGCGGTGCTGCGAACGCCGGACGCACTCTCGCGGCGCTGGCCGCGCTGTGCGCAACCCTGCCGATCGACCTTGCGGTCGTCGCGGTGGCTCTCATGCGCGGCGGGTCGGCGCCGCGGCGGGCCGTGGCCGGCGAGGCCGCCAGGACCGTGCTGATCACCGGTGGCAAGATGACGAAGGCGCTGCAACTGGCGCGCTCTTTCCATGCCGCCGGACACCGCGTGGTCCTGGTCGAATCCGCCAAGTACCGGTTCACCGGCCACCGGTTCTCCCGCTGCGTCGACGCCTTCCTCATCGTCCCCGAACCCGGCCACCCCGGCTACGCCCGCGCACTGACCGACATCGTGCGCCGCGAGGGCGTCGACGTGTTCGTACCGGTGTCGAGCCCGGCGGCCAGCGTGTACGACGCCGCCGTCGGGGACCTGCTGCGCGGCGGGTGCGAGGTGCTGCACGCCGACGCCGAGACCGTCCGCGCGCTGGACGACAAGGCCCGGTTCAGTGAGCTGGCCCGATCCATGGGACTGCGGGTCCCCGATTCGCACCGGATCACCGATCCCACCCAGATCGAGCATTTCGCATTCCCGGCGGGACGCAGCTACATCCTCAAACGCATCGCCTACAACCCGGTGGGACGCATGGACCTCACCCGGCTGTCCGCGGACACGCCCCGGCGCAATGCAGAGTTCGCCCGGTCACTGGGAATCTCCGATGACGACCCCTGGATCCTGCAGGAGTTCGTCGACGGCCAGGAGTACTGCACGCACAGCACGGTGCGCGACGGCGCGGTGCAGGTCTACGGCTGTTGCGAATCATCGGCCTTCCAGGTCAACTACGCACACGTCGACCACCCCGAAATCCGTTCGTGGGTTGAGCGGTTCGTGGCGGGCTTGCATCTCACCGGCCAGGTGTCGTTCGATTTCATCGAGGCCGCCGACGGCCGGGTGTATGCCATCGAGTGCAATCCGCGCACCCATTCGGCGATCACCATGTTCTACGACGATGCCCGGGTGGCGCGGGCGTATCTCGACGACGGGCACCCGATCGTGGTGCCGGATCACAGTGCGCGGGCCACCTATTGGATCTATCACGAGCTGTGGCGCCTGCTCACCCAGCCCGGCAGGTGGAACCGGTTGCGCGGCATCATCTCCGGCAAGGACGCGATCTTCGACCGGCAGGATCCGCTGCCCTACCTGCTGGTGCACCACCTCCAGATCCCGTCCCTGTTGCTGCACAACCTGCGTAGCGGGCGTGGGTGGAGCCGCATCGATTTCAACATCGGCAAGCTGGTGGAGCCCGGCGGTGACTGACGCCGCCACCGTGCCCACGGTGCTCCAACTCGTCGGCTCCCCGGTCGACGAGTTCTTCGCCGAGCTCTCCAAGCTGTATGCCCGGGCCAGCCTCGACGCGCTGTCGGACCCGCGGCGCAACCGGATGCTGGTGGCCCATGTGACGCCAGGTGGCCGGTGGTCCTTTCCGGCCGACCTGTCGCCACAGTCGCTGGCGGCAGCGCCACAGATGTCGTTGTCGCAGGCCATATCTCATATCGAGGGCATTGCGCCCGACGTGATGGTCCCGCAGATGTTCTGTCTGCCCGGCATGACCGCCTACCGGTCGCTGTTCGATGTTCTGGGCATCCCGTACATCGGCAGCAGCGCTGCGGTCATGGCGCTGGGCGCGGACAAGGCAAAGGCCCGGGCTGTGGTGGCCGCGGCCGGCGTGCGGGTACCTGCCGGACGCGTCGTGCACGACCGCACCCGCACCGACCTGGACTATCCCGTTGTGGTGAAACCGGTGTCGGCGGACAACTCGGTGGGTGTGACGCTGGTGACCGATGCCCGTGATTACGACCGTGCCGTCGACGACGCCCTGGTTCACGACGACGCGGTGCTCGTCGAATCGTTCATACCGCTCGGCCGCGAGGTTCGGTGCGGCATCGTGGTGCGCGACGGTGCGCTGTTACCACTGCCGCTGGAGGAGTACGCGGTGGACGCGGCGTCGAAGCCGATCCGCACCGGCGCGGACAAGTTGGACCGCGACACCGATGGTGCGCTGCACCTGGTGGCCAAGAGCACCGACCGGGCCTGGATGGTGCCCACCGACGACCCGGTGACGCAACGGGTCTGGGCAGCCGCCGAACGATGCCACCGTGCGCTGGGGTGCCGTGACTACAGCCTGTTCGACTTCCGGATCGACCCGGCGGGCGAACCCTTCTTCCTGGAGGCGGGACTGTACTGCTCGTTCGCGCCGAGCAGCGTCATCGCCATGATGGCCGCCGCCGCCGGGACGGATGTACGGCAATTGTTCGACGACTCCCTGGCCGAACTCGCCGGAAGGTGACGACATATGCATGCCAATGCCCTGATGCCGCTGGGCGCCGAGGTGACCGGAATCCGGGTCGACGCCCTCGACGCGCCACAGGTCGCGTGGCTGCGGACGGTGCTGGCCGACCACGGTGTGGTGATCCTGCGCGATCAGCACACCGACGATGACGCGCTGCTGCGATTCCTGCGCAGCTTCGGCGACATCCGGTTCACCGATGGTGAGACACCGGTGCCGACCCATCCGGATCTGAACGTCGTCAGCAACGTCGGGCGTACCCGGCCGCCGCGCTCGACCTTCCACGTGGACACCAGCTATGTGCGGTCACCGCCCGCCTACACCGCACTGCGCGCGGTCACCGTGCCGGATCAGGGCGGGCAGACCCTGTTCTGCAATCAGTACCGCGCATACGACGCGCTGCCCGACAACATCCGCGAAGGCCTGGCGGACCGGGTTGTGACGCATATCGCGACCGGTGTCGCACTCGCCGATGGGCAGGAGTGCTCGGCCGTGCATCCCCTGCTGCGCCGACATCCGGTGAACGGCCGCATGTCGCTGTATCTGACTGCACTGCAACGGTGTGTGGCCGTCAGCGGGATGACCGAGGATGAGGCCGCGCATACCCTGAGCTATCTGTTCGCGTTCTCCACGCGCGCCGACAATGTTCTGCGTCATCGGTGGGCGCCAGGGGATGTCGTCATGTGGGACAACCGGTGCGTCATGCACTGTGCCGACCACACCGGTGTCGTCGGGGACCGGGTGCTGCACCGGGGGATGGTCGGCGATGCGGCCGACCGAAGATTTTGACTGACGTGTAAACGGCTGCGGTACCCCAATGTTCGGCGCGAAGCGGGTTGCCGTGCTGTACTGAACGGAATGGCTGTCACAACTGCTGCAGACAGCGATCCCGGCGCGGATCTGGACGCCGCCGTACGTGCCGAGGGCCTGCGCATGTCGTTTCAGCCGATCGTGTCGCTCCCAGGATCAGAGATCGTCGGATACGAGGCCTTGGCAAGGTGGCCGCGGGCGGGGCTACCTGATCCCGTTTCCGTGTTCGCCCACGCCGCACGCACCCAGCGGTTGGATTCGCTGGACCAGGCCTGTATCACCGCTGCGGTGAATGCGGCCTTCGAAATCGGGCTACCGCGCGGAAGCATGCTGGCAGTGAATTGCGAACCGGCAAGCCGGTACGTACCTCAGGACGGTGGGCCGTTGTCTCGTGCTGCGGCCGAGTACGTCATGGTCGTCGAACTCACCGAGCGGGGTCTGCTCAGTGATCCGGCGGCACTGCTGTGCAAGGTCGAGCAACTGCGCTGCGACGGCTTCGCGGTGGCCTTGGACGACGTAGGAGCCCATGCGGATTCGCTGGCCCTGCTCGACATCGTCGAACCGGACGTCATCAAGTTGGACTTCAACCTCATTCACGGTCAAACGCATCGACATCAATCACAGACTTTGGCCGCGGTGCTGGCCTACCACGAGCGCACCGGTGCCGTCATCGTGGCCGAGGGTATCGAGAGCGAATTGCATCTCGAGCGGGCAGTTGCCGTCGGCGCCGCGCTCGGCCAGGGATTCAGGTTCGGGCGCCCGCACACCCCGGGCATCGAGGATCTGGCCACTGTGGCCCCTCGTGTCGCACTCTTGCCGGACAGGACGGTGCCACGCCCGGTCGCCCGGCCGGCGGATTCGCCTTTCGATCGTGCTGCCCGAGAGCCCGGCGTTTCCGTTCGCACGGCGCGCAAAGAGACACTCACGGCCTTCTCGCGTCATATCGAGCGTCAGGCAGCCGACACTGTGGATCCGGCAATGATCTTCGCCGCGGTCCAGGACAGCAAGAACCTCTCGACGTCGACGCTGCGTCGATACGAGACCCTCGCGCGGACGGCGCCGTTGACCGCGATTCTGGGCCGTGGTGTGCCTGCCGTGCCGGCCCCGGGGGTGCGCGGGGTCCAACTGGACGCTACCGATCCACTGTGCCTCGAATGGACGGTGGTGACGCTGGGACCACGAACAGCTTCGGCGCTCATTGCCCGCGAGAGGCCGCCGCGCGGGCCTGTGCGTGAGGACGACCGACTCTTCGACTTCGTGCTGACCTTCGATCGGAGCCTGGTGGCCGCAGTCGGCGGGCTGCTGTTGGGCCGGATACACGCCGCCGGCGCCTGACCGGTGGATCGTCGATGTGGCTGGCTCTCAGACGGTCATGCGGCGGCGAGGGTTCCGGCTTCTTCCGAATGTTCATGACCGCATCCACCGCAGTGCACCTCGTACCACAGTGAGTCGGATTCACCTGCAGCGAAGGAGTAGTCGGCCTGCCGACCGCAGCGGGGGCAGCGCGCCGTGCCCCGTTCCACCGTTGTCCTCATGGCTGACCTCCTACGCCCGCGTGTGCGCCGGGATTCATACCCACAGCTGCGCGAATGTAATCCGGCCAGGTACTCATCGGTTTGAGGTCCGGCGTCCCGGGCACCCGTGCCGGTATTGCGATACGACGATATGAGGAGCGTGCGATGGCCATCTGCGACACCTGCGGCAACGACTACGACAAGGCGTTCTCGGTGACGTTTGCGGACGGACGCTCAGCCACCTTCGACAGCGTCGAATGCGCCGCCGTCCAGCTCGCACCCGAATGTGCCCACTGCGGATGCCGGATACTGGGCCATGGCGTCGAGGCGGATGAGGGCATCTTCTGCTGCGCCCATTGCGCCCGCAAGGCCTCCAGCGCCGATATCAACGACCGCTATCCGGTGCCGTCCGGGGCGTGACAAATCCGTCACGCACTCCGGTGGGACAGCCACCGTAGTCAGGCGGTCGGCTCGGGGCCCCGCTGCGCTTGCTGCTTCCGGATCAATCCCAGCAGCATCCGCCGCAGCACCGGCTCGTCATCTCCAGTCGCGGCCACCAGCGAGGGATCATGCCGCTCGCGTTGCAGCAGCGCGTCATACACCTGCCGCCCGGACGGGGTGCTCGTCACCGACTTTCGGCGTTCATCACGTGGATCGACCTGACGGCTGACGTACCCGAGACGCTCCAACCGTTCGATCGTGCGACTTGCGGTCTGGTCGGTCACCCGGCAGGCGTGGGCGATCTCGCGTTGGGTCGCCGGCGCGGCAGCCACCACGTGGAGCACCACCAGTCCCGCACTGGACAGGTCGTATTCGCGCAGCACGTGTTCCCAGGACTGCTCGACGAGCCGCGCCGCCATCGACAGCAACCGACCCGTCGGCCAGCCGTCCAAGTCGTCCATCAAGGACCTCTCTCTCACCGACACTTGCAATTATTCAGCAGGCTGAACAATATGGTGGAGTCACCCGAGATTGTGTCAGCACCGCAACAGTGCCGAGCAGTGAGCAGAAAAGGACGCCGATGCCCTCTGAGACTTCGACCGCCCGCCGGTCCAACCACATCCCCGCGCTCATCGTCTCACTGATCGCCGTCGCGCTGGTCGCTGCGCTCGGGGGGCTGGCATCGATCGATGCCGCAGGGGATTACGGACAGCTGGCGCAACCCGATTGGGCGCCGCCGCCGAACGTGTTCGGTCCGGTGTGGACCGTGCTGTATGTGTTGATGGCGGTCGCAGCGTGGCTCGTATGGCGACGCGACCCCCGGCCCGGCAATCCGGCGATCATCGTCTATGCGGTGCAACTGGTCCTGAACCTGTTGTGGTCACCGCTGTTCTTCGGGTTCGGATGGCGTGGTGTGGCGCTCATCGACATCCTGTTGCTCGACATCGCGGTGGCCGCGACCATCGCGTTGTTCTGGCGGGTGAACCGCCTCTCCGCGGTACTGCTCGTCCCGTATCTGGCGTGGGTGCTCTTCGCGACCATGCTGAACTACTCAATCTGGTCGCTCAACAGCTGAGGTCAGTCCAACCGACGCAGCGAGACCGGCAACCCGTCTGCCGGTGTGGGGCCCGTGCCCCAGGTCATCCGGGGCCGGTAGCCCTTGGGCACCGACCAGACGAATCGTCGAAGCAACTGGTGCATCACGGCTTTGACGTTCATATCGGCGAACTGCTGGCCCGGGCACTTGTGCACCCCGCCGCCGAACGGTGCGAAGGCGTATCGGCTGACGGCTCCGAAATCGGCGCCACCACCGGTGAAGCGGTCGGGATCGAACCGATCCGGGTCCGGCCACCAGTCGGCCAGCCGCATCGACGCGTAGACGTTGATCGCCACCTGAGCCTTGCGTGGGATGTAGTGGCCGGCCACCTCGGTGTCCTTGACCGCCTGGCGGAAGAGGGTGCCCGCCGGTGCGTACATGCGCAGTATCTCCTTGAACGCGGCGTCCAACAGCGGGTAGTCGCGGTCCAGTTGGTCCACGCCCAGTTCGTCGTTCGGCATGTGCCAGGCCTCTTCGCGGAGTCGGTGCTGCCAGTCGGGGTTGCGGGCCAACTCGTAGACCAGCATGGAGATCGCAATCGCACTGGTGTCGTGGGCGGCCATCAGCAGGAAGATCATGTGGTTGACGATGTCCTGATCGCTGAACCGGTCACCGTCGGCACTTCGGCTGTGGCACAGCATCGAGAACAGATCGGCGCCGTCGCCGGCCCGGTGTGCCGCCACCTGCCCGGCGAAGTAGCGCTCCAGGCGTTCGCGGGCCCGTAGCCCCCGCGCCCAGGTACCGCCGGGGACATCGGCACGGATCAGCGCCTGGCCACCGCACACCGTGTCGTGGAAGTCCTCGGACAGCCGGTCGGACTCGGCGCCGAGGTGTGCTCCGACGAACACCTCGGCGGCCTGGTCCAGAAGCAGCTTCTTGACCCCGTCGTAGAACGGGAAACGCTCGGTGGCGGGCCAGCTTTCGACGGTGCGCGCGATCCCGGGACGCATTAGGCTCAGATATCCGTCGAGTGCGGACCGGGTGAACGCCTGCTGCATGATGCGCCGGTGGTCACGGTGCTCCTCGAAATCGAGCAGCATGATGCCGCGGTGGAAGAACGGTCCGATCACCGGCGCCCACCCGCGGGTACTGGAGAACGCCTTGTCCCGGTTGACCCACACCGTCTCCAGAGCTTCCGGCCCCATCAACTGCACGATCCGGAAACCGACGCCGCCGGCCCAGGACACCGGACCGTAGCGCTCGTACCGCCGTCGCGCGAACTCGAGCGGTTCGACGATCGAACTCAGGACGTGCCCGATGAGCGGGAATCCGTAGTTGCCGAGCACCGGTTTGAGTCCGGATCCGTCGGGCGGCCGGGCCAACGGATATTCCTGGCTCGGGTACCGGGACGTCACCGCGGCCGCGGCGGCCTGCAGGTGCAGCTTCGCCGATGCCAGCTGCTCGCCCGGCAGTAGCGTCGTCACTGTCCGATCCGGTCCAGGTAGCGGCGCCGGGCGTCGGGGTCGTAGTCCCCGGGTGGGCGTCGGAAGGTGGCGATCCGCTTGAGCGCTTGCAGCACCGGCTCGGGGGTGGCCTCCTCGATGGTGCCCATCGGGGCCAGCCAGCGGGGCACCGTGATCTCGCGACGAGGGCGGGCAGCGCTGTCGGCGATCGCCTTGGCGATGTCTTCGGGTTCGCGCGTCGGCAGCAACTCCAGGGACACCCCGGCGGTCAGCTCCGTGTGTACCGCGGTAGGCATCACCGTACTGAGTGTGACTGCTGTGGAATCGATTTCGGCACGAACAGCGCGGGAGAACGCTGCAACCCCATACTTGGTGGCGCAGTACACCGACATCCCCGGGGTGGTCACCTTGGCCGCCATCGAGGCGACGTTGACGATGTGCCCGTGATTGCGCGCCAGCATGCCTGGAAGGAAGGCGTGCACGCCGTTGATCGGTCCGATCAAGTTGACGGTGACCTCGCGGTGGTAGAGCTCCAGGCGGGTGTCGACGAAGGCTCCCATGTACTGGATGCCTGCGTTGTTCACCAGCATGTCGGGCGGGCCGTCGACGCCGGCTGCGTCGCGGAAGGCGGCGACGCTCGCCGGATCGGTCACGTCCAGATGGACGGCGCTGGCGCCGATTTCGGCGGCGGTTCGCTCTGCTTCAGCGATATCGAGGTCGCCGATCCACACCTTGGCGCCGCGGCGGGCCAATTCGGCGGCAGTGGCCTTCCCGATGCCGCGAGCCCCACCGGTGATGCAACAGACCGCACCGTCGAGGGTGATCATGCCCGGGCGGCCTTCTCGTCGCTGAACTCACGCAGACCGAAGTAGGCAATCAACCGGACCTCGCCGCTGGGCAGCGTGAGCAGAGCGCGCCCCAGGTACAGGCCCGGCGTCAGTTCTACGACCTCGTCGCGCGTGCGTTTGATCGGGAAGGTCCGCACACTCGGATTGCGGTACTCCTCGACGCCGTAGTCCAACGCGCGAACCTGGATGAACGGCGCGATGGCGGCGGTATCGATCCGGTGCCGGAACTCGAAGCCGACGGTTTCGCGGCCCACTCTGCGCAGACCTCTGTAGAGCGGCGCGACAGCGCGGAGCGAGAATCGGCCCAGCGGGGACAGCCGGTTGAAGCCGGTGCCGGAGGCGATGTCGAAGGTCTTGCCCCGCCAGGTGGGATCGATCTTCATCAGCGGGTTGGCCAGATAGGTCTCCGGGATGCCGAACAGCTTGCCGATGATCAGACCCTCCATCGGACCATCCGGTCCCGCCGGGGCGTGCCCGTGGGCGAAGAGCTCGGCCAGTTGATCGAACCGTCCAGCCTGCCCGAGCTCGCGCAGGTAGTCCCAGCCGAGCCGGCGAGCCAGGGTCGGCGTGCTCCCGGCCGTCACCCGCAGGTCGTCGAGTACCGACATGCTCTGTGGTTCGGCCTTGTTTGCTTGCTTGGTGTTGATAGGCAAGGTGGTCATGCGCACTCCCTTGATCAGGCACGAAGTTGTACCACTTATTTCTGGTACTGAACCGTGCCAGAATGAATGCGTGGTGTCAACGGCCGGTTCGCGACGAGGCCCCGACGGGTGCGACGATCTCGGGATGTCCGAGACCCCGCGGCGCAGCTATGCCGGGCGCAGCGCCGACGAGCGTCGGCTGCAGCGTCGCACCCGGCTGCTCGACACCGCGGTGGCGGCAATGGCCGAGAACGGCTGGCGGACCATGACGGTCGACAAGCTGTGCGCGGCCGCCGGCCTGAACAAGCGTTACTTCTACGAAAATTTCACCGACCTCGACGAAGTGGCCAATGGCGCGGTGGACGGGATCGCCGCCGAGGTGCGAGACACCACCCTGGCGGCGGTGGCCGAGGCGTTGACCGAGCCGCTGGAGCGGCAAGCACACGTCGCAGTCGAGGCGGTGGTCCGCACGCTGACCGCCGACTCGCAAAAGGCCCGGGTGCTACTCGGCTCGGTATCGAGTTCGGCTGCGGTGCAACAGCATCGCGACAGTGTCATGACCGGGCTGACAGCTGTCCTCATCGGTCACGCCCGGACCGTGCATGACGTCGAATTGGAATCCGACCCGCTCGCCCGCGTCGCTCCGGCCTTCATCATCGGCGGCACGGCGGATGCGATCCTGGCGTTCGTCAACGGCACCACCGAGGTCAGTGTCGAGGACCTGATCGACAGCCTGGCCACGTTGTGGTTGATCACCGGTAACGGCGCAGCCGACGTGGCGCGCGCCCGCCATCACGGCAAGGCGTAATCCATCGGCGGGCCCTGCGGACCCGTGGCGTCGCGGTGCACGACGGTAGTGGCCACCTTGTCCCCACCCCGCGCGACGCCGATGATCGAGACCTCATCATTGACCGCGAAGGCGCCCGCCGTCCCGCCGATCTGGCTGCCGGCCGGGGTGATCCCGTGGGTCTGCCCGTCGACCAGGAAGGTCCGGGCGACGCCATCGGCGCCCAGCGCGGTCAGCGAGGTCGGCGAGACCGCGATGAGCCGGCCCTCCTGCGTCACCGGCTGCACGGCGCTGACCGCCGGCGCCGGCGCCGATTGCTGAGTGGGTGCCGGGTCGGTCGTACCGACCATGTTCATCACCAGCGCGGTGACCACCGCAGCGAACGCGACGGCGAAGGAGATCGTCAAGCTGATCGTCGTGCTGTGCGACATCCGCCGCGCGTGCTTTCCGCTTCGCATCTCGTTGACCTCCATCTCGTTGACGGCGGGTTACCCGGAGCCGCGTCGGGAGTAAACGCGCCCCGGCGGGGTAGTCCTGCGCCATGGCAAAGATCGGATACTTCCTCTCGAGCGAGCAGTTCACCCCCAAGCAGCTGATTGACCAGGCCAAACGGGCCGAAGACGCGGGGTTTGAGGCACTGTGGATCTCGGATCACTTTCATCCGTGGAACGACGAACAGGGTCAGAGTCCGTTCGTTTGGGGCATCATCGGTGCGCTGTCGGAGGCCACCTCACTGCCGGTGTCGACCGCGGTGACCTGCCCGACCATGCGGATCCATCCCGCGATCATCGCCCAGGCCGCCGCGACCGCCGCGGTGCAGTTGGACGGAAAGTTCGTGCTCGGCGTCGGTAGTGGCGAGGCGCTCAACGAGCACATTCTCGGCGACCCGTGGCCGTCGGTCGGGGTCCGGCTGGAGATGCTCGAAGAGTCCATCGACGTCATCCGGCTGCTGCTCGGCGGTGACGAGGTGAGCCACCACGGTGTGCATTACGAGGTGCAGGAGGCGCGCATCTATACCCGCCCGGAACAGCCGCTGCCGATCTACGTCTCCGGATTCGGGCCGCAGGCCGCCGAACTGGCCGGCCGCATCGGCGACGGTTATGTCCTGGTCACGCCGGAGGCCGACCTGGTGAAGACGTTCCGCGAGTCCGGGGGCGGGGACAAGCCGGTGCAGGCCGGAACCAAGGTGTGCTGGGACAACGATGCCGATGCTGCCGTCGACACCGCCCACCGGATCTGGGGCAACCAGGGCCTACCTGGTCAGACCTCGCAGATCCTGCCGCGGCCAAAGGATTTCGCCGCGCTGCAGCAGCTGGTACCGAAACAGGACATCGCCGACTCCGTTGCGTGCGGACCGAACCCGGACAAGCATGCCGCGCAGGTGCGCGAGTACGTGGAGGCCGATATCGATGAGGTGTATGTCTCGCAGATGGGCCCGGACATGGACGGCTTCTTCACCGCCTGGCAGCGCGACGTCCTTCCGCAGCTGCGCTGACCGGTGTCCGCCGACCTGGCCCACCGCCTGCTCGATGTCAAACGGATCTATCTGGAACCGGACATCGATCGGTTTCCGCGTGCCCAACAGGTACTCGATCGGTTCGCCGGTGCCGAACTGATCGAAGTGCCCTCACACCAGTCGATTCCGGGCCTCTACGGCAACGCGGGCAACGTCGAGGACTGGGTCAACATCAAACGCGAAGTGCTGGTGCTCGCCGAGAAGAAGAGTCTGTCGGCCCGCCGCAACGAACGCTCCAGTGACTGGATCGCGCCGTCCACCGCCAATGGCTGTGCGATGGCGTGCTCCTACTGCTACGTGCCGCGGCGCAAGGGTTACGCCAATCCGGTCACGGTGTTCGCCAACATCGAGAAAATCATCGGTTACCTGAAACGGCATGCCGCCCGTCAAGGCCCCAAAACCATTCCCAATCAATGCGATCCGTCGCGCTGGGTGTACGACATCGGGGAGAACAACGACTGTTCGGTCGACGCGCTGGTCTCGGACAATGTGCGTGACCTCGTGGCGCTGTTCACCCGTACACCCAATGCGAAGGCCAGCTTCGCCACCAAGCTGGTCAACCGCGACCTGCTCGGCTACGACCCACGCGGCGGAACCCGGATCCGCTTCAGCCTGATGCCCGCCGAGACCTCCAAGCTGGTCGACATCCGCACCTCCCGGATCGCCGACCGGATCGCGGCCATCGACGACTTCGTCGACGCCGGCTACGAGGTCCACCTGAACTTCAGTCCGGTGGTGGTGCACGAGAACTGGCTGGCCGACTGGTCGGAACTGCTCGAGCAGATCGCGGACAACACCAACGACCGCACCAAGGCCCAACTCGCCGCCGAGGTGATCTTTCTGACGCACAACGAGGCACTGCACGAGGTGAACATGGGCTGGCACCCCAAGGCCGAAGACCTGCTCTGGCGGCCCGACCTGCAGCAACTCAAGCGCAGCCAGAACGGCCAGTGGAATGTCCGCTACAAGACGACGTGGAAGAGTCGGTGGGTGGCACAGTTGACCGATCTGGTGGCCGAGAAGCTGCCGACGTGCCGGATCCGGTACGCGTTCTGAGGTCGATTCTCAGCCGGTCGGCGGCATCTGCTCGCCGACCCCGATCGTGATCCTTGGCGATGCGGCGGGATCGAGCCACTGCAGCAGCGCGCGCATGTCATCGCGGGCGACGGCGATGCAGCCCCAGGTGGGCTCGCCGTCGGTGACATGCAGGAAGATGCCCGCCGATCGGCCGGGAATGCGGGCGGGGTTGTGGTCGACCAGGACCGCGTAGTCGTACATCACGCCCGACCGCCCCAGATTTTCGGCGTCTTCGGACGGGATGGTGGGTGACCGCACGAGCGTGTTGTAGGTCGGGGAGTCGACATCCTCGTCCCACCAGTCCTGGTCGTCGACGCGGGTGTACGGCAGGGCGGTCCCCGGATTGGGCTCACGGCCGAACGCCATCCCGAGGGGGAAGGTGCCGACCGGGGTGCGGAACACATCATCCTGCGGTTCACCCACACCCAGTTCGCCGAGATCGGCCGGGATCGGCCCGAGAACCTGCTGCCAGTCGCGGCCGACCATCTCGTAGGCCGTCAGCGTGCCGACCGGTGAGTCGGCCCGGGGTGCCTGCACCACGATCAGCTGCGACTGCACGGGTTGAGCCGACGCGGGCGGTGAGGCCAGCGCGCCCAGCAGCACGACCGCCGTGCAGGCCATCAAGCGCCCGAATCCCTTCGACATGCGTGCTGTCCTCCCGTCGATGCGTCGACCCCATTGTGCGCGTCCGGCCGGATAGCTTTGCACCCATGCCGGAATCTGGGCCGACCCGCAGCGCCGCCGTCATACCGGACGCCGACGGCTGGTTTCTGCGCCGGGGGCTGCCGTCGGCGCTGCCGGTGAGCTCCCGACTGCGTGGCGTCGTGCCACGGTCGGCACCCGCCCTCGTCGCCTGGGCGGTGCTGATGGTCATGAGCCTGGTGGCGACCATCGCCTCCGGCGACCGGGATATCGACATCGACGACGACCCGACGGCATCTCAATGGGTGGCCCTGATCGTGCTCGGATGCATCCCGATCGCGATGGCGCTGGCCGGACAAGCGGCCGGGCGGATCCGCAGCCCCGGCGCCCGGTGGACCGCATCGACCGTCGCGGTCGCGGTCGGCCTCACCTCCGATTGGTTCGGCGACGACGCCGCCGGCCTGCTGCAGGACACCGTCGTCGATCTGTCGGTCGTCGCCGCCATCCTGATCGCCACCGCAACCGGTGTGGGGTCGGTACTGGGATGGTCGGCACGGGTGGCGCTGCACCAGTTGCGCTCGGCAGGCCGACTGATCATCCGCACCCTGCCGGTGGTGTTGCTGACGGTGCTCGTCTTCTTCAACTCCCTGGTCTGGACCATCGCCACGGACCTCGATGTGCCCCGGATGAGCCTGCTGCTCGGCTTCCTGGCTGCGATAGCGGTGGGATTCCTGATCTCCGGCATCCGCGATCTGTTGCCCGCTCCGGACCTCCCCGCGGCACACCACGGTCTGGTGGGTACCCCCTTCGAAGGGCTGCCGCAGAACGTCGAAACCACCCCGCTGCGGCGCGGTGAGCGCGCCAATCTGCTTCTGGTGGCGACCATCTCACAGGTGACCCAGATGGTGATCCTCGCCGCTGTGACGGGCGCGGTGTTCTTCACGATGGGCCTGATCGTGCTGAATCCCGCTGTCTCGGACAAGCTGACCGGCGGAGCCGCGGCGCAGAGCGTCTGGTTCGACATCACGTTGCCGGTGTCGGTGGCGCACCTGCACGTCACGGCGTTCCTCACCGCGCTCACCTTCATGTACGTCAGCGCGCGCGCAGTCGGCGACGGCGAGTACCGCCGTGAGTTCCTCGACCCGCTGCTGGCCGATATGGAGGTGGCCATCGCCGCCAGGCATCGTTATCAGGCCGCGCGGCATCGCGATCTGCGCACCGCACGCTGACAGTCCCGGGTCGAGAATCGATTTCCCGGCCCGCGTGGTCGCGCCTACTCTGGGTAGTCGCACTAAATAAGTGCGGCAATCCAGGGAGTGTGAATTGAGTACCGGGCCCATCGTGGGTAGTGAACGGCAGTCGACGGCCCCGCCGAGCGCGGGCGTCATCATCGCGCTGCTGGTGTTCTCCGCCTTCGTCATGATTCTCAACGAGACCATCATGAGCGTCGCGCTGCCGGTGCTGATCGTGGATCTGGACATCGCGGCGCGCACCGCCCAATGGTTGACCAGTGGCTTCCTGCTGACCATGGCCGTGGTCATCCCGATGTCCGGCTCCCTGCTGCAACGCTTTCCGGTGCGCACCATCTTCGTGGCCGCCATGTCGCTGTTCAGCGGCGGCACGCTGATCTCGGCGTTGGCCCCCGGCTTCCCGGTACTGCTGACCGGTCGCATCGTGCAGGCCTGCGGTACCGCGGTGATGGTGCCACTGTTGATGACCACGGTGATGAAACTGATCCCGGCCGAACGGCGCGGACAGACGATGGGCACCATCTCGATCGTCATCGCGGTCGCCCCGGCGGTGGGACCGACCCTGTCGGGCTTCATCCTCGGATCGCTGAACTGGCGGTGGACGTTCTGGATCGTGCTGCCCATCGCTCTGCTCGCCTTCGCGGCGGGGGTGGTGTGGCTGCGGGTGGCCGATGAGCGCGAGCAACCCACCCCGATCGACGCCGTATCGGTGCCGCTGTCGGCCCTCGCGTTCGCCGGTCTGGTGTTCGGCCTATCGGAACTGGGCGGTCACGGTGGGCAGGGTGTGCCGGCGTGGATTCCGCTGACGGTGGGCGCGGTCGCGATGGTCGCCTTCGGCGCGCGGCAGCTGCAATTGCAGCGTGTTCAGCGGGCGTTCCTGGATCTGAGCCCCTTCACCTACCGGCGATTTGCGGTGTCGGTGGGCCTGGTGGTCATCGGATTCATGGGTCTGTTCGGCGCCATCATCATGATCCCGCTGTATGTGCAGGATGTGCTGGGGCAGAGCGCGCTGATCGCCGGGCTGACGAGCCTGCCGGGCGGGTTGTTGATGGGGGTGGCGGGCCCGCTGGTCGGTCGGGTGTATGACCGGCACGGCGCCCGCCGGCTCGTGGTGCCGGGCTCGGTCATGCTGTTCCTCGCGCTGTGCGGCTTCGCGATGTTGTCGGCGTCCACGCCGATCTGGGAACTCGTTGTGCTGCAGACGATCATGATGGTCGGGCTGGCCATGATGTTCACGCCGTTGATGACCGACGCGCTCGGGGTGCTACCGGACCGGTTGTACTCGCACGGCAGCGCCATCATGACCACCCTGCAGCAGGTCGCGGGCGCGGCCGGCACTGCGCTGTTCGTGACCGTGATGGCCAAGGCGTCCGCATCCGGTGGCGCACCGGACATGCCGGGGGTGCACGCGGCGTTCGTCGCGGCGGCCGCCATCGGTGCGGTCGCGGTGATCGCGGCGTTCTTCACCGCATCGGAACCGAGCCCGGCGGGCGGTACACCGGTGCACTGACGGATGGTGCGGTGGCGATCAGCGCCCGGAATGCCCGGTGCGCGCGAGAATCAGCTCCGCCACGGCATCCACGACGTTGCGGGTCTGCGGATCGTCGGCCGCCTCGTACCGGTCCTCGTCGGGGACGTACCGGGCACCCGCGATCGACCCGTGGTCGGCCGGTAGTTCGATGACCTCGGCGGGCCAGCCGATCACCCGCAGCTCGGCCGCGAACTCGATGGAGGCCGACGCGGGTACGACGTCATCGGCGTCGCCGGTGAGCAGCGTGAACGGTGTGGGTGTCGCTCCGGCGGGTGCGCCGGACTGCACCACACCACCGGAGATGGGGTCGTCGGCCCAGAATGCTCCGCTCAGGCAGACCGTATGCGTCACAGCGATGTTCAGCTCCGACGCGCGCAGGGTCAGCCCCGCGGCGGCGACACCGCCCAGCGACCAGCCGATGATGACCAGACCGGCGCCGGAGGCCTGCTGCTGTGCGAACGTGGCCGAGGCCAGCAGGTCCGATCGGCCGCCGTCGGGAGCATGGGAGTCCCAGTCCGGGGCGATCACGGCGAGGCCGCGGTCGGCCAGCGCCTGAGCCAGGATCTGGACGGCGGCGCGCGAGTCGGTCTGCGTGCCGTGCCACAACAACGCGGTGGCCGGGCCCGGGGTGCCGTAGATGTCGGCCGGCCGGCCCGGGGCGTACTCGGCGGTGCGCATCGACTCGCTCACGAGTGCGGGGTGGGGCTCTGGCTGGACTCCCACTTGGATTCCAGTGCACGCCGCGCCGGTGTCCCGGCAGCCAGCTCGAGTTGGAACGTCTCACCGTCATCGGCCTCGAAGGTGACCAGGTAGCCGGCGTCCACCTCTTCCTTGTGCACCACCTTGTGCGCGCCCGCGCGGTTGTCCAGCGAGACGATGTCGCCGGGTGCCGCGTCGTCGATGATGCCGTCGGTCGGTGTGTCAGCCATGCTGGCGTGGTAGCCCGAAAGCAGCCGCGTTAAACCCGCGCGCTTGCCGATCAGGTGAATCCACCTTTAAGGTTTCGGCTTACCGAAACCTGGGAATCGAGTCGGCGAAATGGGAAATGGTGCGATGCGTGGTTCATGGAGTCTCCGCGGTGCGGCGGCCCTGGCCGTGGCCGTCCTGACCGCGGCCTGCGCCCCCGGGACCGACTCGTCCTCGACGGACCGGCCGACCGTGCTGACCACCTTCACCGTGCTCGCCGACATCGCGGCCAATGTCGCCGGTGACCACCTGACGGTCGAGTCCATCACCAAACCGGGCGCGGAAATCCACGGCTACGAGCCCACCCCCGGCGATGTCAAGAAGGCCGCCCGGGCCGATCTGATCCTGGACAACGGCCTGAACCTGGAGGCGTGGTTCGCCCAGTTCGTCGACGGGCTCGACGTTCCGCACGTGGTGGTCAGCGCGGGCGTCACCCCGGTGGACATCGTCGACGACGCCTACGCCGGGATGCCCAACCCACACGCCTGGATGTCCCCGCTCAACGTCCAGATCTACGCCGACAACATGGCGGCGGCGTTCGCGGAACTGGATCCCGCGCATGCCGAGGACTACAAGCGCAATGCCGCCGACTACCGCGGCCGGCTCCAGCAGGTACACGACGACCTGGTCGCCGAACTCGACGCGCTGCCGCCCGACGAGCGTGCACTGGTCACCTGCGAGGGCGCCTTCTCCTATCTGGCGCGCGACGCGGGTCTGACCGAGAAGTACATCTGGGCGGTCAACGCCGAGCAGCAGGCCACCCCGCAGCAGATCGCCTCGACCATCGACTTCGTCGAGACCAACAGGGTGCCCGCGGTGTTCTGCGAGTCCACCGTGTCCGACGCACCCATGCAGCGTGTCGTGGAAGCGACCGGCGCCGACTTCGGCGGCGTGCTCTACGTCGATTCGTTGTCCGCGGCAGACGGTCCGGTACCGACCTATCTCGACCTCATCCGCCACGATGCCGACACCATCGCCACCGCCCTGACCGCCAAGCGGGTCCCGTGAGCACTCCGGCCCTGCAGGTGGATTCGGTCACCGTGCACTACGGACAGGTGCCTGCGTTGCAGGAGGCGTCCGTGACGATCGACCCGGGTCGGATCTGTGGGCTGGTCGGCATGAACGGCTCCGGTAAGTCGACGCTGTTCAAGGCGATCATGGGTCTGGTTCGCCCGGACAGCGGGGCGGTGCGGATCAACGGGACCGATCCGGCGCGGGCCCGGCGGGCCGGCGTGGTGGGGTACATGCCGCAGAGCGAGGACATCGACTGGGCGTTCCCGCTGTCGGTGTACGACGTCGTGCTGACCGGCCGGTACGGCCGGATGGGTCCGGTACGCCGCGCGCGCCCGGCGGACAAGCGGGCGGTGGAGCAGGCGCTGGAACGGGTCGACCTTGCCGACTACCGCCACCGGCAGATCGGGCAGCTGTCCGGAGGGCAGCGCAAACGGGCGTTCCTGGCCCGCTGCATCGCCCAGGAGGCCGAATTGCTGTTGCTGGACGAACCTTTCGCCGGTGTCGACACCCGCAGCGAGGCGACCATCAGCGCGTTGCTGCGCGAGTTCGCCGACAGCGGGGCGACCATCCTGGTGTCCACCCACGACCTGCGCGCACTTCCCGATCTGGCCGATGAGGCTGTCCTGCTGATGCGCACGGTCCTGATGCACGACCGTCCCGACGTGGTGCTGCAACCACAGAACCTGGCCCGCGCCTTCGGCCTCGACGTGCTGGACGCGGGTGAGCGGTGAACATCGTGGAGTTCCTGCTCGAACCGATGCGCCTCGAGTTCATGGTGCGCGCGACCGCAACCACCCTTATTGCCTCGGTCGTGTGCGCCACGCTGTCCTGCTGGCTCGTGCTGATCGGATGGTCACTGATGGGTGATGCCGTCTCGCATGCGGTGCTGCCGGGGGTGGTGCTGGCCTACATCGTCGGCGCCCCGTTCGCGTTGGGCGCCATCGTCTTCGGGTTCGCTGCGGTCGCTCTCATCGGTGTCGTTCGAAATACCAGTCGGACCAAGGAGGACGCGGCCATCGGCGTGGTCTTCACGACGCTGTTCGCGCTCGGTCTGGTGCTGATATCGGTCACCCCGAGCCAGATCGACCTGAACCACATCATCTTCGGCAATCTGCTCGGGGTGTCCCGGGCGGACCTGCTACAGGTGGCGGTGCTCGGCGCCGTCGTGTTGGCGGTGCTGATCGTCAAACGCCGCGACTTCACCCTGTACGCCTTCGATCCCAGTCACGCGCACGCCATCGGCATCAATCCCCGGCTGCTCAGCGCCGCCCTGCTCGGCCTGCTCGCCCTGACCGCGGTGGTGGCGTTGCAGGCCGTCGGGGTGGTGCTGGTGGTCGCGCTGCTGATCACCCCGGGCGCCACGGCCTACCTGTTGACCGACCGGTTCGCCCAGATGCTGGTCATCGCCCCGGCCATCGCGTCCGGCAGCGCCCTGGTGGGCCTGTACACCAGCTACTACCTGGACACCGCGTCGGGACCGATGGTGGTGCTCGCCAACGGGATCGCGTTCACCGTTGCCTACCTGTTCGGTCCCCGCCACGGACTGCTCGCCACCCGGCTCCACCGGGCCCGGGCCTGAGACCGCGGGTCCTCAACCGCTCGTCGGGACGCCGAACGCGAGCACCGCGACGTCGTCGTCGACGCCGCCGGCAAGTTCGGACAGCAGAGCACCGACGGCGTCGATGACGGTCACCGGGTCGGCCGGGGCGAGCCGGCGGGCGAACCGCAGCAGGGTCTTGCCGTCGTCGTCGTAGCGTTCCTGGCCGGGTCCCACCCGCGCCTCGGGTAGGCCGTCGGTGTAGAGCACCAGGGTGTCGCCGGGGCCGAGATGCATTCGGGCACTCAGGAAGTGCGGATTCTCGATCATGCCGACGGCCTGACCGCCCTGCGTGTCGGCGAAATAGGCGTTTCCGTCGCCGGTCAGCAGCAACGGCGGTGGATGCCCGGCACTGGCCAGCTCGACGTCGAAGCCGTCACCGCGGCGCACCAGATTGCCGTAGACCACGGTGCACATCCGGTGCACGGGGACACCCAACCGCTGCTGCAGGACGGCGTTGAGGTTGTGCAGCACCTGCAGCGGATCGTCGTCGAACACCGCTGCCGATCGCAGCACGTAGCGGGTGAGTCCGGTGATGACCGCGGCGTCGACCCCCTTGCCCGAGACATCACCGAGAAAGAACCCCCAGGTGTCGGTCGACAACGGAAAGAGGTCGTAGAAGTCGCCGCCGACGTCCTCCGCAGCGGCGGCGTGGTAGTGATCGGCGGCTTCGAGCCCGGGCGGCGGTGAGAGCAAGGGGGGTCGCAGGGAGCGGCTCAGGGTGTCGGCGAAAGCCCTGGCCCGTTCCCGTTCCTGCTCGGCGCGCCGCCGCTGCTCGAGCAGTTCGCGTTCGTATGCCCGCCGGTCGGAGGCGTCCACCGCGGTCACGCGCCACGTCTCGGGGCTCTCCTCCGACGCGGCTCTGACATTGGCGGTCAAGAACATCGGCAACTTCGAACCGTCCGCGGCGCGGACATCGACGGTGACCCCGTCCAGGGTGCCAGTCATCCGCAGGATCGGCGCGAAGTGCGTCTCGTAGTGGATGCGCCCGCCCACGGTGAGCAGTTCGGCGAAGGACTTGTCTCGCAGATACTCCGCCGGATGGCCGGTCCACGTCACGAAGGTGGCGTTGGCCGCCACGATCCGCCCTTGATCGGTGAGGATCAGATGCCCCGAAGGCGAGTTGTCCCAGAAGTCCGCGTGGTCCGGTTCGGTCATGTCGGCCCGGCGAACGCCGCGATGGCCGATGCCGTGGCATCCGGATCGCTGACGTGCGGGCAGTGACCGATCGCGTCGAGGGTGACCAGTTCACTGTCGGGCACGTGCGCATGCACGTAGGCGCCCACCTCGCGTGGCGCGATCGCGTCCTGCGAGCATTCGACCACCAGCGTGGGGACCGGGACGTCGGCCAGGTCGGCGCGGTTGTCGCCGAGGAAGGTCGCCCGGGCGAACACCCGGGCCCGGTCCGGGTCGGTGCGGCAGAACGTCGCCTCCAACTCGGCGTGCAGGTCCGGGCGATCCGGGTTGCCCATGATGACCGGTGCCATGGCGTGCGACCACCCGAGGTAGTTCGCGTCCATCGATTCCAGCAGTTCCTCGATATCGGCCCGCGAGAACCCACCCCGGTAGTCGCCGTCGTCGATATAACGCGGTGACGGCGTGACCATGACGAGCTTGGCGAACCGCTCCGGCTCGGCGGTGATGGCCAGCGCGCCGATCATGGCGGCCACCGAGTGCCCGACGAAGGTCACCTCGCGCAGATCCAGCTCGCGCACGATATCGAGGACGTCCTCGGCGTAGCCGGCCAGCGTCGAGTACTTCTCGACCTCCCACGCGGCGGGATCGGAGGCCCCGGCACCGACATGATCCATCAGCACGATCCGGAACCGGTCGCCCAACCGCTCGGCGACCGGTCGCCAGAGGTTCTGGTCGCAGCCGAAACCGTGCGCCAACAGCAGCACCGGCGCACCCTCGGCGCCGAGCTGGTTGACGTTGTTCCTGACGCGCGCGTCCATGATCGCTCAGCATAGGGCGCGCGCCTGGGGTCAGTCGGTGACCTGTTGGAAGACGGTGACCGACCGCGCGGCGAGCTTGCGCGCGGCGCCGGCCGGGACAGCCTCCTCGGTGACCTCGGGGGCGGCTGCGGTGTCGATGACCGGTACCCAGGCTTCGCCGAACTCGGCGGGGGGCAGCGTGAACTCCAGCGGTTCATGGTGGCCGTTGAAGCAGATCACGAACGAGTCGTCGGTGACGCGCTGGCCGCGCGGATCCAGGTCGGGGATGCCGTTGCCGTTCAGGAAGACGGCCACCGACTTCCCGAATCCGGTGTCCCAGTCCTCATCGTTCATCTCCGAGCCGTCGGGGCGGAACCAGGAGATGTCCGGCACCCCCACCGAACCGCGTTGTCGCACCGGCCGGCCATTGAAGAACCGGCGTCGCCGGAACACCGGGTGCTCGGCGCGCAGGGCGGCCAGCTTGGCGGTGAAGTCGAGCAGGTTCTGGTCGGCGTCGGCCCAGTTGATCCAGGTGATCTCGTTGTCCTGGCAGTAGCCGTTGTTGTTGCCGCCCTGGGTGCGGCCGAGTTCGTCGCCGTGGCAGATCATCGGCACACCCTGGGACAGCAACAGCGTGGTCAGGAAGTTGCGCTCCTGCTGGGCGCGCAGCGCCAGGATCTCCGGGTCGTCGGTGGGACCCTCCACCCCGCAGTTCCACGAACGGTTGTGACTCTCGCCGTCGTTGTTGTCCTCGCCGTTGGCCTCGTTGTGTTTCTCGTTGTAGGACACCAGGTCGCGCAGCGTGAATCCGTCGTGGGCGATGACGAAGTTGATCGATGCGACCGGCCGGCGAGCGGTGTGCTCGTAGAGGTCGGCGGAGCCGGTGAGCCGGGACGCGAACTCGCCAAGGCTGGCGTCCTCGCCGCGCCAGAAGTCGCGCACCGTGTCGCGGTACTTGCCGTTCCACTCCGTCCACTGCGGCGGGAAGTTGCCCACCTGGTAGCCGCCGGGCCCGACATCCCACGGTTCGGCGATCAGCTTCACCTGGCTCACCGTGGGATCCTGCTGGACCAGTTCGAAGAAGGTCGACAGCTTGTCGACGTCGTAGAACTCGCGGGCCAGCGTGGAGGCCAGGTCGAACCGGAACCCGTCGACGTGCATCTCGGTCACCCAGTACCGCAGCGAATCCATGATCAGCTGCAGCGAGTGGGGGTGCCCGACGTTGAGGCTGTTGCCGGTGCCGGTGTAGTCCATGTAGTAGCGCTTGTCATCGTCGACCAGCCGGTAGTAGGCGGCATTGTCGATACCCCGCATCGACAACGTCGGGCCCATGTGATTGCCCTCGGCGGTGTGGTTGTAGACGACGTCGAGGATGACCTCGATCCCGGCCTCGTGCAGGGTGCGCACCATCGCCTTGAACTCCTGGACCTGCCCGCCCGGGGTGGAACTGCTCGAATACTTCGAGTCGGGGGCGAAGAAGCCGATGGTGTTGTAGCCCCAGTAGTTGGACAACCCCTTGTCGATCAGGGTGGAGTCGTTGGCGAAGTGGTGCACCGGCATCAACTCGATGGCGGTCACCCCGAGGGACTGCAGATGCTCGATGATCGCCGGGTGGCCGATCGCGGCATAGGTGCCGCGGATCGCGTCGGGGATGTCCGGGTGCGTTTCGGTCAGACCCTTGACGTGGGCCTCGTAGATGAAGCTGTCGGCGTACTCGCGCTGCGGTGGGCGGTCCACACCCCAGTCGAAGTACGGGTTGACGACCACCGACTTGGGCATGCTGGCCGCGGAGTCGTCGTCGTTGCGGCTCTCCGGTTCGCCGAAGTTGTACCCGAACAGCGACTGATCCCAGTGGAAGTTGCCGTCGATGGCCTTGGCGTAGGGGTCGAGCAGCAGCTTGTTCGGGTTGCACCGGTGCCCGGCATCCGGATCGTTGGGTCCGTGCACCCGGTAGCCGTAGCGCTGTCCGGGTTCGATGGCCGGCAGGAATCCATGCCAGATGAAGCCGTCGACCTCGGGCAGCCGGTAGCGGGTCTCGTTGCCGTCGGCGTCGAACAGGCACAGCTCGACCTTCTCGGCGACCTCGCTGAACAGCGCGAAGTTGGTGCCGGAACCGTCGTAGGTGGCACCCAGCGGATAGGCCTTGCCCGGCCACACCTCCTGGGTCGGGTCGGACGGCGTCGGGTGGGGCGTTTCCGGCATGTGCTTCCTTCTCTGGCTGACAGGTCGCGCAGTTCGGCGTCGGCGACGAACACGGTGCGTTCTTATCGGTGTGTCGGTGTACCCGCTCAGCCCCGTCCCTACGCTGCGAATTGGGTCACTCGTCGGCCGCCGGTCCAGACCGGCCCGGGGCCACCCGCTGCAGCCACGCCAGCGTCGGCGGACCTACCCGCGGCAACGCGGACTCGGCGATGATCCAGTGCGGTAGTCCCGGATGGTCGTGGCGCTCGGCGCCATATCTGGCGGCCAGCCGGCGCGACATCCACGGCGCGACGTTGCGGTCCGCCCCGGCCACGAGCACCAGCACCGGGCAGGTGACCGCGGCCGCCTTGACCCGCATGATCGGTGAGCCCAGCGACATGGTGCGGAACACCCGGCCCGAGTCGCGGACGAGGCGGGGAATCAGGGCCTCCTGCTCGGCGGTGGGCAGGGTGCGCAGCGGCACCGCCCGCATGGTGGAGGCCGACGGCCGGAAGGCACGCCCGGCCAGGATCGCCGGCAGCACCGGGAACAGGTGCGGTAGGGATCGCAGCTGGGGCCACAGCACCCCGGGCGGGACGGCGGCGAGCAGCACCACCGCGACGCAGTCCCGGGCGGCGGCAACCTTCTGCGCGACGAGGCCGCCGAAGCTGTGCCCGATCACGATCGCCGGTTCCCCGATCTGGTCATAGGCGCGCAGCGCGACCGCGATGCATTCGGCGACACCGGTGTGTTCCAGGACATCGTCATCGCTGGGGTCGCGGCCCGGGAACGCCGGAACATGCACGTCGTAGCCCGACTCGCGCAGGAACCGGGCCCACGGCCCGATCAGCTCGGGGCTACCGAATACGCCGTGCAGCAACAGGATTGGGGGCTTCCGGGATGCGCTCATGCGGCAATCATCGGCGCCGCGGTGCGGCCCGGCAATTACCTGCCGGGTAAGTGGTCAGTGCCCGAGGGCTGAACGGTCGTGTGCTTGCCGAGCGTGCACTCAGATCGAACGAAGCACCGGCAGGACGATCTGCATGCACCGTCGATGGTATTTCTAGGACAGGGCCATCCAGACGCCCAGCGCCACCATCACCACGGCGATGACGATGTCGAGAACCCGCCACGTCGCCGGGTTGGCGAACAGTCCGGCCAGCTTCCGAGCGCCCAGGCCCAATCCGGTGAACCACAGCGCGCTCGCCGCAACTGCGCCGGCGCCGAACAGCCAGCGCTGATCGTCGTGCTCATTGGCCAGCGAGCCGAGCAGCACCACGGTGTCCAGGTAGACGTGCGGGTTCAACCAGGTCAGCGCGGCCGCGGTGAGCAGCACCTCGACCAGCCTCGCCGGGGCCTCTGCGGCCGGGGTCAGTGCGCTCGGCCGTAGCGCGCGGCGGGCGGCCAGCGCGCCGTACCCGATGAGGAACGCCGCCCCGCCGAGTTTGACGACGGTGACCGCGGTGGGGTGAGCGGTGATGATCGCCCCGACCCCTGCGATGCCCGCGGCGATCAGGATCAGGTCCGAGACCGTACAGAGCGCGATCACCGGGACCACGTGCTCACCGCGGATACCCTGACGCAGTACGAACGCGTTCTGCGCGCCGATCGCGGCGATGAGCGCCATGGTGGTCAGAAAGCCGATGAACAGCGGTGATGCCATGGGAACGACCCTAGAACGCTGCGCTGATCAAGTACAGCTAAGGATTCTTACGTCGGATTAGCAGTACTAATGTCGCGGTAGCGGGTCGTCGGCCGGCAGATCACTGCGCTCGGTCCGTCGCGGACCGATCGACCGGGCCATCGAGGTGGCCGACTGGATCACCGCCGCCGATTGAGCCCGGCGGCACCGTAAGGTCATCGGTATGGCCCACCGGATCGACCCGACCGTCCTGCACGACGTGGCGGCCGACGTCGCAGCCCGTGGCGGCGACGACCTGGTCGGCACCGCGACACGGCTGCTGGCCGAGAAGTACCCGGATCTGATCGACCCGCGACCGGGCCGGTGGGTGGGCAGCAAGGCCGGCGGCGTGCTCGGCAAGGTGCGGTTCCTCTACTTCAGCCCACGCGAATACGTGGTCATCTTCGGATCGCCCACCGGGACCCAGGGATTCTCCGGCCGCTACAAACACGTCGACATCCACAAATTCCTGCTCGCCGGGCGCATCGACTCCTTCGATCTCGAATCCGATGACACCGAGGCCCTGCCCCCGCTGCTGCCCGGTGAGAGCACCTGTCTGCGGCGCGGCCAGGCTCGCGGTCTGACCGTGCACCCCGGATCGTGGCATATCGAATACGGCCGCGGCGCGGTCGCGACCACGCTGCCGTTCGCCATGGTCGACACGCTGCTGCTGTCGCTGGAAGTGGAATCGGTGAAGCGGTCGACGGTCGAGTTCGGCCGGTTGGTCAGGAGGCGTGCGCGGCCTCGTCGGCTGTGATGTCGAGCACCGCCTCGTGGATGAGCGCGAGGACCGCATCGAGCACCGCGCTCGCGTGCTTGCCACGCGCATAGCTGCGCAGGACCACCCGGCGGGTCCCCAGCCCGGGCACGTCGACGGTCTCCACGCCGTCCTGCGGCATACCGCGCAGCGCCAGCATCGGAATGAGCGTCATACCCTCGCCCGCGGCCACCAGCGCGAGTGCGGTCTGGGTGCCGAAGTAGCGGTGCACGATCGGCTGGTTCAACCCGCTGGACCGGCTGAGCCGCGCGGCCGCCCGGGCCGTGGCCGAGGATGGTTCGACCCCGACCCAGGGCAGCGGTAGGCGTCCCAGTTCGGTGACATCGGAGGCCAGGGTGCCCGACGGCACGACCAGCTTCCACGGCTCGTCGAGCAGGGGTACCTCGACGATGCCGGCCGGCGGCCGCTTCGGAATGTCCGCGGAGTCCAATTCGACGATGGCAGCGTCCAATTCGCCATCCTTGAGCGCGCGCATCAGCGGTTCCTGATCGGCCTCGACGACCTCGAACCGGATACCGGGCAACTGATGGCGCCACTCCGGCAGCATCGGTGCGACCACCACGGACAGGAAACTCTGGAACCCACCGAGGCGCATGGTGCCGTGGATCTCGGCCTCGCCGCGCTCGAGCTGCAACTGCGCCTCGACCAACGCGCGTTCGATCTGCTGGGCGGCCTCGGCCAGGATCTGACCCTCGTGGGTCAGCGCCGAACCGTTGGAGGTGCGGGTGATCAGGACACGGTCGGTCTCCCGTTCCAGACGGGCGATCTGCTGCGACACCGCCGACGGCGTCATCTGCAGGTCGTCGGCCGCGGCCAGGACGCCGCCCTCGCGGGCCACCGCCAACAGATACCGCAACCGGCGCGGATCGATGTCCATTCACAAAAACTACACTGACAGTACAGATTTATTCAATTGTGTTTAACGCTTGCGACGCTGATACTTCTGCTGGTTTCGGTTGGCACGAAGGCGGTTCTCGATGATTGCGGCAACCCTGGGTTGGGTGGGGGCGGTAGGCACGCTGTTCGCGTACCTGGCGGTCAGTCGTGGTTGGCTGTGCGGCAAGTCGCGCCGATACGCCACGTTGAACATCGCCGGCGGAGTGATGGCGGGTGTGGCTGCCGGAATGTACGGCGCCTGGCCGAGCGCCGCGTCGAACCTCGTCTGGGCGTTGATCGGCGCGGCCACCCTGGCGACCCACCTGCGCGAGGCGCGCCGGCACCGGCTGGTGCTCGTCTCGACCATGCCGGCCCCGCGTTACTCGCTGCGGCGGGTCATCGCCGCGCCGTCCGCTCGGGTCGCATCCGCCGAGGCACAACCCTGCGCATGAGCGCCCGAGGATTACCGAGCGCTCCGAACGGGCACATCTGCTAGGTCGCTAGTGACCTGCGCCACAACGGCGTGACGTGCAGGAGAGGCCATGACCACAGAGCAGCCTGTGAAGAAGACCGATGTCGACAGCGCCCTGATGGGCGGATCCACCTACCGGAGCCTCGGTGAACAGCGGCTCAGTCCGCAGGAGGAACGGTTCGAAAAGGGCCGTCGCACCGTGGGTCTGTTCCTCGCACCGGTGGTGGCCGTCGTGTTCCTGCTGCTGCCGTTGGACATCCCGCCGCAGCAGCAGACGCTGGCCGGTGTCCTGCTCGGCGTGATCGTGCTGTGGGTGACCGAGCCGATCCCCATTCCGATCGGCGGTCTGCTCGGTGTCGCCGTTATCGTCTTCCTCGGCGTGGCGCCCGTCGATGATGTGTTGGCGCCCTTCGGATCGTCGACCGTATTCACCTTCATCGGGGCGTTCATCCTCGCCCAGGCGATGCTCAAGCACGGCCTGGCGCGCCGGTTCGCCTTCCGCATCCTGGCGTTGCCGCGTGTCGGGCAGTCGACCACCGGCGTCATCCTGGCCTTCGGTGCGATCACCTGTCTGCTCTCGGCGTTCGTGTCCAACACCGCCACGGTGGCGATGCTGCTACCGACCGCGATCGGCATCATCGGCGTCGTCGCCAAGATCCTGCAGGCGCAGGGCAAGGTGGCCGACGACTTCGATCCGTTGCGGCTCAAGATGGGTGCCGCGGTCATGCTCATGCTCGCCTATTCGGCGAGTGTGGGTGGGTTGCTCACCCCGGTCGGCAGTCCGCCCAACCTGATCGGGCGCGGCCTCATCGAGGAGGCGACCGGGGAGAAGATCACCTTCGGGCAGTGGATGGTGCTGGCCGCCCCGATCTGTCTGGCGATGTTCCTGGTGCTGGCCTTCGTCCTGATCAAGCTCAACAGGCCCGAACTCAAGCGTATCGAGGGCGTCACCGAGTACGTGGCTGAGCAGCGTGCGGAGATGGGTCGGCTGTCCCGCGCGGAGAAGAACACTTTGATCGCCTTCGGCATCACCGTCACGCTGTGGGTGCTGCCGGGCGTCATCGCCCTGATCTTCGGCAATGACTCCGACATCTATTCGACCGTCAGTGACCGCCTGGACGAGGGCACGGTCGCGGTCTTCGGTGCAGCACTGCTATTTCTGCTGCCCACCGACTGGGGTCAGCGCGAATTCACCCTGCGCTGGAAGGATGCCGCGGCAATCGACTGGGGCACCGTCGTGCTCTTCGGCACCGGCATCATCTTCGGATCCCTGCTCGCCGACACCGGTCTCGCCGAGACGATCGGCACCTCGGTGGCCGACAGCCTCGGCTTCACCAGCGTGCTGGCCATCACGATCTTCGCGGTCCTGCTGGCGATCGTTGTCTCGGAGACGACGAGCAACACGGCCTCGGCCGCCGTGGTGGTGCCGATCATCATCCCGATCGCTGTTGCCGCAGGAGTGAATCCGTTCGTCCCCGCGCTGGCCGCCACCTTCGCAGCGTCCTTCGGGTTCATGCTGCCGGTGTCCACGCCGCAGAACGCCATCGTCTACGGCTCCGGCGCCGTGCCCATCACCACGATGATCCGCTCCGGCGTGACCTTCGACATCGCCGGCGCGATCCTCATCATCGCGTTGTTGCCCTTGATGGTCGCGGTGCTCGGCCTCGGCTCGTGACGCGCGCAACCGGTTTCGGCTCGGCGGTGCCGGACTCGTAACCGCGGACCACCCAGAACACCGTCTGGTCGAGGATGGGGATGATGTCGGTGACGTCGATCTCGCCGGCCGAGTGCCTACTGAGCAGGCCGTAGATGACGGTGGTGATGATGGCGTCGAGGCTCGCGACGAACTCGTCGTCGACATCGGCCAACAGTTCGAGTCCGGCCGGTGCCACCAGCTCGAGGCCGAAGCGGAACAACTGCTGGCCTTGGGCCGACGACCGCGCCCGGAAGTAGGCGGTCAGCATCCTGGGGTGGCGCTCCCATGGCTCGAAAATGGGCCGCAACAGCTGCATCAGTGATTCATGTAGCGACGCATCGGATTTCGGGGAGTCACCACCCAGATCGGCATATCGGTTGTGCTGCATCCAGTGCTGCAGGGCGGCGAAGATCATCTCGTCGCGCGTGCCGAACCGCTTATAGATGGTGGCCAGCGACACCTGCGCCCGGCGGGCCACCGCGCGCAGCTGCACCGCGTCGTACCCGTCCTGCTCGAGCATCTCCGCGACGACGTCGAGCAATCGGTCGCCGCTGTCGACCGACGGGACATGTGCCGCCATCACCCTTGCCTTCCGTGGAGTAACCACGTTACTGTACCGGGAGTAACACGGTTACTCAGACGGATGTGGAGCGAGGAACAATGGGTTCACTGGAGGGCAGAGTCGCCTTCATCACGGGTGTGGCGCGTGGTCAGGGGCGTAGTCACGCAGTCCGGCTCGCCTCCGAGGGCGCCGACATCATCGGCGTGGACATCTGCGCCGACATCGACGCCAACGGGTACCCGATGGCGTCCCGCCAGGAGTTGGATGAGACCGTCGCCCTCGTCGAGGCGGCCGGCGGCAAGATGCGCGCTTCGGTGGCCGACGTGCGGGACTTCGGAGCCTTGCGATCCGCTGTCGATGCCGGAGTCGAGCACTTCGGCAGGCTGGACATCGTGCTGGCCAACGCCGGTATCGCGCCGACTGCCTTCCGCGAGGTGAGCATCGAAGAAGACCTTGCGATGTGGACTGCCGTCATCGACGTCAACCTGGTGGGCTCGTTCCACACGGCGAAGGCGGCGATCCCGCATCTGATCGCCGGAGGTCGCGGTGGCGCCATCGTGTTCACCAGCTCGACGGCGGGACTGAAGGGCTTCGGCGGCTCGCAGGGTGGCGGTCTGGGTTATGCGGCCTCCAAGCACGGCATCGTCGGCTTGATGCGGACGCTTGCCAATGCGCTTGCTCCGCAGAACATCCGGGTCAACACCGTGCATCCCACGGCGGTCAACACCATGATGGCGACCAACCCGGCCATGACGGCGTTCCTGGAGGCCTACCCCGACGGCGGGCCACACCTGCAGAACCCGATGCCGGTCTCGCTGCTCGAACCCGAGGACATCAGCGCCGCGGTCTCATATCTGGTGTCCGATCAGGCCAAGTACGTCACCGGGGTCACGTTCCCGGTCGATGCCGGATTCTGCAACAAGCTATGAGCGGGCGCGTCGAGGGCAAACGCGTACTGATAACCGGCGCCGCCCGGGGTATGGGCCGCAGTCACGCCGTCCGATTGGCGCAGGAGGGTGCCGACGTCATTCTGGTCGACATCTGCGAATCCCTGCCCGAGATCGAGTACCCGCTTGCCACCGCGGACGAGCTGAAGGAGACGGCCGAGCTGGTCGAGAAGGCTGGTCGCCGGGCGGTCACCCACGTGGTGGACGTACGTGATGAGCGGGCACTGACCGCGGCGGTCGACGATGGTGTCGGCCAGCTCGGTGGTCTCGACGCGGCTGTCGCGAACGCCGGCGTACTGACCGGCGGAACCTGGGAAACCACCACCTCGCAGCAGTGGCGCACGGTCGTCGACGTGAACCTCATCGGGACGTGGAACACCTGCCGGGCGGCGATTCCGCACCTCGTGGACCGCGGTGGCAGCCTGGTCAACATCAGTTCGGCGGCCGGTATCAAGGGCTCACCACTGCACACCCCGTATACGGCATCCAAGGCGGGTGTCGTGGGCTTGAGCAGGGCGCTGGCCAATGAGCTTGCCGCAATGAGCATCCGGGTCAACACGGTGCATCCGACCGGGGTGCCGACCGGTATGCAACCGGCCTCGCTACACCAACTGCTCCATGACACTCGCAGCGACCTGGGCCCCGTCTTCCAGAACGCGCTTCCGATCGTGATGGCCGAGGCCGTCGACATCAGCAATGCCGTCCTGTTCCTGATCTCCGACGAAGCCCGCTATGTCACCGGCCTCGAATTCAAGGTCGACGCGGGCGTCACCATCCGATGATCCCTTCGACGAAGGACATGACGTGACCGTATTGGCTTCTGATCGGCTCGAGCGCGGCAGACGGGCATACGCCGACATCATGACGGTGCCGGCTCCGGCCGACTCGACTCCGGCCACGCAGCATCTGCTCGATTTCGTCTTCGCCGAGGTCTGGCAGCGGCCCGGTCTGACCCGTCGGGAGCGCAGGTTCGTCACCCTGCCGTGTGTTGCGGCGGCGGACTCCGAGGGGCCGATGCGTGACCATGTGTATGCCGCGCTCAACAGCGGAGACCTCAGTATCGTCGAGATGCAGGAAACAGTCCTTCATTTCGCGGTGTATGCCGGTTGGCCGAAGGCCTCGCGGTTCAACATGGTGGTCGACGAGCAGTGGGAGCGCATCCACCGTGAGAAGGATCTTCCGGTGCCGCCGCCGGTGCCGCTGCTGCCGCTGAGCACGCCCAGTGATCCCGAGGCGCGGCTCGCTGTCGGCGAGCAGTCGTTCCGGGACATCAACTGCCTGCCGTACGCCCCGCAGCGGGACAACCCGTTCCAAGGAGCCGGCATCCTCAACTTCGTCTTCGGTGAGATGTGGTTGCGGCCGGGGCTCGGCATGAAGGAACGACGCTTGATCACGGTGGCCTGTGTCGCCTTCCAGGACTCTCCGTATCCGATTCTCAGCCATGTCTATGCCGCGCTGAAGAGCCGCGACATCTCCTTTGCCGAAATGGACGAGCTGGCATTGCATTTCGCGGCGCACTACGGGTGGCCGAAGGGGTCGCACCTCAACCAGGTGATCGCCGAGCAGAAGGAGCGGGTGACCGAAGAATGGGCGCAGGACGGAGCGTCGAACCGGTGACGACGGCCGATGTCGGTCTCGATCCCATTGGCCTGCTCATCGGTACCGACCGGCCCGCCGTCACGTCAGCGGGTCTGCATCGGCACGTCTTTCCGGGCACCGGTGAGTCGAACGCCACGGTTGCCCTGGCCGGTGCCACCGAGGTGGACCTGTCTGTGTCGGTGGCGGTGGAGGCGCAGCGGGAATGGTTCGGGCTGACGGTCGATCAACGTCGCGACAAGCTCATCGACCTGGCCGACGTGGTGCGGGTGCATCTGGGTGAATTGGCCGAACTCAACACCCGCGACTACGGCGTGCCGATCTCGTATGCCGGCAATGCCGTCATGCTGGACCAGTTCCTCCGGCATTTCGCCGGGTATGTCGACAAGCCGCACGGGTCGAGTACTCCGGTCAGTGGCAGTACCGATCTCAATTTCATCGAGCGGGAACCCTACGGGGTGGTCGGGGTCATCGCCCCGTGGAACGGATCGCTCGTCGTGGCCGCGGCATGCGTCGCACCTGCCTTGGCCGCCGGAAACGCTGTGCTGTTCAAACCCTCCGAGCTCGCGCCGTTGGCTGCGCTGCGGTTCGGTGAGCTCTGTCTGGAAGCGGGGCTGCCTCCGGGTCTGGTCAACATCCTGCCGGCCACCGCCGACGGCGGGGATGCCCTGGTGCGGCATCCGGGCATCGGCAAGATCCACTTCACCGGCGGCGGAGACACCGCGCGTCACATCCTGCGGGCCGCGGCGGACAACCTGACTCCGGTGGTCACCGAACTGGGTGGCAAATCGGCCAACATCATCTTCGACGATGCCGACCTCGACACCGCCGCTGCCCGGTCGGCCCATCAGGGTCCGCTGATGCAGGCCGGCCAGAGTTGCGCCTGCGCCAGCCGGATCCTTGTGCACGATGCCGTGTACGACGCCTTCGTCGAGCGGTTCCTGGCCGTGATCTCGTCGGCGCGGGTGGGCGACCCGCTGGACCCGACCACCGGTTTCGGCCCGGTGATCTCCGAGGCTGCCCTGGTGCGGATCCTCGGCGTCATCGGCGATGCCGTCGACCGGCGAAGTGGCCGTCTGCTCACCGGTGGCGGACGAATCACCGAAGGAGCACTGGCACAAGGCTATTTCGTCGAGCCGACGGTGCTCGGCGATGTGGACAACCGGTCCGCACTCGCGCAGAACGAGACCTTCGGGCCGGTGGTATCGCTGATCCGCTTCACCGATGATCATGAGGCGGTGCGCATCGCCAACGACACACCGTATGGGCTGAATGCCTTCATCCACACCAGGGATCTCGTGCGCGCGCATTCGGTTGCGCGGCAGCTGCAGTCCGGATCGGTGTGGGTCAATCAGGGCAGCCGGATCTCACCGCAGGGCCCGTACGGCGGTTACAAGCAGAGCGGATCCGGGCGCACCGGGGGCCTGGAGGGCCTCCGGGAGTTTCAACAGGTTAAGAACATTCGTATCGGGATGAGCTGAGGGCAGGCCGCTACTTGAGCATGCTTCCTGCGTCGACGGTGACGGGAAGTCCTGTGATGTAGCGCGATTCGTCGGAGGCGAGGAACAGCACGGCGTTGCTGATGTCGACGGGTTCGACCCAGCCGATCGGCAGCACGTGCATCATCTGTGCGACCACCTTCATATCCTCGGGGCCCGGGTTCTCCAGGTCGGGCCGGAACAGGTGCATGGTGCCCTCGTTCATGAACATGGGGGTGTTGACGTTGGTCGGGCACACCGCGTTGACCCGGATGAAGTGCTGGCCGAGTTCGACCGCGAAGGTTCGCATCAATCCGATCACACCGTGCTTGGCCGCGATGTAGTGTCCGGTGTTCGGATAGGCCTTGAGCCCGCCGACCGAGCTGGTCAATACGATGGATCCGCCCTGCCCACCAGAAATGAGATGGGGGACAGCTGCTTTGACTGTCTTCCAGACGCCGGACAGGTTGATGCCGATCATGTCGTCCCAGTCGTGCTGGGCCGTCTTGTCCAATGTCTGCCCGCCGTTGCCGATGCCGGCATTGGCAACGATGATGTCCAACCGACCCAGCTGCTCGACTCCGCTGTCCACCGCCGCCGTCAGCGCGTCGAAGTCGCGGACGTCGACCTCGGCGGTGACGATCCGCCGGTTGAGTCCCTTGACCAGATCCGCCGTCTCCGCCAGGTCATCCGGGGAGGATGGCGCGATCTGGGCGTCCGGTGTGATCGGTCCGCAGATGTCGACCGCGATGATGTCGGCGCCTTCCTCGGCCAGCCGCACCGCGTGACTGCGGCCCTGTCCGCGCGCCGCGCCGGTGACGAAGGCGACCTTGCCTGCTACCCGTCCTGTCACGATCCACCTCATTCTGATTGCCCGCTGTGTACTGATCGATCGATCAGGAAGCTAGGCCCGAAACGACCCGGGTGTCAACCCTTGGGCCTATTTCGCGAGCGTGTCCAGCTGGGCCTCGATGAGACGGCGCAGCTCGTCGTGGCCGAGCGTCACTCCGACGGCCTCCTCGTTGCAGAGGCTGCGGGCTATCTGGGCGATCAGCATGGACACCGCCACTGGCGGGTACTTATCCATGTCGACGCCGCGGGCGCGCAGTGCGACGGCGACGGCGGCGGTCTCGATATCGCGGACCCGTTCGGCGTAGGCGCGCAGTTCGGCGCGGATGACCTTGCGGTGGTTGGCCAGCGCCATGAACTCGGTGCTCAGGATGCTCAAGCTGTTATCGCTGTTCACAGCCCATAAAGCACGCAGCGGATCGTCGTCGGTGAGGGCGGCGCGCATGCTGGCCAGCGAGGCATCGGCGCCACTGCGCAGCACCTCCACGAACAGGTCGTCCATGGTGGGGAAGTAGTAGTAGACCAGCGCCTGTTTGACGCCGGCCTCGGCGGCCACCCGCCGGGATGTGGCCGCGGCGTACCCGTCCTCGCGCATCAGTTTGGCGGTGGCCGCGATCAACCGTTCCCGCGCGCCGGGGTCTGCTGAGCGCGGCCTGGTGGACGCGGCCACTCAACGACCTCCGAGCCGCTGGCCGGTTGACCGCCGCGGACGGCCCGTGATAAGCATGCGGCATTCTAACAGTCTGGTCGATCGATCAGTTTTGTGTCAGAATCGGCCCGGATGGAGGTGCGGGATGTCCCTGCGACGGATGGTCGCCGTCGACCCGAAGCTGTGCGAAGGGCACGCGTTGTGTCTCGACACGGCGCCCGAGGTCTTCGATGTCGGCGACGACGACGTCGCGTCATGCACCAGGCAACCGGGTCCGGACATGTGGCCCGCCGTCCGTGCGGCCATCGACGCCTGCCCGCGCGGGGCGATCAGCGTCTGCGAAGAGGAACTCGAAAGGACTCAGCCATGACCGATCTCGCCGAAGCGGACTTCTTTTCCGACCAGATCATCAGCCAGTCGCCGTATGAATACTGGGATCGGATGCGCGAGTTGGGACCGGTGACCAGGGAGCCGCACTACGGCGTGGTGGCCGTCACCGGCTACCAGGAGGTCATGGCCGCGTTCAAGGACCACGACTCGTTCTCCGCGGTGAATGCGATCGGTGGGCCGTTCCCGCCTCTGCCGTTCACCCCGGAAGGTGACGACATCAGTGCCCAGATCGAGGAGCATCGGCACCTCTTCCCCATCCACGAGCACATGGTGGTGATGGACCCGCCCGCGCACGAGAAGGCGCGTTCCCTGTTGAGCAAGCTGCTCACGCCCCGCCGCCTCAAAGAGAACGAAGACTACATGTGGCGCCTGGTGGACAGCCAGATCGACCAGTTCATCGACAGCGGGCGCTGTGAATTCCTGTCCGAGTACGCCAAGCCATTTGCGACGTCGGCGATCATCGACCTGCTCGGTGTACCGGAGGGCGACCGGCCCGAGTTCCTGGCCGCGCTGGGCGCCGAAAGACCCGACGGCAACAGGGTGGGCGCGCTCGACGGTGAACCCGTGGGGCTCGATCCCCTGCAGTACCTCGACGACAAGTTCCTCGGATACCTCGCCGAACGTCGACGCGACCCGCGCGAGGATGTGCTCAGCGGGATTGCAGCCGCGCTGTATCCGGACGGATCGACACCCGAACTGATCGAACTGGTCAAGCCGGCGACCTTCCTGTTCGCCGCGGGGCAGGAGACCGTCACCAAGCTGTTGACCGCCGCCGTGCAGACACTCGGAGACCGGCCGGAGTTCCAACAGGCACTGCGCGAGGATCCGAGCCGCATCCCGACGTTCATCGAGGAAGCGGTGCGGATGCACTCTCCCACCAAGGTCGACTTCCGACTCGTTCGCAAGAGCACGACCCTGGGTGGGGTGGCGCTGCCGGCGGGCACCATCGTGATGCTGTGTCTGGGCGCGGCCAACCGCGATCCGCGCAAGTTCGACGATCCGCACGAGTTCCGGCCGGACCGTAAGAACGTCCGTGAGCACATCGCCTTCGGGCGCGGAATCCACACCTGCGCGGGTGCGCCACTGGCCCGGGTCGAAGGGCAGATCACCGTCCGCAGGCTGCTGGACCGGATGTCCGACATCAGAATCGACGAGAGCAAGCACGGCGCGGCAGGCGCGCGGAACTACGTCTACGAGCCGACCTTCCTGCTGCGCGGTCTCACCGAGTTGCACATCGAGTTCACCGCGGCCGCCGGTTGATCGCACGCATCGTCGCGGCGGTTCTACTGGCCTGGGCTGGTTTCGGCGTTTCGGTGGCGCATGCCGACCGGCTGGGCGCGGTCAACGGCGTGTTCGACGCAGTGTCCAACGGTGATTGGGCGCGCACCAACAACGTCTACATGGATGAACAGACCGTGGTCAGCACCTGGACGATCAGCACCACCTGCACCAAATACCAGACCTGCGAGGGCACGGTCAGCAGCGACCAGGGTTGGACCGCAGAGATCTCGACCACAGATGGGCTGTGGTACGTCCGCCGGGAGATTCCCGACTGGCAGCACTGCGCCGGCGGCGGCACCGCGGCCGGACGGCAGCTGTTCCAGTTCTATCCGATCGACGTGGCCAGCGGTCAGCTGGAGCCAGGCTCGGATGTCTTCACGGGCATCGACCGGACCACGACGGCAGGTGGGTCGTGCGGGGATAGCGACCCGACCGTCATCGAGATGCCGTTCCGTCTGAGCCGTGCATCCTGACGCCACCACCGCCGTTGCGGGCGGCGTGGTCCACGACGTGCTGTCGCAGTGACTCAGCCGGCCAGCCGTTGTTCCAGCAGGGTCAGCGCGGCGGTGAGTGAATCATCGGGCATCACGGTGTTGTGCGCCGCCGAGATCAGCACCCCGACGATCGCCCCCGCGAGCACCCGTCGCCCCGGCGCATCCTCCGGCGCGTCCGGGCGATGCGTGAGCGCCTCGGCGATCAGGTCGATCAACCGGACGTACTCGCCGTAGAGCAGGCCCCGCGCCTCCGGGATCTGGAAGGTCAGCCGCTGACCGGTCTCGAAATCGGCGCGGTCCTGCTCCGACATCGCGCCGAACACCTCGGCGACGGCATGGCGATAGGCGGCGACGACGGGCAGATCGGCCGGTGCCGTGGCGAACGCCTCGACGATGGGTTCGATCTGACCGTCGTTGAGAAGCACCGCTTCTTTGCCGGTGTAATAGCGGTAGAACGTGCGCGGGGAGATGTCGGCCGCGGCGGCGATCTGTTCGACGGTGGTGGCGTCATAGCCGTTGTCGGCGAACAGCGAGAAGGCCGCGGTGCGGATGGCCAGCCGGGTCTTGAGCTTCTTACGTGCCCGCAAGCCTTCTGCATCCCCCGATTTCGACACTGCGCCAGTGTCCCCCATCTACCTGCAGATCAGCCCACCAACGTGTGCGCTGCTCCGGCCATGTGCTCGGTCACGGTGGCCGCGGCGCTGTCGCCGTCGCCAGATTCGATGGCATCCACGATGTCGTAATGCCGCTTGGCATTCATGTTACGGATCGCCCGGTCGACACCGGCGAACATGATCGACATCCGGATGCTGCCCTCCAGCGAGGTCCACTGGTGTACCAGCGTCTCGTTGCCGGTGAGCCGGCACATGGTGCGGTGGAACCGGAGGTCGGCCTCGATGCGGTCTTCCAGATTGGCCTCGGCCCACCGATCCATGTCGTCGACGGCACCGCGCAGCGTGGCCACGATGTCGGCCCGCTCGGTCCGCGACGCGAGTTCGCGCGCGGCCAGCGATTCGAGCGCGGCACGCACGTTGAAGATGTCGCGGATCTCCTTGGCGTCGAGGTGGCGCACCGACAACCGCCCGCGGGCCCCCGCGGAGATGAGCCCCTCCTGCTGGAGTTGGCGCATGGCCTCGCGCAGGGTGCCGCGGCTGATCTGCAGCGCATCGGACAGGTCCGTCTCCACCAGGTGGGTGCCCGGCGTCAGCTGACCCGTGGTGATCGCCCGGCGCAGCGCGGTCAGCGCCTGCTCACGCAGGCTCGTCTTCTCCAACCGCAGCAACGAGGTGGAATCCACGGTCATGCCGCGCTCCTTGACTGTCAACATTCAGTTGTCAACACCCTACAGACGTTCCAGCACGGTGGCGACCAGGCGCGCAGTGGCCAGGCCGTACCGGTCGTGCAGGGTCGGCAGGGCGCCGGCGGCCAGGAACTCATCGGGCAGGGCCACCGGGGTGATCTGTTTGGCCACCCCACGCTGCACTGCTGCCGACGCGACGGTCTCGAACAATCCGCCGACCACGGTGTGGTTTTCACAGGTCAGCACCAAGCGGTCCGTATCCACCTGGGCCAGAACCGTTTCGGCGTCGAACGGTTTGATGGTCGGGGTGTGCACGACGGCCACGTCGACGTTGTGTGCGGCCAGCTGCTCGGCAGCCTGCAGCGCGCGCATGGTCATCAGGCCGGACGAGATCAGCACGACATCGGCGCCCCCGCGCAGCACTGCGGCCCTGCCGAGCTCGAAGCGGTAGTCGTACTCGTCCAGCACGGTCGGGACGTTGCCGCGCAGCAGGCGCAGGTAGGTCGGGCCCGGGTGCTCCGCGAGCTGGGGTACGGCCTGCTCGATGTCCACCGAATCGCACGGGTCCACGATCGTCAGGTTGGGCATACCGCGGAAGATCGCGATGTCCTCGGTCGCCTGGTGCGACGGGCCGTAGCCGGTGGTCAACCCGGGCAGCCCGCCGACCACGTTGACATTGAGGTTGGGCTCGGCGATGTCCAGGCAGATGAAGTCATATGCCCGGCGGGCCGCGAACACCGAGTAGGTGGACGCGAACGGGACCAGGCCGGTCTCGGCCATTCCCGCCGCCGCGCCGAACAGCAGTTGTTCGGCCATGCCCATCTGAAAGAACCTGTCCGGGAACTCTTTTGCAAAGATGTGCATATCGGTGTATTTGCCCAGATCCGCGGTGAGCCCGACGATGCGGTCGTTCTCCCGGGCCGCCTTGACCAGCGCGTGCCCGAAGGGCGCCGGGCTGGTCTTCTGGCCGGGATCGGCGAACGACGCGATCATCGCCGAGGTCTTCAACTTGGCCGGCGCGCTCATGCTGGTACTCCTTCAAAACCTGCGGTCAACTGTTCGCGGCAGATCTGCCATTCGTCGGCGTCGATGCGCATGAAATGCGCCTTCTCCCGGTTCTCCAGCAGCGGCACCCCACGGCCGATCCTGGTGTCGCACAGGATGACCGACGGTCGGTCGGTGCTGACGGCGTCGAATGCGGCCAGCAGGGCGTCGACGTCGTTACCGTCCACCCGTGCCACCTGCCATCCGCAGGCTGACCATTTGTCGGCCACCGGCTCGGTGCGCAGCACCCCGACGGTCGGGCCGTCGGCCTGTAGCGCGTTGATGTCGACCATGGCGATCAGATTGCCCAGGCCGTGGTGGGAAGCGCCCATCGCGGCCTCCCAGGTCGACCCCTCGTCGAGCTCGCCGTCGGAGAGGAAGTTGATCACCCGCGCCGGGTTGCCCTGGTGACGCAGGCCCAGCGCCATCCCGACCGCGACGGTCAGCCCGTGCCCCAGCGACCCACCGGAGATCTCCATTCCCGGTGTGTAGCTCGCCATTCCGGACATCGGCAGGCGGGATTCGTCGGAGCCGTAGGTTTCCAACTCCTCGACGCTGATGATGCCGGCCTCGGCCAGCGCGGCATACAGCCCGATCGCGTAGTGCCCGGTCGAGAGCAGGAAGCGGTCACGACCGGTCCAGTGCGGGTCCTCGGCACGGTACTTCAGTTGATCGACGTACACCGCGGCGAGCATGTCGGCGGCACCCAGTGCCTGCCCGACATAGCCCTGGCCCTGTGCCTCGCCCATGTTCAGCGCATGGTGGCGCATCCGGTAGGCGGCCTGGCGTACCCGTTCGGTGCGCATCAGCGGACCAGCTCGTGGTGGTTGGCGACCGCGTCGTCGGCGGCCTTGCGCTCGGCAGGCCCCCAGGTCTCGCGGGTGAGCAGTGCGGCCCACAGACCGATCGCGGCATAGCAGGAGAACAGCAGCGCCGGGCCCATCCAACCGAACCCCTCGAAGAGCAGGGTGGTGATGAACGGGGTGAAGCCGGATACCATCGCCGAGATCTGGTAGGCCAGTGAGGCTCCCGAGGTACGGGTCGCCGCGGTGAACAATTCGGGGAACCAGGCGCCCTGGGCGCCGGCCAACGCGTTCTGGCACACGGTGTAGGCGAGCACGAAGGTCACCACGATCAGCAACATCAGCCCGGTGTTCACCATGGCGAACATCAGCACCCCGAACGGAATGCCGAAGGCGCACACGCCCAGATAGACCGGGCGGCGACCGACCTTGTCGGTGAGCGCGGCCCAGCCGAAGGTGGCGAAGATGCCCAGGAACGAGGCGACGCACAGCGCGGTCAGCGTCTGGCTGGCGGTGGCCAGACCGGAGTTCTTCAGGTAGCTGATCATGTAGGTGATCGCGACGGCATAGCCCGCCGTCTCGGCGACGCGAAGGCCGATGCCGCGCACGATGTTTCGCCAGTCCTTCTTGACCACCTCGACGATGGGGGACTTGACGATCTTGCCGGAATCCTTGACGTCGGTGAACACCGGGGACTCGGGGACCTTCGCGCGGATGATCAGGCCGACGATCACCAGGATCAGGCTGGCCAGGAACGGCACCCGCCAGGCCCAGTCGCCGGGTAGGTGGACGCTGACCAGGAAGGTCAGGTTGGCCAGCAGCAGGCCGACCGGGAAGCCGGCCTGGACGATGCCGGTGTAGCGGCCCTTCTGTTTCCAGGGGGCGTGCTCGTAGCTCATCAGGATGGCCCCACCCCATTCGGCGCCGAAGGCCAGGCCCTGGATGATGCGTACGGTCACGAGCAGGACCGGCGCCAGCACGCCGACCGCGGCATAGGTCGGCAGCAGACCGATGGCGAAGGTGGCCAGACCCATGATGATCAGGGAGGCGACCAGCACCGGCTTGCGGCCCACCTTGTCACCGAGGTGTCCGCCGATGATGCCGCCGATCGGGCGGGCGGCGAAGCCGACACCGAGGGTGGCGAAGGCGGCCAGCGTGCCGGCGACCGGGCTGGAGTTCGGGAAGAACGCGGTGCCGAAGTACAGCGCCGCAGCGGTACCGAATCCGATGAAGTCATAGGTCTCGATGACGGCACCGACTCCGGAGCCGACGGCAACCCGCTTGGCCTCCGGCGTCCCGTTGACCGGGCCCCGCATCTTCAGAGCGTCGTCGCTCATGGTGGACATCCTTTCAAATCCAGTTCCAGCTGGAGTTCCGACCGATGAATCCGGTCACTGTCAACGGTTGACAGTGCCGCAACGCCCTCAGTGTGACCACGCCCACAGCAAGCTGTCAACAGTCAACAACAAGTTAATGTTGCCCGTTGGCTGTTAACAGTCGACTCAGATAGTGTGCCGGGCATCACAACGTTCGGAGGGGACATGACCGGCCCATTCAGCAGCAGGCTGGGCTGCTCGACGATCAGCTTCAGGCACCAGAACCTGGCGCGGGCCTTGACGACCATTGCCGGCCTGGGCTTCACCGAGATCGATCTCGGTGCCCTACCCGGCGTCTGCGACCACGTGCCCTACGTGCTCGACGAGGTAGCGGTGGACGAGGTGGCCCGCACGGTTGCCGCATCCGGGCTCACGGTCCGGTCGATCAACGGTGATATCGGTGACCTGAACGCCCATCGTCGGGTCGAGCGAAGCGACGGGGGAGGGTCTGGACCTGATGACCACGACGGCCGCGACCGGCACACCGAGATGCTCGTCGAACTCGCGGCCGCGACCGGTGCCCGAGCGCTCGTGCTGCCCTGCGGGGCGCTCGACCACCAGCCGATCGAGTCACTGCCGGCCGACCTGGACCGGGTGGCCGCCGAGCTGCTGACTGCGGCGTCCGCCGCCGAACGGCGCGGGGTGGCGTTGTGGACGGAGTCCCTGCACTACCACCGGCTGTGCTTCAACCTCGAACGTGCCCAGGCGCTGACCGACCGTCTCGACGGACGGGTCGGCATCGTGCTGGATTTCAGCCATGTCGTCGCCTCCGGCGGGGACCCGGTCGAGTTCATCGACCGCTTCGGACCGCGCATCGCACACGTCCACATCCGTGACGCGGTGCCCGGGAACATCAATCTCTCGGTGGGCAACGGCGTGGTCGACTTCGGCCGCAGCCTCAAGGCGCTCGCCGATGCCGGTTACACCGGCCACTTCTCGCTGGAACTCGAAACCCGCGATGTCACCCACGATGAGCGGCCCGCGGCAACCACCGCCGCCGGGCTGTTGATCACCGATCTGATCTGAGGAGTCACAATGTCCGCCCAGAAAACAGCCGTGGTTACCGGCGCCACCTCCCCGAAGGGCATCGGCATCGCCGTTGCCGAGCGCTACGCCCGGGAAGGCTGGGCCGTGGTGATCCTCGACCTCGACGGGGAGAAGAGCGCCAAGATCGCCGCCGAGGTCGGAAACCAGTACGCCGTGCCGGCTTTCGGTCACGCGGTGGATGTCACCTCGGACGAATCGGTGAACGCCGCGTATGCCGCTGTCGCCGCCGAGGTCACCGCGGGCAACCTGCCCCCGGTCGGTGCGCTGGCCAATATCGCCGGCATCACTTCGCCGGTGCCGTTCCTGGAGACCGACCTCGACCTGTGGAACAAGGTGATGGCCGTCAACGCCACCGGCACCTACCTGGTCACCAAGGCGTTCCTGCCCGCCATGATCGAGCAGGGCTGGGGCCGCATCGTCAACATGTCCTCGGTCAGCGCGCAGCGCGGCGGTGGCGTCTTCGGCAAGGTCCCTTACTCGTCGGCCAAGGCCGCCATCCTGGGCTTCACCAAGTCGTTGGCCCGCGAGATCGCCGACACCGGCGTCACCGTCAATGCCGTCACCCCCGGTGCGGTCGACACCAACATCCGCGTCGGCTCAACCGATGAGCAGGAGGCCAAGCTGGCCGCCGACATCCCGGTCGGGCGCACCGCCACCACCGAGGAGGTCGCCGCCGTGATCACCTTCCTGTCCAGCAAGGACGCCAGCTACCTGACCGGGACCACCGTTGACATCAACGGCGGCAGCCACATTCACTAGATGAGGTAAGCGCCATGACTCGACTGTTCAACGACCCGGCCACCTTCACCGAGGACATGCTCGCCGGATTTCTCGATGCGAATGCGCACCATGTCAGCGGTGTGCCCGGCGGCGTCGTACGGGCCACCGCGACCCCGCCCGGCAAGGTAGCGGTTGTCGTGGGCGGCGGGTCAGGGCACTATCCGGCATTCTGCGGCGTGGTGGGCCACGGCTTCGCCGACGGTGCGGTGGTGGGCAACATCTTCACCTCGCCCTCGGCGCAGGAGGCCGCCTCGGTCGCCCGGGCTGCGCACGGTGACGCCGGGGTGCTGTTCCTGACCGGCAACTACGCCGGTGACGTGATGAACTTCGGGTTGGCGGTTTCCCAACTGCAGTCCGAAGGCATCGACGCGCGTTTTCTCGTCGTGACCGATGACATCGCCAGTGCCGCAGCCGAAGACATCACCAAACGCCGGGGAATCGCCGGCGACTTCACCGTGTTCCGCTGCGCCGGTGCGGCCGCCGAAGAAGGTGCAGACCTCGATACTGTCGAGCGGACTGCCGCCAAGGCCAATGCCGCCACCCGCACGCTGGGTGTCGCGTTCGACGGGTGCACGCTGCCCGGCGCACCCCAGCCCTTGTTCACCGTGCAGGCCGGGCAGATGGATCTCGGCCTCGGAATCCACGGTGAGCCGGGGGTCTCCAGCCACGCGATGCCGACCGCGACCGAACTGGCCGAGCTGTTGGTCGCCGGTGTACTCGCTGAGAAGCCGGCCGGCGCATCGGAGCGTGTCGCGGTCATCCTCAACGGATTGGGCCGCACCAAATACGAAGAGCTGTTCGTGGTCTGGAAGACCGTGGCGGCCCGGCTCGCCGGATCGGGCCACACCGTGGTGTCCCCGGAGGTCGGTGAACTGGTCACCAGCCTGGACATGGCCGGCTGCTCGCTCACGGTGATGTGGCTCGACGACGAACTCGAGCGGCTGTGGACCTCGCCGTGCGACACCCCGGCCTACCGCAAGGGCAGGGTGACCGCGGCCATGGCGCCGCGGCGCACCACCGCGGCCGCCGCGACGTCGGCAACCGTGATCACCGCGGGCGACGAGCACTCCTGTCGCGTCGGGGCCGCTGTGGCACAGGGTATCTCCCGGATCGCGGCGCAGATGCGCCACGCCGAGGCCGAACTCGGCCGGATCGACGCCGTGGCCGGTGACGGCGACCACGGTCGCGGCATGGTCAAGGGGTCCACCGCGGCGGCCGCTGCCGCGGCGGCGACCGTGCAGGAGGCCGGCGGTACCGCGGCGGTCCTCGCCACCGCCGGCGAGGCTTGGGCGGCGAAGGCCGGCGGCACCTCGGGCGTGCTGTGGGGCGCCGCACTGTCGGCGGCCGGCGACCGCCTCGGCAACGCGGGCGTACCCGCCGATCGCGATGTGGCCGCCGCCCTGCGCGCCGGACACGACGCGCTGACCACGCTCGGCGGTGCGCGGCCCGGTGACAAGACGATGCTGGACGCGCTGGGCCCGTTCGTGGACAGTGTCGAGACCGCGGTGGCGCGTGGAAGCGATTGGCGCACAGCCTGGCTGGAGTCGGTGGAGGTGGCGCAGAAGGCCGCGGCTGCCACCGCCGAGCTGCGGCCCAAGGTCGGTCGGGCCCGTCCCCTTGCCGAGCGCAGCGTCGGCACCCCCGACGCCGGCGCGATATCCCTGGCCATGTGCATCCAGACAGTGGCCGATCTGATCGAAGGCGCGGCCGTGCCGCCGCGAAGCGAAGCGGAGCAAGAATGACATTACGAATTGTGGTCGGCTGCGATGACGCCGGCCTGCAGTACAAGGACGTCCTGCGCGCCGACCTGGAGGCCGACCCGCGGGTGGCCTCGGTGGTCGATGTCGGCGTCGGTGCCGACGAGCACACCGCCTACCCGCACGTCGCGGTGACCGCCGCCCGGATGGTCGCCGACGGTACCGCCGACCGCGCCCTGCTGGTCTGCGGGACCGGTCTCGGTGTCGCGATCGCCGCGAACAAGGTGCCCGGGGTGCGGGCCGTGACCGCGCACGACAGCTTCTCGGTGGAACGCGCCATCCTGAGCAACAACGCCCAGGTGCTGTGCTTCGGGCAGCGGGTGGTCGGCATCGAGTTGGCGCGCCGGCTGGCCGCCGAATGGCTGGGCTACGAGTTCGATCCGTCGTCGGCCTCGGCCGAGAAGGTCGCGGCGATCTGCGGGTACGAGCCGCAGCACGCGTGAACTAGTCTCATCGGCGTGTCAGATGACCTCTGGGCCGCCGCAACCCACCACCCGTTTCTCGCCGCGGTGCGGGACGGCACCCTCGCCACCGCGTCCTTCGATCGGTGGCTGGCCCAGGACGCCCTGTTCGTCGCCGATCTGCTGACATTCCAGGCGCGGCTGCTGGCCCGTGCCCCGCGCCCGGCCCAGGAGGTGTTGGCGGGCGGGTGCGCGGCGCTGGTCGCCGAGTTGGACTGGTTCGACGGTCACGCGGCGCAACGCGGGCTGGCCCCGGATCCCGACCCGCTGCCCACCACGCTGGCCTACCGGGAGTTGTTGGGACGCCTGGACTCCGAGCCATTCGATGCCGCGGTCACCGGACTGTGGGTGATCGAGCGGGTCTACCTGCTGGGCTGGACGTCGGCCCGGTCGTCGGAGTCGCCCTACGCCGAGTTCATCGAGCACTGGACGGTGCCGGAATTCGCCGGATACGTCGACGGTCTGGCTGCACTGGCCCAGCCGCAGCGCTACGCCGGACTGGTAGATGAGGTACTGCGACTGGAGGTCGAGTTCTGGAACATGGCCTGGCAGGACCCGGCATGAGCCTGTCCGCCCGGCTGTGGGAGGCCAACGCCGACATCGTCGCCGAGGTCCTCGACAATGCGTTCGTGCGGGGCATCGCGGACGGTTCGCTGGAGCGGAACCTGTTCGCGGGGTATGTCGCCCAGGACGCCTTCTTCCTCGAATCGTTCGCGCGTGCCTATGCGTCGGCGCTGGTGCGCAGCCCCGACACCGCCTCGCTGCTGACCTTCGCCGATCTGCTCGCCGGCGTGCGCGAGGAACTCGGTCTGCACGCCTCGTACGCCGCGCAGTGGGATATCGACATGGCCGGTGTGCAACCCGCCGCGGCCACGCTGGCCTACACCGAATTCCTGCTGGCGACCGCGTCGACGGCTGGGCTCGGCGTCATCTGTGCGGCGATGACCCCGTGCATGCGCCTCTACGCGCACATCGGGTCGACGCTGGACGCGGATGCTGCCGGGCCGTACGCACAGTGGGTGCAGACGTACGCCGATCCCGGATTCGACGAGGTGGCCACGCTGCTGGAGCGGCTGCTCGACCAACACGGCCAGGACACCCCGGCGGTCCGTGCCGCCTACCGGCGCGCGATGCGGCTGGAGCTGGAATTCTTCACCGCCGCGTACCGCGGCTGACCGTCGGGCGCCCAGCGCGCCCTAGTCGCCGGACCCCTTGGCGATCGCATCGACCACGGCCGCGCAGAACGCGGGCAGATCATCGGGGGACCGGCTGGTGATGAGGTTGCCGTCCACGACGACCTCTTCGTCGACCACCGTCGCCCCGGCGTTACGGAGGTCGGTGCGCAGACTCGGGTAGGACGTCAGCGTGCGGCCCTTGGCGACGCCGGCCTCCACCAATGTCCAAGGACCATGGCAGATCACGCCGACCGGCTTGCCGGACTCGACGAACGCCCGGACGAACGCCACCGCATCCTCGTCGGAGCGCAGCTTGTCGGCGTTCACCGTCCCGCCCGGGATGACGAGTCCGTCGAACTCGTCGGCAGCGGCGTCCTTGACCAGACGGTCCACCCGGTAGCTTCCCGACGGTTCCAGATCATGGTCTCGCGCGTCGATCTCGCCGTCCTGCAACGACAGCAGGGTGACGGCCGCACCCGCCTTGTCCACCGCGTCGCGGGGCTCGGTCAGCTCGAGACGCTCGACGCCGTCGGTGGCGAGGATGGCGACCCTTTTCCCGGTCAGTATGTTGCTCATCTCGGCAGTGTTCCCGATCGCCTCCGGACCAAACCACCGGCCGGGCGGGCCCAGGCCGCCGGCCCAGCGGCTCGAACCGTCGAATCACGAACCGAACTCCAACGGCAGCCGGGTGGGCCCACTCATTCCCAACAACGGCCGCCACGGCGCACTTCCGGCGAGTCGCGGGCCGGGTAGCCGGAGCGACAGGACTTTGAGAGCTTCGGACAGCTCACGTCGTGCCAGATTGGCCCCGAGGCAGTAATGAGCACCCCCGCCAAAGGTCAAGATGGGTGGTGGAGCCTGCCGGGTGATGTCAAACCGTGCCGGATCGGCGTAGACCATCGGGTCCCGGTTGGCCGCGTAGGTGTTAACGAGGATGAATGTGCCTGCGGGAAAGGAATAGTCGCCGATCTCGACATCCTCGGTGACCCCGCGGACGGTGCTGCACATCGAAGGGGAGTGCCGCATCGTCTCTTCGACAGCACGCATGGCGAGTTCGGGGTGCTCCCCGAGCAGTGTCAATTGATCCGGATGGTCACAAAGGACCTGCATCGATGCAGCCAATTGCGTTCGGGTGGTGTCTGTTCCGGCGATCAAGATGCTGAATGCCAGCATGCGGACCTCGCCGGCATCCAGACGGTCACCGTCGCTTTCGGCCCGGATGAGCTCGGACAACAGGTCATCGGTCAACTGGGTGCGCCGATGGGCGATCATCTCATCGATGTAGTCGTCGAACTGGTCCCACGCTCTGAGAACCGCGGGTTCCTCCGCGGCGAGATCGATGTCGAAGCTGACGATCTTGAAGATGTCCTCCGCCCATCCGGAGAACATCATCCAGTCTTCGCGGGGCGCTCCGAACAGCGCGCAGATGACGGGGATGGGATATGGGCGTGCGATCTCCTCGACGAATTCGCAACGCCCGGTGTCGATAACTGCGTCGATGAGGTTGTTGATGACCTCATGGATGGTCTGGTCCATGCGAGCCGTCGCGCGCGGAGTGAAGGCCCGGGACACCAGGCCGCGTAGGCGTCGGTGTTCCACGCCGTCCATGTTGAGGATGCTGCGGGTGACCCGATCCCACAGTTCTCCCGAGGTGATGCCGTGCGCGCTGAGATGGATGCCCTGCGGGATCTTGAACCGCGGATCCCCCAGGACGGCGCGGGCAAGGTCGTGTGACAACACCTCGGGGCCGATCGGGCCCAGCGCGATCGGTGCCTGCTGCTGTGCTTCGCGCAACTGTGGGTAAATCTGCAGGGGGGTATCGGTCAGGTCGTACGTCAGCGTCGGCAGATCGGCATCGAAAACACTGGGTTTGGTCGTGGGCGCGGTCATCGGACGTCACCCGCCAGTATGGTCCCCGCCAGACCGAGCACCGACATGTCGAACTCGCCCCGGTGCGTGCCGTTTCCTGAGAAATACTGCCGGAAAGGGAGAGTCGTTCCGTGGCCCGGGATGTTCTCCATCGTTGCCGTCTCCGGTACATGCAGCCGAGATTCACCCGCCATGGCGCACCAGCCCGCGCGGCCGGATGAGGCCGAGATCGAGATGATGGTGCCAGCCCGGTGCTGCGTCGCAGATGTCCGGGATGGCGTTGATTGCGCCCATGGCCGTCCAGTCGTAGCCCGGGTGCTTCATGGTGCCGTCGGGCCGGCGGACCCCCTTGAGGGTCAACTCGGTCGGCGGGTCGCCGTCGATGACGATCTCGTATCGGGTCTCGCCCCAGTCCCACGGTGGATCGAGATGCCGGGGGCCCGCCGTCACGTAGATCGCGTGGAACACGATCAGCGGCTGGCCGCCCACCCAGGCCGTCCACTCGTGCCGCTGTCCGGCGACCGTGCCCTTCGGGATGACGCCGTCGGGGTGGGCAATATCGGTGGTCGCCGTCGCAACGTCGACGGCGGCGGCGGTCACCTCGTCGATCGTCGCGCCCAGACCGTCGGCGATCATGTACATCGACTGGGCAAAGAACGGCAGACCGAGTCCCAGAATCGTGGGCTCGGCGAGGAATGTTTCCCTGTCCTTTCCGAAGCCCATCCAGTCGATGTGATCCAGTGGAGCGTCTTTCAGAACGTCGACCACTTCGTACAACTGGATCGTGTCGACCCGGCTCATCACGCGGGCCAGGGTGAGCGGCAGGATGTCCCCGGCGTACCCCGGGTGGATCCCACCGCCGTGGAACGACGTTCCGCCGTCCCGGCACGCGGCCCGGATCTGTTCCCCGGGCTCGCGGAAGTCCGGCGACGGATGGAAGAAGCCCGACGTGGTCACCACGTTCTTCCCGGACCGCAGCAGTCGGCAGACGGTGTCGACATCCATGATGATCGGGGTGAAGAACACACAATCGGCATCAAGGGCGATCATCGCTTCGGCATCGTCGGTGGCGGTGATTCCGATCGGGCCGATACCGGCGATGTCGCCGGCGTCCATGCCGACCTTGTCCGGATTGTGAACCAGAACGCCGACGAGTTCGTAGATCGGATTCGCGGCGAAATGCCGGATTCCCACCTGACCGACATCACCGGTCATCCACTGGATGACCCGATAGACCTTGTCTGGCATGGCATCACCTCTCTGCTGCCGCCAGCACTCCGCGGGGGAGCAACAGGGGCAGGTCGTTGTATGTGGCGATGCCCGCCGGGGCGGCGATCACCGCGGGTATCGCGGTGATGGCCGGCATCGCGGTGATGGTGAGACCGAGCTTGACGAAATCGCCCAGTGTCTCGGCTGTGAAGTCCGGCGGAGGTTCGAAACTGAGCGTGCTCCTGATCGTCGGCCGACCCTCAACCGTGATCGTGTAGCCGAGATCCGTGGACCAGACGGGACGCAGCGTTTGCCCCTTTGTCCAGACCCCGCGGATCTCGATGATCTCGCGACCACCGACGATGCCGGACCAGCGGACATCGATGCCTGCGACGCAGCCGGCCGCTATGGTCCAGTCCCCGGGCAACCGGAGATCCTCGGTTGTTTCGGCATAGGTAGCTGTACAGAGGATTTCGTCCAGCTCGGCGTCAAACGCCTGCGCGACCAGTTGCACCGCCTCCCGGAAGATTCCCGAACCATGTTCGGTAACCGCGCTCAGGCCGGGATGATCGATGGGATAGCCGAAACCCATCGGGATCTCGGTGGCAGGGGAGGCATAGATGGTCGTGTCGAACGATTCGACGATCGAGACACGGTCCACCCGGTCGGAGATGCCGGCTGTCACGACGGCGAACAACTGGATGAAGCCGGGATTAATCTCACTGCCGAAGATTGTCGCCTCACCCCGCTCACAGGCCTCGATGATGCGTGTGCGGTCACCCTCCAACCGGCTGCCGGTGATGAATTCCGATGTCGTCACCACGTTGATGCCGGCTCCGAGGATGCTTGTCAGGGTATCGACATCGGCGAACATGGGGTTGTAGACCACGCAGTCCGGTCGCAGCGCGAGCAGAGCATCGACGTCATCGGTCGCGATGACCCCCACCGGATCGATGCCGCACAGCTCTCCGACATCGCGTCCGACCTTGTCGGGAGACCACGCGAAGCACCCGACCAGTTCCAGATCGGTGTTGGCCATGATCGCGTGTACCGATTTCCGGCCGACGTTGCCCGTGGTCCACTGCACGACGCGATACGTCATGACCGGTCACCTGGTCCGGTCATGGAGATCCGAGTCCGGCAGCTTCGCGGGCCTCACGTGCCTCGTGGATACGTACGAGTTCGCGAAACCCGATCCGGTTGTATTGGGGGACAGGTTGAATACCCCACACGTCCTGGGCGGTGTCCTTGCCCTCGGCGCCCTCCGGCGGACCGAATGCCGGGTACGGAACCTTGCATTCGAGGGTGTCGTCGGAGTATCGCACCTTGAGCAGCTCGCTGCAGATCTCGGTGAGACTGAGGGTGGGGTACCCGTAGTACACGGCCATGAAGGGCAGGGTGAACGCACCTTCGATGACCAGTGCCACCAGACAGACCAATACCGCGCGTTTGATGTACCGGTGCATCCGTGCGTAGTACGGCGTGGTGCCGGGCGGCAGGTCTTCGGCCTTTTCCTCGGTGGCTTCCGGTGTGGTTGTCACAGTGTCTCCTTCAGTCCGAGAAGATCTCGCGATTTACGGTGTGTAGATAGGGGATGGCCAAAAACGGGGTGATGTAGAAGATGTCGTAGAGCCACCACCCGATGACCGGGAAGACGACGCCCGCGTAGCGCACGTCGGCGTACATCGTCATGTTGAACACGTACAGGCACCAGATGAGGACACCCATCCAGCAGGTGACGATCATCCACTGATGTCCCCACCGCTTCATCTGCAGGAACCCGATGGCGGCAGCGCATCTCATCGCGAAGACGGTGAGAATCATGCCGAACACCATGGACTTCTCGCCCGGGCCTGCGGCACCACCGATCCACGCCTCGTTGTAGTGCCAGAAGTATCCCGCGTCGAACATGGCGCCCCAGCCGACCATCAACACCCGGTTGATCAAGGTGTGGTTGGCGATCAGATCGAGGGACCACCCGAGGCTGTTGAGCATCCCGTCGATCAGCGTGAGATAGCCGATCAGCGTGACGATCATGGGACGAACCGAGTATCCGGCGCGCAGCGCCTGACGTTGCAGGTACACACCACGCATGAAGATCGGCAGACCGATGATGCCTGGCGCCCAACAACCCATCAGGCCGGCACCGACGATCATCCACTTGTCGGCGCGACGCTGAGCCAGCCGGGACTGCTCGTGATGTTCGTCGAGGTCGGGCGAGGCCTGGGATGGAACACCGGTCGTATTGCCGGCACTCGCTTTTCGCCGTACCAGCGGTAGGTTCACAACTCCCACCACCCGCGGGCGAACGACATATAGAGTTGGATCAGGAACATCGTCAGCAGATAGCCGTAGACCACGAGCTGCAGGACGATGAGTGCTTTCTTCCGTTTACGTTCCTTCTGGTCCACCACGGCGCTGCGTCCTTCCCTAGCTGTTTGTGCTGTCGACGTCGAGGCAGGCCGCCGCCACCTCGCGAAGTCCTTCTGTGATGGCACCGTCGCTGGACAGCGGCGCCAGCACACAGGCGTCGGCGGCTTCCAGTTCCGACGCGCCGGCAACGATCAGATGCGCCGCCGCGACGAGCACCCGGGTGGACGGCGGTTCGAAATGAAACGCGTCGTCGGCGGTCCGGATCGCCGTGGCGCAGCGGACCAGCCGCTGTGCGGTCGCCGGCTCGACTCCGGCCTCTGCGACGATGACCTCGGCCTCCCGATCGGCAGGCAAATAGCGCATCGGCAAGGTGACGAACCGTTGCCGGAACGACGGTTTGAGTTCTTTGAGCGAACTGCGGTAGGCAGGGTTGTAGGAGCACACCAGCATGAAGGAGTCCGGTGCCTGCACGACCTCATCGGCCCGGTCCAGATACAGGGTCCGACGGTGGTCGGTCAGCGAATGCAGCACGGCCAGCGAGTCGTGGCGCGCCTCGACGACCTCGTCGAGGTAGCAGATGGCTCCGGCCTTCACCGCACGTGTGAGCGGGCCGTCGGTCCAGACGACATCGCCGCCGGTCACCATGAACCTGCCGACGAGGTCGGAGCTGGTGAGATCGTCATGGCAGCTGATGGTGACGACCGGGCGGTTCAGGAGCAGACCCATGTGTTCGACCAGCCGGGTCTTGCCGCATCCGGTGGGTCCGGTGAGCATCACCGGTAGGTGTTGCCGGTAAGCCCGTTCGAATAGTTGCACCTCGCTGCCGTTGGCGAGGTAGGTGTTGCTCGTCATCGTCGCTTCGGCTCCTTGATCTTTCGACTCCCTGAGCGATGTCACGCGGCCACCAGCTCACGGTGCACGTGGGCCAACACGCGGGGTAGGTCCTCGATCCGGCGTATCCGCTGAGATCGTCTGGACCCGAACACCTCTGGTAACGGATCGACGCGTACCGGGCCGATTCCCACGTAGTACATGGTCACGCCGGCCTCGTCGGCCTCCTCGACGGCATGGGCGGCGTCAGCCCATGCGTACCGACCCTCGTAGCCCTCGTCGGAGATCAATCCGTCGCCGATCACGATGAGCAGCCGCCGTTCCGAAGGCTGAGCCAGCAGCCTGCTCGTCAGGTGCCGCAGCGGCGCCCCCAGGCGCGTGTAGCCGGCGGTGGACAGGCCGAGACCACTCGGAGGAACAAAACGCCGGTCCGCGAAGTCCTTGAGGCAGGTGACCTCCACGCGGTGGCGGGTGTTCCCGGTGAAGACGAAGATGCCGTGCCGTTCCCGGGCGGCTGTCATGGCGCGCGACAGCGCGTCGGCGCAAGCCAACTCGAGCTTGAAGACACTGCCGCCGTGTACACCGAGCGAGGAACTGCCATCCATCAGGAGGGCGGTGGTGACGTCGCGACTCGCGGGCAGCAACTCGCGAAAAATCCGAGGTTCGAGTGCCTCCCCGGTGGTCATGTCGATGTAATGACCGATGTACTGATCCACGTCCAGGTCGGAGCCGTCCTCGAGACGATTCTTCATCGCCCGATGGGTGCTCTTCTCGAACCACTTCCGGACATCGATGTCGGTGGTGACCGAGCGTGCTGCCCGTCGGTCGTGTATCCGCTCGAGGACAGCGACGTGGTCCGCCAAGAAGCTGTCGGTCCACGCGTTCCACTCCGGATAGGGGATGCCCGGCCGATGTTCGGGGGTGATGTCCAGATCGTCGTCCTGAGGTCGGCTCGGTGGCGGCAGGTTGGGGTTGCGAACGCCGCCGTCGCCTCCGACAGGTACCGAATGCGGTTGCGGGACCCGTTTCTGGTTGCTGGTCCAGGGCAGCCGTCCGAGAGAACGGCGCAGTTTGTCGGACAGTCCCTGTGGGATCGTGTAGGCACGCGGAAGAGCACCCACGAGAACGGGGATCTCCAGAGTTTCCCGACTGCGCGACAACAGGATTGCACTATCGAACATTGCGCGGGCGTCCATATCGCCGTCGAGAATCTCGACATCGGGTAGTAACCGGAGGATCTCGGGCAGCAGACCGGGCCAGCGTGCGGCAACCCAGCCGATGGCGACGCCGGCCTCCACGACGGTGAGCGCACTGAGTTCGCGCGCCGACAGTTCGTTGATGCGGTAGTCGGTGACACGTTCCTTCGACGGCGAGCACTGCAGTGCGACACCGCATGTCAATGTTCGCCGGGTCCAGCTGCGATGGGGCAGCGGGTAGGGGACGTGCACAACATCGAGTTGAGAGCTCAGTCCGAAGCCACGGTGTCGACCGCTGACCAGGTCGGCTCCCGTACGGCGGCCGGCACTGAGGGCCACCGCCGTCAGCGCGCAACTACGTTCGATGGCCAAGGCGTGCGTATCGGAGAAATCGGGCATCCGGGGTCAGAATGTCCCGAGGTTGGAGAACATCCAGTACCAGAACCAGATGATCAGTACGGTGCCGCCCCACGCGGCAACATAGCGCAGGATCTCCCAGATCCAGGCTCCCATATCAGTTCTCCTCACGGGTCATGGTGTTCATCGGACCTCCAGTCCTCGTCGCGCGGTGGTGACCAGGCGGGCCGGCGCCGCCAGGTGTCGCACCTGCTGCGGACACGAGGCCCGCTGTGTCGGTGGTGGCATCATCGCAACTCCTTCCGGCCGGTATCACTGATCGCAGTCAGTGATTGTGATCAGTCAGAGAATATCTCTCGGTTGACCGAATGCAGGTACGGGATGGCGAGGAACGGCGTGATGTAGAAGATGTCGTAGAGCCACCAGCCGACGACTGGCAGTACCACGCCGGCAAAGCGCACATCGGCATACATCGTCATGTTGAACACGTACAGGCACCAGATCAGGATGCCCATCCAGCAGGTGATGATCATCCACTGGTGGCCCCAACGTTTCATCTGCAGGAAACCGATCGCCGCGGCTATCCGCATGGTGAACACGGTGAGGATCATCCCCACCTCCATGGCCTTCTCGCCAGGCCCTGCGGCCCCGCCAAGCCAGAGTTCGTTGTAATGCCAGAAATAGCCGGCGTCGAACATTGCACCCCAGCCGTTCAACAGAATTCGCGCGAGGATCGTGTGGTTGGCGACCAGATCGAGGGCCCATCCGACGGTGTTGATGGCGGCATCGATGATGACGAGGTAGCCGATGAGGGTGACGATCATCGGCCGCACGGAGAGGCCCTCGCGCTGTGCCTTGCGGAGCAGCCACACGCCGCGCAGGAACAGCGGTAGTCCGAAGATCCCGAGCGCGGCCGTCCCGATGAGCAGGCTTCCGCTGATAAGCCATTTGTCCGCCTGACGCTGCGCCCGGCGCGAGGCTTCCATGTGTTCGTTCAAGTCGCTCGCCGACGTCGGCGCGGCAGTGGCGCCCCCGTCGCTGCGTTTGCGATCAAACGTTGGCAAGTTCATGGACGCTGACTATAGTCAATAAGTCGAAGTAGTCAATCGGCTACTGTGACGCGTCGTGAGAACGCGAACGGGAGGCTGTGCATGGGTCGGAACAACGCCGGTACCGGACTACCGGACCAGGTTTGGTGACAGTCATGCGCAGGGTGGTTCAGTTCTCCACGGGCAATGTCGGGCGCCATTCGCTCCGGGCCCTCATCGGACGGCCCGATGTGGAGCTGGTCGGTGTGCACGCGGCGAGCCCGGAGAAGGTTGGCAAGGATGCCGCCGAGCTCTGCGGGCTGACCGAGTCCACCGGCATCATCGCGACCGGCGATCTGGACGCACTGATCGAGTTGGAGCCGGACTGTGTGGTGTACACGGCACTCGGCGAGACTCGGCCGATGGACGCCATCGATCAGATGTCGACGTTCCTCGCAGCGGGCATCAACGTCGTCGGAACCTCGATGGTCTGGCTCGTGACGCCCCGCCAGTGCGACGAATGGTTGCGATCTCCTTTGGAAAAGGCCTGTGCAACAGGCGGAACAACGCTGTATGTCAATGGGATCGATCCGGGTTACTCGGGAGATACCGCGGTCTATTCGGCGCTGAGCCTGGTCACCCGAGCCACATCGGTCAAGGTGCACGAGATCTTCGACTACGGCAACTATGACGACTACGAATACACCGGAAAATCCATGGGTTTCGGGACGACGCCGCAGGATGATCCGCCGATGGCCTTTCTGCCGGGTGTCATCACGTCGATGTTCGGCGGCCTGGTGCGCAACCTCGCCGGGCACATTGACGTGAAGCTCGACGACGTGCGTCAGCGATTCGAACCCTGGTACTCGGACAGGCGCATCGAGTGCATCATGACGACGGTCGAACCCGGACAGCTTGCCGGCGTTAGGTTCGCTGTCGAGGGTCTGGTCGGGGACGTGCCGGTGATCACGGTCGAGCACACGACTCGCCTCACCCGCGCCGCCGCGCCGGACTGGGAGTTTCCACCAGACGGCATGTCCGGGGTGCACAAGGTGATCGTGGAAGGCGAGCCCCGGATCGAGGTCTGTACACATCTTTCTCATCCGACGCTCGACGTGACCGATGCCGGCTGCATCTCGACCGCTGCGCGAGCGGTCAACGCGATCGACTGGGTCTGCCGTGCGCCGGCGGGCATGGTGGGCGTGGAAGATATTCCGCCCGTGGAGATGATCCGGGGTCTGATGTGGTGAGCAAGCGCTGACCGAGAGGTTCGTTCGTGCGCGTCGGAACGGGAAAGGTGCAAGACAGTGGAGATGTTCGTACCCGAGACCACTCGCCAGGCGGTGTGGTTCATGGTCGGGAGCTTTTTTGCGGCGGCGATGGGAACGTTGCGGCTGGTGTCGTTCGCCAACCACGGCGGAGTGCTGGTGCTGGCCATGGGTGTCGCCTTTCTCGGCTTGGCCGCAGTCGGGATCGCCGGATCGGTGATCCGGCTGCGAAACAACCGTTAGCTGGATCACGGAGCCCGCCTCGGGTGCCGGCGCAGCCGGTGCGAGACGATATTGTCGGTGGTCCGCACGTATGACACGGATGGAGCGCACATGGCGGTGGTGAATCGGCCGTCGGCCCGCGAGGCGAAGCGTCTACAGACCAGGGAGCGTCTCCTCGGCGCGGCGATCGCCGAGTTCAAGCGCGCCGGTATGGCCGAGGCCGATGTCGCTGCCATCGTTGCTGCCGCCGGCGTCGCGCACGGCACCTTTTTCTTCCATTTTCCCACCAAGGAGCATGTGCTCCTGGAACTGGAGAAGCGCGAAGAGGATCGGATGGCCAAGCAGTTCGCCGGCCACCTGAACAAAGAGCATGACCTGCAGGCCGCCCTGAATGAAGCGGTACGGCTGGTCCTGGGGCTGGAGCGCCGGCTCGGCGAGGTGCTGTTCAAAGACTTTCTGGCGCTTCACTTTTCCCAGACCCGTCCGAGTGCGGAAGACGGTGGGGACCATTCACTGGTCGTGCTGCTGGGGCAGCGGATCGAACAGGCACGTTCGAAAGGCGATGTCGACCCGGACGTCCAGCCGATCAACAGCGCGGTTTTCTTCCTGTTGTGCCTCTACGCGTTGGCCATCACGACAAACGATCCGATGCGGGCCGAGTTGCTGGCAGATCTGGTGAAACGGACGATGCGCAGCATGGGCGCCGGCGCACACTGATCCGCAGCCCGGGTGCAACGCATGTCGACCCGCGCGTTCAGAACTGCACCCCACGGGTGAGTGCACCGTCGACCAGCAGATTGGTCCCGGTGATGAAACTGGCGGCCGCGCTGGACAGGAACACCACCGCGTTGGCGACCTCCTGCGCGGTGGCCATCCGACCGGTCGGGTTGAGCGCCAACGCGGTGGCGAACAGCTCCGGGTCGTTCTGTTCGATGGACGGCCACACCCCGCCCGGGAAGTAGGTGTTGCCGGGACTCACGCTGTTGGCCCGCACGTTCTTGCCGGCCAATTGGTAGGCCAGGCCCTGCGTGTAGTGGATGATCGCGGCCTTCATCGTGCCGTACGGCCCTGCAGCAAAATCGATCTCGCGACCGGACACGCTGGAAATGGTCACGATGGACCCGGCGCCGGACGCCTGCAGATACGGCAGGGCCGCATCGACCAGACCGACGGTGCCCATCAGGTCGACCTCGAAGGTGGTGCGCCAGTTCTCGGCGGACTCCGGGATCGCCAGGGCGCTGACATTGGCGACCACACCATCCAGGCCGCCGAGCGTCTCGGCGCTGGCATCGACCCACGCTGCCAACGTCGCGGTCGCACCGACGTCGACAGCGGTGCCGACGGCGTCGTTGCCGAACTCCTGCTGCGCCCGGGCGACGCCCTCGGAGTCACGGGCACAGTAGGCGACCTTGGCGCCCTCGGCGAGCAGGCCCTCGACCACGGCCCGGCCGATACCGCGGGTGCCCCCGGTGACCGCGAAGCGCTTACCCTTGAGTCCGAGATCCATGCGTCCTGCCCCTCAGTAGGTGATGCTGCCCAAAGACTTTGCTGCGGAACGTAGCTCGCCGTGGACCCCGCCGTAGGCGGCGGTACTGGGCAGCAGGCTCTTGTCGATCTTCGTCACCGCACTGTAATTGGTGTCGACGACGTTCGCGATCGGTGCCAGCGAGATCTGGGTCAGCAGCTGGTAGGCGTCGAAGCGGTCCAGCCCGTACAACTCGCCCAGCCAGGTGATCATCTCGACCTGCCCGGCGCGCCAGGCCTCCTCGAGCGGGCGGCCCGAGCCGATACACATCAGGTGGGTATCGGTCTCCAGCCGCGGCCAGGCGGGCCCGCCACCCTTGATCAGTTCCACGATGGCGGTGACGTTCATGGCACCCTCCACGGCAGTGCCGCAGGACTCGCCCTCGCCCTGGCGGTAGTGCCCGTCGCCGAGGGAGAACAACGCTCCCGGCACATTCACCCGTAGGTAGCAGGTGGCCCCTGCGGTCATCTCCGGGGTGTCCATATTGCCGCCGAACACGTCGGGAACCAGGGAGGTGCGCACCTCCCGGCGAGCCGGTGCCACGCCCACGGTGCCCAGCATCGGGTTGGCGGGCAGGGCGAGCTCGAAGTTGCTGCCGTGGGCGGAGAAGCCGACCGTCCTGGCCACCGGGTCGTATTCGTAGATCCAGGTGCGCTCGGGCAGTGGCTCCTGCAGCGTCGGGCTGACCGGCACGCTGGTCAACCCGCCGAAGAAGGGGATCAGGGTGGACGCACCCCAGCCGCGGGCCGGTGTCAGATCGACCAGATGGACGGCGAGGGTGTCCCCGGGCTCGGCGCCCTCGATCCAGAACGGCCCGGTCTGCGGATTCAGATCCTCGGTGTCCAGTGCGCTGCTCGCCACATCATCGGCGCTGGTGATCCGTCCACCGTAGGCATCCTCGGTCCACAGGCGCAGGGCCGTACCCGGTTTGATGCGCATGACCGGTTCGGCACCGCCGAAGGTGAAGGCGAACTGGTCGGGTGTCGGGACGAAGGTGATGTGGTCCATCCGGCCATCCTCGTCGCATCGGGCCGCTCGTGCTAGCTCTGCCGGGGCACCAGCCGCTGCAATTGGGTGACGTGGGCCGGCGTCAGTTCCTCCAGGCTTGCCACGCCGAGCAGTCGCATGGTGCGACTGATCTGCTCGGACAGGATCTCGATCATGCGGTCGACACCGGCTTCACCACCGGCCATCAGCCCGTAGAGATAGGCTCGGCCGACGAGGGTGAACCGGGCACCCAGGGCAATGGACGCGACGATGTCGGCGCCGGACATGATGCCGGTGTCCAGGATGATCTCGGTGTCCCCGCGCACCGCCGCGACGACCTCGGGCAGCAGGTGGAACGGGATGGGCGCCCGGTCCAGTTGCCGCCCACCGTGATTGGACAACACGATGCCGTCCACGCCGAGTTCGGTCACCGCGCGGGCGTCGGCGACGGTCTGGATACCCTTGACCACCAGCTTGCCCGGCCACTGCGATTTGATCCAGGCCAGGTCCTCGAAGGTGACCGTCGGATCGAACATGGTGTCCAGCAGTTCGGCCACGGTCCCCGACCAGCGGTCCAATGAGGCGAAGGCCAGCGGTTCGGTGGTGAGGAAGTCGATCCACCACTGGGGCCGCGGGATCGCGTTCAGCACCGTCTTGGCCGTCAATGCCGGCGGGATCGACATTCCGTTGCGCTTGTCACGCAACCGGGCTCCGGCCACCGGCACATCGACGGTGACCAGCAAGGTGTCATAGCCGGCCGCGGCCGCCCGCTCGACGAGTGCCATCGAGCGATCTCGGTCCTTCCACATGTACAACTGAAACCAGTTGCGGCCGTGCGGATTGGCGTCCTTGACGTCCTCGATGGAAGCGGTGCCCATGGTGGACAGTGAGAACGGGATACCGGCGCGGGCGGCGGCCCGCGCGCCGGCGTATTCGCCCTCGGTCTGCATCATCCGGGTGAAGCCGGTGGGTGCGATGCCGAACGGCAGTTCGGAGCGGCCACCCAGAATGGTGCAGCTGGTATCCACCTTGGACACATCGCGCAGGATGGCCGGATGGAACTCGATGTCCTGGAAGGCCTGCCGGGCCCGCGCCAGCGACAGTTCGGCCTCGGCCGAGCCGTCGGTGTAGTCGAAGGCGGCCTTCGGGGTGCGGCGTTTGGCGATTGCGCGCAGATCCTCGATCGTCAGCGCGCCGGCGAGCCTGCGGGTGCGCGCGTTGAACTCCGGCTTCTTGAACTGCATCAGCGGCGCCAGGTCGGCGACCCTGGGGATGCGGCGTTTCATAAAAGGTCCTTTCCGGCCCCGACCGGGCGGGGGATGCGCGTCCGGTGTGTGCGGGGAACGTAGCGCTGTGGTGGGAACCTGGTGGCGACGAGGTGCCGCATGGCGTCGAGATCGCCGTCGATCAACCGGTGAGCTCGGGCGCTGATCAACACATTACCGATGGCGGTGGCCTCGACAGGACCGGCGAGCACCGGCAATCCGGCCCGATCGGCGGTGAGTTGGCACAGCAGGCGGTTCTGTGAACCACCACCGACGATGTGCACGGTGCGCACCGGTGTGCCGGACAGCTCGGCGGCCAGGCGGACGCCGTCGGCGAAGGCCGCGGCCAGGCTCTCGACGATGACGCGCACGATCTCGGGGCGGGTCATCGGGACCTGCAGACCGTGTTCGTGGTACCAGTCCCGGATCCGGCCCGGCATGTCACCGGGGGCCAGGAAGCGGGGATCGGCGGTGTCGAACACGCCGAACACCGGCCGCACCTCGGCGGCCTGTGCCAGCAGCTCGGACAGGTCGGCTCGGAAACCCGCGCGCTCGTACTGCCGGACTGTCTCGCTGAGCAGCCACAGTCCCATCACGTTGTGCAGATAGCGGACCCGTCCGTCGACACCGGCTTCGTTGGTGAAGTTCGCGTCCCGTCCGGCCGTGGTGATCACCGGGTGCGCCAGTTCCACCCCGACCAGGCCCCAGGTGCCGCAGGAGATGTAGGCGGCGGCCGTGGCGTTCATCGGGACGGCCGCGACCGCTGATGCGGTGTCATGCGACGCGACGGTGGTCACCGTGGTGGCCGGCAGGCTCAGCCGGTCGGCGACCGGCGGCAGAAGCGGACCCAGCTCGGTGCCCGGCTCGACCAGGTCCGGGAACAACCGGTCGGGCAGGCCGACACACTGCGCCAACTCGTCATCCCACCGGCCGTCGGTGCGCAGCAATCCGGTGGTCGAGGCGTTGGTGCGCTCGGTGCCGGCGCGGCCGGTCAGCCAGTAGCCGATCAGATCGGGGATCAGCAACGCCCGGTCGGCGAGATCGAGTTGGCCGCTCAGCTTTTCGGCAGCCAGCTGATAGATCGTGTTGAACGGTAGGAACTGCAGACCGTTGCGGGCGTACAACTCGGCGTGCCCGACGACCCGATGCACCGCCGCCACCCCCTGCGCGGTCCGGGAATCCCGATAGTGGTGTGGCAGCGACATCAGCGCACCGTCGCGCAGCAGTCCGTAGTCCACCGCCCAGGAGTCGACCCCGATGGTGACCAGCCGTTCCGACCGTCGTGCCGCCTCGGTGAGACCGGCGCAGGCTTCCCGGAACAATCCGGGTACATCCCAGTGCAGCGCGGATCGGTGGCCGTTCCACAACGGGACCGGATCATTGGCGAAGCGGGCGACCTGTTCGAGTTCGAGCCGGCCCGGCCCGACATCGGCGAGCATCACCCGGCCACTGGTGGCCCCGAGGTCGATGGCCGCGACCTGACCGGAGGGTGTCATCGGTGCCTTCTTCTCTTCGCGCGAGCGCTCATCGCAAGAAGGCAGCGGCGACACCCGCGTCGACCGGAACGTGCAGTCCCGTGGTGTGCGAGAAGTCGCTGGTGCACAGGGCGAACGCGGCATTGGCGATGTTCTCCGGGAGGACTTCGCGCTTGAGCAGGGTGCGCTGGGCGTAGTAGGCGCCGAGTTCCTCCTCGGGTACGCCGTACACCGCGGCCCGCTTGGCGCCCCAGCCGCCGGCGAAGATTCCGGAGCCGCGGACCACCCCGTCGGGGTTGATGCCGTTGACCTTGACACCGTGCTCACCGAGTTCGGCGGCCAGCAGCCGGACCTGGTGTGCCTGATCGGCCTTGGTGGCCGAGTAGGCGATGTTGTTGGGTCCGGCGAAGACCGAATTCTTGCTCGAGATGTAGATGATGTCGCCGCCGAGCTTCTGGTCGATGAGCGCCCGGGCGGCGGCCTTGGACACCAGGAACGAGCCGCGGGCCATCACATTGTGCTGTAGGTCCCAGTCGGCGGCGGTGGTGTCCAGCAACGACTTCGACAGCGACAGGCCGGCGTTGTTCACCACGATGTCGATACCGCCGAAGGCCAGTGCGGCGGCGTCGACGGCGGCCTGCACCGCGTCCTCGTCGGTGACGTCGGCCGCGATCCCGATCGCGACATCGGTGTTGCCGATCTCTGCTGCTGCGGCTGCGGCCTTCTCGGCGTTTAGGTCGGCGATGACGACGCAGGCACCCTCGGCGGCCAGTCGGGTCGCGATGGCCTTACCGATCCCGGAGGCCGCGCCGGTCACCAGGGCGATCCGGGTGGCCAGCGGTTTGGGCTGGGGCATCCGGGCCAGTTTGGCCTCCTCCAGCGCCCAGTACTCGATGCGGAACTTCTCCGACTCGTCGATGGGGGCGTAGCTGGATACCGCTTCGGCGCCGCGCATCACGTTGATGGCGTTGAGATAGAACTCACCGGCGACCCGGGCGGTCTGCTTGTCCTTGCCGTAGCTGAACATGCCGACGCCGGGGATGAGCACGATGGCCGGGTCGGCACCGCGCATTGCCGGGCTGTCGGCGGTCGCGTAGCGCTCGTAGTAGGCGCGGTAGTCGGCCCGGTAGGACTCGTGCAGTTCGGTCAGGCGGGCCTTGCAGTCCTCGACGCTCGCGTCGGCGGGCAGGTCGAGGACCAGCGGTTTGACCTTGGTGCGCAGGAAGTGGTCGGGGCAGCTGGTTCCCAATGCCGCCAGCCGGGGATGCTCGGTGGCGGAGAGGAAGTCGAGCACCGGTGCGACGTCGGTGAAGTGTCCGACCTGCGGACGGTCAGTGGAGGCCAGCCCTCGGATGAACGGCGCCAGTGCGGCGGCCTTGGTCCGGCGCTGCTGCTCGGGCAGCGCGGCGAAGCCCTCGAGCGGCGCGCCGAACGGCTGCTCCTTGCCGTTGGCGGCCAGGTACTCCTCGGCCAGCCGGATGATCTCCAGTGAATTGGCTTGTGCCGCATCGGAGGTGTCACCCCATGCGGTGATACCGTGCCCGCCCAGGATGCAGCCGATGGCCTGCGGATTGGCCCTCTTGATAGCCGAGATGTCCAGTCCGAGCTGGAATCCGGGCCGCCGCCAGGGCACCCAGACCACGCGGTCACCGTAGATCTTTGAGGTCAGTGCCTCGCCGTCGGCGGCGGTCGCGATGGCGATACCGGAGTCGGGGTGCAGATGGTCGACGTGGGCGGCGTCGACGAGACCGTGCATGGCGGTGTCGATGGACGGTGCGGCTCCGCCCTTGCCGTGCAGGCAGTAGTCGAACGCGGCGACCATCTCGTCCTCGCGGTCGACCCCGGGGTAGACATCGACCAGGGCGCGTATCCGGTCCAGCCGCAGCACCGCCAGTCCGCGCTCGGTCAGGGTGCCCAGGTCACCGCCGGATCCTTTGACCCACAACAACTCGACATCGTCACCGGTGACGGGGTCCTTGTCGGTGCCCTTGGCCGAGGTGTTACCGCCGGCGTAGTTGGTGTTCTTCGGATCCGATCCCAGCGCATTGGAGCGGGCGATAAGTTCGGAGACAGTCGGATTCATGCTCATGCTCCCCACGAGGATTGGGTTCCGCCGATGCGTTCGGCGTTGATGGTGTCCTGGTAGCCGCTGTCGCGGAAGGCGGCCATCGGATCGGCCGGCAGGCCCTGTGCGGCGCGTCGTTCGGCGAGCATCGGCCGGACGTCGGTGTAGAAGGCATCCATGAAGATCGCATTGGCGCCCAGCACATCTCCGGCCTCCTGCGCGGCGGCCAGTGCGTCGGTGTCCACGAGCGACGCACGCGCAGTCATCTCCTGCACATTGAGTACCGAGCGGATCTGGCCGGGGATCTTCTCCTCGACGTTGTGGCACTGGTCGAGCATCAGCGCCACGGTGCTGTCATCGTCGAGCGCGCCGCCGCGGATCACCTCGAACATGATGCGGAACAACTGGAATGGGTCGGCCGCGCCGACGATCAGATCGTCGTCGGCGTAGAAGCGGGAGTTGAAATCGAAGGAGCCGAGCTTTCCCAGTCGCAGCAGTTGGGCGACGATGAATTCGATGTTGGTGCCCGGCGCGTGATGGCCGGTGTCCAGGCAGACCTTGGCTCGTTCGCCCAGTGCGCTCACATGCGCATAGGAGGTACCCCAGTCGGGCACATCGGTGGCGTACATGGCCGGCTCGAAGAACTTGTACTCCAACACGAGTCGCTGCTGTGCGCCGATGTGTTGGTAGATGGCGGCCAGCGACTCGGCCAGCCGGTCTTGGCGGCCGCGGATGTCTCCCTGGCCGGGGTAGTTGGTGCCGTCGGCCAGCCAGATCTTGAGGTCCTGGGAGCCGGTCTGGTTCATCACCTCGATACAGGCCAAGTGGTGGTCGATGGCCTTCTGCCGCACCGCCTTGTCGGTGTGGGTGAGGCTGCCGAACTTGTAGTCGTCGTCCTGGAAGGTGTTGGAGTTGACGGTGCCCAGTCGCACGCCGAGGTCACCGGCATAACGGGCCAGCGCTGCGTAGTCCGGCACGGTGTCCCACGGAATGTGCAGGGCCACTGTGGGCGCCAGCCCGGTCAGGCGGTGCACGGTGGCCGCGTCGGCCAGCTTCTCTTCGATGGTGCGCGGGGTGCCGGGGGTGCCGAACACCTTGAAGCGGGTGCCCGAGTTGCCGAAGGCCCAGGAGGGCAGTTCGATGGCAAGATTGTCCAGCGGGGAGTTCATCAGATCCTCAGATCGCCGTGGTCGGAACGGGGGCCGGTGCGGACACCGGCGCGCCGTAGCGTTCGGTTTCGATCTGCTGCAACGACTTACCCTGGGTCCGGGGTGCCCAGACCGCGCCGATGACGAGGGCGACGGTGAGCAGGCCGACCAGCAGGATGCCGACGGTGGTCAGGCCGGTCGCGGCGAGCATGGTCGGGAAGAAGTAGCTCAGCAGGCCGGTCGCGGTGCGCACCACGAAGAACATCACGCCCTGGGCACTGGCCCGGTAGGGGGTGGCGAACATCTCGCTGGCCCACAGGCTGTAGAACGCCTGGCAGCCGATACCTGCCGAGACGCCCCACAGTACGGCGAAGATCAGCATGGTGGTGATACCACCGTCGGTAAAGGCGACCAGTACCACCCAGCCGACGATGCCCAATGCGGCGCCGAAGACGTAGAGCCCGCGCTGGGAGACCCGGTCGGCGTAGCGCATGAAACCGACGTAGGTCGCGGCGACGGTGCAGCCCCAGACCAGCACCTGCAGCAGGTTCTGTTGGACCGGGCTGTGCAGCCCCGCGGTCTCGTAGACGCGTGGCATGAAGATGCCCGCCTGGCCGGCGACGGTGTTCCAGAACAGGTAGATGCCGCCGAGGAAGAGCAATGCGGTGATGTTCACCTTGCGGGAGAACAGGCCGCGCACGCCGCGGGCGCCGACCGAGGATTGCAGCTCGCGGCTCTCGTGCACCGCTTCGTCCTTCCAGATCTGCGATTCGGCCAGGCCCTGGCGGATCCACCAGACGATGGCGGCGACGACGAACAGGTGCACGAAGATGATGCGCGAGCCCAGTAGTTCCAGCGGTGCCAGCGCGGCGGCCAGGGCGAACCCGATGAACGGTCCCACCGACCAGGCCAACTGCGCGGTGCCGACATGCTTGGCGCGCTCATTCGACGGCGCCTGTTCGGCGATGTAGGTCCAGGAGGCGGGCACCCCGGCGCCGACGGCGATACCGGTGATGATGAACGCCGCGAGCAGCATGGTGAAGTTCATCGCGAACGCGGCGAGCAACACGCCGGCCATGTAGACGAGCAGGTCGTAGGTGTAGATCGCCTTGCGTCCGAAGCGGTCGCAGAGCGGTCCGCCGATGGCCGCGCCGATGGCGGCTCCGAAGGCGTTGGCGCTCAACGCGGCCAGCAGACCGACGGCGAAGTTGCTGATGCCGAACTCGGCCTGCCAGAAGCCGAGGCTGGTGGCGATCGCGATGATCGATCCGGCCTCGATGTAGTTCGACATGGCGACCGCGATGGTGGCACGCCAGCCGGTGGTGGAGCGCGATCCGATTTTCATTCCGGTGTCTTTCGGTGAAGGGGAGGTCAGGGAAGGTGGAAGTACTCGGTGAGCAGTTCGAGGTCACTGTCGGGATGGGCCTCGGTGCGGAAGTACTGCGCCATCTGCTCCTGCCACTTCTCGTTGATCGCGGTCCGGCTCATCGCGGCGGTGGCGCGGGCGAAATCATCGGTCTCCAGATAGCCCACCACCATGCCCTCGGCGCGGCGCAGGAACAACGAGTAGTTGCCCCACCCTGCGGCGCGCAGGGCATCGAGCATCTCCGGCCACACCTCGGTATGAGCCTCGAGGTAGTCGTCGACGCGGTCGGGCTTGAGGTGCATCACGAAGCACACCCGCTGCATGTCGTCCATACGCCACTCCCGTATTGAAACGTTTCAATTTGTGATTGGGGCAACAATAGGACGGTGGTGCCGTCGTCGTCAAGCGCCTCCCGACAGGCGTCGGGGCCCCGGTCAGATCCGGGTGCTGCGCCGGGTGACCAACTCGGGCTGGAACAGCACGTGACGTGGCCGGTGCTCGCGCGCCTCGGTCGCCTCGATCAACAGATCGATTGCGGTGCTTCCGATCTCGTGACTGGGTTGGCGCACCGAGGTGAGCGGTACGACGGCGGAACGGGCGAACTCGATATCGTCGTAGCCGACCAGGGCGATCTGCTCGGGCACCATCTGCTCGCCCATCAGGGCCAGTGCCTGCAGCACGCCGATGGCCACCAGATCGTTGGCGCAGAAGATCCCGTCGGGGCGGCGGGCGGGCGGCCGGTCGCGCAGCTGTTCGCCCACGGCGCGCCCGGCCAACACCGTCAGCGCCGGGGTGTAGATCACCTCGAGGTCGGCGTCGGGCACCCCGTCCAGCGCGGCGCGCGCCCCGTGCAGACGGTCACGCACCTGCCGCAGCTCCGCAGGCCCGCCGACGAAGGCGATCCGGCGCCTGCCGGTCGCGCAGAGGTGATCGACCGCGAGCTTGCCGCCCGCGACGTCATCGACGGCCACCGAGTCGAACTCGGTGCCGCGGCCGTCACGGTCGACCAGCACCACGGGTGTACCGCGACGGCGCAGCACCTCCAGGCGGTCGAAGTCGTCGCCGACCGGGGACACCAGCAGCCCGAAGACACGCTGTTCGTCGAAGGCGTCGACGTAGGACCGTTCGCGGTGGGCATCGTCATCGGAGGTGCCCAGCAGCAAGGTCAGATTGTTGGCCTCGGCGCGGGTTCCCGCCCCACGTGCGATGTCGGTGAAGAACGGGTTGCCGACATCGAGGACCACCAGACCGACACTGCGGGACCGACCGGCGCGTAACTGGCGGGCCGCGTCATTGCGGACGAAACCGAGCTCGTCGATGGCGGCCTGCACGCGCGCGACGGTGGTGGGCGACACCTTCTCCGGTGCGTTCAGCACATTGGACACCGTGCCGACCGATACCGCGGCGGCCGCAGCGACTTCCCGGATGCTCACCACCCGCCCATTCCACCAGACATCGATCAGGGCGCGGCATCCCACAACATCTGCGCCAACCGCGCGGTCGCCGGTGTCAGCCGGTCCGCGCGTGGCGATGCCAGGTAGACCTGCCAGATCACCGGTTCGGCCAGCGGGATCGACCGCAGGTCGGGGAAGCGGCGCGCCTCCGAAGCCGGCATGAACGTGGTGCCCAGCCCGTTGCGGACCAATTCGGCGATCGCTCCGAAACCGGCCGGCACCTCATAGGGGACGCGGGCCCGCAAACCGGCGGCCGCGAAGGCCGCGTCCATCAGCCGGCGCAGGCCGAACTGCGGCGGAAACCCGACCAGGTCCACCTCTGCGAGGTCGCCGAGTACGGCCCGGTCGGGTATCCGGTGGTCGCCGGCGACGACGTAGACCATCGGTTCCTCGAACAGCAGACGCATGTCCAAGGTGGGCGGGAACCGGTCGGGCACCGAGACCAGGGCCAGGTCCAGGGAGCCGTCCACCAGGCCGGCCAGATAGCTGGACGCCCCGGTCTGGCTCAGGTGCAGCCGCAGTCGCACGAACGGATGGGCGCGGTGGAACTCGCCGAGCGCCGCCGCGACATCCATCGGGCCGAACGAGATGAGTGAACCGAACTCGACTGTCCCCGAAAGGGTCCCGCGAAACTCCTGAACCGATTCGGCGGCCGAGCGGGCGGCCTGCAGCACCTGCTGGGCGTGACCGCGGAATCGTTCGCCGGCCGCGGTCAACGTGATCTGTTGCCGGGAGCGGTCGAAGAGCTGGACATCCAGCTCCCGTTCCAGCTTGGCCACCGATGCCGACAGTGCGGATTGCACGAGGTGCGCCCGTGCCGCCGCGCGGGTGAAGCTCAGTTCGGTCGCGACGGCGAGAAAATGCTCGAGCTGGCGCAGTTCCATCAGGCGAGGATATCGACGTCAGCGATGACCCTCATCAAAAGTAAACGTTGGACGTGATGACCGGACGCGGCTGAGATGACAGGTGTGGACCTCAGCAGACGCAACTTCGGCCTGATCACCACCGCCGCGGCGGGAGCACTCACCCTGGCCGCATGCGGCACGTCCGAGTTGGCCCGGGCGCAGGCGCCCGCACCACCACCGGCGCCCACCCACACCCTGGGGCCGATCCGTACCGTCCGGGCCGGTCTGCTCGAGGTCGGCTATGCCGAAGCAGGCCCGACCGACGGGCGGCCGGTGCTGCTGCTGCACGGGTGGCCGTATGACATCCACAGCTACGCCGACGTCAGCGCCGAACTCGCCGGCCAGGGCTTCCGGGTGATCGTGCCGTTCGCGCGCGGCTTCGGATCGACCCGATTCCGGTCGGATGACACCGTCCGCAACGGCCAGCAGGCGGCCCTGGCGCACGATGTCATCGACTTGATGGACGCCCTGGGAATCGAGAGGGCCATCCTCGGCGGCTACGACTGGGGTGGCCGCACCGCCAATGTGGTTGCGGCACTGTGGCCGCAGCGGGTGGACGGCCTGGTCGCCGTCAGCGGCTACATCATCGTCGACCTGGCGGCCAATCGCGAACCGCTGCCACCGCGGGCCGAATATGGCTGGTGGTATCAGTACTATTTCGCGACTCCGCGCGGGGAAATGGGCTACCGGCGCAACACGGCGGACTTCAATCGGCTCATCTGGCAGAACGCCTCACCGCGGTGGCAGTTCGCCGACAGCACCTACGCGCTGACGGCGGCCGCCTTCGACAACCCCGATCACGTCGACATCGTGGTGCACAACTACCGATGGCGACAGAGTGTGGCCGACGGCGAGGCCCGGTATGACGCCGACGAAGCCCGACTGGCCGGCCGTCCGGTGATCACCGTCCCGACGATCACGATCGGCAGCGATTTCGATGGGGCGGCGCGCGATGGCGCCGGCTACCGCAAGCAGTACACGGGCCGGTACGAGCACCGGGTGCTCGACGGGATCGGGCACAACGTGCCGCAGGAGGCGCCGGCGCAATTCGCCGCCGCCATCCGTGACGTCAGCCGGATGTGATGCGGCGCGAGCGCCCGTGAAATGTACGCGGTTGGGGCGTGTCGGCGTGCCGACACGGTCCCTCGCGCCGAAAGCTGCGGCTACTCCAGGACGAAAACCGGAATCTGCCGGTCGGTCTTGGTCTGGTACTCGGCATAGGGCGGGTAGGCCTGCACGGCCAGCTCCCACCAGTGCGCGCGCTCGTCGCCGTCGACCTCGCGCGCCGTCAGCTCGATGACCTTCTCGCCGTCCTGCGCGGTGACCTGCGGATGGGCCTTGACGTTGTGATACCAGGCCGGGTGCTGCGGATCGCCGCCCTTGGAGGCCACCATCGCGTACTTGCCGTTCTCCTCGACGCGCATCAACGGCACATAGCGCTTCTTGCCGGACTTGGCGCCGGTGGTGGTGAACAGCACGACCGGGCGGTCGAGTACCTCGACCCCGTCGGTGGTGCCCTGTTCAAGGATGCGTTCGGTCTGGTCACGGACCCAGTCGGTGGGGCTCAGCTCGGGGTTGTTCGACATGGCGTCTAGAACACCACAGCGGCCCGGATTGTTTCCGTCTTCGACGATCGGCCCAGCATCTGGGACGCTGCCCCTATGACAGACGTCTTCATCACCGCGGCCGAACTCGCCGACCGGCTGAGCGCCGGCGATCCGTTGACCCTGCTCGACGTGCGCTGGCAGCTGGCGCAACCCGACGGACGCGCCGAGCACGAGCGCGGGCATCTGCCCGGTGCGGTGTACGTCTCGCTCGACGACGAACTCAGCGACCACGGGGTGTCCGGCCGCGGTCGGCACCCGCTGCCGTCGGGAGCCGCGTTGCAGGACGCGGCCCGTCGCTGGGGCGTGCGCCGCGGTGTCCCGGTCGTGGTCTACGACGACTGGAACCGCGCCGGATCGGCGCGCGCCTGGTGGGTACTGCGGGCCGCCGGTGTCGAGAACGTCCGGATTCTCGACGGCGGTCTCGGCGCCTGGACCGCCGCGGGCCACGCCCTGGAGACCGGACCGGTCGACGCCGAACCCGGCGATGTGGTGATCGTGCACGACGACCTGTATGCCGGCGCGATGCCGACGCTGACCGCCGAACAGGCCGCAGCCCACACCAACCTGCTCGACGCCCGGGCACCCGAGCGCTTCCGCGGCGATGCCGAACCGGTCGACACGGTGGCCGGGCACATCCCGGGTGCGCGCAATCTGCCCAGCACCGCCGTACTCACCGAGGACGGCACCGTGCTGTCGGAGGACGAACTGTCCGCGCTCGGCTGGACCTTCGGCGGCAGTGAGCAGGTGGGTGTGTACTGCGGATCCGGTGTCACCGCATCGGTGTTGGTGGCCGCGTTGGCGGCGGCCGGCGTCGACGCCGCGCTGTTTCCCGGCTCGTGGTCGCAGTGGTCGGCCGAAGGCCGTGCGGTCGAGACCGGCGGCTAGTGATGCGCGATCATCTTGACCGCGACCACCGCCGCACCGGCCGCGGTCAGCAGTAGCACCGCCAGCACCTGCTGCCACCACACCAGAGCGGCGCGGCGCACCGCCAGATAGGCGATCAGCGCCATCTCGGCGACCAGGAACCACATGGCGATCCACACTGCGGTCGCGGTGTCCAGCACACCGAAGCCGGCCAGCGCCAGGATCAGTGCCGGCGCCGCGGCGGCCTGCATGATCTGGCCGGAGGCCGCCAGCATGCCCCAGGCGGCCCTGCCGCGCGGGGCGGCGCCCTCGACGCTGAGCCGGGCGACGAACTCGGCCAGCAATGCCGCCGCCCACAGCCCGCCGGCGGCCACCGCGACATCGAGCACCCGGTACCAGGCGTTGGTGTCGGCGCCGGTGTAGCGGGCCAGGGCGGCCAGGGTGGCCAGGCACGAGATGGCGCCGTACAACCGTTCCCGCAGGGCCGCGACGACGTGCTCGACGGGCGGATCGGCGCTCACGCGGTTGCCTCGCACGCTCGGCTCCCGCGTGTCGTCCGTCGGTTCGCTCCGCAAGCGTCGCTCACGCGGTGGCCTCGCACGCTCGGCTCCCGCGTGTCGTCCGTCGGTTCGCTCCGCACGCGTCGCTCACGCGGTGGCCTCGCACGCTCGGCTCCCGCGTGTCGTCCGTCGGTTCGCTCCGCAAGCGTCGCTCACGCGAGTCGCTCCAGCAGGAACGCCGCGATCTGCCGGATCGAACGGTCCATGATCGTCCGGTCCCCCTGGGTGTTGAACGCATGATCGGTCGGATAGCCGGTATGCACGACGTCGACGCCGGCCGCATTCAGCCGTTCGGCGATCTCGATCATCTCCGGACCGAGGGTGTCCAGGTCGCCGGTCTGGATCAGGGTGGGCGGCATCTTCTTCGGCAGGTCCTCGTCGTAGTACGGTGACGCGATCGGATCGCCGTGGCTGGCCGGATCGACGAAATACATTCTGGCCGAATACTTCTGCAGGCGCGGGGAGATGATCGGATTGGCCTTCGGCGAGGTGCGCCCGGTGCGGGTGCAGTCGGCGACCGCGTAGGACAGCACCGCCGCGCGCAGCGCGATACCGGTGTCATACGCATACTGCGCGAGGTTCATGCTGAGCTTGCCGCCCGCGCTGGCTCCACCGACGCTGATCCGCGCACCGTCCCAGCCCTGCCGGTCGGCATGGTCGGCCGCCCACTGCAGGATGTCGATGCACTCCTGTTCTGCGACAGGGAATGTCACCTGCGGCGCGGCGTGGTAATCGGGGGCCAGCACCACGCATCCGACATCAGCTGCCAGGAAACGGCAGATGTGGGCGTCCTCGGCGGTGTTGCGGAGCACGAACCCGCCGCCGTGGATGTCGATGTGCAGGGGCGGAGCCTGCGGGCCGGCCAACGGCGCCGAGGGATGTGGGCGGTAGACAAAGCAGCGGACCGGACCGTGCCGGGTCGGCACCGCGATGATCTCGGGCGGGCCGACCGGATGCGCCGGGGCGGGGATGCCGGGTGGGCGGAACAGCAGTGGTGCGCTCTGCTGCGCCAGGTATGCCAAGGCGTACTCCAGCGGCGCGATCCGGGCAGTCGCCATGGGTGTCACGGTAGCCGGTTTTGTGACGGCAGGTTACGGACTCCGAATCCGGCAGATCGGATAGCTGGCCTGTGTCGGGCGGGTGGGCAAGGGTGGCGCGGTGGGCAAGCAGATCATCCTCAACGCCTTCGACATGAACTGTGTGGCGCATATCGTCGCGGGCACGTGGCGGCACCCGGAATCCCAGGCGGCCCGGTACAAGGACCTGGAGTACTGGACCGACCTGGCCGCACTACTGGAGCGTGGACTGTTCGACGGCCTGTTCATCGCCGACGTGCTCGGCGTCTATGACATCTACGGTGGCGGTCCGGAGGCCGCGCTGCGGGCCGGAACGCAAGTGCCGGTCAATGATCCACTGCTGTTGGTCTCGGCGATGGCCGCCGCGACCCGGCACCTCGGGTTCGGCATCACCGCCGCCACGTCCTTCGAGCATCCGTACTCGTTCGCCCGTCGGATGTCCACGCTGGACCATCTGACCAAGGGCCGCATCGGCTGGAACATCGTGACCGGGTATCTGGAGAGCGCCGCGCGCAATCACGGCCTGGACACCATCACCCCGCACGCCGACCGCTACGACATCGCCGACGAGTACACCGAGGTGCTCTACAAGCTGTGGGAGGGCTCCTGGGAGGACGGTGCGGTCGGCTCCGACCCGGCCCGCGCCCACTACGCCGACCCGGACAAGGTGCACGCCATCGGCCACGACGGCAAGCACTTCCGGGTGCCGGGCATCCACCTGTGTGAGCCGTCTGCGCAGCGCACCCCCGTGCTCTACCAGGCGGGCGCCTCGGATCGCGGGCGCACCTTCGGGGCGCAGAACGCCGAGGTGATCTTCATCGGCGCGCCGACCAAGGAATCGCTGCGCGACGCCGTCGCCGACATCCGGACCAGGGCATCGGACGCCGGCCGCGACCCCTACGACGTGAAGATCGTCAACGGCCATGTGGCGGTGACCGGGGCGACCGAGGCCGCCGCCCGCGCCCGGCACGACGACTTCCGCCGCTACATCGATCCGGAAGGTGCGCTGGCGCTGTGGTCGGGGTGGCTGGGCAGCGATCTGTCCCGCTTCGACCTGGATGATCCGGTCATGGTGACCGACAACGAGTACCTGAAATCGTCGGTGCAGACGTTCGGCCAGGGACAGTGGACGCTCCGTGATTTCGTCGATGCGCACGCCATCGATGCCGAGGGCGGGTTCAGCGTGGGATCCGGTGCGCAGGTCGCCGACGATCTGCAGTCCTGGGTCGAGGAGACCGACGTCGACGGTTTCAACATCACCAATGTGATCACCCCGGGCTCGTTCGCCGACTTCATCGAGCATGTGGTCCCACAGCTGCAGCGTCGCGGACTCTACAAGACCGAATACACAGCGGGATCGTTGCGGCACAAGCTCTTCGGTCGTGGACCGCGACTTCCCGAAACCCACCGCGCGGCGGCATACCGTCGCATCCCTCAGGAGGCAACCCGATGACCGTGACCACCGAACCGCTGACCTTCGGGTCACCGCGACTGGCCGCCCTGCTGGCCGAGATCGGCCAGGGCGCGCTGGAGCGCGAGCGTGCGAACGAGCGACCCTTCGCCATCATCGACCTGATCCGGACCGAACGGCTTGGCGCACTACGTGTTCCGAGTTCCGACGGTGGCGGCGGGGCCAGCCTGCGGGAACTGTTCGCCACGGTGATCGCGCTGGCCACCGTGGACGTCAACGTCGCGCACATCCTGCGCGGACACTTCGCCCACGTCGAGGAGCGGTTGCGGTTGTCGGGCGCGGTGCGGCAGCGGGCGATCGAACTGGCTCTGTCCGGGGCCATCGTCGGCAACGCGTCCACCGAGTTGGGCTCCGACCCTGCCGGTGGGTTCGTCTGGCAGACCAAGCTGACACCGGACGGCGAGGGCTACCGGCTCAATGGCAAGAAGTTCTTCACCACCGGCACGCTGTATGCCGATTACGCGGAGGTGCTGGCCAGCGATCCCGACGACGCCTCGGTGATCGCGCTGGTGCCCACCGACCGGGCCGGGGTCACCGTGCTCGACGACTGGGACGGTTTCGGGCAGCGCGCCACCGGCACCGGCACCGCGATCTTCTCCGATGTCGCGGTGAGCGCCGACGAGGTGCTGCTGTGGGCGCCACCGGACAACGGCGCGGAGCGGCAACCGCTGTACCACTCCGGGGCGTTCTTCCAGTTGTACGTCACCGCGCTGGAAGTGGGCGTACTCCATGCGCTGCGGGCCGATGCGGTCGCCCATGTGCACCAGCGGTCGCGCAGCTTCACCTGGGCGCCGAACCCGTCCGCGCCCGATGATCCACTGCTGCAGCGCGAGATCGGTGAGATCGCCGCCGCGGCGTACGCGGGGGAGGCCACCGTACTGGCCGCCGCGGATGCCCTGGCGGCGGCATACGAGGCCGATGTGGCAGGCACCGACCCGGATCTGGCGCTGGCCCACGAGGCCTCGCTGCAGGCCGCCAACGCCAAGGTCGTCATCGATGCACTGGCGCAGAAGGCGGCCGCACAGATCTTCGATGTCGGTGGCGCGTCAGTGGTCCGTCAGGAACACCTGCTGGACCGGCACTGGCGCAACATCCGCACCCTGGCCTCGCACAACCCGGCGTCCTACAAGGCCCAGGCGATCGGCGCATACCACACCCGCGGCACCAAACTGCCGGGCAGCGGCTACTTCTGACCCGCGCTCAGGAGAAGGCGCCACGCACGGCGCACTAGAATCGGGGGATGGCCCGTACCTATGCGACCGCCGACACGGTCACCCTCGACGAACTGCTGGCCTTCGTCCGGCCCCGTCATCAGATGGTACTGACGACCTTCCGTGCCGATGGGTCGGTGCAGAGCTCGCCGGTCACCGGTGGCGTCGACGAGCAGGGGCGCATCGTCATCGCCAGCTATCCGCAGCGCGCCAAATCCCACAACATCGGCCGCACCGGCAAGGCCAGTGTCACCGTGCTGTCCGAGGAGTTCCACGGCCCGTACGTTCAGGTCGACGGGGACGCCGAATCGATCGACGGCCCCGACGCCGTGGAGCCGTTGGTCGAGTACTTCCGCGCCGTGGCCGGTGAACACCCGGACTGGGACGAATATCGGCAGGCCATGGTGGAGCAGGGAAAATGCCTGCTGCGCATCACGCCTCGCCGGTGGGGGCCGGTGGCCACCGGCGGGTTCCCGCCACCGCGCTGAGAGCTCAGTGCTTACCGCTGGGGTCGAATCCGGAGCTGGCGATGGCCGTGGACAGGCCGGTGCCGATCGGCCCGCGATGGTCGAACAGCGCCGTCGATCCGGTGGCCACCCCGTCGGCGCTGGTGTGCGACTGCACGGCGAGGCCGATGTGGGGCCCGTCGGGTAACCGGCTGAGCGCCAACGTGTAATCGGCATTGATGAACGACAGGCCCGTGGTGCTGAAGTTCGCCATCGAACTGGTGACGTCGACGGCGATGGCCGCCCGCAGGAACGGGGTCAGTGTCTCGCCCTCGACCAGTTCGCGGAACTCTCGGACCCACGCATACCGGGGACCGGCCTGCTGCCATGGGAACTCGAGATCGTCGGACGCCGCATCGGGCCCGTAGGCACGGATGAACATCGGCACGTTGTCGCCGATCTGCTCGGGTTCGGCCGGAATGGGCGGCAGCACGACCGGAGTCGTCCAGAACTGTCCGTCGGGTTGGGTGCCGCGGCGCAGGTACAGGGCGCAGGCGCGGGCGACGAGTTGGCCGTCCTGCGTCATGCGGGCATCCACCGCGCGCATCCGGCGGCCGGACCGGACCACCGACGCCTCGACACGCACCGGGTCGCAGGCGACGCGGCGCAGGATCTCGACGGTCAGCCGGGCCGGTTGCAGATCGGGATCGTCCACCCGGGCCTCGATGGCACGAGCGAGTAGCCCGCCGACCACCTGGCCGCCCAGGGTCGGCCCCCAGCCGCCGTGCGCGATCGGGTTGGGGACGAACTCGTCGCCACGGCGGGTCAGGAACGGTGTCGCCGCGGTATCGGTCATGCCGAGGATATTACGAATAACACTACCGTTGTAACAACGGTATCTGGCCGGCGTAGAACTCGAGATGCGCCTTGGCGGCATTCTCCCAGGTCAGTGTCCGCGCCAGCATTCGACCGGGGCCGGGGTCGCCAGGGTCGGCCAATGCCGAGGCGATCTGGCCGGCGAAGGCCGGCGGATCGGCCGCGTACCGGACGGTGTCGCCGAACACCTCGCGAAGTACCGGCAGATCTCGCGTGACGACGGGCCGCCCGGCGGCCAGCGCCTCCAACGCGGCCAGCCCGAATCCCTCCTTGGTGGAGGGGAAGGCGAACACCGCGCAACCGGCGACCAGTCCGGGCAGCGCCTCGTCGGCGACGGCACCGAGGATGACCGGCTCGATACCCAAGGTCGCGCAGCGCGTTTCGAAATCCGCGCGGTAATCGCGATAATCGAACAAGGTCTCGCCGCCGGCGATCACCAGACGCAGTTCGGGATGGTCGCGGCGCAGCAGCGCGAACGCCTCCGCCAGGTCGAGGGTGCCCTTGCGCGGCTCGATGCCACCGACCGTGAGCAGATACGGCCGCAGGTCGTGACCCCCGGGTGTGGCGGCACTGAAGCGTTGGGCGTCAACACCGTTCGGGATCACCGTGGGGTCGAGGCCCCAGCCTGCCCGCACCTCCGCGGCGACTGCCGCCGATACGCAGATCCGGGCGTACGGTTCCACGATCGCCTTCTCGTGACATTCCGCGAGGATCGGGGTGGTGAACTCGTCGAGGTGGTGAATGGTCCGGATGCACGTCCCCACGGCGTTGGCGCTGATGCAGTCCTGGGCGTGGACGATGTCGTAGACGTCCGGTGTGAACGACTGCCTCAGCACCTCGATCGAGCGCACGATGCGGTCGGTGACGGTATCGCCGGGGAGGTCGACGAACTCTACGAGTCGCACCGACACCCCGGCATCGACGGCGCGGAAGAAGCCCCGGTCACCGGCGCGGGCCAGCGACCACACGGTGACGTCGGCGCCGGCGCGGGCCAGCGCCTCTGCGAGATTCAGGGTGTGCACGACCCCGCCGCGCGGTTTGGTCGAATAGGTCAGCAGGGCGATCCGCATACTCACCTCCGATAGACATCGGGTCGGAGTTCCACCAGGTGGTTCAACACCTTTCGGGCGCGGGCGATCTCGGATTCGACATCGATCTCCGCCTTCGCCAGCCCGCCCTTGGACCGGGTGGTGGCCAGGATGTCACCACCGGGGCCGACGATCTTGGCCTGGCCGAGGAACCGCAGATTGCCCATCACCCCGGTCTGGTTGGAGGACACCAGCACCACCTGATTCTCGGCGGCGCGGGCGCAGTCGTACAGGTCGAACAGTCGGGACTGCCGGTCGGCGGGCAACCGGGAGGCCCGGTCGGTGATGCTGGCCGGCCACGCCGACAGCGCGGCGATGATCTGAGCACCGTCGAGCGCCAGCGTCCGGGCGGCCTCCGGAAACGTCTTGTCGTAGTCGATGAGCATCCCGACCCGCCCGACCGGGGTGTCGAAACTCGTGAAGTGGTCACCGGCCAGGTAGGTCAGGGCCTCACCGGCGGGCTGATGGACCTTGCGGTAGCGGCCGAGCACACCGTCGCCCGACACGCAGACCGCGGCGTTGTACCGGCTCCCGCCGGCGGCCTCCTCGGCGTATCCGACACATACGGTCATCGGCCCGGCCGCCGCGATCACCGCGCCGATCTCGGGGCCGTCGGGATCCAGGGCCGGCGGGGGGTCGTTCGGATCGGGAGCGGTGAAATCGCCGATGTATCCGCCCAGGCAGGCATCGGGCAACACCAGCAGATCGACGCCGTCGCGGGCGGCGGACTCGATGATCCCGACGACCTTGGAGACGCCACGGTCGACGTCGCGGCCGAAGTGTGCCGCGACCGCACCCAGGGTGACCGGTGCCATACGCTCCCCTCAGGCCGGGCCGATACCGGTGACCGGCGACGTCAGCGCGGTCGTCGTCACCCCGTCCGGCCAGCGTAGGCGCACGCCGCGCTCGGCTGTCAACGACCCGCAGTCCGCGCTGTTCACCCCGACAGGCAGCGGAACCGGCCGGGATTGCCCGGCAGTCAGCATCGCGTAGCCGGGGAAACAGGTCAGCCATGACCCCGCGTCCGCGTCGGTCGGCCGCGGGACCGCGGACACGTCCAGTTCGGCGCCCGTCCCACACGCCTCGGCGAGCATGCCCAGGGTGCCGACCACGCCGGCCATGCTGACGTCCTTGGCGGCGCGGGGCCGCATCTCGGCGACCAGTCCGGCCATCATCGACAGGTCGGTCGCGGAGCGGGTGCTGCTCGAATCCCACTGCTTGCCGGCGTAACCCGGCCGCCAGCCACCGGTCACGTCGGCGGTGAGTCGGACCCGGTCACCGATGCGGCCGCCGCCGGCCGGCACCGGGTCGGGGGTGCGGCCCAGTGCGGTCACTGCCAGCGCCGCCGGCACCCCGAGCTGGGTGTGTCCGCCGAGCACCGGCACCCGCCACGCCGCCGAGGCCGCCGTGATGCCGCCGATGACGCGGTCCAGGATCCGTCGGGTCGGTGCGCCGACCGCGTCGAGCAACGCGGTCGGCGTGGCGCCCATGGCCGTCAGGTCGTTGATGTTGACCAGCACCGAGCACCACCCCGCCCATTCGGGGTCGCGTTCCACCATCGACGGGATGATGGCGTCGCAGGCTGCGATCAGGTCGGTACCGGGGACGGGGGCGCCGTCGTCCCCGGCGAAGCCTGCGGGGCCGAGGCCGCCGCGGACCGACCGCAGCGGCGCCAGGGTCTCCCCGAGGAATGACTTGGTCGCAGCGGCGAGCCGCTCGAACGGGTTGAGCGGGAACCGCATCCGGGTGTGCGGGCGCCGCGCGACCCTGGTGTCTCCGAGGCGCTCCCAGCCCAGTTGGGCAAACATCGGCTCATAACGGGTCTGCACGCAGGCCTCGAACCGGAGCACCCCGGCCGATTCGACGTGGGCGCAGGCCGCCCGGATCAGCGCCGGCCCGACTCCGGTGGAGCGGGCGGCGGGTGCGGCGACCAACCGGCTACCGGTCCACCAGCCCAGATCCACCGCACCGACCGGTGCCAGCCGCACCCCACCGAGCACGGTGCCGTCGGCCGCGGCGGCCACCAGCACGACGGTGCGAGGATCATCGTCGGTGTCATCGGTATCCGACCCGGCGAACAGTCGCTGCTCGGCGACGAACTCGGCCGCACGCAGCCGCCGATAAGCGGCCAGGTCGGTGCCGTCGGCCCGCCGGATGAGAAACGGCGGGGCCGGCCGGGTGCCGGCCAGGATGGACAGGTCGGACGGGAACGTGGTTGCGCTGCCGGCAAAATCGATCATCAGGCGCCCAAGGTCTGCAGCACCGAGCAGGCCCCGCAGGCTGCGCATCCGGCCCGTTGATCGGCACCGGTCATGCCGGCCAGGGCCAACCGTGCGGCCACCTCGCGGGAAACCTTCTCCACCACAGCTGCATCGGGTGCGGGTGCATGGTCGATCTCGACGGCCAGCGACCCGGCCTGTGGTCGGTAGGGCACCACAAACGGGTAGACACCCATCTCGATCAGTTCGGCCGCGCCGGCCACCAGCTCGTCGGGATCCTCGCCGAGGCCGACCAGCAGATAGGTGGAGACCTGGTTGCGGCCGAAGACCCGCACCGCCTCGCGCCACGCGGCACGGTACTGCGCCAGCGGCACGGTTGCCTTGCCGGGCATCCAACGCCGGCGGATGTCGTCGTCGAGCGATTCGACGTGGATGCCGATGGCGTCCGCGCCGGCCTCCCGAAGGTCGGTGAGCACCGACAGGTCGACCGGCGGTTCACACTGCACCTGGATGGGCAGGTCGGGCACGGCCCGCTTGACGGCCCGTACACACCGGGCCAGATGTTTTGACCCACGGTCAGTTCCGGCCGAGGTGCCAGTGGTCATCACCATCTGGCGCACCCCGTCCAGCCGCACCGCTGCGGCAGCCACCTCGGCCAGCTCGGCGGGGCGTTTGACCGCGGTGGTGGCGCCGGTGCGCAGGGATTCCTCGATGGTGCAGAACCGGCAGCGCTGCTCGGCGCCATACCGGATGCAGGTCTGCACCACCGTGGTGGCCAGTACATCCCGGCCGTGCAGCCGGGCGAGCTTCTCATAGGCGACGCCCTCGGCCGTGGTCAGATCATAGAACTTCGGGCGGTCGACAACCTCGACATCCAGCCCGGTGTCCTCGCCGTCGAGCAGCACCCGGGTGCCGTCGAAGACGAAGGGGCTGAGGGCATTCCGCGGGATCGCGGCGTTGAGGCCATCGATGACGAGGTGGCCGTCGGCGCTGGGGCCGGCACCCGCGGTGCGGCTGACCGGCGGACGGCCGCGGAAACCCAGCAGTGCGAGGTCGACCCTGGTCGAAACTGTCATCACGTGCCCCTAACTGGCGGTTGCGATCGCGGAATAGGCGCTCTGCGCCACGATGATGGCGTCGGCAATATGGCGTGCATCGCGGTCGATCCCGAGGAATCGGCCGGAGCCCCAGGTGTGCATCCACGGCAGCCCGACGAAACTCAGGCCCGTGACGTTGGTGATACCCCGGGTCTGCATGGGCCGGCCGGCACCGTCGAAGGCGCTGGCCTCGATCCACCGATAATCCGGCCGGTACCCGATGGCCCACACCACGCTCGTGACACCCTCGGCCTGCAGATCCAGGGTCGTGGGGTCGGTGTCGGGCTGCCACACCGGTGCGTAGCGCGACGGCGGCGGCGCCTGGATACCGGTGCGGTCGATGTGGGCGTCGATATCGGCGCAGATCGAGTTGTACACCGAGTCGGCGTGGTCCAGCGCAGCGGACAGGGTCGGTTCGAAGCGCAGCGTGCTGTCTTTTCCGTCGGCCAGGGTGCCGTAGAGTCGCATGCCCTCCAGCGCGAACTGACGCAGGTCGACATCGCGGCCACCGTCGCGACCGGTGACGTAGTGGTTGGTCTTCTCGATGGCGGCCTTGCCGCCGGGGTACTGGGCCGCAGGCCGGTCGTAGAGGCCCATATCGGACAGCCACGTCATGCAGTCCCGGCCGCGGTAGGTCCGCGCGACCCGGGGTGCGCCGCCGACCGCCAGATGCACGGTGCGTCCGGCCAGGTGCAGGTCCTCGGCGATCTGGGCACCCGACTGCCCGGTACCGACCACCAGCACCGCACCGTCGGGAAGTTGGTCGGCATTGCGGTACTGCTCGGAATGCAGTTGCTGCACTGCCGGATCCAGCGCGGTGGCGTAGGCCGGGATGATCGGCAGCGGGTAGCCGCCGGTGGCGATGACGACCTGCTCGCAGGTGAGGGTCTCCCGACCGGTGGCGGAATCGAGGGTCAGTTCGAAGCCACCCTCGGTGTGGTTGACCACCCGGGTCACCCGGGTGTGGGTGCGCAGCGGTGGGTCGAAGGTCTGCAACCAGCCATGCAGCCAGTCGACCACCTGATCGCGGGTCATGAACCCGTCGGGATCGGGACCGGTGTAGCTGTAACCCGGTAACCGGCAGTGCCAGTTGGGGGTGACCAGGGTGAAGTTGTCCCAGCGGGTGTCGGCCCAGGCATGCACCGGGGTACCGGCCTCCAGCACGACGTGCTCGACACCGGCCCGGCCCAGATACCAGCTGACCGACAGGCCGGCCTGGCCGCCGCCGATGACGGCCACCGGAATGTGGCCCGAAGTGTGGTCGGTGGTCATGACTGCTCCAGCCCAGGGTTCATCGCGGTGACTTCGATCACCGCGTCGGATGGGAATCTCGCTGCGGCGCCGGCGATCCGCGCATCGGTCTCGGCGGCCGAGGTGCAGGCGAAGCCGAACTTGGCCCGTACCCGTTCACTGGCCTCGGCCATCGCCCGCCCGGTCCGATCGACAAAATCGCCGACGGTGTAACGGGTCCCGATGGTCAGGTAGTCGTGCACCACCAGGCTGGGGGAGTAGCACCGCTGGATGCTGCCGTCGGGCCAGCGCACCTCGAAGGTCATCTCAGGCATGGGCCAGTACCTGCCACTTGGCCTCAAGGGTGGCGGTCGGGGCGGTCAGCGGCCCGTACACGTCCGGCCTGCGGTCGCGCAGGTGGAACATGCCGGCCCGGGTGGTGCGGAAGGTGCCGTCCAGGTCGACCTCGGCGATCGCCATGCCACTGTCCAGAAGTGTTGTGGCGAGGATGTTTCCGCCGGGATCGACGACCTTGGCGTTGCCGACGTAACGCAGCGAACCGAACGTACCGCTCTGGTTGGAGGCGATCCAGAACACCTGGTTGTCCAGGGCGCGTGCGGTGTCGAACAGGTTGAACCGATAGGTCCAGCGGTCGTCCTGCAGGTTCTGGGCGGTGGCCGTGCGGGCGGCCGGCCAGGCCGACAGGCTGGCGATGATCTGCGCGCCGTCCAGAGCCATCATGCGGGCGGCCTCCGGGAATGCCTTGTCGTAGCAGATCTGCAGGCCGACGCGCCCGACCGGGGTGTCAAACACTCCGTACCGCGAACCCGCCGAATAGGACATGCCCTCGCCGAGGGGTTGGTGAACCTTGCGGTAGGTGCCGTACACCTGGCCGCCATCGAGCACCGCGGCGGTGTTGTAGCGCGTCTCGCCGTCGTCGGCCAACTCGCAGAAGCCGATCGCGACGGTCAGGTCACCGACGATCTGCTGCACCCGGGCGAGTTCCGGCCCGTCCAGCCGGATGGCCGGGGGCAGCGCTTTCTTGGTGGTCTTGACGGTGTCGCCGTGGTTGCCCAGTGAGGACAGGTAGCCGCCGATGGCGGCCTCGGGCAGGACCAGGAAATCCACCTTCGCGGCGCGGGCCTGTTCGGTGAGTGAGGTGATGAGAGCGTAATTCTGCTCGAGGTCCCGGGTGAAGTTCGCCGAGACGGCGGCCAGGGTGGTCATGTTCGGTCCCCCTAGACCATGTAGGTGGAGTTGATGATGGCGCCCTTGCGGGCGTAGTAGATCAGTGCGTCCTGGACATCGAGCGGGTGCGCCGGGATGACACCGTCGATCAGGTCCTCCTCGCGACCGCCGTGCAGGCCGAGACCGAATCGGCAGCAGAACACGGTGCCGCCCTCCTTGATGAAGGTCGCCAACGCATCGTTGATGTTCTGCTCGCCGGGGAACCCGGAGTCGCCGGTGGTCGGAAATCCGCGGGTGGCAAGGCAATTGATGGCGCCGGGGCCGTAGAAGTAGAGCGCGGACTCGAAGCCCTTGCGCAGGGCGCGGGTGGCCTGCAGGACCGCGACGAAGGACACCGACGATTCGTGGGCGATGCCGTGGACCAGGGTGAAGTAGCTTTCGCCCTCTTCGGCCTGGTAGTCGGGGAAGATCTTGGTCCCGCCGTAGATGCTGGTGCCCTTGGGCAGCGCCGGGTGCGGGATCTCGGCCAGCGACGTGGCGATGTTCTCGGCGATGGACGAGTCAAAAGACATGAGGTGCTCCATATTTCGTGTCACGGGTTTCTCAGCTGCGGTGCCGGAGGGGCCGGTTGTCGGCTGTGTCCAATTAGATGCGCCGACTATTGCGCCGTGGTTAGGGCTGGAATACGGCTACGTTGCCGTCGGCTTACCCCGGAAACGCCCCCGAAACATGAATCATATTGAGCTGCAACGAGGAATGGCCCGCACGGTGATCCGGCGGGCCTGTTGCAGATAGATAGTACACCATGTATTAGGGGGCTACCTAATACGGAACGCCATGGGATTCCGGTGGTGCTGGTCTAGCCTTGACCCGTGAAGCTGGACAGCCAACAGCTGGCGGCCTTCGCCGCTGTGTTGGAGCTGGGCAGCTTCGAGGCCGCGGCGGACCGCCTGCATGTCACCCCGTCGGCGGTCAGTCAGCGCATCAAGGCACTGGAGCAGCGGGTGGGCCAGGTGCTCGTGGTGCGGGGGAAGCCGTGCCGCGCGACGGCGGCGGGCACCCCGATCCTGCGGCTGGCCGCCCAGATGTCGATCCTGGAGTCCGAGGCGCTGGCCGAGACGGCCGGCGGATCGGCGGCCCGCACCCGCGTCGCCCTCGCGGTCAACGCCGATTCGATGGCCACCTGGTTCACTGCGGTGTTCGGTCTGCTGCCCGGCGTGCTGTTCGACGTGCGGATCGAGGACCAGGATCATTCGGCCCGACTGCTGCGCGAGGGCGCGGTGATGGGCGCGGTGACGACCGAGCGGACGGCGGTGCCGGGTTGCCGGGTGCAGTCGCTGGGGGTCATGCGGTATGTGCCGGTGGCCGCCGTCGACTATGTGGCCCGGTATTTGCCCGGCGGATTCACGGCAGCCGCGGCCGCCCAGGCGCCCTCTCTCGCCTGGAACCGTGACGATGCCTTGCAGGACAAGCTGATCAAAAAGGCCTTCCGGCGGGACATCGCCCGCCCGGTGCATTACGTTCCCACCGCCGAGGGGTTCGGGGCCGCCGTGCGGGCCGGTCTGGGCTGGGGCATGTATCCCGAGCAACTGGTGGGAGCCGACTTCGTCCAGATCTCACCGACCCACCTGGATGTGCCGTTGTACTGGCAATGCTGGAAGTTGGACAGCGCGCTGGTCGCCTCGATCGGGGATGCCGTCACGTCGGCGGCGCGGACGCTGCGGCGCGGCCGGGGCGGGCGCTGACCAGCTCCGAACGTACGTGACCCACGGCCCCGAGGGAACGGAAGCCGTGGGTCACCTGGTGGCCCGGACGTCAGCTGATGCCGACGATCTCCTGCGCGATGGCACTCAGCCGCGTCTGGGCGGCCGAGACGACGCGCTGACGGTTCTTGTGGAACTCCTCGTAGGCGATTATGGCCCGGATGTCGGCGGGCTCGCTGAGCTCCTTGACCGCGGCGACCGCCTCGTTGACGTTGAGCTCGTCGTAGCCCGCGATCGGCAGCTCATCGGACTCCAGGATCCCGGCGTTTCCGCGCAGAGTGTGCAGCGCATCGGCCACATCCTCGGCGCCCTCGCGGCGACTGACCTTCTCGGCGGCCGACAGCGCGGCATCGCGGGAAGCGGACAGCGTCTTGGCGGCGATCTCGCCGGCCTGGGTGCCCCGGCTCAGCGCCTCGTCCACAGCCGGACGGGTGGCACGTGCGGCGGCAAAGACCCGATCGAACGCGCGGGTCGCCAGCATGCCGGGCAGATTGGCGAGCTTCACCGCGGCGCCGGCGGCAGCCTGAATCGGCGTGCGACGCAAGGCCGCCGGGCCACCGAGTGCCTCCTCGGCCAGCACGGTGGTCAACCACAGCACGGTGGCGCTGTGTGCCTCGATCAGCGAGTCGGCCAGATCCTGGACCTGACGGTCGCCCGCCGCAACGGCAAGCGACTTCAGATAGCGCGCCCGGTCGACGAGCTGGTGCTCCAGCGCCAGGTCGCCGAGCAATGCCTCGGCGAACGGCTCGGCCTGCTCGGTAAGGGCCTTGACCGCGGCCGCTGCGCGGCCGAGGAAGGGTCCCAGGATGTCCGGGGATCCGCCGAGTTCGCGGATCGTGGCCTCGATGAGCGCGGCCCGGGTGCGGGCGTTCTCGGCGTTCTTGGTCAGTTCCTCGCGTACCGCCTCGGTGCGCGCCTGCGCCGTCCGGACCTCGGCGATCTGGATCTCGGTGCTGGTCAGCTCGAGCACGGTACGAAGGTTGGTGATCAAAGCGGTGGTGTCTGCCACGGGAATTCCCCCTGATTTCGATGGATTGTGCGGCGCATCGGCGCCCGTGTTGTTCGGCTACCCGCACGGCTCGGCGTTGACACGAGACACGCGAAGGATGTGGCCCAGATCTCCATATTCGGGTTAAGACAGCTGTAATAATGGCTCGTCAAGCAGAAGTATTACGATCGTCATAGGAGTGCAGATGTCGGATACGACGGTCAACACACGCGACCGGATGGTGGCCGGCGCAGCCGATATGCTCGCGCGCCGGGGGCCGAGCGCGATGAGTGTGCGTGAGCTGGCCCGGCATGCCGACGCGCCGGTCGGTTCGACGTATCACCACTTCCCGGGCGGCAAGTCGCAGCTGTGCGCCGAGGCCGTGCGCTGGGCCGACGATCAGGTCGGCGCCGAACTGCGGCAGGCGGTGTCCGCGGGCGCCGCTGCCGGGCTGCGCGTATTCCTGAACGGCTGGCGCTCGACCCTGACCGAGCACGGATTCGAGCGCGGATGCCCGGTCCTGGCCGTTGCGGTACAACAGGATTGCGATGATGCGGCCCGAGACGCCGCGGTGTTCGCCTTCAGCAACTGGACGGCGGCGTTGTCGTCAGCGCTGCGTGACGAGGGGATGGACCACTCCCGGGCCGCCGACCTGGCAACGCTGATCGTCGCCGCCGTCGAGGGCGCGGTGGCCATGTGCCGGGCCGAGCGCAGTGTGCAGCCACTCGACGTGGTCGGGGCACAGCTGCAGCGGCTGCTCAGAGTCTGACGTGCAGCACGTCGGCGAGCGGACGCCGCGGTGTCGGTGGCGGGATCTCGTCCAACTCGGAGGCGACGCCCACCCGCACCACGACCTGGGGATGGGCGCGACCAACCAGCGCGCCCACCATGTCGCGGGCGGCCGGTACCTCGGTCAGATGGCTCAGCGTGCAGGACGACAGCCCGGCCATGGTGGCGTCCAGCAGCAATGCCGACAGCGTCTCCCCACAGCCCAGCACGCCCAGTCGGGTGTCATCCGGCGCGGAGATGACCACCAATTGCGCTCCGTCCTCGGCGATCCGGGTGCGCCGCTCCCGGTGCGCGGTCACCGGGAAGTTCCGGCCGACGTCGACCCGGTCGGCCTCCGCCGCCGACACCAGCGCGCTGTGCGGGATACCGTCGCTGACCTCGAACGGCGATGTCCACCACTCGATCTCGTGGTGATAGGCGCTGTCGTAGAGGCGCAGGGCCTCGGTCAGCTGGGCGGCATCGGCGACCGTCGCCCGGTCGGCGGTGTCGATGACGTCGACGGCGGCCACCGCTGGGTCATGGCAGGCGCGCACCATGAGGTCGAACGTGGCGCGGTCCGACGGCGCAGACAACGGCAGGCGGTCGGAGCGTCGGGCCAGGATGGCGTCGGCGCGGCGACGCCGGTCGGCGGTGTCGGAGTCGGCCGGTGTCACCGTCACCGTCGCCAGGTGCAGGTGGTCGTCGGGATCGGGGTAGCGCTGCACATCTGCGCGCAGGCCCGCCGCTGCGACGGCCACCACGAAATGGTCAAGTGCCGCACCGCAACTGATCACGGCCTGCCGTCCCCCGGTATCGGTGGCGACCAGGCGGTCGGTATCGACGAACAGCTGCACACCGTCGGCGGTGACGACCCACCGCCACGGTTGGCTGTTGTGATACGACGGTGCCCGGCATGCCAGGTGGACGGCCTCCTCGATGACCCTGAGTGGCTGCGCGGTGGTTGCCATGCACCCAGTCTCGACGGGCCGTGCACGCTCCGGTAGGGCCGGAAGTCCCTAACCCGGGGATGTCTGCAGATAGCAGACGATGGCGTTGGACAGTCCCCGGCGCGCCTCGTCGAGGTCGATGTAGCTGCCGAGCTGGCGTTCGGAGGTGATGCCGCGCATGGCGCCGGGGATGAACAGCGCGACCTCGCGCACCCGCGCCGAATCCACCTCCAGGTCGGCGAAAGCCTTCTGGCAGGACTCGATCCAGGTGAGTTGCCAGGACGCGAACTCGGCGGCGGTCTGCGGGAAGAGCCGCTCCAGTTCGGCTCGGTCACGGGGCAGTGCTGCGCGCAGATTCTCGATGGCCCGCGAGTCGGTCGCGGTCAACCCGTCGTACAACAGGTCCAGGATGCCGGCGACGCGTTCGGCCAGCGTGCCGTGCGGAGCCGCCCGGGAGGGCAACTCGCCGCGGCGTTGCGCGGTGTACTGCAGCACCGCCGCCCACAGTCCGTCGATATCACCGAACTGGTACTTCACCGTGCCCCAGGTGGCACCGGCGTCCTTGGCGATCCGATTACCCGATACCGAGCCCGGCTCACCGGAGGCCAGGGCCTGCAGCGCGGCCTCCAGCATGGTCTCCCGGCTGGCCTGACCGCGCCGGTTGGTGCGGCGTTCGGCGGCGTCGGTCACGGTGGGAATGCTACTCGAGTATTGACTTTGATAGAACCCTCTGTGATTCTCGGTTCATGGCGAAACCACCGCTGTCGATGAAGCCCACGGGCTGGTTTCAGGTGGCCTGGTCCGACGAGATCGGCATCGGTGACGTGCACCGGATGACCTACTTCGATCGCGAGATGATCGCCTGGCGAGCGCAATCCGGCCGGTTGACGGTGATGGACGCCTACTGCGAACACCTCGGCGCGCATCTCGGTCACGGTGGACACGTCGAGGGCGAGGTCATCGAGTGCCCGTTCCACGGTTGGCAGTGGAATCACGAGGGCCGCAATGTCTGTATCCCATACCAGGACCGCCCCAACCGCGGCCGGCGTATGCGCACCCATCCCGTGGTGGAACGCAATGCCTCGGTGTACATCTGGCACGACGTGGAGGGCCGCGAGCCGTTCTTCGACGCGCCGGACATCTTCGCCGACTTCGGCGACCGCACCGAGGCGGACTACTACCCGCAGCAGCGGCTCTTCCGGCAGAGCCTGGAGATCCATCCGCAGTACGTGCTGGAGAACGGGGTGGATTTCGCGCATTTCAAGTTCGTGCACAAGACGCCGATCGTGCCGGTGTTCACCCGGCACGATTTCGCCGAGCCGGTGTCCTACGTGGATTTCACCATCACCTTCGAGGGCGACGACGGGCAGAAGATCGAGGACGTGAACAGCGGTGTGGAGGCCATCAACGGCGGCCTGGGCATCGCCGTCACCAAGAGCTGGGGAATGGTCGACAATCGCACCATCTCCGCGGTCACCCCGGTCGACGACCGCACCTCCGACGTGCGCTTCATGGTCTACATCGGGCGCACACCGGGGCGCGATGACCAGCGCGCCGAGGACAAGGCGCGGATGTTCGGTGACGAGGTGATCCGGCAGTTCGCCCAGGACATCGACATCTGGCGCCATCAACGGTATTCGGACCCGCCGGCGCTGGCGACGACCGAGTTCGAGGGCTTCACGGCAATCCGCAAGTGGGCCATGCAGTTCTATCCCGACGGCCGCGGCGGCTCGGCTGCCGACCTTGCCCGCATCGAGAAAGCAGACACCTTATGACCGAAACGATCCGCGTCTTCCAGGTCGCCACCGGCAACCTCGGCACCGAGATGATCAAGCGCATCGCCGCCCACCCGGACCTCGAATTGGTCGGATTGCACTGTTACACACCGGAGAAGATCGGCCGCGACGCCGGTGAGATCGTCGGCCTGCCGCCCAACGGAGTGACCGCCACCGGCACCGTCGAGGAGATCATCGCCGCCAAGCCCGATGTGCTCACCTTCCATGGGGTGTTCCCCGACGAGGACCTGTACGTCCGGGTGCTCGAGGCGGGCATCAACATCGTCACCACCGCGGACTGGATCACCGGGTGGCACCGCGACACCAACCACCCGCACCCGTCCGGGCGGCCGGTGTCAGAGCTGTTGGCCGAGGCGTGTGAGCGCGGCGGATCGACCTTCTACGGCACCGGGATGAATCCCGGGCTGAACCAGATTCTCGGGGTGGTGTGTTCGGCCGATGTCGCCGAGATCGAGAACGTCACCACCATCGAGTCGGTGGACGTGTCCTGTCACCACAGCAGGGACACCTGGATCGAGGTCGGCTACGGCATGCCCGTCGACGACCCGAGCATTCCGGGCAAGCTGCGCAAGTACACCGAGGTGTTCGCCGACAGTGTGCGGCTGATGGCCGACTGCTTCGGCCTCGAACTCGACGAGGTGACCTTCAGTTATGAACTCGGCGCCTGCACCAAGGATGTCGACCTCGGTTGGTATGTGCTGCCCAAGGGTTCGCTGGGCGGAAACTACATCAAATACCAGGGACTGGTCGACGGTGTGGCGCGGGTGGAGACCCACCTGGAGTGGCAGATGACCCCGCACACCGATCCGAGCTGGGATATCAAGGGCTGCTACATCACCCAGATCAAGGGTGATCCGTGTGTGTACAACAAGCACATGATCTTCCCCAAGCCCGGCGTCGACCTGTCCGATCCCAGCGCATTCGCCTCGATCGGGATGACCGTGACCGGACTGCCGGCATTGAACGCAATCCGGTCGGTGGTGGCGGCGCCGCCGGGGCTGCGCACCAGCGCCGACCTGCCGCTACGTGGGTTCGCCGGGCGTTTCAAGCAATCCTGACCCCCGGCTCAACGCCTGTTAATTTACGTGTGTAAAGTCAGCGTGTGTGGAGGTCCGCGCGCGTAAGCGCAATGCCCGGGGTAGCGGTAACCTGCTGCGGGCCGAGATCCTGGCCGCCGCCGCCGAACTGCTGGACGCGACCGGTCGGCGATCCGATCTGACACTGCGCCAGATTGCCGGTGCGGCAGGAATTTCCGCTCCGGCGATCTATGCGCACTTCGCCGACCGTGAAGCCATCCTGGTCGCCCTCGCCGAACAGGGTTGGCAACAGGTGGTTGCCGATATCAGGGCCGCCGCGGACCCCCAGGCCGCTGCACGCGAACGGCTGCTGTGCGGATGCCGCGCCTACCTGGCTTTCGCCCAGCAACACCCGGCGCGGTACGCATTGATGACCGAGACCGTCGGCCCGACACCGGCGGCCCGGGAGGCGCTCGGGGTACTCACCCGGGCGCTGGCCGCCTGCCAGGTGGATACGGGCGCCCATCCGCGTGCGGCCCGGATCGCCGCCGCGCTGTCCACCGCACTGCACGGGGCGGCGATGCTCAACCGCACCGATGCCCCGTCGATGTGGCTCAACGATGTCCGCCCCGACGACGTGCTGCAGACACTCGTCGATTCCGCCATCGCCCAACAGAACTCGACACAGGAGTACCGATGACCGTATTCGACGACGGGATTGCCCTCGAGACCACCGCCGACGGGTCGATGCGCGGACGGACCGTCCCGGAATGGGCCAACATGGTCGGTCCGTTCGGCGGAATCACCGCGGCGGTACTGGTGCATGCCGTCGAGCGGCAGCCCGACGTGCACGGCCTGCCGCTGGCCGTGACGGTGAACTATCTGGCGCCGATCGTCGACGGGGAGTTCGACATCCGGGCCCGCGCGGTACGCACCAATCGCACCAATCAGCACTGGATCGTCGAACTGAGCCAGGGTGGGGAGACCAGGACCACCGCGACGGCGGTCTTCGGCATCCGCCGTGACACCTGGACCGACACCGAGTATCCGCGTCCGCAGGTGCCGTCGCCGACCGAACTGCCCGAGTCCGACGGTGGGCCCACCTGGATGCGCAACTACGACATGCGTTACGTCGCCGGTGGGTTGCCCGACCCTGACGACGGCCCCGCCGCCTCGTCGGAGACCCTGCTCTGGGTACGCGACAATCCACTTCGGCCCGTCGACTTTCCGTCCCTGGCCGCCGTGTGCGACATCTTCTATCCGCGGGTGTTCCTGCGCCGGGCGCAGCTCACGCCGGCCGGCACCGTGTCGATCACGGTGTACTTCCACGCCGCCCCCGCGGACCTTGCCGCCCAGGGTGCGGAATACCTGTTGGCCAGGGCACGTGGGCAGCAGTTCGCAGCCGGCCATTTCGACCAGACCGCACAGATCTGGGGTGCCGGCGGCGCGCTGTTGGCCACCAGCCACCAGATCGTCTACTTCAAGGGCTGATCCGCAGACCCGTGGTCGGGTGGACGCCGGGACCACGGGACTACGGGACGAAGGGACTGCGGGACTACGGACTTCCAAGGGTCCCGTTTCCGCTGCCGGGGCCGAGTCTGGAATCGAGAGAAACCAGACCTGCCCAGGAGGACGGCGTGTGCGCCGATGCGGTGAGCGACCCAGACTTCAAACCGACCGGTGAGACCGACGCCGAACTGTCCGCACGATTCGAGCGCGATGTCCAGGTGTTGCGCCCGGTGCTGTTGCGCGGTGCCCGCAGGCTGACCCGTAGCGATGCCGATGCCGAGGACCTGCTCCAGGACGCCCTGATGCACGCCTTCATGGGCTTTCGCCGGTTCGAACCGGGGTCCAATCTCAACGCCTGGTTGTTCCGCATCATGCACAACCGGTGGATCAGTGGACATCGCATGAAGCAGCGGCGCCCCACCGAGTACGCGGTGGACTGGATCGCCGAGATGGATGTGTCCGCCGCGCCCGGCGCCCTGCACGTGCGGTCGGCGGAGTCCACCGTGCTGGACACCGTGCCCGACGCGCAGTTCAAGGCCGCCTTCGACCGGCTGCCCGAGGGCTTTCGGACCGCGCTGTACTGGGCCGATGTCGAGGGCCTGACCTACGCCGAGACCGCCGTGATGATGGGCACCCCGGCCGGCACCGTGATGTCGCGGGTGTTCCGTGCCCGGACGCAACTGCGCACCGCGTTGGCCCACCGTGCCCCGCACCGCGACATGGCCGGTGACGAAGAACAGCGCTCCGCGTGAGCGCCGATGGAAAGAGGTTGTATGACAACGAATCTGGTAGATAGCACCGCGCTGGTCACCGGTGGTACCGCCGGGATCGGTCTGGCCTCGGCGCGGCTGCTGGCCGCGGCCGGCGCCACCGTGCTGATCGCCGGGCGTGACCGGGCGCGAGGCGAGGCCGCTGCCGCGGACATCGCGGGTGACGCCCGGTTCATCCGGGCCGACATGGGGGACCAGGCGTCGGTGGACGGGCTGATCCGCGCGGCCGGACGGGTCGACATCCTGGTGAACAACGCCGCGCGCTTCCCGGGGGCGGCCACCGTCGACCAGGATGTGGCCTCGTTCGAGTCGACCTTCGACACCAACGTCCGGGGACTGTACTTCCTGGTGGCCGGGCTGGTACCGGGGATGCTGGAGCGCGGCACGGGCAGCATCATCAATGTCACCTCGCTGGTGGCGTCCAAGGGAGTGCCCGGCGCGTCGGTGTACAGCGCGTCCAAGGCCGCCGTCGAGTCGTTGACCAGAACATGGGCCGCCGAGTTCGGGCCGCGCGGGGTGCGGGTGAACACGGTGGCGCCCGGCCCGACCGACACCGAGGGCGTCTACGCCGAGTGGGGTGACACCAATGCCGAACTCGGCCGGGCCCTGCCGCTGGGTCGCACCGCGGCACCGTCGGAGATCGCGCAGGCCGTGCTGTTCCTGGCCTCGCCCGCCTCGAGTTTCATCACCGGGGCGACGCTGCACGCCGACGGTGGTGGGGCGGCGGTCTGACCGGGCGGCCCGTCCTCGCACGCGAAATGAAGAGGCCTCCCACCGGGTGGTGGGAGGCCTCTTCGTCGTCGGGATGGGGCCCTAGTGGGCCGGCTTGCGGTGCCGACCGATCAGGGCGGTCAACCAGCGAACGTCGAGCAACATGTCGTCCCGCCTTTCTATGCGGTCTTGTGCAGGAGGGGGAGCAGGCGACGCCGGGCGAGGGTGCCTTCGGCGAAGTGGTGCAGCGCCTCCGGGACGGAGACCGTGATGGGGAACGCGTCGTCGAGCATGTGCAGGACGTCGAGGACGGGGGTGCCGGCGACCAGCGCCCATTCCACCCCGGCCATATCGCATTCGTCATCGAGTGCGTAGAGCAGTGAAACACCGCGTGCGGACAGGAAGGTCACGTCGGCGAGGTCGAGGACGAACGGCTTCTCGGCCAGAACCAGACGACGGACCTGCTCGGTGAGGCGGTCGACGTTGTCATCGTCGATCACCCCGGACACGGTCACCACCAAGGCGAGATGGCGGCACTGTGCGCGCAGCTCGGCACCGTCGCACTGGACCGCGGGATTGCCATACCGAAATGCGATTGTCATGTCCTGCCTCCCTTCGTGGATCTCAACTGCCTCCGAAGTTATCGGCCGACTCTAAGGTACTTGGGAGTAGTGATTGAGACTTTGCTAAGAAGATAGTCTGAGAGACGGGTAAGGGTTCGCTGAGCAAAACGTAAGCCGTTGTGCCGCAGCGCTTTTCGATAAGCTGTTTCGGGCGGCGGCCGGGCGGGTACACGTTACCGCCGAGTAGCCCGGTTTCGTTCGGTCAGCGCTGCCACTGCGCGCCCGAATATCCGTCCCACGGCGAGTAATCCGCGATCAGGTCCTCCTGGGCCGGCCGCTGATCCTCCGGCACGTGCTGCAGGTTGACCCGTACGCGGTACCAGATCGAACTCGGGCCCCGCATGCCGTCGACCAACACGTCGACGGGTTCGAGGCGTCGAGCCGCCTCGGGATGGCGTCCGCGCCACACGTCCAGGGCCGCGATTGCCTCATCGCGGGTCTTGGTCCGGGCCACCTCGATCAGCGGCATGGTCGACACCCGCCGGCCCTTACCTTTCGGCGGCTTCTCGGCCGGCCCGAGTTGCTCGGCCAACTCCAGCAAGCCGTCCAGCGCGCCGGGGTGATCGTCCATCGCCTCCCACGGATCGCCGATTGCGGCGAATCGCGCAGGCACCGTCGCCACCGTGAAGGCCTCTGGTCGGCATCCGGGGACCTCGTCCCAGTTCAGCGGCGTCGACACCCGGGCGTCCGGGGTGGCCCGCACCGAATAGGCGGAGGCCACCGTGCGGTCCTTGGCGTTCTGGTTGAAGTCCACGAAGACGCGCGCGCCACGTTCCTCCTTCCACCAGCGGGCGGTCGCCAGGTCGGGCGTGCGGTTCTCGACCTCGCGGGCGACCGCCTCGGCGGCCAACCGGACCTGCTTGAACGGCCAGTGCGGGTGGATGCGGGCATAGATGTGGAAGCCGCGCGACCCCGAGGTCTTCGGCCACGCGGTCAGGCCGAACTCCTCGAGCACCTCGCGCGCCACCATGGCGACATCGAGGATCTGCTGCCAGTCCACCCCGGGCATCGGATCCAGGTCGACCCGCAGTTCGTCGGGATGGTCCAGGTCCCCGGAGCGCACGGGGTGCGGGTTGAAGTCCACGCAGCCCAGGTTGACCGCCCAGATCAGGCCGGCGGGTTCAGTGAACACCGCCTCCCTGGCCGAGGTCCCGGATGCGTATCTCAGCTCGGCGACGTCGATGAAATCGGGTCGCTTCTCCGGCGCCCGCTTCTGGAAGATGGCCTCCACGCCGATGCCCTTGACGAATCGTTTCAGGATCATCGGGCGGTCGCGCACACCGCGCAGGGCGCCGTCGGCGACGGCGGTGTAGTAGTCGAACAGATCTGCCTTGGTGAGTCCGAGATCGCCGAAGACCAGCTTGTCCGGATTGGTGATGGGCACCTGCTTGCCCGCGATCTCCACCTGCGCCCGAGCGGCCATTCCCTCATCGTAGGTTCGACCCCGCGCAGCGACCGACGTCACATAAGGTTGACACATGGCCAACCTGAGCCCGCTCGCCAAGATCCAGCAATCGGTCGGCAAGTACCTCGATCGGGGGTCCGCGGAGCTGCACTACGCCCGCAAGATGTTCCAGGCCGGCGCACTCAAGCTGGAGCCGCCGCGGGATATCGCGGCCTTCGTCAACGATATGAAGCAGTGGGGCGAGATCGGGATGATCCCGGCGCTCAACGCCCGGCGCTATCCGAATCGCAACGCGGTGATCGACGATTTCGGGACGATGACCTTCAAGGAACTCGACGAGGCCGTCAACGGTGTGGCCAACGCGTTGTTGGCGCGCGGGATCACCGGTGGCGACGGCGTGGCGATCCTGGCCCGCAATCACCGGTGGTTCCTCGTCGCGGTGTACGCCACCGCGAAGATCGGCGCCCGCATCATCCTGCTCAACAGTGAGTTCTCCGGGCCGCAGATCAAGGAGGTCTCCGAGCGCGAGGGCAGCCGGATCATCATCCACGACGATGAGTACACCGCCGCCGTCGCGCAGGCCGAGCCCGAGCTGGGCAAGCTGCGCGCGCTCGGCGTCAACCCGGACAAGGATGAGCCCTCCGGCAGCACCGACGAGACGCTCGAAGAACTCGTCGCCAAGAACGGGTCCGCGCCGCCGCCCGCGGCCACCAAGAAGTCGTCCATCATCATCCTGACCAGTGGCACCACCGGCACCCCGAAGGGCGCCAACCGCAGTGCGCCACCGTCGCTCGCGCCGATCGGTGGCGTGCTGTCCGCGGTGCCGTTCAAGTCCAACGAGGTCACCTCGCTGCCCGCGCCGATGTTCCACGCGCTGGGCTTCCTGCACTCGACGATCGCCATGATGCTGGGCACCACGCTGGTGCTGCGCCGGCGTTTCAAGCCGGCGACGGTGCTCGCCGATATCGAGAAGCACAAGGCGACCGCGATCGTCGTCGTCCCGGTGATGTTGTCCCGCATGCTCGACGAGCTGGAGAAGACCTCGCCGAAGCCCGATCTGTCTTCGCTGCGCATCGTGTTCGTGTCCGGCTCGCAGCTGGGCGCCGAGCTGGCCACCAGGGCCATGAAGGATCTGGGACCGGTGATCTACAACCTGTACGGCTCCACCGAGGTGGCCTTCGCCACCATTGCTGGGCCGCAACATCTTTCGAAGAATCCGGCAACCGTCGGCCCGGTGGTCAAGGGGATGAAGGTCCGCATTCTCGACGACAACGGCAACGACCTGCCCCAGGGCGAGGTGGGGCGGATCTTCGTCGGCAACTTCTTCCCGTTCCAGGGCTACACCGGCGGTGGCGGCAAGCAGATCATCGACGGACTGCTGTCCTCGGGTGATGTCGGCTACTTCGACGAAGACGATCTGCTCTACGTCAGCGGCCGCGACGACGAGATGATCGTCTCCGGCGGGGAGAACGTGTTCCCCGCCGAGATCGAGGATCTGGTCAGCGGGCACCCCGAGGTCGTCGAGGCGACCGCACTGGGTGTGGAAGACAAGGAGTGGGGCCACCGGCTGCGCTGCTTCGTCGTCCGGGTGGAGGGTTCCTCGGTCGACGAGGACACCATCAAGGCGTATGTGCGTGACAACCTCGCGCGCTACAAGGTGCCGCGCGAGGTGGTCTTCATCGAGGAGTTGCCGCGCAACCCCACCGGCAAGATCCTCAAGCGCGAACTGCGCGAGATGAAGATCGACTGACCCGCACCTGCCCTCCTCGGCGAGCGTGCGGGTCCGCGGCGGACACGCCGCCTGCTGGCTCGAGTTCACGCACGCTCACCGGGCAGGAATACCTCGGGGCGCGCGGTGGTAATACCTCTTCGTGAATATCGACCTCTCCGGTAAAACCGCACTCGTCACCGGCTCCACCCAGGGCATCGGTCTGTCCATCGCAAAGGGCCTGGCCGGCGCCGGGGCGCGCGTCATCGTCAACGGCCGCACGCAGGCCCGCGTCGACGAGGCCGTCGCCGCCGTCGGGGGCGACGCGGTCGGCTTCGCCGGTGACGTGGCCGACGCCGACGGGGCCGCCGCGCTGGTGGCCGAGTTCCCCGATGTGGATGTGCTGGTCAACAATCTGGGCATCTTCGAGGCTGTCCCGGCCCGCGAGGTCACCGACGAGCAGTGGCGCACCTACTTCGACGTCAACGTCCTCTCCGCGGTCCGGTTGATCCGCGCCTATCTGCCGAACATGATCGAAAAGGGTTGGGGCCGTGCGCTTCAGATCGCCAGCGACTCGGCGATCGTGACTCCCGCAGAGATGATCCACTACGGCGTGTCCAAGACCGCGCTGCTCGCGGTGACCCGCGGGTTCGCCAAAGACGCGGCGGGTACCGGGGTCACGGTGAACTCGGTGATCGCCGGACCGACACATACCGCCGGCGTGGAGGACTTCGTCTATCAGCTGGTGGACAAGGAGCTGCCCTGGGAGCAGGCGCAGCGCGAGTTCATGCGACTGCACCGCCCGCAATCGCTGATCCAGCGGCTCATCGAGCCCGAGGAGATCGCCAATATGGTGGTGTATCTGTCCTCGCCGCTGGCCTCGGCGACCACCGGCGGTGCGTTGCGGGTCGACGGTGGCTACGTCGACGCGATCCTGCCGTAGCGGTCACCTGGCGAACTGGGGGCACCTCCCGCTTGCGGGGGAACGCAAAACTGCCCCATTTCAGGTGAAATGGGGCAGTTTTGCGCCTGCTCGCGAGTGAAAGGTGACCGCTTACGGGTCGCGGGGCAGGCCGAGCAGGCGCTCGGCGATGATGTTGAGCTGCACCTCGCTGGTGCCGCCGTAGATCGTGGTGGCCCGGCTGAACAGCAGCCGCTCCGACCACTTGCCCGGCTCCTGCTCCTTGTCGCCGAGCGCGCCGTCGGTGCCGAACGAGGACACGCCGAACTCGGCGTAGCCCTGCCCGGTCTTCATCGACAGCAGCTTGGAGATCGCGGCCGCGGGCATCGGGTCGCCACCGGCCAACGTCAGCAGCGTCGAGCGCAGGTTGAGCACCTTGGCGGCGTACCCCTCGGCGATCAACTTGCCCGCGTGGTTCTGCTCGATCTGGTCGAACTGCCCGTCGCGGACGAACTCCACGAACTGGTCCAGGCTGGCCAGGAACGGCGGTTCGGCACTGCCGATGGAGACGCGCTCGTTGGTCAGCGTATTGCGGCTGACCTCCCAGCCGCGGTCCACCTCACCGAGCACCATCGAATCCGGGACGAAGACGTCGTCGATGAACACCGTGTTGAACATCGCGTCACCGGTCAGCTCGCGCAGCGGCTTCACCTCCACACCCTCGGACTTCATGTCCAGCAGGAAGTAGGTGATGCCGTTGTGCTTCGGAGCGTCCGCGTTGGTCCGCGCCAGCAACGCGCCCCACTGGGAGAACTGCGCGCCGGTGGTCCAGATCTTCTGGCCGGTGATGCGCCAACCGCCGTCGACCTTGGTGGCCTTGGTGGTCAGGCTGGCCAGGTCCGAACCGGCACCCGGCTCGGAAAACAGCTGGCACCAGATCATCTCGCCGCGGAACGTGGGCGGCAGGAACTGCTGCTGCTGTTCGTCGGTGCCGTAGGCGACGATGGACGGGATGATCCAGGCCGCGATGCCCATCTGCGGGCGGGCTACCCGGCCGGTGGAGAACTCCTGCGCGATGATGATCTGCTCGATCGGCGCGGCGTCGCGGCCCCACGGCTTGGGCAGGTGCGGTTGCACCCAGCCGCCCTCGGCGATCGCGGTGTTGCGCTCCTCGCGCGGAATCTCCTTGAGCGCGGCCACCTCTGCGCGGATCTCCGCGCGCAGCTTCTCGGTGTCGGGATCCAGGTCGATATCCAGCTTGCGTAGTCCGCCACTGGTGGAGGTATCCACGACCTGCTGCGGGTAATCGGCGGCCCGGCCGAAGCTCGCGGCCAGCACCAGCGCCCGGCGATAGTAGACGTTCGTATCGTGCTCCCAGGTGAAGCCGATACCGCCGTGCACCTGGATGCACTCCTGGGCGGTGTGCTGCACCGCGACCGGGGCCAGTGTGCCGGCCACTGCGGCGGCGAACTCGTACTTCGAATCCTCACCGCCACCGTGGAATTCGTCGAGAGCCCGGGCGGCATCCCACACCGCCGCGGTGGCCCGCTCTGTCTCGGCGATCATGCCCGCGCACTTGTGCTTGATGGCCTGGAACTGCCCGATGGGACGACCGAACTGCTCGCGGATCTTGGCGTACTCGGTGGCGGTGTCGGTGGCCCAGCGCGCCACGCCCACACATTCGGCCGACAGCAGCGTCGAGATCAACGCCCGGGCGTGCGCGCGGGTGAGATTGGACAGCACCCGGTCACCGGCGATCTCGACGGCGTTGACCCGGACATGGGCCACCGGACGCAGCGGGTCGAGGCTCTTGGTCTCCTCGATCTCGAGCGCGTCGGCGTCCAGGACGACCCATTCCTCGCTGCTGTCGATCGACACCGGCAGCACCAGCAACGACGCCTGCGCGGCGGCCGGGACGGCCCGCACCTCGCCGCGGATGACCAACTGCTCACCCTGACGGGTGGCGGTCAGGCTCGAATCGATGGCGTAGGCGGCGATGGTCTCCCCCGAGGCCAGGCCGGTCAGCAGCGGCGATTCGGCATCGTGGGCGGCGATCAGCGCACTGGCGATCGCGGACGGCACGAACGGGCCGGGCACCGCCCCGTAGCCGAACTCGGCGAGCGTGATGGCCAGCTCCAGGATGCCGAAGCCCTGTCCGTCGACCTTCTCGGACAGGTGCACACCCTGCAGGCCCTGCTCGGCGGCGGCCCGCCAGTAGGGCGGCGGATTGGAGATCGGCGTCTCCAGCGCCTCGTGCAGGACCTCGGACGGGGCCACCTTGGCCACCAGGGACCGGACCGAATCGGCCAGGTCGTTGTGTTCAGAGTTGATCGCGATGGGCACGCTTAACCTCCATGGGGGCAACTTCCCTAATAACCGGTCGGTTGGTATCCGAGGGTACCCCCGGGGTGATGGCTGTCACCCCCCCGCCCCTAGTTCACTTGGTTCACCACGTTGGCGAGGGGCAGACCGTCGCGGATCCGTCGGCAGTTGCCCAGGGCAAACTCCAGGTAGCGGCGCATGGTGTCGGCCGTGTACCAGGTCACATGCGGGCTCAACACCACGTTGTCCAGGTCCAGCAGCGGATTGTCGGACTCGACCGGTTCCACCGAGAACACGTCGAGACCGGCGGCGGCCATCCGCCCGCCGCGCAGTGCCTCGGCCAGGGCCTGCTCGTCGACGATCGGGCCGCGCGCGGTGTTGATCAGCACCGCATCGGGCTTCATCAGCGCCAGGGCGTCGCGGTCCAGCAGGTGGCGGGTGGCCTCGGTGAGCGGTAGGTGCAGCGACACGATGTCACTGGCGGCCAGCAGCGCGGGCAGCGGCCGCCAGCCCGGGTGGCCGTCGTCGCGGGTGCTGGTGTGCAGCACCTTCTCGGGCGGGGTGCCCATCGCGATGACGACGCGTTCGACCTGCTTGGCGATGTTGCCGTACCCGACGAGTCCGACGGTGCAGCCACCGACGTCGCGGACCGTCTCACCCAGGCTGGGGTCCGATGGCCAGCCCGTGCCGGTCCGGGTGGCACGGTCCAGCGCGGGCAACCGGCGCAGCGCGGCCAGCATCAACAACACGGTGCCCTCGGCCACCGACGGCGCATTCGCCCCGGGCATGTTGGCCACCGCGATACCGCGAGCCGTGGCGGTGGCCACGTCGATGGTGTTGACCCCCGCGCCCAGCTTGTGCACCAGCGTGCAGTTCGTTGCCCGCTCCAGGTCCGCGCCCGACAACGGGCGCAGCACATGCCAAATCACCTGGGCGTCGGGCAACTCGCGATAGAAGGTCTGGTCGTCATCCTCGGCGCACCACCGGATCTTCAGCCAATCCGCTTCCGGGGCAACGATGTTGAGCACCTTCTCACCGGGAGTGAAATGGGCCAGGACCTTTACCTCCAGCGCTTGGCTATCCACTGGGCAATGGTATCGGCCTGCTCGCTACGGGCGCCGGGCGTGGTGAAGTAGTGATCGGTGTCGATCGACACCAGGCCCTTGTCGGTCGAGGCCAGCGCATCGTGGATGCGCTGGGCGTCGGATGGGAAGACGCCGGTGTCCTGGTGGGCGTTGATGACCAGCGCCGGGCAGTCGATGAGGGCCAGGTGCGGCTCGGCGCGGGTCTGGGCGTGCCGCAGACTCCACATCCCGATCCAGTTGCGCAGCGTGCAGGCCGCGGCGATACCGCGCGCCGACCGGTTGGCCTTCACCGGCGGCCCGGCGTAGCAGAGGTTGGGCTGACGGTTGGTGGGCTCCAGGGCAGGATCGACCATGCGGGGGTCGGCCCAGGTGCGCAGGACCGCGAACGGACGATCCGAATACCCGGCCTTCTGCACTCTTTTCAGTTCGGCCTCGGCCCAGTCGGTGATGGCCTCGTTGCGGGCGACCTGCGCGGCGCGGTAGCGCTGCACGAAGTCCGGCGAGTACGGCGGGCCGTTGCCCTTGTCGAACAGATCGAGCGCGGGATCGGTTGCCACCGCGTCGTTCTCGTCGACGACGGCGGGGTCCATCCAGGCGGTCAGTACCTCCGGCCGGCCCGGGTGCGCCGCGCTGGCCACATAGCCGTCGGCGGGCAGCAGATCCGTCAGGCCGACGGCCGGGCGCATGCCGTCCAGCGGTGTGACGTGGTGATGGCGTGCCTGGGCCTGATAGGCCGACATCAGTGACCCGCCACCGGAATTGCCGAGTAGCACCACGGTTTCGATGTTCTGGACCTCGCGCAACCAGCGCACGCCGACGCCGATGTCGACCAGGGCGTGGTCGAGCAGGAAGCTGCTCTCGAACCCCCGGAAACGGGTGTTCCAGCCCAGGAAGCCGATACCGCGGGTGGCCAGATAATCGGCGAGATAATGTTCGGAGAAATCGATCTGATAGTGCGTGGCGATCACCGCGATCTTCGGTTTGCGCCCGACCCCGCGGTGATACAGCCCCTGGCAGGGATGCCCGCCGGCACCTGCGCGCCGGGCCGTGGGGGAGTCCATCGCAACGAACTCCCGGATCACCCCGGGCGGCGCGCTCTTGGAGGTCATGGCTGCGGTGTCCCCTCGTGATAGATGGTCCGGTGGAAGATGGCGGCCAGGGTGGCGATGCACTTCTCGTCATCGGCGGTCTGCGCCCCGGTGCCCGACAACTGGGTGTAGCAGAACTGGTTGAGCATGGACACCAACGCGACAGCGATCAGATGTGCGTCATCGCCTTTGCAGAAGCCCTGCTGCTGAGCCATTTTCACCATGCCGGTGATCAGGGTGATGGGCAGTTCGCAGATTTCGGACCAGTACTGCGCGAAATCCTCGTTGACCATTGCGAGCTGGGAGACGGCGATGATCTCGGCGAGGCGGTGCCGATAGGTGTTCCAGTGCGCGGCGGCCGCGGCATGGGCGCGGGCGGCATCGTCGAGTCCGGGTTCGGCCGCTGCCCGGGCGCGCTCGCGCGCCTCGTCCCGGAAGCGGACCGCCCATTCGCGGACCATCGCCTCCTTGGAGTCGTAATAGTTGTAGAACGACGCCGTGGAGCGACCGGCCTCGGCCGCGATATCGGCGATGGTGGTCGCCAGGATGCCCTTGCGCGCCACCACGATTCGTGCGGCGGCGTCGATGGCGGCCTGGGTCTGGCGACCACGCACGGTGGGTAGCTCGACTCGTGCGGTCACGCGGCCCGCCCCTCTGCGTCTCGTTGATCGAATCTGAATCTGATGTTAGATTCAGATTCGAGTCTGCGCCAGCGGTGCAGGTTTCGTCCCCGTCGTCGCGCTCACCCCGGGAGGGCCACATGATCAAGCCCGACAATCCGAATTCGGAGTTCACCCTGGGCGGTATCAACCATGTCGCGCTGGTGTGTTCGGACATGCAGCGCACGGTGGACTTCTACTCCGGCGTACTCGGTATGCCGTTGATCAAATCGCTGGACCTGCCCGGTGGGATGGGGCAGCATTTCTTCTTCGACGCCGGCAACGGTGACTGTGTGGCGTTCTTCTGGTTCACCGATGCCCCCGACGGCGTCCCCGGTGTCTCCGCGCCCATCGCCCTTCCGGGTCTCGGGGAGATCACCAGCGCGGTGTCCACCATGAACCACCTGGCCTTCCACGTGCCCGCCGAGAAGTTCGACGAGTACCGCGAGAAGCTCAAGGCCAAGGGAGTGCGGGTCGGACCGGTGCTCAACCACGACGACAGTGAATGGCAGGCCTCCAAAACCCTGCATCCCGGCGTCTATGTGCGGTCCTTCTATTTCCAGGATCCCGATGGCATCACACTCGAATTCGCTTGCTGGATCAAGGAATTCACCGACGCGGATACCACCACGGTGCCCAGGACGGCGGCCGACAGGAAGCCGCGCGCGGCAGTCTAGCCCCGGCGCGGGTCGGGGAAGCTGTCCAGCATCAGCGTCAGCAGATCGATCAGGTCCGTGCGCGACAGGTCGATCGCCCCGCCCAGCCAGGCGTTGATGGTCTGGCTCACCCCGCCGACCACGAAGTGCGCGATGGCGGCGACCTGTTCGGTGCCGGCGTCCGGCAACACCTCGTGGGCGTGCTGTGCGGCCAGCACGGCGAAAAAGCCACCCAGTTCGGCGCGCTTGCGGATCAGCACGGCATTGGTCAGCGTGGCGTCGAACAACAACCTGCCGACGCGGGCGTCCTCGCCGATGATCTGGACCAGATTGGTGATACCGGCCCGGTTCTGCGCGGCGGGTGCCACGGCGGCCACCGCGGCCTGGGTGGTGGCGGCTATCTCGCCGACCACCGAGTCGAATACATCCGCCACGAACTGGTCCTTGTCGGCGAAGGCCTCGTAGAAGTGCCGGGTCGCGACCCCCGCCTGCCGGCAGATCGCCCGGACCGTCAGGTCGTCGTCGCCGCCGAGCAGGTCCAATCCGGCGGCCAGGAACCGACGGCGACGATCGGCCTGCCGCTGTGGTGCCGCGACGCCTCGATAGGGCCGGACCTGGGACATGGGCCCATCTTGACACCCGTCGAAACCGCGGTGCAATATTGACCACCAATATCAGGAAACAGTTGTTCTCACTTTCCTAGGGGCAATCAATGGCGATCGTCGAACGGGCCATCAACGACACCACCTGTGCACCGGTGCCTGCGCAACGGCGTCGGCGCCGCCGGGGCGCCTCCGTTGCCGACGGTCTGATGGGCGTGGCACTGCTCGCCGGGCCGGCCAATGTGGTGATGCAGCTCGGCCGCCCCGGGGTCGCCTACGGCGTCATCGAGAGCAAGGTCGAAAGCGGCCGCATCGACCGCCACCCGGTCAAGCGCGCCCGCACCACGTTCACCTACCTGGCGGTCGCCGGGCGGGGAACCGACGAACAGAAGGCCGCCTTCCGGCGGGCGGTCAACAAGGCACACGCCCAGGTGCACTCGACCGAGCAGAGTCCGGTCAAGTACAACGCCTTCGACAAGGACCTGCAGCTCTGGGTGGCGGCCTGCCTGTACAAGGGATCGGTCGACATCCGACGGATCTTCGTCGGCGAGATCGACGACGAGACCGCCGACCAGCACTACCGCGACGGCATCACGCTGGCCACCACCCTGCAGGTCACCCCCGAGATGTGGCCGGCCGACCGGGCCGCGTTCGACAAATACTGGGAAGAGCAGCTGGACCAGATCCACATCGACGACACCGCGCGCGAATTCCTCTACCCGATCGCGGTGGGCCGGCTGCGCGGCGTGCGGCTGCCGGGCCGGCTGCAACAGTTGGCCGAGGACTGGGCGGGGCTGATCACCACCGGCTTCCTGCCCCAGCGCTTCCGCGACGAGATGCGCCTGCCATGGGATCCGCAGCGTCAGCGCCGGTTCGACCGTCTGATGGGTGTGCTGCGGCTGGCCAACAACATCGCGCCCAGCGCGGTGCGGCAATTCCCGTTCAATGTGTTGCTCAAGGATCTGGACTGGCGCATTCGCACCGGTCGACCGCTGGTCTGAGTTACCGTTCGCGCCGTTTGCTGCCGTCGGCATCGGCCCAGTACAGCTATCTCGCCGTACGCTGCGACTCTTCGCTGTCGCCCTTCCGCGCAGTGGTGATCGTCCTCACCGCGAAGGCGGGGGCGGACGTCTCGACAGGTTAGTTAATGCAATGCTAACTTCTGCGGAGTTAGCCTAGGCATACTTAAGGAGACGGCAGGGGGGCGAGCAGCTCCGTTGCGACGAACATATGGATACGGTCAGTAACTCGCTCGTCTCGAGCGCCGGGGGGATACGCGTCGACCGCGACGTCGTGAACAGGTTCGCCACCTGTTGCCGCTCGCTGGGCTTGTCGGTCAACGACCGACGGCGTCCCGCCGACCTCGCCGCGGCCCGCTCGGGATTCACCGAACTGACCCGTATCGCCCGAGAGCAGTGCGACGCCTGGATCGGGCTCGCCGCCGCAGGCGAGGGCACCGGCGACAACGCCGGCCGGGTCATCGGGACGATCTGGGGCACCCTGGGCACCTTCGGCACTCTGGCCCGCGAGGTCGACCTCGGCCCCGATGATCTGGGGTTCGTCTACGACACCGGGCTGTACCTGCAGTTCCGTGCCACCGGCCGCGACGATATCGCGCTGGCCTATGCCGCCACGCTCGGCGACAACGGCGACTTCGCCGCCGCCGACCGGCTGGTCGAGGATCTGATCACCCGCCGGCCCGCCTGGCTGCAGGCCCGCTGGCTGCGGGTCGCGCTGTATCACCGCAGCCGACGCTGGTCGGATGTCGTCCGCCTGCTGACCCCGATCGTCAACGATCCCAAGCTCGACGAGCACTACGCCCACGCCTCCCGGGTCACCCTCGGTGTCGCTCTGGCCCACCTGGGCATGTACGCCCCGGCGCTGTCGCACCTGGAGAATCCCGCCGGGCCGGTCCCGGTGGCCGCCGTCGACGGCGGCCTCGTCAAGGGGCTGTGCCTGCGCGCGCAGGGCGAGGACGACGAGTCCGAGGACGTGCTCGCCGAACTCTACGCGGCCAACCCGGAGCACGCCGGTATCGAAGAAGCGTTGCTGGACAAGTCTTTCGGACTGGAAACCACCACTGCCGCGCGCATCGAGGCGCGCAGCAACCCGTGGGATCCGGACACCGAACCCGGAGAATCCGACTTCGTCGATCCCGGAGCCAAGGAGCGCAAGGCCCACCTGCTGATCGAGGCCGAAGCCGAACTCGCCGAGTTCATCGGGCTGGAAGAGGTCAAATACCAGGTGGCCCGGCTGAAGAGCTCGGTCGCCATGTCGATCCGGCGTCAGGAGCGTGGGCTGGCCGTCGCCCAGCGCACCAACCACCTGGTCTTCGCCGGCCCACCCGGAACCGGTAAGACCACGATTGCCCGGGTGGTGGCAAAGATCTACTGCGGCCTGGGACTTCTGAAGAAGGAGACCGTCCGCGAGGTGCACCGTGCCGACCTGATCGGACAGCACATCGGCGAGACCGAGGCCAAGACCAACGCCATCATCGACAGCGCCCTGGACGGCGTGCTGTTCCTCGACGAGGCCTACGCCCTGGTGTCCACCGGCGCCAAGAACGACTTCGGGTTGGTCGCCATCGACACCCTGCTGGCCCGGATGGAGAACGACCGCGACCGGTTGGTCGTCATCGTCGCCGGATACCGCGCGGACCTGGATCGCTTCCTGGACACCAACGAGGGCCTGCGGTCCCGATTCACCCGCAGCATCGACTTCCCCTCCTACAGCGCACCGGAACTCGTCGAGATGGCGACCCGGATGGCAGAGAAGCGGGACAGCCTCTTCGAGACGGCGGCCCATGACGAGATGGAGGCGCTGTTCGCGCACCTGGCCGCCAGTTCCACCCCGGATGCCACCGGCACTGCCCGGCGCAGCCTGGACATCGCCGGCAACGGCCGATTCGTCCGCAACCTAGTCGAGCGTTCCGAGGAGGAACGCGAATACCGATTGGACCACTCCGATTCCGACGATTTCACCGATGAAGAACTGATGGCGATCACGGCCGAGGACGTCAGCCGATCGGCAGGCCCGCTGCTGCGTGGCCTCGGTCTCACGGTGCCGCAGGCGTCCGCATGAGCGAGCAGCCCGAAGAGCGCCGCGAATTCGCCTCGCGCACACCGGTCAACGAGAACCCCGACCGGGTCGCGTACCGTCGCGGTTTCGTGACCCGCCATCAGGTGTCGGGCTGGCGGTTCATGATGCGGCGCATCGCCTCCGGGGTGGCTCTGCACGACACGCGGATGCTGGTGGACCCACTACGGACCCAGAACCGGGCGGTCCTCGTCGGCGCCCTGGTCTCGATCACCGTGGTCGCCGGCTGCTTCGTCTTCTCCCTGATCCGGCCCGGTGGCGACGCCGGCAGCGCCACCATCCTCGCCGACCGCGAGACCTCGGCACTCTACGTCCGTATCGGTGACGTCGTGCACCCGGCGCTGAACCTCACCTCCGCGCGACTGATCGCCGGACAGGCCGAGAACCCGACCACGGTCAAGAGCAGCGAGATCGACCGATTCGCCCGTGGCAACCTCATCGGTATCCCGGGTGCTCCGGAACGCATGGTGCAGAACACTTCTCGGGACGCGAACTGGACCGTCTGCGACGCGGTGTCCGGCGACACAGCCGGTGTCACGCTGATCGCGGGCACGCCCGATCAGCAGGGCGAACGGGCGGCGGCACTGCCGGCCGACCGTGCCGTGCTGGTGCAGAACGTCGGCGGCGTGCACTCGGGGACCTGGCTGCTGTGGGACGGCAAGCGCAGCCCCATCGATCTGGGCAACCGCGCCGTCACCGCCGCGCTAGGCCTGGGCACCGACATCGCGGCACCCCGCGTGATCGCCCCGGGCCTGTTCAACGCCATCCCGGAATCTGCGCCGCTGGTCGCACCGGCCCTGCCCGGTGCCGGAGCGCCACCGCAATTCGAGCTGCCGGTGCCCGCACCGGTCGGAGCGGTCGTCGCGGCGTTCGAGGCCGACAACACCATCCGCTACTACGTCGTGCAGATCGACGGTCTGCAACCGGTGTCACCGGTGCTGGCGTCGATCATGCGCAACACCAACTCGTTCGGGCTGCAGCAGCCCCCGCGCCTCGGTGCCGACGAGATCGCCAGACTGCCGGTTGCGGGCGGAATCGACACCGCCGCCTACCCGGTCGATGAGGTGACGCTGGTCGATGCCGCCGCGGCGCCGGTCGCCTGCGCCTACTGGTCCAAGCCCGCCGACGCCACCGCGGGCCGGTTGAGCCTGCTCTCCGGCGCCGCGCTGCCGCTTCCCGAGGGACTGCGCACCGTGGACCTGGTCGGGTCCGGCGGGGCCGCGACCGCCGAGCGGGTCGCACTCACCCCGGGCAGCGGGTACTTCGTCCAGTCCGTCGGCTCCGATGCCGGCGCACCACCGGCCGGTTCGGCCTTCTGGGTCAGCGACACCGGCGTGCGGTACGGGGTCGACACCGCCACCGATACCAAAGCCGTTGATGCGCTGGGCCTGACACCGCCCCCGCTGGCCATTCCGTGGTCGGTGCTCACCCAGTTCGCTCCCGGTCCGACGCTGTCGCGGGCCGATGCGCTGGTGGCGCACGACGCCGTGGGATCCGTGGCCGCCGGCACCGAGGGAGGCAACTAGTCATGAGCCGCTTGATCTTCGAGGCTCGCCGCCGGCTGCCCATCCCGGAGGCCCGCAAGGGCACCATCACCATCGAGGCGCCACCGTCGCTGCCCCGACTGGTGCCGCCGTCGCTGCTGCGCCGGGTCCTGCCCTATCTGATCGTCATCCTGATCGTCGGGATGATCGTCGCGCTGTTCGCCACCGGTATGCGGATGATCTCGCCGACCATGCTGTTCTTCCCGTTCGTCCTGCTGCTGGCCGCGACCGCGCTGTACCGCGGTTCGGACAACAAGCTGCGTACCGAGGAGGTCGACGCCGAGCGCGCCGACTACCTGCGCTACCTGTCGGTGGTCCGGGACAACGTCCGCGCGCAGGCCGCCGACCAGCGTGCCGCGCTGGAATGGTCACACCCCGAACCGGATTCGCTTTCCGCGGTACCCGGTACCCGCAGGCAATGGGAGCGCGACCCGCACGACCCCGACTTCCTGGTGGTGCGCACCGGCCTGGCCGATGTACCGCTGAACACCGCGCTTCGGGTCAAGGACGCCGCCGACGAGATCGACCTGGAACCGGTGGCGCACACCACCCTGCGCGGACTGCTCGACGTACACCGCACGGTGCGCAACGCACCGACCGGAATCGACCTCGGCAAGGTCTCGCGCGTGACGGTGTTCGGTGCACCCGACGAGGTGCGCGATGCCGTGCGCGCCTGGGTCGCGCAGGCCGTCACCTGGCACGATCCGGCGGTGCTGGGAGTGGCGCTGGCGACCCCCGATCTGGAAGCGGCGGACTGGTCCTGGCTGAAGTGGCTGCCGCACACCGATGTACCGGGCCGCGTCGACGGCGTCGGGCCCGCCCGCTACCTGGCCACGAGTGTCGACGGACTGCGTGCGCTGCTCAACCCGGTGCTCGATGAGCGCGACGCCTTCGGCGGCAGCGCGCTGGAGGCGGGCAAGCACCTGCTGGTGCTCGTCGACGATGACGACGTCGATGCCGACGCCGTGGTGGGCCGGGCCGGTGTCGCGGGCGTGACGGTGATCGTCCGGTCCGCCAAAGAACCGCACCGCGAACAGTATTCCGATCCCGAACGCCCCATCCTCAAGGTCGCCGGTGGCCGCATCGAGCGCTGGCAGACCGGCGGCTGGCAGCCCTATGTCGACACCGCGGACACCTTCTCGGCCGGGCAGGCGGCCCACCTGGCCCGCCGCCTGGCCCGCTGGGACACCAACCCCGAACAATCGCGCACGGCTGCCACCGGATCCTCCACGTTCACCACACTGTTCGGCATCTCGGACGCTTCGGCACTCGATGTCGCGAGCCTGTGGGCACCCCGGCACCGCGACGAGGAACTGCGGGTCCCCATCGGTGTGACCGCCACCGGCGAACCGCTGATCTTCGATCTCAAGGACGAGGCCGAGGGCGGTATGGGGCCGCACGGGCTGATGATCGGTATGACCGGGTCCGGCAAGTCGCAGACCCTGATGTCGATCCTGCTGTCGCTGCTGACCACCCATTCGGCGGACCGGTTGATCGTCATCTACGCCGACTTCAAGGGTGAGGCGGGGGCGGACATCTTCCGCAATTTCCCGCAGGTGGTGGCCGTCATCTCCAACATGGCCGAGAAGCGTTCGTTGGCAGACCGTTTCGCCGACACGCTGCGCGGCGAGGTCGCCCGTCGTGAGCAACTGCTGCTCGAAGCCGGCCGCCGCGTCCAGAACAGTGCGTTCAACTCGGTCACCGAGTACGAGGCCGCGATCGCCGCGGGCCATGACCTGCCGCCGATCCCGACGCTGTTCGTGGTGGCCGACGAGTTCACCCTGATGCTGGCCGACCATCCCGAGTACGCCGAACTGTTCGACTACGTGGCGCGTAAGGGTCGTTCGTTCCGGATCCACATCCTGTTCGCCTCGCAGACGCTGGATGTGGGCCGCATCAAGGACATCGACAAGAACACCTCCTACCGGATCGGCCTGAAGGTCGCCAGCCCGTCGATCAGCCGGCAGATCATCGGCTCCGAGGACGCCTTCCAGATCGAGTCCGGCCGCGAACACAAGGGCGAGGGCTTCCTGGTGCCCGCACCCGGTGCAAACCCGATCAAGTTCCGCAGCACCTACGTCGACGGCATCTACGATCCACCGCGCAGCAGCCACTCCGTGGTGGTGCACTCGGTGCCCGAACCGCAGCTGTTCACCGCGGGCTGGGTGGAGCCGGCGCCCGACACCGTCATCGTCAGCGGTGCGGTCGACGATGTCCCCCCGCCGCGCAAGCTCATCACCACGATCGGCGAGCAGCTGGCCAACTATGGCCCCAAGGCGCCGCAGCTGTGGCTGCCGCCGCTGGAGGAGGCCATTCCGCTGGCGGATCTGCTGGCGCGCACCGAGATCGCAGACGGCCGATGGCAGTGGCCGCTGGGCGAGATCGACAAGCCTTTCGAGATGCGTCGCGACCCACTGGTCTTCGACGCCGCCGGCGCCGCAGGCAATCTGCTGATCCACGGCGGTCCACGTTCAGGCAAGTCGACGGCGCTGCAGACATTCATGCTGTCGGCCGCCGCACTGCACGCACCCGGTGACGTCAGCTTCTACTGCCTGGACTACGGCGGCGGCCAGTTGGCACCGATGGCCGAGCTGGCCCACGTCGGGACGGTCGCCACCGCACTGCAACCCGACCTGATCCGGCGCACCTTCGCCGAGCTCGAGCAGCTGCTGCGGTCCCGACAGGAGCGCGGCTCGGCGGCAGGTGGCGCCGGTCGGTACAGCGACGGTTACGGCGAGGTCTTCCTGGTGATCGACAACCTCTATGCGTTCAGCCGGGACAACACCGACACCTTCAACACCCGCAATCCGCTGCTGGCCCGGGTCACCGAACTGGCCAATGCCGGTCTGGCGTACGGCATCCACGTCGTGATCACCACGCCGAACTGGCTGGAGGTTCCGCTGGCCATGCGGGACGGTCTGGGTCTGCGGTTGGAGCTCAAGCTCAGCGACTCGCACGACAGCAACGTCCGGGTGGTCGGTGCACTGCACCGGCCGGCCGACGGGGTGCCTGCCGACCAGCCCGGCCGCGGCCTCACCATGGCCGCCGAGCACTTCCTGTTCGCCGCACCGGATCTGCGTGACATCGCCGTGCTGAACGCGCGCCACGCGGGCCTGCATGCCCCGGCCGTACGGTTGTTGCCCACGCAGCTGCCGCCGACGGCACTAGGGACCCTGTACCTCGGGGCCGAGCAGGTGGTCATCGGTCAGCGCGAGGAGGATCTGCGTCCGGTCGCCATCGACTTCGCGCGCCACCCGCTGATGATGGTCTTCGGTGATTCCCGGTCCGGTAAGACGACGCTGCTGCGGCATCTGATCCGCACCATCCGGGACAACTCGAACGAGCAGGACGTCGCGTTCACGGTCATCGACCGGCGGTTGCATCTGGTGGACGAACCGCTGTTCCCGGACAACGAGTACACCCCGAACATCGACCGCGTCACCCCGGCCATGCTGGGCCTGTCGGGACTGCTCGAAAAGCGGCGCCCGCCGGCTGGTTTGGGTGCCGAGGAGTTGCGGCGGTGGTCCTTCCGCGCCGGTGGGGGCGGCCAGGCGCACTACCTGATCATCGACGACGTCGACCAGATCCCGGACGGCCCGGCCGTCAGCGGCCCGTACGCCGGGCAGCGGCCCTGGACACCGCTGCTCGGTCTGCTGGCCGAGGCAGGCGATCTGGGGCTGCGGGTCATCGTCACCGCCAGGGCCAGTGGCTCGGCGCACGCCGTGATGACGGCGCCCTTGCTGCGCCGACTCAACGACCTGCAGGCGACTACCGTGATGCTGTCGGGCAGTCCGACCGACGGCGGGAAACTCCGCGGTGTGCGGTTCAGCAGGCTGCCCGCGGGCCGGGCCATGCTGCTCGGTGACAGCGAAGAGGCGACATACGTGCAATTGGTGAATCCGCTCGTCCCCGAACGGATCGCACCGGCAGGTTCGAACGGAAAGGAATACAGCTGATGACGCTGCGTGTGGTTCCCGAAGGACTGACCGCCGCGGGTGCGGCGGTGGAATCGCTGACCGCGCGGTTGGCCGCCGCGCACGCCGCGGCCGCGCCACTGGTCAACGCCGTGGTGCCGCCGGCCGCCGACCCGGTCTCGTTGCAGACCGCCGCCGGTTTCAGCGCGCACGGCAACGAGCACAGTGCCGTGGCGGCGCTGGCGATCGAGGAGTTGGGCCGCGCCGGCCTGGGTGTCGCGCAGTCCGGTGCCAGCTATGCGGCCGGTGACGCGCTGGCCGCGTCGAGCTACCTGATCGCCCGCGGCGGCTGAGATGACCGCTCCCATCTGGATGGCCCTGCCACCCGAGGTGCATTCGGCGCTGCTCAGCGGCGGCCCGGGCCCCGGGTCGCTGCTGGCCGCCGCGGGAGCCTGGCAGTCGCTGAGCACCGAGTACGCCGCCGCCGCCGCCGAACTGACCGCGACCCTGGGTGCCGTGGCCGCCGGGGTGTGGGAGGGTCCGAGTGCCGAGCAGTACGTGGCCACCCACCAGCCCTACCTGGCCTGGCTGGCGCAGGCCAGCGTCAACAGCGCGGTGGCCGGTGCCCAGCATCAGACCGCGGCGGCTGCCTACACCACCGCGCTGGCCACCATGCCGACACTGGCCGAACTGGCCGCCAACCACGTCATGCACGGCGTGCTGCTGGCAACGAACTTCTTCGGTATCAACACCATTCCGATCGCGGTCAACGAGGCCGACTACGTCCGGATGTGGATTCAGGCCGCCACCGTGATGAGCACCTATCAGGCGGTGTCGGCGGCAACGGTGGCCGCCACGCCGGCCACCTCGCCCGCACCGCTGTTGCTGGCGCCCGGTGTCGGCGAGGCCGGTGCCCTCGCGGCCAACGGCACGCAGCTGGCCGCCCAGGCGCAGGCGACGAATTCTGCTTCGGCGCTGACCAATTCGAACATCATCACGCAGTTCCTGGAGCAGTACATCAAGTCACTGCCCGGTGGTGATCTGATCCTGGAGTTCTTCTCCGACCCGGTCGGCATCCTGCGCCAGATGTTCATCGACTTCCTCACCAACCCGTCCGCGGCGCTGGTCACCTGGGGTCCGATGCTGTTCGCGCTGGCGTACCAGGCGATCCTGCAACCGGTCGGCTGGGGCACCTGGATCGGTGCGGCACTGGCGCCGTTCCTGCTGCCGCTGCTGTCCCTCGGCCTGGTGGCACTGGCCTTCCTGGCGCTGATCCCGAAGTTCACCGATCTACCTCCGCTGGTGCTCAGCGATCCGGTCGCCCCTGCTGCACAACGGGAGCCGAGTCTGCCGCTGGCGAGCATCGCGCCGGCCGGCACCCCGACGGCAGCGCCCGCGGCACCGGCCGCCCCGGCCACCGCGCCCGCGACCGCACCGGCGGCTGCCCCGGCCGCGGCCGCCCCGGCGATCGCCTACGCGGTGGCGGGCGGGCACCCCGGGGGCGGTTTCAGTCCGACGGTGCGCGACGGCACCCAGGCCAAGGCGCCCGCCTCGGGCTCGGCTGCCGCGGTCGGGTCGGCCGCCGCGCTGTCGGCCGCCGAGCGACGAAAAAGGCGGCGCAAGAAGGGCGGGGAGATCAAGGACCGGGCGTACGCCGACGAGTTCATGGACTACGACGAGGGCCCCGAACCGCCGCAGCCGCGGCCCGAGCCGACGACGCGCGCGTCCGAGCGCGGCGCCGGCCCGATGGGCTTCACCGGTGCGGTGACCGGCGAGCAGCGCACCGCCGCCGGCCTCACCGAACTGGCCGAGAACTCCTTCGGCGGCGGCCCCACCAATCCGATGCTGCCCGGATCCTGGAGTCCGGATAATCCGCCCACACCGGAAGGGGGCACACCGCGCTGAGAGCCCCCGCCCGCACCGACTGACCGACGACACGACAACTTTTGAGATCCACAGATCCGGAGGAACTTTTCATGAGCATGCTCGACGCGCACATCCCGCAGCTGGTCGCCTCGGAGTCGGCGTTCGCCGCCAAGGCCGCCCTGATGCGCAGCACCATCACTCAGGCCGAGGGCGCCGCGCAGGCCTCGCAGGCATTCCACATGGGTGAGTCCGCCGCGGCGTTCCAGGCTGCGCACGCCCGTTTCATCGAGGTGTCGGCACGGGTCAACGCGCTGCTGGACATCGCCCAGGCCAACCTGGCCGACGCCGCCGGAACCTACGTCGCGCAGGACGCGGCCGCCGCCGGTACCTACACCGGCATCTGATCACCGCAGCCGACAAGGAGAATCCGAATGTCTCAGATCATGTACAACTACCCGGCCATGCTGGGTCTGTCCGCCGAGATGAACGGCTACGCGGGAGCCTTGAACACCGTCGGTGCGGACATCGCCGCCGAGCAGGCCGCTCTGGCCGGTGCCTGGCAGGGTGACACCGGCATGACCTATCAGGCCTGGCAAGCTCAGTGGAACGCCAGTCTGGCGGAGTTGGTGCGCGCCTACCAGGCGATGGCCAGCACGCACGAGAGCAACACCATTGCAATGAACGCCCGGGACCGGGCAGAAGGCGCCAAATGGGGATAGATGGCTGCTAATGCGGTCGAGCTGACCGTCGAGCAGGCCTGGTTCATCGCGGACGCTGTCGGCAGCGGCTCGTTCCCGTGGGTGCTGGCGATCACGCCGCCCTACAGCGAGCCGGCGGCGGCCGGACCCTTCGCGGCCGAGCGGGTTGCCGAGCTGACCGCGCTGGGGGTGATGTCCGGTGCGGGTGCGCTCGATCCCGCTGTCGTGCAATGGATCCGGCAGAGCTGCCAGGCGCGGCAATGGCTGGAGATGCGCATCGTGTCCGCGGGCGGTGACATGCTGCGCGGTGTCGTCGCCCGCCGGGACGGCAGCACCGTGGTCGCGTTGCGCAGCGGCGGACTGGTGACCTTCACCGCGATGGACATCCCGGCCGCGCGTGACCTGGTGCCGGTCCTGGTCGCCGGCCTGGCGGGCCGGCGACCGGCCGACTTCGACGATTTCACCGTACCCGTCCGAGCCGGCGTCCGCGCCGACGAGAAACTGAGAGCCGGCGCCGACGTGACCGAAGTGCTTGAGTACCTGGGGATTCCGTCCTCGGCTCGGCCGGTGGTCGAGGCCGTGTTCACGGGCCGGCGTAGTTACGTCGAGATCGTGGCCGGCGAGCACCGCGATGGCCACCGGGTCAGCACCGAGGTCGGCCTCAGCGTGCTGGACTGCGCGGCCGGCCGCATCCTGATCAGCCCCTCGAAGGCCTTCGACGGGGAGTGGGTGTCCACCTTCGCCCCCGGAACCGCGGCGGCCATCGCCGGTGCCGTCGACAGCCTGCTGGCCACCCTGCCGGCGGGTTCGTGGTTCACCCCCCGCACGCACAACCGAGATTTCGACCAGAGAACGGAAAACCGATGCCCGACAACACTGTGATGCCGATCGTGCGGGTGGCCGTGCTGGCCGCCACGGGCGGAGCCGGCGGCTCCGACTCGCCGGGGCGACTCACCGAGCTGGCCCTCCCGGCCGAGTTGCCGCTGCGCGAGATCATCCCGGCGGTCCAGCGCACCGTGCTGCGCGTCGGCGACTCCGCCGATGCCACGCCGACCCGGCTCAGCCTCGCTCCGATCGGGGGCGCACCGTTCAGTCTGGACGCCACCCTGGACACGGTCGGCGTCGTCGACGGCGATCTGCTGGCGTTGCAGGAGATTCCGGCCGGCCCCGCCGCGCCGCGCATCATCGAGGACATCGCCGACGCCGCGGTGATCTTCTCGGCCGCGCGGGAACGGCCCTGGGGGCACACCCACATCCAGCGCGCCGCCGCCATCGCCGGGATCGCGCTCGTGCTGCTGGGCACCGCGCTGGCCGCCACGGTGCGGTTGGTCACCGGAGGATCGGCCGGGCTGTTCGCCGTCGCCGGGCTGGCCGCCGTCACGGTGGTCGCGTCGTTCGCCGCACGCGTGCGCCACCCCGGACTCGGCACGGCGCTGGCCCTGACCGCGCTGGCCCCCATCGCCGCGGCCTTCGGGCTGGCGGTGCCCGGTGATACCGGTGCCGCCCAGGTGCTGCTGGCCGCCGCCGGTGTCGCCGCCTGGTCGGTGATCAGCATCGTGGTGTTCGAACGCGCCATCGCGGCCTTCACCGCGGCCACCGTGTTGGGCGTCGGAGTGCTGCTCTTCGCGGTGCTGGCCACCGTCTGGGACATGACCGGGGTGCGGACCGGCACCGGCCTGATCATCTTCGCCCTGCTGATCACCGTGCAGGCCGCGCGGCTCTCGGCATTGTGGGCCCGGCTGCCCGTGCCCGTCATCCCGGCACCCGGCGATCCCACCCCGTCGGCCCAACCGGTGCGCGTCCTGGAGGACCTGCCGCGCCGCATCCGGGTCACCGACGCACATCAGACCGGTTTCCTGGCCGCGGGTGTGCTGCTGTCGGTGACCGGATCGCTGATCCTGGCCGGCGCGGAGTCGGTGTCGCCGTGGGCGTGGGTGCTGGTGGTGGTTGCCGCGCTGGGTACCACGCTGCGGGCCCGGGTGTGGGATTCCACGCCGTGCAAGGCGTGGCTGCTGAGCCAGTCGTTCCTGCTGCCCGCCGGGCTGCTGGTGGTGTTCGTCGCGACCGACCGCTACGCGGCGGCGTGGTGGGCACTGGGTGCGCTGGTGGCCGTGGTGGCGTTCTGGATCGTCGCCGCGCTGAACCCGCGGGTGGCCGCGCCGGACACCTACTCGCTGCCGGTGCGCCGGTTGTTCGGCTTCGCAGCCGCTGCGCTGGACGCATCGGTGATCCCGGTGGCCGCCTACCTGCTGGGGCTGTTCGAATGGGTCCTGAACCGATGACGTGTGATTTCGGTGAGGAAACATGCGCCATGCGCACGATTCCTCACCGAAATCGCAGGAGGAGGGGAGCCGCCGCGCTGGCCGCCGTGCTTGTGGTGGCGATGATCGGCTGCCCGGCGGCCGGTGCCGTCACCCCGCCCGAGGTGGACCCGGCGGTGCCGCCCCCGCCGGGTGCCGCGGGCCCGCTGCAGCCCATGGCGCAGCGCAGCGCCTGCTCGGTCACCGGCGCGATCGCGGGCACCGATCCCGCGGTGGTGAGCCCGAACCAACTGTCGCTCAACCTGAACGAGGCGTGGCGGCACAGCCGTGGCGACGGGCAGACCGTCGCGGTCATCGACACCGGCGTGCAGCCCGGACCCCGGCTGCCCAACGTCGAGGCCGGCGGTGACTTCGTCGCCGCGACCGACGGGCTGACCGACTGCGACGGGCACGGCACCATGGTGGCCGGGTTGATCGCCGGCCAACCGGGCGCCGATGGGTTCTCCGGTGTCGCACCGGGTGCCCGGCTGCTGTCCATCCGGCAGACCTCGGCCAAATACTCGCCGAATCAGCCCGGCGAGGACCCGGTGCTCGTCGAGGCCAGCAACGACATCGCGACGCTGGCGCGTGCGGTGGTGCGCGCCGCCGACCTGGGTGCCCAGGTCATCAACATCTCCTCGGTGGCCTGTGTGCCGGCCACCACCACCATCGACCAGAGCGCGCTCGGTGCCGCATTGCGGTACGCGGCGGTCGACAAGGACATCGTCATCGTGGCGGCCGCCGGCAACACCGGCGGTGGCATCGCCGGTGGCAGCGCGTGCGCGGCGAATCCGCCGACCGATCCGAGCCGCCCCGACGATCCACGCAACTGGGCCGGCGTCACGTCGGTGTCGACCCCGTCCTGGTGGCAGCCCTACGTGCTCTCGGTGGGCGCGCTGAATCCGGCCGGCGCCCCGGCACCGTTCTCCATGTCCGGACCGTGGGTGGGCCTGGCCGCACCCGGCGAGAACATCACCTCGGTCAGCAACAGTCCCGACGGCGGACTGGCCAACGGCCAACCGAACGAGAAGGGTGAACTCACCCCGGTGGCCGGGACCAGCTATGCCGCCGCCTACGTGTCGGGCGTGGCGGCGCTGGTACGCAGCCGATTCCCCGAACTCTCGGCCACCCAGGTGGTGCGCAGGCTGAGCGTGACCGCGCGCGGCGCCGACCGGTCGCCGTCCTCGCTGGTCGGTGCCGGCACCATCGACCCGGTCGCCGCGCTGACCTGGGATGTGCCCGGCCCCGGCAGTGCCCCCGAGACGACCAGAGATGTTGCCGCTCCGCCGGATCCGCCCGCGGTGGACCACACCGGCCGCAATATCGCCTATATCGGTGCGGGCCTGCTGGCGCTGGTCGCCGCGGTGACCGCCGTGACCGCCACCCAACGACGGAAGGACACCGCCGCATGACGACCCGACTGGCCCTGGCGCTGCTGTTCATCGTGGCCGCTGCGCTGGCCTACCCGTACCAGGACACCACCCGGCAGTGGGTGCTCGGCGTCTCGATCGCCGTGGTGATTGCGCTGTTCGCCTGGTGGCGCGGTGAATTCGCGACCACCAAGTTGGCCCGTCGGTGGGCCATCTGGCGTGGCAACCACGGCGGCACGCGGCGATCATCGTCCGGTGACACCGCCACCGTCGTGCTGGCCGTCGAGGACCCATTGGACGACGAACTGCCGGTGGCGCTGATCGCCGGGTACGCCGACCGGTACGGGTTGCGGTTGGACAAGGTGCGTATCACCAGCCGCGAGACGACCGGCCAGAGCAGCCACTGGATCAGCCTGACCCTGGACGCTGCGCAGAATCTGCCTGCGCTGCAGGCACGTTCGGCGTCGATCCCGGTGCAGGAGACCGCCGAGACCGTCGGCCGCCGGCTCGCCGACCACCTTCGGGAGGGTGGCTGGACGGTGATGGCCGTGCAGCAGGCGCCGCGACCGGTGTCCGAAACGGCCAAGGAGACCTGGCGGGCGTTGGCCGACGAGTCCGGTCATCTGACCGCGTACCGCATTCCCGTCGATGCCCTGCCCGCGACGCTGGCCGCGGTGCGGGCACACCCCTGCGAGGAGCGTTGGACGGCAGTCGAATTCGGCTGCGATACGGTCACCGCGGTGGCGGCACTGCGCACAGCCGAGCGGCCGGCGGGCGCGCCCCCGGTCGCCGGGCTGGCCACGCTCGGCGGGCGCCAGCGCTCGACACTGGATGCACTGGATCCGTTCTCGGCGCACCGGTTGCCCGGCCATCAACCCGCCGGGACGCTCGCTGATCAGGTGCGCTGGCCCTCGGTCGTGTGATGGCGCCCTCAGAACATGAACGGCCGCAGGAACCGCGTCATCCTGCGCAGATAGTCCGGTTGGCTGACGTGCAGCACGTGGTTGCCGGGAAACCAGTGGAACGCGCACCGGTCCCAGTGCCGCCACAGCAGTTCGGCCTGTTGCGGCGGTGCCAGCTTGTCACCGAGACCGGCGATGATGAGCCTGCGCTCCGTGGGGATCTGCGGTGCGTAGTTCAGCGGTGAGTGGAACATCGTCGCGGCATCGGAGCGCGCCTTGTCGATATGGGTCAACCGGTTGCCCAGGCGCACCAGCATGTTGGCCGGGAACCAGTCGTCGAAGGCGGCTTCCGGCGTCACCACCGGGACATTCGGGATGACGGCCTGGATGCGGTCGTCGACCGACGCGATCAGTGCCGAGGTATAGCCACCGAGCGACATCCCGGTCAGGGCAATCCGGTCGACGCCGGTGTACTCCAGATAGTCGATGACCGAACGGAAGTCGTGCACGGCCTGGGCCATCGCCTCGGCGAAACCCGGCATGCCATCGGCGAAGTAGCCGTATCCGCTGTAGGGCGAATTGGATTCGGCGCGCATACCGTGGAAGGGCAGCGTGTAGAGCAGCACGTCGTAGCCCGAACGGAAGAACCACGGCAGCGAGAAGAACAACCCGTTGAACAGATACGCCGATCCCATGAAGCCGTGGATCAGGCACAGCGTGGGCCGTGGCCCGTCACCGTGCACCCAGTGCTGGGCGTGCACCACATTGTTGCGGGCGTACCCGGCGCGCTGATCCCGCAGTGCCGGGTTGATCGCCTGGAAGCTGCTGCGGAACCGCAGGTTGTACACGGCGCCGTGGGCGACCGCCGATGCCAGCAGGTTCGCCGGCCGCGAGGAGACCCGGGGCGGCTCGGTCGGTGCGGGGAACGACAGGCGCGCATCGTGTTCGGCGGCCAGGTCGATGTAGAACTGCAAGGCGGCGTCCTCGTCGCGCACCGAGCCGGGCCGCAGGGCGGCGCCGACCAGTTTCGGCAACATGGCGGTGCCGACGATCGAGGCCACCGTGGTCCGCAGGGCCAGATCGGCGACGGCGGAGGCGTCGACGACGAGGCGCTGCTGACGGGTCAGGTCGATGCGGCGGGGTAGTCCGCGCGCGGTCGCGTCCGCGCCCGGGACATCGGGGACGGGGATCGGCGGATCGAGCGGTTGCGCGTCGGTCACGGCGGCCTCTCTCGGGGAGTTCGCAGGCCTGCCGATGGTAGCCCGGCGCGGCGAAACGTGTCAGTCAGTCCCGGATATGTAAACCGAACAGGGCCGCGGCGTTGTCGTGGAACACCCCGCGCAACCAGTCGTCGTCGACGCCCGGCAGGTCGCACACCGCGCGCATCGCCTCGGCGTAGGGGTACGGGATGTTCGGGAAGTCGCTGCCCCACAGGATGCGATGGCCGAGGTCGCGCAGCCGGGGATGGTCGGCGGGTGGGAACGGCATCGTCTGCTCCATGAACTCGGTGAACGCCATGGTGGTGTCGAGGTGTACCCCGTCGTGGGCCGCGGCGATGTCCAGGAAGTCGGTGTACTCCGGCCCGCCCATGTGCGCCACGATGAGCCGCAGGCGTGGATGCCGGGCCAACACCGCCCGGATCGGGCCGGGACCGGTGTGGGCACCCGGGGTGGGCCCGGACCCGCAATGGGTGATGACCGGCGTGCCGGATTCGGCGAGCACGCCCCAGACCTCGTCGAGCAGGACGTCGGTGGGGTCGTATCCGCCGACCTGCACGTGCGCCTTGAACACCCGGGCGCCGTGGTCGATGGCCGAGGTCACGTACCGGACGGCGCCGGGTTCGGGGTAGAAGGTCGCCGTGGACAGGCAGTCCGGGGTGTCGGCGGCGAACTGCGCCGCCCACTGGTTCAACCAGGCCGCCATGTCCGGTTTGTGCGGGTAGATCAGCGAGGTGAACGCCCGCACCCCGAACCCCCGCAGGGTGGCGAGCCGGTCACTCTCGTCGGAGCGATAGGTGATGGGCCAGGGGCGCCCGATCAGCGGACCCGCATCGTCGAAGTACCGCCACACCTTGTCCATCACGTTCTTGGGCATGAAGTGGGTGTGCACGTCGACGATGCCGGGCAGTCCCAGCGCCTCCCAGATCCCGCGCACCTCGGCCGTGTCGTCCATCGGCAGCCATCCTGTCAAAGGCGTCGGGAGGGCAGACTTGCGGTATGTGGAACCCCGATGTCTACCTCACCTTCGCCGATCACCGCGGCCGCCCGTTCTTCGACCTGGTGAACCGCGTTGCAGCCACGGCGCCGCGCCGGGTGGTCGACCTGGGCTGCGGCCCGGGCAACCTGACCGAGACGCTGCACCGGCGCTGGCCGGAGGCGCTGATCCAGGGCTGGGATTCTTCACCGGAGATGGTGGCCGCGGCGACCGAGCGCGGGCTGGATGTGCACCTGGGCGGGATCGCGGACTGGACACCGGAACCCGATACCGATGTGGTGATCTCCAATGCCGCGCTGCAGTGGGTCCCCGAGCACCGCGAGTTACTGGTGCGCTGGTCCGGGCAGTTGGCGCCCGGATCGTGGATCGCCTTCCAGGTGCCCGGCAACTTCCACGCACCGTCGCACGAGGCGGTGCGCACGGTGGCGCGTAGCGCCCCGTTCGCCGATGCGCTGCGCGATATGCCCTTCCGCGATGCCGAGGTGGTGGGCACCCCCACCGACTACGCCGACCTGCTGACCGACGCCGGGTGGACGGTCGACGCCTGGGAGACCACCTATCTGCACGAGTTGCGCGGCGAGACACCGGTTCTGGACTGGATTACCGGCACGGCGCTGACCCAGGTGCGTGAGCGACTCACCGAGGACGACTGGCAGCGCTACCGGGCGGCGATCATCCCGCTGCTGGCCCAGGCCTACCCGGTGCGCCCCGACGGAACGACGTTCTTCCCGTTCCGCCGGGTGTTCGTGGTGGCCCAGCGGCGGTGACTTGTGGAGTCTCAGCCGTACTGGCTACGGCTGAGACTCCGCAAACCACGGTCAGTCGAGCAGGGCGATCACCCTGGCGACCAGGTCGTCGATATCGGCGCCGGTGGTGTCGACCACCAGATCCGGGTTTTCCGGGGCCTCGTAGGGTGCGTCGATCCCGGTGAGCCCCTTCAGTTCGCCCGCTCGGGCGCGGGCGTAGAGCCCCTTGGGGTCACGGCGCTCGCACTCGGCGACCGGAGTGGCCACGTGCACTTCAAGGAACGGCAGCTTCGCCGCATCGTTGAGGGTGCGGGCCAGTTCGCGGTCGGATTTCAACGGGGACACCAGCGACGCCAGCGCCACCACACCGGCGTCGGCGAGCAACCGTGTCAGATGCCCGACCCGGCGGATGTTCTCGGCCCGGTCACCGGCCGAGAAGCCCAGATCGTCGGACAGACCATGACGCAGATTGTCGCCGTCGAGCAGATAGGCCACCCGGCCGGATTCGACGAGTGCGCGTTCCACGGCGACGGCCAGTGTCGACTTGCCGGAGGCCGGTAGGCCGGTGAACCAGATGGTGGCCCCGCGCTGGCCGGTCTTGCCCCAGCGGTATTCGCGATCCAGTGAAGACGGGTGCCATTTGATGTCGGACCGGTTGTGGCCGCTCGGCTTGACCTCGCGGGGCTCGAGGATGATGCCCGCGCCGACGGTGTCGTTGGAGACCTCGTCGATCAGGATGAAGGCACCGCTGTCGCGGTTGTCGGCGTACGCGTCGGCCACCACCAGCGAGCTGGTGCGCAGCGTGATCGAGCCGATGTCGTTGAGCGCCAACTCGACCGGGGCATCGACCTCGTCGAGGGTCTCGGGGTCGAGCTTGGTGTGCAGTTCCTGCACGGTGGCCCGGACGGTCCGGGTGCCCTGCTTGAGTGCGAGCCGATCACCCGCGCGCAGCGGCTCGTCGAGGAACCAGCAGACCGTGGCATCGAGTTCGCGGGCCAGCACGGGCAGCGATGCGTTCTCGGCGGCGCTGACGAACACATCGCCGCGACCGACGTCGATATCGTCGGCGAGCTCGATCGAGATCGACAGTGGGGCAACGGCGGTGGTGCGGTCGTCGTCGAGGGTATCCAGCACCGTCACCGTCGATCGGGTGCCGGCGGGCAGGCTCACGACCGGATCACCGACCTTCAGGGTGCCCGCCGACAGCCGGCCGGTGTAGCGGCGGCGTTGCTCGGCGGTGGGGCGCGACACCCACTGCACCGGCAGCCGCAGGCTCGCCGGGTCCGGTTGCGGGGCCGTCAGTTCCACCGCCTCCAGGTATTCCAGCAGGGTGGGTCCGTCGAACCAGGGGGTGTTGTCCGAGCGGTGCACGACGTTATCGCCGAGTTTGGCCGCGATCGGGATGACCGACAGGTCGGCCCCGCCGAGCCGGTCGGCGACCTGCTGCAGTTCGTGCTCCACCTCGCCGAAGCGCTTCTCGTCGAAGTCGACCAGATCGATCTTGTTGACCGCGGCGACGAAGTGCTTGATGCCCAGCAGCTTTGCGATCCGGGCATGCCTGCGGGTCTGCCGCAGCACACCGGCACGCGCGTCGACCAGCAGGATGGCCACGTGCGCATTGGATGCCCCGGTGAACATGTTGCGGGTGTAGCGCTCGTGTCCGGGGGTATCGGCCAGGATGTAGCTGCGGGTTTCGGTCGAGAAGAACCGGTAGGCCACATCGATGGTGATGCCCTGTTCGCGTTCGGCGCGCAAGCCGTCGGACAGGGCGGCTAGGTCGGCCACCCCCTCGGCATCGGTGACGGCCTCCAGGTGATCCAGCGGCAGACTGTCGGTGTCGTGCAGCAGCCGGCCGATCAGCGTGCTCTTCCCGTCGTCGACCGACCCGGCGGTGGTGATGCGCAAAAGCTGCCTGGTGCTCATCAGCTCAGGCCCCTTTGTTCTGCTTCGCTGGCGCTCATCAGCTCAGGCCCCTTTGTTCTGCTTCGCTGGCGCTCATCAGAAGTACCCCTCCCGCTTGCGGTCTTCCATCGCCGCAACGGATGTGCGGTCATCGGCGCGGGTCTCCCCGCGTTCGGACACGGTGGCCGCCGAGATCTCGGCGATGACCCGGTCGATGGTGGTGGCCTGCGACCGCACGGCTCCGGTGATGGTCAGGTCACCGACGGTGCGGTAGCGCACCCACTCCACCGCGGCCGACTCCCCGGCGGCGGGCCGGGCGTACTCCGAGACCGCCAGCAGGATGCCGTCGCGCTCGAACACCTCGCGTTCGTGGGCGAAGTAGATCGACGGCAGCTCAAGGTTTTCCAGCTGGATATAGCGCCAGATGTCGATCTCGGTCCAGTTCGACAGCGGAAAGACACGCACCTGTTCGCCCTTGCGGATCCGCCCGTTGTAGAGCGACCACGGTTCGGGACGCTGCGCCCGCGGGTCCCACTGCCCGAACTCGTCGCGGAAGCTCAGGATGCGTTCCTTGGCGCGGGCCCGCTCCTCGTCGCGGCGCGCACCGCCGAACGCGGCGTCGAACCCGCCGGCCTCCAGCGCGTCGAGCAGGGTGCGGGTCTGCTGCCGGTTGCGCGAGGCACCGGGACCCGGATCGGCAACCCGGCCACTGTCGATGGTTTCCTGCACCGATCCGATGATCAGCTTGTGCCCGACACCCGTGGTGCGCCGGTCGCGGAACTCGATGACCTCGTCGAAGTTGTGCCCGGTGTCCACGTGCAGCACCGGGAACGGCAGCGGCAGCGGGCGAAAGGCCTTCTCCGCCAACCGCAACAGCACAATCGAGTCTTTGCCCGCGGAGAACAGCAGCACCGGGCGCTGCAGCTCGGCGACCACCTCGCGGATGATGTGCACGGCCTCGGCTTCCAGCAGCCTGAGCTCGTCGACGTGCTCGATGTCGGTCATCTCGGCTCCCCACGCAGGCGCATCTGAGAATTCATGTCGGCAGCCCTTCCCGGTGTGCGTCAACGCGATATCGGTCCACCCAGTCGTCGGAGCGCTGGTCGGCCTGTCGTTCCAGGACGGGCTCCGGTGCCAGCCGGGGATCGAGCCCCAGCCGCTCCAGGATGTCGGCGACGACGGTGGTGAGGTTGCGCCACAGGTAGGGATAGGACACGTCGAGCGGCTCGACGCCCTCTTCGGCGAACCAGTTCCGCCAGCCCTCCTCCTGTGCGCGCAGCATCGTGATCACGTGCGCGATGGCGCCGGCGTGGTACTCGGCGCGGGCATCGCGCACCGGGTCCGGGCGGCCGCGCCACACCCGGGTCTGCACCGCCCGCCAGAAGGACACGGCCTGCGACACGACATCCGGGCGGTACACGTGCACCAGCACGGGGTCACTGCCCACCACATCGCGGATCGCCGACAGCAGACCCTCCCCGGAGCGGTCCGGCAGCCCGGCGGCACGGTCGAGCAGCAACGGGGTCTGGTTCCACATCAGTTTGCCGCCCCAGATCCCATTGGGGGTGCGGCCGACCGTCTGGATGTAGTCACGCCAGATCGCCGGCGGCGCCAGGTCGGGCTTGCCCTCGTCGAGTGGGTCGAGCAGGCGCAGGATCGATTCGTCCTCGACGCCGGCGAACCACTGACGCGGCTGCGGTGACTGGCTGGTGGTGGGCAGGTACTGGAAGAACTCCTGCGGCTCGCCGGCCACGCCCGTCGCCCGCAGCGACTCCACCAACAAGGTGCTTCCGCTGCGTTGGGATGCGAGGACGAGATACGCCTTCGGGTGGGCCATGGGCGAGACTCTAACGGCTATTGTTTTGGCCCGCAGACAGGGTTTTCACGTCATCGTGAGTTTAACTATTGCGGCGATTTCGGCTGGTCTTCGATTCCGCGTTCGGCGGCTTTGGCGGACCTGCTCAGGGCGGGCCATTCCAAAATGGTCCGGTACGTCTGGGTGTAGCGTTCCGAAATTCTGGTGCCCGCGAATTCCGACGGGATCACATCGTTGGTCTTGAGCCGCCAGTCGTTGAGCAGCAGCGCGAGTTCGCGCGCCACACCCTCCATTTCCGCAGTGAGCGGGGCATCGAACAGATTTTTCGCCTCGCCGGGGTCGACCCGCAGATCATAGAGTTCGCGTTCGGGCCGGGGGCTGCGCACATGTGGCCCGACCGCCGCCCCGGGTGCGCTGTCGGCGATATCCCAGGGCAGATCCAAAAGCGGTCGCGCGGCGTAATTCTCGATATAGGAGAATTCCTTGGTCCGAATTGCGCGAATCGGATCGAAAGAATCGTGATAGGTCTTTGTCGAATACACCTCGGTGCGCGCCGATTCGGTGTCGCCGACAAGCGCCCGGGCATGCGAGATGCCGTCCACCTCCGCCGGGACATCCACGCCCAGCAGATCGAGCAGAGTAGGCACCAGGTCGACGCCGCTGAACAGTTCGTCATACACCCGCGGCGGTACACCGGACCCGGTCGGCGGCCGGACGATCATTGCGATGCCGGTCCCCGCCTCGTACAGCGTGGACTTCGCGCGCGGCAACGCCGGACCGTGATCGGTCATGAACACCACCCAGGTGCTGCGGTCCAGGCCGGTGTCGGCCAGCGTGTCGAGCAGTTCGCCGACCGCGGCGTCGGCGACGGTGATGGAGCCATAGAAGTCCGCCAGGTCCTGTCGCACGGCGGGGGTGTCGGGCAGATACCCCGGCAGATCGACGGCGGCGGGATCGGCCGGTTCGTACCTATCGTGCGGGTAGGGCCGGTGGGTCTCGAAGAAGCCGGCCGTCAGCAGGAAGGGTTCGGCCGGTGGCCGCCGCAGCCACGCGGTGGCCTGTTCGACGACGTATTCGCAGTAGGAGTTGGACACGTCGAACTCGTCGAAACCGAGCCGCGACGGATACGACGTCTCGTGCTGCATGCCGAACAGGGCGGTGTGCCAACCGGAACCGGACAGGATGGCAGGCAACGTCTGAACGCCGGCGCGGTACTCCCAGCCGTGGTGGGCCAGACCGACCAGTCCGTTGGTCTGCGGATAGCGCCCGGTGAACAACGAACCCCGCGACGGTGAGCACAGCGGGGCGGTGGCGTGCGCGCGGGTGAGCAGGATGGCGTCGGCGGCGAACCGGTCCAGACGCGGGCTGTGCACATCGGGGTGGCCGTACACCCCGAGGTAGCGGCCCAGGTCATGCCAGTGCACGATCAACACGTTCTCGCGTCGCGCCTCGGTCACGCGCGCCACCTCCTGTTCGTCCGTTCGCAATATTCCACAGTGCCCGCCCCCCGTGCAGAGTGGTTTACCCGCAGCCCGATCGCCGTACTGTCGGTTACGTGCCGAATGTGCTAGTGCCGCCGCTATTTCCAGGCGAACACCGGCTGTTCGAGTTCGTCGACCGCGTCGGCGCGGCCCTCCAGGCCGAGCCAGCGCAACTGCAGCAGCACCGCACCGGTCGGGGCGTGGATCAGGTCACCGCCCAACGGGATCTGTACCACGGGCCGGGGGCTCTCCGGGATGGTGATGAACCGCGGTGAATCCGGACGTTGCAGCTGGTGCAGGCCGACCCGGTAGACCGCCACCACCTCATCGGGGGAGGGATCGAGCTCGAGTCGACCGCCACCCCACAACACCACCGGGGTGATGACATAGCCGGACCGGGTCGGATAGTCGTCGAGCAGTCCGAGCACCGCGTCGCCGCCGAGTTCGACACCGACCTCCTCGTGCAGTTCGCGCAGCGCCGCGTCGATGACCGTTTCGCCCGGATCGAGCCGGCCGCCCGGCAGCGCCCACTGCGCGGCGTGCGAGTTCAGTCGCGATGCCCTGCGGCACAGCAGGAACGACGCCCCGCCCGACACATCCACCATCCGGCCGTCGAGGTCCTCCGGCATCGGCCGGCCGGCGATCCAGGCCTCGACGGGCGCCGGGTCGACGCGGTCCTCACCCACATGGGAGTCGACCAGGGTGACGGCGACGGCGGCGTGCCGCTTGGACGGATCGGTGACGGTGCGGCGATGATGGGCGGCCAGATTGTCGCGGATCCGGTCACGCAGGGTCGCGTCGTACGGGACGGTCATGGGCCGACCCTACGGGTGATAGGGCACCCCGACCGCCCGGAAGACGAACTCGGGGGGTACGTCATAGGCCAGCGACCGCCGGGGTAGGCGTGCCAGCAGGTCGTCCGAAAGCGGCTCCTTGTAGTGCAGCGACAGGGTTCCCGAGCAGCGCGGGTCCACCTTGGCGATATCGACGTCGAGCACCAGGCCCGCCGACGAGATGTCCGCGGTCACGGTGCCGGATTGCGGTGCATCCCAGCGCTGGTCGATGGTGCGTCCGGCCAGCTTGGGCACGGTGGACATGGTGGCCAGCACCCGTCGATGGGTGATCACCAGCGAACCGGTGAAACTGGCGACACTGCCCGCGGCGCGTTTGCCGGGCACTTGACCGGAGAACCGCCGGGTGACCGCCACGTATTCGGCCAGATGGATGATGCCCTCGGCCTCCACCTCGGCGCGCAGTTCGTCGGGCAGTTTGCCGATCCGCAGCAACTTGCGCAGGAACACAGCCATGAGGCGCACCCTACGCCTCCGGCGAAGCCCCGGTCATCGTCGCTAGGCTCGGTGAGATGCACCGACCGTTGCACCTGGCCGCATCCGCAACGGCCGCCGCGGTGTTCCTGATCGCGCTGGCCGGGGTGCTGCTGAACTGGTCGTGGATGTCGGCAGCGGACTGGGCGGTGCTCGACCCGCTGTATGACATCGGAGCCGCGCACCCGGGTTGGGTGGACGGCTGGAACCTGCTGTGCAATGTCCTGCACCCGGCGGTGTTCCGGGTGCTCGCACTGATCTGGATCGGCTACGCGCTGCTGCGTGGTCAGTACCACGTCGCGCTGTTTCTGACCCTCACCATCGAAGCGTCGGCGCTGGTGGTGCTGCTGGCCAAGGTGTTGGTGGACCGGCCCCGCCCGGCCACCGCCCTGGTGGACGAGATGTCGTCGTCGTTTCCGTCCGGCCACGCGTTGGGGGCCGCCGTCGCGGCGACCGCCCTGCTCATCGCCGGGTGGGATCGGCTGGGGCGTTGGCGCACAACGGCTGTGGTGATCGCGGTGCTGTGCGTGCTCGCGGTGGGCATCGGCCGGGTGGTGCTCAATGTGCACCACCCCTCCGACGTGCTGGCCGGCTGGGCGCTCGGTTACCTGTGGGTGATGGCCTGCCTGCCGGTACTCAGGCGCGCCGGGGTAGCGGACGAAACACTGGCAGCGAGCGATAGCGGTTCTTGAACGTCGCCTCCTGGCAGATGATCTCCACCTCCCCGTCGTGGGCGATCCGGGTGGGCCCGTCGACCGCGGTGAAGCTGAACTCCGGCACCCGCAGTTCGTGGTAGAGCGGGCTGTGCACCAGCCGGCCGGTTGCCAGCGCCGCCAGGATGCGCGGGGTGGCGAACCTGCCGCCGGTCTCCAGGATGCGGACATCGATCAGCCCGTCGTCCATCCGCACCCGGCGCGCGGGGGCGAACCCCGACGGTGAGTACAGCGAATTGCCGAGGAAGAACAGTGAGGTCTGCACGGTCTTGTCGTCGTAGCGGATGCGCACGGTAGCGTCCGAGCGCAGCGTGCGGTACAGCGCGTACACACCGGCCAGCGGCTTACCCATCCGCTTTTCCAGCTTCTCGCGGATCCGGACGAACTTCGGGTACGCGCCGATGCTGGCGGTGTTGACCACCGTGTCGGCGTCGTTGAAGGCGATGGTGTCGACGTAGGCGGCCGACCCGTTGCGCAGCGCGTGCACCGTCGCGGCGACGGTGTCACATCCGATGTCCTTGGCGAAATGGTTGAAGGTGCCGCCGGGGAACACCGCGAGCGGGACGCCGGCCTGCAACGCGATACCGGCGGCACACGACACGGTGCCATCACCGCCGCCGACGGCGAGCACCTCGGCGCGCTGTGCCGCCTCCCGCAGCTTCTCGGCGATGTCCTCGTCGTCACCGACCTCGACGATCTCGGCCTTGGGCAGCGCCTGACGGACCTCGTCGAGGATGCGGGCGCCGGTGCCGCTACCGGAGTTCGGATTCACCACCAGGATGACTCCCGCACCCTCCGGGCGCGGTTCGGTCTGATAGCGGTGCGGTTCGCCGGAGGTGATCGGCGGCTCCACCACCGTGGGCACCACGGCGGTGCCGACCAGGGCGATCGCCGTCCCGATCCCGCAGCCGGCCAGCACATCGCCGGGGTAGTGCGCACCGGTGGCGACCCGGGACAGCCCGACCAGTCCGGCCAGCACACCCAGACCCACACCCAACGAGCGATTCTCCAGTCCGACCCCGACGGCGAAGGCCGCCGCGCTGGCCGAATGCCCCGACGGCAACGAGTTCGACGTCGGCATCCGCCGCGAGCGGCGGATCAACGGCACCCCGGTGTGGTTCGGCCGGGGCCGCTTCCAGATCCGCTTGGCGCCCTGATTGGTCAGCAGGCTGGTGACGGCCAGCGTCAGCACCCCGCGCGCCGCGCCGCGCCGCATGGACGGCGAGCCGGTCGCGGTCAGCGCGGCGGCGATGGCGAACCACAGTTTGGAATGATCGGCGGCCGACGTCAGCCGCGGCATCACGGTGTCCAGCAGGGGACTGTCGGACTCGGCGACGGCGTCGAATATGCGGCGGTCCAGCGTTCCCAGTCCCATGACCTCCAACCTAGCCAACCCGATCGTGTCCGAAACTTGACTTGACCCACAGTCCGGGCGCTGCCGACGATGGAGCGATGCGCCGACTGCTGGTCCTGCTGGGTGCGCTCTGGCTGGCGCTGGGCACCGCCGCTGCGGTGCCGGGACCGGCGCACGCGGCCGAGACGCCCTGGTTCGTGAATTCGGTCGGCGCCGCAACCCAGGTCATTTCGGTTGTCGGCGTAGGGTCTTCGACGGCGAAGATGGATGTCTGGGAACGTACGACGGCGGGCTGGCAGCCGGTCGGCGTCGGCATCCCGGCGCAGATCGGTTCGGCCGGGATGGCCCAGGACATCCACGAGGGCTCGATGAAGACGCCGATGGGCATCTTCACTCTCGACTATGCATTCGGTACCGAGCCCAATCCCGGCGGCGGCTTACCGCACGTGCAGGTCGGTCCCGACCACTGGTGGGACGGTGACGTGGACAGCCCCACCTACAACACCATGCAGGTCTGCAAGCGCGAGGAGTGCCCGTTCGGGATCGGCGGCACCGGGACCGAGAATCTGCAGATCCCGCAGTACGCACATGCGGTGGTGATGGGGGTCAACAAGGCGCGGGTGCCCGGAGCGGGCAGCGCCTTCTTCCTGCACAGCACCGACGGCGGCCCGACCGCGGGCTGCATCGCGATCGATGACGCGATGCTGGTGAAGATCATCCGGTGGTTACGGCCGGGCGCGGTGATCGCGGTGTCGAAGTGACCCCGCCATCGGCGTGATCAGATGTTCAGTGCGCGACCGGGTTTGAGATTGAAGTTCAAGCCCTCCAGCGACATCGTCGCATCGTAGGTGCGGTCGTAGGAGGTCGCGCTGATCTTCCAGCCGTCCGTTGTGCGCCGGTAGCTGTCGTGATAGAAGGCGGCGCCGATGAGCATGAAGTTGAAGTCCGGCGCGATGACCCGATCCTGTAGGTACCAGGTGGCCGAGGCCTCATCGGGCCCGTCGATGGTGATCTCGGGGTGGTCGACGCGGTGTTCGGTGATGATCGACGGACCCAGCGAGGTCCGCATGAAGTCCACCAGCGCATCGCGGTCGGTGAAATGCAGTTCGTTGCCCAGCGACGGTCCGTAGTCACCCTTGACGTCCTCGGCCAGCGTCTGGGCGAAGTCATCCCAGTGCTTGGTGTCCAGGGCGCGCAGGTATCGGTACTTGACCTGCTTGATTTCTGCGATATCGCTCGCGGTGTCTGCCATGCCAAGCATCACAACACAGCCGCGCGCCGGTGTCCCGAAGTCCGGTCATCCCCGTGGTGTCCGTTCGGCCGATGGCCGTCGTGGCGATTAGGGTGGGCCCGATGAGCGACCCGTTGGGGTTGTCGATCGGCACGACCAATCTGGTCGCGGCCCGGGTCGGCGATCAACCTGTGACACGGCGCGCGGTGCTGACCTTGCCCACCGACGGCGCGCCGGAGGTCGGCGTCCCGTCCGGGCGCTCCGGTCAGGTGCTCACCGGATTCGTTGAGCGCGTAGGCGATCCGGTGCCCCTGGTGGCCGCCGACGGATCGTCCTATCTGGCCGACGACCTGCTGGTCGAGGCGCTGGAGGCATTGGTGGGTCCGGCCGGGTCGACGCAGACGGTGATCGCGGTGCCCGCGCACTGGACCGCGGCCACCATGCGCACGCTGCGGGCCGCGTTGCGGGCGAACCCGGTGCTCTCCCCGGGCGGAACGGCGCCCCGGCTGGTCTCCGACGCCGTCACCTCGCTGACCGCGCTGAACACCAATCCGGGGCTGAACGCGAGCCGGGCGGTACTGCTGCTCGACCTCGGTGGCGGCGGGACCAGCATCACGCTGGCCGATGCGGATGCCGGCTTCGAACCGCTGGACGAAACGGTGCGGGTGGCCGATTTCTCCGGCGACCTCATCGATCAGGCGCTGCTGGGGCATGTGCTCGCCGGGGTGAACGACGCCGACCCGGCCGCGACCGCCGCGGTCGGCCGGCTCGGGGTGCTGCGCGAGCAATGCCGCCAGGCCAAGGAGCGGTTGTCGGCGACGACGGCGACCGAGGTGGCCGTCGATCTACCCGGGACGCGCTCGGTGGTGCGGGTGACCCGCGCCGAGCTGGAGGCCCTGCTGGCCGAACCGTTCGCCCTGGTCCTCACCGAGCTGGACAACCTGCTACAGCGCAACCGCATCGGTTGGGCCGATGTGTCGGTGATCGCGACCGTCGGCGGTGGCGCGAGCATCCCGATGGTCACCCAGAAGCTCTCCGAACACACTCGCACCCCGGTGGTGAACACCCCGCAGCCCGCGCTGGACGCGGCGCTCGGCGCGGCGTTGCGCGCGGCCTACGGCACCGACACCGGCACGCAGACCGGAATGGCGCCGGCGGTCGGCGGGGACGCCCCGACCAGCCTGGCCCCGGCCTCGGCGATCAGCCACGACCCGTCCGGATCGTCGACGTTCCGGGCGCTGGCCTGGTCGCAGGATGACGACGGCGGCGCCGAACCGGTGCCTTATACGGGCCCCGAGGAGTACCCGAGCCCCAACCCGTACCTGGCCGATGACACCACCCGCGTTGTCTCACAACAGGTTCCGTCAGCGTACGACGACGAGCAGCGTGGCTTGCCGCGGGTGCCGATGGCGGTGTTCGCCGCGGTCGGCCTCATCTCGCTGGTCGCCCTCGGCGGGGTCGCGATCGCGTTGACCGGAACCTCGGAAAGTCCGGCACCCACACCGTCGACCGCGCCGGTGACCGGGGTGCTGACTCCGGCTCCGGCCGAGCCGCCGGCGCCTGCCGAACCGCCGCCCGGCGTCGTCACCGTCACCCAGGCGCCCCCGCCGCCGCCCGAACCCGTCGCCCCGCGCCCCGAACCGGTCGCGCCGGTGGTTCCCACGACGTCCACCACCACGACGACGCAGCCGACCACGACGACGACCACCACGACGACCACCACGACGACCACGACCACCACCACGACCACGACCCCGTCGACCACCACCACGACGGTCACGACCACGACGCCCCCGACGACGACCACCACGGTCCCGCCGGTCACGACGACGCCGGCGGTGACCACCACGCAACCCGCGATGACCACCACCTATCTCGAGATCCCTTTGCTGCCGCCGATACCGATCCAGGTGCCCAATCAGGCCGTCCCGGGCAGCCCCTGACCACTGGAAAGCGCCCTACCAGCGGGGATGAATTTCGCGAAGAGTTGAGCCGCCGCGACACGCCGGGTTATAGTCCCGGAGTCAAAGTCACGAATATGTAACGGGAAGCAAACGCCACGGTCTCGGTGGTTGCTGAACCAGTTTCGTAAGGTGCGGTGAATGGCGCGACATGCAACGCCGAGCGGCCCACGTCGGCCGACGGTGGCCCTTGCCGCGATCGTGGCGCCGGCCGCCATCCTGTTCTCCGTGGGCTCCGAGGTCCGCCCGCCGACGCCCGAGCGCCCGGTGCCGGTGGCCGCGCCGGCCGCCGATCCGATCGCGCCCGGCGTCGAGGTCGTCGCTGCTCCGTCGGCGTTCGCGTTCAATCCCGCGGCCGTGGTGCCGGTCGCATCGGCCGCTCAGGCGCTGCCCACGGCACAGCTGGTGTCCGCCTCGCGCTGGCGGCCCGACAATCGGCCGCTGCTGCTGCCGCCCGGGGTGGCCCCGGAGCACGGCCTGCAGGTCAAGACCATCCTCGCCGCGCGCGCCATCAGCGCGGTCTTCCCGGAGATCCGCAGCATCGGCGGTGTCCGACCGGATGCGCTGCGCTGGCACCCCAACGGTCTGGCCCTCGACGTGATGATCCCCAACCCGGGGAGCGCCCAGGGCATCGCGCTGGGCAACCAGATCGTCGCCTACGTGATGAAGAACGCCGCCCGCTTCGGCATGCAGGACGCCATCTGGCGCGGCACCTACTACACACCCACCGGGGCATCCGGGTCCGGTGGCTACGGCCACTACGACCACGTGCACGTCACCACCACCGGTGGCGGTTACCCGACCGGTGACGAGGTCTACTACCGCTAGCTGCGCGCCGACGGTGCACTCAGACCGAGCTGTCGGCGGTTTCTTCGATCTGTGTGCACCCTCGGGGCGCGCAGCTACTCCCCGGACTGCTTCTGGCCGGACTGGCTGCTCCGGCTGTCCGCACCGGAGTCCCGCGCGTCGGACCGCGCCGGTGCACCACCGCCGGTGAGCTTCTGCACCGTCCGGCCCACGTTGTCGCGGAAGTCCTTGAAACCCTGCCGGATTCCGGCAGCAGGATCCTTCTTGGCAGGCTTGGTCACGGCCTCGGGGTCCGCCGCACTCTCGGTGGACGTCATCTCGGCCGCCTTCTCCTCGGCAGTCTCGGACTCGGTGGTCTTTTCTTCGACAACCTCGGTCTCGACCGCCTTCTCCTCGGCGATCTCGTCCTCGACGACCTCGTCGTCGGCGACATCAGCCTCGACGACCTCGTCGTCGGCGACGTCAGCCTCGACGACCTCGGGTTCGTCGACGACCTCGGGGGCCGGGACGGCGGCGGGGGCGGCGTGAAGATCCTGGGCCTGCTCGCCGGTGTCGGTGACCAGGCTGACCACCGTCGCACTGGCGTCCGGGACGGTGCTGTCCGCGATGTCGTTCGGGGTCTTGATATCGCGCACCGCAGGTGGCTGACCCCAGGGCGTGAGCAGACCGGGCGCCGGGATGTACTCACCCTCGCGACCCGGCAGGATCGGCCCGAGGTCCCCGTAGCCGCCGAACAGCAGACCGTCGATGACGTGGAAGGGCGCCCGCACGATGGCCTCGATGAACGGCTCGATGCGCAGCGTGGTCATCGAGTAGAAGATCTCGGAGTGCGCGACACCGGCGCCACCGATCGCGCTCAGCAAGGGACCGACGAGTCGGACGAAGGCGTATTCGACGAGCTCGGGAATCTGACGGATCTGCTCACCGAGTACAGGGAAGTTGCGGGCGACGGCCTCGGCGACCGCATCGTTGAGCGGTCCGATGACCAGGGGCGTGATGGGGGCCAGGAAGATGTCGCTGACCAGCGCGTAGTTCCAGTGCAGCAGATCTGCATCAGGCCACTGCTCGTGCACCGTCCACCACAGCTCGGGGATCTTGCGGGTCAGCGCGTCATAGCTCTGACCCAGTGCGGCCTGGGCGCCGGCGGCCACGAGCTGCAGATCCTGAACAAGGCCGGCCGGCACCACCTCGGCGCTGAGCACTCGCGGTGCTTCGAGGACGGCGGTGGCCTCGGGTGAAACCGTGATCGGAGTCAACGCGATGGCACCGGCACCGGCGAGGGCCACGCCGGTGGAGAGGGTCTGCCGAAACACCTTGTTGGCCATGCTGTTGCCGACTCCTGAGCTGGGCGGGTACGGGACGCGGCACACGGTAGTCCAGGATCCGTCCCTGGTGGGGGCTCCCTTCTGGTCGCTGAGAGCGCCCTCAGCGACGCGGGGGTTGGCCGGGTTCTGCACGAAACCCGTCGCGGCTGGATATGGTTCGCCTGTGCCTGAATTTGATCGACGTAGTGCGATTCTGATGCTCGGACTCGGTGCGGCCGCCGCCGCACTGCCCGGCCCGACCGCCCATGCCGAGCCGGTGCCCGGTGATCTGGCCCCTGGACCGGGTGCCCCGGTGCCCGAGGCGGCGTCACCGCCGATCCTGTGGCAGGACGAGTTCAATGGTCCGGCGGGTTCGCCTCCGGACCCGGCGTCGTGGTTCATCGTCCCGCAGCGCGAGACCATCCGGAACCCGGTCGAATGGGACAAGCCGTTCAACATGGGCCGTTATGTCACCGATCAGGAACACGTCTTCCAGGATGGCAACGGCAACCTGGTGATCCGCGCGACCGAAGGTCCCGGCGCCAACATCCAGGAGAAGTTCGCCAGTGCCAAGATCATCGGCAACTGGCGTGGCGGGGTGGGGACGACGTGGGAGGCCCGGGTCAAGCTGAACTGTCTCACCAACGGTGCGTGGCCCGCGTTCTGGTTGATCAACGACAACCCGGTGCGCGGCGGTGAGGTCGATCTGTTCGAGTGGTACGGCAATCAGGACTGGCCGTCGGGCACCACCGTGCACGCCCGCCTCGACGGCACCCAGTTCCAGACGTTCAAGCATCCGGTCGACTCGGACTGGCACACCTGGCGGATGACCTGGAAGCCCGAAGGCATGTACTTCTGGCGCGACTACCAGCCCGGGATGGAACCGTTCTGGACGGTGCGCGCGAACTCCCTGCCGGAGTGGCCGTTCAACGACCCCGGCTTCACGATGGCACCGGTGTTCAACATCGCGATCGGCGGATCCGGCGGTCGCGAGCCCGCCGGCGGCAGCTACCCGGCGGAGATGCTGGTCGACTGGATCCGGGTCTTCTAGGGTCGATCAGTTCGGTCCGGCGGACCGCGGACCCGTCGTCTCCGCGGTCCGTGCGCTCCGCGCTGCCGGGGTGGTGGAGTCCGCAGCCGCTGCCTCTGCAGTGTCGGTGTCGGGCTCGGTGACCGCTTCGTCCCCATCGGCCACCTCCTCGTCGATTGCGTTCTCGTCGGTTTCGGGTCGACTCTCGTCCTCGACGGTCTCGTCTTCGATGGATTCCGCTTCGGCGGCGTCGGGTTCGATCTCGGTCAGTTCGTCCGTGACGTTCTCGGGTTCGACGGTCTCCGGCGGCACCACCTCGGCTTCGCCGACGCCGGGCGTGGGCGCCTCGGGGTCGACGGATTCGGTCGCACCATCGGTGTCGCTGTGTTGGGTATCGGGCTCGACCGTCTGGTCCGAGACGTCGACGGACAGCAGCTGAGTTTCGTTGCGCAGGAACGCTGTCGAGGTCGGGCCGGTCTCGGAGGCGGGCGGTTCCGGGTCGTCGATGCCGAGGCAACTCTTCACCTTGTCGACCACCCAGGTGACGGTGTTGCCGATGGCCTCGGCGATACCGTGCACGACCCTGGAGGTCAGGTCGACGATCCCGTCGATCACATTGACGGTGACCTGGGCGATGGTCTTCACCACCCACACGGTGGCGTCGATGAACGCCTCGGCCACCGTCAGTCCGATGTCGACGATGCCGGTGATGATCCGTCCGGTGGTGTCGACGATCCAGTTCACCGCGTTCCTGATCGCCTCGAGGATGGGATAGCTGGGATCGAGGCTGTCGAGGAAATCGCGGATGACCTTGACGGCCGGCTTCTCGGCCCAGTCGGTGTACCAGATGCCGAAATTGTCCTGATCGCTGGGACTTCCGCTGTTCAGATCCCGGGTCGAGTAAATGAAGATCGGCCCGGTGCCGGCCTCGCGCTGCCAGCTCTTCAGGAAGTCCTCCAAGAACTGCGCCTGTTTGTCGGGCGAGTTGTAGAGCCATGGCGCGGACGGGTTGCGCGGCGTTGTCGGCAAGCCGTATTCGCTGGCCCATACCTTCAACGCACCGTCGCCGTATTGCTCCATCAGGGCGCGGATGTCGCGCAGTTGCAGGATGGGTGAATCCGATTGCGTCGCACCCTCGGAGAAGGGGATGTCGTAGTGATACGGGTGGAACGAGAACGCATCGAAGAATCCGTGCGCGCCGGCGTCGTACATCCCCTGTAGGAAATCGACGGGATTCATGGTGAAGCCGTTGCCCAGCGTACGCCCGGATCCCAAAACACCTGCAACAACGGTGATGTCGTCATCGGGATCCAGCGGATCATCATGAGCCTTGATGGCGGTGTAGGCAGCCTTCACCAGTTCGGTGTAACCCGCCGGATCGACCGGGTTCAGGAAGAAGCGACCATTGGGCTCGTTCCACACCTCCAGCGCCGAGATCTTGCCCTCGTATTTCTCGGCCACCGCCCCCGCGAATTTGGCGAACGCATCTGCCCGCGGCATGCCGGACAGCGGCAGGGCGTCGGGATCGGCCTTGGCCCAGTTCGGGGTCTCGTGAAGAACCCCGAGCACGCCCATGCCGCGGCGATGCGCTTCGTTGATGACGTAGTCCGTGGTGCCCCAGAAGTAATTGCCGTTCTCGGTGAACTGGGTGCTGATCCAGGAGATGCCGATGCGGACGTTCTGCACGCCGAGGGCCTGCATCATGTCGAGTTGCTTGTCTATCAGCGCCCGGTCGCTCAGCCGCACCAGGTTGGAGTCGGCCAGCCCGATCGTGGTGGGTGTCTCGTCAATGGTGGCAACCAGATCCACCGGTTGTGACGCGGCGTGCAGCGTGATCGCGGGGCGCAGGTCGGCGCCGGCGCAGATGGTGGCCAATGCCGCCGCCGAGGCGACGGTGACCGTGGTGCGCTGTTGAAGGGTCCGCAGACCTGCCCTGTCCATGACGACTCCCCGATAAGCCGAAAAGTTGGCTGGCGGCGGCTCAGCCAGCTCAGACACTAGCCCTTCAGATACCTGACCAAAACAGCTTTGACATGCATCGGAGCGAGTTTCTCGGGATCAGATCAACGGAACGCGCGGTGGCCGACGGAAGTTTGCGGAATACGATTTGCCGGAGGGGGTGAGATCAACGGATCTACAACGTCTTGATCTTGATTTCCGAATCAAGGAGTTAGCCGAAAAACGAAACCGGCCGGAGCGGGTGTGAACCCTGACCCGGCCGGTTTCGCTGTGATCACTCGGTCGAGCTGCTCCCCGAGTCACTGGAGGTGCTGCCCGAACCGCTGGTGCCGGTGGTCGACGAATCCGTCGAGCTCTCCGAACTCGATTCCGACGTGGCGTCAGCCGAACCAGCGTCGGTGCTGCTGTCCGCCGACCCTTGCGAGCTCTCCGTGGCGGCGGCATCCGCGGTGTCGTCGGTCACCGCCGTGTCCGCGGCATCCGACTCGATCGCGGCGGTGGCGTCCTCCGGCTCGGCCTGGGTGGCCTCGATGACCGCCGCGCGGGAAGAATCGGTGCTTTCCAGCGCGGGATCTGTTGCGCTGGAGGGTACATCGACCTCCACGGTGGTCTCATCGGCGGCAGCCTGCTCGGTGGCGGCGGTCGCTTCGGCCACCACCTGCGCCAGTTCGGCCTCGTCGACCGGGGCGACCTCCTCGGTCGGCGCGGTGGCGGTCCGCAACGCGGTGGTGGGCTCGGTGGTCGCCGAGACCGGCTGCGTCGTGGCGGTGGGAGTGGTCGTCTGGCCCCAGGCCGCCGCCCAGTTGGCCGCGGCTTCGGCCAACGCGGCCTGCCAGTTCGCCACAGCCTCGGCCACCGGATCCACCGGTGCCGTCGGCTCCTCGGTCACCGGATCGGTCGGTACTTCGACGGTCGGCAACTCATCGAGGGTCGGCAGTTCGTCGACCGGGATTCCGCCGTCGGGAACCGGGCCGTTCTCGGCAATCCACGCCTGGACCACCGCGGCGGCCTGCTTGGGCGTGTAATCGTCGCGGAACAGTCCCCAGGTGTCCTCGACCTCGGTTGACGCGGAGTTGCGGTCGACCAGCGAGTAGATGAATTGCGGTCCGACACCGTCCAATTCGGACCAGGTGTCCAGGAAGTCGCCGATGAACTCGGCCTGCTGGGCCTCGGAGACGTAGGAGGTGGGCAGCCCGTATTCGCTGGTCCACACCTCTTTGTCGCCGTCACCGTACTGTTCCATGAGCGCCTGCATGGCCTGCAACTGACCGACGGCGGAGATCTCGTTGCCGAACCCGTCGCCGAACTTCCAGTCGTAGTTGTACGGGTGATAGGACAGCGCGTCGAAGTAGCCCGCCGCACCGCTTTCGTACATCGTCTGCACGAACTCCACGGGGTTGATGTTCACGCCACCCCAGCTGAGTCCGGCGGTGACCACGCCGCCGACGACGGTACCGGTGGGGTCGACCTCCTTGACGGCGGTGTAGCCGGCCTTCAGCAACTCGGTGTAGGCGGCGGGATCGGGGCGGGGGTTCCAGAACACGAAACTCTGTGGCTCGTTCCAGATTTCGTACGCCGAGATGCGCGCGGTCTCCGGATCACCCTCACCGGCGCCGTACCGCTCGGCCAGCGCGCCCATGAAGTTTCCGAAGTCCTCCGGGTTGCGCGGGGCGCCATATGCGGAGTCTTGGACGTCCGACGCCCAGGTCGGGGTGCTGGTGACCGCGCCGAGCACGGCGATGCCGCGCTCGTAGGCGGCATCGACCACCTTGTCCACCTCGGTCCAGTTGTACACGCCGGGTGCGGGTTCGACAGCCCGCCAGGGTACGAAGATCCGGACCTGCGTGACGCCGAGTGACTGCATGGTGTCCAGGGCGACGTCGACTTCCTCCGGGGTCATGAAATAGAGCTCGGACTCGGCGATCCCGACCGCGTTGGGGGAGGTGTCGATGACTGCGGCCAGGGCGACTTGCGCGGACACTTGTCGCGTCGCGTCCGCCGGCGTCGGCGGGGCACCGACCTGCACCGTCGCTCCCACGAGTGTCATCGCAAACAGTGGCGCTGCTACTGAGCAAATTGGTTTTGCTGTTCGCTGCCATGGCCCCCACATAGTGCCTTCCCCAAACCTCCGGAATTCCGGACTAGTAGTTGTGATGCGGTTCGTCCCGCTGACAACTCGAGAAGTACCCGAGCCATTTTTATTTAATCCAGCAACGCGGGATTGATTGCGCAAAGAATGGTTAGCAAGGCTTGCAAACAGAATAGGTGCAGCTCAGAGGTGTCAAGTATATGTCCCTGATGTCAATTCGATCAGATGTTCGCGAATGGTCGACGTGGAACAGGTAATGCGAACTCAATAGGACAATTTGCGTAGGTAGCTACGAATAACGAAATTATCAAGATTGCAAATTCGAGTGGGTGAACAATTGTTTGCGCACCGCTATTTCAAGATCGCAATTTGCCAGGGTCGCAACGCTACGCGAAAGTGCCAGTTAACTCCGATACGGAGGCGGTCGAACACCTTCGCGAAATTGGCAGCCTGGGACAGTTGGCGGGACGGGCCGTTCACAGGCCCAGTTGTCGGCGCACTGCGGCAATGCCGGCGAGCCGGATGTCGGCGCGCCGCCGGGTGGCCCATTGCTCCCGGCTCATGGTGAACGCCACCATGGTGTCCGGTCGGCCGCGGCGGAGTTCGAGCGCGGCACCGGCATAGGTGTAGGGCAGCGACCCGGTAACGCCGAGTGACGCGGCATTGTCGTGCCAGGCCCGCGTGGTCGCCTGTCGGCCATCCAGGCCGGCGAACAGCAGGTGCAGTGCCGCGCAGCGCATCTCGCTGCCCAGCCCCGATCCCTGGAACTCGCGACCCAGCCACGATCCGGTGCTCGCCGTGCGTCGCGCGGGGAACTGCGTCGCGCTCAGCGTGCACATCCCGACCACCCGGTCGTCGGGATCGGTGGCGGCCAGCACCAGATCCCAGCGCTGGGCACCGGTCTCGGCTCTGCAACGCCAGTAATACTGCATCGCGTTGCGCCGCAGCAGCGGTGGCGGAGCATCCGTCCACGGTTCCGAGAACGGCATCGTGTCGGGATCGTGGATGCCGGCGACGGCGAGATCGGCAAGCTGAAAACCGAGTTCGTCGGTGACGTAGCGCAGCGTCAGCCGCGGTGTCGACACCCGTAGGTCGAACAGCGGCCAGATCGCGTTCATCGTCACATGGCACCGCACCGGCGGCCGCGCCCGCAATCGCATTTCGGCCCGGGAACGGCGCTTGGCGGCGTTCATCCGCGTTACGAACGGGTATCCACACCGCGAGGCGCTGAAGAAAACGGCGTTTGACCTGGGACAGCGCGGGGCATGAAAGCCCGGCAGTGCTGGCCCGTTGAACCGCGAGAGGCAAAGATGACTACCGCTTACCCGTATGACAGCGACTCCCGACTTGTGACCATGGTTCCTGACGGTGTGTACGCGCCGCAGGAGGATTCCCGACTGTTGGTCGAAACCATGGACAAGAGCGGGCTCGCCCTGGGAAGCAGGGTGGCCGATCTGTGTACAGGCAGCGGAGTCGCGGCGATCAATGCCGCGGCGCAGGGCGCGTCGAGCGTCTCGGCCTTCGACATCTGCCCGCGGGCGGTGCGGTGTGCCCGCGTCAATGCCGAAATCGCCGGCGCATCAGTCGAGGTGCATCTGGGATCGTGGGCCCGGGCGGCCGAGTTCGGTCCGTTCGATCTGCTGGTCTGTAATCCGCCCTACGTGCCGCATGATCCGGCGCTGGACTCGTTGCCGGCCTCGGTCGGGCCGGCCCGCGCCTGGGATGCCGGGTGGGACGGCCGAATGGTGTTGGACCCGTTGTGTGCGGCGATCCCCGATCTGCTGGCCGACGGGGGCAGCGCGCTGATCGTGCAGTCCGAGTTCGCCGAGCCACGTAAGACATTGGAGGCGCTCTCCGCTGCCGGTCTGGACGCCGACGTCGTGGCCTGGGAATGGATCCCGTTCGGTCCGGTACTGACCGCCCGTGCGCAGTGGCTCGAGGACACCGGACGGCTGCAGCCGGGCCGGCGCGAGGAGGAACTGCTGGTGATTCGGGCCGACAAGCCATGAGCGACGCAGAGTTTCGCACCGTTCGGGTGGTGCGCGGCGGTCCGGTCCTGGTGCAGGGGCCGGTTTCGGTCGAACGGCCGGATGGCTCCACGATCGAGTCGGACCGGTTCATGGTGGCGATATGCGCCTGCGGGCGCAGCAAGAACTATCCGTTGTGTGATACCAGCCATCGGCGCCGTTGCCGCACGTCCGGGACCAAGAAGGTCACCGCACCGGAAGCCGCAACCGACAACAGCTAGCGATACACGACGAAGCGGGCCGGATTTGCATCCGGCCCGCTTCGTCTGTCTGATCCTCGGTCACTCCAGCGGACGACGCAGTGAGCTTTCGTTGCGATCCCAGGACCGGAGCATGTGATCGGCAAGTCGGTCCTCGACGAAGGCATGCGCCCGGATCCCGAAGACGACGTCGCGGTCCAGGTGTGGTTCGCGGGCCAGCAGATCGCCCACCACATCGGTGCGCACCACCTGCTCGTGCACCGCGTCGGCCTCGACATGCTCGGCATAGAACGTCACGCACTCCTGCGGAGCGCCCAGCCGTTGCAGCGCCTCCACCAGGCGGCGCGAACCCGGCGGCGAGGTGATCTCGGTGGATGCGAAGTGGCCGACCGCCGCGCCGCGGTGGCGGCGGTGCAGTCCGAACAACGACATCAGGTTCACCGCGGCCAGCGCCTCGGCGGGAACGATGTCGATGTAGCCCAGATAGTCCGAATCCAGGTCGGCCGCATCCATCAGGTCGGCGAACAGCCGCTGGTGCAGCCGCGTTCCGTTGCCGGCGCCGAACTCGTCGAACTCGACGGCGACGAAGGCCGCCTTGGCCTGCCCGATCAGACGGGGGATGGCCCACGCGTGCGGGTCGCCCTCTTTGAGGTGGTAGAGCGAGCGGTGCACGAAGTACTCGCGCATCTGCTCCCAGGTGCCCTTGTCCCGCAGGTGATACGAAAGACCTTCACCGTCAACGGGTTCGACCGAGAGCGCGTCCATCTCGGCCAGTGCGGTCTCATCGGGCCCGATGGGGCCGACCTCGCGCTGTACCTCGGCCAGGAACAGGCTTTCCAGGCGGCCGCGCAGGTGCAGCAGACCGGCATCCCATTCCCAACCGGGGTCGACGCCGGCGAATCCGCGGTAGTGCAGTTCGTAGCACACGTACAACGCCAGGTGCAGGTCCAACCCGTAGGGGTCGGCATCGCCCAGTGACGCCTCGACTCGGGACAGGTGATTGACCGGTGCCCGTTCGTTGAGCAACTCGATGACCGCCAGTGAGAGCGGGCCACGGGGCAACGGCAGCAGGGGTTCGATGCGGGGGGAAGCGAGTGTCACGTCGGGGGGATACCCGCCCAGGCGCGACTGTCAATCGTCCAGTTGGCGCACATCTTCGCTGGCCAGGAAGCCTTCCAGGACGGTGGCAGCGTCGACTACGGCATCCGCGGCCATGACCTCGTAGCCGTGAGTGCTCAGGGTGGGCAGGCACAGCAGGGCCGCCCGCGGGCACACGCCGGACGCTTTGCTGTGGGAGGCATCGGACTCGAAGGCCCCGAGCACCGCCGGCTGGGGCGACAGGCCCGAGCGCGCAGCGACGTCCATCAGGCGATCCGCAGTCGGCTTGTCGTAGACGGTCAAGGCGTCGCTGTAGGCGATGATCGGGCCGCCGTGCACCGAGGTGCCGTACTCCTGTTCGGTCGGACCGACCTCGACCGCGATCGTGACACCGTCGGGCAACGCCCGGGCCGCGTACATCCCCCCGTTCGCGCCGACTTCCTCGCCCGTGGTGAACACCAGGTAGACGTCCACCGGCAGTGAGCCGTGCGCCCGCAGCCGCCGCGCGGTCTCCAGCAGCACGACGATTGCCGCGCGATCATCCAGGAAATAGCTGCCCACGTAACCGCCGAACCGCACCAGCTCGCGCTTGCTGCGGTGAACGCAGACCCGGGTACCGGCCGTCACCCCGGCGTCGGCGAGTTCGTCGGTGCTGCGTCCGGTGAACGCGTACACGTGTAGCCAGTCGAGCGCCTTGTCGCCCTGATCGGGCTTGGTCTCCCAGATCCGTTGGCTCTCCTTGGTGGTGTGTTCGGATCCGAGCGTCAACACCGCGGTCAGCTCCTTCTGCCTGCCCAGCACGGCGACCGGGCCCAGCCCGAAGTTCCCCGGGTACATGGTGCCCAGCGGGGAAAGTCGCAGGGTGCCGTCCGGTTCGACCCGTTTGACGATCATCGACAGCTCGTCCATATGGGCCATCACCCGGACCACCGGGGCATCACGCCGTTCGGACTTGAGCAAGGCGACCACGTTTCCCGCGCCGTCGACCCAGACCTCGTCGGCCACGGCCGCGGCCTCGCGCAGACAGATCTCCCTGACGGCATCCTCCTGGCCGACGGGACCATACGCCCCGACCAACTCCTGCAGCAGATCAGCCATGGGTGACGGCAGCCCGGACCGGGGTGACGCCGAAGCGGATGCCGAACTGGTTGAGTGTCAGCGGCAACGGCTGCCCCGGATCGAGATCGGGCGACGATCGCAGCTCCAGCCGGGCCGCCGAGAACAGTTGGGCCAGTGCCGTACTGGTGGTCAGCAGCACCAGGTTACGGCCCGGGCACTCGGCCGGGCCCGCGCTGAACGGCACGAGTTGTGGATACTGCTGGGCGATCCCGTTGAGCCAGATGTCGGGAGCGAAGGTGTGCGCGAACGGCAGATCCGGGTCACGGTGGAACACCGGTGCGGTGATCAGCACCGACGCCCCGCGCCGGAACATGCGACCCGCACTGCCCAGTTGCGTGTCGGCGGTGAGTTCGCGCAGGACCGCCGGTGTGGTCGGCCACAGCCGCACCGATTCGAGCATGCACGCGCGCAGTACGGGCCGCAGCGCGACCTCGGCCGGGTCGGCCACCTCGCAGCGGTCGAGCACGTGCGGATGGGTGCTCAGCAGCGCGGCGGCCCGGATCAGCGCCATGCCGGCGGCATCGAAGGCAAACAGCCAGTGCGGCACCTGGCCGATCGGATCGACCGAGCCGACGGCCGGAGTCCGGGCCAGTGCGCCGATCAGACTGTCCGCGTCGCTGCGATCGGCATGGTCGTACAACCGCTCGAAGAAGCGTTCGCGGACACGGACGTGGGACCGCCCGGCGAAGGACCAGTTGCCCGCCTTGCGCAGCCGCCACAGGTCGTCGGTGACCGCGTGGTCCTCGCGGGCGGCGTCCCCGAGCACCACCCGACGCACGATCCGCCACCAGACCGTGGTGAGCTCGGCCGCGTCCAACGCCCCGGCCGCGCCGGCGGCCTCGACACACGGTCGCAACTCCTCGTCGATGACCCGCGCGAACGTCCCGGCGAGATGGTGCATCGGTGCCGCGGTGTCCAGCGCCTCCTCGTTGAGGGCGCGCCGCCGGCCCCGGTCGGCGCCGCGGGAGACCAGCACCGCATGCGGCTGGAACTTCTCCAGCGCACGACGTTTCTCCCAGCTCGCAGGTTGGAAGGGGTCCGGTGACCCGGCCAGGACGTGGCCCACATCGGCGGGGTCGAGCACGACGACCACCCGCCGTCCCGGCAGGACCAATTCGACCGGGCCGCTGCCGAATTGCTTCCGCAGGGATCGGACCCGGGTCAACGCCCGGCTGTCAGCCTGCAGCTTCTCCAAAGCGCCGACCACCCGGCGCCGGCGCGCCAGCACCCCGGCGGCAAAGGAGGCGCCGCCGAGATCGGCCAGGGCAGCCAGCGCCGGAACTCCGCTCAACCGTGCAACGGTCACCGGATCAACTCCCCGGCCACTCGCCGGTCCAGCGCTCGAACACCCGCGCGCCCTGCCGGTCGATCACCGTCTTGACGACCGAGAAGATGGCGCCCTGCAGGGCTGCGGCCAGAATCACCTCACGCAGCGGATAGCTGCGCTCCAACGCCTTCGGCGGGTCGTCGTGATCTCCCGGCGAAGCGTGCTTCCACACCTGTTTGAAGATGGCACCGGCGACCAGCCCGCCGATGAGTGAACTGGCCAGCCCCACCGGCCGGTACATGATGCGGGCGGTCATGGTCGGTTTGACGTCCGACATATCGGTCTCCTCGGATCAACGGCGGCGACGCCAGATGACGACGCCCAACAGCACGATGGTGGTGGCGAAGATGGTGGCGGCGATCGGGATCGCGGTCTTCACCGAACCGTCCGGTTCGGTGACGGCATCGGTCACCCGCTCCTTGACATCGAGCTTGGCACCGAGCGCCGCCACGGTGTCCCCGACCTCACGTCGGGTCTGCTCGATGTCCTGCTCGATCGCCTCGATACCGGCCTCCGGGCCGGGTTCGGGCTGAGAGTCCGGCGCGCTCACTTCAGAGACCCCCGCACCGCATCGACGTCGGCGCTGACGCTGGAGGCCACCTCGTCGGCGGCCTCGGGCGCCTGCGCCAGCTGCTTCTTGCCGAGCACCGCGGCGACGGCGGCGGCGATGAAGAGCACCGCGGCGACGATCACCGCGGCCGCCCACACCGGCAGCACCAGGGCCAACGCCGCGATGGCGGCGGTGACCAGTGCCAGCCACCCGGTCGCCGCCAGCAGACCGGCCGTGCTGAAGAGACCGGCCCCGATGCCGGCCTTGGTTGCGCCGCGGCGAAACTCCAACTGCGCCAACTTCATCTCGTCACGCACCAGCCGGGACAGCTGTGCGGACAACTGGGTGACCAGCTCCGGCACCGACGCCTGAGAGCCGGGTTTGGTATCGACGTTCGTCATCATCTTTCCCATCGTCGAACGACTTCGAAAACGCTTCGGCACGGCAGGCATTACCGAGGCGGTGGGGCACTAAACATCGATCTTGGTTTCGGAAATCGCCTATTGGGTATTCGCTGCGAGCCCTCCTCAAGAAGACGGGACGGCGGCCCATCGGCCTGCCCTGCCGACCATCCCCGCCTGCGAGGAGTTCCATGCTGAAAGTCGCCACTGCGCTCACGTCGCACGGGTGCGTGCGTGACATGCCGCAGCCGGGCGGCTCGGATTACATTGTCCGGCTTGGTGATACCCGCCCCGATCGCTGCCGTGCGCACGGCGACCTCGCCGATGCGCACGCGCGGGGGTACCGGGCGGTGCCGGCATGACCCACGCGTTGCGCGTCGCGCTGATCGCGTCCAACCGCTATCCCATCCGGCAGCCGTTCGCAGGCGGGTTGGAGGCCCACGTGTGGCACCTCGCGCGAGCTTTGGTGCAGCGCGGCCATCACGTGTCGCTGTTCGCGGGCACCGGGTCGGATGCCGGGTTGGCCTGTCGGTCACTACAGGTGCGCGAGCTCACTCTGTCAGCTGCGGCGCAGTCCGACATATCGATGCCCGCAACAACTTTCATGGATGATCACCATGCCTACCTGTCGCTGATGCTCGACCTCACCCGCCACGGCGCCGAGAACTTCGACGTCGTGCACAACCACAGCCTGCATCACCTGCCGGTGGCCATGGCTCCGATGCTGCCCATCCCGATGCTGACCACCGTGCACACGCCACCGACGCCGTGGCTGGAATCCGCGCTGACCGCCGGGGCGGGGGCCGGAACCCGGATCGCGGCGGTCAGCCGGCACACTGCCGCGTCATGGCGGCACGTCGTCGGCGATATCGAGGTGGTGCCCAACGGGGTGGACACCGCCGCATGGCGGTTGGGACCCGGGGGTGAGGACCTCGTCTGGTTCGGCCGCATCACGCCGGAGAAGGGCACCCATCTGGCCATTGCCGCCGCGCGAAAAGCCGATCTGCCGTTGGCCATTGCCGGGCCGATTTCAGATCCGGAGTACTACGCCCACGCCGTGGCCCCGCTGCTCGGCGGCGATATCCGCCACGTCGGGCACCTGGATCGGGCCGGGCTGGCGCGCCTGGTCGGCGCTGCGGCGGCGGTGCTGGTGACCCCGATGTGGGACGAACCATACGGGCTGGTGGTCGCGGAGTCGATGTCCTGCGGCACCCCCGTCATCGCGTTCGACCGGGGCGGGATCGGCGAGATGCTCGATCCCGCCGCGGGCCGGCTGGTACCGCCCGGTGACGTCGCCGCCATGGCGGCGGCGATCCCCGGTGCCGTCGCACTGCCCAGGGATGAGGTCCGTGCACACGCACTGCGGTGCTGCTCCCAGGAGGCGATGGTGCAGACCTACCTGTCGCTCTACACCGACATGATCACCGAGGCCGGAGGCACAGACGATGATCGGCTACTACGTGCACCATCACGGCTACGGGCACCTCGCCCGAGCGATGAGCATCACCGAGCGCATGACCAGGCCCGTCACGGTGCTCACCAGTCGCCCGGTGCCGGAGCCCAACCCGTTCACGGATGTGATCGCGCTTCCGCGTGATGACGATGCGGAGACCGTGCACGAACCCACCGCCCACGGGGCGCTGCACTGGGCACCGCACTTCGATATCGGCTACACCGCGAGGATGGCGGCCATCGCTGACTGGGTGCGCGATGCCCGGCCGGAGGTCATGGTGGTCGACGTGTCGGTCGAGGTCGCGACCTTCGTGCGTCTGCTCGGGACACCGGTGGTCGTGGTGGCGCTGCCCGGAACCCGGACCGACGCCCCGCACGAACTCGTGCACACCCTGGCCGACCGCATCATCGCCGGCTGGCCCCGGGAGCTGCGGGAGCCGGAATGGCTACGGCCGCACGACCACAAGACCGTCTACGTCGGGGGCATCAGCCGCTTCGACGGCCGCCCGGCACCGTCGCCCGGCGCGACCGGAAACGTCGTGGTGCTCTCCGGGGCGGGCGGTGCCGACGAGGTGGCGGTGAGCGGCGCGGGATCGGCCGAGTGGACCTGGCTGGGTGGACGGCGCGGGCAGTGGACGGCGGACCCGTGGCCGCAGCTGGCCGACGCCGAGGTCGTCATCACCCATGCCGGGCAGAACAGCATCGCCGATGTCGCCGCCGCGCGACGCCCGGCCATCGTGATCCCACAGCGCCGCCCCTACGACGAGCAGCGCACCACCGCAACCGTTCTGGACGCCCACGGTCTGGCGGTCGTCGCACCCGACTGGCCGGCCGAAGATCGCTGGCCCGCACTGCTGCGGCGCGCCCGGGACATCGACACCGACCGATGGCGGCGCTGGCGCGTCCGCGGGGCGGCCGACCGGGCGGCCACCGCGATCGAGGAAACGGCGCGGTCGTGCCGGGGCAGGGTGGACGCATGAGAACCGCAGTGATCACCACGGTGCACGGACGGGGAGCGCACCTGCGGCGGCAGCGGGCCGGACTGGCCGGCGCGACGGCGCGACCTGACCTGCACGTCATCGTCGCCATGGATGACCCGGATGTATCCGCCGACCTCGGAGATGTCACGCTGCCCACCACGGTGGTCGAATGTCCGACCGAGCCCGGCGCGCTTCCGCTGGCCCGGGCCCGTAACATCGGTGCCGCAACGGCTTTGGCCGACGGTGCCGGCCTGCTGATCTTCCTCGACGTGGACTGCATCCCCGGCGCATCGCTGGTGCAGCGGTACCGGGTGGTCGCCGGGCAACCCGAGCACACCGGTGCGCTGCTCTGCGGGCCGGTGTCCTACCTGCCTCCTCCGGGGCCGACGGGGTATCCCTCCGAAGGGCTGGATCGGCTGGCGCAGCCACACCCGGCGCGGCCCGCACCACCGGCGGATGTGGTCCTGCCCGGCGGTGACTACGAGTTGTTCTGGTCGCTTTCCTTTGCGGTCACGCCGCTCACCTGGTGCGATATCGGCGGCTTCTGCGAGGAATACGTCGGCTATGGCGGGGAGGACACCGACTTCGCGCAGACCGCCGCCGAGCGGCGCATTCCGCTGCGCTGGGTCGGCGGCGCCGAGGCGTTCCACCAGCACCACCCGGTCAGCGTCCCACCCGTCGAGCACCTGCACGACATCGTCCGCAACGCCCGGATCTTCCAACGCCGCTGGGGGTGGGTGCCGATGGCCGGGTGGCTGGATGAGTTCGAGGCCGGCGGCCTGATCACCCGGGACGCCGCGGGACGGCCGCAGCTGATCGACGACGACGCCCGTTTGGGTCGATCGGAGACGGGCACCCCGGTGGCATGAGAGCTTCGGAGCTGACCACCGCGCCGTTCCGGGCCGGCGCGGCGCTGCGTGACGCGCGGCTGTTTCACCCGGTCGGGGTGCTGTGTCAGGGGCGGATCACCCGGACCGCCGACCCGGAGAAGGGCCTGCCGATCAGCGACGGACAGGTGATCGGGCGCATCTCCAAGGGCGCCGGTACGCCGGATGGTTTGCCGGATTTCGCCGGCCTGGCCTTTCGGTCCCGTTCGGAGGGCCGGCCCTGGGATGTGCTGATGGTGTCATCGGTCGCCCGGGTCGTGTTGGTGCCCAGCACATCCTGGTCGGCGGCCCAGTTCTCCACCCTGATGCCCTTCGGCTACCGGGACAAGGTGTACTGGCTGCGCGCCGAGCTGACCTCGCCGACCGATTTCACCGGCCTGGACGTCGGGCAGATCCGGGAGCGCCTGCACGACCAGCCCATCGTGATCAGCATCGAACAGGCCGAGGGGACCGGGCGATTCGGGCCCCTGGCGGTGCTGCAGTTCGACCGTGACCTCGAGGACGCCTGGCCCGAGGACATCGCCTTCGACCCCACGCTCAACCACGCCGACGGGGTGAAGCTGCTGCCCGAATGGTTGACCGCGTTGCGCCGCCGCGCGTATCGCGGCAGCCGTCAGGGCCGCGACGCGGAATAGCGGGCCGGACTCTGCGACGGTCGGCGGACGGCCTCCAACCGCACCGCGACGCCGTTGAGCACCGACATGCCGGCCAGTGCCTCCAGGTCCTCGGGACGACTGGAGGTCAGTTCGTTGACGTTGGCGCCCGGGTGGGCGTTCGCCAGTCGCCAGCCACCACCGCGATGGCCCCACCCCTGCGGGATGGCCACGGTGCCAGGGCCCACTTCGTCGGTGATCAGCACCTCGAGCTCGATGGCACCGGTGGCCGAGACAACCCGTACGGCAGCCCCGTCGAGCAGCCCGGCCGCGGCCGCATCCGACGGGTTGACCCGGGCGCGCTGGGTGCGGTTGCCCTTCATCAGGATCGGGCTGTTGTGCATCCAGCTGTTCTGTGAGCGCAACTCGCGGATCCCGATGGCCAGCAACGGGAAATCATCGGTGATGCCGGGTGCCCGTCCCAGCCGGGCCACCTCGCCGACGATCTCGGCCGGTGCCAGCGCCACTTTGCCACCCGGGTGGGTGACCACCTCGGACAGCACGCCGTGCGGGGCGTGTTCGGCCAGCACGATGCCGTGCGGGTGCGCGCGCAGCCGCGCCGGGTTGAGCCCGCCCCGGCGCAATCCGAACCGGTCGCCGTAGGGCCCGATGCGCAACAGCGCGTGCATCATCCGTTGCGGCGTGATGCGCAGGCCGCGCCGCTCCAGCAGGCGCAGCACCGGGTTCAGCGGAGCCAGGGCGCCGGTCGCGAACAGCGACAACCCCATTCGCGCGGCCAGCTCCTCGAACACCTCCCACTCGGGCCGGGCCTGACCGTAGGCGGGCACCACGGGTTCGGCGGCTTGCAGGAACACCGTCGGGCAGCACGCCGCATACGCCATCGGTAGGTCATCGCGTTCCAGGAACGTGGTGCCGGGCAGGATGTAGTCGGCGTGCCGGTTGGTCTCGTTGACGTAGAGATCCAGGGATACCAACAGATCCAGTTGTCCCAGAGCGGATTCCAGGGCCACGCTATTGGGCACCGACAGCACCGGGTTGCCGGCGAAGACGAACAGGGCGCGCAGCTGCCCGGGCCCACCGGTGGTGATCTCCTCGGCGATCAGCGCCGCGGGGAACGACCCGAACACGTCCGGGAAGCCGCCGATGCGCGACTTTTTGGTGTTGTAGCTGAACGCTCCCGACTTCTCCCCGAACTGTTCCACGGGAATCACCTGATGTGACATCAGCGCGCCACCGGGGCGGTCCAGGTTGCCGGTCACGGTGTTCAGCGCGTCGATCAGGAAGCTGACCAGGGTGCCGTGGTGGCCCAGGCAGGCGCCGGTGCGCCCGTAGGCCACCGCGGTGCGGGCGGAGGCGAAATCGCGGGCCAGTTCCCGGACCGTGGCCGCCGGGACACCGGTGCGGGCGGCGGTCTCCTCGGGCGGGAACCCGGCGCACATCGCCCGCAAATCGTCGATACCGGTGCTGGTTGCGGCGATCGCCGCGGTGTCCTCCAGGTTCTCGGCGAACACCACGTGCAGCAGGGACAGCATCAACCAGGCATCCGAATCCGGACGTACCGGCACATGTTCGTAGGCGGCCGCCGTCTCGGTGCGGCGCGGGTCGACCACGATGACGCGGCCGCCGCGCTTGACGATGCCGGCCAGGTCGTCCCTGACGCGGGGCACCCGCAGTGCGCTGCCGTGCGAGACAAGGGGATTGGCGCCCAGCATGAACAGGAAGTCGGTGCGTGGAAGATCGGGGAACGGGATCTGGGTGGCCGCACCGTAGAGCAGCTTGCTGGCGACGTAGCGGCTGTTGATGTCCTGCGAGCCCGCCGAATACAGATGCCCGGCCCCGATCCGCTTCATGAACAGTCCGGACCACAGGCTGGCGGCATAGCCGAAAGCGGAGGGATTGCCGAGGTACTCGCCGACCGCACCGCCGCCGTGCTCGTCGAGCACACCGCGCAGCCGGGCGGCGATGTCCCCGAGCGCCTCGTCCCAGCTGACCTCGGCGAAGCTGCCGTCGGGCCGGCGGCGCAACGGGTGCAGCACCCGGTCGGGATCGTTCTGGACATCGCTGAACGCGATGCCCTTGGGGCAGGCGCGGCCCTGCGAGAGCGGATGGTCCTTGTCGGGGCGCAGGGCGAGCAGTCGGCCGTCCTCGACAGTGGCGATGAGGCCGCACAGCGGTTCGCAGATCCGGCAGTAGGTGACTTTGTGTTCGGCGGTCACGCGGTCCTCCTCGTTCGCGGGCTGTCGCTCCGACGTGGTGGCCGTCACAGTAGGCGCGGTCTCAGCGATCCGGCAAGCGTTTGCATAGTGCAAAACCGGCAGGTCGTAGCCGGTCGCTGAGGGCCTCCGCGGCGGTGCTGACCTGTCCGCCGAGCACGGTCAGTTCCCGTCCTGTCCGGGGTTCGGCCATCGTCAGCACTGATAGCGCGGCGACGACGGCGCCGCCGGCGTCGAAGCAGGCCGCGCTGACCGACAGCGGCGTGTAGATGGCGTCGGCATCGATATCGCCGAGCATGAGCTCGGGCGTCATCACCGGCTGCTGACCGCCGATCAGCCGCTCGGCCCGGCGCGAGCCGTGTACCTCACCGATCGCGAAATCGGTGAGCTGTCGCATCTCGTGTTGCGGTAGCGGGGACAGCTCGACGGAGAACCGTCGCTCACGGATCGTGCGCAGCACCTGCCAGATCCAGCCCGGCTCGACGGTGCTGGTGTCGACGCGGTGCAGCCAGGTGTCGACGGCGTACTGGTTGGCCCACGCCATCATGACCGTGCCCAGCGGCGGGCCGAACTCGATGTGGTCACCGGGCTGCAGTGGGAGTTGTTGGGCGTGAACGCCTTCGGGGTAGGTGAGCTCGGCGATCACCAGATCGTTCGATGACGGAACGAACAGGCAGGCCGGCAGTCCGGTGTCCAGGCTCAGCTGGTGCATACCGGGCTGCGCATAGGACGCGATGGGCAGGGCGGCCTGCGCGGCCGCGCCGACGGCGACCAACCGGGGGCCGAGCCGGTAGGTCTTGCGGGAGCGATCTTTGATCAGCCACCCGACCCGGGTCAGTTCGGTGAGCATGGGGTGGCAGGTCGCGGCGTCGAGTCCGACGAGGCGGGCCAGTTCGGTCAGTCGGTATTCGCGCTGCGGCGCCGCGGCCAGGATCTCGACGATCTCGACCAGGCGTTCGGTCTGTGGGGAGCGGCGGGCCATCGGTTCAACATCGCATCTTCGGCGGTCGGGGACCGGCGAATCACACCGTCTGGGGGAGCGTGACCCCGGTGGCCAGCCGGGCGTAATCGCGCATCAACCGCAACGCCACCTGCCGGTCGAGTTGGGGGTCCCGGGCCACGATGCGGTAGCCGAAATAGTCCTCCATCGACATCAGCGTCATGCCGATATCGCGGGCGGGGGAGCTCAGGGTGAACACGCCGGTCTCGGCACCGACCGTCAACAGGTCGGCATAGAGACCGACCTGACGGTGGTAGATGGCCTGCACATCGGAGCGCTGGTCGAGTTCGAAACCCGCGGCCAGCACCGCCCGCCAGATCGCGCGCCACTCCGCATCCTCGGGCCCGGACGGCAACCCGGCCGCGATGGTCAGGGCCAGTCGGGTGCGCAGATCCTCGGTACGGGACCCGATCTCCAGGCGCTCCTCGTAGAACCGGACGTCGGAGCGCAGGGCCAGCTGGGAGAGCAGGTCGGTCATGTCCCTGAAGTAGTAGCGCAGCGCGTTGGTGGTCAGGTCCAGCTCGGCGGCCACATCGGCGAGTCGCAGGGAGGCCAGGTCGTGGCGTTCGATGACGGCGATCGCGGCGTCCAGGATCTCGGTGCGGCGCTCCTGTTGCCGGTTGGGTCGGGCCATCGACGCGGTGCTCCTCACGAAGGTCGGTGCCATCTATTTTGCCGTTTGTGTTGCGCAGCGCACACGGCGGGCGCATAGTTCTTTTCCAAACAGGAAAAAAACTCGTGAACGGGGCCGGAAGAATGCGTGCCAGAGATCTCGGCGTGGTCATCGGGGAACACCCCACCGGGCCGCACAACGCCATCACCGATGTCCCCGGAGTGCGCGTCGGTCAAACCACCCTGCAGGGCGACGGGGTGAACACCGGCGTCACCGTCGTCATCCCGCATGACGACATCTGGACCGAGCCGGTGTTCGCCGGCTCGCATGTGCTCAACGGCAGCGGCGAACTGACCGGGCTGGAGTGGATCCGCGAGTCCGGCGAGCTGACCACCGCCATCGGCCTGACCAATACCCACAGTGTCGGGGTCGTCCGTGACGCGCTGGTGGCCGAGCAGGTCCGGGTGCGCGGCGACGGGGTCTACTGGTCGCTGCCGGTGGTCGGGGAAACCTACGACGGATTCCTCAACGACATCAATGGATTCCACGTCCGGGCCGAGCACGTGCGGGCGGCCCTGGAATCCGCGTCGGACGGGCCGGTGGCCGAGGGCAACACCGGCGGCGGCACCGGCATGATCTGCCACCAGTTCAAGGGCGGCACCGGGACGGCGTCGCGGGTACAGGGCTACACCGTCGGCGTGCTGGTGCAGGCCAATCACGGCCGCCGCGAGCGCCTCCGGATCAACGGGGTGCCGATCACCCAGCCCGACGTCCCACTGCCTTCGCTGCCCCCGGGCTACGCCCCAGGGTCGGGATCGATCATCGTCATCGTCGCCACCGATGCCCCGCTGCTGCCACACCAGTGCCAGCGCCTCGCGCAACGCGCCGCACTGGCCGTCGGCCGGCTCGGTGGCACCGGCGAACAGTACAGCGGTGACCTGATGCTGGCGTTCTCGACCGGCAACCGCGGCATTCCGCCGTATGGCGTGGTCGAGGACCCCGCCGCGGTACGGCCCGAGATCCCGTTGCGGATGGTCGGCCCCCAGCTGATGGACCTGCTGTTCGACCTGACCATCGAGGCCACCGAAGAGGCCATCGTCAACGCCATGGTGGCCGCCGAGACGGTGACCGGATACCGCGGCTACACCGTTCACGCCATCGACCACAACCAGCTCATCTCGGCGTTCAAGGAGAACTCATGACCAGCACCGAAAGTCGGCGGCTGAGCGGCAGGCTCGGCCCGATCGGCATCGTCTTCATGGTCGTCGCCGCGGCGGCCCCGCTCACCGTCATCGGCGGCAACATGCCGCTGGCGATGGGGCTGGGCAACGGCGCCGGCGCACCGGTCGGATTCCTGATCGCCTCCCTGGTGCTGCTGGTCTTCAGCGTCGGGTTCGTCACCATGACACCGCACGTTCCCGAGGCCGGCGCCTTCTTCTCGTACGTCACGGTGGGTCTCGGGCAGCGGATGGGCAAGGGCATCGCCGTGGTCGCGCTGATCGCCTACACGGCCATCCAGGTCGGCATCTACGGCTACATCGGCTGGGCGATCGGCGATACCGTTGCGTTCTACGACGGTCCGGTGATCCCTTGGCCTGTCTACTCTTTCGTGATCCTGGCGGTCGTCGCGGTGCTCGGCTACCGGCACATCGACCTGAGCGCGAAGGTGCTCGGCGTGGCGCTGGCCCTGGAGATCGGCATCGTGGTCATCCTGGACCTGGCCATCGTCACCGATCCCGGCCCGGCCGGTATCACGTTCGCCTCGTTCACCCCCGGCGTGTTCACCCAAGGCGCCATCGGGATCGCGATCCTGTTCGCGCTCACCGGGTTCATCGGTTTCGAGGCCACCGCGGTGTTCCGTGACGAGGCGCGTGATCCCGAGCGCACCATCCCGCGCGCCACCTACGCCGCGGTGATCCTCATCGGCGCCTTCTACACGCTGACGGTGTGGGCGTTCGTCGTCGCGATCGGCCCCGACCAGGTGGCCGCCACCGCGCAGCAGACCCTCGACGGCGAGGCGAACATGCTGCTGGACACCACCGACGCCGCGCTAGGTCGCATCGGTCGCGATATCGTCAACATCCTGCTGCTGACAAGTCTTTTCGCCTGCGTGCTGTCCTTCCACAACGTGATCGCCCGTTACCAGTTCGTGCTGTCCCGCAAGGGACTGCTGCCCGCGCGGCTGGGCACGGTGCACGACAACCATGAGTCGCCGGCCTTTTCCTCGGTGGTGCAGACCGTGACCGCGGCCGTCATCGTGGCCGTGCTGGCCCTGCTCGGAATCGATCCGCTGGTCGGTGTGTTCGGGTCGATGGCCGGGGTGGCCACCGTCGGCATGGTGCTGCTGATGCTGACCACCTCGGTGGCGGTACTGGTGTTCTTCCTGCGCCACCGCGACCTCGGTGGCGGCAAACTGTGGCAGACCCGGTTGGCCCCGGTACTGGCCGTCCTGGGCCTGCTGGCCAGCCTGTGGCTGGTGCTGTCGAACTTCACCCTGGTCACCGGCGGCAGCGTCACCGTCAGCACCATCCTGGCCGCCGTGCCGTTCGTCGGTCTGGTGCTCGGCGCGCTGCTGTGGCGCCCGACGCGCAGCGGTGTTTAGCAGCCACCCTGCAACGGGCACTACCCCTGGGTGCCCCGCCCCGATCCGAGCCCACATGTCTTCGTGGTGTTCGGCGCCACCGGCGACCTGGCCGCCCGAATGCTCTTTCCCGGCTTCTACCAGTTGGCCGCCTCGGGCCGGCTACCCGCGGACTACGCCGTCATCGGATCGGGCCGGCACGCGCCGGACGACTTCGCCGACACGATCGCGACGGCGCTGCGGGACGCGGTCGACGATGTCGACGCCGACGTGCTGTCGGATCTGGTGTCACGGCTGGACTTCGTCCCCTCGGACGCCGACGATGGCTCCGACCTGGCCGAAGCGGTGCGCGGGGCGCGCGATGACCTCGGACCCGACGCCCAGGTCCTGATCTACCTGTCGGTGCCGCCGGAGGCGATGCAGCCGATGATCGGCATGCTGGGCCGCGAGGGGCTGGCCGCAGACGCCCGGATCGTCGTGGAGAAGCCGTTCGGCACCGATCTGCAATCCTCCCGCGAACTCGACGCCGCCCTCAAGGAGATCGTCGATGAGCGGCAGGTCTACCGCGTCGACCACTTCCTGGGCAAGGAGGCGGTACAGAACATCCTGGCGCTGCGCTTCGCCAACGGATTCATCGAACCCGGCTGGCGCGCAGAGCATCTGGAGTCGGTACAGATCGACGTGCCCGAGGAACTGACCATCGAGGGCCGGGGCAGCTTCTATGAATCGACCGGTTGCTTCCGCGACATGATCAGCACCCATCTGTGCCAGGTGCTCGGCATCATCGCCATGGAACCGCCCGAGCGGCTCGACGAGGCCGGGCTGCGCGACGCCAAGGCGGCGGTGTTCGAGGCCATGCGGCCACTGGATCCCGACCGGGTGGTGTTCGGCCAATACCAGGGCTATCGCGACGAGGACGATGTCGCCGAGGACTCCCGGGTCGAAACCTTCGTCGCGCTGGAAGCTTTCGTCGACACCGAGCGCTGGCGCGGTGTGCCGTTCTACCTGCGCACCGGCAAGGCCCTCGGTGACAACCGGCGTACCGTCACGGTGACATTCCGTCCGCCGACCGCCCTCTTCGGCGCCGACCGCACCCGGCTGGTGCTGGAGCTCACCGACGAGCCGGCCCTCGGGGTGCGCCTGCTGGCCAAGCGACCGGGACCGGATCTGGATGTCATGCCGGTCGATCTGCACGCCGATATCGGCGAAACCGTCGGCGGGGACCGGCCGCTGGAGGCCTACGAACGCCTGCTGCTCGACGTCATCCGCGGTGATCAGATGCTGTTCACCCGTGGGGACGAGGTGGACCGGCTGTGGCAGATCTGTCAGCCCGTGCTGGATGCACCGCCCGAGGTGCACACCTACCCGAAGGGATCCTGGGGGCCGGAGGCCGCCGTGGCACTGACAGATTGGCAGCTGCCGGATGACTGATCCGCTCGCCATCTCCCAGCACGGACTGATCGGCGACCTGCGGACCTGCGCGTTGGTGGGCGCCGACGGCACCATCGACTGGTTCTGCGCACCGCGGTTCGACTCCCCGAGCGTCTTCGGCGCCATCCTGGACCCGGACCGCGGCGGGAGCTGGCGGCTGACCCCGTGCACCGAGGTCACCCGCACCCAGCAGTTCTACTATCCGGACACCGCCGTGCTGATCACCCGTTTCCTCACCGAGGACGGCGTCGTCGAGGTCCATGACTTCATGCCGGTACTCGCCCCGGACGAATCCGACCACCGGCAACGGGTGGTGCGCCGGGTCAGCGGGGTGCGTGGCACCATGCGGCTGCAGATGCGCCTGGACGCACGCCCCGACTACGCCCGGCAGTCCTGCACCGCCGCACACACCGGGGACGGTGTGCTGATCACCGGGGACGGTGTGCGCCTGGGGCTGATCGCCTCCACCGACCTGGCCGTCGAGGAGACCTCCGAGAACAGCCTGGTGACAGCAGATTTCGAGCTGAGTACCGGTGACACCGCGCTGTTCGTGCTGGAGATGCTCGGCGCGGACGATGATGTCACCGCCGACACCATGAGCCGTACCGATGCGCTGTTCGACGCGACCGTCGCGTTCTGGCGGGACTGGATCTCCACGTCGTCGTACACCGGCCGCTGGCGCGAGGTGGTGCACCGCTCGGCGATCACCCTCAAGCTGTTGACGCACGAGCCCAGCGGTGCCATCGTGGCCGCCCCCACCGCGAGCCTGCCCGCCCCGGTCGGCGGCAGCCGTAACTGGGACTACCGCTACGTCTGGATCCGCGATGCCGGATTCAGCATGTACGCGCTGTTACGTCTCGGATTCCTCAACGAGGCAAGCGAATTCACCCGGTGGCTGTCGGAGCGGATGGGGCAGCGGGACGGCGACGACGACCGTCGGCTGGGCCCGTTGCGGGTGCTCTACGACATCGACGGCAACCTGCCCGAAGAACAGGAACTCGACCACCTGTCCGGACACCGCAACTCCAAGCCGGTGCGCATCGGCAACGCCGCGGCCCACCAGCTGCAACTCGACATCTACGGCGAGATCATCGATTCGGTGTACCTGTTCAACAAGTACGGCCCCGGCATCAGCCATGACGCCTGGAACGATGTGACCGCGATCGTGGACTGGGTGGCCGACAACTGGGACCGCCCCGACGCCGGGATGTGGGAGATCCGCGACGAACCGCAGCCCTACACCACCTCACGCCTGATGTGCTGGGTGGCCATCGAGCGGGCCATCCGCATCGCCCGATCCCGCGGCCTGCCAGGCGATCTGGTGGCGTGGTCCAAGGCCCGCGACGATATCTACGACCGCATCATGACCAAATCGTGGAATCCGGACCTGCAGTCGTTCACCCGCGTCGAGGGCGGGGTGGACCTCGACGCCGGGCTGCTGCTGATGCCGATGGTGAAGTTCACCTCGCCGGCCGATCCGCGGTTTCTGGCGACGCTGGACGCAATCGAGCAGCATCTGGTGACCGACAGCCTGGTGTTCCGGTACGAGCCGGGCACCGATGGCCTGGAGGGCGAGGAGGGCACCTTCTCCATCTGTTCGTTCTGGTACGTCGAGGCGCTGACCCGGGCCGGCCGGCTCGCCGACGCGCAGTTGGCCCTGGAGAAGATGTTCACCTACGCCAACCATGTCGGGCTCTACGCCGAGCAGGTCAGTGCCACCGGCGATCAGGTGGGCAACTTCCCGCAGGCGTTCACCCACCTGGCGCTCATCAGCGCGGCGATCAACCTGGACCGCGCGCTCGACGGGTAGCGCGGCTATCCGCGGTAGAACAGCGCGGGCGGCAGCGCGCGCAGCCCGCCACCGCTGTTGCTGCCGGCGAACTCGGGGGCACCGCCGTCATACAGGTCGCCGATCACGAGATCGCCGATGGGCCGGAACCGGCCGACGGCGCTGCTGATCAGCACCCGCAGCCGGTCCCCGTCGGTGAGCTGGTCCGGGCGGGCCACCCGATCGGCCGCAAGTCCGAACGCGACCGGTTCGATACCGGCCAGGTAGAGCCACAACGATGAATACACCCGGCTGGAGATGTTCTCGGCGGGCAGCACCGCGTGATGGAACGGAATGCCGTCCGCCGAGCTGGCCAGCAGCAGATCCTGGTCCCGGCCGGGGCCGTACGCGTGCGGGATCTTGATGCAGACCGAGTAGTGGTCCTCGACCGGGCCGAGCCGGACCAGCGCGGCGGCCTGCGCGCCGGGAACCAGCAGGGCGCTGCCACCGGGCAGGTCGGCGTCGGCGTCCAGCGCAAGGGTGGCCTTGTGGACCGGGCCGGTGCCGTCGAACAGTCCGCCGACACCGCCCAGCAGGGCGGCGACCGACGAGCGGATGGTGGCGGTGGCGGATCGGGGGAGGATGCCCATCCTTCGAAGCTAGTACGTCTCGGCGCCTCGTGCGCTGCCCGCCGGGTACGTCTTCGCACCAAAACGGACCGGCAGGCGTGCCGCGCTGGCTACCCTCCAGACGACATCGGGTGTTGTCAGAAATGCAGGGGGTCATCGATGGGTGCTGTCGAGCGGGTCGAGCCATCCGGGCGGACCGCGTCATGGCGGTATGCCGTGGCCGCGGTGGCGGTGTGCGCCGGACTGGTCGTCGCACCGGTACACGGGGTGGCCTGGGCCGAGGAGACCTCGTCGACGCCCACCGGTACGTCATCGGACACCCGAACCGAGGACACCGATACGTCCTCCGGCGCCGCGGACCGCGGGCAGTCACCGAACCGGCCGGGGCCGAAAGACCGGACCGAGCCCGAAACCGAGCCCGAGGACACACCCGCCGAGGAATCCGAGGATCCCGCCGAACTCGAACCCGCCGACGATCCCGACCCCGAGCCCACCGAGGAAGAGCCGGCCCCGTCCACCGACGAACCGGAACCCACTGTCGAGGAACCGGTTTCGACGCCACCGTCACGTACGGAGCCAGCCACCGGCACCAAGGCAGACCGCGACGACACCCAGCTGAGCGGGACCGGCGTCCGCTCGGTGCGCACCGCCCGCACCTCGGCACGCACCGCCGGGACGGTCGGCCTGCTCGAGGCGGCCACCCCGCAGCTCGCGCCGGAGGCGCCGGTGGCCACCCCGGCCGTCAGTGCGACCCCGGCTGCCGCCGCCGCGCAGGTCACCACCCCCGCGCCGCCGAAACCGCTCTCGCCGATCGCCCAGCTGATCGAACTGCCCGGCCGCATCGTCAATGCGGTCCTGCAGTTCCTCGATCTGACCTCCGCGATCGGCCCGAGCAGCCCGTTCCACATCGCGCCGATCAACGATCTGCTGTTCGCGGCCTTCCGGGAGATCGAACGGCTGGTGGGCCTGCACCGCACGCCGGCCGTGCAGCCGGTGCTGCCCACCATGACCTACACCGGTCCGACCGACCGGCCGACCCCGACGGTGGCCCAGTTCCTCAACGCGTCGACGGCAGCGTACGGCTGGGGCACCGTGCCCGGTGGGATGGTGCCCCTGACCGATGCCAATGGGTTCCAGCTGCAGTCCACCAACATCTTCTCCGGGATGTCCGGCAAGGCGTGGGTGACCCCGCAGGGCCAGGTGATCATCGCCTATCAGGGCACCACCGGCGGAACGAACCTGCTGGTGAACCCGATCATCACGCTGGCCCAGCTGGCCGCCGACATGCAGGTGATCCTCACCGGCACAACGCCGTTGGCGTTCTATGACGCATTGCGCTTCGCGCGCCGGGTGCAGGAGGAGGCCGCGCTGCAGGGCTATGCGCCCGAGGACGTGTTCGTCACCGGACATTCGCTGGGTGGCTGGGAGGCCCAATTCGTCGCGCAGCGCACCGGTTTGGCCGGCATCGGCTTCGAATCGCCGGGCCTGAACACCAGGGTGCCGGGCAACGGCGCGGACTCGCACTTCGTCAACATCGCCCAGTACGGCAGCCCGGCGGCGTTCATGGCCACCGATCTTCCCGGCCTGCAACCGTTCTTCCCCGCCTACGTGCCCGGCGGCGGTGCCAAACCGCACTACGGCCCGATCGTGGTGATCGGAGACCGCGAGGCGATGAATCCCATGGTCAACGCCGCCGCGATGTGGGGCAAGAGCCTGATCGGCAGCCTGGTGTTCGCGGTGGACTTCCTGGGCAACTTCTTCCAGTACCACCTGATGGGGGTGCAGGCCTATCACCTCGACGTCGACCCGGATCCCGGCGTGGTGCCGTGGCTGGGCACCCGGCACGGCACCGTGCACACCGGCTACGGCGAGCTGACCATCGGCCAGTTGCTGCTGGCCGCCTCCGACGACGGGATCCTGATCACGCCCTGACCTGCCGGTAGATGCGTTAATTACAGGAATGTTTCCTGTCAAAGAGCTGTGAAACAAGAAAATTTACGTCGTTCGACATGCTTGCTGTCAGTTTTCTGTCCAAGATGGCTACCCGACGCGCCAATGCGGCGTAAACGTGGACGGGACTCGCCCGAGCCGCGAACAGAGGGAGCCTGATGAGCAAGCTGCGCACAGCCCTGCGCAAGATGACCGTCCTGTCCGGTGTGTGCGCCACGGCGGTATTCGGAGTCGCCGCGTGCGGCAGCGACGACAGCGCCGGTGGTGGTGGTGGTGGAGGCGAGATCAACATCTCGATGACCTCGTTCCCGGATTATGTCGATCCGCAGCTGTCCTACACCGTCGAGGGGTGGGAGGTGTTGTACAACACCTACACCCCGCTGTTGACCTACAAGCACGCCAAGGGTGAGGACGGCGCCACGGTGGTGGCGGGCCTGGCCGAGGACATGCCCGAGATCTCCGAGGACGGTAAGACCTACACGTTGAAGCTGCGCTCGGGGATGAAGTACTCCGACGGCACACCCATCAAGGCCTCCGACTTCACCTACGCGATCCAGCGGTTGTTCAAGGCCGACTCCGGCGGTTCGGTGTTCTACAGCGGCATCGTCGGTGCCCCGGCGTACGCGGACGGGACGGCGGACACCATCTCCGGCATCGTCACCGACGACGCGACCGGCGACATCACCATCACCCTGGATGCGCCGAACGGCACCTTCGAGAACGTGCTGGGGTTGCCGTTCGCGGCGCCGGTGCCGCCGAGCACACCGCTGGCCGATGACGCGACGAACAGTCCGCCCCCGTCGAGCGGGCCGTTCATGATCACCAATGTCGAAGCGCCGCAGACCATGACGCTGGAGCGCAATCCGAACTTCCAGAGTGTCCTGGACGCCGGCGCCACCGAGGTCGCCGATACCGGGGTCGACAAGATCGTCGTGACCCAGAACAAGAGCAACTCCGCGCAGGTCACCGGTGTCGAGCAGAACACCATCGACTTCATGGTGGACCCCCCTGACGCGGACCGGTTGCAGGAGGTGAAAACCCGCTTCGGCGAACGGTTCCGGATGGAGGAGTCGATCAACACCTACTACTTCTGGATGAACAACCAGACCGCGCCGTTCAACGACATCCGGGTGCGGCAGGCGGTCAACTACGCGATCGACCCGGAGGCACTGAACCGGGTATTCGGCGGGCGCCTGCACCCGACACAGCAGATCCTGCCCCCGGGCATGCCGGGCTACGAGGAGTACAAGCTCTACCCGGGCCCGGACATGAACAAGGCCAGAGCCCTGCTGGCCGAGGCCAACCCGGCAGACCGGGACATCACGGTGTGGACCAACGACGAGCCCGACCGCAAGCGCATCGGCGAGTACTACCACGATGTGCTCAACCAGCTGGGCTTCAACGCGACGCTGAAGGTGATCGCCGGTGACGTCTACTTCACCACGATCGGCAATCAGTCCACGCCGGATCTGGACACCGGTTTCGCGAACTGGTTCCAGGACTTCCCGCACCCAGATGACTTCTTCCGGCCCCTGCTCAACAGCGATGCCATCCTGCCGACCAACGGCAACAACTTCTCCCGGGCGTCCTACCCGGAGCTGGACGCGAAGATGAACGAGTTGCTGGGCCGGCAGCTCACCGACGGTGACACCGAGGCCCAGTACGCGGCGTTGGACAAGGCCTACATGGAGCAGGCGGCGTGGGCGCCCTACGGCAACGAGCAGTTCACCACGTTCGTCTCCGACCGTATCGACTTCGACAAGGCCTATCACCATCTCCTGTTCAATCAGGACTGGTCGGCCCTGACGCTGAAGTAGGGATGTCCACACCATCCGAGGCCGTCGATGCGCCCGGGGAGCCGGTCCTGCCGGCCGGTGTCCCCGCGGCGCAGATCCGAGGCAGAAGCCCGTGGTATCTCGCCTGGCTCCGACTGCGACGCAACAAGGTCAGCCTGGCCTTCGGCGCACTGTTCCTGCTGACCGTGCTGTTCTGTCTGGCCGCGCCGCTGTGGGCCGAGCATGTGGCGCACACCGGCCCCAACGAGAACCACATCACCGACACGGTGCTCATCGACGGGCAGCAGGTCGACGTGGTCTCCCCCGACGGCACCCCGATCGGCCCCGGACTGCACGGCCGGTACCTGCTGGGCGCCGACCAGAACGGCCGAGATGTGATGGTGCGCCTGATGTACGGCGGCCGGACCTCCATCTACATCGGGGTGGCGGCCGCGGCCATCACGACGGTGCTGGCCGTCGCGGTCGGGCTGCTGTGCGGCTACTACCGGGGGTGGGTGGACGCGACGCTGTCGCGAATCATGGACGTGGTGTGGGCCTTTCCGGTGCTCCTGCTCGGCATCGCGCTGGGCACCGCCTTGGCGCTCGGAGGGCTGAAGATCGGTGCGCTGCAGATCGCCGGTGACTCGCTGTGGATACCGATCATGATCATCGGTCTGGTCTATGTGCCCTACATGGCCCGGCCGATCCGCGGTGAGATCCTGGCCCTGCGCGAGAAGGAGTTCATGGAAGCGGCTGTGGCGCAGGGGAAAGGACCGGCCCGCATCATGGTCACCGAGTTGCTGCCCAACGTGGTGTCCACCATCATCGTGTTCTTCACCCTGAACATCGCCAACAACATGCTGCTGGAATCGGCGCTGTCCTTCCTGGGTGCGGGAGTACGCGCACCCAACGCGTCGTGGGGGACGATGATCGCCGACGGCTATCAGACGATCTACACCGCGCCGCACCTGACGATCGTGCCCGGCCTGATGATCGTGCTGACGGTGTTGTCGCTCAACGTGTTCGGTGATGGTCTGCGTGACGCGCTGGATCCGCGCGCCAAGATCCGGTTGGAGCACTGACATGGCACGGTTTGTCGTACGCCGGCTCAGCGGCATGGTCGCCGTCCTGTTCGCCATCTCGGTGCTGGTGTTCCTGATCTTCAACGTGATCCCGAACTCCGACCCGGCCGCCAGGATCGCCGGCAAGAACGCCGACCCGGAGCTGATCGCCAGGGTGAGCGCCGATCTCGGCCTCGACCGGCCGCTGTACGTGCAATACCTGACGATGATGAAGCAGATCTTCACCGGTGAGCTCACCTCCTACGCGAGCTCGCAGAACGTCGTGGATCAGATCTGGAAGGGGCTGCCCGCCACCCTGTCGCTGTGCATCGGCGCCGCCGTGATCTGGATGGCGCTGGCGATCTGGTTCGGCTATCTCAGTGCCGTCCACGCCGGGAAGTTCACCGACCGCGCGCTGACCATCCTGTCGCTGGTCGGGATCTCGGTGCCGGTGTTCTGGCTGGCGGCAATCCTGTTGTACTACCTGAGCTTCAAGGCCGAACTGTTCCCGACCAGCGGGTACGTGCCGCTGACGAAGGATCCGCTGGACTGGGCCTATCACCTGATCCTGCCCTGGTTGACCCTGGCGGTGCTCTACGTCGGCTTCTACAGCCGGGTGCTGCGATCCAACATGCTCGATGTGATGAACGACGACCACGTCCGTACCGCGCGGGCCAAGGGCATCAGCGAACGCCAGGTCCGGGTCAGGCATGTGCTGCGCAACTCGATGATCCCGGTCGTCACGCTGTTCGGGCTGGACTTCGGCGCCGTCGTCGGCGGGGGTGCCATCCTCACCGAGACGGTGTTCAACCTCAACGGCGTCGGTCTGTACGCGGGACAGGCGATCGGCTCGTTGGATCTGCCGCCGCTGATCGGGGTGACGATGTTCGGAGCGTTCTTCATCGTGCTGTTCAACACGCTGGTCGATGTGGCGTACGCATTCCTGGATCCCCGGATCCGGATCGGAGAGGCGGCCCCGGTATGAGTCCCTTACTCGAAGTCGACAATCTGCGTGTCGGTTTCACCACCCAGGACGGCGTGGTGACCGCGGTCGACGGGGTGTCGTTCGATCTGGCGGCCGGCGAGGTGCTGGCCATCGTCGGCGAGTCCGGTTCGGGCAAGAGCGTGACCGCCCAGACCGTGATCGGCCTGACCCGCGCACCGAATGCGACCATCGACGGAGCGGTGCGCTTCGGCGGACGCGATCTGACCCGGCTCGACGATCGTGAGCTGCAGGGTGTGCGCGGCGAACACATCGCGATGGTGTTCCAGGACCCGATGACCTCGCTCAATCCGGTGTACCGGGTCGGTGATCAGATCGCCGAGATGATCCGTGCACACCGCGATGTCTCACGCGCGGAGGCACGCGACCGGTCCGTGGAGCTGCTGCGGACCGTGGGCATCCCCAATCCCGAACGCCGGGTGCGGGATTACCCGCACGAGTTCTCCGGCGGCATGCGGCAGCGCGTGATGATCGCGATGGCGCTGTCGCTGGAACCCGAGGTGCTGATCGCCGACGAACCGACGACCGCACTGGACGTCACCATCCAGGCGCAGATCCTGCGCCTGCTGGCCGAACTCAACGCCGAGCGTGATCTGGCAGTCGTGCTGATCACCCACGATCTGGGCGTGGTGGCCGAGATCGCGGACCGGGTACTGGTGATGTACGGCGGCCAGGTGGTCGAGGACGCCACCGTCGACGACATCTTCTACGATCCCCAACATCCCTACACCTGGGGTCTTTTCGGATCGCTGACACCGCTGGATACGCCGCAGCACGCACGGCTGCCGCAGATCGGGGGAGCCCCGCCGTCGCTGCTGGCGTTGCCGCCGGGGTGCCGGTTCGCCCCACGCTGCCCCCATGTGTTCGAGAACTGTGCGCAATTACCGCCGTTGGAGACCCGGGCGACCGTCGGGCACCTGGACCGCTGCTGGCTGGACCCGGTGCAGAAGTCAACCCTGCGCGAGGTGGACGGGCGGATCGGTCTGCGCAGGCGGGTGACGCAATGAGCGCATCGGAGCCGCTGTTGCAGGTCACCGACCTGGTCAAGCATTTCCCGATCAAGGCGGGCGCCATCATCGAGCGCGAGGTGGCCCGGGTGCGGGCCGTCGACGGTGTCAGCCTCACGTTGCACGAGGGTGAGACGCTGGGCCTGGTCGGCGAATCCGGGTGCGGCAAGTCCACGTTGTGCCGGCTGATCCTGCAGTTGATGGCGCCGACCTCGGGGTCGGTGACATTCCAGGGCCAGGAGTTGGTGGGGCGGTCACGTCGCGATCTGCGACCGATCCGCCGCCACATTCAGATGGTGTTCCAGGATCCGTATGCCTCGCTCAATCCGCGCCGACGGATCGGACAGATCATCGGTGACCCGATGGAGCTGCACGGCCTGGCCAGCGGTGCCGAGGTCAAGCGCCGGGTGCAGGATCTGCTGGCGCGGGTGGGTCTGCAGCCCGAGCACTACAACCGGTTCCCGCACGAGTTCTCCGGCGGGCAACGGCAGCGGATCGGGATTGCCCGCGCGCTGGCGTTGCGGCCCAAGCTGATCATCGCCGACGAGCCGGTGTCGGCGCTGGACGTGTCGGTGCAGGCGCAGATCATCAACCTGCTCGAGGACCTGCAGGACGAGTTCGGGTTGTCCTACCTGTTCGTCGCCCACGATCTCGGTGTGGTGCGCCATGTCTCGGACCGGGTGGCGGTGATGTATCTGGGCAAGATCGTCGAGACCGGTTCGGCCGCCGATCTTTACGCCAAGCCGCTGCACCCGTACTCGAACGCGCTGCTGTCGGCCGTCCCGATCCCCGATCCCCGGCGCAACGCGGCGCGGGAGCGGTTGATCCTGGAGGGCGACGTCCCGAGTCCGATCGACCCGCCATCCGGGTGTCGCTTCCACACCCGGTGCCGGTGGGCCACCGATGTCTGCACCGCGCAGGAGCCCGCCATGGTCGAACGCGAGCCGACGCACGCGGCGGCCTGTCACCACCCGCGCCACCTGGAGGCAATGGCCGATCAGGCGTCGTAGTCCACGCCGACCGACGGGGTGACCGGGCGGGACTGGCAGGTCAGGACCCGCCCGGCGCGGACATCCTCGGCGCTCAGCGCGTAGTTCTGATCCATCGTCACCGCGCCCGCCGTGATGACGGCCGTGCACGTTCCGCAGGCACCGCCCAGACACGCATACGGTGCGTCGATCTTGTTGCGCAGCAACGCTTCCAGGATCGTCTCGCCGGCGTCGAGGGCGACGGTGCGTGCGTTGCCCCGCAGGGTGACGGCCACCTCGCCGGCGATGGCCCCGTCGCGTGGTGGCGCCGGAGCGGCGCCGCGGAAGAGTTCGACGTGGATGCGCGCCGCGGGCACCCCGTCCTCGATCAGGTTGCTGCGCAGGCTTTTCACCAGTTCTGCCGGTCCGCAGCAGAACCACCGGTCGACGGCATCGGTGTCGCCGAGGAGGCGGTGCACCAGGTCGGGATCGATACGGCCGCGCAGCTGCGCGGGATGGTCGGGGTCGGCCGACCGTACGTGGATGACGCGCAGCCTGCCCTGTGAACGTGCCTGCAGGTCGTCCAGTTCGGCCGCGAACATCGTCGTTTCGGCGGTGCGGTTGCCGTAGATCAGGGTGAACCGGCTGTCGGGTTCGGCGTCGAGGGTGCTCTGCAGCACCGACAGGACGGGTGTGATGCCGCTACCGGCCGCCACGGCCACATGGTGGTGGCGGGCATTCGGATCCAGCGCAGCGCCGAACGAGCCGGTGGGTGCGCCGAGTTCGAGGGTGTCGCCGGCCCGGAGGTCGTCATTGGCGAACGTGGAGAACTGACCGCCGGGTATTCGGCGGATCGCGATGGCGAGTTCAGCGGACAGCGCGGAGGTGCATATCGAGTAGTTGCGCCGGAGGTGCTGGCCGGCCAGCCGGTGGTGGACGGTGACGTGCTGGCCGGGCCGGAAGCCGAACGTGTCCCGTAGATGCGATGGCACGTCGAAGGTGATCTTGACGCTGTCCGGGGTCAGCCGGTCCACGCTGCGGACCGTGAGCCGATGGGTATCGCCCCCGGCGCGCGGTGCGTGCACCGGCAGGACGCGGGCCAGCCTGCCGTTCGACTGTTTCCAGGTGCGGTACTCGTCGGCGTCGAGCTGCTGGCCGAACACCGTGATGAGCGCGGGGTCGTGGTCGAGGTAGGCGGCCTCGTTGCGTCGCCATGCCGCGACATAGCGATGGAACGGCACCGAGGGGTGCAGATGATGCACCAGGTGGTAGTTCTGCGACAGCAGCAGCGGGGTGAGGATCCACTCCGCGCCCACCCGGTTGCGGGTGGCCCGGTAGCGGTTGCCGCGGTGGGTCTCGGTGAGCCCGTGGTGAGGCAGCCAGTCGAACCACCACGCGAGTACGAACATCGCCACTCGCTCCGGGATCAGGTAGACCAGAGCCAGCATCCACATGTGACCGGTGCCGGCGGTGACGGCGATGGCCGCGACGGTGCCGGACATCAGGACCGCGGTTTCGGCGATCTCGGCGCACGGCCGGGTGCCGATGTTGCGGATCAGGAATCGTAGATACGGCACATCCATCAGCGGGAAGCGCAGCGGCAGTTGCCAATACGGTGCCGCGCTGACGAAATGGTCGGGGTCGTTGTCACCGTCGTTGGTGTTGCGGTGGTGCTCGATGTGGATGAAGGCGAACGATTTGAACGAGATCAGCGGGGAGACAAAGAACATCGCCGCCCGGCCGAATGCCACATTGACCCAACGATGGCGGCTGATCGAGTAGTGCGATGCGTCGTGCAGCACGGTGAACAGCACGAAGATCGCCGCGGCACTCAGCGCGATGGTGAGGACGGCGGGCAGGCGCGATGTCAGCGCCGCCCAGGTCGAGGCGGCGAACACCGCGACGGCGCCGACGAAGATCGCGACGGTGGGCCAGCACAGCGCCGGAATCTGCTCGCCGGTGTCGGGCACCGGGGGCGGGGCGGCAGCGGGTGCGCCGGGGTGCTGAAGTGCCAGTGACACGGCGGTCGTCCTATCGCGCGGTCGGTCGTGGTGCCCGTAAAGCTAACGATCGCCGGTCGGCGCGACAATGAGGTGTGCGCACCTGAACATGTGCTGGCCGCACATCAAATCGGCCGATGGTCTCCTGTGACTGTCAGCCGTTGCGGAATATCGATGCTCCGAGCACGTCGCAGGCGTAGAGCGCAGCGTGCACCTCAGCACGCCGGGACGGCCTCGGCCCGCCGAGTCGCTGCTCGGCCCGGCGCACCCGCTGCAGCACGGTGTTGCGGTGCACGCCGAGCGCCTCCGCGGCCGCCTTCAAGCTGCCCTGCGCGGTCAGGAACGCCAGCAGCGCGGCGCGCTCGGCGCGGCTCTTGGAGTCATCACGGGCGAGCTCGCCGAGTTCGGCCGCGACGTAGGCGCGCAGCGCGTCGAGGTCCTGGGACATCACATCCGCCAGGGCGACATCGCGGTAGGACGTGGTCGACGGGGCCGCCCGCTCGGCCAGTTCGGCGATCCGGCGCGCGCGCAACGCCTGCAGGTGCGATACCCGGAAACCCGCCGGGCCGGGCTGCACCGTCCCGACGGCGAGATGCACTTCCGGTCCTGGGCTCGGTGCGGGCACGGTTGCGCCGCGCGGTGCCACCGTCCAGCCCCACACCGTGCGCGGGCCGGCGGTGATGACCAGTGCCCGGTCGGCCCCGAGTCCCTTGGCGACGCGTTGCGCGGTCCCGGGCAGATCGATACCGGCGTCGGCGGTCCAGCACACGAAGGCGAGCTGGCCGCCGGTGAGCGGATGTCCCAATACCGCTTCGGCTGCGCGCAGGTCGATGCGTTCGCCGGCCAGCAGGGCGCGCACCACGTCGGTGCGTTCGGCCCGGTCCCGGTTCTGCCGGCGGTCCAGTTCGGCGAGGTATTCCGAGGACACCAGCGTCGAGATGCGGTCGATGTAACCGAAGCCGAACCGCTCGACCTCCAGGAACAGTCGTAGCGCCTCCGCCGGATCGGGCACGTGGGTGGTGAGCGCCTCGGCGAACTTGCCGGTGAAGTACTGATGGCCGAGGCGGTAGAAGCGCAGCATCACGTCCAGGCTGTGTCCGCGCGAGGCCATTGCCCGGGCGTGCTCCAGGGCGGTGACCGGGGCTTCGGCCGCGGCCGCGTCGATGCCCAGGCGGACCATCGAGAGCACCGCCTCCAGGTTCGACGAACACGAGCCCAGGGTCAGGCCGCGCAGGTCGGGATCGGCGGCGATCTCCGGGATGTGCCGGGCCAGATGGTCCAGCATGTCCTCGGCCAGCGGGGCGATGTTGCCGAGCAGCGCCGCGGCGACGTCGCGGACGGCGGGCGGGCCGTCGGCGCCGGGTCGCGTGTCCACCTCCCGGACCCTAGTTCGCCGGTGCGCGGTTCAGCGCACCTTCACCACGGTGCGTCCCCGGTTGCCGCCACCGCGGATGCGGTGCAGCGCGGCGGGCACGTCGTCGAGGCCGACCTCGTCGGCGACCAGTTCATCGAGCAGCGGGGGACGCAGGTCGCGCCCGAGCCGCGCCCACACGTCGCGACGACGGCCGATCGGGCACTGCACGGAATCGATTCCCAGCAGCGAGATTCCGCGCAGGATGAACGGAAAGACGGTGGTGGGCAGGGCAACTCCGCCGGCGTTGCCGGAGGCCGCCACCGCGGCGCCGTAGCGCAGCGAGGCCAGCACCGCGGCCAGCGTCTCGCCGCCAACGCTGTCCACCGCGGCCGACCAGGCCTCCTTCTGCAGGGGACGCTTCGGGTCACCGAGGGCCGAGCGGTCGACCACGTCGGCGGCGCCCAGGGTGCGCAGCCAGTCGGCGGCGTCGGCCTTGCCGGTGACCGCGGTGACCGAGAACCCGCGGGCGGCGAGGATGGACACGGCGACGCTGCCCACCCCGCCGGTGGCCCCGGTGACCAGGATCGGGCCCTCGACGTTCATGGTGAGCCCGCGCTCTTCCAGGGCGATGACACTGAGCGCCGCGGTGAATCCGGCGGTGCCCAGGATCATCGCCTCGCGCAACGTCAGGCCGTCGGGCAGCGGCACGACCCAGTCGGCGGGGACGCGGGCGTACTCGCTGTAGCCGCCGTGGTGGGCGACGCCGAGGTCGTAGCCGTGCACCAGCACCTCGGCGCCCTCGGCCAGACCGGAGTCGCCCGGGTCGACGACGGTGCCGGCCAGGTCGATGCCGGGGATCAGCGGATCGATGCGGGCGACCTTGCCGTCCTTGCTCGTGGCGAGGGCGTCCTTGAAGTTGACGCTCGACCAGGACACCGCGATCAGTACGTCGCCGTCGCCGAGGTCGGCGACCGGGAGTGAGCGAACCTCCAGGACGGTCTCCGGTCCGGACGAGTCGGCGATCAGAGCGCGCGTCGTATCGGTCGCTGCGGGTGCCACGGTGCCTCCTGGGTGATGAGTGGGACGGTGCCCTCTCTATCTTTCCCGCGGCGGACGGTCCTACACGCTGATCCGGACGACCACCCGGTCCTTGCTGCCGCGCGCGATCAGCTTTTCGAGGAGCGTGATCACGTGGAATTCGACGCCGTACTTGGCTTTGATGAGCTGCCGGACTCGGGCCGTCTCGGCCGGATCGGCGTCGACGATCGCCGAGCCTGGTGTCGTGGGGGCGCCCTCGGCGATCGTGCCGGTCCGTCCGCAGGGTGCGAGTTCGACGCGGCTGTCCCGGCGGATGCGTTTGACCTTCCAGCTGTCGGCCGGCGTCCACATCACCAGCGCGTCACCGTCGCGCGCCAGCCACATCGGGGTCGCCACCTTCTCGCCGTTCTTCTTGAACGTCGCCAGGGACACGAACTTCTCGTCGGCCAGGTCGGCCACGGGATCGGTCATGACCCACATCATGCAGGCGGGGCGGCTGCTGTGCTCAGATCGTGGAGCCGATGACGGGAATCGAACCCGCGTATTCAGCTTGGGAAGCTGATGTTCTGCCATTGAACTACATCGGCCTGTTCGATCAGGAAGGCTAGCATCCTGGCCACACCGATTCATGAGTTGGGGGATCCATGAAACGCCTCGCCGCAGTCGCAGCCGCCCTGAGCCTGAGCATGGCGCCGGCCGCCACCGCCACCCCACCGGACGGTGACATCGAGCGCACCGACCTCGCCGAGGGCACCACCACGGCGCCGGTGCAGATCGAGACCGCCGGGCCGACCACCCTCTACGTCCAGAACCTGGTGCTGCACCCGCCGTCGAGCAGCGGCTGGCACACCCACCCCGGCGTCGAACAGACCGTCATCACCGGCGGTACCGTCACGCTGCAGACCGCCGACCAGTGCGCCCCCACGCCGTACCTGACCGGGCAGGCCATCGTCATCCCGGCCGGTGTGCCGCACCTGGTCCGCAACGACAGCCCGCACGACGCCAATGCGGTGGTCACCTACACGCTGCCCGCCGATCTGCCGGTCCGCGCCGACGCGCCAGCCGCCTGTCCCTGACCGGCGGCGGTTAGGCTCACCGCGTGCTGCTCTCCGATCGCGACATCCGCGCCGAGATCGCCGCGGGCCGGCTGGCGCTGGACCCGCACGACGACGGACTGATCCAGCCCTCCAGCATCGACGTCCGCCTCGACAGCCTGTTCCGGGTCTTCAACAACACCCGGTACACCCACATCGACCCGGCGCTGCGCCAGGACGACCTGACCACCCTGGTCGAACCCAAGGAGGGCGAGCCCTTCGTGCTGCACCCCGGCGAGTTCGTGCTGGGCGCCACGCTGGAGCGCTGCACCCTGCCCGACGACCTGGCCGGCCGCCTGGAGGGCAAGTCCTCGCTGGGCCGGCTCGGACTACTGACGCACTCCACCGCGGGCTTCATCGATCCCGGCTTCTCCGGGCACATCACCCTCGAGCTGTCCAACGTCGCCAACCTGCCGATCACGCTGTGGCCGGGCATGAAGATCGGCCAGCTGTGCCTGCTGCGACTGACCAGCCCGGCCGAGCACCCCTACGGCAGCAGCAAGGCCGGATCCAAGTACCAGGGCCAGCGCGGTCCCACCCCGTCGCGCTCGTATCTGAACTTCCCCCAGTCCTGAACCCGCGTAGGGTTCATTACGTGCTCTAGCTAAGACCGTCGGGTGTAACGGCGGTGCTGCTCACGGCGATGAAGTACTAGTTGCCGGTTTCTGTCGACACCCCGGTTTCGGCGAAACGAGCGATATAGCAAACACTTTGGAGGGGTAAGTGGACATCGTACTCGGTGTGTCCCTGACGCCTACGACGGTGCGGATGGTGCTGGTCGAGGGGGAGAAGGGCGACGGCGCGACCGTCGATCACGACGTCTTCGACGTCTCCGGCGTCGAGGGCGCAGCAAGCCCGAGCGCGGCCGACCAGGTGGTCGAGGCGGTGCTCGGGACGCAGGAGAGCGCCGAGGCCGGCGGGCACCATTTGAAGTCGATCGGTGTCACCTGGACCGACCACACCGAGGCCGCCGTGCTGCGCGACGCGCTGGCCGCCCGCGGTCTGACCGATGTGATGCTGGTGTCCGAATTGCACGCCGCCGGAGCGCTGGCGCAGGCGGCCGGCCGCGGGGGGGGGGAAACGTGCGCCCGCCGGCGGTTACCGGAACGCCCCACCCCCCCCCGGGGGGGGGGTCCCGCGGCTATCGCCTCGGGGGGGAA
>NZ_MVHJ01000050.1 GCF_002086115.1 Mycolicibacterium bacteremicum
CCAACGGCACCTGGACCTACACCCCCACAACCAATTACCACGGCACCGACACCTTCACCTACACCGTCACCGACGGCACCGCCACCTCCACCCCCATCACCGTCACCCTCACCATCGCCGCCGTCAACGACGCGCCCACCGGCACCGACTCCACCATCGACGCCGACGAGGATTCGACCACCATCGGCGGCACCCTGACCGCCACCGACATCGACAGTGCGGGTGGATCACTGTCCTATGCGCTGAAGAATCCGGCCGCCCACGGGACCGTCACCATCAACGCCGACGGCACCTGGACCTACACCCCCGCAACCAATTACCACGGCACCGACACCTTCACCTACACCGTCACCGACGGCGCGCTGGTGTCCACCCCGGTCACCGTCACCGTGCACCTCGCCCCGGTCAACGATGCACCCACCGGCGCCGATTCGACGGTCGCGGGCATCGAGGATTCGACCCGGATCGGTGGGCAGCTGACCGGCTCCGACGTCGACAACGCCGCCGGCGACCTGTCCTACACGCTGGACACCGATGCGGTGCACGGAACGGTCGCCGTCAACCCGGACGGCACCTGGACCTACACACCGGCCACCGACTACACCGGAACCGATTCCTTCACCTACACCATCGACGACGGGCAATCGATCTCGGCGCCCGTCACCGTGACCCTGATTCTCCCCGGGGTCAACGACCGACCCGTCGGCACAGCCGGACTCACCCGGACCGGCAACGAGGACACCGTCATCACCGGCACGGTCACCGGCACCGACACCGATACCCCGGCGGGCAACCTCACCTACGCGCTGTCCGCGCAGGCGGGCCACGGCACCGTCATCGTCAACAGCGACGGCACCTGGACCTACACTCCCGCACCCGATTACCACGGCACCGACACCTTCACCTTCACCGTCTACGACCAGAAGCTGTACTCGGCACCGGTCGCGGTGACCATCCACGTCACCGCGGTCAACGACGCGCCCACCGGCACCGACACCGCGGTCAGCATCGTCGAGGACGGCGGCACCACCGGCGGGACCCTGGTGGGCACCGACGTCGACTCGACCGCACTGAGCTACGCGCTGAGCGGCGCGGCCGGTCGCGGCACCGCGGCCGTCGGCGCCGACGGCACCTGGACCTACACCCCGGCAACGAATTACAGCGGCACGGACTCGTTCACCTACACGATCACCGACGGCACCGGCTCGTCGGCACCGATCACCGTGACGGTGACCGTCACGCCGGCCAACGACGCACCCACCGGCACCGACACCGCGGTCACCGCCGACGAGGATTCGACCACCATTGGGGGCACCCTGGTCGGCGTCGACATCGACGGCGATGTCCTCACCTACCTGGTGGGCACCCCCGCCGCACACGGCACCGTGACCCTGAACAGCAACGGCACCTGGACCTACACCCCCACCGCCGATTTCAACGGCACCGATTCGTTCACCTACACCGTCTCCGACGGCGCTCTCACATCCAACCCCGTCACCGTCACCGTCACCATCGCACCGGTCAACGACGCACCCACGGCCGACGATTCAGAAGCGAGCGGCTCCGAGGGCACCCCCTTCGGCGGTACGCTGGTCGCGGCCGACATCGACAGCGACACCGGCGATCTGCGATACAAACTGGGTGAGCAGGCCGCCAACGGCACCGTCACCGTCAACGCCGACGGCACCTGGACCTACACTCCCGACCCCGGTTTCCACGGCGACGACTTCTTCACCTACACCGTCGACGACGGATCCGCCGACTCGGCACCGGTCACGGTGGTGCTGCATGTCGCGGCGGTCAACGGTGCGCCGGTCGGGCAGGCCGGAAGCGCCACCGGCGACGAGGACACCGTCATCAGCGGCACGCTGACCGGCACCGACCCCGACGGCGACACCACGCTGACCTACAGCCTCAACACCCAGGCCACCCACGGCACCGTCACCGTCAACAGCGACGGCACCTGGACCTACACCCCGGCCACCAACTACCACGGCCCAGACACCTTCACCTACACCGTGTTCGACGGCGCCCTGCGCTCCGACCCGGCCACCGTCATCATCGCGGTCATCGCCGTCAACGATGTCCCCACCGGCTCCGACACCGGTATCGATGTCACCGAAGATGTCACGGCCGGAGGCACTTTCACCGGTGCCGACGTGGACACCGGTGCATCACTGTCGTACACGCTGCAGAACCAGGCTGTCCATGGAACGGTCACCGTCAACAGCGACGGCACCTGGACCTACACCCCGGCCACCAACTACCACGGCATCGACACCTTCACCTACACCATCACCGACGGTCAGGCGATCTCCACGCCCGTCACCGTCACCGTCACCGTGACCGCCGTCAACGACGCACCCACCGGCACCACCGGGCTCAGCGGTTCCGGCAGTGAAGACACCACCCTCACGGGAACCCTGACAGGCGCCGACATCGACGGTGACTCCGTCACCTTCGGACTCGGCACCCAGGCCGGCCACGGCACCGTCACCGTCAACCCCGAGGGCACCTGGACCTACACGCCAACTGCCAACTACCACGGGACCGACACCTTCACCTACACGGTCACCGACGGCACCCTCACCTCCACCCCGGTCACCGTCACCCTCACCGTCGCCGCTGTCAACGACGCACCCGTGGGCACCGACTCCGCCGTTGCCGCCGACGAGGATTCGACCACCATCGGCGGCACCCTGGCCGGCACCGACTTCGACAGCGCGGGTGGATCACTGTCCTACACGTTGACGAATCAGGCCGGCCACGGCACGGCTGCCATCAACGCCGACGGCACCTGGACCTACACCCCGGCCGCCAACTACCACGGCTCCGACACCTTCACCTACACGATCGACGACGGCAGCCTGACCTCGGCGCCGGTCACCGTGACGATCACCATCGCCGCGGTCAACGACGCACCCACCGGCACCACCGGACTCACCGGATCCGGTAACGAAGACACCACCCTCACCGGAACACTCACCGGCACCGACATCGACGGTGACACAACCACATACGCACTGTCGGCCCAGGCCGGCCACGGCACCGTCACCGTCAACCCCGACGGCACCTGGACCTACACCCCGACCGCCAACTACCACGGCACCGACACCTTCACCTACACCGTCACCGATGGCACCCTCACCTCCACCCCGGTCACCGTGACCCTCACCGTCACCGCGGTCAACGACGCACCCACCGGCACCACCGGACTCACCGGATCCGGCACCGAGGACACCACCCTCACCGGAACACTCACCGGCACCGACATCGACGGCGACACAACCACATACGCACTGTCGGCCCAGGCCGGCCACGGCACCGTCACCATCAACCCCGACGGCACCTGGACCTACACCCCCACCGCCAACTACCACGGCACCGACACCTTCACCTACACCGTCACCGATGGCACCCTCACCTCCACCCCGGTCACCGTCACCCTCACCGTCACGGCCGTCAACGACCTGCCGACCGGCACCGACTCGGTCGTCGACGCCGACGAGGACGCGACCACCATCGGTGGCACGCTGACCGGAAGCGATATCGAGGCGACCGATCCGAGCCGGCTCAGCTACGTCCTGGACACCGATGTCGCCCACGGCACCGTCGAAGTCAACGAGGACGGCACCTGGACCTACACGCCGAACGCCGACTACACCGGCACCGACAGCTTCACCTACATCGTTGTGGACGCCGACGGCGCATTCTCCGAACCCGTCACCGTCACCATCAACCTCAACCCGGTCAACGACGCCCCGGTCGGCACCGCCGGCCTGACGGGAACCGGCACCGAGGACAACCTCATCGCCGGGACACTCACCGGCACCGATACCGATGGCGACGCACTGGATTACGCTCTCGGCGCGCAGGCCACCCACGGCACCGTCACCGTCAACAGCAACGGCACCTGGACCTACACCCCGGCCGCCAACTTCAGCGGCACCGACACCTTCACCTACACCGTCACCGACGGCACCGCCACCTCCGCCCCGGTCACCGTCACCCTCACGGTCACGGCGGTCAACGATGCACCCAGCGGCACCGCCGGGCTCACCGGGTCCGGGGCCGAGGACAACGCCATCACCGGCACCCTCACCGGCACCGATGTCGACGGCGATACGCTCACCTACGCGCTGTCGGGCCAGGCCACCCACGGCACCGTCACCGTCGACAGTAACGGCACCTGGACCTACACCCCGGCCACCAACTACCACGGCACCGACACGTTCACCTACACCGTCAGCGACGGCCGCGGCGAGGTGTCCACACCGGTGACCGTGAACCTCACCATTGCCGCGGTCAATGATGCGCCCGTCGCACAGGGCGACAGCTTCAGCACGGCCGAGGACACCGCGCTGAACACCGGCAACCTGCTCAGCAACGACACGGACGTCGATGGCAACACCGTTGTGGTGCTGAGCAATACGCAGCCGACCCACGGATCGGTCACGGTCAACAGTGACGGCTCGTTCAGCTACGTGCCCGATCCCGACTACAACGGCACCGACGGGTTCAGCTACACCATCTCCGACCAGAACGGGTTGACCAGCACCGCCAGCGTCACCATCGCCGTCACGGCGGTCAACGACCGGCCCGTCGGCATTGCCGATTCGTTCACCACCGACGAGGACACTCCCTACACCGGCACCGTCCTCGGAAACGACACCGACGCAGACGGCAACTCCCTGACCGCGATCGTCGTCGTCGGCCCGCAACATGGTTCGCTGCAATGGAATTCCAACGGCACGTTCACCTACACGCCCTACCTCAACTACAACGGCACCGACACCTTCACCTACCAGGCATCCGACGGGCCGCTGACGAGCACGGCAACCCTGGTCACCATGACGGTGACCGCGGTCAACGACGTCCCGACCGCGGGCGGTTCCGTCACCGGCGGCTCGGGCGCCGAGGACTCCACGATCGCCGGCACGGTCTCGTTCGGCGACACCGACACCGCCGATGCCACGGCACCGGATTCGACCACCCTGTCGGTGACCACGCAGGCCCAGCACGGCTCGGTGACCCTGAACCAGAACGGCAGCTACACCTACACGCCCACCGGCAATTACGCCGGTACCGACACCTTCACCTACACCGTCACCGATTCCCACGGCGCCACCGCCACCGCCACCGTGAACCTCACCGTCACCCCGGTCAACGACGCACCCGCAGCGGCCGGTGACTCGTTCGGCACCGTCCAGCAATCGGCGGTGAAATCGAACCCGACACAGATCATCGGCAACGTCCTGACCAACGACACCGATGTCGACGCCGGCGACACCCGCACGGTCACCGGCTACACCCAGCCGGTCGCTTCCAACGGCAGCACCGGCACCATCGGGACGGTCGCCGTCGCGGCGAACGGCAATGTCATCTACACTCCGCCGGCCAACGGTTACCACAACTACGACGGGGTTGTGACCTTCGGCTACACCATCACCGACAGCTCCGGGGCGACCAGCACGGCGACGGCGAGCTTCAGCCTCAACGATGACATCGCCCCGACCGCGGTGGACGTCCAGACCGTCAACACCGGTTCCACCGGGCTGCTGAACGCCGGCGACTCCATCACCTATACGTTCAGCGAGCCGATCGACCCGAGCACCCTCATCGCCGGCTGGGACGGCAGCGGATCCCGCATGGTGACGGTGCGGGTCAACGACGGTGCCGTGGTGTCGCTGCTGGGGCTTGAGGTCCTCGGCACCAATGACAGTCTGCAGATCTACGACAGCAGCAACAGCACGCAACTGGCCTCGCTGGGCACTGCCAGCCTGGGCACCGGCAGCTACGCGCTCACCACCCTCGGGCTCGGCGGTCTGCTCGGCACGTACTACCACTTCGACGGATCCACCATGACGATGTCAGGCGACCGCACCTCGGTCACCATCACCCTGGGCACCTACACCAGCGACTCGGTCGCCGGGCTCGGGGCGCCCGTTCGCACCACCAACCTCGCCAACAACACCCTGCAGTGGTTCTCCTCCACCGCGGCCAAGGACATCGCGGGTACCGGCGGATCGGGCAACACGGTGACCGAGACCGGCACTGCCGACCGGGACTTCTAGGCCCGGTCGAATCGAAATGAGGAGTGCGACAGTGGATAACCGACGATCCGTTTCCCCGGCCGCGCGGCACCGCCGCACCCGCGGAGCCGGTGTCGTGCAGGCGACCTATCCGACGTTCCGATTGCAGCCCGCCCCACCGGCCGGCTTCGGGTTGCCGATCGGGCGGGTCGGCGCGTTGGCGGTGGCGCTGGGCGTGGGATTGGCCGTCGGGACCAGTTTGGGCGCCGGGACGGCCCACGCCGACGACACATCGGCCAACACCGGATCGACGAAGACGGCGTCGAGCGCGGCGGAATCGCCCGACGAGGCAGACGATTCCGACCGAGCCGGTGACACCGGGTCGGCCACCGGGTCGGCTCCGGGTGACGATGAAGAACCCGACGACGAAACTGACACCGACACCACCGAGTCGGTGGACATCTCGGCCCCCGCCCCGGACGACACGGACACCGACACCGATAATTCCGGGCCGAGCGAGCCCGCCATTGCCGAACCGGCCCCCACCGAGCAGGACGATCGGGACGACGCCGATCCCACGCCGCGCACCGATTCCCTCGGCCACACGACCACGCTCATCTCCGCCGGACCGCGGCACGCCGCCGAAACCCATTCAGCAGGAACAGTTTCGGCACCGATCGAACCGGTCAAGGTGACCTCCGCGGAGCCGGACACCACGGCCCCGGCACCGGCACCACGGCTCACCGCACCGGATCCGGCAGTGACCACCGCCGCCTGCACGGCCTGTTCCGGCGCGGTCACCGCACATGCAACGCTGACGACGCCGGTCGAGGTGTCGGTGACGCCCGTCGTCACGGTGCACTCGGTGCTGAGCATCGCCCAGAAACTGCTCGCGGCGTTCCTCAACCCACCCGGTGGGACCGCCGAACCCGGCCTGCTCTGGGTCGCGTTGGCCTGGGCACGTCGCGAGATCGAACACACCTTCTTCAACCGGGCACCCCGTGTCGAGAATCAGGAGATCACGCTGGCGCTCGGGCCCGGCGACACGAGCCTGCCCATCGATCTCGGCGCCACCGACCACGAGGGGGACACCCTCACCTACCGGGTTCCCGTCAGCGGTGACTGCGCCCCTGACCACGGCACCGTATCGGTCGACCAGGCGACCGGCACACTCGTCTACACCCCCACCGACCCCGACTTCGCCGGCACCGACATCTTCACCGTCACCGTGTCCGACGGCATGCGCGGATTCCACCTGCACGGCCCGCTCGGCTGGTTGTTCAAGCGACACCACGGCCACACCGACACCGCCGTCATCACCATCCATCTGAACCCGGACGGCACGCCCACCACGACCATCACGCCGGTCGTCACCGATGACACCCTGACCACCGCCGAGGACACCCGCGGCGGCGGCAACGTGCTGACCAACGACTACGCCCGAGGCGACGACGGCAGCACCGCACCGGGCACCACGGCGCTGGTCGCCTCGCTCGCGGTCGGCCCCGCCCACGGGCAGGTGATCCTGTACGGGGACGGCACCTACACCTACATCCCGGACGCCGACTATCACGGCACCGATTCCTTCACCTACACCGCCACCAGCACCGGTGCCGGCGGTGGCGCGTCGGCCACCGCCACCGTGACCGTCATCGTCACCCCGGTCTACGACCCGCCCGCCGGTGATCCCGCCACCGCGTCGGGCGATGAGGACCACGACATCACCGGCCGGCTCACCGGTACCGGTGACGATCTCACCTTCACCGTGGACAGTTCTCCGGCGCACGGATCGGTCAGCGTCGACCCGTCGGGCAGTTGGACCTACACCCCGGACCCGGACTTCCACGGTGTCGACTCGTTCACCTTCACCGTGGACGACGGCCGTTCCATCTCCGACGCGGTCACCGTCACGGTCACCGTCGATCCGGTGAACGACGGCCCGGTCGCGCACGCCGGCAGCGCGGTCGCGACCGAGGACGGCGGACCGATCACGGGTTCCTTTGACTTCGACGACGCCGATCTCGGAGGCAGCACGCCCGATCAGCTCACGGTGTCGGTCACCGCACCCGCCGGCGGCACGGTGTCGGTGCTCCCGGACGGAACGGGCTACACCTACACAGCGATACCGGACTTCCACGGCATCGACACGTTCACCTACACCGTCACCGACAGCGCGGGGGCGCAGTCGAGCGCCACCATCACCATCGTCGTCACGGCGGTCAACGATCGTCCGATTGCGACGTCCGGTCTGGCCGGGACCGTTGCCGAGGACGCGGTCGACGGTGCCGGAGGCACGTTGTCCGGCACCGATGTCGACGACGATCCGCTGACCTACACCCTGAGCGTGCAGGCCGAACACGGGTTCGTCACCGTCGACGGTGCCACCGGGGCCTGGACGTACACGCCCGACCCCGACTTCCATGGCATCGACACGTTCGGCTTCACCGTGGACGACGGCACGTTGATCTCCGCACCGGTCGAGGTGACCGTGACCGTCGCCGCCGTCAACGATCCGCCGGTCGTCGGCGATACCCTGTCGGTGAGCACCGCCGAGGACAATCCGCTGACCATCCCGAGAGCGGCCCTGCCGGTCGGTGACGCCGACGGCGACGCGCTGACGATCACACTCGTCGGCACGCCCGGCCACGGCACGGTGACCGTCGATGCGAACGGCGCCTTCGTCTATCGCCCGGACGCCGACTTCCACGGCGTCGACAGTTTCACCTACACCGTGTCCGACGGTCACGGCGGAACGGCCACCGCCGGCGTCAGCGTCGTGGTGAGCTCGGTCCCCGACGCTCCGGTGGCCAACCCGGACACCGTGACCGCCGGCACCGGTTCGACGCTCATCGACACGACCGATCTGCTGGCGAACGACACCGACGGGGACGCCGACGACCTGATCGTCATCATCGTCGACCACCCCACCAACGGCAGCCTGCTCGACAACGGCGACGGAACCTTCACCTACGTCCCCGACGACGGGCACAGCGGTCCGGATACCTTCACCTACCTGGCATCCGATGGCAGTCTGGTGTCACCGACCACGGTGGTCACCATCATGGTCGGCACACTCGTGTAGCAGTTCCCGGACAGCACGATCGCCGCTGCCGTTCCTCTCAGGAATGGCAGCGGCGATCATCGCGTGCGGGGTCTGGGCCTCAGGCAGCCTGCGGGACAGTCTTTTCGGTGTCGGCCGGCGTGCGGTTCGGCAGCGCCAGCCGGCAGATCTTCTTCACCACCGAGAAGAACTGCTTGTGGATCGGCCCGCTGTTGTAGGGCAGCCCGTATCGCCGGCAGATCTCCTTGACCTCGCCGGAGATCTCGGCGTATCGGTGCGCCGGGATGTCGGGGAACAGGTGGTGCTCGATCTGGAAGGACAGGTTGCCGCTGAAGATGTGGAACCACTTGCCGCCGCTCAGGTTCGCCGACCCCAGCAGCTGCCGGTAGTACCACTGACCGCGGGTCTCGCTCTTGGTCTCCTCGACGGTGAACTCGTGGGTGCCCTCGGGGAAGTGCCCGCAGAAGATGATGGTGTAGGACCACACGTTGCGCATCAGGTTCGCGGTCATGTTGCCCGCGAACACAAATGGCGCGAACGGGCCGGCCAGCAGCGGGAAGGCCACATAGTCCTTGATGGTCTGCCGCTTGACCTTCGCCCACATCTCGGTGAGCATCTCCTTCTTGTCACGCAGCTTGATCTCACCGGAACGGATGCGCTCGGTCTCCAGTTCGTGCAGCGCGACGCCGTACTGGAACAGCACCATCAGCAGAAACGCGTACACCGGGTTACCCAGGTAGTACGGGTGCCACTTCTGGTCCTCGCTCATCCGCAGGATGCCGTAGCCGATGTCGCGGTCCAGGTCGACGATGTTGGTGTAGGTGTGGTGCATGTAGTTGTGCGAGTGCCGCCACTGGTTGGACGGGCAGGCCGAGTCCCACTCGAAGTTCTGGCCGCGCAACGCCGGATCGCCCATCCAGTCGTACTGACCGTGCATGACGTTGTGGCCGATCTCCATGTTGTCCAGGATCTTCGACAGGCCCAGCATCACCGTACCCACCGGCCAGGCCGGCGGCAGGAACAACAGCACGCGGCCACCGACTTCCAGCCCGCGCTGCCATTTGATGATCTGGCGGATGTAGGTGGCGTCACGCTCGCCGAGATCGGCCAGCTGACGTTCGCGGATCGCGTCGAGCTCGGCGCCGAAGGCCTCGAACTGTTCCGGGGTGAGCGTGTACTTGGCCGAGCTGCGGGGCGCGGCAGGGGTGGTGGCCGGGGTGGAGCTACGGGGCAATTCGAGCGTGGTCATCAGTTGCCTTTCGTTGCTGTGGATTTCGGGATGCGGCTAGAGATCGATGGCGACATCGCCCACCGGGGCGCTGACGCAGATGCGAATGTCCTCGCAGTCGTCGGTGGACACCGTGCCGTTGAGCAGATTGCGCACCGCGCCACGGGTTTTGGGTCGCGTGCAGCTGAAGCAGATGCCCATGCGGCAACCGGATTCCGGGTTGAGCCCGGCCGCCTCGGCCTGCTCCAGCAGGGTCTGGCCGCTGTCGGTCACCTCGACGCCGCTGGCGGTGAAGCTCACCGTGCCGCCGGTTGCCTCGGCGGGCACCGCGAACACCGGCGGGACGAAACTCTCCGACCGGGCGTCGGGCCGGACCTCGCGGACGGCGTCCACCAGCGCAGGCGGGCCGCACACGTAGATCGCCTCGGGGTCTGCCATGGCGGCCGACAGGTGGTGCGGCGCGAAGTGCCCGTCAAGATCGGCACCGGTGTCGGTGCGGGTGTAGCCGTGCAGCACCCGCACGCCCGGCATGCGGTCCAATTCGTCGCGGTAGCAGGCCTCCTCGGCCGAGCGCGCGTAATGGATGAACGCGACCTCGCCGGTGTACCCCTCCGCCGTGAGCGTGCGCAGCATGGACAGCACCGGGGTGATGCCGCTACCACCGGAGACGAACAGGATGCGCCGCGGGCGCTGGGCCGGCATGAAGAAATCGCCGCCGACGGAATCGAGACCGACGGTCATCCCCGGCTCGGCGTTCTCGTAGAGATAGGTCGAGACCAGGCCGCCGTCGTGCAGACCGACGGTCAGCTCGAGCAGGCGACTGCCCTCGGCGCTGGCCGGCGAGTACGGCCGGGTGCGGCGACGGCCGTCGATCTCGACCGACAGGTTGATGTGCTGCCCCGCCGAGAAACCCGGGAAGGCGGCGTTGGGCTCCAGCGTCAGGGTCACGCTGCGGGTCGTCTGGCGGCGGACGGCCACCACTTTTGCGCGGGCGTTGCCCTTGATCCACACCGGATCGACGATCTCGGTGTACCGGTCCACGCCGTGCGGTCCGGTCAACAGATCCAGCAGCGGGGAACGGAGCACCCGGTCCCGCAGTCTGTGCGTCAACGTTTCGGTGAACATATGTACACCATGAGACAGTACCGCCGGTCTCGTCAACCAGTTTGCCCAGGTTGTGATAGCCATTACAGGGTGAACAGATGTACTCCCGAATCACAAACGTTTGGCGATATTTCCGCCGGGTACCAGTCCGGATGCGCGGTTGTAGGCTCGATGGTTGTGGATAGCGACGTACCCAGGTCCCGGTCGGGCCGCTCCAGCCGCCCCAGCCGGAGCCACTCGAACCGGGACACCCTCTCCCGCGAGGAACGCAAGGCGGTCACCCGGCGTGCCATCGTCGCTGCCGCCCTGCAGCTGCTCGAGCAGGGCAGCTTCACCGGCCTGAGCCTGCGCGAGGTGGCCCGGGAGGCGGGTATCGCACCGGCCGCGTTCTACCGGCACTTCGAATCGATGGAGGCACTGGGGCTGGTCCTCATCGACGAGTCCTTCCGCTCCCTGCGCGACATGCTGCGCGGCGCCCGCGCCGGCAAGCTCGACCCGAACCACGTCATCGACTCCTCCGCCGAGATCCTGATCGCGAGCATCAGCGAACGCCGCGAGCACTGGCGTTTCATCACCCGCGAGCGGGCCAGCGGCGTCACCGTCCTGCGTTATGCCATCCGTACCGAGATCCGGTTGATCACCTCCGAACTCGCCATCGACCTGGCCCGGTTTCCCGGCCTGCAGGAATGGAGCAGCGAGGATCTCAACATCCTGGCCAACCTGTTCGTCAACGCCATGATCTCGGTGGCCGAACTCGCCGAGGATGCCGCCGATGAGGCCGCCCTCGACGCCATCAAACAGACCGCGATCAAACAGATGTCGATGATCACCATCGGAGTGCGCGGCTGGAAGAGCAACACCGCCTAATGTCGGCTCATGCCGACCCTTGAGCTGACCCGTCCGCGCCCCGAGATCGCCGTCATCACCCTGAACCGGCCGGAAAAACTGAACGCCCTGTCCCCCGAACTCGTCGAGGAGTTGCACCGCACCCTGGACGCGATCGCCGAGGACGTCGACTGCCGGGTGGTGGTGCTGACCGGCGCCGGACGCGGATTCTGTGCCGGACTCGACCTCACCGACACCAGCGTGCCGCCGGTGTCCCAAGGCCTGGAGAATCCGCGGGCGGGCATGCGCTGGCAGGAACGCATCGCCGGCCTGACGGTCAAGGTGCACCGGTTACGCCAGCCGGTGATCGCCGCGGTCAACGGCGCCGCCTACGGTGGCGGATTCGCGCTGGCGATGGCCGTCGACATCCGGGTCGCCGCCGAGACCGCGCAATTCTGCACCCAGTTCATCAAGCTGGGCATCGGCGGCTGCGATATCGGGGTCAGCTACACCCTGCCGCGCATCATCGGCGCGGGACCCGCATTCGACCTGATCCTCACCGCCCGCACCGTCGACGCGCCCGAGGCGCTGCGGCTGGGCATGGTGTCGCGGATCTCGCGGGATCCGCTGGCCGACGCGCTGCAGATCGCCGAAACCCTCTGCGGCTATGGCAAGTTCGGGCTGGAATCCACCAAACAGGTGCTGTGGGCCAACCTGGACGCGGGGTGCCTGGAGACCGCGCTGCAGGTCGAGAACCGCAGTCAGATCCTGGCCGGCACCAGCGGTGAGATGCGGGCCTTCGCCGCAGCCTTCGCCTCGCGCAAGCGCAGTTAGCGCGGGGTCCCGCCGCCGTCGACGATGACGACCTGCCCGGTGATGTAACTGCCGGCGGGCGAACACAACAGCAACGCCGCACCGACCATCTCGTCGGGCGAGGCCAACCGGCGCATCAGCGTCCCGTCGGTCATCGCGTCGATGGCCTCCTGCGGATTGTTGCGCATCATGTCGGTGTCCACCGGTCCCGGCGCGATCGCGTTGACCCGGATCCCGGACGACACCAGCTCGGCGGCCATCGACCGCGTCATCGACATCAGCGCCGCCTTGCCCGAGGCGTAGATCGACAACGACGGCGCGAAATTGAACGCCCCCACCGACACCATGTTGAGCACCGCGGCGGCCGGGCTCTCCCGCAGGTACGGCAGCGCATGCTGGACCAGGAAAACCGGTCCCTGCAGGTTCACCGCATAGGACTTCTCCCACGCCTGCGGCGTCATCTGCCCGATCGGCTGGGCAAGGGCGTTCGCTGCGTTGTTGACCACCACGTCGACACCGCCGAACTCGGCGACCGTGGCCGCCACCAGCGCCCCCAGGTCGTCGACGTCACCCATGTGCGTCGGCACCCCGATGGCCTGGCCGCCCAGGCCGCGCAGATGCTCGGCCGCCGCGGCGCAGGCGTCGGCCTTGCGGCTGGCCACCACCACCCGGGCGCCGGCCAGCACGAAACCCTCGGCGAGCGCCAACCCGATACCGCGGGTGCCGCCGGTCACAATCACCGTGCGATCCGACAGGTCGAACAATTGGTCAAACGCAGTGCGATCCACGCCGGTAGTAGATCAGATCGCCGTGCTGACGTGCGCAGAACCGCCGTCGGCCGGTCCTCGGGACGCCGCCGTCCGTCCGCCACGACCCCTTTAACTAGGTCCACCTAAGCTGTGAACATCTGTTTCGACGACTAACCTCGTACGGAATCGGGCATCCACCGGCCGAAGGTGGGCCCGCGACCCTGGAGGTGTAATGCAGATCGCTGGGCGCGGCGTCGGCAAAATTGCCGGTTCAGTGCTGCACCGCCGGAATTACATCGCCGCCCGCAACATGCTGCGGGTGTACGAGCATCCGGTCCAGATCTTCCGGCAGTACCTCACCGGGTCGGGCACCTATCCCACCACCATCCGGCTGCGCACCCCGATGGGCTGGGTGGCGCTGCGGCTGTATTCGTCGCACGACCTGCTGACCGTCAACGAGATCTTCTGCCGGACCGACTACCACGCCGATGCCCAGGACCGTGTGATCGTCGACTTCGGCTCCAACATCGGCATCTCGGCGGCGTATTTCCTGTCCCGCAGCCCCGACGCACACACCTATCTGTTCGAGCCGTTGCCCCGCAACGTGACCCGCCTGCAGGAGAACCTGCGTCCCTTCGAGGATCGCTACACCCTGCAGCAGGTGGCCGTCGGCGCCAGTGCCGGCGAGGTCGAGTTCGGCTTCGAGGAGACCGGGCGCTACGGCGGCGTCAACGCCGAGTTCGGCAACTCGCTGACCGTCACGTGCGTCGAGGCGCAGCAGGTCCTGCGCGACGTGATCGACAAGCACGGCCAGGTCGACGTGCTGAAGATCGACATCGAGGGACTCGAAGCCGCCGTCATCGACAACATCCCGGTCGAGCTGGCGAAGAAGATCAAGAAGCTGTTCGTCGAGTACTCATTCGAGCAGAACCCGCTGGCCGGGACCCACACCATGCACTACTACGGGTCCATCACCCAGTTCATCCGGCACTGACGAGCTCACGCGCGCTGACGAATTCGCGCCGCGCACCGCTGAGCGGGTCGTCGAACTCCAGGCGCTGCGCCAGCAACTGCAGGGGGCGGGAGAAGTCCCCCGCCGCCACGTCCACGATTTCCGGGTACAGCGGGTCGTCGACGATCGGGATCCCGATCGAGGCCAGGTGCACCCGCAGCTGATGCGTGCGCCCGGTACGCGGGCGAAGCCGGTACAACCCGTCGCCGAGGCTTTCCACATGTGTCTCGGCATTCGGCTCGCCGGGCTCCTCGAACGCCTGTAACCGTCCGCGCACCTTGGTGATCCGGCTGCGCAGCACGGTCGGCAGGTCCACCGTGGGAGCTCCACGGGCCCGCGCCAGATAGGTCTTGGCGACCCGCCCGTCGGCGAACATGGTCTGATACGCACCCCGCACCTCGCGGCGCACGGTGAACACCAGCACCCCGGCGGTCAGCCGGTCCAACCGGTGCGCCGGGCTCAACTCGTCCACGCCGAGTTCCCGGCGCAACCGCACCAGCGCGGTCTGCACGACGTGGCCACCGCGCGGCATGGTGGCCAAAAAGTGCGGCTTGTCCACCACGACGAGGTCGTCGTCGCGGTGCAGGATCGGCATGTCGAACGGCACCGTCACCTCGTCCGGCAGCTCGCGGTACAGGTAGACGTAGTCGCCGGCCGGCAGCACCGACTGTTCATCGAAGGGCACGCCATCGACCGAGAACACCTCACCGGCAGCGACTTTGGCACCCGCACCCCAGCGGCGCTCGAACTCGTCGACCAACCGGCCGCCGTGCACCCGCACCCGCGACGGTCCGATCCCGGTGAACCCCTGCGGGGCGGTCAATTCAGCGGCACCGGTTCCAGGATCTCGGCCCGCGCCTCCGGCGCCGCGGCCCGCAGCGCGTCGGCGGACTCGTCATCGGGCTGGGTCTGCGAGCGCACCTCCGCCTCGACGCGAGCCAGATACGTCGACACCTCGCGATCGACATCCGCATCGGTCCAACCGAGGACCGGGGCAACAGTTTCGGCGACCTCGCGGGCGCAGTCCACACCGCGGTGCGGGTACTCGATCGAGATCCGCATCCGGCGGGCCAGGATGTCCTCCAGGTGCAGCGCCCCCTCGGCCGCGGCGGCGTACACCGCCTCCACCTTCAGGTACACCGGGGCCGCCGTGATCGGTTCCAGCAGTTCGGGTTTCCCGTCCGCCATCGTCAGCACCTCGCTGATCAGCGAACCGTAGCGGTCCAACAGGTGGCGGACCCGGTAGGGGTGCAGACCGTAGTGCGCGCCGACATGCTCGGTCTGGTTCACCAGCGCGAAGTACCCGTCGGCGCCGACCAGCGGCACCTTCTCGGTGATCGACGGCGCCACCCGGGTGGGCACGAATTCAGCTGCGGCATCGATGGCGTCGGCGCCCATCACCCGGTAGGTGGTGTACTTGCCGCCGGCGATGGCCACCAGGCCGGGCGAGGGAACGGCCACGGCGTGCTCGCGGGACAGCTTGGAGGTGGACTCGCTCTCGCCGGCCAGCAGCGGACGCAGACCGGCGTACACGCCGTCGATGTCGTCGTGGGTCAGCGGAGTGGCCAGCACCGCGTTGACGTGGCCCAGGATGTAGTCGATATCGGCCTTGGTGGCCGCCGGATGGGCCAGGTCCAGATTCCAGTCGGTGTCGGTGGTGCCGATGATCCAGTGCGTGCCCCACGGGATGACGAACAGCACCGATTTCTCGGTGCGCAGGATGATCGCCACCTCGCTGACGACGCGGTCGCGCGGGACCACGATGTGCACGCCCTTGGATGCGCGCACCCGGAACCGTCCGCGCTCCTTGGCCAGGGCCTGGATCTCGTCGGTCCACACCCCGGTCGCATTGACCACCACGTGGCCGTGCACCTCGGTGACCGCACCGTTCTCGGAGTCACGCACCCGCACCCCGGTCACCCGGTCACCCTCACGCAGCAGGGCCACCACCTGGGTCGAGGTCCGCACCACCGCGCCGTAATGGGCGGCGGTACGGGCCACTGTCATGGTGTGCCGCGCGTCGTCGACCACGGTGTCGAAATAGCGGATGCCGCCGATCAGCGAACTCCGCTTCAGCCCGGGGGCCAGTCGCAGCGCCCCGCCCTTGAGCAGATGCTTCTGCGCCGGAACGGATTTCGCGCCACCGAGCTGGTCATAGAGGAAGATGCCCGCGGCGATATAGGGGCGTTCCCACAGCCGCTTGGTGAGCGGGAACAGGAACGGCAACGGCTTGACCAGGTGCGGGGCCAGCGTCGTCAGCGAGAGCTCGCGCTCGTGCAGCGCCTCGCGCACCAGTCCGAACTCCAACTGCTCCAGGTAGCGCAGGCCACCGTGGAACATCTTGGAGCTGCGGCTTGATGTGCCCGACGCGTAATCGCGCGCCTCGACCAGCGCCACCTTCAGTCCGCGGGTCGCGGCGTCCAGTGCCGCACCGGCGCCGACCACGCCACCGCCGATGACGACGACGTCGAACTGTTCGCTGCCGAGCCGTTCCCACGCCGTCGCACGCTGGGCGGGACCGAGTTGAGCTTGACCATTGCCAGAGATCGGGTCAGTCACGATTCGAGCCTACGTGGCGCAACCGGCCGGTGTGGCCCGTCGAGGACCAGACCTGTCCTTTGGTCGAGGTCGGTCAGTCCAAGTCGTCGTGCGCCATCAGCCGGCGTGCGGCCTCGACGATCGACCCCGACAGCGACGGGTACACCGACAGCGTCTGCGCCAGGTCGGTGACGGTCAGGTTGTTCTGCACCGCCAGCGCGATCGGCAGGATCAGCTCGGAGGCGATCGGCGCGACCACCACACCGCCGATCACCACGCCGGTGGCGGGTCGGCAGAAGATCTTGACGAAGCCGCGCCGCAGCAGCGACATCTTCGCCCGCGCGTTGGTGGTCAACGGCAGCATCAGCGTGCGAGCGGGCACCGCTCCGCTGTCGATGGAGGTCTGCGGGACACCGACCGCCGCGATCTCCGGGCGGGTGAACACCGCGGCGGCCACGGTGCGCAGCCGGATCGGGTTCACCCCCTCGCCGAGGGCGTGGTACATCGCGATGCGGCCCTGCATGGCGGCCACCGAGGCCAGCGGCAGCAGGCCCGTACAGTCACCGGCGGCATATATGCCCGGCGCGGTGGTCCGCGAGACGCGGTCGACCTTGAGGTAGTTGCCCGGTCCCAATTCGATGCCGACGCGCTCCAACCCCAGCCCGCCGGTGTTGGGCACCGAGCCGACCGTCATCAGTGCGTGGCTGCCCTCGACGCTGCGGCCGTCGGCCATCGACACCTTGATGCCGCGCTCGGTGCGGGTCACCGAGTCGGCGCGGGCATTCTTGACCAGCTCGACACCGCGTTCGGCGAAGGCCTCCTCCAGCACCGCGGCCGCGTCGGAGTCCTCGTGCGGCAGGATCTGGTCGCGGCTGGCCACCACCGTCACCTTGACGCCGAGCTCGGTGTAGGCGCTGCAGAATTCGGCACCGGTCACCCCCGAACCGACGATCACCAGATGCTCGGGCAGCTCGGTCAGGTCGTAGAGCTGACGCCAGTTCAGGATTCGCTCGCCGTCGGGTTTCGCATGCGGCAGCACCCGCGGGGTGGCCCCGGTGGCGATCAGCACGACGTCGGCCTTCAGCGTGCCGGTCTTGCCGTCGGGGGTGGTCACCTTGACCCGGTGATGGGCCATCCCGGGGACGTCGTCGACGAGTTCGCCCCGGCCCGCGACGACGGTGACGCCCTGGCTCAGCAGCTGGGAGCCGATATCCGCCGACTGCGACCGGGCGAGCGTCTTGACCCGGTGGTGGATCTGGCCCAGCGAGATCTTGGCGTCGTCGATGGCGATGTCGAAGCCCAGGCCGTTGGCGCGCCGCAGCTCGGTGCGCACCCCGGTCGAGGCGATGAACGTCTTGGACGGCACGCAGTCGAAGAGCACGCAGGCCCCGCCGACACCGTCACTGTCGACGACGGTGACCTGCACGGCCTCCGGGCCCCGGGCCGCGGCCACCAGGGCCGCTTCGTAGCCGGCCGGTCCGCCGCCGATGATCACGATCCTGGTGGGCACGGTCATAACCTAGTCAATCCGTCGGCACGTCGCCGCTGCGGCCGGGCTTATCTCCCGGGTCGCTTCGCTCCGGCCCACCGTGACATTCCCCGGGTCGCTTCGCTCCTGCCCACCGGACCGCTTAAGGTTGGCCCGTGCCGCTCTACGCCGCTTACGGATCGAACATGCATCCGGAACAGATGCTGCAGCGCGCGCCGCATTCGCCGATGGCCGGTACCGGCTGGTTGCACGGCTGGCGCCTGACCTTCGGCGGCGAGGATTACAGCTGGGAGGGCTCGCTGGCGACCCTCGTCGAGGACCCCGAGTCCAAGGTGTTCGTCGTGCTGTATGACGTGACCGCGGAGGACGAGGCCAACCTGGATCAGTGGGAAGGCTCCGAGCTGGGCTTCCACAAGAAGATCCGCTGCCGGGTGGAACGGCTGTCCTCGGACACCAGCACCGACCCGGCGCTGGCCTGGCTCTACGTCGTCGACGCCTGGGAGGGTGGCCTGCCCTCGGCACGCTATCTCGGCGTGATGGCCGATGCCGCCGAGATCGCCGGTGCCCCGGCCGAGTACGTGCACGACATCCGGACCCGGCCGGCCCGCAACGTCGGACCCTAGGTCACTTCTGCGCGAGTGACCATTGCTCCTATGTCAAGCAGCGGCCTGCGTGTGGGTTTCTTGGCTGGTTCCGCTTTTGGTTTGGTCTGCGTGT
>NZ_MVHJ01000051.1 GCF_002086115.1 Mycolicibacterium bacteremicum
GCTGACGGGTCGGATGGTGGCGCCGGTGGTGATGAGTTCGGTGAGCAGGTGGGCGGGGATGATGGCGCCGTCCAGGGAGATGCCGGCCCCGGCGCCGGGCCGGGTGGACCGCGCGGCGGGTGCGGCCGGTGCGGGGGTTCTTGCGGGTGTGGGTGTGGGTGTGGTCGGCGGATCCGGGGGCACGGGACTGTCGGATGCTGCTGATCCGGGTGTTCTTGCTGCCGGTGCGGCGGGTGGCCGTGATGGGGCTTCGGTACCTGGCTCGGCGCCGGGCGCCTCGGCAGGAGTGAGGTGTTCGGCCGGGGACTCGTGGGCCGCGGCCGGTTTCTCGGCTGACTGGCTCTCATCAGATTCATCGCCCGGCCCCCCATCGGGTTCGACCGGTCCGGGCTGGGGTCCGCCATCCGGTCCGGGCCCCGTCGCGGGCTCGGCGCCTTCGCCGGTGTCGGGGCGCTGACCGGTGAGCACATAGATGGTGACCGCACCCGCACGTGGGTCTTTCCCCGAACCGGCGCAGGCGGGGTCCCCGCACAGGCAGGTCAGCCGGGTCCCGCCGGCCATGACGGCGGCCACGGCATCGGCGCGGCGCTCCCGTTTCGTGCGGGGATCGTTGTCGCAGACACCGTCGGCCAACTCGTCGGCGCGGGCATCGGTGATCTTGGCGTCGGTGGCACGCATGCGCCCCCAGAACGACACGACCCCGTCGGGGTCATCGCGGTCACCGAACTCAAGGTAACGATCCTTGGCCGCGGTCTTGGATCGGATCACCGCCACCGGATCGAACTCATGCACCCAGTGATCGACGGCCGCGGTCAGCGCGTTCTCCGAGAGCATGCCGTAGCCGTGGGCGTGCTCGGCGATCTTGGCATCGATGGACGCGAGCGCCTCGGGGTCGGTGACCAGGTGGGTGCGCCAGGTGATCGCACTGATCACCTTGGCCGAGATCGCTCCGGTGCCGAAGACGGCCGCGGTCTGCGGGAGCCGTTCCCGCAGCGCCACCCCGATGCGCATCTGGGTGTTGGCGGCGTGCGGCCCGAGGTTGCAGGCCGCGCCGATCTGGGCCTTGGCCTGGGCCCACCCGTCGATCAACTTCAGTGCCGAGAACTCGTCCTCGTCATCGCACCAACGCGAGGTGGCCTCGGCGATGAAAGCCAACCGGCGTGCCGCGGCGGCGGCCTCCTCGCGGGTGGCGGCCGTGACTGCGTTGATGAGCGCCTCATCACTCATCTTCGACAGTTCCGGCTTTTCGAACATGTGTACGATTCTACCGACGCCCACCGACACGCCTCGAAGATTTTCGAGCGCCTGTGGATAACCCAGAAATGACCGCTTATCGGGTTGTACCCCGGCGTCCTGTAGCTCCTACTCCACCAGCTTCAGCGCCGCGGCCGGGCACAGCTGCACGGCCTGCCGGGCGTGGTCCTCCTCATCGGCGGGCACCTCGTCGGTGAGTACCACGACGATGCCGTCGTCGTCCTGGTCGAACAGCGCATCGGCCACCATCACGCAGTTGCCCGCGGTGATACAGGAATCCTGATCGGCTTCAATATGCATCGTCACCACCTCACTGCCAACGACCGTAGCCCGTAGATGAAGTGGAAGGACCGGAACTCGACATCCTCGAACGCATTGGCCAACGCCAACCTGGGGAACCGGCGCAGCAACGCGGGAAAGGCGATGCGCATCTCCATCCGCGCCAGCGGCGCACCGAGGCAGTGGTGTACGCCGTGCCCGAAGGCCAGGTGCCCCGCCGCCCCCCGGCGGATGTCGAGTTCATCGGGCGAATCGACGAATGACGGATCGCGATTGCCCGCGGGCAGTGAGGCGAACACCAGCATGCCCGGCGGGATCGTCACCCCGGCGACCTCCACCTCGGTGTTGGTGAACCGCGGAATCGCGTGGTGCACCACCGAGAGCCAGCGCAGCAACTCCTCGATCGCCGGTCCGATGGCGTCCGGATCATCGCGCACCGCGGCCAGCTGATCGGGCGAGCGCAGCAGCGCCAATGTCCCCAGCCCCAACATGTTCGACGTCGTCTCGTGTCCGGCGAGCAGCAACAGGCCGGCGATGCCGACCAGTTCGTCATCGGTGAGCTCGGCACCGTGCTCGCGGATGAGCATGCCGAGGATGTCCTCCCCGGGCTCGCGCCGGGCCCGGCTGACCAGGGTGTGCATGTACGCGCGGCTCTGCTGCTGCAGGTCCATCCGCTCCGCGATGGGCAGCGACAGATCGAGCTGGCGGGCCGACCGGTGCTCGAAGTCGGGTCGGTCCTCGATCGGTACACCGAGCAACTCGCAGATCACCAAAGAGGGCACGGGCAGCGCGAATTGAGAGATCAGATCGACCGGCGGGCCGGCCGCCTCCATGGCATCCAGGCGCGCCTCGACGATCTCGGTGATACGCGGCTCCAGCCGCTTCATCCGGCGGATGGTGAACTCCGGGGTGAGCATCCGGCGCAACCGCTGATGTTCGGGCGGATCCTGGCCCAGCAGGTTACCGGCGCGGGTCCGGGCGAGCTCCTCATCGGACATGGCGGGCGCGCCGGGAAGTGCGAAACCCGGTGGGCGCGAATTGGAGAAGTGCTCGTGGTCGGCCAGCACCGCCTTGACGTCCTCGTACCGCGTGACCAGGAACACCGGGTTGCCCAGCGCGCTGACCACCGACCGCACCCCGGCGGCGTCCCTGATCTCGGCGAGCTCGGGCACCGGGTCGAAACCGTTGCGCCGCATGTGCACCGGCGGCAGCGTCTGGCTGGCTGTCATGTCCACACGCTACGCGCCCAAGACAAAATCCGAGATCAGAGCGTTGACGACGGCCGGGTTCTCCAGCGCGGCCAGATGTGCCACCCCGTCGAGTACCGCGGTCGCGGACCCGGGAATCGCCGCCGCCATCGCGAGCGTCTCGGCCACCGGGAATGTCGCGTCCTCGGCTCCGGCGACCACCAACACCGGTGTGCCTATCCGGCCCAACAGGTCGTGCTGGTCGGGCCGGTTCGGGACCACACTGGTCACCGCCCGCGCGCTGGAACGGACGTCGACGGCACGGGCCGCCGCACGGACATACGCCACCACCTCGGGACGCTCCCGCAGCGACGTCGGGCCCAGGAACGCCTTCAGCACCTCGCGGGTCAGCGGGCCGCGGATGCCGCCCAAGGCCGACGCGGCCCGTAACAGCAGTCCGTATTCGACGTGTTGGCGGCGTCCCGCGGCCGACGCGGTGCAGTTCATCAGGACCGAGAACCCGACGCGGTCCGGGTGCAGGGCGGCGAAGGTGCCGCCGATCATCCCGCCCCAGGAGTTCCCGACGAAATGCGCCTGGTTGATGCCGAAGGCGTCGAGTATATCCACCACGCACTGCGCGCAGTCCTCGAAAGTGAATCCGGCAGTTAACTTTTCGCTACCGCCGTGGCCGGGCGGGTCCACCAGGATCACCTTCAGGTGGTCACGGAACTCCGCTGCCTGCCCGGCCCACATGTCTCCGGTCATCAACAGGCTCGGCCAGAACACCATCGCGTCGCCGGCGCCGTCGACCTGAACCCGCAGCCGTCCCAGCCGTGTCGCGACGGTCCGTGCCTCCACGGCTCACACGCTAGCGCTCCGCGTGCAGCGCCGGCCACCAGATGCGCGGACCGATGAGGGTGAACAGCGCGGGGATGATCACCGTGCGCACCACGAAGGTGTCCAGCACGATGCCCAGGCCCACGATGATGCCGATCTGGGTCAACACGATCAGCGGCAGCACTCCCAGCACGCAGAACACCGCGGCGAGCACGATGCCCGCACTGGTGATCACCGCACCGGTCGCCGACACGGCCCGCACGATGCCCTGCCGGTTCCCGTATCGGGGGGTCTCCTCGCGGGCCCGTGTCACCAGGAAGATGGTGTAGTCCACGCCCAGGGCGACCAGGAACAGGAAGGCGAACAGCGGCGTGCCGTTGTCCAGCGCCGGGAAGCCGAAGATGTGCACGCTCGCCCAACCGCCCAGGCCCAGGGCGGCCAGCGCACTCAGCACGGTGACCGACACCAGGATCAGCGGCGCCAGTACCGAGCGCAGCAGGACGAACAACACCACCAGCACCACCGCCAGGATGGCCGGGATGACGACCATGCGGTCACGCTGGGCCGCCGCCGCCGAATCGCGCGCCTTGGCGTCGGAACCGCCGACCAGCGCGTCCGGGCTGATCGCGTGCACCGAACTGCGCAGCGCGTCAACGGTTTCGAAGGCCTCATCCGAGGCGGGCGCGGCTTCCAGCACCACCGACCACTGCGTCAGTCCGGTGTCCGAGACGCCGGCCGGGCGGGCCGACACCACCCCGGCGGTCTGCCCGATCGCCTGGGAGATGGCCGCGGCGTCCGCGGTCGGTGCGACCACGACCGTCGGATCGGTCAGCCCGCTCGGGAAGTGCTCGGACAACGTCTCGAAACCGGCGACCGACTCGGCCTGCACCCGGAACTGCTCGGTCTGGGTCAGGCCGACGGGGGTGCCGACCAGTCCGAGGCACAGGGCGGCCAACGCCGCGAGCGCGCCACCGGAGACCCAACCGGGCCGGGCCGCCACCCAGGATGCGATGCGGTGCCAGACACCGTTGTCGGTCAGCGATTTCGCCCCGACCTCGGGGATGAACGGCCAGAACAACTTTCGGCCGAACAGCCCGAGGAATGGCGGCAGGACCAGCAGCACGAAGATGGCGGCCACCACCAGGCCGGCGGCGGCCTGCACGCCCAGGCTGCGGTTGCTCGGGGCGGAGGCGAACGCCAGCGTCAGCAGCGCCAGTACCACGGTGGCATTGCTGGCCAGGATGGCCGGCGCGGCGGCGCGTACCGCCACCCGCAGCGCGTCGCGGTGATCGGGCCGGGCGCCCAGTTCCTCGCGGTAGCGCGAAATCAGCAGCAGCGCATAGTTCGTGCCGGCGCCGAACACCAGCACGCTGGTGATACCGCTGGTCGAACCGTCGGGGCTCAGGCCGACTCCGGCGGCCACCGCGGTGCCGACCACCGACCCGACGCGGTCGGCGAAGGCGATCACCAGCAGTGGCACCAGCCACAGCACGGGAGAGCGGTAGGTGACGATAAGCAGCACCGCCACCACCGCGGCCGTCACCGCCAGCAGGGTGAAGTTCGCTCCGGCAAAGGAATTGGCGATGTCGGCGCCGAACGCCGGGCCGCCGGTGACCTCGGCCCGCAGCCCCTCGGGCAACCGGTCCGCGGTCGAGGTGCGCAGCTCCTGAACGGCGTCATTCAGCGCGAATCCGGACAGGTCGGCCGGCAGTGGCGCGACCGAGAGGGCGGCCTTGCCGTCCTCGGACACCTGGGCGCCGGGCCCGGCCGCGGCGATGTCCGCCGGACCGAGGGCCGCGCCGTCGGTCCGGGTGAACACGATGATGGCCGGCGCCTGATCCCCACCGGGGAACTCGGCGCGCAGGGCGTCGGCACGCGCGGATTCGGCGTCTGCCGGGACCGCCACCGGGGACTGCGATGCGGAATCGCCGCCGCTGAGCAGGGCCATACCGGCACCGGAGGCGAGGATCACGAGGAAGGCTACGAGCCAGGAGAGGCGTCGGGACATGCATCGAATATTTCAGAAACTTAACTATTAATCAACTGGCCGATATGATCGCCGGGTGGCACGTGAGGACCTGGAGCGGATGATCGCCGTCGACGTACGGGCGCTGACCGCCGAGTCCGATCAGATCGGCCGGGAGTTCGCCCGTCGACATGACGTGAGCGCCAACGACTTCCGTGCTCTGTTACACGTCATGGTCGCCGAAGCCGCCGGTACGCCGCTGACCGCCGGTGAACTGCGCAAACTGATCGGTACATCGGCCGCCGCAGTCACCTATCTGGTGGAGCGCATGATCGCTTCCGGACACCTGCGTCGCGAGGCCCACCCAGATGACCGGCGCAAGGTGATCCTGCGTTACGACGATCACGGGCTGGCCGTCGCCAACGACTTCTTCACACCGCTGGCCCGGATCAACTCCGCGGCCCTGGCCGACCTGCCCGACGCGGATCTGGAAGCCGCGCACCGGGTGTTCGCCGCGCTGCTGAGCGCCATGCAGGATTTCCGCACGACCATCAGCGATTGAGGGTCGCCTCCTCCAAGTCCAACCCGCGCAACACCTCGCGCAACACCTCGTCGTCGATATTGCCCGCGTCGCGCTCGGCGATGAACACCGCACGCTCGGCGGCCAGCATCTCCAGGCGCAGCCCCCGGAACACCGTCGCCGGGCTCTGGCCGAGTTCTTCCTCGCTGCGGCCCAACCGTTCCCAGGCTGCGTTGCGGCGGGCGGTGTTCCATCGTCGCAGCACCTCGGCGGCGCTGTCCTGCATCGACGTGTCCGGACTCTCCAGGAGTTCATCGAGCCGGTCGGCCGCCGCGCGGGCCGCCTTGTCCTGGGCGGCCGCCTGCGCCAGCGCGTCGGCGCGTGCATCCTCGCCCTGGACCCCGCACCGGCGGATCACCCACGGCAGCGTCAGGCCGTGCAGCAACAGTGTGCCGACCACCACCACGAAGGTCAGGAACACCAGCTGGTCCCGGCCGGGGAAGGCCTCGCCGGACAACGTCGTCATCGGCACGCCGAACGCCGCCGCCAGCGACACCACCCCGCGCATCCCCGCCCACGCCACCACGAACGTCTCCCCGGCCGCGGGTCGTGGCGAACGTAGATAGGCGAACGCGTACACCCACACGACTCGCACCGCGATCGTCGTGCCCAGCACCGCCGCCGCCGCGATCGCTATCCGGGCCGGCGAGAAATCCGAGAGCTGGTGCACCACGCCGGGCAGCTGCAAGCCGATCAGCAGGAAGGCGAAGGATTCGAGGATGAATTGCAGTGCGCGCCAAACCGCGTCGTCCTGCAACCGGGTCGCATATCCGGCGTGGGTGGTCGTGCGCTGTCCGATCATCAGCGCGGCGATCACGACGGCGAGGACGCCGGAGGTGTGCGCCTCCTCGGCCACCAGATACACCACGAACGGCGCCAGCAGCCCGATCGCACTCTCGACCAACGGATCGGCCAGCCGCGAGCGCACGAAGGTGATGGTCAGACCCGCCAGCACACCGACCACCACGCCACCGGCGGCAGCCACCACGAAGGTGCCCAACCCCGACTTCCAGCCGGTCGATGCACCGATCGCGGCCGCCAGCGCCACCTTGTAGGCGGTCAGCGCGGTGGCGTCGTTGAGCAGGCTCTCGCCGCCCAGCAGCGTCATCACCCGGCGCGGCAGCCCGAGCCGACGACCGACCGCCGTGGCCGACACCGCGTCCGGCGGGGCGATGATCGCGCCCAGGGTCAACGCGGCGGCCAGGGTGAACTCGGGCACCACCCGGTAGGCCACGAAACCCACGGCCAGCGTGGTGATCAACGGCATGCCGACCGCCAGCATCCCGATCGCACCCGCGCGCCTGCGCATGTTGACGTAGCTGCTCTCCAGTCCCGCCGACCACAGCAGCGGCGGCAGGATCACGAACAGCACCAGGTCCGGATCCAGTTCGACACGGTCGAAACCGGGAATGTTCGACGCCGCCAGCCCGGCCACCACCAGCGCCAGCGGTGCCGACACGTCGAGGCGCCGGCTCACGGCGGCCAGCAGCACCGCGGCCACCAGGACCGCCAGCAGTGTCACTCCCACCGCATCCCCTTATCCTCGGTCACCATGCTCGGACGATCACGACGGCGCGCGCCGACAGACCTGTGTGGGCATCTCCAGGCGCTATCAAACAGCGCCGAACCTGCGCCACTTACTCCCGGGCGCTGCCAGGAGTGCGCCGAACTCGGCGAGACCACCTGGGCGCACCTGCGCATGTGCGAGACCTGTGGGCACGTCGGGTGCTGCGATTCGAGCCCACACCAACACGCCACCGCGCACTTCCGGGAGACCGGCCATCCGGTGATGCGCAGCGTCGAACCGGGCGAGTCGTGGCGCTGGTGCTATGTCGACGTCCGGCTCGGCTGAAGATCTGGCAGGCTGGTCTGGCGATGACAAGGCACGCCGAAGACGCTGACACCTCCGCCGACCCCAAGGCGCCCGTGGTGCTGCTGCGCGGGTCCGGTGGGGCGAGCCGCGAACTGACACTGGCCCTCCAGCGGCTGGGTGCGGTGGTCACCACGAACGAGTCCGACGGCGCCGATTTCGTCGTCGAGTCGGAGTTGGATCTGGACCGGGAGGCCCTGCGTCGGCTGGCCGCCGACGAACTCGGCCTGCCGACCGCGCCGTTCTGGTTCGCCGGGACCGCCGCGGAACTCGCCGCCATCGCCGAGCACGCCGGCTTCCCGCTGGCGGTCGGTCCGGTCACCGACGGCGCCGATGCGGGACGCTCGGTGCTGCTGCGGCCGGAGGATGTCGAACCCGCCTGGCAGCGGGCCGTCGCGGCCGGCCAGCACCGGGTGATGGCCGAGACGGTGGTCGACGTCGACGACGAGGTCACCCTGCTGACCGTGCGCACCGCCAGCCCGACCGGGCCGGCCGTGCACTTCTGCGAGCCGATCGGGCACCGGGTCGCCGACGATGGGACGCTGTCCGCGTGGCAGTCCCACCGGCTGACCCCGGCGGCGTTGGACGCCGCGAAGTCCATCGGCGCGCGCATCGTGAACTCGCTGGGCGGCCGCGGCGCCTACTCGGTGGAACTGCTGGTACGCGGTGACGAGGTGTATTTCGCCGATGTGCGCCCGGGCCCCGTCGAGGCCACGCTGCTGACGCTGCGCACCCAGCGGTTGTCCGCCTTCGACCTGCACGCCCGCGCGGTCCTGGGCCTGCCGGTCGACACCATCATGGTGTCCCCGGGGGCGGCTGAGGTCGGTCGGGCCGGCGAAGCGGTGCTGGACAAGGCCGACGTGTTGGCGGTGCTGGCCCAGGCCCACGAGGTCGCCGAGAGCGATGTGTGGCTGTTCGGCGACGGGCTCGGCGCGGCGTTCGCGACGGCGCCGGATGTCACGGTGGCGCGTGACCGCGCGCAGCGCACCGCGGTGGCGCTGCGTAAACTCTGGCAGTCGTGAGCGGCGATCCGGCAGACCGGGACCGGCCGACGGCGACGCCGTTCCTGCTGGCCCTCGTCATCATCGTGGTTGTGATCACCGCGATTCTTGTGATCAACCGCGGCGAGGGCGACGGGGATCCGCAGCAGATCGGCCGCGTCGTGGTCGCCCAGAACGACGCCCTGCAGCGGCAGGACTATCAGGCGTTCAAGGCCAACACCTGTGCCGCCGAACAGGGCACCGAGAAAGAGGTGCTTGACCGGCAGCGCGACTCGGTCGCCAAGCACGGCGAGCGGTACGTCGACGGGGCCGGCAACATCGCGGTCGTCGGCGACACCGCCACCGCCTCGGTGAAGTACCACTTCGGCGACGACGAGGACGCGGACACCCAGGTCAGCGTCGACATGATGTTCGCGCGCGAGGACGGCCAGTGGAAGGTCTGTTCGCAGGGTCCGGCCTAGCCGTTACGGTAGTGCTGTGTCCACATCCGAGAGTCCGGGTTACGCCGGAGACATCACGCCCGAGCAGGCCTGGGAGCTGCTGTCCGACAATCCCGAAGCCGTGCTCGTCGACTGTCGCACCGAGGCCGAGTGGCGTTTCGTCGGAGTACCCGACCTCGCCCCGCTGCGGCGCGATGTGGTGTTCGTGGAGTGGAGCAGGACCGACGGTTCGCACAACGACGCCTTCATCGACGATCTCGGCCGGGCCGGCATCGCCCCCGGTGCGCGACCGGTGGTGTTCCTGTGCCGCTCCGGCAACCGCTCCATCGGTTCGGCGCAGGCCGCCACCGCCGCGGGTATCGGCCCGTCCTACAACGTGCTCGATGGTTTCGAGGGCAACCTCGACGAGCACGGGCACCGCGGCCGGACCGGATGGAAAGCTGTCGGACTCCCCTGGAGGCAGTCGTGACTGAGCCCGTGCCGTCTGTGCGAACACCTGCCCCACTGCCCGACGGGGTCAGCCAGGCCACCATCGGTGTCCGCGGTGGACTGCTGCGGTCGGGTTTCGAGGAGACCGCCGAAGCGCTGTACCTGACCTCGGGCTACGTCTACGAGTCGGCCGCCGACGCCGAGCGTGCGTTCACCGGCGAGATCGACCGGTATGTCTACTCGCGCTACGGCAACCCGACGATCTCGATGTTCGAGGAACGCCTGCGGCTCATCGAGGACGCGCCGGCGGCGTTCGCCACCGCGACCGGGATGGCCGCGGTGTTCACCGCGTTGGGCGCACTGCTGGGCGCCGGTGACCGGCTGGTCGCCGCCCGCAGCCTGTTCGGTTCCTGTTTCGTGGTGTGCAACGAGATCCTGCCGCGCTGGGGTGTCGAGACCGTCTTCGTCGACGGTGACGACCTGTCCCAGTGGGAGGAGGCGTTGAGCGTGCCGACCCAGGCGGTGTTCTTCGAGACGCCGTCGAACCCGATGCAGTCGCTGGTCGACATCGCCGCGGTCGCCGAATTGGCCCATGCCGCCGGCGCAAAGGTGGTGCTGGACAACGTGTTCGCCACACCGTTGCTGCAGCAGGGCATCCCGCTGGGTGCCGATGTGGTGGTCTACTCGGGGACCAAGCACATCGACGGCCAGGGCCGGGTGCTCGGCGGTGCGATCCTGGGCGACAAGGACTACATCGACGGCCCGGTGCAGAAGTTGATGCGCCACACCGGCCCGGCGATCAGTGCCTTCAACGCCTGGACGCTGCTCAAAGGCCTTGAGACGCTGGCTGTCCGGGTCGACTACTCGAACCGCTCCGCCCAGCGGGTTGCCGAGTTCCTGGAACAGCAGGCCGGCGTGAACTGGGTGAAATACCCCTTCCTGCAATCGCATCCACAGTACGAGCTGGCGCAGAGGCAGATGCGCGGCGGTGGCACGGTCGTCACCTTCGAGCTCGACGGCGGGAAGGACAGCGCCTTCAAGCTGCTGGACCGGCTGCGCGTCATCGACATCTCCAACAACCTCGGTGATGCCAAATCGTTGATCACCCACCCGGCCACCACCACCCACCGGGCGATGGGCCCGGAGGGGCGGGCGGCGATCGGCCTCGGTGACGGGGTGGTGCGCATCTCGGTCGGCCTGGAGGGCACCGAAGACCTGATCGCCGATCTGGACCAGGCGCTGAGCTGAGCCGTGTCGAAGTCCTCGGATGCGAAGAAGGCGCGTCGCAAGAAGCGCAAGACGGCCGGTGACGCGCGCTGGGTCCCCGACGCGGTGATCGACCAGTTGTCGGCCATCCAGGACGCGGTGGTCGCCGACCTGGCCGAGTTCGACGCGCGGATCACCGAGCGCGGGTGGACCTTCGACGAGGAGGAATCCGACGACGACTACGCGATCTGGTTCTACGAGCCGTCCGGGGGGCAGGTCGAGGACGGTATCCCGGTCACCTCGCTGTGGCTGGACGCGGCCGAGGACGGTGCCCTGGTGCACGTGACGTACGTCGGGACCACCGAGAAGCACACCTTCACCCATGAGGAACTGTCCGCCCGGCTCGACGCCATCGAGTCCTACCGCAACGGTGACCCGACACCGGAGTGAGTGACGTCACGCTGCGGCAGCTCCGCTACTTCGCCGTGCTGGGTGAAGAGCTGAACTACCGCCGCGCCGCGGAACGGCTGTTCATCACCCAGCCCGCACTGTCCACCGCGATCAAGCAGCTCGAGCACCAGTTCGGTGTGGTGCTGTTCCACCGCAACACCCGTGAGGTCGCGCTGACCGACCTGGGTGCGGCGTGGCTGCCGCAGGTGCAGCAGGCGCTGTCGGGGGTGGAGGCCGTTGTCGACAACCTGCTGCTGCTCTCGGGCACCCGGCGCGGGGTGCTGCGCGTCGGCTATCTGATCGGCACCGGTGCCGACCTGCTGTTCCGCCTGGTCCGCCACTTCGAATCCGCCTACCCCGAGGTCACCGTAGAACCGATCGAGTTCGACTTCGCCGACCCCACGGCGGGCCTGGCCGACGGCAGCACCGAGGTCGCGATCATCCGGCCGCCGGTCGACCTGCCCGAGCACCGCATGCTCATTCTGGACTCCGAGTCGTGGGTGGCCTGCCTGCCGCGTGATCATCGGCTCGCCGGCCGCACCGAGGTCGGTATCGCCGAACTGCTCGACGATCCCATCGTGTGCGCCCCGCTCACGGCCGGGACGTGGCGGGACTATTGGCTGGCGATGGACGTCCGGGGCAACCGGCCCCCGACCATCGCCGCCGTCGCCGCGACCTATGAGGCCGAGACGACGGCGATCGCGCGGGGGCTCGGGATCAGCTTCACCACCTCCTCGGTGGCCCGCTTCTACGACCGGCCGGGGATCGTCTACGTGCCGATCTCGGACCGTCCGCTCAGCCACACCGCCCTGGCGTGGAACCCCGCGGACCTCACACCGCAGGCAGATGCCCTGGTCAAGCTCGTGCAGGCCCGTTGGGGAGTCGGCAGCGTCGATGATGCTGAGCAGCACTGATAAATCCTGCTTATGAGCAGATCAAAACATCGAACTTCCGATGTCCCCGGGATGGCGGTTGTCTGTCCTCAGGTGTTCGTCCCCACGTCTTGACCTGGAGTGACCATGACTGACGCAATAGCCCCACCCACTCATTCAGACAAACCCGCCGTCCTCGGCTCCGAAGATGCCAAGCTGGCCGAGCTCGGCTACGCCCAGAAACTGGACCGCTCCGTGGGCACGCTGGCCTCGTTCGCCATCGGTTTCGCCACCATCAGCGCCACCACCGCGGTATTCACCGGATTCGGTGCGGGCTACTTCACCGCAGGGGCGCCGTTCGTGTGGACGCTGCTGCTGGCCGGCGCCGTGTTCGCGCTGTGGACCTTCATCGCCGCGGACCTGACCGCCAAGCTGCCGCTGGCCGGCTACTCCTACCAGTGGATCAGCCGGATCAACGGGCCCAACCTGGCCTGGTTCACCGGATTCATCGCCCTGATGGGCTGGGTGTGCGGTATGACCGGTGTCGGGTTCATTCTGTCCGGCTACCTCGGCGGACTGCTGGGCTGGAGCATGACGCAGACCACCCAGATCCTGCTGGCCATCGCCGTGGTGTTCGTCTGCGTGCTGATCAACATCTACGGCGTCCGGTTCGCCACCATGGTCAACAACATCGGGGTCAGCCTGGAACTGGTCATCACCGTCGGCGCCACCGCGCTGATCGCCGTCATCGCCTTCTCCGCCCCCGAGAACCACCAGCCGATCTCCACCCTGTTCACCGGCGGCGAATCCGGCGACAAGGACTCCTACATGCTGGCCTGGCTGGCCGCCGCGCTTGGCCCGTTCTTCGGTCTGATCGGCGTCGAGTCCGGCGCCGACGTCGCCGAGGAGACCAAGAACGCGCGCCGGGTGGTCCCCAAGACGATGTTCTACGCGCTGATCACCTCGATCGTCATCGAGTTCCTGATGTACGTCGTGTACGTGTTGGCCATCAAGGATCCCGCTGCGGTGGAAGCGAATTCGGCCGCACCGATCGAGGAGATCATCACCCAGCAGGCCGGCCCCGTCGTCACCAAGATCGTCGTCGCGATCGCCCTGACCAATATCCTGGCCTGCCTGCTCGCCAACATCCTGGTGGCCACCCGGCTCACCTATTCGATGGCACGGGACAACATGCTGCCGTTCTCGCACGTGTGGCGCCACGTGTCGCCCAAGAGCAAGGCCCCCACCTACGCCGTACTCGGATTAGGTTGCCTGTCAACGGTTCTGCTGCTCTCGGCGCTGGTCAACGAGAAGGCGTTCAACTACATCATCGGCATCGCGTCGCTGCTGTTCTTCTTCGTCTACATCCTGCAGACCATCGGCCTGCTCGTCGGCTACAAGCGCGGCACCATCCCCGCGGCCGAGCCCGGCACCTTCGATCTGGGCCGGTTCCGCCTTCCCCTCTACGTCACCGCGCTGGTGGTGTTCCTCGGTGTGGCCGTCGCGCTGCTCTTCCTGCCCCAGTTCACCAGCAACAAGTGGGTCTTCCTCGGCATCGTCGTGCTCGCCGCCATCTGGTGGGCCACCGGCCTCAAGTCGCGGCTGAGCCGCGGTGACGCCGGCGCGGACTACGCCAAGACCCACAACCTCTAGAAAGGAAAAGCTATGACCACGCTCACCAACGCAGGAACCTCCAACCTCGTCGCCGTCGAACCCGGAGCCATCCGGGAGGACACCCCGGCGGGCTCGGTGATCCAGTACAGCGACTACGAACTCGACCAGTCCAGCCCGTTCGCCGGCGGCGTCGCCTGGATCGAAGGCGAGTTCGTGCCCGCCGAGGACGCCAGGATCTCGATCTTCGACACCGGCTTCGGGCATTCCGATCTGACCTACACCGTCGCGCATGTGTGGCACGGCAACATCTTCCGGCTCGGTGACCACCTGGACCGGCTGCTGGACGGGGCGCGCAAGCTGCGTCTGGACGCCGGGTACACCAAGGACGAACTCGCCGACATCACCAAGCAGTGCGTGTCGATGTCGCAGCTGCGGGAGTCCTTCGTCAACCTGACCGTCACCCGCGGCTACGGTAAGCGCCGGGGGGAGAAGGACCTTTCGAAGCTCACCCACCAGGTGTACATCTACGCCATCCCGTACCTGTGGGCGTTCCCACCGGCCGAGCAGATCTTCGGCACCACCGCCATCGTGCCCCGCCATGTCCGTCGGGCCGGTCGCAACACCGTCGACCCGACCATCAAGAACTACCAGTGGGGCGACCTGACCGCGGCCAGCTTCGAGGCGAAGGACCGCGGGGCACGCACCGCCATCCTGCTCGACTCGGACAACTGTGTGGCCGAGGGCCCGGGCTTCAACGTGTGCATCGTCAAGGACGGCAAGCTGGCCTCGCCATCGCGAAATGCGTTGCCGGGCATCACCCGCAAGACGGTCTTCGAGCTCGCCGATCAGATGGGCATCGAGGCCACCCTGCGTGATGTCACCAGCCACGAACTCTACGACGCCGACGAACTGATGGCCGTCACCACCGCCGGTGGGGTCACCCCGATCAACTCCCTCGACGGCGAAGCCATCGGCAACGGTGAGCCCGGCCCGATGACGGTCGCCATCCGGGACCGGTTCTGGGCCCTGATGGACGAGCCGGGTCCGCTGATCGAGGCGATCGAATACTGAGTTCGGGCCGGGCCGTCCGCGCTACTTGCCGTCGGACTCGATGACGCCCTGGGCGGCCCTGGCCCGATCCTCGTAGGCCTGCCGCTTGGACCGGTCGAACTCCAGGAACACATTGTCCAGTCCGAGCGCCTTGTTCATCGCGCGGCGGCCCTTGGGCGGCAGCATCTGCGCGGCCTGCGCGGTGAACCGCAGCGGTGGCGGCACCGAGACGTGGGTCTTGGGCTTGTTCAGCGTCTTGACGATGGCGGCCGCGATCTCCTCGGGCTCGACGGGCTTGATGGCGCCGCCGGATTTGGTGCCCGAGATCAGGTCGGTGTTGGTGAACGGCGGCATGATCACCGAAACGTTCACGCCGTGCGGGGCCATCTCGTCGGCCAGCGCGGTGGACAGGCCGACGACGGCGTACTTGGCGCCGACGTAGACGACCTGTCCGGGCAGCGGGATCAGCCCGGACAGCGAGGCGATGTTGATGATGTGACCGCTACGGCGGCGCACCATGTCCGGCAGCGCGAGTTGGCAGCCGGTGAGTACGCCATAGACGTTGACCTCCAGCGAGGACCGCACGGACTGCTCGGTCTCCTCCAGGAACGGCCCGACGGGCATGACGCCGGCGTTGTTGATCAACACGTCGATGTGACCGCCGCCGTCGGTGCGCGCCTTGTCCAGGAAGGTCTCGAACGACTCCCGGTCGGTGACGTCGAGCGGGTAACCCGACACCTGGCCGAGCTTGGTCAGCTCGACGACGGCCGACTCCTGCAGTGCGACGTCACGGTCGCCGATGACGACCCGGGCGCCGCGAGCCAGCAAAGCCTTGGCGGTGGCATAACCGATACCGCGAGCGGCGCCGGTGATCGCGATGGTCTTGCCCCTGATGTTGTCCATGGCGGCGAACTTTACACCTGTCAAGTTTTCCGGGGAAGAGGGGCCGGCCTGCCGATATTTACGATCAGGATGAGCCGATGGGCCCGTCCGGAATGCGCGGGGCCGCGACACGTTGGACATTCGAGTGATGGCAGGAGCAATCGTGGAGACCGTGCGTTTCGTCGCCGTGAGCCAGACCGACCCGCTGGCCGAGCCGCTGCTGGCCGAGCTCGCCGTCGAGTACGCACAGCGCTACGGCGGCACCGAGGCCGGCGTGGCCCGCTGGCTGCGCGGGCATCCCGCCGATGAGTTCGCCGCCCCGCATGGCGCGCTGCTCATCGGATTGCTCGACGGGGTTCCGGTGACCGGCGGTGCGTTCCAGCGCTTCGACGACGACACCGCCGAGCTCAAGCGAATCTGGACCGACAGCGGGCATCGCAAACGCGGTCATGCCACGTCGTTGCTGCGCGAGCTGGAGGCGCTGGCCGCCGAGCGTGGCTATCGGCGGGTGTACCTGACCACCGGTGACCGCCAGCCCGAGGCCGAGGCGCTCTACGAGGCCAACGGGTACACGCGCCTCGCCGAGCCGTTGCCGCCGGAGCCGGGCGACGGGGACAAGAAACGCGATGTCTATCCCATTGCCTTCGAGAAGGCCCTGAGATGACCATCCCGCTGTCGATACTGGACCTGGCGCCGGTCCCGGCGGGCAGTACCGCCGCCGACGCCCTGCGCAACACCGTCGACCTGGCCCGACACGCCGAGCGGTGGGGCTTCCGCCGGTACTGGGTGGCCGAACATCACTACGTCGCGGTGGCCAGCGCCGCCCCGGCCGTCCTCATCGGCCAGATCGCCGCGGCGACCGAGACCATCCACGTCGGCGCGGCCGCGGTGCAACTCGGACACACCACCGCGATCGCGGTCGTCGAGAGCTTCGGGACGCTGGACGCCTTCTACCCCGGCCGCATCGACCTCGGGGTGGGCCGGTCCGGCCAACGCCGCGCCGAAGCCAACCGGCAGGAGCCGCGCGAACCGCGGCCGCCGCGGGTGCGGCACGAGGTCGACGGGGTGGTGGTGCCCGCACCGTTCGACCTGTCCGCCCTGTTACGCAACCCCCGGCTGACGGCGACGATGGGCACCCTGCAGCAGCCCGCGGCCGTGGCACCGGATTTCGGGGACCAGGTCGCCGACATCCTGGCGCTGTTGGACGGTCGCTATCGCGTCGACGGATTCGAGGCACACGCCAGTCCGGGCGAGGGAACCACCCTGCGGCCGTGGGTGTTCGGCAGCAGCAGAGGGCAGAGCGCCCGGGTGGCCGGTGCGCACGGATTACCGTTCGTGGCGGCCTACCACATCGCCCCGGCCACCGCGCTGGAGGCGGTCGAGGCCTACCGCAGCGCCTTCGAGCCGTCGGCCACGTTGTCCGAGCCCTATGTGGTGGTGTCCGCCGATGTGCTGGCCGCCGATGACGCCGACCGCGCGCGGCATCTGGCGAGCAGCTTCGGGCACTGGGTGTACTCGATCCGGGCAGGCGGCGGCGCGGTGCCCTATCCCGACCCGGACACCGTGCCCGCGCTGACCGCCGAGCAACGGGCGGTGGTCGCCGACCGTATCGAGACACAGTTCGTCGGCGATGCGGAGCAGGTGGCCGAGCGACTGGCCGCGCTGGCGCGCGTGACCGGCGCCGACGAGCTGGTGATCACTTCGGTGGCACACGATCATGCCGACCGGTTGCGGTCCCACGAGCTGATCGCCGAGGTCTGGGCGGGGTGATTTCGTAAGCTGAGGCAGTGACGCTACCCGTTGTGGGCGTGCTGATTCTGGCCGCCGCGCTGGTCGTGGCGCTGCTGGGGGTCGGTGTGCGCACCCTGGTGGCGCGCCGACGCGACGTCTCGGACGACGCCGAACTCGACGAGAAGATCCTGATGCCCACCATCGCCGTGGCCTGCGGTCTGGTGGTGACCGCGGTCTTCCTCTTCGGTTACGACCTGATCGCCTGAGGCCTCATCGGCCGGCCTGTTCGGCCGCCGAGCGGATCGAGCCCCGCCACAGCGGGCCGTGACCCGGCACCAGGACCTCGGTGTCCAGCATGCCGAGCGCGGCCAGACTGCGCAGACAGCCATCTTGATCGTGGTTGAAGATCGTCGGCAGCAGCTGCGGGCCGCTGCGGGCACTCAGCGGGTGCCCGGTGATCAGGGCGTCGCCGGCCACCAACACGCCGTCCACCAGATAGGAGCAGTGCCCACCGGTGTGCCCCGGCGACGGGATCGCCGTCGGCGCGCCCGGCAGTGTCGCCGCGATGTCCTCGTCGATCGCCTGCGCGGTGGGGATGCCCTCGTGGGTCAACCCGCCCTTGCGCACCAGCGCCAGCGTCCACGCCAGATATCGCGGCTGCCACGCCCGACTCAGCACGTCGACCGGGGACACCTGCTCCAGGTACCGGCGCTGGGCATGACCGACCTCGGCGGCATGCGTATACACCGGCGTGCCATGCGTTTTCGCGAACCAGATCGCCGAACCGAGATGGTCCACATGTGCGTGGGTGAGCAGGATCGCCCGGACGTCCTCGGGCTCGAAACCGAGTTGGCGCACCGAGCCGACGACCTCATCACGATGGCCCGGATAGCCCGCGTCGATCAACAACACCCCGGACTCGTCGGTCACCACCGTCCAATTCACCAGGTCGGTCTGGGCGAGGTGAACGCGATCGGTGACGGCCGTCAGAAGCGGTGCCATACGGCGAGTGTAGAAACATAGGTATGGCTGAACTGAAACTGGGCTATAAGGCGTCGGCGGAGCAGTTTGCGCCTCGGGAGTTGGTCGAACTTGCTGTTGCTGCCGAGGAACACGGTATGGACA
>NZ_MVHJ01000052.1 GCF_002086115.1 Mycolicibacterium bacteremicum
CGCCCGCACCCGTGCCCCCTCCCGCGCCGGTGCCCGAGCCCGAGCCGACAACGCGGCCGGCTCCGGTTCCGGAGCCCGAGCCGCGGCCGGAACCGCAGCCGGAACCGATCCCGGTCCCGCCGCCACCGGCGCCGGAACCGGCACCCGAGCCCGCCGCGCCGCTACCACCGCCGGCCGCGGCGGCCGTCGGAGAACCGGACGCGGCCGCGGTCCGTTCGATGTGGGACACCGTGCGGGAGAAGGTCAACGCCCGCAGCAAGCCGGTCAACGCGATGCTCGCCGATGCGATCGTGCGGGCCGTCGACGGTGACACGTTGGTGTTGAGCCATCGGGCGCCGCCACTGGCCAAGCGGCTCAACGAACCCCGCAACGTCGAGGTGATCCGCGAGTCGCTCAAGGATGCGCTCGGGGTCGACTGGCAGATCCGGTGCGTGCCCGACAACGGCGAGCCGGTGCCGTCCGACGCCGGACCGGCGCCCCGGCATGATCCGGCGGCCGAGGAAGAACGCATGCTCGCCGAGGCCAGCGCCGACACCTCCGACGTCGTACGGCGCGACCCCGAGGAAGTGGCCATCGAACTCCTGCAGAACGAACTCGGGGCCCGCAGGATCGAGAAGAGTTAGCTGGCAGATCTCTCCGGACACGCTAAGGTATTTGCCGTAGCTGCCGATCTTGAGGGATTTCAACTTGACAACGCCACCGCACCTCGACGTCGACGGTAGCTACCATGACGAAACTGTCCGGGTCTGACGTTGCGAGGCGTAGGTGACAGATGGGGCGGGCGGGAATACCGGTTCGCCACCGGCGCGCTGCGTGAAGGCCGGTTCATGCGGGTGTTCATGTTCGTCGCGGGCCTCGGCTGTCTCGGCTTGGCCGTGCTGGGCCTCAGTCTGCAGGACACCCCGCAGGGACCGGGCGGGGTCGTCGATCGCGGGCTGCAGGCGCTGTTCGTCGTCGCGGCCATCGCGGTGGGGGTGCGCTGGTGGCGTGGCCCGTGGCCGACGTTCGGCCAGTCGGTCTGCTTCGTGGTCTGGGCCGATATCGCCTGCGCGGTGATGGCCGCCACGATGTCCACACCGACCGCCCGGCTCGCGGTGACCCCCTACATCGGGCTGGTCGGTGTGTTCGCCGGATTCATCCTGGGCTCACGCATCCTGCGGTTGCACTGCGCCTTCGGCGCGGCCCTGATCGCCGGCATCGTGCTGCACGCCGAGGTGTTCGAGGCGCACCGCATCCTGGATCTCTATCTGTATTTCATGCCGGCGCTCACCTGGGCGGTGGGGGTGCCGCTGGTCGGTTCCATCCTGATCGACCTGGGCCGCCGGGCCATCGAGCGCACGGCGCGCTCGGCGCACTATGACGCGCTGACCGGGCTGCGGAACCGGCGCGGCATGTACTCGTCGATCGGCCGGGCGGTCGCGCGTGATCGCCGCACCACCATCGTCATGGCGGTGTTCGACATCGACCGGTTCAAGCAGCTCAATGACGACGGCGGTCATGCGGCCGGTGACGCCGCCCTGGTCGCCTTCGCCGCCAGGTTGCGCGGTATCGCCCGTCCCGACGAGATCACCGCCCGCCTCGGTGGTGATGAACTGGTACTGGTGGCGTTCGGCACCGACGTCGATCCGATGCCGGATCTGGTCGACCGGGTGTCGACGCTGACCGGCACCGCCGGCAGTGATTTCACCGTCAGCATCGGGATCGCCGCCATGTCGGCAGGGGCTCAGCACTTCTCGATCGACGACCTGCTACGCCACGCCGATTCGGCGATGTACGAGTCGAAGCGCGCGGGGGGCGCCACCTGCACCGTGCACGCTATGGCGTCCACCACGGCCGCAACGGCAGCCCGTGACTGCCGCGATCATCGGGCTTGACCGCCAGAATTTGATGCAGCTGAACGACATTCGACTCGAAGCCCAGGCGCGAGCCGGCCATGTAGAGCCCCCACACCCGGGCGGTCGGCAGGCCGACCTCGGCGACGGCGTCATCCCAGTGCTCGACCAGGTTGCGACACCAGTCCCGCAGGGTCAGCGCGTAATGGTCACGCAGATTCTCCTCGTGCACCACCTCCAACCCGACGTTCTGGGCGTCGGTGATGATGCGACCGGACCCGGTCAGCTCCCCGTCGGGGAAGACGTAGCGGTCGATGAAGAACCCCGCTGTGCCGTCTGACCGGTTGTCCGGCCGGGTGATGCTGTGGTTGAGCAACAGTGCACCGGTACGCATCCGAGCCTGCAGAAAGGCGAAGTAGGCCGGATAGTTCGCGACGCCGATATGCTCGGTCAGCCCGATCGAGGACACCGCGTCGAATCCGGACTCGCCGATATCGCGGTAATCACCGTGCCGAACCTCGGCCAACCCGGACAGGCCTTCGTCGGAGATGGCCCGCCGGGCCCACGCCGCCTGTTCGGCCGAGAGCGTCACGCCCAGCGCGCGCACACCGTGCCGCGCGGCGTACCGGACCATGCCGCCCCAGCCGCAGCCCACGTCGAGCAGCCGGTCGCCGGGTTGCAGCCGCAGCTTCTCGAACACCAACCGGTACTTGTTGTCCTGTGCCTGCTCCAAGGTGGCGTGTTCGTCGGGGTAGCACGCACAGGTGTAGGTCATCGACGGGCCGAGAACCCACTCGTAGAACGCATTGGACACGTCGTAGTGGTGATGGATCGCGCCCGCGTCACGAGACCTGCTGTGCCGTAACCCTTCGACGACGCGGCGCCACCGGGGTAGCGCCTCCTGCGGTGGCGGCGCGACGGGCAGCAGGTGCTCCAGGCCGACCGAGGTGATGATGTTGGCCAGCACCCGCGCCGGTGGCCTGCGGAACGCGGCGGTGGCGGCCAGCGCGCGCAGCAATTCGTACGGATCACCCGGGTGCACACCGACGGGTTCGATATCGCCCGACACATAGGCACGGGCCAGACCGAGCCCGCCGGGAGCGGTGGCCAGATACGTCGTTCCGCGCGGGGTGCGCAGGTCCAGCCCGATCGCGGCATCATCGGGTCCGGTCGAACTTCCGTCGTAGGCGGTGAATTTGAGCGGGAACTGGCCCGCGGCGAAGATCTCCAGGATCTCGGCGAGGCTGAGCCTGTGCGCGTCGGCGGCGTGGTCCTCGAAAGTGGTCATCGGCCCTGCACCGCCTTCGCGTACAGGTCGAGCAGTCGTGACTGCGGGTCGTAGGTCTTCTTCACGGTCCGGTACGCCTCCCCGCCGTAGAGTTGGTCGAATTCCTCAGGGCTGAAGAACGATTCGGAGTACAGCGACTTGTGGCCGTCGAGTTCGGCCACCTTCGCCTCGATGAGCCGATTGGTGTGCCCGGGCGTGGGGCCGGCCGGAACCGAGGACCAGAAGCCGATGTTGACGTAGTTGCGCTGCGGCCGCAGCGGGTACAGCGGCCAGCTCGCGCCGTCACGAAGTTGCAGTGGGCACAACCAGATCGGCTCGATGGGCACGTTGGCCAGGAACCAGTCCAGGAACGGCGCGCACTGCTCGATCGGCACCTCGACGTCCTGCACGACCCGCTCCCGGGGCGGACGGCCGTGGTGTTTCTCGATACGGTCGGCGATGCCGAAGCGCTGGTCGTAGCCGATCAGCTTCCAGTAGAAGCTGCTGCGCCGGTAGCGCCGTGGCCACCACCGCCGTACCACCGGGTGCTGCGCACCGAAAGCCCGTGAGCACCAGAACCAGTCGGTGTCCCAGCGCCACAGGTAGTCGGCGATGGTCAACCGGTCCTCGGCGCGGTCCTGGATGGACCGGTAGTAGATGTCGCGGCCGGTGTAGTCGCTGACCGGCCCGGGTGCCGCGGTCCGCAGGCCCAGGCACAGGTAACTCTCCGACGCGCTGAACACCACACCGTCGAGATAGTCCACCGGCAGCCCGTCATGACCGCGGGTCGCGATGATGCGCTCCATGGTGGCCACCAGGTCGGGCAGCGAATCAAACCGTAGGTGTCGCAACGCGACGAACGGGTGCACCGGCTCCAGCTCGATCTTCAGCCGCACCGAGTAGCCCAGCGTGCCATAGGAATTCGGAAAACAACCGAAGAGGTCGGCGTGCCGGTCTCGGTCAGCGGTCAGGATTTCCCCGGCACCGGTGAGGATATCGAGTTCCAGCACCGACTCGTGCGGTAATCCGTTGCGGAACGAGGCCGACTCGATGCCCAGACCGGTGACCGCCCCGCCGAGGGTGATGGTCTTGAGTTGTGGAACCACCAGGGGAGACAGGCCGTGCGGCAACGTGGCGGACACCAGGTCCGCGTAGGTGCACATGCCCGATACATCCGCGGTGCGCGCCTCGGCGTCGACGGCGATGACACCGGTCAGGCCGGAGGTGTCCAAGCCCGGGGCAGCGGAGTGCTCCCGCGTCCGGAACAGATTGGACGTGGGTTTGCTCAGCCGCACGGTCGCTGTTGCGGGGATGGCGCGGTAACTGTCCAGCAGTCGCTGCACGCCCGCCTCGTGGACAGCTCGTGCGTCCGTCGTGGTGACAGACACACATATACGCTAGTCCTCGGTCGCCCACCCTGCGACCGGACACCTACGTGATGACGGGAGTTTTGCACTCATGGGACAGGTCAGCGCCTCCAGCACTGTGTTGATCAACGCCGAGCCGGACGCTGTGCTCGCCGCGGTCGCCGACTATCAGACGGTGCGGCCGAAGATCCTTTCCTCGCACTACAGCAATTACGCGGTGTTACAGGGCGGTCAGGGTGCGGGCACGGTGGTGACCTGGAAGCTGCAGGCCACCGAGTCGCGCTCACGTGACGTCAAGGCCACCGTCGACGTGGCCGGCAAGACCGTCATCGAGAAGGACGCCAACTCGACGCTGGTCACCAATTGGACGGTGGCGCCGGCCGGTACCGGGTCGACCGTCACGGTGAAGACCTCGTGGACCGGCGCGGGCGGTGTCAAGGGCTTCTTCGAGAAGACCTTCGCCCCGCTGGGCCTGCGCAAGATTCAGGCCGAGGTGCTGGCGAACCTGAAGGCCGAGCTCGAGCGCTAGCTGTTGGCCAACCAGGTGGCGATACCGCGCGCCACCGCTTCGGCCAGCTTCTGGCGGCCGGCATCGGATTCCATCAGGGCCGAATCGGCCGGGTTCTTCATATTGCCCAGCTCGACCAGGATCGACGGGAACTGGGCATGATTGAGTCCGGCGATGTCCGCGCGCGGGTCCAGACCACCGGAGCCGATGTAGTTGGCCGGCGGTAGTCCAGAACCCTGCAGTTGGTCGCGCATGATCGTGGCGAACTGCACCGACGGGCCGGCCTGCACCGCGTTCAGCGGCGGCGAGGAGTACAGCACGTGGAACCCCCGGCCGGTGGCCGGACCACCGTCGGCGTGGATGCTGACGATGGCGTTCGGGCGCAGCGCGTTGGCCATCGCGGCGCGTTCGTCCACGCACGGCCCCAGCGCGTTGTCGTTTCCGCGGGACATCGCGGTGCGTACCCCGTTGGCGTCCAGGATCGCGCGGACCTTGAGCGTCACATCCCAGTTCAGGGTGTGCTCGGGATACCCGGAGTTGCTCGACGTCCCGCTGGCCTGGCAGTCCTTGGTTCCGCCGCGGCCGGTCGGGACCTGCCGGCTGATGGATGCGTCGTTGGCACCATTGTGGCCGGGATCGAGGAACACGATCTTGCCCGCGATGGCGTTCGGTGCGGCGGCGGCGGTCGGCACGCCTGCCGAGGTGGCGGCGAGCAGGAGCGTCGCTGCCAGGGCACCGACACGCAGGGTCTGGGGGACGTGCACGCCGCCACGGTAGTCGCGCCGGCGGCTACTGTTGAAGGGCAAGTGCTTGGTGGTCGCAGAGCGCAACGAAGTCGATACCGAGTCGCAATCAGAACGGGTCAAGAAGGGACAGTCATGCAGCCCGGAGGTCAGCCCGATATGTCGGCACTGCTCGCGCAGGCCCAGCAGGTGCAGCAGCAGTTGATGGAGGCGCAGGAAGCGCTGGCCAACGCCGAGGTGCACGGTCAGGGCGGCGGCGGCCTGGTGCAGGTCACCATGCGCGGTAGCGGTGAGGTGATCGCGGTGGCCATCGATCCCAAGGTGATCGATCCCGCCGACCCGGAGACCCTGCAGGATCTCATCGTCGGGGCGCTGGCCGATGCCTCCAAGCAGGTGACGATCCTGGCCCAGACCCGGCTCGGGCCGCTGGCCGGCGGGCTGGGTGGCCTCGGAATGCCGGGAATGTGACTTGTTCGAGGGACCTGTCCAGGATCTGATCGACGAGCTCGGCAAGCTGCCGGGTATCGGGCCCAAGAGCGCCCAGCGGATCGCGTTTCATCTGCTGTCGGTCGAACCGCCGGACATCGACCGGTTGACCGCGGTGCTGGGCCGGATCCGTGACGGGGTGACCTTCTGTGCGGTGTGCGGAAACGTCTCCGACGCCGAACGCTGCCGGATCTGCAACGATCCGCGCCGCGATGCGTCGCTGGTGTGCGTGGTGGAAGAGCCCAAGGACATCCAGGCGGTGGAGCGCACCCGGGAGTTCCGCGGCCGCTACCACGTGCTGGGGGGAGCGCTGGATCCGCTGTCGGGCATCGGTCCCGACCAGTTGCGGATCCGCGAGCTGCTCAACCGCATCGGCGAGCGGGTCGACGGTGTCGATGTCGCCGAGGTGATCATCGCCACCGACCCGAACACCGAGGGGGAGGCGACGGCCACCTATCTGATGCGGATGCTGCGGGACATTCCTGGCCTGACGGTCAGCCGCATCGCCTCGGGTCTGCCGATGGGCGGGGATCTGGAGTTCGCCGACGAGCTGACCCTGGGCCGGGCGTTGGCGGGCCGCCGCGCGATGGTCTAGTTCAGACCCGGCGGGGCGCCGCGAGGCGTTCGGAGCGCAGCAGCTCGACCTCGGGTAGCTGCAACGGCGGCAGTTTGCCGACGACCTGGGTCAGCAGGTGATCAGCCAACTCCGGATTGCGGGCCAGGCATGGTCCGTGCAGATAGGTGGCGATGACGCTGCCCTGCACGGCGCCGTCGTAGCCGTCCCCGGCGCGGTTGCCCGCACCCTTGGTGACGGCGGCCAGCGGCTCGGCATCGGTGCCCAGAACCGTTCCGCCGCGGTGGTTTTCGAAACCTGTCAGCGGCTGCGTCAGACCGGTGAGCAGTGGGGTGGAGGCGACTTCACCGATGGTGCGGTGCTGCTGTGGCGAGGTGGTGACGTCGAGCAGCCCGACGCCGTCGACCCGCTCACCCGCCGAGGTCTCATACCAGTGGCCGAGCACCTGGATCGCCGCGCAGATCGCCAGCACCGGGGCGCCGCGCACGGCGGCCCGCTGCAGGCCCGGGTAGCGGATCAGGTGCTTGGTGGCCAGCCGCTGGGCGTAGTCCTCGGCGCCGCCGAGGGTGTAGATGTCCAGCGAATCGGGCACCGGATCGGCCAGCGTGATCTCGACGATCTCGCTCTGGATTCCCCGCAGCGCCAGGCGTTGTCGCAGCACCACGGCATTACCGCTGTCACCGTAGGTGCCCATCACGTCGGGCAGCACCAAACCGATCCGGATCATGAGACCCGCCGGTTCAGTTGCAGGAAGGCGGTGTAGTTCGCGATCACCTCGACATGACCGGGCGGGCAGGAGGCGATGGCGGCCACGGTGTCGTGCACCAGGGTGTGCTCGACGCCGGCGTAGCCGAGGCGCACCGCCAGATCCGTTCCGCGCTCACCGGCGGCCACCACCTGGGTCTGCTCGAAATGCTCGAAACGCACATCCCACAACCAGGACAGGTCCTCACCGTCGGGCACCTGACCGTTGACCGAGATGACCACGCCCGCAGCGTCTTTGTCGATCATGGACAACGCCTCCTGCCAACCGGCGGGGTTCTTGGCCAGCAGCAGCCGGGCGGTGTGGTTGCCGACCCGGACGGTCCGGTAGCGGCCGGCGACCTCGTCGACGCCGGCGACCGCACCGACCGCTTCGCCCGCGTCGGCGCCCAGGGCCACCGCGGCGGCGACGGCCTGGGTGGCGTTACCGCGATTGGCGGCCCCCGGCAAGGCCAGTGTCATCGGCGCCGTGAACCCGTCCGGGCCGTGGATGTCGGTGTCGTCGAAGAACCACTGTGGGGTCGGGCGCTTGAAATCCGTTCCGGTGGAATACCAGTGGGTGCCGTCCCGCACGATGATCTCGCCGCTGCGCGGACAGCTCACCGAATCGCCGGCCCATGAGCCCCCGGCGGCCACCCACACCACATTGGGGCAGTCATAGGCTGCCGAGGTCATCAGGACGTCATCGCAATTGGCGATGACGACGGCATCGGGATGGCGCTCCAGGCCCGCCCGCAGGGTGCGTTCGATGTGATTGATCTCACCGACCCGGTCGAGCTGATCGCGGGACAGGTTCAGCAGCACGATCACCGACGGGGACACCGCGTCGCTGACATGCGGCACGTGCATCTCATCGACTTCCAGTGCCGCCAACTCGGCATCGCGGGCGCCGGCCAGCGCGGCTACCAGCCCGGCGTCCATGTTGGCGCCCTCGGCGTTGGTGGCCACCGGACCCAGGGTGGCCAGCGCGGCGGCGGTCATCCTGGTCGTGGTGGATTTGCCGTTCGTGCCGGTCACGACGACGGTGCGGCGGCCGCGCCCCAGCTGGCCGAGTATCGACTTGTCGATCGACATGGCCACCAGGCCGCCGATCATCGCCCCGGCGCCGCGGCCGGTCAGCCGGGATGCCCAGCGTGCTGCCGCACCCGCGCCCAGCGCCAGCCGCCCGCGCAGTCTGATCCTGCGGTCGCCGCGGTTCTTCCGGCCGGTTGCCATGCAGCGAATTTTAGGTGCCCGACACGCGGCGCCGCGATCCGGTGTTGTCAGACCACCGTGCAACCCTGGGGTCATGAGCCAGTGCTGGGGCCGGCCGTCGGCCGAGGCGGGCGCCGGATGGGCCGTCGTCGACGTGGAGACGACGGGCTTCCGGCCGGGCCAGGCCCGGGTGGTCAGCATCGCCGCCCTCGCGGTCGGTGACGACGGCAGCGTCGAGCACAGCATGTCCTCGCTGCTCGATCCCGGGGTGGACCCCGGCCCGACCCATGTGCACGGCCTGACCGCCGAGATGCTGGCGGGTCAGCCCACTTTCGCCGATATCGCGCCGCAGTTGATGGAGGTGCTGCACGGGCGGACCCTGGTCGCCCACAACGTGGGGTTCGACTATGCGTTCCTGGCAGCCGAGGCCGAACTGATCGGCGCGCAGTTGCCCACCGACACGGTGATGTGCACGGTCGAGCTGGCCCGCCGGTTGAACCTGGGCACCGAGAATCTGCGGTTGGAGACGCTGGCCCGGCACTGGGGTGCCACCCAGCTACGGCCCCACGATGCGCTCGACGACGCCCTGGTGCTCGCGCAGATTCTCAAACCGGCACTGGTGCAGGCGCGGGAACGCAAGGCGTGGTTGCCGATCCGCTCGGTCAGCCGACGGATCTGGCCCAGCGGGCAGGTCACCCATGACGAGCTGCGACCACTGAAGGTGCTGGCCGCCCGGATACCGTGCACCTTTCAGAATCCTGGTCCCTACGTGGCCGGGCGGCCGCTGGTGCAGGGCATGCGGGTGGCGCTGTCAGCGGAGATGAGCCGCACCCATGAGGAGGTCATCGAACGCATCCTGCACGCGGGGCTGGCCTACGCCGAGAACGTCGATCAGCAGACCTCGCTGGTGGTGTGCAACGAGCCGGCGCCCGAGCAGGGCAAGGGTTATCAGGCGGCCGAGCTGGGAATCCCGCTGGTCACCGATGCGGCCTTCATGGCGATGGTGGACCGCGTGGTCGGAGGTACCGATGTGGAGGACTTCACCGATGCCACCGGTGACGGGGATCAGTTCGCGCTGTTCTGACCTGCCGCCGAGAACAGTGGCGGGCTGAGCTTCGCGAATCCGGCCTGTCGGTGGTACGGGAAGTGCGGGTAGCCGGGCTCGCGGAAGCTGACCGCGTCGAGTCTGCGAATTTGATCGTCGGAGAGCGCCCAACCGGTGGCGCCCAGGTTGTCCCGGAGCTGCCCTGGGTTGCGGGCGCCGACGATCACCGACGAGACCGTCGGCCTGCGCAGCAGCCAGTTCAGCGCGACCTGCGGGACCGTCCGCTCGCACTCCTCGGCGATGACGGTCAGCGCGTCGATGACGTCGAAGAGCATCTGGTCGTCGACGGGAGGACCGGCATCGGATGTCCTGTGCAGGCGGCTGACGGCGGGAAGTGGTGCGCCACGGCGGATCTGGCCGGTCAGCCGGCCCCAACCCAGCGGGCTCCACACCAGCGCGCCCACGCCCTGGTCCAGGCCGAGCGGCATCAGTTCCCACTCGTAGTCGCGGCCGACGAGCGAGTAGTACACCTGGTGCGCGATGTAACGGGTGCGATGGGCGGCGTCGGCCGCTGCCACGGACTTCATCAACTGCCAGCCCGAGAAGTTGGAGACTCCGAGGTAGCGGATCTTGCCCGCGGCCACCAGTCCGTCGAGCGTGTCGAGGACTTCGGCGACAGGCGTCGCCGCATCGTAGGCATGGAGTTGGAACAGATCGATGTAGTCGGTGCGGAGCCGGCGCAGCGCGGCGTCGACGGATCTGATGAGCCGCCGTCGTGATGATCCCGCGTCGTCGGGACCATCGCCGGTGGGCAGCGCGGCCTTGGTGGAGATAACTGCGCGGTCGCGTCTGCCTTCGAGCGCCTGTCCGAGTACCGTCTCCGAGGCCCCGTCGGAGTAGACATCGGCGGTGTCGAACAAGGTCACGCCCGCGTCCAGGCACATGTCCACGATGGCGCGGGCCTCGTGGGGCCCGGTGTCTGCCCACGCGCCGAAGAATTCCCCGGACGCGCCGAATGTCGCAGCGCCGAAGCCGATCTCCGATACCAACAGACCGGACTCGCCTACCCGACGGTATTCCATGTGCCACTCCTTATCGGAACTGGATTCCCGTTAGTGGACGCTAGCACGATACCGGGCTTAAGGGAACCTAAGTCCCATTAATGTGGTGGGGTGACTTCGAGACCCGGCGGGCGCACCGCGGCCGTGCGTGCCGCAGTGCTGACCGCGGCGGCCGGGCTGCTTGCCGAGAACGGACTGCACGGACTGGATCTGACTGCCGTCGCGGATCGGGCCGGGGTGGGCAAGACGACGGTGTACCGCCGTTGGGGTTCGGTTCCTGCCCTTGTCGCGGACCTGCTGGTCGATATGGCGGAAACCTCGACCGCGCGGCCCACGACCGGCACCCTGCGCGGTGACCTGCTCAGCGTGGCCAGACTCATTCAACGCACGCTGGCCGACCGCCGGCAGGGGCCACTGTTCAAGGCCGTGATCGCCGCTGCGACCTGCGATTCGGCGACCGCGGCGGCGTTGGCGGGGTTCTACCGGACCCGGCTGGCCGAACTGGGTCCGATCGTCGAGGACGCCGTCGAACGTGGTGAGGCACCTGCCGGCACGAACGCCGCAGACGTGATCAGGCACGTCTCGGCGCCGCTGTACTACCGGCTGCTCACCGACGCCACGCCGCCGCGTCCGCGCGACGCGGAGCGCGCCGTCGGCGCGACGCTGGCGGCGGTGGCAGCCGGGGTGTTCCGCTACACCGACGAACGGGATTGACGGGCAGCGCGGTTGACCGCCGACACCACGGCGCGCAGCGATGCCGTCGTGATCGAGGTCGCGATGCCGACACCCCACACCGTGTGGCCGTCGATGGACGCCTCCACGTAGGCGGCGGCCTGGGCCTCCTCACCCGAGGACATCGCGTGCTCGGAGTAATCCAGGACGTTGACGTCGAAGCCGATGGCGCCGACGGCGTCGACGAAGGCGGCCAGCGGACCATTACCGGCGCCGACGATCTCACGTTCCTCGCCGTTGACCTTCACCACCGCGGTGATGGTGTCGGTGCCACCGTCGACCTCGGCCGCGTCGACCTTCTGCCGGATGCGCTCCAACGGCTCGATCGGGCGCAGATACTCCTCGGAGAACGCGTCCCAGATCTCCTTCGGGGAGACTTCGCCGCCCTCGCCGTCGGTGATCTGCTGGATCGCCTGGCTGAACTCGATCTGCAGCCGGCGCGGCAGGGCCAGACCGTGGTCGGCCTTCATGATGTAGGCGACGCCACCCTTGCCGGACTGGGAATTGACCCGGATCACGGCCTCGTAGGTGCGGCCGACGTCCTTGGGGTCGATCGGCAGGTAGGGGACCTGCCACAGGATGTCGTCGACATCGGAGTCCTGCTCGTCGGCCGAGACCTTCATCGCGTCCAGGCCCTTGTTGATGGCGTCCTGGTGGCTACCCGAGAAGGCGGTGTAGACCAGATCGCCGCCGTAGGGGTGGCGCTCGTGCACCGGCAGCTGGTTGCAGTACTCGACGGTGCGGCGGATCTCGTCGATGTTGGAGAAGTCGATCTGCGGGTCCACACCGCGGCTGAACATGTTCAGCCCCAGCGTCACCAGGCAGACGTTGCCGGTGCGCTCACCATTGCCGAACAGGCACCCCTCAATGCGGTCGGCGCCGGCCTGGTAGCCCAATTCAGCTGCGGCGACGGCAGTTCCGCGATCGTTGTGCGGGTGCAGGCTCAGGATGATGGAGTCGCGCGGGGCCAGGTGACGATTCATCCACTCGATGGAGTCGGCGTAGACGTTGGGGGTGGCCATCTCGACGGTGGCCGGCAGGTTGATGATCAGCGGCACCTCGGGGGTCGGCGCGACGATCTCGGCGACCGCATTGCAGACGTCGACGGCGTACTCCAGTTCGGTGCCGGTGTAGGACTCCGGTGAATATTCGAAGCGCCACTTGGTGTCCGGGTACTTCTTGGCCTCCTCTACGCACATCCGGGCGCCATCGGTGGCGATCGCCTTCACGGCGTCGCGGTCGGCGCGGAACACCACGCGGCGCTGCAGGATCGACGTCGAGTTGTAGAAGTGCACGATCACCTTGGGCGCACCGGCGCACGCCTCGAATGTGCGGGTGATCAGTTCCGGACGGCACTGGGTCAGTACCTGGATGGTCACATCCGCCGGAATGGCGCCCTGCTCGATGATCTCGCGGACAAAGTCGAAATCGGTCTGGCTGGCCGACGGGAAGCCGACCTCGATCTCCTTGTAGCCCATCCGCACCAGCAGGTCGAACATCCGGCGCTTACGGGCCGGGCTCATCGGATCGATCAGCGCCTGGTTGCCGTCACGCAGGTCCACGGCGCACCACGCCGGGGCCGTGTCGATCACCTTGTCCGGCCAGGTCCGGTCGGTCAGGCGGATCGGCTCGACCTCTTCGTCGAAGGATCGGTACCGGTTCACCGGCATGGACGAGGCGCGCTGGGTGTTCCAGGCGGGCTGGCCGGGATGGGGGTCACCGGCGGGGGTGGAGATGCTGCGCACCGACGAGAAGGCGTCGGGGGAATCTGCGGCGGACTTGCTGAAGCTGGTCATGGTGGTGGCTCCGGGGGTCTTGGTGTGGATATCAGACCGGCGCATCGCGAAAGACCCGCGACGGGAAGCCAGTCTGGATCAGACCCCGTCGCGGCGTCCGAGAAGGAGCACCCGCTGCACGTGGGCAACTGTACTCCGGGTGGGAGCTGAGCCAAAACGGCGGTCAGGAATTGGTGCGAGTCGGGGTTCCGAACCCGGCTTAGGGTGCTAGGGAAGCCAAGAATTCGGGGGTCTGATGAGCGGGTCGGTCGAGGTCGTCACCTCGGAACTGCATGTCGCGGCCGATCGTCTGCGTTCCTCGGGGCAGCGGCTGCAGGACGGCCTGTCGGCGGTGGATCTGGAGACGGGCAATCTGCTCGGGTCGGGGTGGAAGGGTGAGGCCGCGACCGCGTTCGAAAAGTACTGGGACCAGTGGCACACCGGGGCGGGCCAGGTGGTTCGCGCCCTGCAATCGATGTCGGACGCGTTGGATGAGGCCGCCCGCACGTATGCGGCCCAAGACGAGGAGGCCGGGGGAGCCCTGGGCTCGTCCATGCAGGGCGGCGGTGGGTCGGGTTCGGGCGCGGGCTCGGATGGTTCCGGTGCGGGTGGGGGC
>NZ_MVHJ01000053.1 GCF_002086115.1 Mycolicibacterium bacteremicum
GGACCGGGTGGTCTGCGGGGCGGCCCGGGCGGCGGGCCGGGATTCGGGGTGCGCCCGGCGCCGACGGACCGCGCAGATTCGGCATCGCCCGTCGGACCGCTGTGGCGCCCTTCGCTATTCACTGGCCGTACGCGCACCGGAGCGCGCCGTCCGAGTGCCCTTCGGTCGTTGCGTCCCGTCCTTGGGGCGCGGCGATCCGAGCACATATGACTTCACCAGGTGGTTCCAACTGCAAGTGCGGCATACCTCCACCACATGGACCGCGAATTCGTCGTAGCGCGTCGCGAGCAGGACCAACTCCTCGGCGGTGCGGGCCGAACCCGACACCGCACCGAGGTGCTCACCGAACACCCAGGAGACCAGCGTGAGCTGCTCCTTACGGCAGATCGGGCACATCACCGAGCTCTGCTTGCCGTGGTACTTGGCCGCCCGCAGCAGATAGGGGTTGGCGTCGCACACCTCGGTGACACCGGTACGCCCGGAGTACACCTCGGCCAGCAGGGATCGACGCCGGAGGGCGTAATCCACCACCTGTCGCTGCAATCGCACGATCACCAGAGTACGTCGGACCCGCAGCTACCGAGGCGCGACGGCAGCGCGACGGGGCCCGAACTTCTACCATCTCTTGTCGTGGCAGCACGACTGACAGGGCGAACACGGGCGAAGGACAGCGATCGCGATGCCACCTGCAGGCTGCTCGACGCGGCGCACAGCGAAGGCCAGCTCTCGATGGCCGAGCATCAACAGCGCATCGCGGCGGCATTGCAGGCCAGCACGCTCGGTGAACTGGACGCATTGACCGCCGACCTGCAACACGATGCCGAGCCCCGGCCCGCATCGGATCGGGGCGAACCGCGACGGCGGAAGAATATGGTCATCGCCGGCGCCCTGGCCGTCGTCGGGCTGGGAGTCCTGGGCGCGCTGGTGTTCTCCGGTTCGCAGGACGCGGCCCCGACCGAGCAGCCCGTCGCCGCCTCCCCCGAGGTGCTGATCCCACCGGCGGTCACCTCCGGCGCCGTGCCCCCCGTGGACGAACCGCCGCCGCTGGTACTCAACGTGCCCCGGTACATGAACACCGTCGAGGGCATGTCGGGACTGCTGGAGGAGATCCGCAAGCGTTTCGGCAGCACCATGGGCTACGAGCTGGCCTTCAACCCGAACCGGGCATATTTGGCGGTGCCGGACCCGGCCGGTGAGCAGCGCCTGCTGTACACCTTCCAGGGCGGCTGGGACGAGCCGTCGAGTCGGACCCGCTCGGATACCGATGAACTGGTCGACCTGGCCGCGTTCGACGTGCCCGCAGCGATCGCCGCCTGGCAGGGCGCGCCGGCGACGCTGGGCATCGCCCCCGATGACGTGTCGGACACCTATCTGGACGTCGACCACGTCCGTGGAGACGACGGCGGACCCGGGGCGCTGGAACTGCTGATCCGGGTGTCCACCGATGCCGGCACCAACGGCTATATCTATCTGGACCCGGCGGGCCGCGTTCTGCGTGTCGAAAACCCGAGCTGAGCCCTACGATCTTGTTCCGTGGCGACACGTCAGACTGCGGGGACCCGGGCACGCGATGCCGATCGTGACGACACCTGCAAGGTGCTCGACAGTGCGCTGAGCGAGGGCCAGCTCTCCATGGAGGAACATCGCCAACGGGTCGCCGCAGCGACCAGCGCCGCGACGCTGGGGGATCTGCAGGCCCTGGTCAACGACCTGCAGACCGAGAGTGCGCCGGTCAAACTGCCCGACCTCAAGCCCGAGCGCAAGGTCCCGGCGATCGGCGCCGGTGCGGGCTGGGGAATCCGGGTCGCGACGGCCGCGGTACTGGTGGTGTTCGGCATCGCGATCGGCTGGGGCCTCTACGGCAACACCTCCTCGCCGTTCAGCTTCGAGACCGATCCGGGCGCCAAGGCCGACGGCATCCCGGCGACGGTGCTGACCGCGCCCCGCCAGCTGCAGTCACTCGGCGGACTGAACGGACTGTTCGAGCAGATGCGGCAGAAGTTCGGCGACACCAAGGGTTACGACCTGACGATCTTCGACGACTACGCCTCGCTGGAGCGGCCCGATCCGAACGAGCCGCGCCGCGTGCTGAGCTACAGCTACCGCGGCGGCTGGGACGATCCCTCGGAGACGAGCACCGGTAGCGATGCGCGGGTGGTCGATCTGGCGGCATTCGACGTGCCCACCTTCGTCGGGTTGATCCGCGGCGCCCCCGAGACGCTCGGGATCGATCCGGCCGAGGTGAAGTCGTTGCATGTCAGCATCGGCCCGAACACGGATATGACCGCCCCGCCGGAGAGCATCGAGATCAGCATCTACGTCACCCCGGAGTTCGGGAACAGCGGTTATATCGAGTTCAACGGGGACTCCACGGTCAAGCGGATCAACTACCCGAGCCCGTAGGGATTCTTCCCCGTCGCTTCGCTCGCCCCAGGCCTTAGCCCCCGTCGCTTCGCTCGCCCAGGCCTTCCCCCCTCGCTTCGCTCGCCCCACGCCTTATCCCCCGTCGCTTCGCTCGCCCGGGACCGTTCACCTCCCAGACACCCGGGCGGCCCGCGCCGGTCGCCGAATAGTCACGCCCGGGTAGCGTCGGTTATATCGGCGCGATACACTTCGCCGAGGTGTCGATCCGTCGTAGCGGTCGACCGTCTGGGGGAGGTGATTCGATGCTGGAGCTCGCCATTCTCGGCCTCCTGCTGGAGTCGCCGATGCACGGATACGAACTTCGCAAGCGCCTCACCGGCTTGTTGGGTGCGTTCCGGGCCTTTTCCTACGGGTCGCTCTACCCCGCGCTGCGACGCATGCAGGCCGACGGGCTGATCGTCGAGGACGCGGCACCGGACGGAACCCCGAAGATGCGGCGGGCCCGCCGCGTCTATCAGCTCAGCGACGCGGGAAAGCAGCGCTTCGCCGAGCTGGTCGCCGATACCGGACCGCAGAACTACACCGATGACGGTTTCGGCGTACACCTGGCGTTCTTCAACCGGACTCCGGCCGAAGCACGCATGCGCATCCTGGAAGGCCGCCGGCGGCAGGTGGAGGAACGCCGCGAAGGCCTGCGGGAGGCGATCGCCCGCGCCAGCACCTCGCTGGACCGCTACACCAAGCAGCTTCACCAGTTGGGCCTGGAGTCCAGCGAACGCGAGGTGAAGTGGCTCAACGAACTGATCGCGGCCGAACGCGTCGCGCAGAACCCACCCGAACCGCAGCCGTAAGCAGCACGGAATTTTTCAGCAGGAGAAGGAGAACACCATGTCTGAGACCACCGCGCCCAACGAGGTGAGGGTCGCGATTGTCGGAGTCGGCAACTGCGCGTCCTCGCTGGTCCAGGGTGTGCACTACTACCGCGACGCCGACGAGAACGCCACCGTCCCGGGCCTGATGCACGTCAAGTTCGGCCCGTACCACGTGCGCGACGTGAAGTTCGTCGCCGCCTTCGACGTGGATGCCAAGAAGGTCGGTTTCGACCTGTCCGAGGCGATCTCGGCCTCGGAGAACAACACCATCAAGATCGCCGACGTGCCGCCGACGGACATCATCGTGCAGCGCGGCCCGACGCTCGACGGCATCGGCAAGTACTACTCGGAGACCATCGAGGTCTCCGACGCCGACCCGGTCGACGTCGTCAAGGTGCTCAAGGACAACAAGGTCGATGTCCTGGTCTCCTACCTGCCGGTCGGCTCGGAAGAGGCCGACAAGTTCTACGCCCAGTGCGCCATCGACGCCAAGGTCGCGTTCGTCAACGCGCTGCCGGTGTTCATCGCCTCGGACCCGGAGTGGGCCAAGAAGTTCGAAGACGCCGGTGTGCCCATCGTCGGTGACGACATCAAGAGCCAGGTCGGTGCCACCATCACCCACCGTGTGATGGCCAAGCTGTTCGAGGATCGCGGCGTCACGCTGGACCGCACCTACCAGCTCAACGTCGGCGGCAACATGGACTTCAAGAACATGCTCGAGCGTGAGCGCCTGGAGTCCAAGAAGGTGTCCAAGACCCAGGCCGTGACCAGCAACCTCAACGGCTCGCTGGCCGACAAGGTGTACGACAAGAACGTGCACATCGGCCCGTCGGACTACGTCGCCTGGCTCGACGACCGCAAGTGGGCCTACGTCCGCCTCGAAGGCCGCGCCTTCGGTGACGTGCCGCTGAACCTGGAGTACAAGCTCGAGGTGTGGGATTCGCCCAACTCGGCGGGCATCATCATCGACGCCGTGCGCGCGGCCAAGATCGCCAAGGACCGCGGCCTCGGCGGCCCGATCCTGCCGGCCTCGGCCTACCTGATGAAGAGCCCGCCCAAGCAGCTGGCCGACGATGTCGCCCGCACCCAGCTGGAAGCCTTCATCGAGGGCTGACCTTCTTTCGCGCAGAGGTGCGGTGAGATCTCCTCACCGCACCTTTGTCGTATCCGGGCGTTCCGCTGACAGCGTGCTGTGCGACTGCTTAGCATTCGGGCATGCGAGTGCAGCCCGCCGCGTTCTTGCGCACCACGCTCCCGCTGGACCTGTCGGTGCTCGGCGCCCTCGACAGCGGGCGCTATCACTCGGTATGGCTGCCCGACCACATGGTCAGCTTCTGGCCGGACTCGATCTGGACACCCGAGTTCACCGACCTGGCCACGGCATCGCCGTCGCCGCACCGCCATCTCGACGGGCTGGCGGTGGCCGCCGCGGCGGCGGTGCTGACCGAGACCGTCCCGCTGGCAACGTCCGTGGTCGACACGGTCCGCAGGCACCCGGCCTCGCTGGCGCAGACCGCCCTGACGCTGGACCACCTCTCGCGCGGGCGGTTCATCCTCGGGCTGGGCAGCGGCGAGAGCGAGAACATCCTGCCCTACGGTTTCGACTTCGCCCGGCCGGTCGGCCGGTTCGAGGAGGCGCTGCGCGTCATCCGATTGCTGTGGGAGAGCACCGGTCCCGTCGACTTCCGCGGTGAGTTCTTCACCCTGCACGACGCCCGCCTGGACACCGAGCCTTTCAACGGCCGGTATCCACCAATCTGGATCGGCGCCAGCGGCCCGCGCATGCTGGAGATCACCGGCCGGTACGCCGACGGCTGGTGGCCGGCGGGCGCCTGGACTCCCGAGCACTACGGCGAGATGCTCGCCGTAGTGCGCAGGTCCGCCGAGCGCGCCGGCCGGGATCCGATGGCGATCACCCCCGGTTACATCCAGGTGTGCCTGATCGCCCACGACGACGCCGAGCTGGCCGAGGTGGTGTCCGCTCCCCTGGTCAAGGCGTTCCTGCTGCAGGTGTCGGCGGATACGTTGCGCGGCTTCGGTTTCGACCACCCGATGGGTCCGGCCTGGCGTGGCTTCCAGGACATCGACCCGGCGGTGCTGACCCGGGAGCGGATCACCGAGTTCGTCCGCGACACCCCGCCCGAGGCGGTGCTGGCCGTCGTACCGCACGGGACACCGGCGCAGGTCGCCCGCGTGGTCAACGACTACGTCGACGCCGGGCTGCGGGTGCCCAAGATCCTCGACTACAGCGCCATGGCCGGCCTGCGCCATGCCGCCGGATCCGCGGACCGGGTCCGCGCCACCGAGGACGAACTGCTGCGCCTCTGCTCGGCCGCCGCATGACCGGCCGCATCGATGCCGCCGAGGTGCTGCGGACGGCCGAAAAGGCAGTCGGCAGCACCGATTACGGCGATGCCACCCTGCCGCAGCGCTTCGCGCTGGCCGTCGACCATCTCAACGCCGCCGGACTCGACGATGCCGGCCGCGAACAGGCGGTGGCGGTGTGTCATCGGCTGCTGACCTCCCGGCTCGAGCTGATGGCCGACCGGACCCGCTACCCGATCGCCGACGAGGTCATCGACGCGCCGATGTTCGTCACGGGCGAGCCGCGGTCGGGCACCACCTTGATGCATGCGTTGATGTCCGTGGACCCGGATGCCCGCGCGCTGCGGTTCTGGGAGGTGATGTATCCCTCGCCGCCGCCCGCGGTGTCCGAGGACGGCCGCCGTGAACGCGCCGATGCCGACTGGCGGGAGATCAACGCGAAGATGCCGAGATGGCTCCACAGCCATCCGTACAACGACATGCTCGGTGACGGGCTGCCCGAGGACGAGCGCACCTGGGCGTTCGACTTCCGGGTGATGACGCCGACGGCCTGGTGGCGGGTGCCGATGCCGACGGTGGTCGGCGGCCTGCCGGTCGACGCCGCCGCGCAGTACCGGCTGCACCGGGCGATGCTGCAGCAGTTCCAGTACGGCCGGGAGCCGAAGTACTGGGTGCTCAAGGGTTTCCACGGGTTCCGGCTTGCGGAGTTGTTCGCCGCCTACCCGGACGCGCACCTGGTGTGGTTGCATCGCGACCCCGTCCAGGTGGCGGCGTCCCGGACGATGATGATGGCCGACATCATGACCGATATGGTCGGCCCGGTCGACCTGCACGCCGAGGCGGCCAGACATCTGGAACTGACCCGGCTGAGCATCGCCAACACGATGTCCGAGCCGATGGTGGACGACCCGCGCATCCTGCATGTGCGCTACCAGGATTTCCTGGCCGATCCCGTCGGCACGGTGGCGCGCTACCACGAGTTCTGCGGACGGGCCCTCTCCCCGGCGGCCGCGGCGGCGATGCGCGACTATCTGGCCGCCAATCCCGGTGACCGGCACGGTAAGTTCCGCTACTCCACCGCGGTACTGACCGATATCGGTGTCGACCTCGCGGCACTGCACGACGAATTCGCCCCATTCCGTGCGCGTTTCGGTATCGACATCGAGAATCGGCACTGAGATGGCCCACCCGCGGTTGTCGGTGCACAACGTCACGTTCTACGGCGCGGACCTCGACGAGCTCGCCGCGCACTGGTCGACACTCGGCGTACATCGACTCAGTGTGCTGGACACCCAATTGCTCGATCCACGATTCGGGCCCCTGCTCGACAGGGGTGGGTACACCGTCGAGGCGGTGTATCACCTGTTCGGGGGCCATGGCGTCGACCCGGCGCCCGCGCAGGCCGCACTGCTGCGGGTGATCGACGCCGCCGCGGCGCTGGGAGCCCGGGTGATCTATCTGTTGACCGGCGGTCGTGGGACGCGCAGCTGGGCCGTGGCGGCCGACGACTTCTGTGCCGCGATCACCCCCTGTGTTGCGCACGCCCGAGAGGTGGGGGTGGCGCTGGCCATCGAGAACGCCTCCGCCCTGTATGCCGACCTGCATCTGGCGCACACCCTGCGCGACACCGTTACCCTGGCGCAGCGCGCGAATATCGGTGTGTGCGTGGATCTTTTCCACTGCTGGGCCGAGGCCGACTTCCCGACGCTGGTCCTCGACGCGCTGCCGCGCGTCGAGCTGATCCAGCTGAGTGACTACGTGCTCGGGGACCGCGCGCTGCCCGCCCGAGCCGTGCCCGGGGACGGGGCGATTCCCATCGAGGCCTTCCTGGGCGACGTGCTGGCCGCCGGGTACCGGCACGGTTTCGACCTGGAACTGATCGGCCCGCGCATCGATGCCGAGGGCGCATTGCCCGCGGCGCAGCGGGCAATGCGCACGGTCGGCGAATTGCTCACCGGGCTCGGTGGGTGAGCCGGACATGGCATTCGGCGACGGCCCCGACGACGAGGCCCTGCGGGCGGGCTGGGCCCAGTTCTGCGCGCGGCTACAGGCCGCCGGAGAGCTGGCATTCAAGGACGCCAACCCGACGTCGGGAGCGGCGCGCGTCGACGCATTGCGGTTCCTCACGCAAAATCTCGGCCAGGCCTTCGATCTGGCGTTGGAAACACGGGATACGCAGTACCCCGACCTGCATGCCTTCAGCGGACCCACCCGCAAGCTCGGCGGGGACTGCGCCGACTTCACCTATCAGCAGGCGTGGATCGACGGCCGCAGTTCCTACCGCATCACCGGGCACCGGGGCAGCGCACGGTTTTTCAACATCACCGTCCAGGGTGCCCGCCGCGACGGTCCCGGGGTGCTGCACGAGCCGTTCGGAGACCAGCCTGAGGCCAATCTGTTCGGCCATCAGCTCGAGATCGAAGCCGACGGTAGCTTCGAGCTGTTCATCGGCGGGGCAACACGATCGGTCAACTGGCTACCCACCACCGCGCACTCGCGCAAGCTGTTCATCCGGCAGGGATTCGACCGGTGGGACGAGGAGCCGGCGCGCATGCAGATCGAACGGCTGGGCATGGATGGGCCCAAGCCGTTGCCCGACCCGGCCACCATGGCCACCGCGATGGAGTGGGCGGGGGCATTCGTCACCGGTCTGATGCGCGACTGGCCGGAGTACCCGTTCACCCACGGCGGCGTCGACGCGCAGCAGCCCAACCGCTTTCCGGCGGTCGAGGCGACCGGTGACGACGCCCGGCGCGGACGGGCAGCGGCCAACATGCACTGGCAGATCGGACCCGAGCAGGCGCTGATCGTCGAGTTCGACGCCCACGACGGGCTGTGGATGCTGACCAACATGGGCGTCTTCTTCAACAGCATGGATTACCGGTATCGGCCCGTCAGTTACACCCCGAGCCGCACCGCGGTCGACGCGGACGGACGTATCCGCTTGGTGCTGGCACACCGCGACCCCGGGGTGGCCAACTGGCTGGACACCCAGGGCTTCACCCGGGGCAATCTCACGTACCGGCACATGCTGGACGGCGTACCGGCCGCGTTGGACACCCGGCTGGTCGACTACGACTCGCTGGCCGCCGAGCTGCCTGCCGGCACCGCGATGATGAGCCCGACCGAACGCCTGGCCGCGATGCGGCAACGCCGGGCCGCCATCGCGCGGCGACACCGGCTCTGAGCGCGCGAACCTGGCCACACCCCCGGACTCAGCTCATCGGTTCGTACACGAACATGTGTCGGCCCGCCCAGTCGAAGATGAGCGTGAAGAAACCGTCGACCAGGCGTTGCAGTGGTGTGCGCTGCGCGGCCGCCAGCGGCAGGACGGTCGCGGTCGCGGTGCCGGCCGGGGTGTCGATCGGGAACGCCTGCCCGGGCGCACCGTAGATGCCCTCGGATTTTGCGCCGGCGAACAGGTCGTTGATCCACCCGACCGAGATGTCGGTCGCTGCATACACATTGCGGTCCGCCGAGAATCCGGTGATGGCGTATTGGGCCCACTGGATCAGCGCGTTGCCGCCCTGCAGATAGTCACTGTGCCAACCGCCCGTCAGGGCAACACCGTTGAACACGCCCGGCCGGGCCGCCTGCAACTTGTCCGCCATGTCGCCGCCGCGGCTCCAGAAGTAGCGCTGGGACGAGATCAGGTAGACGGGACGCTGATGATCCCCGCTCAGGGCAGTGAGGGCGTCGGTTACCGCCCGCGATTTTGCCGGTTCCACACCGTCGAGCAACACCACACCGACCAAGTCGTCGAGCGCGTCCCGGCGCGCCAGGTACCCCGCCGCCGCGGTCACCAGGGTGCCGCCTGCCGAGTGCCCGACGAAGGCGAACTGCTGCGGGAGCACGACCGGGAATCCCGCCGCGATGCTGGCACTCTGCACGAGCGCCCTGCGATCGCCCACGAACAACTCGGCCATCGCCTGCTGCATGGGTGCACCGCCGACCCACGCCGCCGCCGGATCGAAGAAGTTCGACGAGAGCGACGGCGCGACCACGATGCTGTTCGTCCGCTCGGCGATCCGCGCGGCGGTATAGCTATACATCGGACCGCTGGCCATGAATCCGTGCTGGAGGTACACGAGTCTGGTGGAACGGTCGGCATTCTCGGGGAAGTACCAGTCGGCCTCGACGTTCCGCCCTCCCGCAACCGGCACATCGAGCCTGGCTGTCCGGACCGTCACGGTCGACCCCGGCGGCAGCACCGGCGGTCCGTCGGCGAGATGGATGGCGCCGATCAGGACGTTCATCACAACCGACCCGATCAGGTTGACCAGCGACGGTGATCGGGTTCGGTTGGGCGCCACCGCCTGCACACCGTCATCAGCGATCGGTTCCGGCGTCCCGGCCACCGGCGGGGGGTGCCCCGTCTCGGCCGATCGGCCGGAGACGACCGGGTCCGCGGTGCCGGTGTCGGATCCATCCTCGGCAGCCGGCCCGATCCCGGCAACCTCTCCCCCGGACGCCAGGTGCCGCTGCGCCTCGATGGTCCGCTTCGGCTTCTTTTTCGGCCGGTCCGCATCCAGGGGCGGTGTCCGGTCTCTGTCCGTGCGGTCCACCCGCTCGACGCTGTCGGCCTTCTGTTCGGCGCCGGCCGTCCGTGGTGCATCGGTCGGGCCTGCGTCGGGACCGGACGGATCCGTGCTCGCCTCGGTTCGGTCGACATTCGGTGCCGGCGTCGCCGCCGCCTGTGGCGCAGTCACAAGGACGATGCCCGACAACGCAATTGCGAGCCAGATGACCGGCATCAGCGCACCTCGATGCTGCCTCATCTGTCGACCCCCTCCCGTGCCGACAACGCTGCCGACCGTCAGGAATATATGCACATGGAGTAGGTTCTGTCTATATAAACCTCGGCGCGCAGGTGGCGACTAGGCTCGTCATGTGGCAGCCACGACTCCCCGCCGCTCCCGCGGCAGACCGGTCGGGGGCGGGAAGAGCGCCGACGAAGCGAAGACCGCGCTGATGGACGCCGCCGAGGAGCTGATACTCGATCGGGGCTTCCAAGCCTCCACGATGGAGAGCATCGCTGCGCGAGCAGGCTACTCACGCGCGGCCATGTACCAGCATTTCCCCAACCGGCAGCAGTTGCTCGAGGCGTTGGTACGACGTCGGACCGCACATCACCAGGCGGCTATCCTCGCTCGGCTACCCGAATCCACGGACATGGCAACGCTTCTCGTGGAGAGTCTGGTCATCGTCTCCACCGAGCTCATCCATGACCCGCTGCTGCGCACCCTGTCGGAGCAGACCGAGGACGGCACCATCGCCCATCTGGTGGCGCACGCGAGCGGACTGCCCGAGCAGATCGAAGAGATCGTCGGCGCCGTGGCCGAGCACTCCGGCACCCTTTTCCGGCCGGGCCTGGCGCCCGCCGATGTCGCGACATTCCTTCTGACCACCGCACTGTCGTTACTACTGGGCGTCGTCCCAGGTTCGGACACGCCGGCGACTGCTCGCCGATATCTGCAGACCTTCGTCCTGCCCGCCATCTTCGCTGATCCACCCGCACCCACACGCGTCTTCGAGTAGCCGCGGAGTAGGGTCGGCGACCATGGCCGACTCCGACATCGCCGACGACGACCTGCTGGAACTCGACGAGTTCGCCCTGCTCCCCGAGAACGCCGAGCAAGCCGGGGTGTCCGGGCCGCTACCGCGCGCCGGCCGACTCGACCTGGGTGACATCAGCGCCATCAAGTGGGGCCACGAGAGCCCGCAGGTGGTGTTCCTGCACGGCGGTGGTCAGAACGCGCACACCTGGGACACCGTGATCCTGGGTCTCGGGCTGCCCGCGCTGGCCATCGACCTACCAGGGCACGGCCGCTCGGCGTGGCGCAGCGACGGCGACTACGGGCCGAAACTCAACGCCGAGACCCTCAAACCGGTACTGCGCGAGCATGCCCCGGATGCCCGGTTGGTGGTCGGCATGTCCCTCGGCGGGCTGACCGCGTTGCGGATCGCCGCCACCGAACCCGCGCTGGTGCCCGAACTGGTACTCGTCGACGTCACCCCGTCCGCCCCGGAGCGGCACGAACAGATGTCGAAGGCACAGCTCGGCGCGGTCGCCCTGACCCAGGGTGAGCGGTCTTTCCCCAGCTTTGCGGCGATGCTCGACGTGACGGTCGCGGCCGCGCCCGGACGCGATCGGAAATCATTGCGCCGCGGTGTGTTCCACAACGCCAAGCGACTCGACGACGGCACCTGGACGTGGCGCTACGACTCCTTCCGCAAGGGCGCCACCGACACCAGCGAGGGCATGCCGGAGTCGTTCCAGGGGCTGTGGGACGACGTGCCGTCGATCACCATGCCGACCACCCTGGTGCGCGGGGAGAAGTCCTTCTTCGTCAACGACGAGGACGCGTCCGCATTCGCCGAGAACGCGCCCGGCTTCCGGCAGACCCACGTCGTCGAGGGTGCCGGCCACTCCGTGCAGGGTGATCAGCCGGTGAAGTTGATCGAGATCCTGCGCGGCATCGTCAGCGGATGACGTCGACGATCCGATAACCCAGATCGCGCAGGAAGCCGATCTCTATCGCGCTGAGCACCCGGATCCCCGGTCCGGTGTCGGTCCGGGCATTCATCATCAACTGGTGGTCCCCGGCGAATGTCACATCATCGGTGTGGTTGGCCGAGCTGCCCTCCGACCAGGGATCCGGGGCGAACAGCGGAACCAGGCCGCCATAGGCCGCGACGGCATTCCGACCACCGAAGAACAGCCCGCCGTCCTGGCCGGTGAGATAGCCGTCGGCTTCGTCATCCCATCGGTAGTCCCGACCGATCAGACGTCTTCCGTTGGCGTTCACCAGGAATCGGTCAGTGGTCAGCCAGTACCTGTTGTCGTTGTCACCGGGCTCCCCGACCATGGACAAGAACCCGAACGAGTGCAGCAACTCGTGCATGGCCGTGGACCGGAAGTCGTAATCGCCGGCCGCCACAGTGTCCCCGAGTCCCCACGGGTAGAAGAAATTCCAGTCGATCTCACCGTCCACCGCGGCGCCGTTGCCATCCTTTCCGGTCAGCAGTTTGTGCTGTACCACCGTGTTCCAGAAGCCCGGGCTTTCACTGAGAAGATCGCTGCCCGCCGATGCCAGCGTGTCCGAGTCGGGTTTGTTCTCACCCTTGACCGCATAGGTCAGGACGACGGGTTTGAGCACCCGGAAATAGAGGATCAGCGCCTCGGCCGAGCGTTGCAACTCCGCTCGGCGTTCCGCGGTCCAGTGCTCCGCCCCGTCGATGTAGTCGAAGTCGAACGTCACCGCGCCCTGGTTGATCAGCGTGCGCACCGGGGTGCTGCCGATCGGGCGCAGCGGCTCGAGCAGGTTGGTGTGGAAGCCGATGTCGATCGCGGTGACCCGGAATCCGTCCACCCCGTCGAAATCGTCACCGGGGGTGTAGGTGAAGGACCCGTCGGCGTTGATCTGCACACTGCCCGACCGGGGGCCGCGGGTCAGGACGTAGATCATCCGGTCGCCGTCGGGGTCGTACGCGCCGAGCGTTCCGGTGACCGGGCCGTCGAGCACACCGGTGATCTGCACCGGGTCGATGATCGGTGCCTGGTTGAAAAAGGTACGCCGGATTGCGAGGAACGACGCCTCCAACTGTTCCTTGGTCCGATCCGAGGTCTGCAGCGCGGCGATCCAGCCCAGGCTGTCGTGGGACCAGGCAGCCAGCGACCGGGCCACCCAACGCTGATACGGGCTCTGCCATGACGCGGTCGACGACGGCGCCGGGGTCGGGGTCGGGGCAGCGGTCGGGGCC
>NZ_MVHJ01000054.1 GCF_002086115.1 Mycolicibacterium bacteremicum
GCCTGCAGGGTGGCCAGCATGCGATGCCACTGCGAGGGTAACCGGCAGGTCAGCGTCTCGACCTCATCCATCACGGCGACCAACTCGTCGCGGGACATCGTCCCCACATCGCATGCGGCGAAGGCGTCGTAGGCGGCACGCAATGCCGCTACTGCTTGCCCCGCTGTGGTCATGACTCGAACATACGTGCTACCACCGACAAGAACTGGGCGGATGTTGCCAAAGTGGTGAAAGAGTCGAAAGTTTCTTGAGCGCAACAGCTGTCGCTCGATTGTCGCTCGCCAAGTGGGCATTTGAGGGCCGCGATCGAGGACGATGGAGTGTCCATGCCTTCAGACGTTGACGCGCGCGTAACAGATTCGGCATCGAATGTTCCTACCGTTGGCCGGTCAAGCTCGTGCAGCGATAGGAACTCCATTGAGTGGTAACGCAGTCCGCCTCCAGGCCATCAACAATGTCGAGGCATACGTCCCCCCGGCCATCAGCTTCGATCCGGCCGAGGCGCCCGGTGAGATCTTCGGCGCCAACGTCTTCACCAAGGCCGAGATGCAGTTGCGGCTGCCCAAATCGGTGTTCAAATCGGTGGTGGCAACCATCGAGAAGGGCGCCACACTCGACCCGGCGGTCGCCGACGCCGTCGCCTCGGCGATGAAGGACTGGGCGCTGTCCAAGGGCGCCACCCACTATGCGCACGTGTTCTACCCGATGACCGGGCTGACCGCCGAGAAGCACGACAGCTTTCTGGAGCCCGTCTCCGATGGGCAGACGCTGGCCGAGTTCGCCGGCAAGACCCTGATCCAGGGTGAACCCGACGCCTCCAGCTTTCCGTCCGGCGGCCTGCGCAGCACCTTCGAGGCACGCGGTTACACCGGCTGGGATGTCACCAGCCCGGCCTACATCCTGGAGAATCCGAACGGCAACACCCTGTGTATCCCCACCGTCTTCGTCTCGATGACCGGCGAGGCGCTGGACTACAAGACGCCGTTGTTGCGCAGCCAGCAGGCAATGGGGGTGCATGCCGAACGTATCCTGACGCTGTTCGGGCACAAGAATCTGGAGAAGGTCGTCTCATTCTGCGGTCCCGAGCAGGAGTACTTCCTGGTGGACCGGCACTTCTTCCTGGCCCGGCCCGATCTGATCAACGCGGGCCGCACCCTGTTCGGCGCGAAACCGCCCAAGGGGCAGGAGTTCGACGACCACTACTTCGGCGCGGTGCCCGAGCGGGTGCTGGGCTTCATGATGGACACCGAGCGGGAGCTGTTCAAACTCGGCATCCCGGCCAAGACGCGGCACAACGAGGTCGCGCCGGCCCAGTTCGAGGTGGCGCCGATGTTCGAACGGGCCAATATCGCCTCCGATCACCAGCAGTTGTTGATGACGGTGTTCAAGACGATCGCCCGCAAGCACGGTATGGAGTGCCTGTTCCACGAGAAGCCGTTCGCCGGGGTGAACGGATCGGGTAAGCACGTCAACTTCTCGGTCGGTAATGCCGAACTCGGTTCGCTGCTGGTCCCCGGTGACACCCCGCACGAGAACGCACAATTCCTGGTGTTCTGTGCCGCCGTCATCCGTGCGGTCCACCTGTACGCCGGGTTGCTCAGGGTGTCGGTGGCCTCGGCGACCAACGACCACCGTCTCGGAGCCAACGAGGCGCCGCCCGCCATCATCTCGATCTTCCTCGGCGCGCAGCTCGCAGACGTGTTCGAGCAGATCGCCAAGGGTGCGGCCACCTCATCGAAGGGCAAGGGGGTCATGCACATCGGTGTCGACACGCTGCCGCAGTTGCCGACCGATCCGGGCGACCGCAACCGCACCAGCCCATTTGCCTTCACCGGCAACCGATTCGAGTTCCGCGCGCCGGGATCGGGGCAAACGGTGGCGGTGCCGATGATCGTGCTGAACACCATCATGGCCGATTCGTTCGACTACATGGCGACCGTGCTGGAGGAGGCCGTCGCCGCCGGCACCGATTTCGATGCTGCCGTGCAGCAGTTGCTCACCGACATCATCACCGAGCACGGTGCGGTGGTCTTCAACGGCGACGGCTATTCGGAGAACTGGCAGATCGAGGCGGCCGAGCGCGGGCTGCCGAATCTCAAGACCACGCTGGACGCCATCCCGGAGCTGATCAAGCCGGAAGCCGTCGAGGTGTTCGAGAAGTACGGGGTGTTCAACGAGCGCGAGTTGCACAGTCGGTACGAGGTGCGTCTCGAGCAGTATGCGCTGACCATCGCCGTGGAAGCCAAGCTCGCGCTGGAACTCGGCACCACGGTGATCCTGCCCGCTGCGGTGCGTTATCAGACCGAGCTGGCCCAGAACGTCGCAACGCTCAAGGCTGCCGGCGTGGCTGCGGATACCACGCTGCTTGAGGCGGTTTCGGCACCGATCGCCGATCTGACCGCCGCCGTCGGTGCGCTGAAATCCGGCCTGGCCGATCACTCGGCGGACTCGGCGCTCGACGAGGCCACCCATGCGCAGCAGGTGCTGCTGCCGGCGATGGAGGCGGTCCGAACGGCCGCCGATGCGCTGGAAGGTGTGGTGGCCGACGACCTGTGGCCGCTGCCCACGTATCAGGAGATGCTCTACATCCTCTGACCCCAGACATCGCCGGGTGCGGGGGACCAGGCTCGTCCGAGCCTCTGGTGACCGCGCCCCGCACCCGGCGATCACCCCCGTTGTGCGTCAGCTCGTGCCGACGAGTGCGGCCGACGATGTACGGCGCAGCTTTCCCGACGGTGTTTTGGGGATGACGCCGGGCCCGAGGACCACCACGTTCCTCGGCCGCATGTCGACTTCGGCCACCACCTCGTGCGCGATATCGCGTTTCAGACGCCGGACTTCGGCGGCGTCCTCAAAGCCGTTGGACTCGACGACGACGGCGAATGACTCCCGGGATCGGCCCGCATCGATTCGGACGGCGACGGCGCAGCCAGGCCGAACGCCGCGCACACGCCCGGCCGCGCGCTCGATGTCGGTGGGATAGATGTTGCGGCCGGCCATGATGATCACGTCCTTGACGCGTCCGCACACCACGATGTTGCCGGTCTCGGTGAGGTAGCCGAGATCGCCGGTGTCGAACCACCCCTGGGCATCTTGCGCCTCGACGAAGCCACCCCGGGTGAGGTAACCGGCCGTCACCGGCTCGCCACGAAGCTCTATCACGCCTACGCCGCGAACGGTCAGCAGCTCACCGTTCTCGCCCACGATGCGGGCTTCGAGCCCGTTGAGCAACGGGCCCAGGCACGCGAGTCGAGTCGACTTGCCGCCCTTGCTCGCCGGAACGGCCCGTTTCAAGGAGGACAGGATGTCGCTGTCGATCTCGTCGACGACAAGCCCGCGACCGCACTGCGAAAATGAGACTGCCACAGTGCTTTCCGCCATTCCATACGCGGGAAGAACGGCCTCGGGCTGCAGTCCGAACGGCCTTCCGGCTTCGATGAACTCTTCGACATCGGCGGGTTCCACATGTTCAGCGCCGGACAGCGCCCAGCGCAGGGTGGACAGATCGAATTCGCCGGTCACGGCCTGTCTGCGAAGGCGTTTGGCCAAGAGCGCGTACGCGAAGTTGGGAGCCGCGGTCATCGTCCCCGCATACTTGTCGATCAGACGGGGCCACAGCAGGATGTCGGCCAGGAAGTCCATCGGCGTGACCTTCACCAGCTCGGCCGCGAAATACATGGGTACGGTGAGGAATCCGGTCATTCCCATGTCATGAAAGAGTGGTAGCCAGCTCACGATGACATCGGTATCGGTGTTGACGTCGGCGCCGACGAACATCGCTTCGGCGTTTGCGACCACGTTGTCGTGGGTGATCTGGACCGCCTTGGGCGAACCGGTGGAGCCCGATGTCAACTGCAGCAGCGCAATGTCGTCTCCGGTGGTGTCGCTCGAATCGATGCCCTCGGCGGCCAGCAGTCCATCGACGGTCAGAACCGTGACGCCGTGCTCCTCCAGTACCGGGGCAGCGGCCATGAAGGGATCCGAGACGATGACCGCCCTGGCGGCGATCATGTCGACGATGTCGATGGTGTCACGCGCCCAGGACACCAGATCGGTGCGAGGTGTCGGCTGATGCAGCATCGTGAGACTGGCACCACGCATCCACAACCCCTGCGCGATCGGAGCGATCTCGACCGGCGCGCCTGCCAGGACGCCGATTGCATCACCGTGCCCGGTGCCCGCGGCGGCCAAGCCGCCGGCCGCTCGTCGCGCGCGTTCGTGTACCTCGGCCCACGTATGCCGTACAGGGTCGTGTGGTTCCCCGGTCACCATTCCGTTGGCGCTGCTCTGAGCGTTGGCGTGCATTGTGTCGGTAAATCGGCTCACGACAGTCCTTTGGGCGGGCGCGAATTCCTCAGTGGGAGCAATTGACGTGGGCCCGCACCGATGAGTGTACGGCCGAGGCGACATCGTTGGGCGGCGACCTGCGGTCGGGCGCGTCCCCGATGTCATCTCGACGTACCAAAAACCCAGGTCACGGATATTTGTTCTAACGTATTAACAAAGTCTGGACAGGTGTGGGGTAGCTGGCTACGCTCACCGCCATGACCAACTTCGGCGTCGGCATCATCGGTTTCGGGTGGATGGGCCGCGTGCACGCGCAGGCCTACGCACGGCTGCGGCACCACTACACGGACGTGCCCGCGCCCGAACTCGTCGCGATCGCCGATGACGTACCCGGCCGCGCCACCGAGGCTGCCCAGCAGTTCGGTGCCGCCACCGCGTACACCGAATGGAAGACACTGCTCGATGACCCGGCCATCTGCGCCGTCAGCGTCACCGCACCGAACTTCCTGCACCGCGAGATCGGTACGGCCGTCATCGATGCGGGCAAGCACCTGTGGATCGAGAAACCCGTCGGGCTCGCCGCCGCCGACGCACTGGCCGTCGCGCAGGCGGCCGCCCGGCGAGGTGTGCAGACCGCGGTGGGCTTCAACTACCGCAATGCGCCGGCAGTCGCGGCCGCCCGCGCGCTCATCGCCGAAGGCGCTCTCGGAAATATCACCCACGCCCGGTTCTACTTCCTGTCCGACTACGCCGCCCACCCGGACGGCGCCTTGAGCTGGCGGTTCCAGCGGGCCCGCGGCGGTAACGGCGTGCTCGGTGACTTGGCCTCGCACGCCGTGGATCTGGTGCGCCACCTGCTCGGTGAGGTCGGCGCGGTCGTCGCCGACACCGCCACGTTCATCACCCAACGACCCGAGCCCGCAGGCGCCACCGCCGGCCATCAACGCGCCGGCGGCGGGCAACGCGGCGGCGTCGAGAACGAGGACTACGTGTTCGCCCAGCTGCGGCTGACCTCCGGCGCCCGATGTGCGGTCGAAGCCAGCCGGGTCGCCGTCGGTGAGCAGAACGCCTACGGTTTCGAAATCCACGGCACCACCGGTTTTGTCGCGTGGGACTTCCGCCGGATCGGTGAACTGCGGGTCGGTCACGGCTCCGCCGTTCAGGACCAGTCGGTGAGTACCCGGTTCGTCGGTCCGGGCGACGGCGAGTACGCGGCCTTCCAGCCCGGCTCGGCCATGGCCATGGGCTATGACGAGCTCAAGGTGATCGAGGCGCACCGCTTCCTGGCGTCCATCGCGACGGGTTCGCCCGTCGGCGCCACCATCTGGGATGCCGTTGCCGCCGCCCAGATCATCGAGGCGATCACCGAGTCGGTGCGCACCGGATCGTGGGTGGCCCCCGACCCGGTGCGCTACTGAGTCAGGCGGTGTGCCGCGCGGTCAGCGCGGTCAGCTCGGCCGCCAGCTCGTCCGGGCTCATCGCTGACGCCAGCGCCCGCCGTACCAGCTCCGCCTGCGTCTCACCGTGCAGTCCGGAGATCGGCTGATCCAGGTCGAGGTTGCTCGGGAACGCGTAACCCTCTGCCGCGGCGGCAATCACGTGTTCGCGGTCCTGCACGGACAGCATCGGCAGCAACGGATAGATCGCGTTGACGATTCGCTCGCGGTCCACCGCATCGAGTGCACGACCGAACGGGGAGGAGACCTGCAGCAGGTTCGCCATCCGTTTGATGTCGGCCGAGGAGTTGGTGCCCGCCGCATGGAACAGCGCCGGGTTGAAGAACACCGCGTCGCCGGCCTTCAGCGGCAGCTGCACGTAGTGCGCGTCGAAGTACGCCCGGAACTCGGGGAGGTTGAAGGCCAGATAGCCCGGTTCGTAGCGCTGCGAGTACGGCAGGTACATCGTCGGTCCGGATTCCAGCGGCATGTCCACGTGCGCCACCGCGCCCTGCAAGGTCAACGCGGGCGACAGCCGGTGGGTGTGCGCCCGGAATCGCGCGGCGGTGTCGGTGGACATGAATCCGAGGTGGTAGTCCCGATGCGGGTTCTGCGCCTGGCCCCCCGGGTTGACGACGTTGATCGCCGAGGTCACCTGATACATCGGTCCCAGCCACGCATAGGACACCAGGGCCAGGATGTCGTTGGCGTAGTAGCGCACGAACAACTCGGGCGCGGTCAGCGCGAGCTTCTGTAGTGCGTTCCAGATCCGGTCGTTGGCGCCGGGCTTGGCGAAGTGGTCACCGGCCACCACGCCGGAGGCCCGCTGCTCGGCGATGATCCGGGTGAACAGGTCGGTGGTCTCGGCCAGCGCATGTTCGGGGCCGTACGCGCCCTTGATGACGACGATGCCGGGCCCGTCCAGGAACGCCCTGGCGAATTCGTCGGCGATCTCCTCGCGACGGTCGGGAAGGGCGCGGATTGCCGCGGCGGAGTAGAACAGCACCCCGCGGTGGGTCTCGGCGGCGAACGGATAATCGGCCAGATCGGTTTCCTGCTGCACCAGGCGAGCGAAATCGTCGACATGGCAGTCGGATTCGGAGATGCGGCCGGTGCCGGCCGTGATGCTTGTCGTCATGGATTCGAGAATGACAAGATGACCGGGCCGGAACAACCGGTCAAAGCCATCAAATCGACCTCAGAAACGAAGCAGGATGCGCCACCCGTTCCCGATTCGGGAGATCGCCCGCCAGGCCGGGGTCAGCGAGGCGACGGTGGACCGCGTGCTGAACCAGCGGCCCGGGGTCCGGGCCGGCACGGTGCTGCAGGTGGAGCGGGCGGTCGACGAACTCGAGCGCCAACGCACCCAGCTGCGGCTGTCTGAGCGCACCTTCATGGTCGACGTCGTCATGGACACCCCGAAGCGGTTCTCCACGCTGGTGCGTCGTGCCCTTGAACGTGAGCTGCCCACCCTCGGGCCGGCTGTGCTGCGCAGCCGATTCCACGTCGGCGAGCAGTGGGACATCACCGAGCTGGTCCGCCGACTCGATGCCATTGCCCGCTCCGGCAGCCACGCCGTGGTGCTCAAGGCGCCGGATGTGCCGGAGGTTGCCGCCGCGATCGGTCGGCTGACCGCGGCCAGGATCCCGGTGATCACGCTGGTCACCGATGTCCCGGCCAGCACCCGGATCGCGCACGTGGGTATGGACGATCGGGCGGCCGGCGCCACGGCAGCCTATCTGGTGCATCAGGTTCTCGGCACCCGCCCGGGTGCCATCCTGGTCGTCACCAGCAGCGAGTTGTTCCGGGGTGAGGAGGAGCGCGAGCGCGGTTTCCGCACCGCACTGGGACACTACGACCCGGACCGGGTGATCGTGGACATCCCGAATTCCGATGGCCTCGACGACACCTGCCGCACATTGGTCTCCGCGGCATTGGCCACGCATCCCGATATCGTCGCGGTGTACTCCATCGGCGGTGGAAACAGCGGCATCGCAACAGCATTCGCGGCGGCCGGACGGACATGTGCGGCATTCGTCGGTCACGACCTGGCCCCGGCCAACCGGGAACTACTGATCGACGGTCGGATGACGGCGGTGCTGCACCACGACCTCGCTGCCGATATGCGACAGCTGGCGCGGATGATCATGGTGCACCACGGTGCGCTTCCGGGACCGCTTCCGAAGGCGCCGTCGGCGATTCAGGTCATCACCCCGCACAACCTGCCGGTCTACTGAACCGCCAGTTGTCGGCGGATCTCGTCAGCGACCTCCAGCGTCGAGATGGCGTGCCGCAGCGGATGGACCTCCGATTCGCGGCGGCCGACTGCGATGCAGCGGGCCGCGTCCACCGCCGCGTAGTGCAGGCCGTCAGTGTGTCCGCCGGGCTGCTCGGCATAGCGCAGCACCCGACCCGGATCGTCCGGGTGGCCGCGATGCCGGCTCATCGTGAACGGGCCGGGCATGTAGAAGGCTCCGTCGAGGTGCAGCGTCGCATCGCGTCCGATGATCGACGCCGTCGTCGGCGTATCGGACAGCATGGTGGTGTGCAGCAGCGCCTGGTTGCCCGTCGCGTCGGACAGTACTGCCGAGATCTGGCCGTTGAGGCCGGCACGCGCATCCTGGCCGAACGCCCGGACCGAGCTGAACCCTTCGGAGACGAAGTGCGCCAGGGCAATGGTGTAGGTACCGAGGTCGAGTAACGGACCACCGGCCAGGCTCGCATCGTAGATGCGGTGATCGGGGGTGAAGAACTCGCCGTGGTCGGCGATCACGGTGCGGATCTCGCCGAGAGCGCCGGCATCGAGCAGCTGCCGGATGACGTCGAACTTGGGCAGGAATTTCGTCCACATCGCCTCGCCGACGAAGCGGTCGTTGCGTGCCGCGGCGGCGGCGATGGCCCTGGCCCCCTCCGCGTCGACGGCAAGGGGCTTCTCGACGAGCACGTGCTTGCCGGCATCCAGCGCCGCGATGGCATTGTCGCGGTGGCTGGGATGGGTGGTGGCGATGTAGACGATGTCGACGTCCGGGTCGTCGAACAGGGCCTCGTAGCTGCCGTGCGCGGCGGGCACAGACCATTGGCCGGCGAAGGCTTCGGCGCGCTGCTTGCCCCGGGACCCGACCGCGTTCACACGCTGGGTAGTTCGCGCCTGCAGCGTCTCGACGAATCGATGGGCGATCCAGCCCGGGCCGAGGATGCCCCAGCGCAGGCTCGGTGCGTCCCGCGGGTCGGGGGTGCGCGGCTCCGGTAGTGCGGTGAACGTCATGAGCCTGAGAATAGGCTATTTGTAAGGACATTAGTATGTAATACTCACGCCATGGCTGTGCGTGTAGGAGTTGTCGGGGTCGGCGTCATGGGCGCTGACCATGCCCGCAAGATCGCAACGGTAGTGTCGGGTGCGGAACTTGTTGCGGTCAGCGATTTCGACGCCACTGTGGCCGATTGTGTTGCGGCCGAACTGGGTGCGCGGGTACACGCGGACGGCGTCGCGCTCATCGAGGACGATGACGTCGACGCGGTGATCATCGCGACCCGCGACGACACCCACGCCGGCCTGGTGCGTGCCGCCCTGCGGGTCGGAAAACCCGTCATGTGCGAGAAGCCGTTGGCACCGACGGCGGCGGAAAGCGCTGCGCTGGTTCAGGAACAAGCCGGGGCCGAGCTGATCACCGTCGGGTTCATGCGCCGTTTCGACCCGTCATACGTCGCCCTGCGCGAGCGGGTGGTGCGCGGAGAACTGGGTGCCCCGCTGGTGGCGCACTGCATCAGTCGCACCGTCAGCGCATACCCCGGCGGAGACTCGGCCTCGTCGATCACGAACTCGGCCATTCACGAACTCGATATCGTTCCGTGGCTGCTGGATTCCCCGATCATCGAGGTGAGCTATCAGCACGGCCGTTCCTCGGCGAACGCCGGCACGCGGCAGGATCCACAGATCTACCTGCTGCGCACCGCATCGGATGTGCTGGTCACCGTCGAACTGTTCCTCAACGCCCGGTACGGCTACGACACCCGGTGTGAGATCGTCATGGAGACCGGCGCTGTGGCACTGACACTGCCGGCACATGTGGTGACCGACGCCGAACGGCACAGGGGCGTCGACTATCCCGCCGACTGGATCCTGCGCTACAGCGATGCGTACCGGATCGAATTGCAGGAATGGGTGGACTCGTTGAACCAGCGCCGGTCGTCGACACTTGCCGGTGCGGCGGATGGCCTCCGGGCCGCGCAGGTCGCCGATGCGCTGGTGGCGTCCATGCACTCCAATGGTGCCTGGACGGCCGTTGCCGATTAGACGAGCACGGACGCTGCCGATTCGGCCGCGAGCTTGAGTGCGTGCGGCACCGGCAGCTGCCGGAAGGTGTCCGACAGGATCTCGACACCCCACGGACCGCGGAATCCGAAGTAGCGCAGCATCGCCACCAGCCCGGTGAGGTCGAACGCGCCATCGCCGCAGAGCATCCGGTTGCGAACGGTGTCCTCGAACAGGCTGCCGACGACCTGTTCGGCGGCATCGTCGAGTTCGACACCGAAGATGATCTCCGGTGTCAGGCAGCGCGCCAGGTCGCCGATCGTGGTGCCCGCCCGGAAGACATGCCAGGCGTCGATCACCAGTCCGACGGCGGGATGCGCTGCCGCATGCGCGAGTTCGGCGCCGACCGGGATGGTGTCGATCAGCGAGAAGGGCATCGGCTCGATCGCGATACGGGTGCCGTGCGCCTCGGCCTCATCGCCGAGCTCACGCAGCGGATCGATCAGTTCACCGAGATCGGTGGTGCGCCGACGCTGCTCGGACCCGATCTTGATGAAGGCCGGGCTGAGCACGTCGGCGGCCTCGAACAGCAGATCTCGCACATCGTAGGAGTGCCCCAGCCGGGCCCGCGGAATCCACCACCGCTCGATCAACTCGATCTCGATATGGGTCAGACCCGCCTCGGCCGCCATATCGTTCAACGCGGCAAAGCCGATCGAATCCCGGATGACGCGTAGGTCGTCGGCGATCAGTCCGAAGCCGATGAAACCGGCCTCGGCGATGGCCCCCAGTCGGTCGGCGATCGGCACCGGGCTGACCGCCGGGTTGTGCATGGGGGACACATCGCCGGCGCTGGACCACGCAGTCGCGACGAGTCGGTGGTTGGTCAACGATTCTCCTCGGTCGCGAGCGTGTGTGAGTTCCCTCCGGCGAGCGTGCGTGAACTCGGGTGTGAGTTCGGCGTGTTGGGGTGCTGACACGCACGCTCGCCGGGGTG
>NZ_MVHJ01000055.1 GCF_002086115.1 Mycolicibacterium bacteremicum
GCCTGCAGGGTGGCCAGCATGCGATGCCACTGCGAGGGTAACCGGCAGGTCAGCGTCTCGACCTCATCCATCACGGCCACCAACTCGTCGCGGGACATCGTCCCCACATCGCATGCGGCGAAGACGTCGTAGGCGGCACGCAATGCCGCTACTGCCTGCCCCGCTGTGGTCATGACTCGAACATACGTGCGGCCACCGACATAACGCGGCAGAATGTGACAGCAGAGACCAAAGAGGCCAAAGAAAAAACTGAGACCCGAAATGCCCTGGTCGCGTTCAGTTTTCGGTTGTCGCCCCACGACATCTCTGCTTGCGGCGCGATCGTGCGGACACCCGGGGAGGCGTCTTTCGGGCGCCGCGGTACGGCACAAGCGCGGTAGACAGAGTGGGGGATCGCCCCGAATTGACAGCCGTCTAGTGTTCGATCATCACACCGTCTTCCCTACCGAGGAGAAACCTCCGATGAGCGACACCGATCTGATCGATGCCACCGCGGCGGCGGGCACCGCCGTCGAGCAGGCCGTCGCCGTGTTCATGCTGCACCCGCAGACCTATGCGGGCAGCGTCGCCGCCGGATACCAGAACCCACTGTCCGGCTATGTGGCCGGTCGCGGCGGCGTGCTCGGCGAGGCTACCGGTGCCACCGTCGCCGCGATCTTCGCCGTTTTCGAACCCCGTGGAATCGCAGCCCTTTGGGATGAGGGTCTAGCGGTCCGCGGCGCTTCCGGTGCGGCGCAGGTGTACTGGGACCAGGCGGCAGAGTTCGGTCGGAGTCACCTTGCCGGCGCCGACGGTCTGGAACGCATCGCCGAACTGGGGGAGAAGGTGATCGCCGCGGCGCCGACCTCCTCATCCCCGTTGTTCGCGGGCTGGAGGGCCATGCCGCCGGCCGATGACGCGCCCGCGCGCGCCCTCCAGGTCATGTTCGTGCTGCGGGAACTGCGGGCCGGACTCCACTTCAACGCCCTCAGCCTGTCGGGGATCACGCCCATCGAGGCGCACATGCTGAACAAGGGTCCGCGCTACGCAGCCATGTTCGGTTGGCCCGAACCGTTCGCCGACGGCGCGGACAAGAAAGACCGCTACATCGAGATCGAGAACGCGACCAACCGCCGGATGGCCGAACTGGTCGGCGCCGCACTGGAATCAGCGGAGGCGGCCGAATTCGCCCGGCTGACGACCGCCGCGTTGGCCACCCTGCGGCAGAACGTTGCGCGGTGAACAGTTCGTCTGGCTAATCTGACCTATGCCCGCGGACATCGCGATCCACTTCTTCCTGCAACTCACCGTTATCCTCGCCGCCTGCCGGCTGGCCGGGATCGTCGCCCAACGCCTCGGCCAACCGCAGGTCGTCGGCGAGATGATCGCCGGCGTCGTCCTGGGCCCCTCGCTACTCGGCCGCATCGCGCCCGACCTGCAGGCCACCCTTTTCCCGTCCGGGACGGCCAACATCGTGTTGTACACCGCCGCGCAGGTCGGCCTGGTGCTCTACATGTTCATCATCGGCATGAACTTCGACGTCGACCATGTCCGGCAGCGGGCCGGGACGGCCGCCGCCGTCTCGGCCACCGGAACCGTCGCTCCGCTCATCATCGGTGCGCTGGCGGCCATCCCGTTGCTGGGCGGCGGCGAGTTCTTCGGCGACGGCGTCAACATCGGCATGGCAATGATGTTCCTCGGCGCGTCGATCGCCATCACCGCATTCCCCATGCTCGCCCGGATCATCTTTGAAAAGAAGCTCACCGGAACATCTTTGGGCACGCTCGCGCTGGCCTGCGGTGCGACGGCCGATGCCATCTCCTGGTGCATCCTGGCCATCGTGCTGGCCATCTACAAGGACAGCCCGATGCTGGCCGTCGTCGCGATCGGTGGCGGTCTGATCTACACGGTGGTGGTGTTGACCATCGGGCAACGAGCCCTCAAACCGCTGGGCGCGCGGGCCGAGGAGCAGCAGGCCGTCAGCGGGTCGATGCTCAGCACGGTGCTGATCCTGCTGATGGCGTGTGCGTGGTTCACCGACATCATCGGCATCTACGCGATCTTCGGTGCGTTCATCCTCGGCGTCGCGATGCCCTCGGGTTTCTTCACCGCCCAGCTCACCGACAAGCTCGAACCGCTGACCACCAAGCTGCTGCTGCCACTGTTCTTCGTCTACTCCGGGTTGAACACCCAGATCGGACTGGTCAACACGCCACGGCTGTGGGCCATCACCGCCGGCCTGCTCATCGTCGCCATCGTGGGCAAGGGTGTCGCGTGCGCGGTCGCGGCACGGCTCAGTCGCGTGCCGATGCGCGAATCGCTGGCGCTGGGTGCGCTGATGAATGCCCGTGGTCTGATCGAACTCATCCTGCTCAACATCGGGCTCCAGGCGGGCATCATCACACCCACGCTGTTCACCATCCTGGTGATCGTGGCCGTGGTGACGACGTTGATGGCCTCACCGATCTTCGAGCGCGTCTACGGACGGCACCGCGCGGCCGCCCAGATTTCCCAGTAGCCGTCGGGTCGCGGCCCGGATGGGTATCTTGAATTCATGCGCCCTGAACTCGCACAACTCGACGCGCAGACACGAGCAGCCCTCGCGCGGAAGATCAGAAGCCAGCTGCCGGCGGCAGACACCCCCTCGGCCGACAACGATGTCGTCATCGTCGGTGGTGGTGTGGCCGCGATGGGACTCGCCCTGCAATTGCGAAGCAAACGCCCCGACATCCGGGTGCTGATCATCGAGCCGAACAGCTATCCGTTGGCCGAGATCACGCACACCGTCGGTGAATCCACCGTCGAGGTCTCGGCCCATTACCTGCGGGAGACGCTGGGCCTGGGCGATCACCTCAGCTCCGCGCACCTGCGCAAGATGGGCTTGCGGATGTTCTTCTCCCACGGCCGCAACACCGATATCGCCGCGCGCATGGAGCTCGGCGGTTCCACGTTCGTCCCGCAGGTCACCTACCAGATCGACCGGGGCCGGCTGGAGAACGAACTGCACCGTCGGTGCGTGGCGGTCGGTGTCGAGATCCGCTGCGGGCGTGTGCGTTCCGTGGAACTCGCAGCCACGCCGCACATCGTCTCCTACCAAACGGACACCGCGGCCGCCGAGACGACGGCGCGGTGGGTGATCGACGCGTCGGGCCGCAACCGGACGCTGCCCCGGCAGCTGGACCTCAAGCTGGCCAACGAGCATCACTGCAACGCGGCGTGGCTGCGCGTCGCCACCGAGATCGACGTCAACGGCTGGAGCGATGACCCTGGCTACCACTCCCGTCTGGTCGAGGGTGACCGGGCGATGTCCACCAATCACCTGATGGGTGAGGGCTATTGGGTCTGGCTCATCCGGCTCGGCTCCGGTGCCACCAGTGTCGGGATCGTCGCGGACCCGGCGCTGCACCCCTTCGACAGCTTCAACACGCTGCCCAAGGCGAAGGCCTGGCTGCGCGAACACGAGCCGCAGTGTGCGGCGGTGCTGGCCGAGCACGACGACCAGATCATGGACTTCCGGGTGATGAAGAAGTACAGCCACGGGGCCACCAAGGTGTACGACGGCGCCGGCCGCTGGGGACTCACCGGCGATGCCGGCATCTTCCTGGACCCGCTGTACTCCTCGGGGCTGGACCTGGTCGCCATCGGCAACGGCCTGATCACCGACCTGGTCGACCGCGACCTCGCCGGTGAGGACGTGACCGTTCGCGCACAGGTCAGCGACACGCTGTTCCGTTCGCTCACCGAGATGTGGCTGGCGATCTACCAGGACCAGTACGTGCTGATGGGCACCCCCGCCGTGATGTCGGCGAAGGTGATCTGGGACATCGGTTTCTACTGGGGCTTCATCGGGATGCTCTACATGAACGACCGGTACGTGCGGCTGACCGACGATCCGGAGTTCGTCCCCGAACTCGAGGGACTGATCGCGCTCAGCAATCGGATGCAGCGGTTCTTCCGGGAGTGGGCCGCGGTGTCGGACGCCGACGCCACGGTGCCGTTCCTGGACCTGTACGCACCGTTGGACTTCATGGTCACCCTGCACCACGCGATGATGGCGCCGAGGTCGGACTTCGACGCGCAGTTCGCGGCCAACAGCCGGCTTTTGCGGCAGATAGCCGGGCAACTCGTCGAGACGGTGCTGGCGGCGACGTCCGGCACGTTCGACGACGATCGTGTTGTGCGCCAGGTCCAGGAATGGCAACGCGACGCGTTGTTGCGGGAACTGCGCAACACCTACCGCCGGGAGCAGGCCGTCAACCCGATCAGCGGTGACTGGATCATCACCCGGTCCCCGGCGCTGCAGCCGAGCTGATCGCCATGGACACCGGTACATAAAAGGGGATCGGGGTACCCATCCAACCCCGTCGCGGCGACGAATCCCACTGGAGCCGTGTAGCGCCGCGAGAAAGTACCGATGCCCGTGACCGATCGACTGCCCAACCACCGCGAACCCCTGGCGATCGTCGGGGTCGGATGCCGTTTCCCCGGCGGTGCCGAATCCGCGGACAGCTTCTGGCGGATGCTCTGCAACGAGGTGGACGCCACCGGCGAGGTCCCGGCGACGCGGTGGAATGCCGCCCGCTATCACGACCCGAACCCGGCGAAGATGGGCAAGGTGGTGACCCGTCGCGGCGGGTTCCTCGCCGAGATCGACCAGTTCGACCCGCAGTTCTTCGGCATCTCGCCGCGCGAGGCGCATTCCCTCGATCCCCAGCAGCGCCTGCTGTTGGAGGTCACCTGGCAGGCATTCGAGGATGGTGGGATTCCGGTCGACGGGTTGGCGGGCAGTGATGTCGGGGTCTTCGTCGGCGGGTTCACCCTCGACTACCAACTCCTGCAGAATCAGGGCCGCACCAGCCGCTACCGGTTCAAGCCGCACTCGGCCACCGGGATGATGATGACGATGCTGGCCAACCGCATCTCACACGCCTTCGACTTCCGTGGCCCCAGCATGACGATCGACACCGCGTGTTCGAGCTCCCTGGTCGCCGTTCATCTTGCCGCTCAGAGCATCTGGAACGGCGAATGCGACCTTGCCGTCGCCGGCGGGGTCAACATCATGGTCGGTCCGAACACCGCGATCGCCGAATCGCGCAGCGGATTCCTCAGCCCGCAGGGCCGCAGCCGGGCATTCGACGATTCGGCCGACGGTTACGCGCGCGGTGAGGGCGGTGCAGTCGTCGTCATCAAACCCCTCACGCAGGCGGTTTCGGACGGCGACGACATCTACGCGCAGATCCTGGGCACCGCGGTCTCCCAGGACGGCCACACCGACGGCATCACCGTGCCGCGCGAGGACGCCCAGGAGGCGGCGATCCGCACCGCGTTACGGCGCGCGGACCTGGACCCGGGGCAGATCGGCTACGTAGAGGCGCACGGCACCGGCACACCGGTCGGCGACCCCATCGAGATGCGCGCCCTGGCCGGGGCGCTGACCTCCGGCCGCCCCGCCGGCGAACCGCTGGTGATCGGGTCGGTCAAGACCAATATCGGCCACCTGGAGGCCGGTGCGGGCGTCGCCGGGTTGATCAAGGCCGCGCTGGTGGTCAAGCACGGGTTCATCCCGGCGAACCTGCACCTGCGCAATCCGACCCAGCACGTATCGCTTTCCGAACTCAACCTCGACATCCCGGCCACGGGGCGGCCATTCCCGCAGACCGAGCGTCGCATCGCGGGGGTGAACTCCTTCGGATTCGGCGGCACCAATGCCCACGTCGTGCTCGCCGAGCCGCCCGCGGCTGAACCGTCCGAGCCGCCCGCGGCTGTAGATTCCGAGCCGCCCGCGGCGGCCACCTCTGCCGAGATGGCCGAGGGCGCACTGCCGCTGGCTGTGCTCCCGATATCGGCTCGCAGCGAGGATGCCCTGGCGGCCACCGCGGGCCGGCTGGCCGAGCACCTGCAGGCGCACCCCGAGGTGTCGCTGGCCGACCTGGGATACACCCTGTCCCGGCGCCGCGCGCATCTGAGTCACCGGCACACGTTCATCGCCGAGGATCTCGCCGACGCCCGCGAGCAGCTGCGTGCGCTGGCCGAAGGCGGTTCCATCGAGACGAGCCGGATCGGCTCCGGCACACCGAAACTGGCCTTTGTGTGCACCGGTATGGGACCGCAGTGGTGGCGGATGTGCCGGGGGCTGCTCGGCGTGCTCCCGGTGTTCACCGAGAGCATCCGGCGAACCGACCGCGAGCTGTCCCGCTACGCCGACTGGTCGCTGATCGAGGAGCTGCGCCGCGACGAGGCGCAGTCGCGGATGGCCGACACCGAGATCGCCCAACCGGCCAACTTCGCGATCCAGATTGCGCTGGCCGCCCAGCTCGCGGAGTTCGGCATCGTCCCGGATGCCGTGATCGGCCACAGCGCAGGAGAAGTCGCTGCACATCATCTCGCCGGCCTGTTGACCTTCGAGCAGGCCGTTCGGGTCATCTATCACCGCAGCCGGCTGCAGCAGCGCACCAGCGGGCAGGGCCGGATGCTGGCGGTAGGACTGTCCGCCGAGACATTGATGCAGACCATCGACGAGAAGGTGCTCGACGAGTTCGGTCGCCGGGTGTCGGTGGCCGCGGTCAACAGCCCGTCCGCCGTCACGGTCGCCGGCGACGGTGACGTCCTGGAAGACATCGCCCGGCAACTGGACGAGGCGCAGATATTCAACCGGTATCTGGCCGTGAAGGTGCCCTATCACACCCACTACATGGACGCGGTGAAGGACGATCTGCTCACCGCGTTCGAGGGTCTGTCCGCGCAGCCCGCGCAGCTGCCGCTGTATTCCACCGTCACCGGCGAGCTGCTGACAGACTATGCCGCCGGTGCCGCGTACTGGTGGCAGAACACCAGGGCCACCGTCCTTTTCGAGCCGGCCCTGGCGCAGATGCTCGACGACGGCTACACACATTTCGTCGAGCTGGGACCGCACCCGGTGCTGGCCGCGTCGATTCTGGAAACCGCCGGTGCGCAGCGGATCTCGGTGCTGGCCGCGCAGCGCCGCGACCACGACGATGTTCGCACGCTGCTGACCTGTCTGGGTGCTCTGCACAATGCCGGTCACGAGGTGGCCTGGGACCGGATACATCCCGACGGCGCAGCGCGCCCGGTCAAGATCCCGCACTACCCGTGGCAGACGAAGCGGTACTGGTACGACAACTACGAGGTCGACGAGGCGCTGTTCTACACGCCGGTGCACCCGTTGCTCGGCCAGCCCGTGCGTGGGGTACACCCCGCGTGGGAGGTGGAGCTCAGCACCGTCTCCCATGCGTTCCTCGACGGTCATCGCGTGCAGGGCAGCGTCATCGTGCCCGGCGCCGTGTACGTCGAGATGGCGCTGGCGGCAGCCAGGGAGACCTACGGCTCCGACCACAGCGTCGACAACCTGGTGCTGCACCGTGCCGTGATACTCGATGACCGGTGTGACCCGATCATCCGGACCACCCTCAACGAGGACGACGGCACAATAGAATTCGCGAGCTTCACGGCCACCGGCGACGGCGATCTGAAGTGGGCGATCACCGCCACCGCCGAACTCGGCACC
>NZ_MVHJ01000056.1 GCF_002086115.1 Mycolicibacterium bacteremicum
CGTCGGTCTGCCACGTTGCGGCCGTCGGCGGCGCTTTTCGATTCGTCCCTACCGTGTGGGACTACTGAGCCGGCGCGTCCAAGGGTGCGAAACCCCACTTGTCCGGGTTCTTCGGCGAATAGACGACGTCGATCAGCTGGCCGATGGTGGGCCACTGGTCGACATCGACGATCATCCGCTGGTACACCACGTGTTCGTTGACCGTCGGGCCGTTGATGACACCGCTGATGGTGACGAACTGCTCGCCGACCTCGTCGGGACGTGGGCTGACGCCGGTGACCAGCAGCGTGCCGGGCGCCATGTTCGCACCGCGCCCGCCGCCGAAGCCACCACCCAAACCACCACCGGGCCGACCGCCCGCGGCACCGCCGGCGGCGCGCTTGCGGATCCAGGGTCCGGCTATCAGGACCAGGGCGCCGACCAACAGCAGGATCATCGCGAATTCGACCACACGACCATGGTAGGCATTCGGGCATGACATCCGTCTCCGATGATCTGGCCCTGGCCCTGCAACTCGCCGATCAGGCCGACGCCCTGACCATGGACCGCTTCGGCGCCCTGGACCTTGCGATCGAGACGAAACCGGATCTCACGCCGGTCACCGATGCCGACAAGGGCGCCGAGGAAGCCCTGCGCGCCACCCTGACCCAGGCCCGTCCCGATGACGACGTGTTCGGCGAAGAGTTCGGCGGCGCAACACCTTTGACGGGTTCGGGCACCGGCCGGGTGTGGGTGCTCGATCCGATCGACGGCACCAAGAACTTCGTCCGCGGCGTCCCGGTGTGGTGCACGCTGATCGCCCTCGTCGACGACGGCGTACCCACCGTCGGCGTCATCAGCGCGCCGGCGCTGGGCCGTCGGTGGTGGGCCGGGCAGGGCCTGGGCGCGCACACCTCCTTCGCCGGCCGGCAGCGCCGCATCCGGGTCTCCGGGGTCAACGAGCTGTCCGCGGCGAGCCTGTCCTACTCCGATCTGACGACCGGGTGGGATGACCGCCGCGACCGGTTCCTGGCGCTGACCGATGAGGTGTGGCGGGTGCGCGCCTACGGCGACTTCTGGTCCTACTGCCTGGTGGCCGAGGGCGCGGTCGACATCGCCTGTGAGCCGGAGGTCAAGGTCTGGGACATCGCGCCGCTGGACATCCTGATCCGGGAGGCGGGCGGGGAGTTCAGCAGCGTGGACGGTCAGCCGGGGCCGCACGGCGGCAGCGCGCTGGCCACCAACGGCCACCTGCACGAGGCGGTGCGCGACCGGCTCGCCATAGTGTGACGTTGGTAACAGCCTCCGGCTATCTTACTCTGGAGTAAGATAGCGTTCACGACGCAATCGCCGTCGTCCCCAACCATCGCGAGGCTGTGATGACCCAACTCGAATCCCGTTCCAAGCGCACCGGCCCGGAGAGCGCCGTCGGGCTGCAGAAGCACAAGCGCACCGCCACCGACATCGGCATCGCGCTGCTCACCCCGCTGGTCGGCCAGGAATTCCTGGACCGCTACGGCCTGCGCGACCCGCTGAACAAGGGCCTGCGCTATGGGGTGAAGACGGCGTTCTCCGCCGTCGGCGCCGGGACCCGTCAGTTCAAGCGGATCCAGAACATCGGCGGCTCCCCCACCCGGCTCACGCCGAAGGAATCCGACTACTTCGATCTGACCCCCGATGACGACCAGAAGATGATCGTCGAGACGGTGGCCGAGTTCGCCGAGGAGATCCTGCGCCCGGCCGCCCATGATGCCGACGCCGCCGCGACCTACCCGCCGGACCTGATCGCCAAGGCCGCCGAGATCGGCGTGACCTCGCTGAGCATCCCGGAGAACTTCGACGGGATCGCCGAGCACCGCAGCACCATCACCGGTGCGCTGGTCGCCGAGGCACTGGCCTACGGCGATATGGGTCTGGCCCTGCCGATCCTGGCCCCCGCCGGTGTCGCCTCGGCGCTCACCCACTGGGGCAGCGCCGACCAGCAGGCCACCTACCTGCCCGAGTTCGCCGGCGAGAAGGTGCCGCAGGCCTGCCTGGCGATCACCGAACCGCACGCGCTGTTCGACCCGACCGCGCTGAAGACGACGGCGGTGCGCACCCCCGGCGGCTACCGGTTGTCCGGGGTGAAATCCCTGGTGCCGGCCGCCGCCGACGCCGAACTGTTCATCATCGCCGCCCAGCTCAACGGCAAGCCGGCGCTGTTCATCGTCGAATCCGCCAGCGCGGGCCTGACCGTGGAGGCCGACCCGTCGATGGGTGTGCGCGCCGCCGCCATCGGGCGGATCGCCCTCGACGATGTCGCGGTGCCGCTGCACAACCGGCTCGGCGAGGACGGCGCCTCCGACGAGGACTATTCGGAGGCCATCGCCTACTCCCGATTGGGCTGGGCCGCACTGGCCGTCGGCACCTCGCACGCCGTGCTCGACTACGTGGTGCCCTATGTCAAGGAACGCACCGCCTTCGGTGAGCCGATCGCCCACCGGCAGGCCGTGGCGTTCATGACCGCCAACATCGCCATCGAACTCGACGGGCTGCGGCTGATCACCTGGCGCGGCGCCTCGCGGGCCGAGCAGGGCCTGTCGTTCGCCCGAGAAGCCGCGCTGGCCAAGCGAATCGCCACCGACAAGGGCATGCAGATCGGCCTGGACGGCGTGCAGTTGCTCGGCGGTCACGGCTACACCAAGGAACACCCGGTCGAGCGCTGGTACCGCGATCTGCGGGCCCTGGGCGTCGCCGAGGGTGTCGTCGTCCTCTAGCAGCCCGGCTCTCCTCCGAAAGGCTTAATCATGGCAATCAATCTCGAAATGCCGCGCAAGCTGCGCGCAGTCATCGAAAAGGGACACCAGGGCGCGGCCGAGATGCTGCGACCCATCTCCCGCAAGTACGACCTCTCCGAGCACGCCTACCCGGTCGAACTCGACACCCTGGCCACCCTGTTCGAGGGCATCTCGGCGGCCAAGACCATCTCCTTCGCCGGCGCCGACGGTGTGGGCGGCGGTGACGTCGACGGTAAGACGAACATCAACGGCGCCAACATGTCCGCGTTGGTCAACGCCCTCGAGGTGTCCTGGGGCGACGTGGCGCTGCTGCTGTCGATCCCCTATCAGGGCCTGGGCAACGCCGCGATCTCCAGCGTGGCGACCAAGGAACAGCTCGACCGGCTCGGCAAGGTGTGGGCGTCGATGGCCATCACCGAGCCGAGCTTCGGTTCGGACTCGGCGGCGGTGACCACCACCGCGGTACTCGACGGTGACGAGTACGTCATCAACGGCGAGAAGATCTATGTGACCGCCGGTTCGCGGGCCAGCCACATCGTGGTGTGGGCGTCGGTGGACAAGTCGCTGGGCCGCGCGGCCATCAAGTCGTTCATCGTGCCGCGCGAACACCCCGGTGTGACGGTGGAACGCCTCGAGCACAAGCTGGGCATCAAGGCCTCCGACACCGCGGCCATCCGGTTCGAGAACGCCCGCATCCCCAAGGAGAACCTGCTCGGGGATCCGGAAGTCAAGGTGGACAAGGGCTTCGGCGGGGTCATGGAGACCTTCGACAACACCCGGCCGATCGTCGCGGCGATGGCCGTCGGCGTCGCCCGTGCCGCCCTGGAGGAACTGCGGGTCATCCTCACCGAGGCCGGTATCGAGATCTCCTACGACAAGCCGGCCCACGCCCAGAGTGCCGCCGCCGCGGAGTTTTTGCGGATGGAGGCCGAGTGGGAGTCCGGCTACCTGCTGACCGTGCGGTCGGCGTGGCAGGCCGACAACAAGATCCCGAACTCCAAGGAAGCCTCGATGGGCAAGGCCAAGGCGGCCAGGGTGGGCAGTGACATCACGCTCAAGGCCGTCGAGATGGCCGGCACGGTGGGCTATTCGGAGCAGTCACTGCTGGAGAAGTGGGCCCGCGATTCGAAGATCCTGGACATCTTCGAGGGGACCCAGCAGATCCAGCAGCTCGTCGTGGCCCGCCGCCTGCTGGGGCTGTCGTCCTCCGAGCTGAAGTAGTCCACGCGACCATCGCGTAGCACATAACGCCCGCCCCGGGCGCCCCGACGTCGGTCGGAGCACAGCCCGGGGCGGGCGTTCTGCTGGGCGGGCGCATCGTCTGCCGTGGGCCCCGATACGGGGCAAAAGAAAATCCCCCCGCGGCCGAAGCCGCGGGGGGATTTCTCTGGCTCAGTTCAGCGCATCAGCCTTTGAGCACACGCTGCAGGTCGGGCAGCATGGCCTGCAGCTCCCGGCCCCAGTACGCCCAGTTGTGCGTGCCGTTGTCCGGGAAGTTGAAGACACCGTTGCTACCGCCCGCGGCCAGGTAGTTGTCGCGGAAGGTGATGTTGGTGCGGATGGTCAGGTCCTCGAGGAAGGTCGCGGGCAGATCGCCGCCACCGAGCTCGTTGGGCTGGCCGTTACCGCAGTAGACCCACAGGCGGGTGTTGTTGGCCACCAGGGTCGGGATGTTGACCATCGGGTCGTTGCGCTTCCAACCGCTGTTGGGATCCTGGGTCTTGCCCCACATGTCGTCGGCCTTGAAGCCACCGGCGTCACCCATGGAGATGTTGATCAGGAACGGCCACCAGCCCTCGGAGGGGTTCAGGAAGCCCGACATCGAACCGGCGTAGATGAACTGCTGCGGGTGCCAGGTGGCCAGGTTCAGGGCCGAGGAACCGGCCATGGACAGACCGACCGCGGCGCTGCCGGTGGGCTTGACGGCTTTGTTGGCCTGCAGGTAGGCCGGGAGCTCCTGGGTCAGGAAGGTCTCCCACTTGTAGGTCACGGTCGGACCCTTGTTACGGGCCGGGGCGTACCAGTCGGCGTAGAAGCTCGACTGACCACCGACGGGCATGACCACCGACAGGCCGGAGTCCAGGAACCACTCGAAGGCCTGGGTGTTGATGTCCCAGCCGTTGAAGTCATCCTGCGCACGCAGACCGTCCAGCAGGTACACGGCCGGCGAGTTCTCGCCACCGCTCTGGAACTGGATCTTGATGTCGCGGCCCATACCGGCCGACGGCACCATCAGGTATTCCACCGGAAGTCCGGGGCGGGAGAAGGCACCGGCGGTGGCCGTCTCACCAGCAAGAGCGATCGCGCCAGGCACGACCAGCGCGGCCGCAGCAGCGGCCCCGATCCGGCGCATCCACCGGCTCAAAACGTTCTGCATCTAATTTCTTCCCAACTCTGTATTGATCACGGTCCCGCCCGACCCTCGATGACGTTACGTCCCCGTCACCCAGAGATACCGCAGTGCGTCTTTGCACTGCGGTATCCGCGTCCGCTCGCCGTAGTCCGATGACGGATCGTGGAGCGGACCGAGAATTCAGTTGTCGCAGGTTGCAGTAAAACATGGCGCCAACGGCTACAGAAAGTCAGGGCCACCGGCGCGCCGCCGTAGGCTGCCGGTCATGACGCCCGCCAACACGCCGTCCGGCAACCGTCTGACCACGGACGACTGGCTGCAGGCCGGCTACACGATCCTCGCTGAGGACGGTCTCAAATCCCTCAAAATCGATCGGCTCTGTCAGCGCCTCGGCGTCACCAAGGGCAGCTTCTATTGGCACTTCGACGGCATGCCCAGCTATCGCACCGCCCTGATCGACGGCTGGCGCGATCTGCGCGACGAGGACCGGCGCCAGATCGAGGCCGTCGACGAGCTGCCGCCCCGCGACCGGCTGGCGCAGATGATGGCCTCGCTGGTCAGCCCGCGGCACTGGACCCTGGAACGGGCCATGCGGGAGTGGGCGCGCACCGACGACACCGTCGCCGACAGCGTGCGGGCCGCCGACCGCCGCATCCTGGGCGCCGTCCGCAAGGCCTTCTCCGACGTCGGCTTCGACGCCGAGGACGCCGACCTGCGCGCCAACGCCACCTTCGCCGTCGGCATCGGCTTCCTGCACCTGTCCGGCCACGCGCCCGATACCCGGCTGACCTCGCAGAGCGAACGCTTCCTGGACCTCATGCTCGCCCGCTGAGGTTTCCATACCAAAAGGTATGGTAGCTTGCAGGGCATGACGACCCTCCAGGCCCGCGGCCTGATCACCGACGAGTTCGTGGCGGCGTTGGCCCAGCGCGCCGAGGAGGCCGAGACGCTGCGCCGGCTGCCCGATGAAACGATCGCCGACCTGACCGCCACCGGTTTCACCGATCTACTGGTTCCGGCGGCCTACGGGGGCATCCAGGCACCGTTTCCGGCCCTGCTGGACCCGGTTCGGCGGATGGCACACGGATGCACCTCCAGCGCATGGACCATCGGCTTCCTCACCCTGCACAACTGGATGCTGGCGCTCTTCGGCGAACGGGCCCAGCAGGAGGCCTTCGCCGACCGGCCGTTCCTGGCCCCGGCGCCGCTGGCACCGACCGGTCGCGGCCTGCCCGCCGACGGCGGTATCCGGCTCACCGGCCGCTGGTCCTGGGCCACCGGGGTGATGCACGCCAACTGGATCATCGTGGCCGCGCTGTGCGGTCCCGATGACGGGCTCTACCCGGCCCTGGCATTGCTGCCGGCCACCGAGGTCACCGTCGAGGACGTCTGGCACACCGACGGTATGCGGGCGACCGGCTCCAACGACGCCGTGGCCACCGATGTGTTCGTGCCCGACTACCGGCTGGTGAAGGTCACCGACATCTACGCAGGCACCGCGCCGGGCGCGGGTCTGCACGACAGTGCCACCTACCGCTGGCCGATGGTCCCGGCCCTGGCCCTGCTGTCGGCGATGCCCGCCCTGGGCAGCGCCGAGCGGGTCACCGAGGTCTTCGCCCAGCGCCTCGCCGAACGGGTGCTGGCCTACGAGGGCGTGATGCAGAAGGACAAGCCGATCGCGCAGGCCCGGTTGGCCGGCGCCCAGGTGCGCCTGCGCGCCGTGCGCGGTCTGCTGGCCGACACAGTCGGCGAGATCGAGACCATCGTCGGCACCGGGGACAGTGTGGAGAAGCCGGTGCGCGCGCAGGCCCGGCTGGCCGCGGCCCACATCGTCGCGGAGTCCAGGGCCGTCATCGCCGACCTGATGGGCGCCGGCGGGGCCAGCATCCACTTCCTGTCCAGCCCGCTGCAGCGCTACAAACGTGATGTCGACGTGCTGTCCGGGCACGTGGTGTTCGACTACGACACCGCCCGCGAGCTCGCCGGCGCGCTGTCGCTCGGGATGAAGATCCCGCGCACCGCGATGATCTGATGACGCGGACACTGCGGATCGAGCAGCGCGTCGGGCTGCCTGCGCAGGCCCAGGGGGCCACCGCTACGGGCGGGTAACATGGCCGCCGAACCGTGCAACGGCGGCGCCCAGCTGCACCGACTGAGATGGCGATATGAGCACCAACAGTTCTCCGAACGACGTCGTCGTGCTCACCGACGAACCGGCCGGCGCTGCGCAGACGCCCCAACCGCCCCGCCCCGCACCGCCC
>NZ_MVHJ01000057.1 GCF_002086115.1 Mycolicibacterium bacteremicum
ATCTGGACAGACGCTCAGCGATGAATGGGGCCGGGGCGCTGCGGCCCCCGCCCCTTGGCGTTGGGGTCCCCCCGGGAATGGGCAAACGGTGACCGCGTTAAGCACGCCGCCCGGGGCCCCGCCGGCACCACTGCCGCCCGGCGTGCCTCCGCCGCCCGCGGACCCGAACGCGCCGCCGGTCGATCCGAACGCGCCGCCTCCGCCGCCCGCGCCCGAACCGGGCCGCGTCGACAACGCGGCCGGCGGCTTCAGCTACGTGGTGCCCGAAGGGTGGCAGGTCGCCGACGCCACGCAGCTGTCCTACGGTCAGGCGCTGCTGACGAAGATTCCCCCGGCCGGGACCGAACAGCCGCCCAACGACACCAGCGTGCTGCTCGGCAGGCTCGATCTGAAGCTGTTCGCCGGCTCAGAGGCCGACAACGCCAAGGCTGCGACCCGGTTGGCCTCCGACATGGGTGAGTTCTTCATGCCGTTCCCGGGCACCCGGCTGGGTCAGGAGAACACCCCGCTGACCGCCGGCGACCTGTCCGGCGCCGCGTCCTACTACGAGGTGAAGTTCACCGACACCAACAAGCCCACCGGGCAGATCTGGTCCGGTGTGGTCGGCGCGCCGGTGGCCGCGGGCACCCGCGGTCAGCGTGCCCCCGAGCGGTGGTTCGTGGTGTGGCTGGGAACGGCCAACAATCCGGTGGACAAGGCCGCGGCGGTGACGCTGGCGCAGTCCATCCGGCCGTGGTCGCCGCCCCCGCCCCCGCCGCCGCGGCCGGGAGTCGGCGTGCCGGTACCGGTCGATCCGAACACCGCACCGGGGATGTTGCCGCCGGCCTGACCCGATGACGGGGCGATCGTGCCCGTTTCGCGGGCGTGATCGTTACCTGGCCGGGGTACACCGGAACACAGCCCGGCCGAAAGGGCCCGGGCATCCCATCCATGGGAGCCCGTTCCGGGACATCGAGGCAGGAGTTCGGATATGGACATGTTGGCCGCAACGGAATTTCTGGCCCGCTCGACCACGCAGACGAGCGTGGGCTGGATCGGCTACATCATCATCGGAGCCATCGCCGGCTGGATCGCCGGGAAGATCGTCAAGGGCAGCGGCTCCGGGATTCTGATGAACATCGTCATCGGCATCATCGGCGCGCTCATCGGCGGATTCCTGCTGAGCTTCTTCCTCGACACTGCCGGTGGTGGATGGTGGTTCACCTTGTTCACCGCGGTCCTGGGCTCGGTGATCCTGCTGTGGATCGTCGGCATGGTGACCAAGCGCAGCTGATCGCGGTCACCCGCGCACCGTGAGCACCCGCGGCGCTCCGTCGGTGATGGCGATGGTGTGTTCACTGTGCGCGGTGCGGGAGCCGTCGGCCGACCGGATGGTCCACCCGTCTGCGTCGTAGACGATGCGGTCGGTGCCGGCGGCCAGCCACGGCTCCAAGGCCAATGTCAGTCCGGGACGCAGCTTCAGTCCGCGGCCGGCGCGGCCGATGTTGGGCACGTGCGGGTCCTCGTGCATGGTCCGGCCGAGCCCGTGTCCACCGAAGTCGGTGTTGACCGGGTAGCCGTAATCGGCGGCCACCGCGCCGATGGCCGCGGAGATGTCGCCGAGCCGATTCCCCGCCCGTGCCTTGGCGATTCCGGCCTCCAGTGCGCGTTCGGTCGCCTCGATGAGTCGGCGGTCGTCGGCGCGCGGGGTGCCGACGATGATGCTGCGGGCCGAGTCGGCCACCCAGCCGTCGATCGAGACGGCGATGTCCATGCTCAGCAGGTCGCCGTCGGCGAGCACGTAGTCGTGGGGCAGGCCGTGCAGTACCGCGTCGTTGACCGACAGGCAGATGACGTTGCGGAACGGCCCGCGACCGAAGGACGGGGCGTAATCCCAGTAGCAGGATTGTGCGCCCCGTTCGGCGATCAGGTCACGGGCCCGGTGTTCGAGATCGAGCAGATTCACTCCAGGGCGGGCCCGGCCGGCCAGGTCGTCGAGCAGTTCGGCGATGAACGCGCCGGTGACCGCCATCGCCGCTATTTCCTGGGGTGTCTTCAGTTCCACCATGGGTCGGCTGTGCCTCATTTCGATCGTTCGGTATCGGTATGAAAATACCGGTTGTAAACCTCACCCTAGCCGACGAATCCGGTATTTTCATACCGCGCACGCTAGGCTGGCCGTATGGTGCGCCTTCCGCTGACCGCCGAACAGCTCGCCGCCGGTAAACGCATCGGCGAACAGCTCCGCCATGCCCGTGGTGAACGGACCCTGACCGAGGTGGCCGCGTCGGCCGGTATCTCCCCGGAGACGTTGCGCAAGATCGAGACCGGTCGGTTGGCGACGCCGGCCTTCACCACCGTGGCGGCCTTGGCGCGGGTGCTGCCGGTGTCGCTCGATGAGCTCGCCGATATCTGTCTGTTCCCGGTGGACCTGGAGCACACGGGGTGAGGACGGTCAGCTCGAGGCGTGCCACACCAGCGCCGCCGCGAGGGCGCCCATCCCGTTGAGGGACCAGTGCAGCGCGATCGGCGCGATCAGGCTGCCGCTGCGTCGCCGCAGCCAGGTGAACACGAAACCCGCCGCGCCCGTGACGATCACCGCGCCCACCACGCCGGCCACCATGCCGAACACACCGCCGCCCAGGATCCGGGTGAAACCGACGTTGCCACTGGTCAATCCGAACGAGCTGGCAATGTGCCAGAGCCCGAACAGCAGTGACCCGGCGGCCGCCACCCCGCGGAATCCCCAGGCGCGGTCCATGGCACCGTGCAGGACGCCGCGGAACGCGATCTCCTCTGGGATGACCGTCTGTAGCGGAATGATCACCATCGACGCGATCAATGCCCCGGACAGCGTCGCGTAGTGGTTGTTCATGAACATCGGTCGGGTCCACGGCAGCGCGACGCCGATCGCGATCACGGCGAGCACGATCCCGACGGCGGCCAGCGCATATCCGGCACCGGAACGCCACTGCTCGCGGCCCAGGCCTAGCTCGGACCAGCACAAGCCGCGTGAGCGCACCAGGATGACCAGCCCGACGGCGGCCGCGGGGACGATTGCGATGTTCGCCCACGCAGTGGTGAAGTGCGCGACGAGGTTCGTGGCCACCAGCACGACGATGACGATGGCGACGTCGACGTACACCCGGAAGTGCTGCAACGCCGAAAGCTGCCCAACCAGCGGATGGGCAGGTGAATCGATCGGTGAAACCACCGCGCCGGCGTCAGACATCGTCTGTCAGTGTACGTGCAGCGGTTGTCTACCTTAGTTAGCGAACTGACGCGCTATGGTGTCGGGCGTGCGGAAGATGACGCGGTGACGGCCGGGCAGGTGCTGCTGGGTGGGGTGCGGGTCCTCGACCTCGCCGGACCGGCCGCCGCGGCGGTGACCCGGCTGCTCGCCGACCTGGGCGCCGACGTCCTCAAGATCGAGGTGCCCGACGGTGCCGACGACCGGCACGCGCCGCCCCTGGTGGGTACGGTCAGTGTCCCGCACACCCTGGACAACGCCAACAAACGGTGCGTCACCCTCGATCCCGCCGACGACGCCGACCGGCGCCGGTTCGACGAGTTGGTCGCCGGTGCGGACATCCTCGTCGACGGCGGTCACCTCGCGCCCGCCTTCGGCGCCACCGCCGCCGATCTCGCCGACCGCCACCCCGACCTCGTCGCCATGACGGTCACCGACTTCGGGACCGACGGGCCGTACCGGGACTGGCACGGTACCGACGCCGTCTTCTACGCGATGTCGACTGCGCTGTCGCGCTCGGGCCCGGCCACCGGGACGCCGGTGCTGCCGCCGGTGGGCATCGCGTCGGCCACCGCCGCGGCCCAGGCGGCCTGGGCGGTGCTGGCGGCCTACTACCACCGACTGCGCCACGGCGGCGGCGACCACATCGACTTCTCCCGGTTCGAAGCCGTGGTGCAGGCCCTGGATCCGCCCTTCGGCTCCCAGGGGCAGGCGGCGTCCGGTCTGAAACGCACCGGCGGGTGGCGCGGACGCCCCCGGAACCAGCAGATCTACCCGACCTTCCGGTGCGCCGACGGATATGTGCGCATCTGTCTACTCTCGGCGCGGCAGTGGCGCGGCATGCGGGCCTGGCTCGGTGAGCCCGCGGAGTTCACCGACCCCAGGTTCGACTCGATCGCCGCGCGCTTCGCCGCCACCGATCAGCTGAACTCACTCATCGGCGCGCTGTTCGCCGATCAGGCGATGGCCGATCTGGTGAAGCAGGGGCAGTCCCGCGGCGTGCCGATCGCTGCCGTGCAGACACCTGCCGAGGCGCTGGCCTCCGAGCACTTCCGCGCTGTCGGCGCATTGGCGCCGCTGCCGGTCGGTGACGGCGCCACCGTGACGGTGCCGGTGGGCCCGTTCGTCGTCGATGGTCGCCATGTCGGGCTGCGCGCCCCCGCCTCCCGCGACGCGGCCGCGCGATGGCGCCATGATGCCAACGCGCTGGGCCGACCGCAGAAGCAGGGGACGCGGCCGTTCGACGGACTGCGGATCCTGGACCTCGGTGTCATCGTCGCCGGCGGTGAACTCGGGCGGTTGTACGCGGACCTGGGTGCGCGCGTGGTGAAGGTGGAGAGCGCTGCCTATCCGGACGGCCTGCGCCAGACCGCGCCCGGGCAGGCGATGAGTTCGTCGTGGGCGCTGACCCACCGCAACGAACTCAGCTTCGGGCTGGACCTGCGCAGTCCCGAGGGCGCCCAGATCTTCGCCAAACTGGTCAGCCGGGCCGACGTGGTATTCGCCAACTTCAAGCCGGGAACGCTTGCAGCGCTGGGTTTCTCCTTCGACAAGCTGCAGGAGCTCAACCCCCGGCTGGTACTGGCCGAGAGCAGCGCCTTCGGCGACCGGGGGCCGTGGAGCGCCCAGATGGGCTACGGGCCGCTGGTGCGGGCCACCACCGGTGTCACCCGGCTCTGGCGGGCTCCCGGAGTTCAGAAGGACAGTTCTGCAGGATTCTTCGACGCCACCACGATCTTCCCCGATCACGTCGCGGCGAGGATCACCGCGATCGCCACCCTGGCGGCGTTGATCGGACGGGAACGCACCGGCACCGGTGCGCACGTGCACATCTCGCAGGCCGAGGTGGCGGTCAATCAACTCGCGGTGGCCTATGTCGCCGAGGCCGCCGCCCAGTCCGGACTGCCGCTGACCGAGGATCCGGCCGTGCACGCGGTGTGTCCCTGTGCCGGTGACGACGAATGGTGCGTCATCTCGGTGCGCGATCAATCCGACCGGGCGGCGTTGGCGGCCCTGATCGGTATCGACCTGCCCGCCGAGGGTGGTGCGCTGTCGGCCATCCTGGGTGCCTACACCAGTGGCCGGGACAAGCACGAGCTCACCGAGCAACTCCAACGGGCCGGCATCCCGGCCGGGCCGATGAATCGGCCGGCCGATGTCCTCGACGATGTGCAGCTCCAATTCCGTTCGCTCTACCAGGATCTGGAGCATCCGCTGTTCGACGACCCGATGCCCAGTGAGACCGGCCCCGCGCCGTACCGCCGGATCCCGCGCGGCGAGCTCCGCCCGGCCCCGACGGCAGGGGAGCACACCCGCGATATCGCGCACCGGGCGCTCGGGCTGGATCTCGCCGAGATCGACCGCCTCATCGCCGCGGGTGTGCTGTTCGAATCCACCACCGACCCCAGGAGCGCACCATGAGCACCGCATCCCTCTTCATCGGCGGCGAGTTCCGCACCGCGTCGCAGGCGACTCCGGTCATCGAGGCCGCCACCGAGGAGCAGCTCGGGTTGGGTTCGGCGGCAACCGAATCCGAGATCGATGCCGCGGTGGCCGCGGCGCGGGCCGCGCTGCCCGGCTGGCAGCACACCCCGGCGGCCGAGCGGGCCGCGGCCCTGCGCCGGTTCGCCGATGCCCTGCACCAGCGCGGGGCGGACACCCAACAGCTGTGCTCACGTGAGAACGGGATGCCGATCCGGTTGTCCAGGGGCGCCAACGGGCTGTATCCGGCGCTGTTGCTGCGCTATTACGCCGACCTGATCGAACACGGCGCGCAGGAGGAGACCCGGCCCGCGGCCATCGGGCACACCATCGTGCGCCGCGAACCGGTCGGTGTGGTCGCCGCGATCACCCCCTGGAACTATCCGCAGGCCCTGGCCGCCATGAAGATCGCACCCGCGCTGGCCGCCGGTGCCACCCTGGTACTCAAGGCCGCCCCCGAAACCGCGCTCGACGCACTGGTGTTCGCCGAGGCCGCGCAGGAGGCCGGGTTGCCGGCCGGTGTGCTCAACGTGCTGGCCGGCGGGCCGCAGGCCGGTGCGCACCTGGTCGCGCATCCGGGGGTGGACAAGGTCGCCTTCACCGGCTCAACCGCGGCCGGGCGCACCATCGCCGAGGTGTGCGGGCGGCTGTTGCGGCCCGTCACGCTGGAACTGGGCGGCAAATCGGCGGCGATCATCCTCGATGACGCGAACCTGGATGCCACCGTCAAGGGGCTGCGCTCGGCCTCGTTCGTGAACAACGGCCAGACCTGTCACCTCAGCTCACGGATCCTGGCGCCGCGGTCGCGCTACGCCGAGGTGGTCGACGCCGTCGCCGCGCTGGCCGACGGGCTGGTGGTGGGTGATCCGCTGCAGAAGTCCACCGATATCGGGCCGCTGGTCAGCAGGCGCCAGCAGCAGCGGGTGCTGGACTACATCGAGGTGGGTCGGTCGGAGGCCAAACTGGTTGCCGGCGGCGCGGTCCCGGCCGATCAGCCGCAGGGTTGGTTCGTGGCGCCCACGGTGTTCGCCGATGTCGACAACTCGGCGCGCATCGCCCAGGAGGAGATCTTCGGCCCGGTGCTCACGGTCATCCCGTACGGCTCGGACCAGGAGGCGATCGACATCGCCAACGACAGCGAATTCGGCCTCGGCGGCACGGTGTGGTCCCAGGATGTCGACCGCGCCACCGACATCGCGCGCGCCGTGCACACCGGCACCATCGGCGTCAACGAGTACCAACTCGACGTGAATGCGCCCTTCGGCGGTATCAAGGCCAGCGGGCTCGGTCGCGAACTCGGCCCCGAGGGCCTGGCCGCCTATCAGGTGCTCAAGTCGATCTACCGGGTCGGGCCGGCCCCCACACCCCCCGCCTGCCCACCGCAAAAAACGTGACCACCACCCCCGACACACCCAAAAACAGCCCCCCCCCCCGCCCCCAAAACACAGGGGAAACACACACACACCCCAAAACGAGACACCCCCCCCCACACACCCCCCCCCCCCCCCCC
>NZ_MVHJ01000058.1 GCF_002086115.1 Mycolicibacterium bacteremicum
GCGAGGAGGGCGTATGAGCGACGCTTGCGGAGCGAATCGACGGTATTCATGCGGCGTCCGAGCCTGCGAGGAGGGCGCATGAGCGACGCGACGAAGTCCGGCAATGCCTGGGCCCGGGTCATGGACTGGTGGGACGGCCTGAACCGCCCGCAGAAGTGGGTGTTCGGCATCGTGCTGTTCGCCGGGCTGGCGCTCTCGCCGTTGTTCACGCCCGGTTTCGTCGACACCCCTGGCATCAGCTTCGGTGGCACCATGGCGCAGTTCGCGATGATCGCGATCATCGCCATCGGGCTCAATGTCGTTGTCGGACAAGCAGGTCTGCTGGACCTGGGCTATGTCGGCTTCTATGCGGTGGGTGCCTACACGGTTGCGCTGCTGACCAGCCCGGAAAGCCCGTGGAATCAGATGAGCGCATCCGGATTCTTCAGCACGCCCTGGGCGTGGTTGTCCTGCCTGCCGATCGCCATGGCGATCACGGCGCTCAGCGGGTTGATCCTGGGCACCCCGACGCTGCGGCTGCGCGGTGACTACCTGGCCATCGTCACGCTCGGGTTCGGCGAGATCATCCGGTTGCTCGCCGACAATCTGGCCGATGTCACCAATGGCCCCCGCGGTCTCAACGAGGTCGCGTTCCCGCACTTCCTGGAAAGCGAGCAGCACCCGCAGGGCGTGTTCTCGGTGTCGAATTCCGCCGGCGACACCAACTACGGCACCTGGTGGTTCTGGCTCGGGCTCATCCTGATCATCATCATCCTGCTGCTGGTCGGCAATCTGGAACGCAGCCGCGTCGGGCGAGCCTGGATCGCGGTCCGCGAGGACGAGGACGCCGCGGAGGTGATGGGCGTCAACGCATTCAAGTTCAAACTGTGGGCGTTCACCATCGGCGCCGCGATCGGCGGGCTCTCCGGAGCGCTCTACGCCGGTCAGGTGCAGTACGTGGCGCCGCCCACCTTCAACATCATCAACTCGATGCTGTTCCTGTGTGCGGTGGTGCTCGGCGGGCAGGGCAACAAGCTCGGCGTGATCCTCGGTGCGTTCATCATCGTGTACCTGCCGAACCGGCTGCTCGGTGTGCACTTCCTGGGCATCGACATGGGTAACCTCAAGTACCTGTTCTTCGGGTTGGCGCTGGTGGTCCTGATGATCTTCCGTCCGCAGGGCCTGTTCCCGGCCCGTCAGCACCTGCTGATGTACGCCAAGTCGGCCCGAAAGCTGTTGCGGGCCACCCCGACGGACACGGAGCCGGCCAAATGACCGCCCCAGAGGGCTTCGAGGACAATGTCGCCGAGATCGCCGGTGTGCATCGCGAGATACAGGCCGACGAGGGCGAAGTCCTGCTGCAGACAAATGATCTGACCGTCAAGTTCGGTGGGTTGACCGCGCTGGACGCGGTGACCTTCAACATCAAGCGCGGCGAGATCCTGGGCCTGATCGGGCCCAACGGAGCGGGCAAGACCACCTGCTTCAACGCCATCACCGGCGTGTACCGGCCCAGTGCGGGATCGGTGGTCTTCGACGGCGCGCCGATCGGGCGCATCAAGCGGCACCAGATCACCCGCCTCGGCATCGCCCGCACCTTCCAGAACATCCGGCTGTTCGGTGAGATGACCGCACTGGAGAACGTCATGGTGGGCACCGATGCGCGGCACCACACCTCGGTGCCCGGTGCGCTGTTCCGCTCGGGTCGGCACCGCCGCGAGGAGAAGTCGGCCATCGAGAGGTCGGCGGCCCTGCTGCACTTCGTGGGCATCGCGCACCGCGGCGAGGAGAAGGCCAAGAACCTGCCCTACGGTGATCAGCGCCGCCTGGAGATCGCCCGGGCGTTGGCCACCGAGCCGAAACTGCTGTGCCTGGATGAGCCCGCCGCCGGGTTCAACCCGAGTGAGAAGTCGGCGCTGATCGACCTCATCCGCAAGATCCGTGATGACGGGTACACCGTGCTGCTCATCGAACACGACATGCGGTTGGTGATGGGTGTGACCGACCGCATCGTGGTGCTCGAGTTCGGCCGCAAGATCGCCGACGGTCTGCCCGCCGACATCCGCGAGGACCCGAAGGTCATCGCCGCCTATCTGGGAGTGCCCGATGACGAACTCGCATGAGGTCGACGACCGCAAGGTTCTGCTGGAGGTGCGCGATGTCGTCGTGCACTACGGCAGGATCAAGGCGCTGCACGGTGTTTCGCTGACCGTGCGCGAGGGTGAGTTGGTGACGCTGCTGGGTTCCAACGGTGCCGGCAAGACCACCATGATGCGGGCCATCTCGGGCCTGCTGTCCCTCACCTCGGGATCGGTCTGGTTCGACGGGGTCGACGTCAGCAAGGTCAAGGCCCACAAACGGGTGGCCGATGGTCTCATCCAGGCCCCCGAGGGCCGCGGCGTCTTCCCCGGCATGACGATCATCGAGAACCTCGAAATGGGTTGCTATGGACGGAAGTTCCCGTCCAAGGCCGAGCATGACGAGAAGCTCGACTGGGTGCTGACGACGTTCCCGCGGCTGGCCGAGCGGCGCAATCAGGTCGGCGGCACACTGTCCGGCGGCGAACAGCAGATGCTGGCCATCGGCCGCGCGCTGATGGCCAGACCCAAGGTGCTGCTGCTCGATGAGCCGTCGATGGGGCTCGCGCCCATGGTGATCTCGCAGATCTTCCGCATCATCTCCGAGATCAACAGCCAGGGCACCACCGTGCTGCTGGTGGAACAGAACGCGCAGCAGGCGCTCAGCCGCTCCGACCGCGCCTACATCCTGGAGACCGGGGAGGTCACCCGCACCGGGGCCGCCAGGGACCTGCTCAACGACGACAGCATCCGGGCGGCCTACCTGGGCGTGGCCTGACCTGAGACCACCACGTTCGACGGGGCTGCGCCGGCGGCGTACTCGGTGAGTTGCCGGGCGGCGACGGCCCAGGCGCGTTGCTCGGATCCCGCCGTACTGCCGGCCACATGCGGGGTCAGCAGCAGACCGGGCGCCGACCACAACGGATGACCGGCGGGCAGCGGTTCGGGATCGGTCACGTCCAGCGCGGCGCGCAGCCGCCCGGCACGCAGCTCGGCGAGCAGGGCGTCGGTGTCCACCGCGCCGCCGCGACCGGCGTTGACCACCACCGCCCCGTCGCGCAGCTGCGCCAGGAACGCGGCATCGATGATGCGGTACGTGGACGCGCTCGCCGGCAGCACCGATACCACCGCGTCGGCGGTGGGCAGCAGTGCGGGCAGGTCGTCGGCGGTGACAACCCCGGGGCGGGCCGTTCGGCCGACCAGCGTCACCTCGGTCTCGAAGGGCGCCAGTCGGGCGGCCAGGTTCTCGCCGAGATCACCGGCACCCAGCACGATGACACGCTTGCCGATCAGGGTCTCGGTGAACCGCGGCCGCCACTGTCCGGCCTGCTGATCGGCACGGAAGTCGGCGAGATCGCGATAGATCGCCAGCAGCGCGGCGACCACCCATTCGGCCGTCGAACCGCCATGCGCGCCGCGGCCGTTCGAGAGCGTCACCCCGGCCGGAAGGAGCGGCAGCCACTGTTCGTAGCCGGCGTTGAGCGTCTGCACCAGCCGCAATCGGGGAAGTTCGGCCAGCCTGGCTCCGACGGCCGCGGCATCCTCATGGCCGACGACCACCGCGGTGACATCGGTGTGATCGGCGGGCCACGGGTGGCCGGGCCGGTAGCGAACCGGCTGCAGACCCGGTGTCGCGCCGAGTACCTCGACGCCGAGGTCGTCGGGAACGAGCACCTCGAGGGGTCTGTCGCTCATGCCGTTTCCTTTCCGGTCGCCGTGGCGCCCACTGGTCCCGGACTCTAGCGCGGGTTCTGCTCGCCCGCTTCGACCGCGACGGTCAGCCGGTTCTCCGGCGGGGCCACCGGGCAGGTCGCGAAGTCGGTGAACGAGCAGGGCAGATTGGCGGCCCGGTTGAAGTCCAGTTCCACCGTCCCGTCCGGCGCCGGCGTCGGTATCGCCAGTGAACGTGCACCGGGATAGGTGGTATGCCCGCTGGTGCCGTCGGTGAACAGCACGCCGAGCGCGCCGTCGGGCTTACCGAACACCACCAATTGCTGCGCCAGACCATCGATCTCGAAGTCGACCACGCCGACCGCGGTGTGGTGGTGTTCCAGCCCCTCGACCACCGCGCCGGTCGTGACGGAGCGCTGCTGCGGGTACGGCGTGAAGGTTCCCGTCACCCGCCATCGCGCGGCCGGCGGGTAGGCCGGAATCCCCCGGTAGGCGGCGAGTTGCGGTGCGGCAGGATCGTGCACCCGCAGCGCCACCGACCCGGTGCGCCGGATCACCTCGATGCGACGGGGACCGTCCTCGACCAACAGGCCGGGGGCGCCCTCGACGGGCTCCAGTCGCTCGATACCGGGGATGCCCTCGACATGGACAGCTTCGGCATCGGCGCGCCACCGGCCGGGCAGGTCGGCGACGACCTCGAAATCGGCTGTCAACCAATACAACCCGGTCAGACTCACCCAGCCGAGTGGGTCGCCATAGTAGCGCTCCCGCTCGTCGTGCCACTGTTGCCACTCGGTGTCGAACGTCGTCGTCATCGATCTGCACTCCCACCTGTCGGCAGAAACGTCACGGCCGACCTCCTCGGTACCACCTGCGCCGGCGGCTGCTCTGCGCAACCTGCACCGGCGACCGCGCATTCCCGTCCGGCTCAGTGCACCACCATCGGACCACGATGTGGATACCGCCACGGCGGCTGGCCAGGCTGAACACGTTGAGTGGCAGGCTGTTCGGTGTTTGTCTCGACGTGAGTTTTACCGCATCGCCGCCGCCGCATGCGCCGTAGCGTGCCAACGATGACGTATTGGGCGACATGGCACCAGGACTATCTGGATCCCGAATCCGACATCTCGCGGCGGCTGCGGCATGTGCAGCGCCGGTTGCGCCACGGCCTGGACACCGCACCGGCCGGCCCGATCCGGCTGATCAGCCTGTGCGCCGGGGAAGGTCGCGATGTCATCGGGGTGCTGCCGACCCATCCGCGGCGCGACGACGTCACGGCCAGACTGGTCGAACTGGACCCCGTGATCGCCCAGTCGGCGCGCACCGCGGCCGCCGCGGCCGGCCTGCACCAGGTCGAGGTCGTCACCGGCGATGCCGCGCTGCTGTCGGCGTATGCCGATCTGGCGCCCGCCGACATCGTGCTGGCCGTCGGCATCTTCGGCAATATCGACGACGACGCCATCCGTCGCACCATCGATGGGCTCACCCAACTGAGCAAACCCGGCGCGACGGTGCTGTGGACCCGGTCCCGGCGCGCGCCGGACCTCACGCCGAGTATCCGATCCTGGTTCGGCGAAGCGGGATTCGGCGAAGTCGCCTTCGACTACGAGGAGGGCAGCGACTTCAGCGTCGGCACGCAGCGGTTCGACGGGCAGACGGCACCGCTACAGCCGGAGACCCGGCTGTTCGAGTTCCGCCCCCGGGTCCGGACCTGACCGCTATCTCGCGACGACGACCGAGGAGCCGTGGCCGAAGAGGCCTTGGTTGGCGGTGACGCCGACGGTGGCGCCTTCGACCTGGCG
>NZ_MVHJ01000059.1 GCF_002086115.1 Mycolicibacterium bacteremicum
TAATGTGTGTTCGGCGGTGTCCTACTTTTCCACCCTGTTGGGTAGTATCATTGGCGCTGGTAGGCTTAGCTTCCGGGTTCGGGATGGGACCGGGCGTTTCCCTGCCGCTATGGCCGCCGTAACTGTATTCACCCTTTTTTGGGCGCCCCACGCTGGGTGGGGAAATCTTTGTGTTTTGGTGGTGGAGTGTGTGAACCCTTTGTGGGGTTCTTGTGTCCGTTGTGGTGTGGTTGCGGGCGTCACGTTTGATGGTGCGTCTTTTTTTCTTACACGGTTTGTCTGTTACCCACCGGGGTGGGTGTGTGTAAGTTTTCGGCCGGTTAGTGCCAGTTCCCTGAACCTATTGCTAGGTGTGTAGGTCTGGTCTATCGATCCCGTGGTCTGCGGGGGGCCTTATCCCTCTAAAAGGGTGAGAAGCCTGGTCTTGGAAGAGGTTTCCCGCTTAGATGCTTTCAGCGGTTATCCTGTCCGAACGTAGCTATCCAGCAGTGCCCCTGGTGGGACAACTGGTAGACCAGAGGTTCGTCCGTCCCGGTCCTCTCGTACTAGGGACAGGTTTCCTCAAGCTTCTGACGCGCGCGGCGGATAGAGACCGAACTGTCTCACGACGTTCTAAACCCAGCTCGCGTGCCGCTTTAATGGGCGAACAGCCCAACCCTTGGGACCTGCTCCAGCCCCAGGATGCGACGAGCCGACATCGAGGTGCCAAACCATCCCGTCGATATGGACTCTTGGGGAAGATCAGCCTGTTATCCCCGGGGTACCTTTTATCCGTTGAGCGACACCCCTTCCACTCAGAGGTGCCGGATCACTAGTCCCGACTTTCGTCCCTGCTCGACATGTACGTCTCGCAGTCAAGCTCCCTTGTGCACTTACACTCAACACCTGATTGCCGTCCAGGTTGAGGGAACCTTTGGGCGCCTCCGTTACATTTTAGGAGGCAACCGCCCCAGTTAAACTACCCACCAGGCACTGTCCCTGAACCGGATATACGGTTCGAAGTTAGAGGCCCAATACGATCAGAGTGGTATTTCAACAACGACTCCACACACACTGGCGTGCATGCTTCACAGTCTCCCACCTATCCTACACAAACCGTATCGAGCACCAATACCAAGTTGTAGTGAAGGTCCCGGGGTCTTTTCGTCCTGCCGCGCGTAACGAGCATCTTTACTCGTAGTGCAATTTCGCCGAGTCTATGGTTGAGACAGTTGAGAAGTCGTTACGCCATTCGTGCAGGTCGGAACTTACCCGACAAGGAATTTCGCTACCTTAGGATGGTTATAGTTACCACCGCCGTTTACTGGGGCTTAAATTCTCCGCTTCACCCCGAAGGATTAACGGGTCCTCTTAACCTTCCAGCACCGGGCAGGCGTCAGTCCGTATACATCGTCTTGCGACTTCGCACGGACCTGTGTTTTTAGTAAACAGTCGCTTCTCACTGGTTTGTGCCACCCACTCCCGCTGCCGGCCGCAAGAGCCATGACGGTATGTGGGTCCCCCTTCTCCCGAAGTTACGGGGGCATTTTGCCGAGTTCCTTAACCATAGTTCACTCGTACGCCTTAGTATTCTCTACCTGACCACCTGTGTTGGTTTGGGGTACGGGCCGTGTGTGAGCTCGCTAGAGGCTTTTCTCGGCAGCATAGGATCACCGAATTCGCCTCACTCGGCTATGCATCACCTCTCAGACATATGAGTGACGGATTTGCCTATCACTCGTCCTACAGGCTTGCCCCAGTATTACCACTGACTGGTACGGCTACCTTCCTGCGTCACCCCATCGCTTGACTACTACCAGAGAAGGTCCCGCGCAGCCCCGTCAATCCTCACACCCGAAGGTGATCGGTAACGACGGTTTTGGGCGGTTAGTACCTCTGATTCATCATGGGCGCGCACACACGGGTACGGGAATATCAACCCGTTGTCCATCGACTACGCCTGTCGGCCTCGCCTTAGGTCCCGACTCACCCTGGGCGGACTGGCCTGCCCCAGGAACCCTTGGTCTTTCGGCGGGCAAGGTTCTCACTTGCCTTATCGCTACTCATGCCTGCATTCTCACTCCCACACCCTCCACAGCTCCATTACCAGGCTGCTTCACTGGGTGCAGGACGCTCCCCTACCCAACAACACTTACATGTTATTGCCGCGGCTTCGGCGGTGTGCTTGAGCCCCGCTACATTATCGGCGCACAATCACTTGACCAGTGAGCTATTACGCACTCTTTCAAGGGTGGCTGCTTCTAAGCCAACCTCCTGGTTGTCTTCGCGACTGCACATCCTTTTCCACTTAGCACACGCTTAGGGGCCTTAGCCGGCGATCTGGGCTGTTTCCCTCTCGACGCACGGAGCTTATCCCCCGCCGTCTCACTGCCACGCTTTCACTTACCGGCATTCGGAGTTTGGCTGACGTCAGTAACCTTGTGAGGCCCATCGGCCATCCAGTAGCTCTACCTCCAGTAAGAAACACGCAACGCTGCACCTAAATGCATTTCGGGGAGAACCAGCTATCACGGAGTTTGATTGGCCTTTCACCCCTACCCACAACTCATCCCCTCAGTCTTCAACCTAAGTGGGTTCGGGCCTCCACAACATCTTACTGCTGCTTCACCCTGGCCATGGGTAGATCACTCCGCTTCGGGTCCAGAACACACCACTACACCAACCCCTCTGGATTGGATACGCCCTATTCAGACTCGCTTTCGCTGCGGCTACCCCACACGGGTTAACCTCGCGACATGTCCCTGACTCGCAGGCTCATTCTTCAAAAGGCACGCCATCACCCCACTCAAAAGAGAAGGCTCTGACGGATTGTAGGCACACGGTTTCAGGTACTATTTCACTCCCCTCCCGGGGTACTTTTCACCATTCCCTCACGGTACTAATCCGCTATCGGTCATCAGGAAGTATTCAGGCTTACCGGGTGGTCCCGGCAGATTCACAGCAGATTTCACGGGCCCGCTGCTACTCGGGGAACAGTCTCACAACAGAGTGCATGTTTTCGCCTACGGGACTCTCACCCTCTACGACAGACCATCCCAGGCCCTTCGACTAACACACACTTTTCTCACTGTCGCCCAGCACGGCGGTGCTGAGAAGAAACGCCCCACAACCCCGCACACACAACCCCCGCCGGGTATCACATGCATACGGTTTAGCCATCCTCCGCTTTCGCTCGCCACTACTCACGGAATCACAATTGTTTTCTCTTCCTACGGGTACTGAGATGTTTCACTTCCCCGCGTTCCCCCCTGCACCCTATATATTCAGATGCAGGTAACACGACATCACTCGTGCTGGGTTTCCCCATTCGGACATCCTCGGATCCACGCTCGGTTGGCAGCTCCCCGAGGCATATCGCAGCCTCCCACGTCCTTCATCGGCTCCTGATGCCAAGGCATCCACCATGCGCCCTTAAACACTTACAACACAAAAAACCAGAAAAAGAAAAAAAGAAATTGCACATCAAACACACACAACAACACCCCCATCTCTGACGAGACCGGAGCCTTCTTGCGTGCTAGATGCTCGCAACCACTATCCACAAATCAAACACCACACCCCACCACCAAAGCAGGGCGACAACAGCAACCGCTCACCCCCGACCCAACGGTCAGACACTCACGGCCGGCAACCCCAATCTCCACAGAGCGAGGGTCCCGCTGGGCCTGTTGCCTCAAAGCCCAATAGTGTGTTCAGCGGCCAGCACCCCGGAAACCCCAGGGCGCCACCATGTTTGTTGTTGCACCAGACCCGCCTCCACTACAGAGGTCGAGCCATCCAACGAATCGCTCAAAGACACGGTGATCCACACGATGTGGGCCGGCTCCAAGTCTCGTGGTGCTCCTTAGAAAGGAGGTGATCCAGCCGCACCTTCCGGTACGGCTACCTTGTTACGACTTCGTCCCAATCGCCGATCCCACCTTCGACGGCTCCCTCCCACAAGGGGTTAGGCCACCGGCTTCGGGTGTTACCGACTTTCATGACGTGACGGGCGGTGTGTACAAGGCCCGGGAACGTATTCACCGCAGCGTTGCTGATCTGCGATTACTAGCGACTCCGACTTCACGGGGTCGAGTTGCAGACCCCGATCCGAACTGAGACCGGCTTTGAAAGGATTCGCTCCACCTCACGGCATCGCAGCCCTTTGTACCGGCCATTGTAGCATGTGTGAAGCCCTGGACATAAGGGGCATGATGACTTGACGTCATCCCCACCTTCCTCCGAGTTGACCCCGGCAGTCTCCTACGAGTCCCCGGCATAACCCGCTGGCAACATAGGACAAGGGTTGCGCTCGTTGCGGGACTTAACCCAACATCTCACGACACGAGCTGACGACAGCCATGCACCACCTGCACACAGGCCACAAGGGAACTGATATCTCTACCAGCGTCCTGTGCATGTCAAACCCAGGTAAGGTTCTTCGCGTTGCATCGAATTAATCCACATGCTCCGCCGCTTGTGCGGGCCCCCGTCAATTCCTTTGAGTTTTAGCCTTGCGGCCGTACTCCCCAGGCGGGGTACTTAATGCGTTAGCTACGGCACGGATCCCAAGGAAGGAAACCCACACCTAGTACCCACCGTTTACGGCGTGGACTACCAGGGTATCTAATCCTGTTCGCTCCCCACGCTTTCGCTCCTCAGCGTCAGTTACTGCCCAGAGACCCGCCTTCGCCACCGGTGTTCCTCCTGATATCTGCGCATTCCACCGCTACACCAGGAATTCCAGTCTCCCCTGCAGTACTCCAGTCTGCCCGTATCGCCCGCACGCCCACAGTTAAGCTGTGAGTTTTCACGAACAACGCGACAAACCACCTACGAGCTCTTTACGCCCAGTAATTCCGGACAACGCTCGGACCCTACGTATTACCGCGGCTGCTGGCACGTAGTTGGCCGGTCCTTCTTCTGCACATACCGTCACTTGCGCTTCGTCTGTGCTGAAAGAGGTTTACAACCCGAAGGCCGTCATCCCTCACGCGGCGTCGCTGCATCAGGCTTGCGCCCATTGTGCAATATTCCCCACTGCTGCCTCCCGTAGGAGTCTGGGCCGTATCTCAGTCCCAGTGTGGCCGGTCACCCTCTCAGGCCGGCTACCCGTCGTCGCCTTGGTAGGCCATTACCCCACCAACAAGCTGATAGGCCGCGGGCCCATCCCACACCGCAAAAGCTTTCCACCACCGACCATGAAGCCGATGATCATATTCGGTATTAGACCCAGTTTCCCAGGCTTATCCCAAAGTGCAGGGCAGATCACCCACGTGTTACTCACCCGTTCGCCACTCGAGCACCCCGAAGGGCCTTTCCGTTCGACTTGCATGTGTTAAGCACGCCGCCAGCGTTCGTCCTGAGCCAGGATCAAACTCTCCAAACAAAAACCCCCAGCACACAAAGCACCAGGCAGAATTCGAATCAGAAAAACCTGAACCAAACAAAAGACACCAAAAACTGGCATCAAAAAA
>NZ_MVHJ01000005.1 GCF_002086115.1 Mycolicibacterium bacteremicum
CGCCGCCCCACCGGCCACCGGCGCACCGCCCATGCCACTGGCCCCGCCGTCCACCCCGTCTCCGGCCGCGCCGGTCGCGCCCACCGCGGGACCAGTCGGGCCCGGCGTCGCTCCCGCCTCGACCAGCCAAGCAGCCGCCGGCGCCGCGGCAGCCCCCGTCCCGATCTCAGCGGCCCGCGCCGAACGCGACGCCATCGCTGCCGCCGCGACAGCAGGAGCGCTACGCCGCAAGGGAAACAATCCACGCCAGGTCGCCCGTCACATCGCCGCCGCACTCAATGTCGGCATCACCGACCCGAGCCTGTTCTGGATCACCGCCGTCACCGGCGACGGCCAAATCCTGGCCGCCAATAACTACGGCCTGGCCTACATCCCCGACAACGTCTTCCTGCCCCCGCAGGTCAAGATGGTCACCGCCGACGAATCCATTCCGGCCCAGACCCGCGGGACGTGGGCAACCTATCCCTTACTCGCGGTGCAGGAATGGACCCGCCACCACAACGCCACCCTGCAAGCCGTCATCGGCACCGAAGAAAACCTCAAAGGCTTCGACCTCGGCGCCGCCCGCGACATCCTCACCCCCGAAGACATGCCCGACAACGGAAAGATGCAGGGCCGCAACCGGCTTGAGGTCATCGCCCCCGATGTCGCGGCCAAGCTCGCCGCCGTCACGGCCGCCGGGCTCGCAGAACTGCTACCCCCGGCACCCGCCGACAACACCCCACCGGCCGGAAACCGCATCAACCTGCTGCTGGAAGTCTGCAAGCCGCTGCTGAGCGCCAACCCCGATCGCGCCGGCGCTCATCTCAAGGCGATGGTCGCCTACGCCGACTATTTGCAGGCCGTCGCGCTACACAAGGCGCATACCGCGCTGGATCCCGAACTGCAGCGCGCCGCCATCACCGACTGGATCTACTGGCAGCACGTCAGTGTGCTCACCTCGGACGCGTTGTCCGCGATGGTCAGCTGACGGTAGTACTACCCGTAGTACTGGGCCGCCGCGTAGTACTGCCGGTAGTACTGCTTTTGCGAAGGCATTGTCACCCCGAAGACCGAGGCACTAGAGGTCGACCGTCGCATCCGGCTCGGTGCGCGGCGCGGGCCGATCCACCGGCGCGCGTTCACCGATGCCGCCGGCCACCGATCGCTCCTCGGGCTTCGAGGCGTCCTGCGATTCCTTGTCGGAGAATTGTTCGACGATCTGCTGAACCTGCTCGCCGACCTGCTGAGCGCCCTGCATCGCCGACTGCGGCAGCGAACTGACCATCCCGGCGACCTGCTGTGGAACCTGGGCAGCCTGCTGGGCCATCTGCATGGGCATGCCGAGCATCCCACCCATTTGCCCGCCGATCCCACCGGCGCCAGAAGCGCCAGACGCCGCAGCACCAGCGGCACCGGCACCGGCACCGGCACCGGCACCGGCACCAGCCGACGCGGCCGTCGGAACAGCCCCGCCCGGCGCACCACCGGCCGGCGCGCCACCCCCGCCACCCGCAGTACCACCGCCGGCACCCGAGGACGGGGTCATCGCCTGTTCGATCCGGCTCTTCAGCTGCTCATCGCTCTGCGCATAGCGCCGCGCCGCCTCGATCACCGATTCGGCCGTACCGGTCGCCGCCGTCTTCAGCGGCGGCAGGCCCTCGATGATCGGGGCCTCGGCCTTGGGCACATCCGCGGCAAGCACCTGCGACAGCGCATCAGACCCGTACGACGGGGTGAACGGCTCCGGAGCATCCGGCAGCCCCTGCGCCGCGCTGAGCAGCCGCTCCCCCGCGGCCTTGAGCAGTTCGGCGTCCACCTTCAACGGTTCCATCGCGCCCCCTCCAACGCCAAAAACCCTACCGGAGCACCCCACCCCCGGAGCACACCAAAATCAGCCGGCGCCGACCAGGTCCTGCCCGCGCATCCGCTGAGAAATCACCTGCGTGATGCCGTCACCCTGCATCGTCACGCCGTACAGCGCATCGGCGATCTCCATCGTCGGCTTCTGGTGGGTGATCACGATCAGCTGCGACTTCTCCCGCAACTGCTCGAACAACCCCAACAGCCGGCGCAGGTTCACATCGTCCAGCGCGGCCTCGACCTCGTCCATGATGTAGAACGGCGACGGCCGCGCGCGGAAGATCGCGACCAGCATCGCCACCGCGGTCAGCGACTTCTCCCCACCGGACAGCAGCGACAGCCGCTTGACCTTCTTGCCCGGCGGGCGCGCCTCCACCTCGATGCCGGTGGTCAGCAAGTCATCCGGGTTGGTCAGCAACAGCCGTCCTTCGCCACCGGGGAACAGCGACGAGAACACCTGGGTGAACTCACGCTCGACATCCTCGTACGCCTCGGCGAACACCTTCAGGATGCGTTCGTCGACATCGGCGATGACATCGAGCAGGTCCTTGCGGGCCGCCTTCACGTCCTCCAACTGCGTCGACAGGAAGTTGTACCGTTCCTCCAGCGCCGCGAACTCCTCCAGCGCGAGGGGATTCACCCGGCCCAACTCGGAAAGCTCGCGCTCGGCCTTCTTGGCGCGGCGTTCCTGCGTGGGCCGATCGAACGGCATCGGCGCCGGCGCGGTCACCTGCTCGCCCCGTTCGCGGGCCTGCTCATACTCCGCCATCTCCAGATCCGTCGGCGGCAGCGGCACATCCGGCCCGTACTCGGCGATCAGGTCCGCCGCCGCCAGGCCGAACTGCTCCAGTGCCTGCTGCTCGAGTTGCTCGATGCGCAGTGCCGCCTGCGCTTTGGCGACCTCGTCGCGGTGTAGCGAGTCGGTCAGTGCGGTGATCCGCGCCCCGAGTTCATTGACCTCGGTACGTGCCCGGGTCAACGCCTCGGCCCGCGCACTGCGTTCGACGGCCAGTTGATCGCGCGTCCGGGACGCCGCCGCGACCGCAGCCGCCAACCGGGCGGCCACCAGCCGGCCTGACTCGGCCACCGCCGCCGCCACCGTGGCCGCATGCTCGCGGGCCTCCCGTGCACGTGCCGCCCGCAGCCGCGCCTCCCGTTCGGCCGCGGCCGAACGGCGCAACGAATCCGCCCGTCCCCGAACGGCATTGGCGCGTTCCTCGGCGGTACGAACCGCAAGGCGCGCCTCCACCTCGGTGGCGCGGGCGGTCTCGGCGGCCATGGTGAATTCCTGGCGCTCCTCGGAATCGTCGACCTCGAACATCGGCGCCTGCTGTGCGTTGTGCAGCCGCGATTCCAGCTCGGTGAGTTCCTCGACGGTGGCCACGCGCCCGGACTCCAGCTCGTCGCGCTGCTTGAGCAACCGCTGCCACTCGGCGTCGGCGTTGCGCGATTCCTGACCGAGGCGGCCGAGCTGTTCGTAGATCGAGGAGATCGCGGCATCGGACTCGTTCAGCGCCGCCAACGCCTGCTCGGCGGCGTCCTGACGGGCCGCCTGCTCTTCCTTGGCCCCGGCCAGGGCCGCGGCCAACTCGCCGGCCTGCCGCTCGGCCGCCGCGAGTTCCACGCGGGCCTTCTCGATCTCCGAGGCGATCTCCAACGTCGACACCTTGCGGTCCGACCCGCCGCTGACCCACCCGGCCCCGACCAGGTCGCCATCGACGGTGGCGACCCGCAGCTGTGGTTGCGCCGACACCAGATCCAGCGCCGCAGACAGATCGTCGACCACGGCGACGCCGGCCAGCAGGGCGCTCACCGCACCACGCAACCGATCCGGCGCCTCGACCAGATCGATGGCCCACTGACCGCCCTGAGGCAGCACCTCGCCGTTCCGCACATCGCGTACCGGCCAGTCCCCCAACAGGATCGCCGCACGTCCGCCGTCGGCTTCCTTCAGGGCCGCGACCGCGGCGCGGGCGGTGCCGACGTTCTCGGCAGCCAACGCGTCGGCGGCGGGCCCCAGCACGGTGGCCACCGCCACCTCGTAGCCCGGGCGCACCCGCACCAGCTTGGCGACTGACCCGAAAAGACCTGTGTCGGTGTGGTTTTCGACCAGCCAGGTGGCGCCGTCCTTGCGCTCCAAGCCGACCGAGAGCGCATCGATGCGCGCCTGCAGCGACACCGCCTGGCGCTCGGCACTGCGCTCGGCCGCCTGTAATTCCGCGACCCGTTCATCGGCGAGGCGCAGGGCGGTCACCGACCGATCGTGCTGATCGTCGAGGCCGACCTCACCCTCGTCGAGCTCACCGACACGGGCCTGCACGGTCTCGAACTCGGCCTGCGCCTTCTGCACCCGTGCGGCGGCCTCCTCGATGCGCGCCGCCAGCGTGGCGATCCCCTCGTCGGTGGACTCGACCCGGGCCCGGAGGGTATCGACCTTTCCGGCCAGCCGGGCCAGGCCCTCGCGACGGTCGGCCTCGGCCCGGGCCGCCGCCCGGTGCGCACGCTCGGCCTCGGCGGCCAGGTTCTCCCGCTCGGCGAGTTCGGCCCGGGCATCCTCCAGGGCCACGCGCGCGGCCTCCAACTCACCGAGCAACTCCATCTCGTGTTCGGCGACCTCGTCGGCCTCGGCCTCCAGCGCGTCGGGGTCGCGCCCGGAACCGGTCTCGGGTTCGACATCGAGCAGCTGGGTGCGTTCAGTGGCGATCCGGACGGTGGCACTGACGCGTTCGGCCAGTGCCGACAGCCGGAACCAGGTCTGCTGGGCCGCCTCGGCGCGTTCGGTCAGCTCGGCGACCGCCGACTCGTGGGCCTCCAGCTCGGCGCCGGCGATCTCCAACCGCCCGGTGGCCTCGTCGTGCTCGCGACGCAGCGTCGTCTCGGCCTGATTGGTGTCGTTGAACTCGGTCTGGCGGCGCAGCAGGTCATCGGCGGCCAACCGCAGCCGGGCGTCGCGCAGGTCGGCCTGGATGGTCTGCGCGCGGCGAGCCATCTCGGCCTGCCGGCCCAGCGGCTTGAGCTGACGGCGCAGCTCGGTGGTCAGGTCGGTCAGCCGGGCCAGGTTGGCCTGCATCGAGTCGAGCTTGCGGACCGCCTTCTCTTTGCGCTTGCGGTGCTTCAGCACGCCCGCGGCCTCTTCGATGAAGGCGCGACGGTCCTCAGGCCGCGACTCCAGGATCTCCGAGAGCTTGCCCTGCCCGACGATGACGTGCATTTCCCGGCCGATACCGGAGTCGCTCAGCAGTTCCTGCACGTCCATCAGGCGGCAGCTGCTGCCGTTGATCTCGTATTCGCCGGCGCCGTCGCGGAACATCCGGCGGGTGATCGACACCTCGGAGTACTCGATGGGCAGCGCGTTGTCGGAGTTGTCGATGGTCAACGTGACCTCGGCGCGCCCCAGCGGGGCACGCGAGGACGTGCCGGCGAAGATGACGTCCTCCATCTTCCCGCCGCGCAGCGTCTTGGCGCCCTGCTCGCCCATCACCCAGGTCAGGGCGTCGACGACGTTGGATTTCCCGGACCCGTTCGGGCCGACGACGCAGGTGATGCCGGGTTCGAAGCGCAGAGTCGTCGGCGCGGCGAAGGACTTGAAGCCCTTCAGCGTCAGACTCTTGAGATGCACGAGGTGAAACCCTACCGCCGCGGCGGTTAACGCTCGCTGAAGCCTGGGATCGGGTCGCCCACCGCGGACCAGTCGGCCACCACGTTGTCGACGGTTCCCGGGGTCGTGCCGGATTGCAGCAGGTCAAGCAGGCGCTCGCAGTCGGCCTTCGGCCCCTGCGCGACGACGTGCACCCGGCCATCGGGCCGGTTGGACGCGTATCCGGTCAACCCCAGCTCAAGGGCGCGCGCCCGGGTCCACCAGCGAAAGCCAACGCCCTGGACGTGGCCGTGCACCCAGGCGCTGAGCCGGACGTCAGGCCCGGCCGACATCGGTCACCGTCAAGCTCACCTCGGTGCCGGCCTTCAGGGTGTTCCCCACGGTGCACACCTTGTCGATGGAGCGCCGCACGATGGTGAGCAGGCGTGCCCGTTCGTCCTCAGTCAGGCTGGACAGATCGACCTCGATGCGCTCCTCCAGGTGCGGGTAGAGCTCGCGTTCGCGATCGGCGGCCCCGGAGACCTTGATGGTGGCCTGGTAGTCGTCACCGAGGCGGGTGCGCAGCGGGTGGTCGCTGCTCATCCCGCTGCAGGCGGCCAGCGCAATCTTGAGCAACTCCCCGGGGGTGAACACGCCTTCGACATCCTCGGAGCCGACCAGCACCTCCGCTCCGCGCGTACTGCGTCCGGTGTAGCGGCGCACACCCGTGCGTTCAACCCACAGTTCGGTCATCGTCTGACTTCTTTCCTCATATCCGACTCGCATTCAGGCTGTCCGCGGGCGAGTGTACGGACGCCGCGATGGTTGCCCGGCCGGTTAGTGTTGAAAGACACCAGCTGAGGAGCCATCGCAGTGACGCAATACCCCCCGCAGCAGCCGGGGCCGCAGGGGCCCTGGGACCCCTCGCCGCAAGCCGGACCGCAGGGTGCGTGGAATCCCGACGCACAACCGCAGACCTTCGAGTATCCGGAGTATCCCGGCTACGGCGCGCCGCCGGCCTACGGTTATGGCGCGCCACCGCAGGGCTATCCGGGCTATTCCTACCCGTATCCCCATCCGCCGCAGCAGCCGCCCAAGAAGAACAACGCCCTGTGGTGGATCGTCGGCGGCGCGGTCAGCGTGATGGTGATCGCCGCGCTCGTCGTCGGCGGTGTGTTCCTGGTTCGCGGCGGTGACATCATCGTCTCCAGCGACGAGACCGAGATCAAGGAACTCGTCGAGGAGTTCAGCGCGGCGGGCAGCACCGGCAAGTTCTCCGAAATGGGTCGGTACTTCTGCGCCGCCGAGGCCGGAATGTTCAGCGCCCTGGGCGAACTCGGCCAGATCCTGGAGGGCATCGAGATCCCGCAGACCGCCCCGACGACCGGACTGTCAGCGACCGACATCGTGGTCAAAGGCGATGTCGCGTCGGCGACGATGGAGACCGGCGGTCCGTTCGACACCGCTTACTTCCGCAAGGAGAACGGCGAGTGGAAGGTCTGCATGTCCGCGGCGGTGCAATTCAACCAACGCTAGCGGCGTGCCGGATCCTGGGCTTCGGTTGACATTTCGGGCAGTAGAACGATGAGCGGTTCATGAACTTGTCCCGCTGCATGGGTGCACCGCAACGCCGGCACGGTTCATCGACCCGGCCGTAGGCCTCCAGCGACCGGTCGAAGTATCCGGATTCCCCGTTGACGTTGACATACAGCGAGTCGAACGACGTACCGCCCTGCCCCAGCGCCACCGTCATCACCGCAGCCGCCGCGTCGAGCACCTCGCCGAGCTGACGGCGGGTCAGCGCCGAGGCCAGCCGGGCGCCGTTGACCTTGGCCCGCCACAACGCCTCATCGGCGTAGATGTTGCCGATGCCGGACACCACGGTCTGGTCGAGCAGCTGGCGTTTGATCTCAGAATGCTTGCGGCGCAACACCGTGACGACGCCGTCGCGGTCGAACGCCGGATCCAGCGGGTCACGGGCGATGTGGGCGACCGGCTCGGGAAGGTCGGTGCCGTCGATGGTCACCAGATCGGCGAGCATCCACCCACCGAACGTGCGCTGGTCGACGAAGTTCATCGAACTGCCGTCTTCGAAGACGGTGGCGATGCGCAGATGCGACGGGTTGGGCACCTCACCGATGAGCATCTGGCCGCTCATCCCCAGATGCACGACGATGGCCTCACCGCTGGACAAGGTCAGCCACAGGTACTTGCCGCGCCGTCCGGTGCCGGTGATCTGGGTGCCCCGCAGTCGGGCGGTCAGATCCATCGAGCCGGCCAGGTGTCGGCGCGCGGCGCGGGGGTGCAGCACCTGCACATCGGCGATGGTCCGGCCGCGCACGTGTGCGTCCAGCCCGCGACGCACCACCTCGACCTCAGGAAGCTCCGGCACCGTCGGTCGTCTCGTCGGTTCCTGACGCGTCCAGCGCACTCCACGCCGCGGCGGCCGCCTTGAGTTCGGCCTCCTTCTTGGTGCGGCCGACACCGCGGCCGTATTCGCGCTCGGCGACGGTCACCACGGCGGTGAATTCCTTGTCGTGATCGGGCCCTTGCGCGGTCACCGCATAGGAGGGCGGTCCGAGACCACGCGCCACTGTGAGCTCCTGCAGGCTCGATTTCCAGTCCAGCCCGGCGCCGAGAGTCGGCGCGGTGTCCAGCAGCTCACCGAACAACCGCAGGATCACCTCCCGCGCCGTATCGCTGCCGCGATCCAGATAGATTGCGCCCAGCAGGGATTCGACACCGTCGGCGAGGATGCTGGATTTGTCGGCACCGCCGGAGCTCTCCTCCCCCTTGCCCAGTAGCAGGTGCCCGCCCAGCCCGAGCTTGCGGCCGACATCAGCCAATGCCTGGGTGTTGACGATGCTGGCCCGTAATTTGGCCAAGTCACCTTCGGCGCGGTCGGGGTGGCGGTGGTAGAGCTCCTCGGTGATGGTCAGGCCCAGCACCGCATCACCTAGGAACTCCAACCGCTCGTTGGTCGGCAGACCGCCGTTCTCGTAAGAGTAACTGCGGTGGGTCAGCGCGATGGTGAGCAGATCTGCGGGCAGTTCGACGCCCAGCGCCTCGGAGAGCGCCTCGTGCTCAGTTGTCACCGGGGTCTCCGACCTCGTCGCGCAGCGCGGCGAGTTTTGCCCAGCGGGGGTCGATCTTCTCGTGCTGGTGGCCGGGTTCGGCGTTCGCGAGCACGATGCCGCAATCGGGGCACAACCCGGCGCAGTCCTCCCTGCACAGGGGGGTGAACGGCAGCACCAGACCGACGGCGTCGACGAGGGACTGTTCGATATCGACGCGGTCGTCCACGACGTGCCCGACCTCGTCGTCCTCGGTGGTCTCTTCGGTGATGCTGCCCGGATAGGCGAACAGTTCGGTCAGGTCGACGCTCACATCGCCGCTGATCGGCTCCAGACACCGCACGCACTCACCCGCGGTGGGCGCCGAGACGGTGCCGGTGACCAACGCCCCCTCCGACACCGATTCGATGCGCAGATCCAGTTCCAGTGGGGCGCCCTCTTCGATACGGATCAGGTCCAGGCCGATACGCGACGGTGCGGGCACCGTTTCGTGTACCTCCATCAGCGAGCCCGGCCGACGACCCAGGCGCGAGATGTCGATCGCGAGGGGACTCTTGGCGGCCATGTACCCGAGTCTACTTCGGGCCCCATACCGGTGACCGGGGCCCGACACCGGATCAGCGAGATTTTAAGTCTTCAGCCGCGCCGTGGCCGGTGGAGTGGGTGGCGTGATCGGGCTGGGCGGGCGTGGCCGCGCGGCGTGCGATCGGCAGTCGATACTCGACGGCACGAGGACTCTGGCTGCGCAAAGGACGAATTCTGTGACCGTGAAGTTGCACTGGTTTCTGCCCACCTACGGCGACAGCCGGCTCATCGTCGGCGGTGGCCATGGCACGCCGGCCGGTGCGGCCGGCGGCGACCGGGACGCGTCGATCGACTACCTGGCGTCGATCGTGCGGGCGGCGGAACGATTCGACTTCACCGGCGCGCTGATCCCGACCGGGGCATGGTGCGAGGACGCCTTCGTCACCGCCGCGCTGCTGGCCCGGGAGACGACCTCGCTGGCCTTCCTGGTGGCATTCCGGCCGGGATTGGTCAGCCCCACCCTGTCGGCCCAGATGGCGGCGACCTTCGCCCGGCACGCACCGGGGCGGATCCTGCTGAACGTCGTCGTCGGCGGCGAGGCGCACGAGCAGCGCGCCTTCGGCGACCATCTGGACAAGGACGCCCGCTACCAACGGGCCGACGAGTTCCTGGACGTGGTGCGCCGGTTGTGGGCCGGCGAGACCGTCACCCACAAGGGCGAATACATCGATGTGGAGGAGGCCACGCTGGCGCTGCCGCCCAACCCGATTCCGCCGCTGTACTTCGGCGGCAGCTCGAAGGCAGCGGGCCCGGTCGCCGCGCGCCACTCCGATGTGTACCTCACCTGGGGCGAGCCGCCGGCCGCGGTGGCCGAGAAGATCGCCTGGATTCGTTCCGAGGCCGCGGCCGCCGGCCGCACACTGCGCTTCGGGATCCGGTTGCACACCATCTCGCGGGACACCTCCGAGGAGGCGTGGGCGCAGGCCGACAAGCTGGTCGCCGCGCTGGACGAGGAGACGGTGGCGGCGGCCCAGGCCGGCCTGGCGCGCAGCCAGTCCGAGGGCCAGAAGCGCATGCTGGCACTGCACGAGGCCAATCGCACCAACGGAACCTGGAGTGACGCACGCACTCTGGAGATCGCGCCGAACCTGTGGTCGGGCGTCGGGCTGGTGCGCGGCGGGGCGGGTACCGCGCTGGTCGGTAGTCACACCGAGGTCGCCGACCGTATCGCCGAGTACGCCGAGATCGGCATCGAGGAGTTCATCTTCTCCGGCTACCCGCATCTGGAGGAGCTGTTCTGGTTCGGCGAGGGCGTGGTGCCCATCCTGCGCCGGCGCGGCTTGTTCAACTCCGGCTCCGATGAGGCCCCCAGCGTGGCGATCCCGTTCGTCGGCGCCGCCCGGTGACCACGCAGGCCGAGGACCTGCGCATCACCGACACCGCGCACGCGCTGGCGGTGGCCGCCGAACTGTCCGCCGCGTTCGCCGAGGGCGCCGCGGCCCGCGACGCCGACCGCACCCTGCCCCACGCGCAGGTGCAGGCGCTCAAAGACTCGGGGCTGCTGGCCTTGTCGGTGCCCGTCGAACACGGCGGCATCGCTGCGCCGGCGACGGTGATCGCCGAGGTGTTCCGGCTACTCGCCCACGGCGACCCGTCGCTGGCCCAGATCCCGCATTCGCACTACACCTTCCTGGAGGCGCTGCGCCTGCAGGGCACCGACGCCCAGCAGGCGTTCTTCTACGAGAAGGTGCTCGGCGGTGCGTTGTTCGCCAACGCCCAGTCCGAACGCGGCCCGCACCCCATCGATGTCGACGCCACCACTCTGGTGCTGACCGAACCGGACACCTATGCGCTGGACGGTCGCAAGTACTACTCGACCGGCGCCCTGTTCGCCGACTGGGTCATCGTGCGGGCGTCGCTGCCCGACATTCCCGGTGAGACCCCGACGTCGTCGACGCCGAAGGCGTTGGCGTTCATCGCCGCCGATACCGACGGCCTCCAGGTCGTCGACGACTGGGATGGCATGGGCCAGCGCACCACCGCGTCGGGCACCGTCACGCTGGATGCAGTCCGGGTGCCGACGTCGCAGGTGGTGCCGTTCACCCCGATCTTCGCCCGGCCAACCACCTACGGCGCGCGGGCGCAGTTGTTCCATGCCGCACTCGATGTCGGCATCGCCACCGCGGCCCTGGCCGAGGGTGTGCGGCAATCCGCCAAGGCCCGGCCACATTTCGAGGCCGGCGTGGATACCGCGGCCGATGATCCGACCGTCGTGCACATTGCCGGTGAGGTGACCGTGACGGTGCGCGGCGCGCAGGCACTACTGGCCGAGGCCGGCCGCGCGGTGGATGCGGCGGCCGCCGATCTCGACGAGGACAGCGCCGCGGCCGCATCGGTGGCGGTCGCGGTCGCGAAGGTGGCCGCCACCCGGGCGTCCCTGGAGGCGTCGAGCACGCTGTTCGAACTCGGCGGGACGCGCAGCGCATCCGGTGCGGCCAACCTGTCCCGCTACTGGCGCGACGCGCGCACCCACACCCTGCACGATGCGACCCGGTGGAAGTTGCAACACATCGGCCGCTACACCCTCTCGGGCACCAAACCGCCTCGGCACGGGCAACTCTGAGCATGACGAACCGGCCGCAGCCCCGGTGGGGCGGCGGCCGGTTGTCGTCGGATCGGGCTACCGGGTGGCGTAGTCGTGCGTACCGGCCGCCGTGCGCAACTGGTGCCGGCCCCGGCTCACCGACCGCAGGGTGCCGTTGAGGTAGTCCTCGAATTCGGCGAGCTTGCTGTCGACGTAGATGTCGCATTCCCCGCGCAGCCGGTCGGCCTCGGCGTGGGCGGTGTCGACCAGGCGGGTCGCCTCGGCGGTGGCGGTCTGCACGATCTCGGTCTGCGACACCAGGCGCTGCTGCTCCTTGATGCCCTCCTGCACGGCCTTCTCGTAGGACAGGTTGCCGTTCTCGATCAGGCGGTCCGCCTCGGACTTCGCGCGCCCGGTGGTGGCCTCGTATTCGCGCTTGGCGGTGGCCGCGATGCGCACGGCCTCCTCGCGGGCCTCACCGACCATGCGCTCGCTGTGCGCGCGTGCCTCGGCGACCATCCGGTCGGCCTGGGCCTTGGCATCGGCGAGCAGCCGGTCGGCCTCACCGCGGGCGTGGTTGATCAGCGAGTCGGCCTCGGCGGTGGCGGTGGCGACCATCGACTGCGAGTGGTCGCGCGCCTCGTTGAGCATTCCGTCGCGAGCGTCGAGCACATCCTGGGCGTCGTCGAGCTCTCCGGGGATGGCGTCCTTGATGTCGTCGAGCAGTTCCAGCACATCGCCGCGCGGCACCATGCACCCGGCCGTCATCGGCACACCACGCGCTTCCTCGACGATCGCGCTCAGCTCGTCAAGGGCCTCAAAAACTCGGTACACGGCAGCACCCTCCAGGCGTCGTTGTTAGTGACCAGTGTGCCTGGTGTTACTCGTGTGACTCGGCTTTGTCGGCCGGTGTGTCGCGGAAAGCTACTTTCCCAGCTTCTCCCGCAGCCGCGCGTTGACCGTGTCGGGCAGCAGATCGGTGACATCACCGCCCAGCGCGGCAACCTCCTTGGCCAGCGACGATGACACGAAGGAGTACGCCGGCGTGGTCGCGACGAAGAAGGTGTCGACACCGGCGACGTGCTTGTTCATCTGCGCCATCTGCAACTCGTACTCGAAGTCGGTGCTCGAGCGCAGCCCCTTGACGATGGCCGTCAGCCCGCGCTCCCTGACGAAATCGACCACCAGACCCGACCCGGATTCGACCCGCAGGTTCGGCAGATGCGTCGTCGAGGCCTCGATCAGCTCGATACGTTCGGCCGCGGTGAACATCCCCTTCTTGTTCGGATTCACCAGTACAGCCACCACGACCTCGTCGAACTGGGCGGCTGCCCGTTCGAAGATGTCGATGTGACCGAGGGTGACGGGGTCGAAGGATCCGGGACATACGGCGCCGCTCATGATCCGAGACGCTACGCGATGACGCCGAACTCCAGCCGGGTGTCACCGTAGCGACGCTCGTCATCGGCCTGCCAGCCCGCCGGCCAGGTCAGCGTCGCCGCACCGGCGGGCCGTTCGATCACCGCCACGGCCCCGGGACGCACCCAACCGTTGCCGGACAGCGCGCTCAACACGCCTTCGACCGAGCCGGTGCTCACCTCATAGGGCGGGTCGGCGAACACCAGATCGACCGCGCGGCCGGCGGATCGGACGACCTTGTCCACCGGAGCTCGGCGCACCACGGCCCCGCTGGCGTCGAGCGCGCTGATGTTCGACTCGATCATCGCGGCGGCGCGGCGGTCGGATTCGACGAAGAGCGCCGTGGCCGCGCCCCGGGACAGCGCCTCCAGCCCCAGGGCGCCGGACCCGGCGTAGAGGTCCAGCACCGCGGTACCGTCGAAATCCAGCCGCGCGGTCAGCACGTTGAACAGCGATTCGCGTACCCGGTCGGTGGTCGGACGAGTCCCACTGGCGGGCACCGAGATTCGGCGCCCGCCGTAGGCTCCGGCGATGATGCGCGTCAGGCTGAATCCCCGGCCGCTTCGCTCTTGCCGGCCGAACCGACGACCACCAGTAGGTCACCGCCCTCGACCTGGGCGGTACCGGTGACCGCGATGCGGGCCACGGTGCCGGCCTTGGGCGCGGTGATGGAGGCCTCCATCTTCATCGCCTCGATGGTGGCGATGGTCTGGCCGGCCTCGACAGTGTCACCGGTGCCCACACCGATGGTGACGACCCCGGCGAAGGGGGCGGCGATGTGGTCGGGGTTGGACTTGTCGGCCTTCTCGGCCGCGGCGACATCGCTGGCAATGCTGCGGTCGCGCACCAGCACCGGACGCAGCTGGCCGTTGAGAATGGCCAGCACGGTCCGCATCCCGCGCTCGTCGGCCTCGGAGACCGCCTCCAACCCGATCAGCAGTTCCACGCCGGGTTCGAGTTGCACGCGGTGTTCCTCACCCTGGCGCAACCCGTAGAAGAACTGGTTGGCGCTCAGCATCGAGGTATCGCCGTACTGGTCGCGGTGGGCCTGGAATTCCTTGGTGGGCCCGGGGAACAACAGCCGGTTGAGCGTCTCCTGACGCACGCGGCCACCGGTGCCGAGTGCGGCCTCGTCCTCGGCCGAGAGCGGGGTTTCCGGTTTGGCCTCGGCGCGGCCCTGCAATGCCTTGCTGCGCAACGGTTCCGGCCAGCCCCCGGCCGGATCGCCCAGCTCGCCGCGCAGGAACCCGATGACGCTGTCGGGAATGTCGTAGCGATCCGGGTCGGCGGCGAACTCATCGGCATCGGCGCCGGCACCCACCAACGCCAGCGCCAGGTCACCCACCACCTTCGACGACGGGGTCACCTTCACCAACCGGCCCAACACCCGATCCGCCCCGGCATAGGCATCCTCGATCTCCTCGAACCGGTCACCGAACCCCAACGCGACGGCCTGGGTCCGCAGATTGGACAGCTGCCCACCCGGAATCTCGTGGGTGTACACCCGCCCGGTCGGGGCCGGCAGTCCCGCCTCGAACGGGCTGTAGACCTTGCGCAACGCCTCCCAGTACGGCTCCAGATCACACACCGCGCCCAGGTCCAGACCGGTATCGCGGTCGGTATGTGCGGTCGCGGCCACGATCGCCGACAGTGCGGGCTGACTCGTGGTGCCCGCCAACGGCGCCGAGGCCCCGTCGACCGCCGACGCACCCGCCGTCCACGCCGCCAGATACGTCGCCAGCTGCCCACCCGGGGTGTCATGGGTGTGCACATGCACCGGCAGATCGAACCGCTCCGTCAAGGCCGACACCAACGTCGTGGCGGCCTGCGGACGCAACAACCCGGCCATGTCCTTGATCGCCAACACATGTGCCCCGGCCGCCACGATCTGCTCGGCCAGGCGCAGGTAGTAGTCCAAGGTGTACAGATCCTCGGCCGGGTTCGAAAGATCCCCGGTGTAGGACATCGCCACCTCGGCCACCGCCGACCCGGTGGCCCGGACCGCGTCGATCGCCGGGCGCATCGACTCCACATTGTTCAGCGCGTCGAAGATCCGGAAGATGTCCACCCCGGTCGCGGTCGCCTCGTCCACGAACGCGCTCGTGACCAACTCCGGGTAGGGCGTGTAGCCCACGGTGTTGCGGCCGCGCAACAGCATCTGCAGGCAGATGTTGGGCATCGCCTCGCGCAGCGCGGCGAGGCGCTCCCACGGATCTTCCTTCAGAAAACGCAGCGCCACATCGTAGGTCGCCCCACCCCAGCACTCCACCGACAACAACTGCGGGGTCAACCGCGCGATGTAGGGCGCCACCAACAGCAGGCCGTTGGAGCGCACCCGGGTCGCCAACAACGACTGATGCGCATCACGAAACGTCGTATCCGTGACACCGAGGGCCGGGGAGTCCTTGAGCCACTGCGCAAAACCTTCCGGGCCCAGCTCCACGAGCTTGTCCTTGGAACCCGCGGGCGGGGCCACCGACAGGTCACACGGGGGCAGCTTGTCGGCCGGGTACACCGTCGAGGGGCGTTCCCCGTTGGGCTTGTTCACCGTGACATCGGCCAGATAGTTCAGGATCTTGGTGCCGCGGTCGGCCGGGGTGTGCGAGGTCAACAGCTGCGGACGCTCGTCGATGAACGACGTCGTCACCCGACCCGCCCGGAAATCCGGATCGTCGATCACCGCGAGCAGGAACGGGATGTTGGTGGTCACCCCGCGCACCCGGAACTCGGCCAGTGCCCGCCGCGCACGAGCCGCGGCCATCGTGAAATCCCGTCCGCGACAGGTCAACTTGACGAGCATCGAATCGAAGTGCGCGCTGATCTCCGCGCCGGTGTGGGTGCCACCGTCGAGCCGGATGCCCGCGCCACCGGGAGAGCGGTAGGCGGTGATCCGGCCGGTGTCGGGACGGAACCCGTTGGCCGGGTCCTCGGTCGTGATGCGGCACTGCATCGCCGCACCCCGGATCGCCAGGTTGTCCTGACTCAATCCCAGATCGGCCAGCGTCTCCCCCGCCGCGATCCGCAGCTGCGAGGACACCAGGTCCACATCGGTGATCTCCTCGGTCACCGTGTGCTCCACCTGAATCCGCGGATTGCACTCGATGAACACGTGATGGCCACGCTCGTCGAGCAGGAACTCGATGGTGCCGGCACAGAAGTAATCGATGTGCCGCGCCAGCGCGACCGCATCGGCGCAGATCTTCTCCCGCACCGCCGGATCCAGATTCGGCGCCGGAGCCAACTCGATGACCTTCTGATGGCGACGCTGCAGGCTGCAGTCGCGTTCGAACAGATGGATCACATTGCCGTCACCGTCGGCCAGGATCTGCACCTCGATATGGCGCGGATTGATGACGGCCTGCTCCAGATAGACCCGCCCGTCCCCGAACGCCGACTCGGCCTCCCGGGAAGCCGACTCGACGGCCTCGCGCAGCGCGGACGCCTCGGCGACGCGACGCATACCCCGACCACCGCCACCGGAGACCGCCTTGACGAACAGCGGGAAGTCCATCGACTCCGCCGCGGCCACCAGATCATCGACCGAATCCGAGGGCTCCGAGGACGCCAACGTCGGCAGCCCGGCCTCTTTGGCCGCCGCGATCGCGCGTGCCTTGTTCCCGGTCAGCTCCAACACATCGGCCGACGGGCCCACGAACGTGATCCCGGCCTCCACACACGCCCGCGCCAGATCCGGATTCTCCGACAGGAACCCATAGCCGGGGTACACCGCGTCCGCGCCGGCATGCCTGGCAACCCGGATGATCTCCTCAACCGACAGATACGCCCGGACCGGATGGCCCTCGTCACCGATCTGATACGACTCGTCGGCCTTCAGCCGATGCAACGAATTCCGATCCTCGAACGGGTACACCGCAACCGTGGCGATGTTCATCTCCGTCGCCGCACGGAACGCGCGGATGGCGATCTCGCCACGGTTGGCCACCAAGAGTTTCGAAATCATCGAACTCTTACTCCTTCGTCTTCGGATCGCGACGGCCTTGGCGCGAGTCGGTGTGGGCGTCGAATTTCGGCGCGCGCGGCGACACCACAGACCGGCTGAGGCGCAGGTATGAGGATACTGACCTGCGGATAGCTCACCGCGCCATATCCCCCGACTGTGAGTCGTCGGTTACAGCAGCGTCGACCAGTAGTTCCAGAAGCGGACGAGGATCAGCAGCAGCACGGCGGTGACCCACAGCGCCACCAGCGACCACCGCCAGTCGTAGAGGATGCGGCCGGGAGCGGTCGCCGTCTCACCGCGCAGAGCGATGGACGCGACGATGACCAGTAGCGGGATCGTGACGGCCCAGACCACCATGCAGTACGGGCACAACGCCCCGATGCGGTACAGGCTCTGGTAGATCAGCCAGTGCACGAACACGACGCCGAGTGCGCTCCCGATCGCCAGGCCGGACCAGTACCAGCGCGGCAGGGCGACCCTGGCCAGCGCCAACACACCGCTCACCAGCACCACGGTGAAGGCGACGATGCCGATCAGCGAGTTCGGGAAGCCGAAGACCGAGGCCTGCGGGGTGGTCATCACCGATCCGCAGGACAGCACCGGGTTGAGGCTGCACGACGGCACGTAGCTCGGATCGATCAGGATCTCGATCTTCTCGATGGTCAGCGTTGCGGCTGCGGCGAGGCCGAGCACGCCGGCGATGAGCACACCGATGGCGCTGGATCTACGTACGCCGCCGGGCTCGACCGGGGACTCGGTCGATTCGAGGTCGGCGGCGACGGTCACGGCAGGCCCGGGACGTCGCCGACGATCTCCTTGATCTTTCCGACCAGAGCCTCGGGCGTGCTGTATTGGTAGTCCTCACCGTTGAGGCGGACGGTCGGGGTGGCATTGATCTTGGTGGCGGCGGCCATCCCGGCGGCCATCTCGACGTAGCGCTCCTTGTCGATGCACTCCGGCACACCGCCGGCGGCGCCGGCCTGCCGTGCCGTCTCGATCAGCTGCGCATTGGTCGGGTACGCGCCGCCGACCTCGGAGGGCTGCTGGGCGTAGAGGGCGCCGTGGAAGCGGCGGAACGCCTCGACCGACTCGTCGGCCACGCAATAGGCCGCGCCGCTGGCCCGCGAGGAGTAGTTCTGGTTCGAGGCGCTGTCCAGGATGCCCACCATGTAGTAGTCGACCGCGATCACGCCCTTGTCGATGAGCTCGTTGATCGTCTGGCCGAAGGCCTTCTCGAAGGCGCCGCAGTGCGGGCAGAGCGGATCTTCGTAGACCGACAGCACCGCCTTGGGCTCGACGCCGTCGTCGTTCTTGATCACGTTGCTGGACTCGACGCGGACCGCGCGGGCCTCACCGGACTCGGGGTTGGCCTCGCCGTTCAGCACGATCCAGAGCACCAGCGCCACTGCGAACAGCACGACGACGGAGGTCAGCCCGATCTGGACGAGAAGGTTGCGCTTGCGGTCAGCGGCCTTCAAGTCGTAACTGGCCTGCTTCTTCGGTTTGTTCGCCACGGAATGCAGCCTACCGGCTCAGATGGGCCCGCAGCGCCGAGGTGAGGTCGGCCACGGCGAGTTCACTGTCGCCGCCGAGCGGGAAGAAATTGATGAAGGCGTGCACCAGCGAGCCGTACTCGCGCCGGTCGACCGGCACACCGGCCGCGGCCAGCGCCTGGGCGTAGGCCCTGCCCTCGTCGCGCAGCGGATCGAAACCGGCGGTCACCACCAGCGCCGGCGACAGTCCCGACAGGTCGGCGGCGTGCAGCGGCGCGACCCGCGGATCGTCATGGTCGAGGGCGGAGCCCACCACGTAGTGGTGGTCGAACCATTCGATATCGGCCTTGGTGAGGAAGTACCCCTCGGCGAACAACGACCGGGACACGGTCTCGCCGACCGGGTCGACCATCGGATAGATCAGTACCTGCAGGGCCGGCAGCCGGGCGCCGCGGTCGCGGGCGGTCTGGGTGACCACGGCGGCGAGATTGCCACCGGCACTGTCACCGCCGACGGCCACCCGGCTGGGGTCCGCGCCCAGCTCGGCGGCGTGCTCGAGCGCCCACTCGTAGGCGGCGTAGCAGTCCTCGCCGGCCGCGGGTGCCTTGTGCTCGGGGGCGAGTCGGTAGTCGACGGCCAGCACATGCACACCGGCGTCCTGGCACAACCGGCGGCAGAAGCCGTCATGGGTCGCGAAACTGCCGACGACAAATCCGCCACCGTGAAGAAAAACCAGCAGCGGCGCACCGGCCGCCGCGCGGTAGTGGCGCACCTTCAGTGGGCCGGCCGGCCCGGCGATGGAGAAGTCGTCCGTCGGCACGACGATGTCGGTGCCGAAGGCAGCAGAGGCCGCGTCGAGCTGGCGCCGGGCGACGGTGACGTCCTCGCTGGCCACGAGCCCGCCGATGCCCGAGGCGCGCTGCGCGGTCAGCAGTAGTTGCAGGCTGGTGTCGAGGGTGTTGCCGTCGATGGTCACCGAGCGTCGACCCATCAGCAGTCGTTTGGCCGGGTCCGGGATGCGCGCCAGCACCGGCACCGATACCCGGCTGGCGACCGTCGCGAACTTCAGCCGCAACCGACTCGGGTTCTGCCGCGCTGGCAGACTCTGTGTCATGACTGCCCCTTCACATCCCACACTGTTGTTGAACGACGGAATTTCGATCCCTACGGTCGGGTTGGGAGTCTGGCAGACCCCGCCTGAGGACACCAGACGCGCCGTCGAGAGCGCCCTGCGCACCGGCTACCGCCACATCGACACCGCCGCGGCGTATCAGAATGAGACCGAGGTAGGGCAGGGCCTGAAGTCCTCCGGCGTGCCGCGCGAGGACATCTACCTGGTCACCAAGCTGTGGAATTCCGAACAGGGCTACGACAAGGCGCTGAAGGCCTTCGACGCCAGCGCGCAGCGCCTCGACGTCGATTACGTGGACCTGTACCTCATCCACTGGCCGCTGCCCGAGATCAATCTGTACGTAGAGAGTTTCAAGGCGCTGGCCAAACTGCGCGAGGACGGCCGGGTGCGCTCGATCGGCGTCAGCAACTTCGCTCCCGAGCACCTGCGCACCCTCATCGACAGCACCGGCATCGTGCCCGCGGTCAACCAGATCGAGCTGCACCCGCGGCTGCCCCAGCAGGAACTACGTGATCTGCACGCCGAACTCGGCATCGCCACCGAGGCGTGGAGCCCGCTGGGCCAGGGCGGTTTGCTCGACGACCCCGCGGTGACCGCGGTCGCCCAAGCGCACGGTAAAACACCAGCCCAGGTGCTGATCAGGTGGCATCTGCAGCTGGGTAATATCGTCATCCCGAAGTCGGTGAACCCTGATCGGATAGCGAGTAACTTCGACGTGTTCGACTTCGAGTTGACCGAGCAGGACACCGCGTCCATCGCGTCACTCGATGACGGCACCCGGCTGGGTCCCGACCCACGCACCTTCAACTTCACAGGATAGGTAGGACATGACATCGGCAGCAGCGGTGCCCAATATCGGTTTGAACGACGAGAACACGATTCCGGTTCTCGGCATCGGGGTGGGCGAGCTGACCGACGCCGAGGCCGAGCGGGCGGTTGCCGCCGCGCTGGAAATCGGTGTCCGCCTTATCGATACCGCTGCTGCCTATGGCAATGAGGCCGGTGTGGGACGCGCCATCGCGGCCTCGGGGGTGCCCCGCGCCGAGATCTTCGTCACCACCAAGCTGGCCACCGCGGACCAGGGCTTCCAGGCCTCCCAGGATGCCGGCCGGGCCAGCTTGGAGCGGCTCGGCCTGGACTACGTGGACCTCTACCTCATCCACTGGCCCGGCGGCGACAGCAGCAAGTACGTCGACAGCTGGGGCGGGCTGATGAGGATCCGCGAAGACGGGCTGACCAAGTCCATCGGCGTCGCGAACTTCACGCCCGAGGACCTGAACAACATCATTGCGCTGTCCTTCGTGGCGCCGACGGTCAACCAGATCGAGCTGCATCCGCAGCTCGTGCAGACCGAACAGCGCGCGGCGCACGCCGAGCACAGCATCGTCACGCAGGCCTACAGCCCGCTCGGTGTCGGCAAGCTGCTGGACAACCCGACGGTCACCTCGATCGCCGCCGAGTACGGCAAGACCCCGGCCCAGGTGCTGATCCGCTGGAATCTGCAGCTCGACAACTCGGTGGTCGCGCGGTCATCGAAGCCGGAGCGCATCGCCGAGAACTTCGATGTGTTCGACTTCGAGCTGACCGCCGATCACCTGGCTGCCCTGACCGGGCTGGATGACGGCACCCGGTACCGCCCGGATCCCGCCACCTACACCGGGGCCTGACTTCTCCCTCGCCAGCAGACGCGTGTACCCCTGAAAACACCGGTTTTCAGGGGTACACGCGTCTGTTCAGCGGGAGCTAGGACACCGTGGCGGTCTGCCTGACCGGCTGGGCCGCCGTCGAAACCATCAGTGCCGCAGCCGCGCTCAGGCCGGCGATGACGAAGCACAGCACGGTGTAGGCGAGGTTGCCCACCGGATCGCCGTTGCCGGTGATGCCGTCGACCGCCCCGAAGTACGCCGGCAGCGCCGTGGCCCACAGCACGGCCATCACCGCGAGATACAGCACGCCGTACCGGATCATCGGCGGGTTCACATAGCGGGCCTCGGTGGCCGAGGCGGCGGTGTTGCGCAACCGCTGCCACTGCTTGTACAGCACCGGCACCGCCACGACGGCGATGACCACCAGCTCCAACGCGTACACCACGCCCATCACGGTGAAGTTCGTGAATGAGCCGATGACCGTCGCCGGCGCGGGCAGCAGCACCGTACCGATGGACGCCAACAGTCCCACAACGACGGTGCGCCAGAGGATCTGACCGCCGGTGAAGCGGCGTCCGCGGTCCACGTGTCGTCCGACGAAGAACTGCACGCAGAAGGCCAGCGACATCGGCCAGAGCGCGGCGAACACCACGACGCTGGGCAGTGGCACCGAGTCCAGGAACGGCTGGTTGAGCGGGTGCTCCAATGTCCACTCCCACCAACGCAGCTGCGGGCCCAGATGATCGAAGATCTCATAGAAGGCGTGGTGCACGAACCCGACGCACGCCGCGCCGACGAGGGTGCCGTAGCGCCGGAACACCCCGAGGGTGCGCACGATCTCGAAGGCGATGGTGGCCATCATGGGATAGATCGCCACGATGTAGAGCGGCAGTCTGCCCCAGAGGAATTCCACGGTGAACACGTTGTGCGCGAACATCGTGTCGACGTGTTCCTCGATACCGAAGGCGGCCGGGAAATACAGCGGCGGTTCGATGATCAACAGGTAGGCGATGGCGCCGAACCACAGCACCAGATTGGTCGCGTCACCGTGACGCCGTAGCCGGATCACCGCGTATACCAGAGCCAGAACGGCACCGACGACGACGGTCAGCTCCAGCACCGGCAGCGTCCAGTTCTCCAACGCGAACGGGCTGCGCAGCTCGACCAGTCCACCGGCCTCGGCGCAGCTGAAACCCAGTCGCTCGGCGAGCTGTTCGAAGGTGGGCCTGCACAGATCAGACATCGGCGGCCTGCTTCCCGGCGGTGTACCACTGCGTCACGTCGTATCCCTCGTCATAGCGTCGGAACCATTCGCCGGCCAGCGCGGGCAGCTTCTCATGTGTCGGATCGTGACCGGGGATCTGGCTGCGCACGATACCCACCAGTGCGGCCATCTGTTCGCGGAAACCCAGATGCGGGAACGGCGCCTGCAGCGGCCCGTAGTCCGGGCGGCGACCGACCCGCGTCAGCAGAGCGTTCTTCCGCCGCTCCAGCGCGAAGGTGGACACCGCGTCAACCTTGCGCACCTCCAGCGGGAGGTGTTTGTTGAACCCGTCGCAGGCCATCCGCACGACGTCCATGACGTGCTTGAAGATCGACGGGGCCATCCGGGCGCGGTACCACGGATCGCCGACCAGGTCGTTGTAGATGATCAGCGCCGAACTGCGGTGCTCGACCTCTTCGACGAAGTGCCACAGGAACAGTGAGGCGACACGGTCGTCACCGGGCGCGAAGAGCGTGTCGTCGTTGTCGAGCATCAGCTTGAACACCGGGGTGAAGGTCGCCTCCAGGTCGGCGGTGTAGGCCAGCCGGTACTTGAGCGGTTTGTTCTCGACGAGGTCGTCGAACGCGGCGATCACCTCGTCGAGGGTTTGCTTCAGTGCCGGGTAGGCCTTGATCAGACCGCGGGCGTGCTGGCGGTGGGCCATCGAATGCTGGCCCTCCTGCCGCACGAAGGCGTCGGCCTCGTCGGCGATCGGCGAATCGGCCAGCAGGGGCTTTGCCTCGGCCATGGTGCTGACGATCATCTTCTCGAAGGCGATGGCCAGGAACGACACCGCGTTGGCCATCGCGGAGAAGGCGGGGTTGTCCTCATTCCACAGGAACGGGACATCGTGATCGGCGAAGGCGAAGCGCATCTTGCGCACCTGGAGATCCGTCATGGCCGAAAGCTACCACACGATCATACGAGTAAACGTCTGACTGTATGATCGCAAACGCATGCTAGCGTCGCGTACCCCGAAAGGAAGGTGCCGATGGCGCGCAGGCGCGGGTGGGGCGGCGATCCCCCGCAGACCGACGACGAGGCCACCCGGCGCATCGTGACGGCCGCCGTGGATCTGGTCAGCGCCACCGGCGCGGCGATCTCGCTGGCCGATGTGGCCAACTCGCTGGGCATCATCCGGCAGACGGTGTACCGGTACTTCCCGACCTCGGATGCGTTGATGCACGCGGTGGCCATGGCGTCGGTCGACGCCTTCCTGGACCGCCTCGCTGCACAGGTGCGCGGGATCCACGACCCGGCGGAGGCCATCACCGAAGGCACCATGTTCACCCTTGATGAGGTCACCCGTACCCCACACCTGGGCATCCTGCTCTCGGAGTCCTACCCGCACAACCACAGTGAGGACCTCACCTCGGCGGAGGCCAGGGCCATCGGCATGCGGATGATCGACCGCTTCGACGTCGACTGGGCCGCCCACGGTTACGACGAGGCCGCCCTGCGCGAGCTCGTCGAGTTCGCCCTGCGCACCATGCTGTCCTTCTTCGTCGCCCCCAACGACGCCACCCGCTCCCCCGCCGAGCTGCGCGCGTTCCTGCGCCGTTGGCTCGGCGGCGCGGTGGCCGCCCAACAGCATCGGAGCACCGACTGAGCCGACCCGCGGTGGCTTATTGTTGGCCCGTGGAAGGCACTCCGTTCGGCCGGTACCGCCTGGTGAAGGTGCTGGGCCGAGGCGGTATGGGCGAGGTGTGGCAGGCCTACGACACCGCCATGAACCGGCTCGTCGCCCTGAAAGTGCTGCCGCCCAACCTCGCCGACGACGACACTTACCAGCGCCGCTTCCGACGCGAGGCCCAGCTGGCGGCCGGCCTGGACGAACCGCACATCGTCCCGATCCACGATTTCGGTGAGATCGACGGCAGGCTGTATGTGACGATGCGCCTGATCGAGGGCAAAACCGTCAACGAACTCCTGGAGACCGGTCCGCTGCCACCGCACCGCGCGGTGCACATCACCGAACAGATCGCGGCGGCCCTGCATGCCGCGCACCGGATCGGACTGGTACACCGTGATGTCAAACCGTCCAACATCCTGGTGACACCCGCGGACTTCGCCTACCTCATCGATTTCGGCATCGCCCAGTCCACCGGTGCCACCAAGCTGACGAGCACCGGGTCCACCATCGGAACGCTGGCCTATATGGCCCCCGAACGGCTTTCCACCGACACGTCGGACGCGCGCGCCGACATCTACGCGTTGACCTGCGTGCTGCATGAGTGCCTCACCGGTTCCCAGCCGTTCCCCGGTGACAGCGTCGAGCGACAGATCACCGGTCACCTCACGCTGCCTCCGCCGCGACCCTCGACCATGCAGCCCGGGGTGCCCCCGCCGATGGACCAGGTGATCGCGATCGGGATGGCCAAGAACCCCGAGCATCGGTACGCCACCACCGGCGAGTTGGCCGCCGCCGCCCGATCGGCGGTCACCCCGGCGGCGGGGTTGGCCCCACCGACCGCGGCCCACCAACCGACCGCGGCTGCCGCGCACTGGCCCGCGCCGGTGACCTATCCGCCGTCGAATCCGGTTGTCCAGCAGCAATGGCCGGCGCCACCGCCGTGGCAGCCGGGACCCCCGGCGCGGCCGTGGTGGCGCGGACCGGCCGTCCTCATCCCGATCGGATCGGTCGCGGCCGTGGCGGTCGCCGTGATCGCCGTCGTGCTGGTGGCCGGCGGCGACGACGGACCCGATCCTGGCCGGCAGGTGGCCGGCCCCAGCGAACCCCAGCGCCGCACCGGTGGCATCAACAGCACAGCGCCACACAGCACCCCGCCAACAGCAACACCGACGCCGGTGTCCCCCTCGCAGATGCAGACTGCCGACGGGCTGGCCGGTCTGCTCCAGACCGTGCGCGACAAGTTCGGTGACACCATGGGTTTCTCCCTGGTGGTGTATCCCACCTATGCCGTCTACGACCGCCCCGACCCGACGAACCCGAACGTGCAGCAGGACTACACCTATCGGGGCAGCGGTTGGGAGACCTGGGGATCGCCCTCCTCGACCGGGGCCTTCGATGTCGTCGCCGATCTCGGCCAGATCGACACGTCGGCCGTGGCGGCGATCCTGGCCGATGCCCCGCGGCACACGGGCGCACCGGTGGGCTCGGAGAGCTATCTCATCATCGAGGGCGCCGAGGGCGGCGGGCTGGAACTGGCCATCCATTCGACGGCACCGGGTACCGGCTTCATGCAGGTGCATCCGGATGGGACCATCAAAGAGGTGTTCCCACCCTGATCGACACGGCGTCAACAGGATTCGCGCCGGCTGTGTGTTGGCGCCGGCGCGGCAACCGCGCGCGCCGCCGAGGGCGTTCGGCGCCCGGCACTGCCACGCTCGTCACCGTAACGCCGCGTCGAGGGCCCTACGCAGGTCATCGGGCCGCTGCACCGGGATCTGTTCGCCGTCGATGAAGAAGGTGGGTGTGCCCTGTACGCCGAGCGCCAGACCATCCTCGAAATCCGAGCGCACCCGTGCGGCGGTCGCGGGGTCGACGTATGCCGCATCGAATCGGGCCATGTCCAAACCCAACTCGGCGGCGAACCCGCGGAACACCTCGTCGGCCGGCGTGCGGCGTTCCCCCCACTGCGGCTGGGTGTCGTACATCTTGTGATACATCGCCTCGAGCCGGCCCTGTTGCGCGGCGGCCTCGACGGCGCGGGCGGCGCGCTCGGCATTGAAGTGCCCCGAGAGCGGGAAGTAACGCAACACGAATTCGACCCGATCGCCGTAGTCGGCGCGCAACTGCTCGACGATCGGGTACGCGGCCAGGCACCCCTCGCACTCGAAGTCCAGGAACTCCACCAAACTGACGGTGGCGCCGGGCGGATCATCGAGACGGTGGCTGTCGGGGCGCACGAGCTCAACCCCACCCGACGCGGCGGGCAGTCGCTCGGCTCGGTCATCGGTGCGCAGTACCAGCACGACGATCCCGACGGCGGCCACCACGATCACCACCATCGCGGTCAGCAGCGCACGGCCGAGCGGAGTCTTGCGCACCGGTCCCTTCCCGCCGGACGCCGGTGTGCGCACCGGGGCCTGCATCTACGTAGTAAGTCCGTAGGATGGTAGCGCAACGCCGAGCAAGTGGACAGGATCACGGTCATGGGACGAGTGGACGCGACAGAGCGGTGTCGCGGCATCATGGGTACTGCAGTTGCCCTGATCACGCTCTGCACCATGGTGATTGCGATGGCAGGGTGCGGGCAACCGGCACCTGAGCCGCGCGCGAAGACGATCGCCGAGAAGGGCACACCGTACGGCGATCTCCTGGTGCCGCGCGTGCACCTCTCGGTGCGCGACGGTGCCGTCGGAGTACCCGTCGAATCACCGGTGACGGTCACCGCCGAGGCCGGTGTCCTCGACGGTGTCACCCTGACCAACGAGCAGGGCCGGGTCGTCAAGAGCGAACTGAGTCCCGACGGTGTCACCTGGCGTTCGGCCGAACCCCTGGGCTACAACCGGCAATACACGGTGCACGCCGAGGCGCTCGGGCTCGGCGGGCGCACCGCCACCACCGCGACCTTCGAGACACACTCCCCGGAAAACCTCACCATGCCCTACGTGTTGCCGGGCAATGGCGAGGTGGTCGGCGTCGGACAGCCCGTCGCCATCTCGTTCGACGAGCCCATCCCGAACCGGCTGGCCGCTCAGAAGGCCATCACGATCACCACCGACCCGCCGGTGGAGGGCGCCTTCTACTGGCTCAGTCCGCGCGAGGTCCGTTGGCGCCCCGCCGAATACTGGCAACCCGGTACGAGGGTCGAGGTCCGGGTCCGGACCTACGGCGTCGATCTCGGCGACGGCCTGTTCGGCCAGGATGATGCCGCCAGCACCTTCACCATCGGTGACCAGGTGATCGCGACCGCCGACGACACCACCAAGACGCTGACCGTGCGGGTCAACGGGCAGATCGCCAAGATTATGCCGATCTCCATGGGCAAGAACGCCACCCCCACCGACAACGGCACCTACATCGTGGCCGAACGGCTGCCTTTCATGGTGATGGACTCGTCCACCTACGGCGTGCCGGTGAATTCCCCCGACGGGTACCGCACCGAGGTCAACTGGGCGACCCGGATGTCCTACAGCGGGATCTTCGTGCACGCGGCACCGTGGTCGGTGGGTAGTCAGGGGCGCGCCAACGTCAGCCACGGCTGCCTGAATGCCAGCACCGAGAACGCGAAATGGTTCTACGACAACACCAAACGTGGCGACATCGTCGAGGTCGTCAACACGGTGGGGTCGACGCTGTCGGGCACCGACGGCCTCGGCGACTGGAACATCCCGTGGGAGCAATGGAAAGCGGGCAACGCCGCGGTCTGATCAGTGCCGGCAGATCAGATTGACCACCACCGGCGCACTCACCGTCAGCGCGATCACCGATGTCGTCAGCAGTAGGTGACACCCCAGGGTGAAGCGATCGGCCGGAGCGTGCAGCCGGGCAACCCGGGCCGCCACACCCTGCGCACCCACGGCGAGCCCGCCCACGGCATGCGGGCCCGCCAGCTTGACCATGCCGGCGATCAGCGCACCGTTGCCGTGGCGCCGGGCGGCGGTGTCATCGGCGCACATCTCCAACAGCGTGGCCACCGCACCGGCGCCGCGGGTGAACAGCGGTAGCCGAGAAAGGCTGCCCGCCAACGCTCGCAGCACCATCAGCACGTGATGGTGGCGTCCGAGCAGGTGGGCGTCTTCATGGGCGAGCACCGCCGCGAGTTGCGCCCGGTCCAATGTCCGCACCGCCGCGGTGGTCACCACGATGGCGTGCGGCCGCCCCGCCACGCAGTACGCCGCGGCGCGGTCGGCGGCGATCACGAAGACGTCGGGACGGTCGGTGGGGGTGCCGATGATGCGGGCCGCCGCGGCATGGTCGTCACTGCGCGCACGCGCACCGGCCACCGCCCGCCAGACCTGTACCGCCACCACCGTCGAGATCAGTACGCCGGCGGTCACCAGGATGGTCAGGCTGACCGCGCCCGGGGTGAGCGAGCGTTCCGGGACACCGAGCATCTCCAGGCACAGCACCACTGTCGATGACCCCGGCAGTCCGCCCACGCCGGCACTGATGATCAGCAGCACCGCGACCGACCACGCGACGAGTACGGCGGTGATCGCCGTCAACCACGCGGTCACGCCGAGCCTGGGGTTCAGGCCGGCCCCGGTCAACCGCTGCAGGATTGCAGGCATCAGCCAGCTGACGACCACGCCGTAGGTCAACAGATAGACCGCGGCGGTCATCGCCGGCGCTTCGGAGAATGGCGCAGTGCGGCACGCAGTTGCGCCGACTCCTCGGCGGTCATCTGTTCGACGAAGAAGGCCAGCACCGCTTCGGAGTCACCTCCGGAGTCGAATGCCACACGCATCAGATTTGCCGACCGTTCCTCGCGGGTCATGGTGGCCCAGTACCGGTAGGCCTTGCCTTCCCGGTCGCGACGCACCCACCCCTTGCGGAACAGGTTGTCCATCGTCGACAGGACGGTGGTATAGGCGATCTGACGGGTGTCGGCGAGATCCTCGAAGATGTCGCGCACGGTGGCACCGTCGGGCGATGCCCACACCCGGTCCATCACCGTCGCCTCAAGATCACCGAAGCCCCGCTGCTGCACCGCTCACCTCCTCCGCAGTCGCTTCCCACCCGCCCGCCTCGACGGCGCATTCAATCTATCCGTCGGCACCGCTGCGCATCGGACCGCGCCGACGGGCGGCGATGCGACGTTAGGTGATACTCACCTGATTCACCCTGAATGAGTTCGCCAGAACCATTTCCTTTTCGGACGTCGAATTGCTCGGCGCCGGAGCCCCGCGGGCATTATCTTCGCAGTGTGGGGAAAGGAATGGGTCTCCTCAAATTCGGCGTCACGACGCCCGGCGGACCGTGTGCCACCGCCGAACTGGACACGGTGACCCGCATTACCGGTACCGCGCCCCAGTATGTGCTGTGGTACGAGGATTTCACCGCTGCGCCACCGCTGGCCGAGCTCGCTGCAGTTGCCAGGATCGGCGCCCTTCCGGTGATCACCTGGGAGCCGTGGACCGTCGCCGACCGCGGTCCGGGAACAATGCGCGATTTGGCCGCCGGTGCGCTCGATGACTATGTCCACGAATGGATCGGTGAATTGAAAGTTCGGCAACAGAACATCTGTTTGCGGTTTGCCCACGAATTCAACGGTGACTGGTATCCGTGGAGCCCGGCGGGTGGGACTCCGCCTGAAGTGCACATCGCGGTGTGGCAACGCATCCACACGATGTTCGCCGCAGCAGGGGCGACAAATGTGGACTTCATGTGGTGTGCCGATGCAGTTGCCGCGCAGCATGATCCGATCGTGTCCTGGTACCCCGGTGGCGAATTCGTCGACTACATCGGTGTCGATGGGTACAACTGGGGCGCCGCAGGCGGCCGGCACGCGTGGTGTGCCCCGGCGGAGATATTCGGCGCAGCGCTGGCCGATGCGCGCGAGCTGGCCGGCGACCGACCGGTCGTCGTGGCCGAGGTCGGCTGCGCGGAAGCAGGTGGCAGCAAAGCACGGTGGATCACCGATCTCGTCGGCTTTCTGCGGGACGACGCCGAGGTCGAGGGCTTCATCTGGTTCGACCACGACAAGGAGACCGACTGGCGCATCGCCAGCACGGCGGAGTCGGCCACCGCGTTGGCGGGCGCGTTGGGGGGACGAGCATGAGCGCGCCATCGCTGCAGGCCAGGTACACGTTGCCGGCCGATGTCGAGGCCAAACGATTACACGCGGTCGACCAGCTCTACCAGTTGGACACCGAACCCGAGGAGCGTTTCGAACGAGTGACGAGCATGGCCCGTTGCGCACTCGGTGTACCGATGGCGGCGGTCTCCCTGCTGACATCGGACCGGCAATGGTTCAAGCAGTGCGACGGATTGGACATCGATTGCAGCGTCGCGCGCGGACAGACGGTGTGCCAGGCGGTGATCGCGCGCGCCTACGACGACGAGGCCGACGCACTGCTCGTCCTGGAAGACACCTGGGAATCCGAGTTCGCCGACCTACCGGCGATTCGCTCCGAAGGCGGTATCCGGTTCTACGCCGGTTATCCGTTACGCGGTCCCGGCGGCCACGCCGTCGGCACCTTCTGCGTCTACGACACGCGGCCACGCTCACTCGACGCCGGGCAACGACAGACGTTCATCGAACTCGCCCGCTGGGCCGAACGTGAACTGCAGAGGTCCGATGACCTGGAACGCGCCGCGGCTGTCCAGCGACAACTACTGCCGAGCCCGCTCGGTGATCTTCCGGGATACACGGTGCAGGCGTTGTGCGTACCCGCGTTCGCGGTCGGCGGTGACTTCTACGACCATTATCCCGTTCCCGGCGGGGCGGTGTTCACCATCGCCGATGTGATGGGCAAGGGTCTGGGCGCCGCGATCCTCACCGCGACCGTGCGATCGGCACTTCGGGGGGCATCACGAATGGTTCACCACGTCGGCGCGCAGGGTGATATCGCCGAGGCGGTGAATTCGGTGGCCCACCAGATCGCCGACGATCTGGCGAGCACCGACAGTTTCGTCACCCTTGTGCACCTGAAGTTGCACACCGCTGACGGCGTGCTCGACTACGTCGACGCCGGCCACGGCTTCGCCGCCCACGTCAGTGCGGACGCCGTGGTGACACCGCTGCGCGGCAACGGTCTGCCACTGGGAATCCTGCCCGACGAGACCTGGTCGTCTCACCGGGTCACCTTAGGGCCGGGCGAGAGCATCGTGCTGGCCTCGGATGGCGTTCTCGATCTGGTCAGCGACGGCTGCGACGTCCGGCCGGCGCTGCGGTTCATTGCCGAACACCGAGACCCGGTGCAGCTGTGCAACCGCGTACAGGCCTTGGTTGCCGACAACCCCGGCCTGGATGACGTCACGCTGGTGGCCATCGGCCGTGAGCCCACCGGATGACTCACCGGTTGCCGGACGCGTCGGCCGGAAGACTCCCGTCACCGTGGTTGCGACTGCTCATCCTGTGCACCGCGATCCTCGGGCTCAACTACATCATCTGGCGATGGATGTCATCGCTGAACTGGTCGGCGTGGTGGATCGCGGTGCCCTTGGTGATCGCCGAGACCTACAGTGTCATCGACTCACTGCTGTTCGCGTTGACCATGTGGCGGGTGCTCCGACGGCATCCCCCACCGCCGCCGCCCGACGACGCGACGGTCGACGTACTCATCACGACGTACAACGAGCCGATCCCGATGGTGCTGGACACCGCACGCGCGGCCCAGGCCATCGAGTACCCGCACACCACATGGATTCTCGACGACGGCAACCGCGACGAGTTGGCGGTCGCCGCGGCCGAACTCGGCGTCGGCTACGTCACCCGATCGGCCGCCTGGGACGACAAGCCGCGACACGCCAAGGCCGGAAACCTCAACAATGCACTGTTCGAGACCGCGGGTGAGTACCTACTCATCCTGGACGCCGATCAGGTTCCGGACCCGCGCATCCTGGACCACACGCTCGGATACTTCCGGGATCCCAGGATGGCTCTTGTCCAGACGCCCCAGTATTTTCACAACGTGCCCTTCAGCGATCCGCTGGGAAGTCAGGCACCACTGTTCTACGGGCCGATCCAGCAGGGCAAGGACGGCTGGAATGCCGCCTATTTCTGTGGCTCGAACGCGGTTCTGCGCCGTGAAGCGCTGATGCAGTTGGGCATTCGTGGCTACGTGCAAGCCGTGGAGGACGGCATCAAGCGCACCCTCTACGCAGCCCGGAAGATGCTCAAGACCGCCGCCACCCAGACAGATTCGAACCAGCCCGAGGTTCACGCCGCGCTGCAGGCAGTGCGACAGGCCACCGCGGATGCGCGCAGGCAGCTGCGTGACGGTCGCGAACTCGCCGATATCACCTACGCATTCCAGCAGCGGGTCGACGCCGCCGCGCAGTCGATCGTCGCGGCGGATGTGACGGCCATGCGCGCAGATCTGGAGGTGATCAGGGCACTACGCGAAGATCCCGAACACACCTCTACCGCAGTGATCTTCGACGACGAGGCGCTGACGTCACTGGCCGCACGCGAATGGTCACCGCTGGGCGCCATCGAATCGATCGGAGCCATGATCCGGGCGGTCGACGTCGGCCGTGACGACGAGGCTCAGCCCATTCTGCCGATGGCGACGATCTCGGTGACCGAGGACATGGCCACGTGCATGCGATTGCACGCTCAGGGCTGGAAGTCGGCCTACCATCACGAAATACTGGCGCGCGGGCTGGCGCCCGACGATGCCCGGACCATGCTGACCCAGCGGCTGCGCTGGGCCCAAGGCACGATCCAGGTGATGCTGAAGGAAAACCCGCTGCTGCAGAAGGGGCTCAGCATCGGGCAGCGCTTGATGTACTGGGCCACGATGTGGAGTTATCTGGCGGGGTTCGCCGCGTTGGCCTATATCGCGGCGCCCGCGATCTACCTCATCTTCGGGATAATGCCGGTGCAGGCCTACAGCTGGGATTTCTTCGGCAGGCTCATCCCGTTCCTCATCCTCAATCAGTTGATGTTCATCATCATCAGCCGCGGTACGCCGACCTGGCGCGGCCAGCAATACAGTCTCGCGCTGTTCCCGGTGTGGATCCGGGCGTGTGTCACCGCTTTTCGCAACGTGTATTTCGATCGCCCGTTGGGCTTTGCGGTGACCCCGAAGACAAAGCAAGCGGTCGATTCGATCCCGTGGCATCTGGTGAAGTGGCAATTGGCAGCGATTGCGATGCTCGTGGTGGCATCGGTGATCGGCATCGTGCAGCTGTACTTCGGAGCCATCTCGGTTCTCGGGGTCGGCGTCAACCTGTTCTGGGTCATGTTCGACGTGGTCATCCTGAGTGTGGTGGTCCAGGCCGTCCGCTACCGCGGCCAGGATGCCGAAGAATCTGCCAGTGAAGGAGTCTCATGAGCCAATTCCCCACCCATACGGATGCTTCCGGTGTCGTCGTGGTGACGCCTGCCGGACGGCTCAACATGGTTGCCGCACCGGCACTGCGCAAGGAACTGCACGCCCTGGTCGAGGCGGGCACGCGACGTGTGGTGGTGGATCTCAGCGGTGTCGAGTTCATCGACTCCTCGGGGCTGGGCGCGCTCATCTCCGGTCTCAAGGTCGCCCGGCAGGCCGGCGGCGACCTACGCATCGCGGCCCCGACGCGCCAGGTCACGACCGTGCTGGAATTGACCAACCTCAATCGGGTGTTACGCGCCTACCCCCGCCCCCAGGACGCCTTCGATGAGCAATCCTGAGCCGCTTGTCCTGGACACCGTGACGGGTCCGGACACGTTGGAAGCCATCCAACGGACCTTGGACGCGCTCTGGGCGGATCACGCCGACGTGCCGGATATGGTGCGCCTGCACATGGATCTGGCGGCCGGCGAGATCGGGGCCAACATCATCGAACATTCCGGTGACGGTCAACCTGTCCATCTGCGGATGGCCCTGGAGCTCGACTCGGAGCGGGTCCGGGCCGTCTTCACCGACGACGGGCACCCGGCCCCGATGAATCTGCAGCAGCTGCAGATGCCGGACGAGATGTCCGAGCGCGGCCGCGGGCTGGCGATTGCGTACCGGGTGCTCGACGAACTCTCCTACCGGCGCGATGCCCAGGGCAATCACTGGACGTTGGTGCACCACCTGGACCGATAGGTTTCCGCCGAGCAGGCGGACGGCAACCCGGTCAGCGACCGGTGGATGCCGCTTCTTCGTCAGTCGACCGGATCTGCGCCCGCAGCACCTCCGGACGCAGCCGCTGCGGCAGCGCGCGCAGCGCCAGCACGGTGGCGATCAGGATGGCGGCGGTACCGCCGGCGACGGCCACCACCGGCGCGGTCGGGAAGACGTTCTCCAGCACCATGTAGGAACCGAACACCAGGAACAACGCGGCCGCACCGATCTGGATCATCCGCTCGGGCAGGTGTTTGCCCAGGACCGCGCCGACCATGATGGCCAGCCCATCGGCCACCACCATGCCCAGCGTCGAGCCGATCCAGACTCCGAACCAGTTGTTGTCTGCGGCGAGGGTGACGGTGGCGAGCATGGTCTTGTCACCGAGCTCGGCCAGGAAGAACGCGGACGTCACCACGAAGAAGGCCGGTGCGGTGGCGCGCTGGGCCATGCCGGCCTCATCCTCGCTGAGCTTGTCGCCACGCAGCGTCCACGCGCCGAAGAAGATGAACAGCAGTCCGGCGATCAGTCCGAGCAGATGCCCGGGCAGCGCCGCTCCGAGGTAGTGACCGATGGCCACGGATAGGACGTGCACGACGGTGGTTGCCGCGGTGATGGCCGCCAGCACCACCCACCACCGGTAGCGCAACGCGAATGTCATGGCCACGAGCTGCGTCTTGTCGCCCAGTTCGGCGATGAAGATCACGGCGAAACTCAGGAACAGGGCCGACAGCACGCGAACCTCCGCAGATCTCTGGCTGCCATGAGGAGCGAACCCCGGCCGGCAGCCACGTATGGCTAGTGGGCCGAAGGTCTCGTCCACCGACTGTCGTCGGTCCGGGTGACCGGGATGTCCGACCGATGAGTCGGCGTATCCAGTGTGTCGACCACCCGATTGGGGGCTACTCCCCTTCGCTGCAGACGAGGTTAACCCAGGCCCGCGTGGTGCGCAACTTGCCGGTTCTGAAAGATGGCCCGTGACAACAACTTTGGATGGCAACACCATCTAGTTCGGATATCCGAACGCTGATCGGCAATTTCCTGAACCTGTCTGTGGCGCCTCCCAACGCAGAAGTTCGACCACCCGAAAACCGCATGCCGGCGCGGGATTCACCCCCTCGGGCAGGTGCCGGCGGCCTCCCGCAGCACCCGCGCCGACGACGCATCCACGGGCAACCGGTAGCCGCGCAACACCTCGGCGAACTGCACTGCGTACTGGCACCAGAACGCACGGTTGGGCGGCATCCACAGCGCGGGCTCGCTGTCTCCCTTGTCCTGATTGGCGCCCCCGGCGACCGCAATCAGGTTGGCGGGGTCATTGGCGAAGCGCAGCCGCAGCTCGTCGGGCCAGTCACGGGCACCCAGATCCCAGGCCAGGGCCAGCGGCACGATGTGGTCGATCTGCACCGACGCCCCGATCTGATTGCCGCGCACGAAGGCGATCGACTCGTTGGTGTACGGGTCGACCAGGGTTCCGGTGGCCACCGCGTTCGGGCATCGCTTGATCGACACGTAGGACTTCTCGACCAGATCCCGGTCCAGGATGTCATTGCGGGTGTCGCAGCCGTTGCGACCACCGGGAGCGTCGTTGTCGTCATCCCAGGCATCGCCGAACGCGTCGCGCCGGTAGTCGTATCCGGGGACCCGGACCGGGATCTCGGCGACCCCGGCGAGCACATCGACACCGGCGGCCACGGTGGGTGTGTCGGCCTCGGCGACGAATCGTGCCGATCCCGCACCCGGTTCGGTGCCGGTCTGCACGGCCACCACCACCGCCAGAACCGCCCCCGCCGCCATCAGCGCGAGGCGCTTCACGACTTGTCCAGGTACTGCACACGATCGCTGTTGGAGAACGGGGCGGCCAACACCTCCAGGCCGGGTTGGCGCGGAGTGTCCAGGTAGGCCCGCTCACAGAAGCCGCGGGCCTCCTGGATGATGTCGAGGTGCTCGGCCAGTGACAGGAAGCGCAGCGTGGTCAGCCGGCCGGACTGATTGTGGCCCAGTACATCGCCCTCCTGACGTTCCTGCAGATCGAGGTCGGCCAGGGCGAACCCGTCGAGTGTCCCGGCAACCGCGCGCAACCGCTCACCGGCCTTGGAGGTCTCCGGCAGCCGGGTCACCAGCAGGCACAGGCTCGGATGTTGACCGCGCCCGATGCGCCCGCGCAGCTGGTGGAGCTGGCTGATGCCGAACCGGTCGGCGTCCATCACCACCATCATGGTCGAATTCGGCACGTCGACACCGACCTCGATGACGGTGGTGCACACCAGGACATCGATCTCCCCGGCGCGGAACGCCGACATCACTGCGTCCTTCTCCTCGCCGGACAACCGGCCGTGCATCAGGCCCAGCCGAAGCCCGGCCAGCGGACCGGCGCGCAGGGTGTCGAGCAGTTGCAGCACGGTCACCGGTGGCGGGCCGTACTCCTGGTCCGGTTTCTTGTCCGGATCCTCGTCGATCCGTGAGGCCACCACGTAGGCCTGCCGACCGGCCGCCACCTCTTCGCGCAGCCGCGCCCAGGCCCGGTCCAGCCAGGCGGGCTTGTCCTTGGCGAAGATGACGTTGCTGGCGATGGGTTGACGCCCCCTGGGCAATTCGCGCAGCGTCGAGGTCTCCAGATCGCCGAAGACCGTCAAGGCGATGGTGCGCGGGATCGGGGTGGCCGTCATGACCAGTAGGTGGGGGGTGATTCCACCGGTTGCCTTGGCCCGCAAACGATTCCGTTGTTCGACGCCGAACCGGTGCTGCTCGTCGACGACCACCAGGCCCAGCTGCGAGAACTCCACCGACTCCTGGATCAGGGCATGTGTGCCGATGACGATGCCGGCCGCTCCGGAGGCGATGTCGTCGCGGGCCTGACGCTTCTGCTGGGGCGACATCGACCCGGTCAGCAGCGCCACCGCGGTCGCGTTGTCGGCGGCGCCCAACTTCCCTGCCATGGCCAGCGGCCCGAGCACCTGATGGATGGACCGATGATGCTGTGCGGCAAGGACTTCGGTCGGTGCCAGCAGGGCGCACTGCATGCCCGCGTCGACCATCTGCAGCATCGCCAGGATCGACACGATGGTCTTGCCCGAGCCGACCTCGCCCTGCAACATGCGGTTCATCGGCCGGGTGCCGGCGAGCTCACCGGAGATGACGCCGAGCACCTCGCGCTGGCCGCCGGTGAGATCGAAGGGTAGTTGCGTCTTCAACGCGGCCAGCAGACCGTCATCGCGGACCGGCGCCGACGGCCCGGTCTCACCCAGTTCGCCGTAGCGGCGCGCCACCAGCGCCCATTGCAGCCCGATCGCCTCGTCATAGGTCAGCCGTTCGTGGGCTGCAGCGCGCTGGATCGCGTTCTCGGCCAGGTGTACCGACCGCAGCGCGGTATCTTCGGACACCAGATCCCACTGTCGCAGGACGGATTCGGGCAATACTTCCGGGATCGGGTCGAGGACGGCCAACACCTGGCGGATGCAGGCGTAGATGTCCCAGCTCTGCAGCTTCTTGGTCGCCGGGTAGATCGGGAAGAAGTCCTTGTCGAACGCTGCCAGTACGTCGTCGCCGCTCTGGCCCGAGGCATCGGCGATCTTCGCCAGCGAGCGGGTGCCGATATTTCGCCCACCCGGGCCGTCGAGGATCAGGAATGCCGGATGCGACAACTGGACCGTTCTGCGGAAGTAGCCGATCTCACCGGAGAGCATCACCCGGGTGCCCTCGGTCAGGGTGTTGACCAGATAGTCGGCATTGAAGAACGTCGCGGTGATCGCCGGATTGCGGTTTCCCAGCGTGACGCGCATGAACTTGCGCTGCCGCTTGCCCGGCTGCCTGCGCATGAACTTGACCTCGACATCGGTGATCGTGTCGACGAAGGTGATGTGCGCGCCCTCTTCGAGTTCGAGCTCCTGACCCTCCCCGCGGACATCGATGCCATCGCTGTACTTGCGTGGGTAGTGCCGCAACAGATCGTTGACGGTCCGCAGACCGAAGGCCTCCTCCAGCGAGGTCGCGGCCTTGGCGCCGAGCACATGGGACAACAGGTCCCCGAGAACGGCCACCGCTACTCCACTCCGATCAACAGCGCATCCCCGTCGTGACCGGTGCGGTAACTGACCAGCTCGGCACCCAGATGCTGACGGCGCACATGCTCACGCAACCGATCGCCCACGTTGTCCTCGACACCGGCGCCGACCAACACCGTCACCAGTTCGCCGCCGGCGGCCAACAGCAGGTCGATCAAGCCCGAACCGGCGGCCACCACATCCCGCCCGACGATCAGCACCTCGTCACCGGTGATGCCCAGCCCGTCCCCGACCTTGCAGGCACCGGCCCAGGTCAACGCATCCTCGGTGGCAATGCGCACCGAGCCGTGCCGGGCCCCGGCCGCCGCGCGCGCCATGGTGTAGCCATCGTCGACACCGTGACGGTCCGCGTCGTGCACCGCCATCGCGGCCAGTCCCTGCACCATCGACGCGGTCGGCACCGGAACGACGTCGATGCCCCAGCCGGTGGCCGCGGTGCAGCCCGCCACCAACTCCTCGGCGGCGATGAAACCGTTGGGCAGCAACATGATCTGCGCGGCATCGGCATCGACCAGGGCGCGCAGCAGTTGCTGGGCACTGATCGGATGGCCGTCGTCGGGCCGCAGCACCCGCGCCCCCTCGTCGCCGAACAGCGTTGCCGCGCCGTCGCCGTCGACCACGGCCAGCACCGCGCGGTCGCGGCTGCCGGCGGCGACCGGCCGGGCACCCGTGAGCAGCGTGACCTGGATGCCGCTCGGCGAACCGACGGCGATCCCGGCCTCCACCGCGGCACCGGCATCGTCGGTGTGCACGTGCACCGAATGCGCACCGCTGCGACCCGCGGTGATGGCCACCGAATCCCCGAGAGCGTCCAGCGCGGCACGCAACCCCTCGATGGCATCGACGGCACAACCGGTCAGCAGGTACATCACCTCGAACCGGGGCGGGGCGGGTTCAGTGCGGACGGGCTCGGCCATCGCCGCGGCGGGTCGGTAGACGTCCCGGGTGGGCGCGGTCCCGACGAGGGTGGCAATCATCGCGTCCAGCAGTACCAGCAGTCCCCGACCACCGGCGTCCACCACGCCCGCCTCGGCCAGCACGTCGAGTTGGTCGGTGGTGCGATCGAGCGCCTCGGTCGCCGCGGCGGCCCCGGCGGCGACCACGTCGGCGATATCGGCCGCGGCGTGGGACTCGGCGGCCTCGGCGGCCGAGCCCAGCACCGAGACGATGGTGCCCGGGACGGCCTGGCCCATCGACGCGACGACCAACGTCTCGGCGCAGCGCAGCGCCTCGGCGAACGCGCGCCCGTCGATCTCGTCGAGGCGCCGTTCGGCGGTGACGTCGGCGAGCCCGCGCAGGATCTGCGACAGGATCACGCCCGAGTTGCCGCGCGCCCCGCGCAGCGCGCCGTCGGCCAGCAGGGCGGTGAGCCCGACCAGGTCCAGGTCGTCGCGACCCTCGGTGCCGGCCACCGCCGCGCGCATCGTGAACAGCATGTTGGTACCGGTGTCGGAATCGGCCACCGGGAAGACGTTGAGCCGATTGATCTCGTCGGTGTGGGTGATGAGCTGCCCGACGGCGGTATGGGCCCAACGTCGCAACGCCGAAGCGTCGAGCCGCGCAGCCGACATCTACACCTCCCGAACGTCCCACCGACCGTGCGGGCCAGAATAGTCATCACCGCTGACAGCGCCGGTGATCTGCACAGGTTGTGGACAGCGTTTTGGAGATCCGTTCCCGAGGCCGGTATCCTGGTCAGGTTGTCGGGTCACCCTCCCGGTTGTTGACCCATCAAGTACTGATTACGAGGAGTTCTACACATGGCTGCCGTGTGCGATGTCTGCGGAAAGGGCCCCGGCTTCGGTAAGTCGGTTTCACACTCCCATCGCCGGACCAGCCGTCGGTGGAACCCGAACATCCAGTCGGTGCGCGCCGTGGCGCGTCCGGGTGGCAACAAGCAGCGGGTGAACGTGTGCACCTCCTGCCTGAAGGCCGGCAAGGTCACCCGCGGCTAGTTCCGCACCTCACGAACTCGATTCATCGTCCCACTGCGTCCTCGACGCGGTGGGACGATGTCGTGTCTGCGGACCCCTACGTGTCTGCAGACCCCCACGTGTAGGCAGACCACAGCGTCAGGGCAGTCGCCATTCGACCGGGTCCGCCCCCATCTGCGTCAGCAGCTCGTTGGTGCGGCTGAACGGTTTGGACCCGAAGAACCCCCGCGACGCCGACAACGGTGACGGGTGCACCGATTCGATGACTGCGCACCCGCCCTCGACCAGCAGCGGTTTCAGGGTGCCGGCGTCCCGGCCCCAGAGGATCGCCACCAGCGGCTGCGGCCGCGCGACCAGCGCCCGGATGGCGCATTCGGTGACGGCCTCCCAGCCCTTGCCGCGATGAGAGGCCGGGGTGCCGGGCCGCACCGTGAGCACCCTGTTCAACAGCATCACCCCCTGCTCGGCCCACGGACTCAGATCCCCGTTGGCGGGCACCGGATAGCCGAGGTCGGAGCCGTACTCGGTGAAGATGTTCACCAGGCTGCGCGGCACCGGCCGCACATCGGGCGCAACCGAGAAGCTCAGACCCACCGCGTGCCCGGGGGTCGGGTAGGGATCCTGGCCCACGATGAGCACGCGGACCGCGTCGAACGGAAACGTGAACGCCCGCAGCACGTTCTCCCCGGCGGGTAGGTACTGATGCCCGGCGGCGAGTTCGGCGCGGAGGAACTCCCCGAGCTCGCTCACCTTCGGAGCCACCGGCTCGAGCGCACGCGCCCAACCGGGTTCGACCAGATCTGTCAGTGGGCGCGGTGTCACGAGGCCCAAAACTAGCGTGCCGCCGCCTCAGTAGGACTGCCAGCCCGCACTTGCCTGCCACGGCCGGCCGTCGACCAGCACCCCGGACGGCCCGTCGGTCGTCTCGCCGATCGCCCGCCACCCCGGTGGCACCGGACCGTCGAACACCGCGGCCAGCGCGTGCTCCTCACCGCCGCCGAGCACCCAGGACCAGCCGTCCTCCCCGACCGCGGCCGCGGCGGCCGCCAATGCGTCGTGATCGGCGCGCAACGCCTGCCGCGACAGCGCGAAACCCACGCCGGACGCGGTGGCGATATGCCCCAGATCGGCCAGCAGACCATCGGACACGTCGGTCATGGCGGTGGCGCCGGCCAGCGCGGCAACCCGGCCCTGACCGTAGGGCGGCCGCGGCACCAGGTGCCGGTCACGAAGTTCGTGGTGTGCGTCGATCTTGTTGTGCCACAGCGCAAGTCCGGCGGCAGAGGTGCCGAGATCGCCGATCACGGCCACCGTCTGCCCGGGTGCGGCGGTATCGCGCCGCACCGGCTGCCGACCATCGAGGTCGCCGAGGGCGGTGACCGAGATCACCCACAGCGGTGCACTGACCAGGTCACCGCCGGCGATGCCGCCGCCGCAGCGCTGTGCCTCCGCCCACATGCCGTCGGAAAGTTCTTGAGCGGCAGCGGCCGGCGTGTCCGGCGGCGCGGCGAAGGCGACGACGAACGCGGTGGGCACCGCGCCCATCGCCTCGATGTCCGCGGCATTCTGCGCGATCGCCTTGCGACCGATCTGGTGCGGTCGCGACCAGTCCAGCCGGAAATGGCGGTCCTGTACCAACATGTCGGTGGATACCGCGGTGGCACCGTGCAGGACCGCGGCGTCGTCGCCGGGGCCGAGGGTCACCGCGGCCGGCTGCCGCCGGTCGGCGGTGATCCGGTCGATCACCCCGAACTCGCCGACCTGCGCCAGAGTCGGCCCCTTGTCGGTCATCTCACCGTCCTGCCTGGGGGTCGGAGCCGCTATTCGACGGCGCGACCTGCGGTACGTTTGTTGCCTGCTTGAGTCTATGCAGGGGAAACGGAGGACCCGGTCGTGGTGGAGGCTTTCATGCTGATTCAGACCGAGGTGGGTCGGGCCGAGGTCGTCGCCAAGCAGCTGGCCGGCCTGCCGGGAGTGGTCTCGGCCGAGTACGTCACCGGCCCGTACGACGTGGTGACGCGCATCGCCGCCGACAGCCAGGACGAGCTGCAACGTGACGTGGTCGGCCGGGTGCAGCAGGTGGCCGGGATCACCCGGACCCTGACCTGCCCCATCGCCGAGGTTGCGCGGCCATAGAGTTACCGGTGTGACCGACCCCGACGACCATCCGGCTGACCGAGACGGCCCGCCCCGCTCGCTGATCATCGCCGCGGTCGGGGTCGCCGTGGCGGCGGTGATCGTGTTGCTGACCTTCGCGGCGACCAGACAGGCCGCCCCCGAGGAGAAGCCGGTGGCGATCGCCGCGGCGCCGGCGCCGCAGGCCGAATCCCCCGAGTGCACCGCCTTGATGAGCGCACTGCCCGAACAGCTCGGCGATTACCGCCGCGCCACGGCCGTCGAGCCGGTACCGGCCGGGGCGGCGGCGTGGCAGGCCGATCCGTCCGCCGATGCGGTGATCATGCGGTGTGGCCTGGAGCGACCGGTCGATTTCCGTGTCGGCACACCGGTGCAGGTGGTCGACGAGGTGCAGTGGTTCGAGGTCAGCCAGCACGGCGTCAGCACGTGGTTCGCCGTCGACCGCAGCAGCTATGTCGCGCTGACGTTGCCCACCGGCTCGGGACCGACGCCGATCCAGCTGATCTCCAAGGCGATCGCGCGGACGATGCCCGCTCGCCAGCCGGATCCGGGCCCGGCGCGCTAACGCAGGCCGGTGCCGCGGGCGAGCGCCGTCTCGACCATGGTCGCCAGCAGTGTGGGGTAGTCCACCCCGCTGGCGGCCCACATCCGCGGGTACATCGAGATGGTGGTGAAGCCGGGCATCGTATTGATCTCGTTGATCACCGGGCCGTCCTCGGTGAGGAAGAAGTCGACCCGGGCCAGCCCCTGGCAGTCGATGGCCCGGAAAGCCCGGATCGCCAGCGCCCGCAACGCGTCGGCCACCTCGTCGTCGACCTTGGCCGGCACGTCGAGTTCGGCCGCATCGTCGAGGTACTTGGTGGCGAAGTCATAGAAGGTGTCCTCGCGATCGCGCACCCCGGCCACCCGGATCTCGCCGATCTCGCTGGCCTCGACGCGCCCGTCGGGAAATTCGAGCACTCCGCACTCGACCTCGCGGCCGATGATCGCGGCCTCGACGATCACCTTCGGGTCGTGACGGCGCGCGTCGGCGATCGCGGCGGGCAACTGGTCCCACGCCGTCACCCGGCTCACCCCGATCGACGAGCCGCCACGGGCCGGCTTGACGAAGACCGGCAGGCCGAGGCGCTCGCGGTCGTCGAGTGACACGGTCTCCTGGTGCGGCCGCAGCACCACGTGGTCACCGATCGGCAGGTGGTCGGCGACCAGCAGCTTCTTGGTGAACTCCTTGTCCATCCCGGTGGCGCTGGCCAGCACGCCGGCACCCACATAGGGCACCCCGGCCAGCTCGAGCAGGCCCTGGATGGTGCCGTCCTCGCCGTACGGTCCGTGCAGCACCGGGAACACCACGTCGACCGCGGCCAGCACCTGTCCGGCGCCCTCTCCCAGCGACAGCAACTCACCGCGGCGCACCGGGTCGGCGGTCAGCGCGAGCGCGGTGCCGTCGGCGACGTTGGGCAGCTCGCCGCCGGTGATCGCCAGGGTTTCGGGTCGGCCGTCGGTCAGCACCCAGGAGCCGTCCGGGGTGATCCCGACGGCGACCACCTCGAAGCGTTCGGGGTCCAGGTTGCGCAGGATGCTGCCCGCGGACACACAGGAAATCCCGTGCTCGGAGCTGCGTCCGCCATAGACGACGGCGACTCGGGTGCGGGCACTCACAACCTGCAGAGGCTACCGGTCGCGGCCCGGCGCCGGCTGTTCAGGTGAGTGCGCGCTCGATGTCGGAGACGATGTCGTCGGTGTCCTCGATGCCCAGCGAGATGCGCGCGAACCCCTCGTCCACCGGATCCCCCCACCGGGCGCGCCGGTCCACACAGGTGTGGATGCCACCGAAACTCGTCGCCGCCACCAGCAGTGCGCTGCGCTCGATCAGCCGGTGCACGGCGGGGGCATCGGCCAACTCGACGGCGACCAGACCCCCGAATCGCCGCATCTGCTCGACGGCCAGGGCGTGGGACGGGTCGCCGGGTAGGCCCGGGTAGCGCACCGACCGCACCGCGGGGTGGTCGCGCAGCATCAGCGCGACGGCCTGGGCGTTGCGGCACTGCCGGTCGATGCGCAGTCCGGCGCTACCCAGGCTGCGCAGTGCCAGCCAGGCCTCGAACGCCCCGAGGACCGGCCCGGCCAGCAGCCGGTCGCGTTCGATCGCCGCCATCAGTTCGGGATGGCAACCCGCGACGTACCCGGCCAGCAGGTCACTGTGCCCGGACAGTGCCTTGGTGGCACTGGCGACGACCAGGTCGGCGCCCAGTGACAGCGGCTGCAGACCCAACGGTGTCGCGGCGGTGTTGTCGACGACCAGGGTGGCACCGCGACCACGGCAGATGGTGGCCAGCTGATGCAGGTCCACCACGTCCAGGGTCGGGTTGACCGGCGTCTCGGCGAAGACGACGTCGGCGTGGGCGGCCGCTTCGCACATCTGTGCCGCGCCTGCCTCGACGACCGTGACGCCGAGTGGGGCCAGGTACTCGACGGCGTACCGGCGCACCTGGTAGTACCCGTCGGCGGGCACCACCAGCGTGGTGTGCGGTCTGGACAGCACCCGCAGCACGGCGCTGATGGCGCCCATGCCGGACCCGAAGACCAGCGCCGAGGTGGCGCCCTCCAGTTCGGCCAGCGCCGACTCCAGCTGCCGCCAGGTCGGATTCGAGGACCGGCCGTAGGTGTCCAGTGGCTCGGATTCGTCACCGGAGAGGTGGTAGGCCGATGCCGGCACCGGCACCGGGGCCACCGGCGAACCCGGAACGCCGTGAATACCAACGGCGTTGACGCTGCGGGTGGAGTCACCGTATTCCATGTCCGAGTGTCCCCCGTTATTCGGGCTTATGACTGCGCCCGAGCAGCAGCATGACCGCCTGCTCCACCGACAACCCGTGATGGCAGACCTGATAGACGGCGTCGGTCAGCGGCATCTCGACGTCATAGCTGGATGCCAGCGCCAGCACCGATTGGCAGGAGGTGGCGCCCTCGGCGACGTGACCGCGGGTGGCCTGCATCGCCGACTCCATCGAACCGCCCTGCCCGAGCCGTTCCCCGAAGGTGCGGTTGCGCGACTGCGGCGATGTGCAGGTCGCCACCAGGTCGCCGACGCCGGCCAGCCCGGCCAGGGTTGCCCCTTTGGCGCCCAAGGCGATTCCCAGCCGCATGATCTCGGCGAGGCCCCGGGTGATGATGGCCGCCGAGGTGTTCTCCCCCAGTCCGGCGCCGGCGGCCATGCCGCATGCCAGTGCGATGACGTTCTTGCAGGCGCCACCGATCTCGGCGCCGACCACATCGGAGTTGGTGTAGGGACGGAAATAGGCGGTCGACAATGCGCGCTGCAACGCCACGGCCCGACCGGAGTCGGTACAGGCGACCACGGTCGCGGCGGGTTGCTCGTCGGCGACCTCCTTGGCCAGGTTCGGCCCGGTCACCACCGCCACCCGGGCGGGGTCGGCCCCGGTGACCGCGACGATCACCTGGCTCATCCGCATCAACGAGTCCAGTTCGATGCCCTTGGCGAGGCTGACCAGGGTCACGTCGTCGCCGATGAGGTGTTTCCAACCATCGAGATTGGCGCGCAGCGTCTGCGACGGCACACCGAGCAGCACCGTGCACGCTCCGTCGAGCGCCTCCGCCGGATCTCCGGTGGCCCGGATGGTGGGCGGCAGCGCCACATCACCGAGATAGTCGGGGCTGCGGTGGGTCGCATTGATGTGCTCGGCCAGTTCTGGCCGCCTGGTCCACAACCGCACTCCGTTACCCGCGTCGGCCAGCACCTTGGCCAGCGCTGTTCCCCACGCACCGGCACCCATCACCGCGGCTTCGACCACGGCTCAACCCTAGCCGTTCCTGCGAAGCTGGCAGGATGGCGGTATGAGTGTCACCAGCGTGCGGTCGCAGGTCGGCCTGCTGATCGCGGTGAAGCGACTGACCGCGGCCAAGACCAGGTTGGCTCCGGTCCTCTCGGCGCAGGCCCGCGAGCAGTTGGTGCTGGCGATGTTGACCGACACCATCGCTGCCGCCGCGGCGGTACCCGCGGTGAGTTCGGTCACGGTGGTCACACCGGATCCCGATGCCGCTGCGGCGGCCCGCGCGCTGGGCGCCCAGGCGGTGGCCGACCCCACCCCCACCGGCCATCCCGACCCGCTCAACAATGCGCTCGGCGCCGCCGAGGCGATCATCGGTGTCCCCAACATCGTTGTGCTGCAAGGTGATCTGCCGGCGCTGCGGTCATCCGAGCTCGCCGAGGCGCTGTCCTTCGCCCAGCTGCACCCGCGCACGTTCGTCGGCGACCGGCACGGCACCGGCACCGCCGCCCTGTTCGCGTTCGGCGTGCCGCTGGCCCCGCGGTTCGGACCGGATTCCACTCGGCTGCACGCTGATTCGGGTGCGGTCGAGCTGACCGGGGACTGGCCCGGGTTGCGCTGTGACATCGACACGCCCGACGACCTGACCGCCGCGCTGACGCTCGGGGTGGGTCCGGCGACCCGGCAGGTCGCCGGGCAGCTCTGCCCGACCGGCTGCGAAAGCTGACCGCAACACTGGAATGCTCGATGGGGATAGGCGATGATCGAACAATGACCGAAGCCGAGACGACGACCGCCGAGTGGACGACCACCGACACCGCCGACTCGGCGCCTGACGCCCCGCCGGCGGCGTCGGCCGCGGCCGTCGACGACGCGCTACCCGAGGACCGCTACCTCAACCGGGAACTGAGCTGGCTGGATTTCAACGCCCGGGTGCTCGCGCTGGCGGCCGACACCTCGCTGCCGCTGTTGGAGCGCGCGAAGTTCCTGGCGATCTTCTCCTCCAATCTCGACGAGTTCTACATGGTGCGCGTCGCCGGGTTGAAACGTCGCGACGAGATGGGACTCTCGGTGCGCTCGGCCGACGGGCTCTCACCACGCGAGCAGTTGCGCCGGATCGGGGAACGCACCCAGCAGATCGCCAGCCGTCATGCCCAGGTGTTCCTCGAGTCGGTCCGGCCGGCGCTCGCCGAGAAGGGCATCCTCATCGTCAGTTGGGCCGATCTGGGTGAGGACGAGCGGGCCGGACTGTCCACCTATTTCCACGAGCAGGTCTTCCCGGTGCTCACCCCGCTGGCCGTGGACCCGGCGCACCCGTTCCCGTTCGTGAGCGGTCTGAGCCTCAATCTGGCGATCACCGTCCGCCAGCCCGACGACGGCACCCAGCACTTCGCCCGAATCAAGGTGCCCGACAACGTCGACCGGTTCGTCGAGCTGCCGCGGCGCACCGACGAGGACGGCACCCCCGGTCCGGTGCGTTTCCTGCCGCTGGAGGAACTGATCGGGGCGTTCCTGTCGGTGCTGTTCCCCGGCCTGGAGATCGTGGAGCAGCACGCCTTCCGGATCACCCGCAACGCCGACTTCGAGGTCGCCGAGGATCGCGACGAGGATCTGCTGCAGGCGCTCGAGCGCGAGCTGGCCCGGCGTCGGTTCGGATCGCCGGTGCGTCTGGAAGTCGCCGACGACATGACCGAGAACATGCTCGAGCTGCTGCTGCGCGAACTCGACGTGCATCCCGGCGATGTCATCGAGGTACCGGGACTGCTGGACCTTTCGTCACTGTGGCAGATCTACGGGGTGGACCGGCCCGATCTCAAGGACCGGCCGTTCGTGCCGGCCACGCCTGCCGCGTTCGGCGAGCGCGAGACGCCCAAGAGCATCTTCTCCACGCTGCGTGACGGCGATGTGATGGTGCATCATCCCTATGATTCGTTCTCCACCACGGTGCAGCGGTTCATCGAACAGGCCGCCGCGGACCCGAACGTGCTGGCCATCAAGCAGACCCTCTACCGCACCTCCGGTGACTCGCCGATCGTCAACGCGCTCATCGACGCCGCCGAGGCCGGTAAGCAGGTCGTCGCGCTGGTCGAGATCAAGGCGCGCTTCGACGAGCAGGCCAACATCAAGTGGGCCCGCGCACTGGAGCAGGCCGGCGTGCACGTGGTCTACGGGTTGATCGGCTTGAAGACGCACTGCAAGACCGCGTTGGTCGTGCGCCGCGAGGGGTCGGCCATCCGCCGGTACTGCCACATCGGCACCGGCAACTACAACCCCAAAACAGCACGGCTGTATGAGGATGTGGGCCTGCTGACGGCCGCCCCCGACATCGGCGCCGACCTGACCGATCTGTTCAACTCCTTGACCGGATACTCCCGCAAGGTCGCCTACCGCAATCTGCTGGTGGCCCCGCACAGCGTGCGCAAGGGCATCATCGAGCGGATCGAGCAGGAGACGGCGGCGCACCAGGACAACGGCGGTGGCCGGATCCGGCTGAAGGCCAACGCGTTGGTCGACGAGCAGGTGATCGACGCGCTGTACCGGGCGTCACAGGCCGGCGTACGGGTGGAGGTCGTGGTGCGCGGAATCTGTGCGCTACGTCCGGGACAACCGGGCCTGTCCGAGAACATCGTGGTGCGTTCGATTCTCGGCCGGTTCCTGGAGCACTCGCGAATTATTCACTTCCGCGCCATCAACGAGTTCTGGATCGGCAGCGCCGACATGATGCATCGTAATCTCGATCGTCGCGTCGAAGTGATGGCACAGGTCAAGGATCCGCGGTTGACCACGCAGTTGGACGAGATGTTCGAGTCCACCATGGATCCGGCGACCCGGTGCTGGGAGCTTCAGCCCGACGGCCGTTGGACCGCGTTGCCCCTGCCCGGCCAGACCGTGCGCGACCACCAGGTCGAACTCATGGCCCGGCACCGCGCCCCGTGAGGCGCACCCGCCCCGCCGTTGCTTCGCCCAGATCGTCCCCGTCGCCGATGACGCACAGGAGTTGATGTGTCGGACACCCCGACCCGCCGGAAAGTGAAGACAGTCCACGCGGCGGGCGCGGTGTTGTGGCGGGATTATGGGGGGCACACCGAGGTTGCCGTGGTGCACCGCCCCCGTTATGACGACTGGTCACTGCCCAAGGGCAAGGTCGACCCGGGCGAGACCCATCCCGTCACAGCGGTCCGCGAGTTGAGTGAGGAGACCGGGTTCGCCGCGCGACTGGGCCGGCGACTGTCGGTGGTCACCTATCCGGTAGGTGACACGACCAAGCGCGTCGTCTACTGGGCTGCCCAGGCGATCGACGGTGAATTCAACGCGGCCGACGAAGTCGACGAACTGTTGTGGCTACCCCCCAAGGCGGCACTCAAACACCTGCAGTACGAGGCCGATCGGAAGGTGCTGCGACGTTTCGTCAAAGCCCCGCACGACACCCGGACGCTGTTGATCGTGCGGCACGGCCGGGCCGGCTCACGCTCGAAGTTCAAGGGTGACGACCGCAAGCGGCCGTTGGACAAACACGGTCGCGCCCAGGCCGAGTCCCTGGTGAGTCAACTGCTCGCCTTCGGCGCCACCGAGGTACACGCCGCACCGCGGGTGCGTTGCACGCAGACGGTCGAGCCGCTGGCCCAGGAGCTCGGCGAGACCATCCAGATCGAGCCTGCCTTCACCGAGGAGGCCTACTCCGACGACCGCAAGGCCGCCCGTCACCGGCTCCTGGAGATCGCGGGAGCCGGTGGGGTGCCGGTGATCTGCACACAGGGCGCGGTGATCCCCGACCTGATCAGCTGGTGGTGCGACCGCGGCAACGTCCGTCCGGACAAGTCCCGCAACCGCAAGGGCAGCACCTGGGTGCTGTCGACGGCTGACGGCAGGCCCGTCGCGGCCGACCACATCGGCAGTCCGCTGGCCATCCTGGACTGATACGCAAAAGCACCCCAAACCAGCCGGTTTGGGGTGCTTCTGCGGTCGTCGACCGGAATCTAGCGGCGGCCGCGCTTGGCCGGAGCGGCCTTCTTGGCGGGAGCCTTCTTGGCCGGAGCCTTCGTGGCGGTGGCCTTCTTGGCCGGAGCGGCCTTCTTGGCCGGAGCCTTCTTGGCCGGTGCAGCGGCCTTCTTGGCGGCCGGAGCCTTCTTGGCGGGCGCTGCGGTCTTCTTGGCCGCGGTCGCCTTCTTGGCCGGTGCGGCCTTCTTGACGGCGGTGGCCTTCTTGGCCGGAGCCGCCTTCTTCGCCGGAGCGGCAGCCTTCTTGGCGGCCGGAGCAGCCTTCTTCACCGCGGCACGCTTGGCCGGGGCGGCCTTCTTCGCGGCGGTGCGCTTGGCCGGAGCGGCGGCGACGCCACGCTTGACGGCCGGGCCGTCAGCCGGGAGACGCTGCGCGCCAGAGACAACCGCCTTGAACTGTGCGCCCGGGCGGAAGGCCGGAACCGACGTCGGCTTGACTTTCACCGTCTCACCGGTGCGCGGGTTACGAGCGACACGGGCAGCGCGACGACGCTGCTCGAAGACACCGAAGCCGGTGATGGTGACGCTCTCGCCCTTGTGCACGGCACGCACGATCGTGTCGACGATGTTCTCAACCGCGGCAGTAGCCTGTCGACGATCGGTGCCCAACTTGGTTGTGAGTGCGTCGATGAGCTCTGCTTTGTTCATGCAAACCCTCCGAAGTCCAGTGGTCCACTTTGGACCGACTAGAGGACACGGTAAACCTATTTGCTGCATATTTCCAAGAGCCACGCGCAGTTTCAGGCGTAGCTGAGAGATATTCAGGCAATCCGGTTGGCCCACTTAGGTAGTGGTACCGGCGTCCGAGAATGCGGTTGCCGGGCCATATTTCAGGGCCTCGGCACCGCGAATTCAGGCCGGCAGAGTCCGCGGTTTGAAGCTCGGCCGGCGCTGCTCATAAGCCGTGATTTCATCCTGTTTCCGCAGCGTAAGGCCTATATCGTCGAGTCCTTCGAGCAGCCGCCAGGCGGTGTAGTCATCAATCGTGAACGGCACCATGACCGTTCCGGCGGTGATGGTGCGATCTTGAAGATTCACAGTGATTTCCAACCCCGGATTCTGCTCGATCAGCTTCCAGAGAAGTTCGACATCATCTTGGGAGACTTGGGCCGCCAGCAGACCCGCTTTTCCGGCATTGCCGCGGAAGATATCGGCGAAGCGCGGCGAGATGACGACCCGGAATCCGTAATCCATGAGCGCCCACACGGCATGCTCACGCGAGGAACCGGTCCCGAAATCCGGGCCGGCGACCAGAACCGACCCCTTGTCGAATGGCGCCAGATTCAGGATGAAGGACGGGTCGTTGCGCCAGGCGGCGAACAGACCGTCCTCGAAACCCGTTCGGGTGACCCGCTTCAGATAGACCGCCGGGATGATCTGATCGGTATCCACGTTCGAGCGCCGCAGCGGGACCCCGATGCCGGTGTGGGTGGTGAAAGCCTGCATGTCCTGCTACTCCTAGCGGTTCGTGGAAATCGGGGCCAGGTCGGCCGGAGATGACAGCGTGCCGCGCACCGCGGTCGCGGCGGCGACCGCGGGCGAAACCAGATGGGTGCGGCCGCCCTTACCCTGCCTGCCCTCGAAATTGCGGTTCGACGTCGAGGCACAGCGCTCGCCCGGGGCCAGTGTGTCCGGATTCATACCCAGGCACATCGAGCAGCCGGCCTGGCGCCATTCGGCCCCGGCGGCGGTGAAGATCTCGCCCAGGCCTTCAGATTCGGCCTGCTCGCGCACCCGCATGGAGCCCGGGACCACCAGCATGCGCACTCCGGCGGCCAGCGTGCGGCCGTCCAGGATCTCGGCGACCACCCGGAGATCCTCGATCCGGCCGTTGGTGCAGGATCCGACGAACACCGCGTCGACTCCGATTTCCCGCATCGGCGTGCCGGCCCGAAGGTCCATATAGGTCAACGCTTTCTCGGCGGCCTGGCGCTCGTCGTCGCTGAGCATCATCTCCGGGTCGGGCACATCGGCGGACAGCGGAACACCCTGCCCGGGGTTGGTCCCCCAGGTGACGAACGGGCTCAGCGTCGACGCGTCCAGGTACACCTCGGTGTCGAATTCGGCTCCCTCGTCGGTGCGCAACTGGCTCCACGCCGCGACGGCGGCATCCCAATCTGCGCCGGTCGGGGCATGCGGACGGCCCTTGAGGAACTCGAAGGTCGTCTCATCAGGGGCCACCATGCCGGCCCGCGCGCCCGCCTCGATGCTCATGTTGCAGATCGTCATCCGGCCTTCCATCGACAAGGATTCGATGGCGCTGCCGCGGTATTCGATGACGTGCCCCTGGCCGCCTCCGGTGCCGATCTTGGCGATCACCGCCAGGATGATGTCCTTGGCACTCACGCCGGCCGGCAGCTCACCGTCGACGTTGACCGCCATCGTCTTGAACGGCTTGAGGGCCAAAGTCTGCGTTGCCATGACGTGTTCGACCTCCGAGGTGCCGATGCCCATGGCGATCGAGCCGAAGGCTCCGTGGGTGGAGGTGTGGCTGTCACCGCACACGATCGTCATGCCCGGCTGGGTCAGCCCCAGCTGCGGGCCGATGATGTGGACGATGCCCTGCTCGGCATCGCCCATCGGGTGCAGGCGGATTCCGAACTCCGCACAGTTGCGGCGCAGCGTCTCGACCTGGGTGCGGGAGACGGGATCGGCGATCGGCTTGTCGATGTCCACCGTCGGCACGTTGTGATCCTCGGTGGCGATGGTGAGATCCGGCCGACGCACCGGTCGCCCGGCCAGCCGCAGACCGTCGAAGGCCTGTGGGCTGGTGACCTCGTGGACGAGGTGCAAATCGATGTAGATCAGGTCGGGTTCTCGGGCCGCGCCTTCGCCGGCGCCGCGGGACACGATGTGGTCGTCCCACACCTTCTCGGCGAGAGTTCTGGGCCTGGGCTGGTTCATGGGCATCTCTATTCCACTCGGGCGTCCTGCCGTGACGGGCTGGCGATCTCACGATGCGGGACGCTAGTATCTCCCTGTGAGACAGGATAGCGGTATCGGCGTCCTCGACAAAGCGGTGGGCGTACTGCACACGGTGGCCGAGTCGCCCTGCGGGCTGGCCGAACTGTGCGAGCGCACCGGCCTGCCGCGCGCCACCGCGCACCGCCTTGCCGCGGGCCTCGAGGTGCACCGATTGTTGGCCCGGGACAACGAGGGCCGTTGGCGCCTCGGCCCGGCGCTGACCGAATTGGCCGGCCAGGTCAACGATCCCCTGCTGGCCGCCGGCGCCGCCGTGCTGCCGCGGTTGCGCGAGCTCACCGGCGAAAGCGTCCAGCTCTACCGCCGGGAAGGCAATTCGCGGGTCTGCGTGGCCTCGCTGGAGCCCCCGGTCGGTTTGCGTGACACCGTCCCGGTCGGTACCCGCCTGCCCATGACGGCGGGGTCGGGGGCCAAAGTGCTGCTGGCCTACAGCGATCCGGCGTCGCAGCAGGCGATCCTGCCGACCGCCAAGTTCACCGAACGCACGCTGGCCGAGGTACGCAAACGCGGGTGGGCCCAGAGCGCCGCCGAGCGCGAGCCCGGCGTCGCCAGCGTCTCAGCGCCGGTGCGCGACGGCCGCGGCGCGGTGATCGCCGCCATTTCGGTATCGGGCCCGATCGACCGGATGGGCCGCCGACCCGGCGCGCGCTGGGCCGCCGACCTGTTGGCCGCCTCCGAGGCCTTGACCCGCCGCCTCTAGCAAACTGCCGGCGCGGCCCTTATCCTCGAGACGGCCGTGCGCATCGATGCCGGCCGGAGGTGTTGATCACGGGTTCTCAATCCGCGCAATGGCAGGCCACCGCGCGAATGCTGCGCCGGTCTGGCTTCGGTGCGACCGGAACGGCGATCGACGCTGCCGTCGGCCGGGACCGCGCGGCATATCTGGACGAGGTGCTCAACCTCGACCCGGCTACCGACCCGGGCGCCCTCGCCACGCCGATGGGTTCCTTCGCAACCCCTGCGCTGCCCGCCAGCGAAGCCAGCACCGGGCCGTTCGTCAACGCCATGCTGGCCCAGATGCAGGAACTGTCCGGCTGGTGGGTCCGCCGGATGGTCGCGGTGCACCAACCGATCCACGAGAAGCTGACATTCGTCTGGCACAACCATTTCGCCACCTCGGTGGAGAAGGTGGTGGCCGCGGAGTTCATGGCGGCGCAGAACCAGACGCTGCGCACGCACGCCCTCGGCGACTTCCGTGACCTGGCCTACGCCATGCTGACCGATTCGGCGATGCTGCGTTGGCTCGACGGCCTGGGCAACACCAAGGACGCCCCCAACGAGAACCTGTCCCGCGAGTTCATGGAACTGTTCGCACTCGGGCACGACAACGGTTACACCGAACGGGACGTGCGCGAGGGCGCCCGCGCGCTGACCGGCCGCGTCGACACGCTGCGCAACGGAACCCAGCTGGTGGCAGCCGATCACGACAGCGGGACCAAGACGGTGCTGGGCGTCACGGGTCCGCTGGGCGACACCGAATTCTGCGACATCGTGCTGGCGCATCCCGCGTCGGCGCGTTTCGTGACATCCAAGCTGTGGCGGCTGCTGGCCTCGGATACCGACCCGGGTAGCGCCACCTCGGATCGACTGGTCGCGGCCTACGGACCGGATCGCGATCTGAAAGCGTTGGTCAAGGCCATCTTCATGGACCCCGATTTCATCGCCGGTGCGGGCACCGCGGTGGTGACCCCGGTCGAATGGCTGATCGGGATGCTGCGGTCGCTGTCGGTGCCGCTGGACGGTCCGCAGACCCTGACCGCCTGTGACGTGGTACTCAAGGTGATGGGCCAGCGGCCCTTCGCTCCCCCCGACGTCGACGGGTGGCCGCAGGGCCGGGTGTGGCTGTCCAACACCAGTGCCGCGGCCCGGGTATGGGCGGCAGACCAGTTCGTCCCGCTCGGCGATGTCTCGCTGGTGCAGGACGCCGCCGTCGATGATCGCATCGATGCCGCGGGGTATCTGCTCGGTATCGGTGCGTGGTCGGACACCACCGCCACGGCTCTGAAGCCGTTGGCCGGCAATCCGGTCCGCCTGGTCACCGCAGCCGTCAACACACCCGAATATCTCACGGTCTAGGCAGAGGGGAGGCACCGAGCATGCCGGACATCAATCGTCGAAAGTTCCTGTTGGCCAGCGCGGGTGCCGCCGGGCTGGCGGCGGCAGCAGGGGCGGCGGTCACCTTGCCCCAGATGTTCGACCGTGCGCAGGAACAACCGCTGCCACCCGACACGGGGATCCTGGTGATCCTCACGCTCTACGGCGGTAACGACGGTCTCAACACGGTGATCCCCTACACCGACGGCGCGTATTACGACGCGCGTCCTGATCTCGCGTTCGCGCCCAGCACGGCCCTCGATCTCGACGGTGCGGTCGGCCTGAACCCCGCCCTGACCGGGTTGGCCGCGGCGTGGCAGACCGACAACCTGGCCATCATCCGCGGCGTCGGCTATCCCAGGCAGGACCGCAGCCACTTTCGTTCCATGGACATCTGGCAGACCGCGTCGCCGGATGATCCGACCGCCACGGGGTGGATCGGGCGCTGGCTGGACACCACCGGCGACGACCCGCTGCGCGCGGTGAACATCGGTACGGTGCTCCCCCCGCTGGCGATCGGCGAAAGGCACACCGCGGCGGGGCTTTCGGCCACCATCCCGCGAATGCCGACCGACGTGTCTGCGGTCCTGGACGCGATGAGCGCACCGGATCCGATGGACACGCCCGCGATGGCGGCGGTCCGCGCCGACTACCGCGACTACCGGGTGACCGACGACACCTTCCGGACGTTCACCGACCGCCCACTGCCCCAGTCCGCCGCGACCGATCTCGGCAGGCAGCTGGCCGACGATCTTGAGCTGGTGGCCCAGTGCGTGCGAGCCGGTGTCCCGACCAAGGTTTACATGGTGTCCCTGGGCGGCTTCGACACCCACGCCAACGAACGCAATGACCAACAACGCCTGCTGACCGCACTGAACGATGCCCTGACGCCCTTCCTCAAGCAGATGCGCAACAACGCCTACGGCCGGCGGGTGGTCACGATGATCTACTCCGAGTTCGGCAGACGGGTGGCCGCCAATGCCACCCAGGGCACCGATCACGGGACCTCCGGGCCGGTTCTGGTGGTCGGCGAGCCGGTCCGCGGTGGCTTCTACGGGGAGGCCCCCAGCCTGACCGATCTACAGGACGGTGATCTGAAGACCACGACCGATTTCCGAGACGTGTATCACGAACTGCTCGACAAGACGCTGGGTACCGATCCGGAGCCGTCGGTCGGGCCCGGCCGTGGAAACATCGGATTCCTGTGACGGCCGCACACCCGAAAACAAAAGAAGTCCCAGGATTTCTCCTGGGACTTCAGCTGTACCCCCGATGGGATTCGAACCCACGCTACCGCCGTGAGAGGGCGGCGTCCTAGGCCGCTAGACGACGGGGGCTAGAACAACTTCCGGACGGTCAGCATAGCTCAGACCTCGTAGCAGACCTAATCGCCCGGACAGCTGGGGTACCAGGACTCGAACCTAGAATGGCTGAACCAGAATCAGCTGTGTTGCCAATTACACCATACCCCATTTGATGCCCATCCCTGCAGGTCAGGACATCTTTCGAACCAATCACCACGTGTGAGGGTCGCTCCGCTGTGGTTATCGGGCCGACGAGCAGACTACCAAAGATTTCGGACCACTTTTCACACCCGCCCCCTGGCGGCCGCCAACCTGGCCACACTGCGGTCGCGGCCCAGCAGTTCCATCGACTCGAACAGTGGCGGGCTGACGGTGGCCCCGGTGACCGCTACCCGCAGCGGACCGAACGCCTTCCTCGGCTTGAGCTCCAGACCGTCCAGCAGCGCCGCCTTGAGCGCCTCCTCGATGGTGGCGGTGGTCCACTCGCCCACCGCCTGCAGGGCCGTCAGCGAGGCATCCAGCACCGCGGCAGCCTCGGGCTTGAGCTCCTTGGCCGCCGACTTCTCATCGATGGCGAAGCTCGCATCGTCGAAGAACTTCAACAGATCCCAGGCATCGCCGAGGACCACGATGCGTGTCTGCACCAGTGCCGCGGCCTCGGCGAACGCGGCTTCATCCAGTCCGGTGTCGTGTCCGTGGGCCTGCAGGTAGGCACGCAACCGATCGGTGAAGTCCGCCGGCGCGAGCAGCCGGATGTGCTCGGCGTTGATCGCGTCGGCCTTCTTCTGGTCGAAGCGGGCCGGGTTGGAGTTCACGTCGACCACGTCGAAAGCGGCCACCATCTCGTCGAGGCCGAACAGATCGTGGTCGTCGGCGATACCCCATCCCAGCAGCGCCAGGTAGTTCAGCAGACCCTCGGGGATGAATCCGCGATCCCGGTGCAGGAACAGATTGGACTGCGGATCCCGTTTGGACAGCTTCTTGTTGCCGTCACCCAGAACACTTGGCAGATGCGCGAATTCGGGTATGAAATCGGTCACCCCGATCCGGATCAACGCCTGGTACAGCGCGAGCTGGCGCGGCGTGGAGGGCAGCAGGTCCTCCCCGCGCAGCACATGGGTGACCTTCATCAGGGCGTCATCGACCGGGTTGACCAACGTGTACAACGGATCCCCGGTGGCCCGGGTGATCGCAAAATCGGGAACCACTCCGGCGGCGAAGGTGGTCTCGCCGCGCACCAGGTCCGTCCAGGTCAGGTCGGTGTCGGGCATCCGCAGCCGCAGTACCGGCTTGCGGCCCTGCGCCTCGAACTCGGCGCGCTGGGCGTCGGTGAGGTCGCGGTCGTGATTGTCGTACCCCAGCTTGGGATTACGGCCCGCCGCGAGATGGCGGGCTTCCACTTCCTCAGGGGTCGAGTAGGCCGGATACACCTCGCCGGCGTCGAGCAGTTTGGCGATCACCTCGCGATAGATGTCGGAACGCTCGGACTGCCGGTAGGGACCGTACGGACCGCCGACCTCGGGGCCCTCGTCCCAATCCAGTCCGAGCCAGCGCAGCGCGTCCAGGATCGCCTCGTAGCTCTCCTGACTGTCGCGGGCGGCATCGGTGTCCTCGATGCGGAAGACGAAGGCGCCGCCGGTGTGGCGGGCGTAGGCCCAGTTGAACAGGGCGGTCCGAACCAGGCCGACATGCGGGGTGCCGGTCGGCGACGGACAGAAACGCACCCGGACAGGACTCACTATTACTTTCCCTTCCGCACAACAGGATTGGTCAAGGTACCGATGCCCTCGACGGTGATGCTGACGCTGTCACCGTCCTCGATGGGCCCGACGCCCTCGGGTGTTCCGGTCAAGATCAGATCACCGGGCAGCAGTGTCATCACCGCCGAGACCCATTCGACGATGGCGCCGACATCATGCAGCAGCAGCGCGGTGTTGCTGTCCTGGCGCACCGTCCCGTTGACCTCGGTGCGGATGTCGAGACCGCTCGGGTCGACCTCCGTTTCGATCCACGGACCCACCGGACAGAAGGTGTCGTGGCCCTTGGCCCGCATCCACTGACCGTCCTTCTGCTGCTGATCACGCGCCGAGACGTCGTTGGCGATGGTGTATCCGAGGATGTAATCGGCGGCCTTGGCCGCCGGCACGTCCTTACACGGACGCTCGATCACGATCACCAACTCGCCCTCGTGGTGCACGGGATGGGCATCGGCGGGCAGTTGGATCGCGACATTGGGTCCGATGATCGCGGTGTTGGGCTTGAGGAAGATCACCGGATCCTCCGGTGCCTCGCCGCCCATTTCGCGGGCATGGGCGGCGTAGTTCTTGCCCATGCACACCACCTTCGACGCCAGGATCGGCGCCAGCAGCCGCACATCGGCCAGTGGCCAGCTGCGACCGGTGAAGGTGGGGTTGCGCGAGAGGTACTGCTCGGCGATCTCACGGCACACCGCAGTGTTGGTGGAGTCGCCCTCGATGACCACGAAGGCGACCCCGTCTGGACTGGCAATTCGACCGAGGCGCATGCATTCAGCCTAGTGAGCGGGTCGCTGACCACGTCAGCGGGGACGCTCCGATGTGTTGACTCTCATATTTTGAGAAGTTGATTCAGCATCATGAGATGAGCGTGGCAGCATGGTCGTCATGTCCGACCCGATCAGCACCACTCGCCGCTGGTCGATGCTGGTGATCGCGTTGACCGCGACCACGTGTGCCAACGTCTTCATCAACGGCGCGGCGTTTCTCATTCCCACCCTGCACACCGAACGCGGACTCGATCTGGCCACCGCCGGCCTGCTGTCGGCGATGCCCAGCTTCGGCCTTGTGGTGACCTTGATCGCGTGGGGTTGGCTGGTCGACCGGGTCGGCGAGCGGATCGTACTGACCGTCGGCTCGGCCCTGACGGCGGCCTTCGCGTTCGGTGCGGCCTCGGTGGATTCGCTGTGGGCGGTCGGAGCATTCCTGCTGCTCGGTGGAATGGCCGCCGCGAGCAGCAATTCCGCGAGCGGCCGCGTCGTCGTCGGCTGGTTCCCGCCCGAGCAACGCGGACTGGCGATGGGGATCCGACAGACCGCGACACCGCTGGGCGTCGGCATCGGGGCACTGGTGATCCCGCGCCTGGCCGAGAGCCACGGCGTGTCGACCGCACTGTTGTTCCCCGCGCTGGCATGCGTTCTGGCGGCGGTCATCTGCGCCATCGGCGTCCTCGACCCGCCCCGCCCGCCGCGCGCCGAGGCCCCGCCGGAGCATCTGGCCAACCCGTACCGGGGATCCTCGGTGCTGGTGCGTATCCATGCCGTGTCCGTGTTGCTGGTCATCCCACAGGGTTTCGTGTGGACCTTCACCCTGGTCTGGCTGATGACCGACCGTGGGTGGTCGGCGGCCTCGGCCGGTGCGCTGGTGACCGTCGCCCAGGTGCTCGGCGCCGGCGGCCGGATCGCGGCGGGCAGGTGGTCCGATGTCATCGGCTCGCGGCTGCGCCCCATCCGCTACATCGCCGCCGCCGCGTCGGTCACGATGGCACTGCTTGCCGTGACCGACGCGCTGGGCTCACCGGTCAGTGTCGCGTTGATGGTCATCGCCTCGGTGGTGACCGTGTCGGACAACGGATTGGCGTTCACGGCCATCGCCGAGATCGCCGGCCCGTTCTGGAGTGGCCGCGCACTGGGTACGCAGAACACCAGCCAGCACCTGGCCACCGCGCTGGGCTCTCCGTTGTTCGGCGCACTCATCGGTGTGGTCGGCTATCCGCTGGCTTTTGCGGTGTGCGCGCTGTTCCCGGTCGCCGCCTATCGCCTGGTACCCGCCGACCCGGAACCGATCACACGCCCGAACTAGCGCTGTCGCAAGGACTTTTCGGCTGACGTGAGTCGGTGTCTGCCGGACCGCAGGTCAGGCCTGGGCGGTCATGTCCCCCGTCGCGGGCACCCCGTCGGCCAGGCCGTAGCGCAGATACACCGTCCCGGTCGGGCATGTCTCGGGTGGCTGCAGCAGCGTGAGATTGGACGGCACCACACCGTCGTCGAACACCTTCTTGCCGACACCGAGCATGATCGGGTGCAGCCACAGATCGATCCGGTCGAACAGCTTCTCCCGCAGCAGCGTCTGCACCAGGTTCAGGCTGCCGACCACCTTTACCTGGCTGTGCCGCTCCCGTAGCTCATGCACCGCGCCCGCCAGATCGGCGCCCAGCAGCGTGGACCCCGCCCAGGTCAGCTCGGGTGCACCCCGGGACGCCACATACTTCGGGATGCTGTTGAACAACACGCCGAATTCGTCGTCCTGGTGCGGCCAGTACGCGGCGAAGATGTCGTAGGTGCGGCGGCCGAGCAGCAGCGCATCGGTGCCCGCGTATGCCGCGTCCACCTGCGCACCGGCGATCTCGTTCATCAACGGGGCCTGCCAGCCCCCGAACGGGAACCCGATCGGGTCCTCGTCCGGGCCGCCCGGCCCCTGCCCGACCAGATCCAGCGTCGCGAACAATTCGATGTCGATGAAGCCCATGCACAGATAGACCGGCTCGACCTGTCGGACTCATCGCGGGGTCATCCCGCTTTACCGACGGTGCGTACAGGTCGAGACAGGGCGCCGAACCTCGATCTGTGTGCACCCTCGGGATCTACAGCAGCGACAGAATCCGGTCGCCGACCGCGGACGTCGACAGCGTCGCGTCCCCGCGGGTCGCCAGGTGCTCGGCGACAGCCGTGTCGACCCGCGCCGCGGCCTCGTCCTCACCGACGTGGGCCAGCAGCAGCGCCACGCTCATCACCGCGGCGGTCGGATCGGCGATGCCCTGCCCGGCGATATCGGGTGCGCTGCCGTGCACCGGCTCGAACATCGACGGGTTGGTGCGCGTGGCATCGATGTTGCCGCTGGCCGCCAGCCCGATGCCGCCACACACCGCCGCCGACAGATCGGTGATGATGTCGCCGAACAGGTTGTCGGTGACGATGACGTCGAAGCGGCCCGGATCGGTGACCATGTGGATGGTGGCGGCGTCGATGTGCTGGTAGGCAACCTCCACATCGGGGTACTCCGCCCCGACCTCGGCGACGACCCGCGACCACAGGCTGCCGGCGAAGGTCAGCACATTGGTCTTGTGCACCAGGGTCAGATGCTTGCGACGGGTCTGCGCACGGGCGAACGCGTCACGCACCACCCGCTCGACCCCGAACGCCGTGTTCACGCTGACCTCGGTGGCCACCTCGTGCGGGGTGCCGACGCGCAGCGCGCCACCGTTGCCGGTGTAGGGACCCTCGGTACCCTCGCGGACCACCACGAAGTCGATCCCGGTGACGCCCGAGAGTGGGCTGGCCACACCGGGATAGAGCCGGCCGGGCCGCAGGTTCACATGGTGGTCGAGCGCGAAGCGCAACTTGAGCAGCAGCCCGCGCTCCAGCACACCGCTGGGTACCGACGGATCACCGATGGCGCCCAGCAGGATCGCGTCGAACCCGCGCAGCTCCTCGATGGTCTCCTCGGTGAGTAGTTCTCCGGAGGCGTGGTAACGCCGGGCGCCGAGGTCGTACTCGGTGCGTTCGACGCCGGGCAGCACCGCGTCGAGAACCCGCAGCGCCTGGTCGATGACCTCCGGACCGATACCGTCACCGGCGATGACCGCCAGCTTGTTCAACGAACTCATGCGAGGTTCACCACTTCCAGGGTGGTGGCGCCGACCGCCGAGGCGATCGCGGCGCGCACATCTTCGGGCACATCGGTGTCGAGGCGCAGCATCACCGTGGCGCTGTCGCCGCCGGCATCCTGGCTCATCTGGGCGGCCAGGATGTTGACCTCGGCGCTGCCGAGCAGGGTGCCGATCTTGCCGAGCGCCCCGGGCTGATCGGTGTAGTTGACCACCAGGTTGTAGCCCTCGGCGCGCAGATCCAGGTTGCGGCCGTTGATCTGGACGATCTTCTCGACCAGCTGCGGGCCCGACAGGGTGCCCGCCACATTGAGCGATCCGCCGTCGGCGTACACGGCGCGGACGTCGACCACGCTGCGGTGGTTGGGGCTTTCGGGGGCGGTGCTGATGTCCGCGGTGACGCCGCGGTCCTTGGCCAGCGCCGGCGCGTTGACGAAGGTCACCTGCTCGTCGACGACGGCGGAGAACAGGCCGCGCAGCGCCGACAGGCGAAGGATCTCGACATCTTCGGATGCCAGCTCACCGCGCACCTGGACCGACAGCGACACCGGCGCGGCATCGGCCAACGATCCGACCAGCAGACCCAGCTTGCGGACCAGGTCCAGCCAGGGCGCCACCTCCTCGCCGACGGCTCCCCCGCCCACGTTGACGGCATCCGGTACGAACTCACCCGCCAGCGCCAACTTCACGCTGGCCGCGACGTCGGTGCCGGCGCGGTCCTGGGCCTCGGCGGTCGAGGCGCCCAGGTGCGGGGTCACGACGACCTGCGGCAGCTCGAACAGCGGGCTGTCGGTGCACGGTTCGGTGGCGAACACGTCCAGACCGGCGGCGCGCACATGACCGCCGGTGATGGCATCGGCCAGCGCCTGCTCGTCGATCAGTCCGCCGCGAGCGGCGTTGACGATGATGACACCAGGCTTGGTCTTGGCCAGGTTCTCCTTGCCGAGCAGGCCGGCGGTCTCCTTGGTCTTGGGCAGGTGAACCGAGATGAAGTCGGCCCGGCCCAGCAGCTCGTCGAGTCCGACCAGTTCGATCCCGATCTGGGCAGCACGGGCCGTCGAGACGTAGGGGTCATAGGCGATCACGTGGGTACCAAAGGCGGCCAGTCGGGCGGCCACGAGCTGGCCGATGCGGCCCAATCCCACCACGCCGACGGTCTTGCCGTAGATCTCGGTGCCCGAGAACGAGGACCGCTTCCAGGTGTGCTCACGCAGGGTGGCATCGGCGGCCGGGATCTGACGGGCTGCCGACAGCAGCAGCGCCAGCGCGTGCTCGGCGGCGCTGTGGATGTTGGACGTCGGCGCGTTGACGACCAGCACACCGCGTGCGGTGGCCGCGTCGACGTCGACGTTGTCCAGGCCGACGCCGGCGCGGGCGACGATCTTCAGCTTGGGCGCGGCGGCGATGACCTCGGCGTCGACGGTGGTCGCCGACCGCACCAGCAGCGCATCGGCGTCGGCGACGGCGGCCAGCAGCTTCGGCCGGTCCGGACCGTCCACCCAGCGGACCTCTACCTGGTCACCCAGGGCGGCGACGGTCGACTCGGCAAGCTTGTCGGCGATCAGTACAACGGGAAGACTCACGGCGCTACAGCCTAATGTGTGCCTGCGGGCTCACAGACGCCACGGGGTCTTGGCGCTACCACAGTCAGGTGCGGTCGACACCGGAACGAGCAGACACACCGCGCAATGTTGTCTACTGGTGTCGTGGACGTCACCGTCGTCGGAAGCGGCCCCAACGGGCTGACCGCAGCCGTCATCCTGGCTCGCGCAGGCCTGTCCGTGCGGGTCATCGAGGAGCAGTCGACCGCGGGCGGCGGCGCCCGCACGTTGCCCGACCCCGAGTACTCCGGGGTCGCGCACGACATCTGCTCGGCCGTGCACCCCCTGGCGCTGGCATCGCCGTTCTTCGCCGCCTACGACCTGCAGGCACGCGGCGTGCAGTTGGCGGTGCCGGAGATCGCCTACGCCAATCCGCTGCCGGACGGGCCGGCCGCGGTGGGATACCACGACATCGAGCGCACCGCCGCCGAACTGTCCGACGGGGACTCCTGGCGCCGGCTGCTGGGCCCGCTGGCCGCCGACAGCGACAACGTTGTCGGGCTGATCCTCGGCGACAAGCGATCCCTGCCGCCGTCGGTCCCCGCGGCACTGAAGGTGGCGCCGCGACTGTTGCTGCAGGGCGGTCCGCTGTGGAATACCCTGCGCGGCGAGGATGCCCGGGCGTTGTTCACCGGCGTTGCGGCACACACGATTTCGCAGATGCCGTCGCTGGTTGCCTCGGGCGCCGGGTTGATGCTGGCCACCCTCGGCCACTCGGTCGGCTGGCCGATCCCGGTCGGCGGATCCCAGGCCATTCCCGATGCGCTGATCGCCGACCTGGCCGACCACGGTGGCGAACTGGTGCTCGGCGAGAAGGTCACCACGCCGCCGGGCGGAGTGGTGCTCTATGACACCGCGCCGACGGCGCTGCTGTCCATCTACGGTTCGTCGGTTCCGCCGCGGTATGCAAAGGCGTTGCAGCACTACACCTATGGTCCCGGCGTGGCGAAGGTGGACTTCGTGCTCTCCGGTGAGATCCCGTGGCGCGATGCGCGCCTGGCGCATGCCCCGACACTGCATCTGGGTGGCAGTCGCGCGCAGATGGCGCTGGCCGAGAAGGAGATCGCCGCCGGCCGGCACGCCGAGTGGCCGATGGTGCTCGCCGCGCTGCCGCATCTGGCCGATCCGGGACGCATCGATACACAGGGACGCCGACCCCTGTGGGCGTACGCGCATGTGCCGTCGGGGTCGACGGTGGACATGGCCGAGGCCGTCATCGACATCTTCGAGCGGTTCGCGCCCGGCTTCCGCGACATCATCGTGGCGGTGCGCAGCGTGCCGGCCGCCCGGCTCTCCGACCACAACGCCAACCTTGTCGGTGGCGATATCGGCGTCGGTGGCAACAACATGCGCAGCGCCATCGCCGGGCCCACCCCGCGCTGGAATCCGTGGTCCACCCCGATACCGAAGGCCTACCTGTGTTCGTCGGCCGCTCCCCCAGGCGGCGGCGTGCACGGGATGGCCGGGTACTACGCGGCGCGCACGGTGCTCAAGCGGGAGTTCGGAATCCGGGAGCTGCCGCCGCTGGCACCGTGAATGAGACGCCGTGCGCCCGGGTATACCCGCCGCCATGAGCAAAGAATTCAAGAAGGGCGACAAGGTGTCGTGGCAGAGCCACGGCACCACCGTGCCCGGCACCGTGGAGAAGAAGATCACCTCGGATACCGAAACCGCGGGTCGAACGGTGCGCGCCAGTAAGGACGAGCCGCAGTACAAGGTCACCAGCGACAAGACCGGTAAGGACGCGGTGCACAAGCCCGAGTCGCTGAAGAAGCGATCGTCGTGAAGTCAGTCGATGCGGCACACGCCCGCCCCGACGGCGCCTCCGATGACACCGTCGAGGCCGTCGGCAAGGTCTCCGAGGCGTTGGAGTACGTCGAGCGGGCCCGCGGACATCTCTACTCGTTCCACCAGCTGATGGGCCATGCCGATCTACTGCTCGGTGAGGCCTGCGACGCCCTGCGCGATGCCGGCCATGCCGAGATCGCCGACCGGCTGACCGAGGACATGGTCGGACGCAATGTGCTGCAGGGCCGCTGGACATTTCAGATCATCGAGGAGTTCGACGATGACTACTGGTCGCGCCTGCGCGAACACGAGAAGCGGGTCCGTGACGAGCTGACCGACGGACGGCGCCATGTCTTCGAGGCGGAGATGAAGCAGGATCGCCGGACCAAGGGCCGCGACGGACACGAGGCCACCCCGTGAGCGACGAGGACAACGAGAGCACCTACAAGGAGTTCAAGGACGTCGTCAACATGACGGCCGGTGAGCTGGAGAAGTGGCTCAAATCCGATGACTCCAAGGATGTCGGGCAGAAGAAGGACGGGGGTGAATCGACCGGGCACGAGAGCGGACGGCACATCGTCTCGATACTGAAGGCCAAGAAGTCCGACCTGTCCGAAGACGACTACAAGCACATGCGCAAGGTCGTCGGCTACTGCCGCCGCCATCTGGCGCAACGGCCCAAGGGCGACATCGAGGACAGTGCCTGGCGGTACTCGCTGATGAACTGGGGGCACGACCCGGTCAAGAAATGACTGTGGCGCCTCACCCGAAATGGTCACGGGTGAGACGCCACAGGTCGCAGTGAGATCAGGCGGTCTCGGTGATCGGCCGGTCGACCCAGCTCATCAGGTCGCGCAGCTTCTTGCCGGTGACCTCGATGGGGTGCTCGGCGTTCTCCTTGCGCAGGCCCTCGAGCTCGGTGTTGCCGTTCTCGACGTTGGCAACCAGGCGCTTGACGAACGAACCGTCCTGGATGTCCTTGAGGATGGCGCGCATCCGGTCCTTGGTGTCGGCGTCGATGACGCGCGGGCCGGAGATGTAGCCACCGAACTCGGCGGTGTCGGACACCGAGTAGTTCATCCGGGCGATGCCGCCTTCGTAGATCAGGTCGACGATCAGCTTGAGCTCGTGCAGCACCTCGAAGTAGGCCATCTCCGGGGCGTAGCCCGCCTCGACCATGACCTCGAAGCCGGCCTTGATCAGCTCTTCGGTGCCACCGCACAGCACGGCCTGCTCACCGAACAGATCGGTCTCGGTCTCTTCCTTGAACGTGGTCTTGATGACGCCGGCACGCGCACCACCGATGGCGGCGGCGTACGACAGCGCCAGCGCCTGACCCTCACCCTTGGGATCCTGGGCGATGGCGATCAACGCGGGCACACCCTTGCCGTCGACGAACTGACGGCGCACCAGGTGGCCGGGGCCCTTCGGGGCGACCATGCCGACGGTGATGTTCTCGGCCGGCTTGATCAGGCCGAAGTGGATGTTCAGGCCGTGCCCGAAGAACAGCGCGTTGCCGTCTTCCAAGTTGGGCTCGATGTCGTTGGTGAAGATCTCGGCCTGCGCGGTGTCGGGTGCGAGCACCATGATGACGTCGGCCCACTTGGCGACCTCGGCCGGAGTATCGACCTCCAGACCCTGCTCTTCGACCTTGGCGCGGGACTTCGAGCCTTCCTTGAGGCCGACCTTGACCTGCACCCCCGAATCGCGCAGCGACAGCGAGTGGGCATGGCCCTGGCTGCCGTAGCCGATCACCGCGACCTTGCGGCCCTGGATGATCGACAGATCCGCGTCGTCGTCGTAGAACAGTTCGATTGCCACTCTGTTTTCCTTACCTTGTTTCTCGATGAAAGCTATTTGGCAGTTCCGATGCCGCGCGGCCCACGCGCCAGCGACACGATGCCGGACTGCACGATCTCCCGGATTCCGTAGGGCTCGAGCACTCGCAGGAACGCTTCGAGTTTCTCCGGGGTCCCGGTGGCCTCGATGGTCAGTGACTCGGTGGACACGTCCACCACTTTGGCCCGGAATAGATTAACCGCTTCGATAACCTGGCTGCGGGTGACCGCATCCGTGCGCACCTTGATCAGTGCCAGCTCGCGCGAGACCGACTGTTCCTCGTCCTGTTCGACGATCTTGATCACGTTGATCAGCTTGTTGAGCTGCTTGGTGACCTGCTCGAGCGGGAAGTCCTCGACCTCCACGACGATGGTCATCCGGGACAGGTGCTTCTGCTCGGTGGCACCGACGGCGAGGCTCTGGATGTTGAACCCGCGCCGGGAGAACAGCGAGGCGACGCGCGCCAGCACACCGGGCTTGTCCTCGACGAGCACCGACAGGGTGTGGGTGGAGATGGTCATGCGTGGCCCTCCTCGGAGTCGAACAGCGGACGGATGCCGCGCGCGGCCTGGATCTCGTCGTTGCTGGTGCCGGCGGCGACCATCGGCCACACCTGGGCGTCGGCACCGACGATGAAATCGATGACCACCGGACGGTCGTTGATCTCACGCGCCTGCTGGATCACCGATTCGACGTCTTCGGCTCGCTCACAACGCAACCCGACGCAACCCAGCGCCTCGGCCAGCTTCACGAAATCCGGGATGCGGCGCGAGTGCGTGGCCAGGTCGGTTTGGCTGTACCGCTCCTCGTAGAACAGCGTCTGCCACTGCCGCACCATGCCCAGGTTGCCGTTGTTGATCAGCGCCACCTTGATGGGCGCGCCCTCGATGGCGCAGGTGGCCAGCTCCTGGTTGGTCATCTGGAAGCAGCCGTCACCGTCGATGGCCCACACCTCGGCCTCGGGACGGCCGAACTTGGCGCCCATGGCGGCGGGCACCGAGTAGCCCATGGTGCCCAGACCGCCGGAGTTCAGCCAGGTCTTGGGGTTCTCGTATTTGACGAACTGTGCGGCCCACATCTGGTGCTGGCCGACGCCGGCGACGTACACGGCCTCCGGACCGGCCAGCTGACCCAGCCTCTCGATGACGTACTCCGGGCTCAGGCTGCCGTCACTCTGCGGGCCGTAGCTCAGCGGGTAGGTCGACTTGATGCTGGACAGGTACTCCCACCAGTTGTCGAGCTGCAGCGAGGACGCCGACACCTCATCGCGGCGCAGCACCTCCAGCAGATCGGTGATGACATTGCGCACGTCACCCACGATCGGCACATCGGCGTGCCGGTTCTTGCCGATCTCGGCCGGATCGATATCGGCGTGGATCACCTTGGCGTCGGGTGCGAACGATTCGAGCTTGCCGGTCACCCGGTCGTCGAAGCGGGTGCCCAGCGCGATCAGCAGATCGCTCTTCTGCAGTGCGGCCACCGCGGACACCGAGCCGTGCATGCCGGGCATACCCATGTGCTGGGGGTGGCTGTCGGGGAATGCGCCGCGCGCCATCAGCGTCGTGACGACCGGGATACCGGTCAGCTGCGCCAGTTCCATCAGTTCGGCGGTCGCCTCACCGCGGATCACGCCGCCACCGACATAGAGCACCGGCTTGCGCGCCTCGGCGATCAGCTTGGCGGCCTCGCGCACCTGACGGCTGTGCGGCTTGGTGTTCGGCTTGTAACCGGGCAGATCCATCACCGGCGGCCAGGCAAAGGTGCACTGCCCCTGCAGGATGTCTTTCGGGATGTCGACGAGGACAGCACCGGGTCGTCCGCTCTGCGCGATGTGGAAGGCCTCGGCGATGACCCGCGGGATGTCGTCGCCGTCACGAACCAGGAAGTTGTGCTTGGTGATCGGCATCGTCATGCCGGTGATGTCGGCTTCCTGGAAGGCATCGGTGCCGATCAGGCCGCGACCGACCTGACCGGTGATCGCCACCACCGGAATGGAATCCATCTGCGCATCGGCCAGCGGGGTGACCAGGTTCGTCGCGCCCGGGCCCGAGGTGGCCATCATGACGCCGACCTTGCCGGTGGCGTGGGCGTAGCCGCTGGCGGCATGTCCGGCGCCCTGCTCGTGGCGGACCAGCACGTGGCGCAGCTTGCGCGAGTCGTACAGCGGGTCGTACACCGGCAGCACCGCACCGCCGGGGATACCGAAGATGACCTCGACGCCGATTTCTTCCAGCGACCGCACGACCGATTGCGCACCGGTCATTTCAAGCGGGGCAACAACATTGGCCTTGGCTTCCGCCTTGGTGGTGGCCTGGGCGCCGTTGGCGCGCTGCGTCTGCTCCGGCGGACGCGTGGTGGGTGCGCTCACGTTTTCCTCTTTGTTCGGTGACGTCGGTGGTGTTGGTTGTCCTGTGACAGCAAAAAACCCCCGTCAGCGGAGTCCGCTGTACGAGGGTTGGCGCGTCGATGCTGTTGGCTAAGCCCGGCAGAGAGCTAGCGCGGCATCAACGCGCCAACCAATTACTACGAGCTTGTCCGGGGTGTACATAAGCTGTGACGGTAGTCCCCGCACTGCTCAAAGGTCAAATTGCCCCTGCGCCCGGCGGTGGCCGTCGAGCGCGGTGCGAGAATGTCGGCGTGAGTCAGCCTGCCCCGCTCGTCGTCCGAATCTCCCCGATGGCGCACATCGCGGTCGGTTTCATCACACTCGGGATCTTCGCGCTGATCTATGCCCTGCCGAGCTGGAGCTGGGTGCTGATGGTGGTTCCGGTGCTGGCGTCGGCCGTGATCGCGCGGTACCGCACCGTCGCCGGCCCCGATGAGGTGACCGCCCGGTCCATGTTCGGCAGCACCACGGTGCCGTGGACGGATATCGACGGTCTGCGCTTCACCCGTTCGTCGTGGGCGAAGGCGCGGTTGACCGACGGCCGCGAGATCACCTTGCCCGCGGTCACGTTCGCGACCTTGCCGCTGCTCACGGCGGCCAGTGGGGGCCGGGTTCCCAACCCCTACGCGTGAGCTCTCGGCTTACTGACGAACAGACGCATGTGCCCCCGAAAATGGATCTTTTCGGGGGCACACGCGTCTGTTCGCGGGGCGAAGATCAGGCCAGCGGGTTGGTCCCGTTGAGCAGCACCCACATGCCGACGCCGATGCCGATGCCGATCAGCAGCGCCAGGAACGAGCCGACGAACGGACGGCGCGCCCAGCCGCGGCCGGCGTCGAAGCCGTAGCGGCCCGGGCCGGTGAGCGTCAGCGCGGCGGCCAGCAGCACCAGGGTCACCTGATGCTCGTGCCCGGTGGGCACCACGAAATCGGCGAAGCCGACGTTCTCCTGGGCGGCGATCGACCCCAGCAGCGCGTTGATCAGGTACGCCAGCGCGGCGGCCGCAGCCACCGGGGTGAACAGACCCAGCACCAGCAGAAGTCCGGCCCCGATCTGGGCACCGGCGCCGACATAGGTGAGCACCCCGGCATGCTGGTAGCCCAGCTCGGCCAGCGATCCCTCGAACCCGCCGAGGCCGGAACCGCCCCACCAGCCGAAGGCCTTCTGCAGGCCGTGCACGATCAGTAGCGCACCCAGCCCGAGCCGGAGCACCAGCAGACCCAGATCCAGCGTGCCGCGCCGGCCGGCGGCGCGGATCTGCTGCTCGGCGTCATAGGGCCCGATCTCGGCCGGTCCCGCGGGTGCCGCGGCGTACGGGTTCGGCGTGGCCGGCGACACGTAGGGAAGCGGCTCGGGTTCGTTGAGCAGCGGGAAGTTCGGCTGGTCCGCCTTGGACCCACCATCGGTGTTGTAACGCGGAATGGCGGTGGTCTCGAAATCGCCCCCGTAGGTCGACGAGGGAAGATCGTCTTCCGGGTCGACCAACTGCGCCGACGCGGGCCGTTGCCAGTCGGTCAGGTTCTGAGGTTCAGCGGTCACGAAACCCAGCGTAAGTGCAAGTCACCGCAGAACAAGGGATTGGCGCGGCGCATTGTGCACCTTGTCCGCACTGTTGCCGAGTTGTGACACACCGGCCCGCTGCCGCGCACCTTCGTGGCGCGGACCGCCGGACGATCCGTAACCTGGCCAGCATGACATTGGGCGGACCGGCGCGGATTGCCGTGGTGCTGTGCGCGGTGGTGCTGGCCGGCTCCGGCTGCGCGCGATTCGACAACGCGCAGTCCCAGCCGTTCACCACCGAACCCCAGATGGCACCGCCGCCCCCGACCAAGCCGGAGCCGCCGCCACCGCTGCCAGCCACCCCGTTCCCCAAGATCTGCAAGGCCACCGGCGTGATGCAGGGCTGCCTGGAGAGCACCAGCGGACTGATCATGGGCGGTGACAGCCAGTCCGCGCTGGTGGCCGAACGGCAGACCGGCGTAGTCAAGGAGGTCTCCACCAAGGCCGAACCGGTGATCAAGCTGACCATTCCGGTGGATCCGGCCGGCGACGGCGGCCTGCTCGACATCATCAAGTCGCCCACCTATGCGCAGGACCGGCTGATGTACGCCTACATCAGTACGCCCACCGACAACCGGGTGATCCGGATCGCCGACGGCGACATCCCCAAGCCGATCCTCACCGGCATCCCCAAGGGCGCGGTCGGCAACGCCGGGGCACTCAAGTTCACCAGTCCGACCACGTTGTTGGTGCTCACCGGCGATGCGGGCAACCCCGCGCAGGCAGCCGACCCGGCCTCGCTGGCCGGCAAGGTGTTGCGCATCGAGCAGCCGACCACGGTCAACCAGGCTCCGACCACGACGGCGCTGTCCGGGATGGGTGCCGCGGGCGGCATGTGCGTCGACCCGTCGGACGGCTCGCTCTACGTCACCGACCGCACTCCGTCGGCGGACCGCATGCAGAAGATCACCAAGGATTCGGTGGTGTCGACGGTGTGGACCTGGCCGGACCGCCCGGGTGTCGCCGGTTGCGCAGCGCTCGACGGCACGGTGCTGGTGAACCTGGTCGACACCAAGCAGACGGTGGCATTGCGTCTGGCGCCGGAGACCGGCGCGGTCACCGGCGAACCCGAGGTGGTCCGCCAGGATCAGCATGGTCATGCCTGGGCGCTGGCGGTCTCCCCGGACGGCAACATCTGGGGAGCCACGATCAACAAGACCTCCGGGGATGCGGAGAACTTCGACGATGTCGTGTTCCCGCTGTTCCCGTCCGGTGGCGGATTCCCCCGCCAGAACGCCGACAAGACCTAGACACCTTGCGATTTCGGTGAGGATGCGTGCGGTGTGCGCACGTATCCTCACCGAAATCACTCAGGAGCAGGCCGCGAGCACCAGTTCGCGCACGCGGGCCGCATCGGCCTGCCCCTTGGTGGCCTTCATCACCGCGCCGACGATCGCACCGGCGGCCTGAACCTTGCCGCCGCGGATCTTGTCGGCGACATCGGGTTGCGCCGCGAGAGCCTCTTCGATGGCGGCCTGGATCAGCGAATCGTCGCGCACCACGACCAGGCCACGATCGTTCATCACCTGCTCGGGTTCGCCCTCACCGGCCAGCACACCCTCGACGACCTGGCGGGCCAGCTTGTTCGAAAGCTTGCCCTCGTCAACGAGTTTCACCACCGCGGCCACCTGGGCCGGGCTGATGGGGAGGGCATCGAGTTCGACGCCGGATTCATTGGCCTTCTGCACCAGGAAGTTGCCCCACCAGGCCCGGGCGGCCTCGCTCGAGGCGCCCTTGGCCACCGTCGCGGCGACCAGATCGATGGCGCCGTTGTTGACCAGGTCGCGCATCACCTCATCGGAGATGCCCCACTCCTGCTGAACCCGTTTGCGGGCCAGCCACGGCAGCTCGGGAATGGTGCCGCGCAACCGCTCGACGAGGTCGGCGGGCGGGGCCACCGGCTCCAGATCGGGCTCCGGGAAATAGCGGTAATCCTGCGCGGTCTCCTTGCTGCGGCCGGCCGTGGTGTGCCCGTCCTCGTGGAAGTGCCGGGTCTCCTGGGTGACCGTGCCGCCGGATTTCAGCACCGCGGCCTGGCGACGCATCTCATAGCGCACGGCGACCTCGACGCTGCGCAGCGAATTGACGTTCTTGGTCTCGGTGCGGGTGCCGAACTCGGCGGCGCCCTTCAGTTTCAGCGAGACGTTGGAGTCGCAGCGCATCGAGCCCTGATCCATCCGGACATCGGATACGTCGAGGGCCCGCAGCAGGTCGCGCAGCGCGGTGACATAGGCGCGGGCGATCTCGGGCGCACGCTCACCGGTGCCCTCGATGGGCCGGGTGACGATCTCGATCAGGGGCACCCCGGCGCGGTTGAAGTCGGCCAGCGACGTCGTCGCACCGGCGATGCGGCCGGTGTCACTGCCCAGGTGGGTCAGCTTGCCGGTGTCCTCCTCCATGTGTGCACGCTCGATCTCGATGCGCCAGGTGCTGCCGTCCTCCAGCGGGACGTCGAGGTAGCCGTCGACCGCGATCGGCTCGTCGTACTGGCTGATCTGGTAGTTCTTCGGTTGATCGGGATAGAAGTAGTTCTTGCGGGCGAATCGGCCCCACGGCGCGATCTCGCAGTTGAGCGCCAGCCCGATGCGGATCGCCGATTCCACGGCGGCCTGGTTGAGCACCGGCAGCGACCCGGGCAACCCCAGGCACACCGGGCAGACCTGGGTATTGGGTTCGGCGCCGAACTTGTTGGCGCAGGGACAGAACATCTTGGTGGCCGTCGACAGCTCGACGTGCACTTCCATGCCCATCACCGGGTCGTACTCGGCGATGACGTCGTCGTAGTCGGCGAGTTCGGCAACAGAAGTGGTCATGACAGCCGATTTTAGTGCCCGCCCGCCGCAACCCCTCCGCCGCCGTGGGTTCAGGCCGGGTGCTCCGTCGCCGGGCCCGGTGACGGACTATCCGAAGAACTCGGCGGCGTCGTCGTAGCGGCTCTGCGGTACCAGTTTGAGCTGTCGGGTCGCATCGGCCAGCGGCACCCGGCCGATGTCCTGGCCGCGCAGCGACACCATCATCCCGTACTCGCCGGCGTGCGCGGCGTCGGCGGCGTTGACCCCGAACCGGGTGGCCAGCACCCGGTCGTAGGCGGTCGGGGTGCCGCCGCGCTGCACATGGCCGAGGACGGTGACCCGGACATCCTTCTTGATGCGCTTCTCCACCTCCAGCGCCAGCTGCTGGGCCACCCCGGTGAACTTCTCGTGCCCGAACTCGTCCATCCCGCCCTGGCGCAATTGCATGGTGCCCTCGGCCGGCTTGGCGCCCTCGGCCACCACACAGATGAAATGCGAATCTCCGCGCTGGAAGCGCTGTTTGACCAACCGGCACACCTCTTCGACATCGAAGGGCTGCTCGGGGATCAACGTCATGTGGGCACCGGAGGCCAGACCCGCGTTGAGTGCGATCCAGCCGGCGTGCCGACCCATCACCTCGACCAGCATCACCCGCTGGTGCGACTCGGCCGTGCTGTGCAGCCGGTCGATCGCCTCGGTCGCGATCGTCAACGCGGTGTCGTGCCCGAAAGTGACGTCGGTGCAATCGATGTCGTTGTCGATGGTCTTCGGCACACCGACGACGGGCACCCCCTCCTCGGACAGCCAGTTGGCGGCGGTGAGCGTGCCCTCGCCGCCGATCGGGATCAGCACGTCGATGCCGTTGTCCTCGAGCGTCTGCTTGATCTGGTCCAGGCCTGCGCGCAGCTTGTCCGGGTTGGTCCTGGCCGTGCCGAGCATGGTCCCGCCCTTGGCGAGCAGCCGGTCGTTGCGGTCGTCGTTGGCCAGCTGGATCCGGCGGTCCTCCAGCAGACCGCGCCAGCCGTCGAGGAACCCGACGACCGATGAGCCGTAGCGGGCGTCACTGGTCCGCACCACCGCCCTGATCACCGCATTCAGGCCTGGACAGTCGCCGCCGCCGGTCAGAACTCCGATCCGCATGCCCACGATCTTGCCAGCTTCGACGCAGCGCGGCGCGGTCACCGACCCAACGTGTGAGATCACCGCACCCGGGTATCCGGGCCCGACAGCCCCCGATCGGAAGTAGAGATGACCGCCATTCCCCCCGACCCCGATCCGCGCCGCACCCCCGGTCTCGAAACCGGCGGTGGGGTACCACCCGGCAGCACTCCCCCGGACTCCGCGCAGACCTCCGGGCTTGGCGAGCCCGAGCCGCGGCCGCGGCACAAGCTCACGCCGACGGCAGTGGTCAGCCTGATCGCACTCGCGGTGTTCGTGTTGATCTTCGCGGTGTCCGCGGTGTATCTGCTCGCCGTCGACATGCCGAACTGACGGCCCGCCCGACCCGTCCTAGGGTGGTGTCATGACGACCGTCGCCGATCACGTCATCTCGACCCTGCGGGCCAGCGGGGTGCACCGTATCTACGGACTACCGGGGGACAGTCTCAACGGTCTGACCGACGCCATCCGGCGCGCCGACGGATTCAGCTGGGAACACGTACGTCACGAGGAGGCCGCCGGATTCGCCGCCGCCGCCGATGCGGCGCTGACGGGCCGGCTGGCCGTCTGCGCCGGCAGCTGCGGGCCGGGGAACCTGCATCTGATCAACGGCCTGTTCGATGCGCAACGCAGCCGCGTTCCGGTGCTGGCGATCGCCGCACACATCCCGCAGTCCGAGATCGGTTCGGAATACTTCCAGGAAACTCATCCGCAGGAACTCTTCCGCGAGTGCAGTGTGTACTGCGAACTGGTCACCACCGCCGAATCCGCCCCGCGGATCCTGGAGATGGCGATGCGTGCCGCCGTCGCGGACAACGGGGTGGCCGTCGTCGTGGTGCCCGGTGAGGTGTTCCTGCACAAGACCGACGCCCGACCCACCCCGGTGCTGCCCACCCGCTCGACCATGCGCCCGGTGGACGACGAATTGCGCCGTGCCGCAACGGCGCTCAATGGTTCCGACAGGATCACGATCCTGGCCGGAGCGGGGGTCGAGGGCGCCCACGATGACGTCGTCCGGTTGGCCGCCACCCTGCAGGCCCCGGTCGTGCATGCGTTGCGCGGCAAGGAGTTCGTCGAGTACGACAACCCCTACGACGTCGGGATGACCGGCCTGTTGGGCTTCGCCTCGGGCTACAAGGCCATCAAGGAGGCCGAGGTCCTGCTGATGCTGGGCACCGACTTCCCCTACCGCCAGTTCTATCCCGAGAACGCCACCGTCATCCAGCTCGACATCCGCGGCCGCCACATCGGTCGGCGCACGCGGGTCGACCTGCCCCTGGTCGGTTCGGTCGCCGACACCCTGCCGGCGCTGCAACCGCTGTTGACCGCCAAGGCCGATCGCACCCATCTGGACCGCTCGCTGCGCCACTACGCCAAGACCCGGCGCCGCCTCGACGAGCTGGCCGTCAACGATCGCGACCGCACCCCGATCCGACCCGAACACCTTGCGGCCCTGGCTGATCGACTGGCCGCCGATGATGCGGTGTTCACCGTCGATGTGGGGTCGCCGGTGGTGTGGGCGGCGCGTTATCTGACCATGAACGGGCGCCGCCGGCTGCTCGGATCGTTCAACCACGGCACCATGGCGTGCGCACTGCCGCTGGCCATCGGCGCCCAGACCGTCGATCGCGGCAGACAGGTGGTGGCCTTCGCCGGCGACGGCGGGCTGACCATGCTGTTCGGCGAGCTGATCACGTTGGTGCAGAACCGATTGCCGGTCAAGGTCGTCGTCTTCAACAATTCCTCGCTGAATTTCGTCGAACTGGAGATGAAGGCGGCGGGCATCGTCACCTTCGGCACCGACCTGCACAATCCGAATTTCGCCGCCGTCGCCGAAGCACTGGGCATGTTCGGTCGGCGCGTGGAGCACCCCGCCGATCTGGAATCGGCACTGGCTGCGGCGTTCGCCCACGACGGCCCGGCCCTGATCGATGTGGTGACCGCGCGTCAGGAACTGTCCATCCCACCGGCCATCACCGTCGAGCAGGCAAAGGGTTTCTCGCTGTATGCGATCCGCACGATCATGGCCGGCCGCTCCGACGAGCTGCTGGACCTGGTGAGCACCAACGTGGCCCGCCGGATCCTGGACTGACCGCTACAGCGCCGTCGGCAGGTCACCCCGCGCCTGCTCGTAGGCCGCGCCCACCCGGTAGAGCCGGTCATCGGCGTGCGCCGGGGCCATGATCTGCAGCCCGACGGGCAGGTTGTCCTCGGCCGCCAGCCCCGACGGCACCGACATGCCGCAGTGCCCGGCCAGGTTCAGCGGCAGCGTGCACAGATCGAACAGGTACATGGCCAGCGGATCGTCGACCTTCTCCCCGATCGGGAACGCGGTCGTCGGCGTGGCCGGTGACACCAGCACGTCGACCTGCTCGTAGGCCTGCTCCAGGTCGCGGGCGATCAGGGTGCGGACCTTCTGGGCCTGGTTGTAGTAGGCGTCGTAGTAGCCCGCCGACAGCGCATAGGTGCCGATCATGATGCGGCGCTTGACTTCCGGGCCGAATCCGGCGGCCCGGGTCAACGCCATCACCTCCTCGGCGCTGTGCGTGCCGTCATCACCGACGCGCAGGCCGAAGCGCATCGCGTCGAAACGCGCCAGGTTCGAGGACACCTCCGAGGGCAGGATCAGGTAGTAGGCGGCCATCGCATGGTCGAAATGGGGGCAGTCCACCTCGACCACCTCGGCGCCCAGTCCCTGCAATTTCTCGACCGCGGTGGTGAACGAGTCGAGCACGCCCTGCTGGTAACCCTCCCCGCGCAGCTGCTTGACCACGCCGACGCGTACCCCGGTGAGGTCACCGGAGGCACCGGCGCGAGCAGCGGCCACCACATCGGGCACCGGGACGTCCACCGAGGTGGAGTCGCGCGGATCGTGCCCGGCGATCACCTGGTGCAGCAACGCGGTGTCGAGCACCGTGCGGGCGCACGGCCCGCCCTGATCCAGCGAGGAGGCGCACGCGATCAGACCGAACCGGCTGACCGTTCCGTAGGTGGGCTTGACGCCGACGGTCGCGGTGAGGGCGGCCGGCTGGCGGATCGAGCCGCCGGTGTCGGTCCCGATGGCCAGCGGCGCCTGGAAGGCCGCGAGCGCAGCCGCGCTGCCACCGCCGGAGCCGCCGGGCACCCGGTCGGTGTCCCACGGGTTGCGGGTCGGGCCATAGGCCGAGTTCTCGGTCGAGCTGCCCATCGCGAACTCGTCCATGTTGGTCTTGCCGAGGATCGGGATACCCGCCGCCCGCAGCCGGGTGGTCACCGTCGCGTCGTACGGCGAGTTCCAGCCCTCCAGGATCTTCGACCCGCAGGTGGTGGGCATGTCGGTGGTGGTGAACACGTCCTTGAGCGCCAACGGCACGCCGGCCAGCGGCGACGGCAGCGGCTCACCGGCAGCGACCAGCTTGTCGACCTCGGCGGCGGCGGCCAGCGCGCGGTCGGCCCCGACATGCAGGAAGGCGTGGTAGCGCTCATCGGTGGCGGCGATCTGGTCCAGATGGGCCTGGGTGACCTCGGTGGACGTCACCTCCTTGGCCGCGATGCGGCCGGCCAGGGTGGCGGCGTCTTCGCGGATCAGGTCGGAACCCATGCCTCGACTCCCACTCGCTCCGGTCCTCGCTCCGCTGCGATCCTCACTCGCGCTCGTCTCGGAACTCATGCTTCCGCCTCCCCCAGGATCCGCGGCACGGCGAACCGGCCGTCCTCGGCACGCGGGGCCGCGGCCAGTGCCTCGTCCTGTGTCAGGCCGGCCACGACGGTGTCCGGGCGGGTTACGTTGACGCTCTTGAGCGGGTTGTCGGTGGCCTCGACGCCGGTGACGTCGACGGACTGGATCTGGCCGACGTGGGCCAGGATCGCATCGAGCTGGCCGGCGAAGCTGTCCAGCTCACCGTCGGTCAGGGCGAGCCGGGCCAGTCGCGCCAGGTGGGCGACCTCGTCTCGGGAAATCTGGGACACGGCGCTCAAGCCTAGTCGTCGCCCTCGGGTCGAATCGCCGCGCCCCGATGCCTGTGACAGGGTGATCGCCGTGCCGTCTTATCTGCTGCGGGTCCAGTTGGAGGACCGACCGGGCAGCCTCGGCTCACTGGCCGTGGCCCTGGGTTCGGTGGGCGCCGACATCCTGTCCCTCGACGTCGTCGAGCGCGGGGCGGGGTATGCCATCGACGACCTGGTGGTCGAACTGCCACCCGGCGCGATGCCCGATGCCCTGATCACCGCCGCCGAGCACATCAAGGGTGTCTACGTCGACAGCGTGCGTCCGCACACCGGCCTGCTGGAGGCCCACCGCGAACTCGAGCTCATCGACCACATCGCCGCCGCGCGCGGCCGCCAGGACAAGCTGCAGGTGCTCGCCGACGAGGCACCGAAGGTGCTGCGGGTGGGCTGGTGCACCGTGGTGCGCTCCGACGATTCCGCCGCGGCCGGCGTCGAGCGGATCGTCGGCAGCTCCGGCGCTCCGGAGACCCAGGCGTCCACCGCGCCGTGGCTGCCGCTACAGCACGCCGAGGCCCTGGACGCGACGGCGGACTGGGTGCCGCAGGTCTGGCGCGACATCGATATGGCGCTGGCCGCCGCACCCCTGGGCGACCCCGGCACCGCGGTGCTGCTCGGCCGCGCCGGCGGCCCGGAGTTCCGGCCGTCGGAGGTGGCCCGGCTCGGCTACCTGGCCGGCATCGTCGCAACCATCCTGCGCTGAAAGCTGAGAGTCCGCTGTGGGTTCGGCTGTTACGGTGGAAACACATCCCGACCGCTGACGAATCGACGAGAGGTCCTGCGTGGGAGAACTACTGATCGTCCTGGCCATCGTCGCGATCGCTGCCGCCGTCATCGTCTTCCTGGTCGCGCGCAGCCGCCCCAAGACACCGAAGCAGCCTGCGGCACGCCAGGATCCGCTGCGCTTCGCCTCGCAGACCGACACCTTCGGCCCGCGCCAGCTCGGGCCGGGCGCCATCGTCAGTCACGGCGGCACCGATTACGTGGTGCGCGGGTCGGTCACCCTGCGTGAAGGGCCGTTCGTCTGGTGGGAGCACCTGCTGGAAGGCAAGGCCGACGAGCCACCGGTGTGGTTCAGCGTCGAAGAGGACGAGGGCCGCCTCGAGCTGGTGTGGTGGCACAAGCGTTCCGGGCTGCCCGCCGAGCCGGGGGCCAGCGTGACCGTGGACGGTGTCACCTTCGCCGTCGACGAGAACGGCCGGGCCTCCTACACGACCGAGGGCACCACCGGGCTGCCCGCCGGCGGCGATATGGATTATGTGGACTACAGCGGGCCCGACGGCACCAAGCTCGGTTATGAGCGGTGGGCGCCGGGAATGGCGTGGGAGGTGTCGCACGGGGTGCCCGTCCGCGCCGGCGAACTGACGGTCTATCCGGCCCCGCCGGCGGGTTCATAGGCGCTGCCTTGCCGTTGCATCACCTGCGCGTCGCGCCTGCCGATGTCAGCGGCGCCGGCCTGCGTCTGACGTTGGACGCCCCGGCGCCGGAGCCGTTGGCCAGCGCCACGCTGCCCCATCCCGACGGCGCCGACCTGGTGCTCGGGGTGCTCGGAGCCTCACACGTCATCAGCGTCGGTCAGTTCAGCGAGCAGGTGTCGTGCACCGTGCTCGCGGCCGGCACGCGGCTACCCGCCTCGGCACGACGTCCCGGCTACGAATTGCGTTCCGACACCGTCGTGCACGACGAGGCGTCCTTCCGCCGCATCGCCGCGGACCTGCGCGAGCGCTGCGAACACGAGTCCGGCTGGCTCGGCGGCAGCTTCCCCGGCGATGAGGCCGCGTTGACGGCCCTGTACGCCGAACCGGACGGTCCGGGCTGGCGCTGGCAGACCTGGCACCTGTACCCCGACCGCGACGGCGGCACCGTGGTGCACACCGAGAGCCGGTGGCGGCCGTGACCCGCACCGTCCTGTTCGGCTTGTCCGCGGCGCTGGGCGCGCTCGGTGTGGTGCTGTTGATCGCGGGAATCGCGGTGCAGAGCAAGGATGTTCGTGGTCACGTCCGCGACACCTACCGCCAGTACTCGGCCGACGGCAGCAACGGGCGCTACGAATGCAGTGGCTCCCCCAAGACGGTGGCCGACGATATCGCCGCCTATGACGCGCCCGAGGCCCGCGCATCGGATCGCGGTACCGAGTATCTGCGCTACAACGACGACATCGTGACCGTCGGACCGGAAGGCCAGTACCCGTGCAGCATCCGGGTCGAGGACACCAATGCTCGCTACAGCGGCGGTGGGTTCATTTTCCTGGGTCCGGGATTTTTCCCGGGCTCACCAGCGGGCGGATCGGGCGGCAGCTCCGGCGGACCCGGCGGAACGAAGTAGAGCAGGAGAATCGAAGGTATGTCATATCTTGCGAACACGGCGGCGCCGTCGATCCTGGCTTTGGAGTTCGGCACCGTCGACGGTGGCGCACTGACCCAGAACGTGGTCGCCGCGGTGCTTTATTTCGTCGTCGGGATCGTGGTGTTCGGGGCGGGCTTCCTGCTGACCGACCTGCTGACCCCCGGCAGCCTGCGCGAACTCATCTTCGTGCAGCACCGGCCGAATGCGGTCGCGGTGGCCTGCGGCATGTACGGCGCGCTGTCGCTGGTCACGGCCGTCGCGATCATCGCCAGCTCGGCCGAACTCGGCCAGGGTCTGCTCGACGCGCTGGTCTACGGGCTGGTCGCGGTGCTCTTGCAGGGCGCGGCGCTGCTGGTACTGGAGGCCTTGGTGCCGGGGCGGTTCCGCGATCTGATCGGCGATGAGAAGTTGCATCCCGGCGCCATTGCCACGGCGGTGATCCTGCTGGCGGTGGGAGGGGTGAACGCCGCCGCCCTGTCATGACGGGGGCACTGTCATGACGGGGGCACTGGCATGACCACCACCCGATGGCGGGCCCTGCTGCTCGCCGCGGTGGCGGCCTGCGCGGCCTGCGGGCTGATCTACGAATTGGCGCTGCTGACGCTCTCGACGAGCCTGCACGGCGGCGGCATCGTCGCCACCTCGCTGATCGTCGCGGGTTTCGTGGCCGCCCTGGGCGCCGGCGCGCTGGCGGTCAAACCATTCCTCGGCCACGCCGCCATCACCTTCATCGCGGTGGAGACACTGCTCGGTCTGATCGGTGGGTTGTCCGCTGCGGCAATGTATGTCGCGTTCTCGTTCATCGGCGACGGCCTGTGGATCCTGGTGCTGGGCACCGCCCTGATCGGCACGCTGGTGGGCGCGGAGGTCCCGCTGCTGATGACCTTGCTGCAGCGCGGCCGAACCGCCGGCGCGGCCGATGCCGGCCGGGTGCTGGCCAATCTGAACGCCGCGGATTACCTCGGGGCACTGATCGGTGGGCTGGCGTGGCCGTTCCTGGTGCTACCGCAGCTGGGCATGATCCGCGGCGCCGCGGTCACCGGGATGATCAATCTGGCCGCTGCGGCGGTGGTGTCGGTGTTTTTGCTGCGCACGATCATCGGCCGCCGCCAACTCGGTGCGGCGCTGGCCGTCCTGACGGCGGCGGCGGTGACGTTGACGGCGTTGATCATCGCGTCCGACGGCATCCAGACCACCACCCGGCAGCGGCTCTACGCCGACCCGATCATCGCCTATCAGCAGTCGGCCTATCAGGAGATCGTGGTCACCCGCCGCGGCACCGATACCCGGCTCTATCTCGATGGCGGACTGCAGTTCTCGACCCGCGACGAATACCGCTACACCGAAAGCCTGGTCTACCCCGCCGTGGGCCCGGACGCCCGCTCGGTGCTGATCCTGGGCGGCGGGGACGGCCTGGCCGCCCGCGAACTGCTGCGGATGCCGCGGATCGAGACCATCGCGCAGGTGGAACTGGATCCGGCGGTGATCGCGCTGGCCCGTGGCCCGTTGCGCGACACCAACGGCGGCGCGCTGGATGACCCGCGAGTCCAGGTCGTCGTCGACGATGCGATGACCTGGTTGCGCGCCCCCACCGTGCGCCCCGCGGGCGGTTTCGACACGGTCATCATCGATCTGCCCGATCCCGACAATCCGGTACTGGGCCGGTTGTACTCGGTCGAGTTCTACGCGATGCTCACCCGGGTGCTCGCGCCCGACGCGCTGGTGGTGGTGCAGTCCGGCAGCCCGTTCTCGACGCCGAAGGCGTTCTGGCGCACGGTCTCCACCCTGGGCTCAGCCGGTTTCGCGGTGACGCCGTATCACGTGCACGTGCCGACCTTCGGCGACTGGGGTTTCGCGCTGGCCCGGCAGGGACCTTCGGCGCCGGATCCGGTGCTGCCCGCCGACGCTCCCGGGCTGCGGTTCATGACACCGGAGGTGCTGGCCGCGGCGACGGTGTTCGCGCCCGACAACGCACCGCAGACGTTGGCACCCTCGACGCTGGACAATCCGCGCATCGTCGAGGACATGCGGTTGGGCTACCGCTAGTCGGACCCGGGCTCCGGCTCGGAACCGGACTCGGGCTCGGGCACCGGCTGGGGTCCGTCGGTCAGCAGCCTGGTGAAGCCGTCCTCGTCGAGCACCGGCACGCCGAGCTCGATCGCCTTGTCGTACTTCGACCCCGGTGCGTCGCCGGCCACCACGTAAGAGGTCTTCTTCGATACCGACCCGGCGGCCTTGCCGCCGCGGGCCAGAATGGCCTCCTTGGCCTCATCGCGCGAGTAGCCGGTCAGTGACCCGGTGACCACGATGGACAGCCCCTCCAGGGTGCGTTCGATGCCGGCGTCGCGCTCGTCGACCATCCGGACATCGGCGGCACGCCACTTGTCGACGATCGCACAGTGCCAGTCCACCTCGAACCATTCGATGACCGCCGCGGCAATGGTCGGGCCGACACCCTCCACGGCGGCCAACTCGGCCTCGGATGCGGCCATGATCGCATCCAGGCTGCCGAACTCACCGGCCAGCGCGCGGGCCGCGGTGGGCCCGACGTGGCGGATGGACAGCGCGACCAGAACCCGCCACAGCGGTTGGGATTTGGCCTTGCCCAGGTTGGCGAGCAGCCGCTTGCCGTTGGCCGACAACTCGCCCTTCTTGGTGGTGAACAGCTCGGTCTGCAGCAGTTGATCGGCGGTGAGGGTGAACAGGTCGCCCTCATCGGTGATCACCCCGGCCTGCAGCAGCGCGGTACCCGCCTCATAACCGAGTCCCTCGATGTCGAATGCCCCGCGACCGGCGACGTGGAATACGCGCTCGCGCAACTGCGCCGGGCAGGTCCGGGTGTTCGGGCAGCGGATGTCGGCATCACCCTCCTTGGCCGGCGCCAGCGCGGTACCGCACTCCGGGCAGTGGGTCGGCATGACGAATTCGCGCTCGCTGCCATCGCGCAGATCGACCACCGGGGCCAGCACCTCCGGGATGACGTCGCCGGCCTTGCGGATGACGACGGTGTCACCGATCAGCACGCCCTTGCGCTTGACCTCCGACGCGTTGTGCAGCGTCGCCAGCCCCACGGTCGACCCGGCGACCTTCACCGGCTCCATGTAGGCGAAGGGGGTCACCCGCCCCGTGCGCCCCACGTTGACCCGGATGTCCAGGAGCTTGGTGGTGACCTCCTCGGGCGGGTACTTGTAGGCGATCGCCCAGCGCGGGGCGCGCGAGGTGGCACCCAGGCGGCGCTGCAACGACACGTCGTCGACCTTGACCACCAGGCCGTCGATCTCGTGCTCGACATCGTGGCGGTGTTCGCCCCAGTAGGCGATGCGCTCGGCGACGGCGGCGATGCCGCGGACCTTGGTGGTGTGCGTCGACACCGGCAGCCCCCAGGCACCCAGCGCCCGGTAGGCATCGTGCAGGGACGCCGGGCTGAATCCCTCGGCCTTGCCGAGACCGTGACAGATCATCCGCAGTCGCCTGCGCGCGGTGACGGCGGGATTCTTCTGACGCAGCGACCCGGCGGCGCTGTTGCGCGGGTTGGCGAAGGGCGGCTTGCCCTCGGCGACCAGGCCGGCGTTGAGCTCCTCGAAATCGGCGACCCGGAAGAACACCTCACCGCGCACCTCGAGTAGAGCGGGGACGGGGAATTCGGCTGTGCCGGTGAGTCGCTCGGGGATGTCGTCGATGGTGCGCGCGTTCAGCGTGACATCTTCCCCGCTGCGGCCGTCACCGCGGGTGGCCGCCCGCACCAGCACGCCGTCGCGGTACACCAGCGCCAGTGCGACACCGTCGATCTTGAGCTCGCACAGATAGTCGACCTCGGTACCGATCTCGGCGCCCAACCGCGCCGCCCAGGCCGACAACTCATCGGTGTCGAAAGCGTTGTCCAGCGACAGCATCCGCTCCAGGTGGTCGGCCGCGGCGAACTCGGTGGCAAAACCGGCACCGCCGACCAGCTGGGTCGGCGAATCCGGGGTGCGCAATTCCGGGTACTGCTCCTCCAGCGCCTCCAGCCGCCGCAGCAGGACGTCGAAGTCCGCATCCGAGATGATCGGGGCGTCCTTGACGTAATACCGGAACTGGTGCCCGCGCACCTCCTCGGCAAGTTCCTGCCAGCGACCACGTGCCTCTGCGTCCGGTGAGCTCACTCTGGTCAGGTTAGTCCAGGGCTCCGACACCCCGGAGCGATCCCGCCCACCAGCAGAAAAGGGCGGTTGCGGCATGGCCTGACCGACTAAACTCACCGGCTGTGCCGCATCCGGTGATGTTCTCCGACGACGACTTCGGGCTGGCGCAACTGCGCACGTTGGCGTTGGCCTTCCCGGCGGCCTTCGAGAAGGTGTCCTGGGGCCGACCGGTGTTCTGCGCGCCCAAGATGTTCGCGATGTACGGCGGCAACCTGAAATCCGCGGACGGCATGGTCGCCTTCCCCCACGCACTGTTGGTCAAGGTCGACGAGTCCGATCGCCGCTCCCTGGAGCAGGACGACCGCTTCTTCTTCCCCGCCTACATGGGGCCGTTCGGCTGGCTGGGACTGGATCTGACCGCCGCCGAGGTGGACTGGGTCGAGGTCGGCGAATTGCTCGACGCGTCCTTCCGGTTGGTGGCATCCAAGAAGCTGATCCGCCAGCTCGACGAACGGTGATGTCTTGGTTCGACTTTCACCACCGGCTGCTCCGGAACTAGGTCGTCTTCAGGAACGTCCGCAGCCGGTCGAGCACGAGTTCGGGACGTTGCTCGACGATCCAGTGCCCGACACCGGGAACCAGTTCCAGCTCGAAGTCCCGGCATTTCTCCGGAAGCACCCGCAGCAGCTCCGGGGTCAGCACCGAGTCGTCGGTGCCGTGCAGCCAGCGCACCGGGACGGTGACCTCGTGGTCATCGAATTCTCCACGCAGCCAACGGATAGCCTCACGCCGCTGAAAGGTGCGGTACCACCGCGAGCCGGCCTCGGCGTAGCCGGGACGGCGCATACAGTCGACGTAGAACGCAATGTCCTCGTCGGGGGTACGGAAGTCGCCGCCCACCCACGAGCCGAGCATCTTGAAGTATCGCGCCTTCGGGTCGGCGATGACCTTGGGCCCGATGAACGGCAGCATCATCGGCACCTGATACCACATCCGCCAGATGTTCAGCAGCGCCTCGCGGTCGTGCTTGAGCCAGGGCACGGCCGTGTTCAGGCCCATGAACGCGGCGACCTTTTCCGGGTGGCGCAGCATGAAAATGGTGGCCACGGGTCCACCCCAGTCGTGAGCCACCAGCTTGACCGGCCCCACGCCGAGGCGGTCACACACCGCGGCCAGATCATCGGCCATGTCGTTCTTCAGATAGCGGTCCCGCGGCGCCGAACTCCAGCCCGCGCCGCGCAGGTCCGGGCACAGCACGCGGTAGCCGTCGGCGGCCAACGGCCCGATGAGTTCGTGCCATTCCCACCAGTTCTGCGGAAAACCGTGGATCAGCATCACCGGCTGCCCGTCGGCGGGGCCGGCATCGGCCACATGGATGGACACCCCGGCGCCGAGATCGAGGTGGCGGTGTTGCACGCCGGGAAGGTCGGGCGGGCTGTCGGTGACGACTGGCATCACGACACTGTACGTTATCCGGTACCGCCGGTATCGCACGGATTCGCCGACCATCCGTCCGAGCTGCCCCCATGCGCGCGCAAGTCATGATGAGATAGGCCACACCATGAGTATCGACAGCCCCTTCCCCCAGGTGCAGATTCCCACGTCAAGCGTCTACGACTACCTCTTCGCCGATATCGATCCGGCCGTGCTCGACGATGTCGCCCTCCTCGACACCAAGTCCGGCACCCCGACCACCTACCGCGAGATGATCAGCCGCATCGACGCTTTCGCCGGCGCGCTGGCCCACCGCGGGCTGGGGCCGGGTGACGTCGTCGGCCTGCTCGCCCCCAACAGCGCGGCCTTCGCCGTCGCCTTCCACGGCATCCTGCGCGCCGGCGTCACCGCCACCACCATCAACGCGCTGTTCACCGCCAACGACATCACCAAGCAGCTCAAGGACTCCAAGGCCGCACTGCTGGTCACCATCTCGGCGCTCAAACCGCAGGCCGTCGAGGGCGTCCAGGGTGCGGGCCTGGACCCGTCGGCGGTCGTGGTGCTCGACGGCCCGGGCGCCGATGCCGACGGACACCCCAACGCTGCCGACCTGCTCGGCGCCGGCCACCCCGCCCCCACCGTCGACTTCGATCCGGCGACGCATCTGGCGGTGCTGCCCTACAGCTCCGGCACCACCGGAAACCCCAAGGGCGTCATGCTCACCCACCGCAACCTGGTGAGCAACGTCGCCCAGATCCGCCCGCTGCAGAAGATGACCGCCGGCGACCGGGTGCTGGCGGTGCTGCCGTTCTTCCACATCTACGGCATGACGGTGCTGCTCAACGCCGCGCTGCACGCGCGGGCGCAACTGGTCATCATGCCCAGCTTCGATCTGACCGAGTTCCTGGCCAACATCGCCGAGCAGAAGTGCACCCACGCGTTCATCGCACCGCCGGTCGCGGTGGCCCTGGCCAAGCACCCGCTGGTCGACGACTACGACCTGTCCTCGTTGCGCGGCATCATGTCCGGTGCCGCGCCGCTGGACGAAGAACTGGGCAAGGCCGTCACCGCACGGCTGGGCACCCCACTGGTCCAGGGCTACGGGATGAGCGAGCTCAGCCCGGTGAGCCACCTGACCCCGTTCGACGGCGGCAAGGAGACGGTCGGCACCACCGCACCGATGAGCTCCTGCGGCTGGACCGTGCCCAACTCGTCGAGCAAGCTCATCGACCCCGAAACCGGGGCGGAGATCGGACTGCCGGAAACCGGGCTGTCCGACACCGGCGAACTGTGGTTCAAGGGCCCGAACGTGATGGCCGGATACCTCAACAACGACGAGGCCACCCGGCAGACCATCGATGCCGACGGCTATCTGCACACCGGGGACCTGGCCCGGGTCGACCCGACCGGTTGTGTGTTCATCGTCGACCGGCTCAAGGAGCTGATCAAGTACAAGGGCTACCAGGTACCGCCCGCCGAATTGGAGGCGGTGCTGCTGAGCCATCCGTCGATCGCGGACGCCGCGGTCATCGGGGTGGTGGACACCGAGTCCGGCGAGGAGGTACCCAAGGCGTTCGTGGTGCGCCAGCCCGACACCGACCTCAGCGCCGAGGCCGTCATGGACTATGTCGCCGGTCAGGTCGCGGCCTACAAGAAGGTGCGCCAGGTGGCGTTCATCGATGTCATCCCGAAGTCGGCGTCGGGCAAGATCCTGCGTAAGGACCTACGGGGCAGTTAGCCGGCCGACGGCGCGGGCGGCCCGCGCCTGGCGATAGCCGAGCGCGGCGCCGGCCAGCGGAATCAGCAGCAGCCCGAGGATCCCGAACAGCGACGTCATCGGCTGACCGGGCCGCGCGGCGTCCGGGACGCTCAGCATGGACTGCTCCAGGGGCGCCACCCGCGGCACCGGAACCTCCTGCGCCACAACGGGTTGCGGGGCCGCGACGGACACCGCGGGCGCCCGCGTATGGACCGGCACGGGTGCGACCGGCGGCGCTTCGATCAGCGTGTCGGTGACCGGCTGGGCACTCACCCGTTGCGGCGGCGGGTAGTCGGTGCCCGGCGGGGGGTTCCACGGTCGGCGGTCGGAGCCGCGCCGGACCGGGTCCGCCGACCGTGCCCGCGATGCCGGAGCAGCGGTGCCGCGACCGACCTCGGTGGTCGTCGACCGGCCGGCGGCCGATCCCTGGGCGACGCGTGCTCCGCTGCCGTCCTCGGGTTGCCGGGCGCCGACGGTGCGGCGCTCGGCGTTGCCGTCACCGGCGCGGCGCGCGCCGTCGCGGGCATGGTCGCCGGAGCCGGTGTGTCGATCGGACTGTCCGGAGTGCTGTCCGCGATGGCCGGGGTCGGCGATTGCCGCGGCCGGGGAGCCGATGAGCAGCGCACATGCGGCCGTCGCCGCCGCTCCGGCGGTCAGCGCGCGATTTCGTCCGCTCACGATGTCCCCCAACGTCGGGGTCAACTGTACCGCTCGCACCGCCCCGGCTGGGTTTGCCGGTCAGATCGCCTCGGGATCGACGTCCAGACCGTCTGCGGCCTTCTGGGCCAGCGAAAGGGCGGTGCGGGCCCAGCTCTCGGTGGCACCGGCCAGCCCGCAGGCCGGGGTGATGCCGACCCGCTCCCGCAGGATCGTTCGGGCGAACCCGAGCCGGTCGGTCACCGCCACGGCCGCAGCGGCGGCGTGCTCGGGTGCCCACCGCTGCGCGGGCGCGGTACCCGGGATGACGCCGAGCAGCACGGTGCGGCCCGACTCGATGAACTCCCCGACCCCGTCCAGGTCGGCCGGCTGCAACGTCGACACGTCCACCGACACGGCGGCAAACTTACTGCGCTGCAACAATTTCCATGGCAGTTCGGCGGCACAGCTGTGCAGTGCGACCGGTCCGCCGACGGCGCCGACCACCTCGTCGAGCAGCGCTGCGGCCACCTGCTCGTCGACCGGGTGCACCGGGGACAGGCTGGTCACGCCGGTCAACCGGCCGGCCAGGGCGGCCGGCAGCGCCGGCTCGTCGAGCTGCACCACCACCTCGGCGTCCAGGCGGCGGGCCAGCTCCGCGCGGTGGGTGGCCAGCCCCTCCGACAGCGATCCGGCCAGATCCCGCAATGCTCCGGAGTCGGTGATGGCGCGGTGCCCGTTGGGCAGCTCCAGTTCGGCGGCCAGCGTGACAGGTCCGGCGGCCTGCACCTTGACGGTGCGGCCCTGCCCGCGCAGTCCGGCCTTCTCCCACGCTTCCTCCAGCGCGTCGAGATCCTCGTTGAGCAGGCTGACCGCGCGCCGGAGCACCGCACTACGGCCCGGCGCGATGCGGTAGGCCCGCGGTGCGGTGTCGATGCCGATGTCGACGAGCACGGCGCCGGAGCGCCCGATCAGGTCCGCGCCGACACCGCGGGCCGGCAGCTCCACCAGGTGCGCCAGTGTGTGCAGCTCACCGACGACGATCTCGGCGGCCTGATGTGCCGAGACACCCGGCCAGGAGCCGATCCCGGTGGCGGCGGCGAAAATGTTCACGCGCGCGTGACGGTTGCGCTGGCGATGACCTCGTCGCCGGCGGGATCCGGCCGGTAGAGCACCATCGTCTGGCCCGGCGCCACCCCGCGCAGCGGCTTGCGCAGGTCCGCGACCAGCCGGCCGTCGACCAGCCGGACCACGGCCTCGGCCAGCCCGCCGTGCGCGCGCACCTGCACCACACCCTCGACCGGTCGCTCGAGCGGGACGCCCCCGGTGAACACCGGCTTGTCGCCGGTCAACTCCCAGACGTCGAGATCCTCGGCCGGCCCGACGCGCACCGTCCCGGTGGCCGCGTCGATTCCGGTGACATAGCGGGGCTGCCCGTCCGGACCCGGCCCGCCGATCCCGAGGCCCTTGCGCTGGCCGATGGTGAAACCGTGCACACCCTCGTGTTCGGCGAGCACCGTGCCACCGGCGTCGACGACCGCGCCCGGGCGGATCCCGATCTTGGCGCCCAGGAAGGCCCGCGTGTCACCGGACGGAATGAAGCAGATGTCGTGGCTGTCCGGCTTGTCGGCGGTCGCCAGCCCGCGCCGCGCCGCCTCGGCCCGGATCTCGGTCTTGGGGGTGTCGCCGATCGGGAACACCGCATGCCGCAACTGCTCTGCGGTGAGCACCCCGAGCACATAGGACTGGTCCTTGTCGGCGTCGACCGCACGGCGCAGCCGGCCGTCGGCCAACCGGGCATAGTGGCCGGTGGCGACGGCGTCGAACCCGAGTGCCAGGGCCCGCGCGGACAGCGCCGAGAACTTGATCGTCTCGTTGCACTTCACGCACGGGTTGGGGGTTTCTCCGCGGGCGTAGGACTCGACGAAGTCGTCGATCACCTCTTCCTTGAAGCGATCGGCGAAATCCCATACGTAGAACGGGATGTCGAGGATGTCGGCCACTCGACGGGCGTCCCCGGCGTCCTCCTTGGAGCAGCAGCCCCGGGAGCCGGTGCGCAGCGTGCCCGGCGCCGCCGACAGCGCGAGGTGCACGCCGACGACATCGTGACCGGCGTCGACCATGCGCGCGGCGGCCACCGAGGAGTCCACTCCCCCGCTCATCGCGACCAGAACCCTCATCCGCGGGTCCCCGCACTGGCCAGCGCGGCCTCCCTGGCCCGCTGCACCGCCGCGGGCAGCACCTCCAGGGCGGCGTCCACGTCGGCGTCGGTGCTGGTGTGCCCCAACGACAGTCGCAGTGACCCGCGGGCGGCCGCCGGATCGGCGCCCATCGCGAGCAACACGTGCGAGGGCTGGGCCACCCCGGCCGTGCAGGCCGATCCGGTGGAGCACTCGACACCCTTGGCATCCAACAGCATCAGCAGGGCGTCGCCTTCGCAACCACGAAAGGTGAAGTGCGCGTTGCCCGGAAGTCGGTTGTCGCCTTCGGCACCGTTGACGTCGACGTCCTCGATCCCGGCCTGCACCCCGGCGATCAGCCGGTCCCGCAAGGCCGAGACCCGGGCGCTGTTCTCGGCCAGCGCCTCCACGGCGACCTTGGCCGCCGCGGCCATCGCCACACTGGCGGCGACATCGGGTGTCCCCGAACGGACGTCACGTTCCTGACCGCCGCCGTGCAGCACCGGCACGCAGGCGGTGTCGCGGCGCAGCACCAGCGCGCCGACACCGGTCGGGCCGCCGAACTTGTGCGCGGCCACGCTCATCGCGGACAGTCCGCTGGCGGCGAAGTCCACCGGGATGTGGCCGACGGCCTGGATGGCGTCGCTGTGGATGGGTACGTCGAACTCGGCGGCGACCGCGGCCAGGTCGGCGATCGGCGAGATGGTGCCCACCTCGTTGTTGGCCCACATCACCGAGACCAGCGCGACATCGTCGTGCGCGGCCAGCACCGCGCGCAGATCCTCGGGCGCCACCGCGCCGTCGGCGTCCACCGGCAGCCAGCTGACCTCGGCGCCCTCATGCTCGGCGAGCCATTCGACGGCGTCGAGTACGGCGTGGTGTTCCACCGGCGCGGTCACGATGCGGCGCCGGCGCGGATCGGCGTCGCGGCGCGCCCAGAAGATGCCCTTGATGGCCAGGTTGTCCGATTCGGTACCGCCCGCGGTGAAGATGACCTCGGACGGTCGGGCGCCCAGCAGGTGCGCCAGCGTCTCACGCGCCTCCTCCATCCGGCGCCGGGCGGCCCGGCCGGAGGTGTGCAGCGAGGAGGCGTTGCCGACCGTGGTCAGCACCGACGTCATCGCCTCGACGGCAGCGGGGTGCATCGGCGTGGTGGCGGCGTGGTCCAGGTAAACGGCGCTCATGGCCCGTCCAGGATAGCCGCCGCGCCGTGGTGTCCGGTCCCGGCGCGGGTCAGGCGACCAGGACGTCCCCGCTCGCCGCGTCGACCGGCGATACCGGACGGCTGACGCGGTGCCCGGTTGGCGCCCCGGCGCCACCCCGCACCGCGGCCTCGCAGCGGGCGGCCAGGTCCCGGCGGTCGTCACCGGGCAGCTCAAGGGACTGCACCTGCACGTGCACGACCGTGCGCCGGGCGGTGACCAGGCGTCGGATGGATGCCAGCAGGGTGTCCTCGCCGATGTAGGCAGGCACCGTCGACGGGCTGCCGTCGCGGTGGTGGTAGGTCAGCCGCAGCGGCTGCACGGGGCGGGCAGCGTCGACGGCGGCCTGGAACATGGCCGGCCGGAAGGGCCCGTAGCCCAGGCCGCACCAGGTGGTGCCCTCCGGGAAGGCCACCACGGTCTGGCCGTTGCGCAGCCGGGCGGCCACCGCACCGACGACCGCGGGCAGCCGGCGTAGGTTCTCCCGCTCGATCGGGATGACCTTCATGATGCGGGCGACGACACCGAGGGCCGGCCACTCGATCAGGTCGGCGCGCGCGACGAAGGATCCCGGCAGCACCGCGCCGATGCTGAAGATGTCGAGCCAGGACACGTGCCCGCTGACCACCAGGACACCGCGCAGGTTGCGAATCGGGCCGCCGGACACGGTGATCCGGACGCCGACGCAGCGCAGCATCAGCCGGCAGTAGGCGCGCTGCAGGTGCGAGCGCCCGGGCAGCGGCACCGCGAGCAGCGGTACGGCCAGGAACAGCAGCACCGCACCGGTGACCCGCAGCGTGGTGCGTGTCCAGATGGCGGGCCGGGAGCCCAGCGGTGCGGCACCGGCGTGCATGCAGGTGGCATCGCAGGATGCCTTGGGCAGCCAGGCGTGCGGGGTGACGGTCATGCGCGGGCCTCACCGTCGGTGGCCTGCGACACCGAGCGCAGGCGTTTCAGATAACGGACGTCGGCGTGCCGCTTGTCCAGCAGCGCCGGGAAATCACCGACGCCGAAGTCGGGATCGTGCGCCGGTTCCCCGCACACCTGGGCACCGAGGCGCAGGTAACCGCGCATCAGCGCGGGCACGCTCACCCGAGCCGAGGGCGCAATATCGTCGAGGCCATGGCCGTCGATGACCACCGGCCGGTAGGGCCGCACGGTGTACTCGGCGGGTGCTGCGTGCCGGCGCGACACGAAGTCGCGGACCCCGCGCAGACCACTGCCGGGGACCTCCCCGGCGGGATGCGTGGGCACCGACACGCAGCCGGTGACGTAGTCGTAGCCGCAGCGGTCCAGGTAGGCCAGGATGCCCGCCCACATCAGCAGCACGACACCGCCGTTGCGGTGGTCCGCGCGGACCACCGCGCGGCCCATCTCGATCAGCGACGGCCGCAGCGCGTCCAGCGCGCGGACATCGAATTCGGTTGCTGTGTAGAGGCTTCCGGCGGCAATGGCGCCCGGGGGCGGCAGCATCCGGTAGCAGCCGACCAGCTCGCCGGATCCGTCCTCGCGGACCAGCAGGTGGTCGCAGAACTGATCGAACCGGTCGGCGTCGAGGCCGTCGACGGTCGATGCGAGGGCGAAACCGGGCTCGGAGGTGAACACGTCGTGGCGCAGCCGCTGGGCCGCCTCGATGTGCTCGGGATCGGTGGACAGCAGCAGGGTGTAGCGCGGCGCGGCGGTGCCCGACGTCGCCTGCACGGTGTCATCAGCGGGTATGAGTACAGATACGTCGCTCATAGACAGCACGCTCGCGCCTCCGGGTCTCCGGGCGGCATCGCCCGCGTGACGTGTCCGTGCACGAAACATGAACACACCCACCAGCTCGCGCCGAGATGCACGTTTCCGCGGTCCGCGGGCCGCCGGGAGCGCAGAAACGTCGATCTGGAGGTGGACACGAAAAGGCGCCCCGGAAATTCTCCGGGGCGCCTCTTCGTACTCCGAGCGGATTTATCCCTTGCGGGCCTTGACCGCCTCGGTCAGCTGCGGGGTGACCTTGAACAGGTCGCCGACGATGCCGAGGTCGGCGATCTCGAAGATCGGCGCCTCTTCGTCCTTGTTGACCGCGATGATGGTCTTGGACGTCTGCATACCGGCGCGGTGCTGGATCGCACCGGAGATGCCCAGGGCGATGTACAGCTGCGGCGACACGGTCTTACCGGTCTGGCCCACCTGGAACTGCCCGGCGTAGTAGCCGGAGTCCACCGCGGCGCGGGAGGCACCGACGGCGCCACCGAGCGAGTCGGCCAGCTCCTCGACGACCTTGAAGTTCTCCTCGCTACCGACACCGCGACCACCGGCGACCACGACGCTGGCCTCGGTGAGCTCGGGACGGTCACCGGCGACGACCGGCTCACGCGATGTGATCTTCGTCGCATTCTCGGCCTGGGCCGGGACCTCGATCTCGACGACCTCGCCGGCACCGTCGGCCGGTTCGGCGTCGACGGCACCCGGACGGACCGTCACCACGGGCAGTTCGCCGGTGGCCTGCGCCTCGACGGTGAACGCGCCACCGAAGATGCTGTAGATGCCGATGCCGCCGTCCTTGAGGCCGACGACGTCGACCAGCAGGCCGGAGCCCAGACGCGCGGCCAGCCGGCCGGCGACCTCCTTGCCCTCGGCGCTGGCGGCGATGACCACACCGGCCGGAGCGGCGGACTCGGCCAGCGCGGCCAGCACGTCGACCTTCGGGGTGACCAGGAAGCTGTCCACGTCGGCCGACTCGGCGACGTAGATCTTGGCCGCGCCGGCGGCCTTGAGGCCGTCGGTGAGGCCGGCGGCGGTGCCGGGGGCGCCCACCACGACGGCGGACGGTTCGCCCAGCACGCGGGCGGCGGTGATGAGTTCGGTGGTGACCTTCTTCAGCGCACCTTCGGCGTGCTCGACGAGCACAAGTACTTCAGCCATGACTATGTCCTTAAGTGAGTGTCTGAGGGATCAGCTGCTAGATCAACTTCTGGGAGACCAGGTACTCGGCGACCTTGGAGCCGCCTTCGCCCTCGTCGGTGATCTTCTCGCCGGCGGTCTTGGGGGGCTTCGGGGTCGACGAGAGCACCTTGGTGCCGGCGTTGGCCACGCCGACCTCGTCGGCCTCGACACCGATCTCGGCCAAGGTCAGGACGGTGACTTCCTTCTTCTTGGCGGCCATGATGCCCTTGAAGGACGGGAAGCGCGGCTCGTTGATCTTCTCGTTCACGCTGACCACGGCGGGCAGCGTGGCCTCCAGGCCGAAGACGCCGTCGTCGGTCTCGCGCTCGGCGGTGACCTTGCCGCCCTCGACGTTCAGCTTGCGCACGTGGGTGAGCTGCGGCAGACCCAGGTACTCGGCGATGACGGCCGGGACGGCGCCGCCGACACCGTCGGTGGCCTCGTTACCGGCGATCACCAGTTCGGTGCCCTCGATGGTGCCCAGCGCGCGGGCCAGCGCCCAGCCCGTCTGGATCAGGTCAGAGCCGTGCAGACCGTCGTCCTTGAGGTGGACGGCCTTGTCGGCGCCCATGGACAGCGCCTTGCGGATGGCCTCGGTGGCGCGCTCGGGGCCGGCGGTCAGCACGGTCACCGTGCTGTCGCCACCCTCGCGCTCCTTGATGAGCAGCGCTTCCTCGACGGCGCGCTCGTTGATCTCGTCGAGCACGGCATCGGCCGCCTCGCGATCGAGCGTGTAGTCACCGTCGGACAGCTTGCGCTCCGACCAGGTGTCAGGGACCTGCTTGATCAGGACCACGATGTTCGTCATGAGTGTGGTTCGTCCTCCTCGATGAGGCCGTCTGCCGGCCTGGGCATATCACGTTTCACGCAACGGCCTCCAGGTTACTCGCGGGTAACTTGAGCGGCACGTACCGACACCATAACTGGTCATTCGGCATCTCCCGACCGCACGGTGGGTCGGGCATCCGTTCGCGAACCGGCCATCACGGGTTAGCCTGCCTTCCAATGAGCACATTCGGTTCGGTCGGAAACTCCGGTAGCCCCACGCAGGTGGCCGCCGAGGCCGACCTCACGCTGCCCCTGACCGGTGAGCGCACCATTCCGGGCCTGGCCGAGGAGAACTACTGGTTCCGCCGGCACGAGGTGGTCTACCAGCGTCTGGCCGACCGCTGCGCCGGTCGTGACGTGCTGGAGGCCGGCCCCGGTGAGGGCTACGGCGCCGCCCTGATCGCCGGCATCGCCCGGTCGGTGGTCGGGGTGGACTACGACGAGCAGGCCGTGGCGCACATCCGCGCCAAGTACCCGCGGGTGCAGATGACCCTGGGCAACCTGGCCGACCTGCCGTTGGCCGACGGTTCGGTGGATGTGGTGGTCAACTTCCAGGTGATCGAACACCTGTGGGATCAGGGGCAGTTCGTCGCCGAGTGCGCCCGCGTGCTGCGGCCCGGTGGACTGCTGCTGATGTCGACACCGAACCGGATCACCTTCTCCCCCGGCCGCGACACCCCGCTGAACCCGTTCCACACCCGCGAGCTCAACGCCGCCGAACTGACCGAACTGCTCGTGGCGGGTGGCTTCCGGGTCGAGTCGATGCTCGGTGTCTTTCATGGCCCCGGCCTGGCCGAGATCGACGCGCGCCACGGCGGTTCGGTCATCGACGCCCAGATCGCGCGGGCGGTGGCCGATGCGCCGTGGCCGGCGCAACTGCTCGCCGATGTCGCCGCGGTGCGCGCCGAGGACTTCGACCTGACCGACGCCCGGGACATCGACGACAGCCTGGACCTGGTGGCGATCGCGGTGCTCACGTGACCCAGGTCCCCGGGCTCTTCACGCTGGTGCTGCACACACACCTGCCGTGGCTGGCCCACCACGGCCGCTGGCCGGTCGGCGAGGAATGGCTCTACCAGTCCTGGGCCGCGTCCTACCTGCCGCTGATGCGGGTGCTGCGCACGCTGGCCGACGAGGACCGCGGCCACCTGCTGACCCTGGGCATGACCCCGGTGGTCACCGCCCAGCTCGATGACCCGTACTGCCTGACCGGCATGCACCACTGGCTGGCCAACTGGCAGCTACGCGCGCAGGAGGCCACCACCGTCACCAGCGGGCCGGACACCGGCTACGGCTCGCCGGAAGCGTTGCGCCAGTTCGGCATCCGCGAGTATGAAGCGGCGGGCCGGGCACTGGAGGACTTCACCACCCGGTGGCGCCATGGCGGCAGCCCGTTGCTGCGCCCGCTGGTCGAGGCCGGCACCATCGAACTGCTCGGCGGCCCGCTGGCCCATCCGTTCCAGCCGCTGCTGAACCCGCGGTTGCGGGAGTTCGCGCTGCGCGAGGGTCTCGCCGATGCCCGGCATCGCATCGCCCACACGCCGGCGGGCATCTGGGCCCCGGAATGCGCCTACGCACCCGGGATGGAGAACGGTTATGCCGCAGCCGGTGTCAGCCACTTCATGGTCGATGGACCGTCGCTGCACGGTGACACCGCACTGGGCCGCACCGTCGGCGACAGCGATGTCGTCACCTTCGGGCGCGACCTGCAGGTCAGCTACCGGGTGTGGTCGCCCAAATCCGGGTATCCGGGCCATGCCGCCTATCGCGACTTCCACACCTATGACCACCTCACCGGACTGAAGCCGGCCCGGGTGACGGGGCGCAACGTGGCCTCCGACGCCAAGGCTCCCTATGACCCCGACCGTGCCGATCGAGCCATCGACGTGCATGTCGCGGATTTCGTGGAAGTGGTGCGGCGCAGACTGATCAGCGAGTCCGAGCGCATCGGCCGGCCCGCACATGTGGTGGCCGCCTTCGACACCGAACTGTTCGGGCACTGGTGGCACGAGGGTCCGCAGTGGCTCGAGCGGTTGTTGCGTGCGCTGCCCGCCGCGGGTGTCCGCGTCGGCACGCTGGCCGACGCGATCGCCGGCGGCTTCGTCGGCGGCCCGGTCGAATTGCCGCCCAGCTCATGGGGTTCCGGTAAGGACTGGCAGGTCTGGAACGGCCCGAAGGTGGCCGATCTGGTCCAGCTCAACACCGAGGTCGTCGACACCGCGCTGGCCGCGGTGGACAAGGCGATGATGCATCCCGACGCCGGTGGGCGCGATGTGGTCGCCGACCAGATCCTGCGCGAGACGCTGCTGACGGTGTCCAGCGACTGGCCGTTCATGGTCAGCAAGGATTCCGCGGCCGAGTACGCCCGCTACCGCGCGCACCTGCACGCCCATGCCACCCGCGAGATCAGTGCGGCGTTGGCGTCCGGGCGCCGGCCACAGGCCCAGCGGCTGGCCGAGGACTGGAACCGCGCCGACGGCCTGTTCGGCGCACTGGACGCACGGCGGCTCCCCCGATGACGACCCTCCCCTTTCCGGCGAGCGTGCGTGTCTGCTGCCCGACACGCCGCCTTTCACCCCGAGAAACCGCACGCTCGCGCGCCATCAGAGGTGCCCGCCGATGAAAATCCTCATGGTGTCCTGGGAGTACCCACCGGTCATCATCGGCGGACTCGGCCGGCACGTGCATCATCTGGCCACCGAACTGGTCGAGGCCGGCCACGAGGTCGTGGTGCTCTCGCGCCGGCCGACCGGCACCGATCCCAGCACGCACCCGTCCACCGACGAGGTCAGCGAGGGTGTGCGCGTCATCGCCGCCGCCCAGGACCCGCACGAGTTCGCGTTCGGCACCGACATGATGGCCTGGACGCTGGCCATGGGGCATTCGATGATCCGCGCCGGCCTGACACTGCGGGACTGGCAACCCGATCTGGTGCACGCGCACGACTGGCTGGTCGCCCACCCGGCCATCGCGCTGGCCGAATTCTTCGATGTGCCACTGGTTTCCACGATCCATGCGACCGAGGCCGGCAGGCACTCGGGATGGGTCTCCGGGGCGGTCAGCCGGCAGGTGCATGCGTTGGAGTCCTGGCTGGTGCACGAATCCGACTCGCTGATCACCTGTTCGGCGTCGATGCGCGAGGAGATCACCGAGCTGTTCGGGCCGGGCCTGGCCGAGACCACGGTCATCCCGAACGGAATCGACACCGACGGTTGGCCGTTCGCGGCGCGCCGCCGTCACGGCGGGCCGCCGGAGCTGTTGTTCTTCGGCCGCCTGGAGTACGAGAAGGGCGTGCACGACGCGATCGCCGCGCTGCCGCGCATCCGCCGGACCCACCCGGGCACCACCCTGACCATCGCCGGTGACGGCACCCAGTTGGACTTCCTGACCGCCCAGGCCCGTAAACACAAGGTGCTCAAGGCGACGAAGTTCATCGGGCGCGTCGACCACCAGGGCCTGGTGGCCCTGCTGCACCGTGCCGACGCCGCGGTGCTGCCCTCGCACTACGAGCCCTTCGGCATCGTGGCACTGGAGGCCGCGGCCACCGGCCTCCCGTTGGTGACGTCCAACATCGGCGGACTCGGCGAGGCCGTCATCGACGAGGTCACCGGGGTGTCCTGTCCGCCGCGCAATGTCGCCGCACTCGCCGACGCGGTGCGCCGGGTGCTCGACGACCCCGCCGCCGCCCAGCAGCGCGCGCGGACGGCACGGGACCGGCTCACCGACTTCTCCTGGCCGACGGTGGCCGATCACACCGCCGGTGTCTATCTGGCGGCCAAGCGGGCCGAGCGCCAACCCCAGCCGCGCCGACTGATCGTCGAGCGCCCGCTGCCCGACTACGGCTGATCCACCCCTCCGTCCACAGCCCGGTCCACCCGATCCGGTCTTGACAAGAAAATTTGTCAAGGCGACACTGGACGCATGGTCGACGTCGAAGTGATCGACGACCCCGCTGCGGCAGCCTGCCTGCTGGACCCGGTGCGGGCCGAACTGCTGGCCGAACTGACCGAACCCGCCTCTGCGGCAACGCTGGCCGCGAGGGTGGGCCTGACCCGGCAGAAGGTGAACTACCATCTGAACACCCTGCAGCGGCATCACCTGGTCTCGGTCGCCGAGGAGCGGCAGTGGGGCGGGCTCACCGAACGAGTGCTGATCGCCAGCGCCGCCTCCTATGTGGTGTCGCCGACCGCGCTGGGTGCCGTCGCCGCCGACCCCGCACGCTCGACCGACCGACTCTCGGCCGGGCATCTCATCGCACTGGCCGCCCGCGTCGTCCGCGAGGTGGGCGAACTGTGGCAGTCGGCCCGGCGCACGGACAAGCGTTTGGCGACACTGTCGATCGACACGACCATCCGGTTTCGGACCACCTCGGAACGCGCCGACTTCACCCGGGACCTGAGCACGGCGATCGCCACCCTGGCGGCCCGCTACCACGACGACACCGCTGCAGGCGGCCGACCGCACCGACTGTTCGTCGCGGCCTACCCCGCACCGCCCACCGACTGAAGGAGCGATTACATGCCTGCGAACCACGATGACGAAAAGCGTTGGCTGCAGCTGGAGCTGGTGGTGGACGGCAGCCCAGAACAGGTGTGGCAGGCGCTGGCCACCGGGCCCGGCAACTCAGCCTGGTTCACCGATGCCGAGATCGAGGAACGCGTCGGCGGAGCGCTGCGGTTCGACTTCGGGCCCAGCGGTGACTCGACCGGCGAGGTCACCGAATGGGATCCGCCATACCGATTCGGCTACGTCGAGCGCGACTGGTCCGGCGACGCGCCACCGATCGCCACCGAGATCACCGTCACCGGCCGCGACGGCGATCGCTGCGTTGTGCGCATGGTGCACTCGCTGTTCACCGACCGCGACGATTGGGACGGCGAACTCGAAGGCTTCGAATCCGGCTGGGCCGGGCACTTCGCCGTGCTGCGGAGCTATCTGCGGCATTTCGCCGGCCGCCGCGCGGTCAACTATCACCTGTCGGCGGCATCGCAGGACTCACCGTATGAGACGTGGAAACGATTGACCGAGGCCTTGCATCTCGACGGCGTCGACGCCGGTGACCTGCGCACCATCGGACCGGTCCGCGACAACGTCAACGGGCAGGTGGAGGTGGTCGCCCAGAATGAGCAGCACCGTCACGTGCTGGTCCGGCTGGCCGAACCACTGCCGGCGCTGGTGCTGGTCGGCCTGCACACCCCCGGCGGGCAGTGTTTCGTGAGCCTGAACGGATTCTTCTACGGCGATGACGCCGTCGACGATGCCGAGGTGACCCGCACCGCATGGCAGCGGCTGCTGGAGCACACGTTCGGCTGATGCGGACCGGTGCGCCGAGCGTGCGTGAACTCGGCCGCCTCACCGGCGTGTCGCGCAGCAGACACGCACGCTCGCCGAATGGGGCTAGCGGGCGGCCTTCTTGCGTTCGATATCGGCCAGGTTCGCGGCCAGCTCGGCCCGCTGCGCCGCCGAGGCGTCCCAGGCCACCTTGCGGTTCTTGACCACCTTGGCCGGTGACCCCACGGCGATGGAGAAGTCCGGGATCTCGCCCTTGACCACCGCGTGCGCCCCGAGCACGCAGCCGCGGCCCACCGAGGTGCCGCGCAGCACGCTGACCTTGGCCGCCACCCAGGTGTCCGGGCCGATGCGCACCGGGCTCTTGATGATGCCCTGGTCCTTGATCGGCAGCTCGAGGCTGTCCATCTTGTGGTCGAAATCGCAGACGTAGCACCAGTCGGCCATCAGCACCGAGTCGCCCAGCTCGATGTCGAGATAGGTGTTGATGACGTTGTCGCGGCCGAGCACCACCTTGTCGCCGATACGCAGCGACCCCTCGTGGCAGCGGATGGTGTTCTTGTCGCCGATGTGCACCCAGCGGCCGATCTCCATGGTCGACAGTTCCGGAGTGGCCTCGATCTCGACGCCCTTGCCCAGGAACACCATGCCGCGGGTGATGATGTGCGGGTTGCGCAGCTTGAACTTCAGCAATCGCCAATAGCGCACCAGGTACCACGGTGTGTACGCCTTGTTCGCCAGCACCCAGCGCAGCGAGTCGCGGGTCAGAAACTGCGCCTGGCGCGGGTCGCTCAAGCGCGAACCCCGCCACCTCTTGTGCAACGGCGCGCCCCACATCGTCGTCATGGCCGGTCAGCCTACGCGAGACCGGCACGGGCTAGTCTCGGGACTCGATGCCTGCTCTCCGAAGTTCTGCGCGCCGGCTTGCTGCCGTGTCGGCGATCACCGCCCTGGCCGTCTCGGCCTGCGGGAACACCGACTCCTGGGTCGAGGCCCACGCGGCCACCGGCTGGTCGGCGCAGTATGCGGATGCCGCGAACAGCAGCTATAACCCGGCCGAGGGCGCCAGGTCGCTCACCGCGGAGTGGGAGCGCTCGGTCAAGGGTGAGCTGGGTGCCCAGGTCGCGCTGGGCTCGGGCAGCTACCTGGCGGTCAACGGACAGACCGCCGGCGGATGCTCGTTGATGGTGTGGGAGAACGACAACAACGCCCGCCAGCGCTGGTGCACCCGGCTCTGGCAGGGCGGCGGGCTGTCCAGTCCGCTGTTCGACGGCTTCGACAACCTCTACATCGGCCAACCGGGCGCCATCATGTCCTACCCGCCGACCCAGTGGATCCGCTGGCGCCAGCCGGTGATCGGGATGCCGATGACACCGCGGCTGCTCGATCCCGGGCACCTGCTGGTGTTCACCCATCTGGGCCAGGTGCTGGTCTTCGACGCCCACCGCGGCACCGTCATCGGCACGGCGCTGGATCTGGTCGACGGTGTCGACCCGACCGACTCGCAGCGCGGACTCGACGACTGCGCCACCGCGGACGACGGCTGCCCGGTCGCGGCCGCACCGGCCTACAGCGACCGCACCGGGATGCTGGTAGCCGGGCTGTGGGAGCCCGGTGCGGCGGCGCCGGTGCTGATCGGCCTGCGTTTCCGCCCCGATGCGACACCGATGCTGACCCGGGAGTGGACCAGCACCGCGGTCGGCGGCGGCCCGATCGCCAGCCCCGTGCTGTCCGCGGACGGGGCCACCGCCTACGTCAACGGCCGCGACGGCCGGCTGTGGGCCGTCGACACCGCCGACGGCAGCGCCAAATGGTCGGTGGCACTGGGCTTTGCACCGCAGACCCCGCCCTCGGTCGCCCCGGACGGCAACATCGTCGCCGGCGGCGGACCCGATGCCCGCCTGGTCGGCATCTCCGCCGACGGCGAGATCACCTGGCGCAGCGATGATGTCGAGTCACTGACCACCGCCAGCCTGACCGGCGGGTCCACCGGATACGCGGTGGTCCGCGACGGGGAACGCGGACAGGCACTGCTGGTGTTCGACACCGCCGACGGGCGCACCCTCAACCGGTACCCGCTGCCGGAGGCCGACGGCTTCCCGGTCGGGGTGTCGGTGGGCCATGACCGCCGGGTGGTCAGCGCCACCAGCGCCGGGCAGGTCTACGGGTTCGCCCCGGCCTAGCGCACCGCCCGGTCAGGCCAGCAGCGGGGCCACCGTCGCGCGTGGCACCGAAACCTGAACGGCGCCCCCCGATTCGGGCAGCAACTCACCCTGGCTGAAGAAGAAGATCACCGCGTCATCGGTGATCGCGAAGTTCTGGTAGTTGGCCGGGTCCAGGCCCGCCTCCGGCAGCACCGGATCCGGCATGCCGGACTGCCTGGCCAGGTCCGACTGGACCACCGGGAAGATGACCGGCAGCGGATCGACGCCCTCGCGGAAAAGCTTCTCGAACGTGATGGGTTTGCGGTAGGCCTGATCCCAGCTGAAGGACTTGTAGAAGGTCTGCGGGTGTGCGCCGCCGATGTTCTGGTAGGTGGTGAACACCAGCGACTGGGTACCCCGCGGCGGTACCGCGGAACTGTACTGGGTTGCGGTGGTGTCCAACTCGTACGGCATGCCCCGGAAGTCGGGTGACTTGGCCACGTTGAGGAAGCCGTCACGGGTCTGCTTGACGTACTCGATGACCGGCTTGGCGTCCGGGAAGGTCGCCGGGAAGGTGATGTTCAGGGTGTACGCCGGGTCGGTCTGCGCGATGGTGCACACGTTGTCCGGGCCGAGGATGCCGTTGACGTCATTGCACGTGGGCGGGGCCGCCGATGCGCCCGGTGCACCGGCAAGCCCGATCACGGCCGTGGTCGTGGCGGCCAGCACGGTCGCGGCCAGCGGGGGTACACGCATCAGGGGGATCCTCCGGAATACAGGGCGGCACAGGCGCCGCTGATCACAAGATTACCTGTGGCACTATCGCGACGGTCGACAAATGAATGCCACCGCCCGGCTCGCGGCACCGGTACCGATGCGGGTGAGCACCATCGACAACGACTGCGTGCCGCGCAGCTTGAGCCGCCGACGCAGCGCGTCGGGATCCACGTCGAGGCCGCGGACCAGGATCTCGACCGCCCCGCAGTCCCGGGCCACCAGTTCGCGGCGCACCCGCTTCTCGTCGAATCCGACCTCGGCGAGCACCTCGAATCCGCGGACCCCGTCGGGCAGCGCATCTCCGGACAGATAGGCGATATCGGGATCCAGTTGCCACAACCGGTGCCGGGTGGCGTACTGGCGCACCAGACCGGCGCGCACCACCGCCCCGTCCGGGTCGATGATCCACCGGCCGGCCGAGGCGACGACGCAATCATCGGGGTCGGCGTCGGTGACCTCCTCGGCGCGGTCCAGCACCACCGCGCGCCGGCGCACACCGGCCACAATGAGTCCCGACGACCACAGGCAGGCCTCGCGCACACTGCCGCCCAGTGAGGTCACCGCGACCTCACCGACGAAACCCAACCCTCCCAGCTGATCGAAATCGATTCCGGGAGCGCACTTCACGACCAGGTCCCGGTCGCGGTAGACCTCCAGCAGGGCGTCCAGCGCCGGTGTATAGGCACGCGGATCGAACCGGCGCCGCCCGCCGGTCCGCCGGCCCGGGTCGGCAACCACCACGGTGTCGCGGCTCACCGGAACCAACGCATCGGCGAGTACCAGGTCCACCTCACCGACATTGTTGCGCGCCATGGCAAGTCGGACACGGTCCAGATCACTGCCGAGCACCGACCCGGCGTGTGACGCCAGCGCCGCCAGTTCGGCACCGACCGAACAGTTGACGTCGTGCACGCGCATCCCGGTCAGTCGACGGGCCCGGTGGGCCGCCACCGGCTCGGCGGTTGCCTGTTGCAGCGCGTCATCGGTGAACAACCACGACGACGGGTCGGCGAACTTGGCCCGCGCACGCCGCCGCAGCAGTGTCGTCTCCACCAGCGCGGGAGTACGATCACCGAAACGTGTTCGTATCGCGGCGATATCGGCCACCCGGCCGGCATCGCTCAACGACCGCTCGGCCACCTCGGCCAGGGCCAGGCGCCCGTCGTCGCCGCGCAGATAGGCGACGTCGTCGAGCGAGAAACCTACCGCCACATCACAGCGGCTTGGTTCCGGTGACCATCACGTTGTAGAACCAGCCCTTTGGCACGACCTTGCGCCACACGTTGGCGTCGACCCAGCTCAGCGTGGTCCAGCTGTTGAACGCGAATTTCGCCCACCCCCAACCCAACCGGCCCGGTGGCACCGAGGCCTCGAACGTCCGGATCGGCCAGCCGAGCATTGCGGCAGTGAATTCCTCGCTGGCGGTGGCGACCTCGACCGCGCCGGCGTTGGTGGCCATCCGCTCCAGGTCCTGCGGGTCGAAGGTGTGCAGGTCCACGACGGCCTCCAGCGCGGCGGCGCGGGAGGACTCGTCGAGCTCCTCCTGCGGACGGCGCCAGCCTTCCAGGCCGGGCAGCTTGGTGATGTTGGTCGACAGATGCCACGTCAGGGTCGACAGGTTGCGGGCGTAGACGTTGCCGGCACTGGTCGGCTCGCCGGCGAAGACGAACCGGCCGCCGGGCTTGAGGATGCGCACCACCTCGCGCAGCGACTTCTCGACATCCGGGATGTGGTGCAGCACAGCGTGACCGACCACCAGATCGAAGGTGTTGTCCTCGTACGGGATGCCCTCGGCGTCGGCGACCTTGCCGTCGATGTCCAGGCCCAGGCCCTGCCCATTGCGGGTGGCGACCTTGACCATGCCCGGGGACAGGTCGGTCACCGACCCGCGGCGGGCCACCCCGGCCTGGATGAGGTTGAGCAGGAAGAAGCCGGTGCCACAGCCCAGTTCGAGGGCGCGGTCGTAGGGCAGCTCGCGCTGCACCTGTTCGGGGACGATGGCGTCGAACCGGCCGCGCGCGTAGTCGATGCAGCGCTGGTCATAGGAGATCGACCACTTGTCGTCGTAGGTTTCGGCTTCCCAGTCGTGATAGAGGATCTGCGCCAGCTTGGTGTCCTTGAGCGCCGCCTCGACCTGCTCGGCAGTGGCGTGCGGGTTGGGCTCCGGAGCCGCTGCGGCGGCGACATCGGGCGTGAGTTCTCCGTCGGCGGCGGCGGGTGCCTCGGCGGGAGTGTGGTCCGTGCTCGTCATATGGGCAGCCTAACTGCCGGTGCCCGCCCCGAAGACCCCGACGTAGTGCGCGAGGCTCTCACCTGCGTCGTCGATCATCGCCTTGGCCCCGGCCAGCACATGCGCCGGCGTCTCGGCATAGCGGCGGGTCCACGTCAGGGCGGCGTCGTAGACCCCGTCGGGAGCCACCATCTCGTCGATCAGGCCGAGCGCGAGCGCCTCCTCGGCACCCACGAACCGGCCGCTGAACACCAGGTCCTTGGCCCGCGCGGGCCCGATGGCCCGCACCAGCCGGTCGGTGCCGGCGGCCGGCAGCAGCCCGGCCAGCACCTCGGTGACCCCGACCTTGACGTTGTCTCCGGCGATCCGCCAGTCTGCGGCCAGCGCCAGCGCCAGGCCCGAACCCAGGGCGTACCCGGTGACCGCGGCGACCGTCGGCTGCGGGATCGCGGCCACCGCGTCCAGTGCCGATCGGCAGGCCAGCGTGACGCTCCGCCCGTCGGCGGGGTCCAGTCGGCGCAGCTCCGGGATGTCGTCGCCGGCGCTGAACACCTCGTGCCCGCCGTACAGGATGACCGTGCGCACCTGTGGATGACGGCCCAGATCCGCGGCGACCTGCGCGATCTCGCGGTACATCTGCCGGGTCAGTGCATTGGTGGGCGGGCGGGACAACACCAGGGTGCCGACGCCGTCGTGTACGGCCGAGGTGACGAATTCGGTCATGGGCTCGGCGGGTTGTTGTAGCCCTCCGGGGAGCGCCGGTTGCGGGCTTCGTTGTAGCGGGCCCCGTCGAAGAACTCGATATCCCAGTCCCCGGTGCCCTTGTCCGCGGACAGGCTCGGCATCATCGCGACGATCGTGCGCTCGGTGGCCAGGACGTCGGCGACCGTGCGCCCATTCACCGAGTCCAGCTGCGACCAGGTCGGCGGCAGCAGGAACGAGCGGCCCTCGGCGAACTCGTCGAGCGCGGCCTGCGGGGTGGACCAGAAGGCGCGGTCGCTCTCGGTGTTCTCCCCGTCGGCGCGCTGACCCTGCGGGAGGGCTCCCACGAAGAAGTAGGTGTCATAGCGTCGGGTGCGCTCCTCGACCGGGGTGACCCAGTTGGCCCACGGCCGCAGCAGATCGGCCCGCAGCACCAGCTTCTCCTCGCGCAGGAAGTCGGCGAAGGACAACGAGTTGTCGGCCAGCGCCGCGCGCTGCTCGCGGTATACCGACGCATCATCGACCAGGATGTCGGAGTCGTCAGCGGCGCCGGCGAACAGCACCCCGGACTCCTCGAAGGTCTCCCGCGCGGCCGCGCACACCAGCGCCTCGGCGAGGTCGACGTCGACGTCGAGGCGCTCGGCCCACCACGCCGGTTCGGGTCCGTACCAGGCGATACCGGTGCCCCGATCGCGTTCGTCGACACCACCGCCGGGGAACACCATCACGCCCGCGACGAAGTCCATCGCCGAATGCCGACGCATCAGGAAGATCTCCAGCGACTCGGGTGTGCCCTGATCGCGCAGCAGCATCACCGTGGACGCGGGCCGGGGAACCAGCGGGTCTTCGCTCATGCGCCGGCCTCGCAGGCTCGGTCGGCGCATTCGATGCCGATGATTTGCTCGCAAGCTTCGCTCATGTGGCGCGCCTCCTGTGTGCGGCGCGGCTGCGGGTGCGCCGCGCGAAATACCGCCCGTCGAGGTAGTCGAGGGTGATCGACTGCCCGAAGGCCGCGGAGAGATTCTCCGATGTCAGCACATCGGTGAGCAGACCGGACCCCACCACGCTGCCCTCGGAGAGCAGCAGGCAGTGCGAGAAGCCCGGCGGGATCTCCTCCACATGGTGGGTCACCAACACGATGGCGGGAGCATCGGGGTCGGCGGCCAGGTCGGCGAGCCGGGCCACCAGTTCCTCGCGCCCACCGAGGTCCAGTCCGGCCGCCGGCTCGTCGAGCAGCAGCAGCTCCGGATCCGTCATCAGCGAGCGGGCGATCAGCACCCGCTTGCGCTCCCCCTCGCTCAGCGTGCCGTAGCTGCGCTCGGCCAGATGCTCGGCGCCCAGGCTCTCCAGCATGTCGACGGCCTGCTCGTAGTCGACGTCGTCATATTTCTCGCGCCAGCGCCCCAGCACCGCGTAGCCCGCCGACACCACCAGGTCGCGGACGATCTCGTCGTCGGGAATCCGTTGGCTCAGAGCCGAACTGCTCAACCCCACCCGGGATCGCAGCTCCGACATGTCGGTCCGGCCGAGGCGCTCACCGAGCACGAACGCCGTTCCCGAAGAGGGGTGGTCGATCGCGGCGGCGATGCGCAACAGCGAGGTCTTACCCGCCCCGTTGGGGCCGATCACCACCCATCGCTCATCGAGTTCGACGGCCCAGTTGATGGGGCCCACCAGGGTCTTGCCGCCGCGCCGCAAGGTGACCTTGGCGAAGTCGATCAGCAGGTCGGGGTCTGCGATGGGCTCGTCTGCTGGCACCCGCTCATCGTAGTGTCGGGGTCCGCGACGGCACGGGACCGCCCTTCACCGCCGGTGTGCGCGCCGAAATCGTGGAACAGCAGACGCCTCGGCATGAATCGCAACATCAGCTGGACCAGCGGGCCGATACCGAACGCATAGACCACGGTGCCGATGCCGACCGTGCCACCGAGTAGGAAGCCGATCGTCAGCACGGTGACCTCGATGGCCGTGCGGACCAGCCGCACCGACCGTCCGGTGCGGGCCACCAGGCCGGTCATCAGCCCGTCACGCGGTCCGGCGCCGAGTCCGGCGCCGATGTAGAGCACCGTGCTCAACGCGTTCAACAGGACCGCGCCGAGCATCATGGCGACCCGCAACCGCAGGTCGGTGGGCGCCGGCAGCAGCGCGATGCCGACGTCGACGGTCACCGCGATGACGATGACGTTGGCGACGGTCCCGATCCCCGGCCGGTTGCGCAGCGGGATCCAGGCCAGCAGCACCACCACACCGACGATGGCCGAGGCCAATCCGATGGTCATCCCGGTGTGCCTGCTGAGGCCCTGATGGAAGACGTCCCACGGATCCAGCCCGAGGCCGGCCTGCACCATCAGGGCCATCGAGAAGCCGTACCCGGTCAGGCCCGTCAACAGCAGCGCAAGGCGGGTCGTCATGCGTGATCGGGGAATCGCGCACGGATCGCGTCGAGTTCGTTGCGCACCCGGCGGGCATCCGCGTTGTCCACATCGCCGAAGCGCCGCGGGTTCCGGGCACCCGAGCGCCGGTACTTCCCCGCCATCCGAGACATCCAGTTCTCTCTCATGAATCGATGATCTGGCCGCCATGGCTTGCCGATCAATAGCCAGTTGACGAATACTGGCTCTTATGTCCATCGATATGGGGTCCAGAGCGCTAGATGTGGACCTTTTGGCACGGGAACTCGGCAACTGGCGTACGTCCAGTTCCACCGGCGCGGCTTATCTCGGCCTGGCCGACGCGGTCCGATTACTCATCGTCGACGGCCGCATCCCGGTCGGGTCCAGGTTGCCCAGTGAGCGGGCGCTGGCCGATGTGCTGCGGGTGTCGCGCACCACGGTGACCGCCGCCTTCGCCGCCCTGCGCGAGGACGGTTACCTCAACGCCCGCCGCGGCGCCCGCAGCACGGCCGCACTGCCCCCGCGCCCGGCGCTGCCCGCCGATCCGGGCGCGCCGACGGTCAGCCTGGCGGCGGCCGCCCTGTCCGCACCCAGTGCCGCGGTGCGCGAGGCCTTCGCCGACGCCGCCCGCGACGTCACGCCGTACCTGGCCGAGGTCGGCCACGAACTGTCCGGGGTGTGCGCGTTGCGCACCGCGGTCGCCGAAAGGTACACCGCGCGAGGCCTTCCGACCGATCCCACCCAGATCATGATCACCACCGGCGCTCAGCACGCGATCGGGCTGATCCTGGCCGCGTTCACCCAACCCGGCGACCGGGTGCTCGTCGAACAGCCGACGTATCACGGTGCACTGGCAGCTATTTCGGCTGCCGGCTCGCGCGCGGTGCCGGTGGCGCTCAACGAGAGCGGCTGGGAGCTGGATGCCGTGCACGCCGCGATCCGGCAACTGGCCCCGGTGCTGGCCTATTTCATTCCCGACAGTCACAACCCGACCGGGTTCACCATGCCCACCGATCAACGGAACCGGCTGGGCCACATCATTTCCGAGACCCGCACCCGCACCCTCGTCGACGAGTCGATCATGGACATGTGGCTCGACGACGCTCCGCCCGAACCACTGGCGGCCGCCCTGCCGAACCGCCGCGAGCTGGTACTGACGATCGGGTCGATGTCCAAGTCGTTCTGGGGCGGGCTGCGGATCGGCTGGATCCGCGCCGAACCGGCAACCCTGGCCACCATCGCCTCGATCCGGGCCTCGGTCGACCTGGGCACCCCGATCCTCGAACAACTCACCGCGGCACGGCTATTGGACCAGCGCGAGGAGATCCTGCCCGAGCGTCGCGCATTGCTGCGCAGCCGGCGCGAGCACCTGCTGGACCTGCTGGCCCGCGAGCTGCCGGACTGGCGACCGGGACCCGGCCGCGGCGGGATGTCACTGTGGATCCAGTTGCCCGCGCCGATGAGTACCGCGCTGTCGGCGTCGGCATCCCGGCTGGGACTGGACCTGCCGGCCGGCCCGCGGTTCGGCGTGGACGGCACCCTGGAACGCTTCATCCGGGTGCCCTACGCGCTACCCGAAACCCAACTGGAGGAGGCTGTCGAGCTGATGGCGCGGGCGTGGCGCTCGATCACCGGTGTGGCCGTCGCACCGGACACGCACGCGGTGGTCGTCTAGCCGGGGATGTCGACCCGGCGCGCGGTCCCGTCGACTGCGTCGGCGGCCTCGATCTCACCGCGGGTGACGCCCAGCAGGAACAGCACGGTGTCCAGGTAGGGGTGGCTCAGCGAGGCGTCGGCGACCTCCCGCAGCGCCGGCTTGGCGTTGAACGCCACCCCGAGGCCGGCCGCCGACAGCATGTCGATGTCGTTGGCGCCGTCGCCGACGGCGACCGTCTGAGCCATCGGTACGCCGGCCTGGTCGGCGAAATCACGCAGCGCCTTCGCCTTTCCGGGACGGTCGATCACCGTGCCGACCACCCGGCCGGTGAGCTTGCCGTCGACGATCTCCAACTCGTTGGCCGCCACGAAGTCCAGCTTGAGCTCATGGGCCAGCGGGTCGATGACCTGACGGAAGCCACCCGAGACGATGCCGCAGTGATAGCCCAGCCGGCGCAGGGTGCGGATCGTGGTGCGTGCGCCGGGGGTCAGTTCGATCTGCTCGGCGACATCGTCGAGCACCTCGGCGGGCAACCCGGCCAGCGTGGCGACCCGCTTGTGCAGCGACTCGGCGAAGTCCAACTCGCCGCGCATGGCCGCCTCGGTCACCTCGGCGACCGCGGCCTCGGCCCCCGCGTGTGAGGCCAGCATCTCGATGACCTCACCCTGGATCAGGGTGGAATCGACGTCGAACACGATGAGGCGTTTGGTCCGCCGCGACAGGCTGTAGTCCTCCAGCGCGATGTCCACCCCGAGGTCCACCGCGGTACGGGCCATCACGCTCTGCAGTTCGGCGTAGACGGCGCCGGGCGGCACCGACACCCGCAGTTCCAGACCGGTCACCGGGTAGTCGGAGACACCGCGGATGAAGTCGATGTTGACCCCGAGGTCGGCGACCTCGCGGGCCACCACCCCGAACGCCTCGGCGGTGATCGGCCGGCCCAGCACCACGATGGTGTGCGTGGACGGCTCCGCCATCACCGGCTTGTCGTCGCTGCGCTCGATCGACACCTCGAGTCCGACCCCGTGGATCGCGGCGCGGATCTCGTCGGCGAACTCGGCACCATCGGCGACGGTCGAGTCCACCGACACGAGCACGCCGAGGGTGAGCCGTTCCCGGATCACCACCTGCTCGACGTTCAGCAGGTCGACGCGATGTCGGGACAGCACCTCGAACAGTGCTGACGTCACGCCCGGCTGATCGACACCGGTGACGGTGATCAGCAGTGACGAACGTCCGCGCGCAGCATCGACAGACTGCGAGGCCGTCGGCACAGTTACCTCCGTTTGGATGCCTCGAATCGGCTATCGGGTCAGCTGCGAACTTCTACGTCGTCGATTCGGGTGACATCGCCGTCGTCGGGTCCGTGGGCCCGGCCGATGTGCGCCTCGGCGCGCATCCGCTCGACCATGTGCGGGTAGTGCAACTCGAACGCCGGGCGCTCCGAACGGATCCGGGGCAGCTCGGTGAAGTTGTGCCGCGGCGGCGGGCAGCTGGTCGCCCACTCCAGAGAGTTGCCGTAGCCCCACGGGTCGTCGACCACGACAGGCTCGCCGTAACGCCAGCTCTTGAAGACGTTCCAGACGAACGGCAGCGTCGAGACACCGAGTACGAACGCACCCGCGGTGGAGATGACGTTCAGCGTGGTGAAGCCGTCGCTGGGCAGGTAGTCGGCGTACCGGCGCGGCATGCCCTCGTCACCGACCCAGTGCTGCACCAGGAAGGTCAGGTGGAAGCCGATGAAGGTCAGCCAGAAGTGCAGCTTGCCCAGGCGCTCGTCGAGCAGGCGGCCCGTCATCTTCGGGAACCAGAAGTAGATGCCCGCGTAGGTGGCGAACACGATGGTGCCGAAGAGCACGTAGTGGAAGTGCGCGATCACGAAGTAGCTGTCGGTGACGTGGAAGTCCAGCGGCGGGCTGGCCAGCAGCACACCCGACAGACCACCGAGCAGGAAGGTGATCAGGAAGCCCACCGAGAACAGCATCGGTGTCTCGAAGGTCAGCTGGCCCTTCCACATCGTGCCGATCCAGTTGAAGAACTTGATACCGGTCGGCACCGCGATCAGGAACGTCATGAAGGAGAAGAACGGCAGCAGCACGGCGCCGGTGGCGTACATGTGGTGCGCCCACACCGCGACCGACAGCGCCGCGATACCCAGCGTCGCGTAGATGAGGGTGGTGTAACCGAAGATCGGCTTGCGGCTGAACACCGGGAAGATCTCCGAGACGATGCCGAAGAACGGCAGCGCGATGATGTACACCTCCGGGTGACCGAAGAACCAGAACAGATGCTGCCACAGCAGCACACCGCCGTTGGCCGGGTCGTAGATGTGCGCACCGAGGTGACGGTCGGCGGCCAGGCCGAACAGCGCCGCGGTCAGCAGCGGGAAGGCCAGCAGCACCAGGATCGAGGTCACCAGGATGTTCCAGGTGAAGATCGGCATCCGGAACATGGTCATACCGGGGGCGCGCATGCAGACCACGGTGGTGATCATGTTGACGCCACCGAGGATGGTGCCCAGACCACCGACGGCCAGGCCCATGATCCACAGGTCGCCACCGGCACCCGGGGAGTGGATGGCATCCGTCAACGGGGAGTACGCGGTCCAGCCGAAGTCGGCGGCGCCACCGGGGGTGATGAAACCACCCATGGCGATCAGCGCGCCGAACAGGAACAGCCAGAACGAGAAGGCGTTCAGTCGCGGGAAGGCGACGTCAGGGGCACCGATCTGCAGCGGCAGCACCAGGTTCGCGAAGCCGAACACGATCGGCGTCGCGTAGAACAGCAGCATCACCGTGCCGTGCATGGTGAACAGCTGGTTGAACTGCTCGTTGGACAGGAACTGCAGTCCCGGCACCGCGAGCTCGGTGCGCATCAGCAGCGCCATCAGGCCGCCGACGAAGAAGAACATGAAGCAGACGACGCAGTACATCATGCCGATCAGCTTGTGATCGGTCGTCGTGATCAGCTTGTAGATGAGGTTGCCCTTGGGCCCCATCCGTTCCGGGAACGGACGCCGTGCCTCGAGTTCTCCGATTGGGGGCGCTTCGGCTACCAACAGATCCTCCATAAAAAGTCGACGGGTCATCCCGGCACTGTTCTGTTGCAGATCTTATCCCCATCCCCCGCGGCTGCGACATGGGTGTCCTACAAAGTGTCGTATTCGCCTGTCGAGATCGTTCGGCGGCGGGACTGAGCAGGGCCGTATCCGATATTGATACCGTCGGCGGCGTGCTCTTCCCCTCTGCGCGCACAGGCCTGCTCGCCGCGGGTTTCTCGGTCTCGTTGGTGCTGCTGACGGGCTGCGGAGACGCGCCGTCCACTCCCGTTCCCGGCCCGGACGCCCCCGTCACGAGCACGACGCGGATCGCCAGCGCGGGTGTCCTGGGCAATCAGCGCAAACCGGACGAGTCGTGCGCCCCCGAGCCCGCCGCCACCGGCCCCGGTGCCATCGAGGCGGGCCGCGACGTCCGCAACGCCGTTCCCGCGGGTGCCGACATCCCCGCCGGCACCGAGGTGCGCGGCGATCCCCAGCGCATCGTCGCGCTGGCCCCCGGGCAGGTGGATGCGCTGTGCGCGCTCGGGCTGCAGGGACGGGTGGTCGGCGCGGCCGCGCAGACCTCCTATCTGGGCACCGTGCTGCACGACGCCCCCGTGGTCGGTGACGTGCCGGCCGTGCGCGCCGCCGACCCCGACCTGATCCTCGGCGCGGCCGGGCACAGCCTGGAGGACTTCGCGGCGCTGCGCGAGATCGCTCCGACCGTCTTCACCGCCGGCGGCTCCGACTGGCGGGACACCCTGCGCGCGGTCGCCGCGGCCGCCGGGCGGGCCGGCGCCGCCGACCGGGTGCTCGACGATTTCGAGCAGTCCGCCCGCGAGGCGGGCGAACGCAACGACGCCACCCACTTCCAGGCGTCGGTGGTGCAGTTCACCGAGAGCACCGTGCGGGTGTACGGGGCGGACAACTTCCCGGCCTCGGTACTCGCCGCCGTCGGCGTGGATCGCCCTGCGGCACAACGGTTTACCGACAAGCCCTATATCGAGATCGATGTCTCGGAGCTCAGTGAGGACACCGACCTGACGGCTGCCGACGGCGATATCGTCTATCTGTCGTTCGAGTCCCCGGCGGCCAAGGACCGCGCCCCCGAGGTGCTCAACAGCGCGGCCTGGCGCAAACTGTCCGCCAATCGCGACGACCGGGTCTTCGCGGTCAACAACGAGGTGTGGCAGACCGGGCAGGGGGTCATCGCCGCGCGCGGCATCGTCGACGACCTGCGCTGGCTCAACGCCCCCATCAACTGAAGCTCGGGTCGACTAGTCTCTGCGGCGTGTTCCACGTCCTCAACATCACCTATCTGCAGCCCCTCGATGTCATCAACCAGAGCCGCCCGGCCCACCTGGAATGGCTGAAGAACGAGGTCGATGCCGGCCGGATCCTGCTGGCGGGCCGACTCGAATCGCAGGCCGGCGCGGTGCTGATCGCGGCCGACATGTCCGCCGAGGAGGCCGACGCCATCGCCGCGGCCGACCCGTACACCCAGGCCGGCGTCGCCCGGTACGACCGGGTCAGCTTCGCCGCCGGGTTCCGCGCTCCGGGGCTTTAAGCAAACTCACAGCGGGTCCGGGGACTACACCCGGGCCCTCGCCTGTTGTGACTGTGCGAGGGCGCGACCGTCGTGCCCGATTCTGTTTCCTTCACTACTGTCGGGTGAAGATGCATGAATTCGCACGTGAACATAAAAGACGCATGTAAAGAGGGATGAATCGATGACCACAACCGTTTCCGCCTACGCAGCCACCTCCGCGACAGCCCCGTTGTCCAAGACCACCATCGAGCGCCGTGAGGTCGGGCCGAACGATGTCGCGTTCGACATCAAGTTCGCCGGCATCTGTCACAGCGACATCCACACCGCCCGCGGCGAGTGGGGCGGCCAGGAATACCCGCTGGTCGTCGGCCACGAGATCGCCGGCGTGGTGACCGAGGTCGGCTCCGAGGTCACCAAGTACAAGGCCGGCGACCACGTCGGCGTCGGCTGCATGGTCAACTCCTGCCAGAACTGCGAGAACTGCGCGGCCGGCCTGGAGCAGTACTGCACCGGCACCGGCATGATCGGCACCTACGGCGCCACCGACCGGGACGGCACCATCACCCAGGGTGGCTACAGCCAGGCCATCGTCGTGAATGAGAAGTTCGTCCTGCGCATCCCCGACAGCATCCCGCTGGACAAGGCCGCTCCCCTGCTGTGCGCGGGCATCACGCTGTTCTCCCCGCTGAAGCACTGGAACGCAGGCCCCGGCAAGAACGTCGCGATCATCGGCCTCGGCGGCCTCGGCCACATGGGCGTCAAGCTGGCCCACGCAATGGGTGCCCAGGTGACCGTGCTCAGCCAGTCGCTCAAGAAGATGGAAGACGGCCTGCGCCTCGGCGCCGATGAGTACTACGCCACCAGCGACCCGGAGACCTTCGCCAAGCTGGGCGGCAAGTTCGACCTGATCCTCAACACCGTGTCGGCCAACCTCGACCTCGGTCAGTACCTCGGCCTGCTCAAGATCGACGGCACCCTCGTCGAACTCGGCGCGCCCGAGCATCCGCTGGAGGTGCCGTTCTTCCCGCTGGCCGGCGGCCGGCGCAGCATCTCCGGCTCGATGATCGGTGGCATTCCGGAGACCCAGGAGATGCTCGACTTCTGCGCCGAGCACAACGTCACCCCGGAGATCGAGGTCATCGAGGCGTCCTACGTCAACGAGGCCTGGGACCGGGTGGTCTCCAGCGATGTCCGCTACCGGTTCGTCATCGACACCGCCACGATCTAGCACTCCCCGACCGGGAGATTCCGCCGAGTCGCTCGGCGGCCCGTCACCGCGGCATTACTCGTTCAATCCGGCGGGTCGAAATCAGATGTCCAACATCAGATTTCGGCCCGCCGGCTGGCGTGGTGACACGGTGGCCGTCACCGGGGCCGGCTGGAACTCGGCAGACCGCACCGCCACAGCGGTGCCGATCACCTGACCCCGTGTCGGCCCGGCCGGGGTCTGCAATTCCAGGGTCTGGCCCGGATCGCCATAGATGCCGGCGCAGTCCACACCGCCGCAGCGCCCGGTGAGCGGGTCGATGCGGCCGTCCAGAATGTCGTTGACCCAGCCGCCGATGAGAACCTGCGCCGCCGCCTGATTCTGCGCTGTCGGGAAGCCCTGGTACAGGTGCGAGATGAACTGGATCAGCCAGGTACCGCCGTCCATCGAATCCAGGTGCTTGCCGTTCTCCAGGACGATGCCGTTGAACTTCCCCGGCCGATGCTCGTTCAGGGCCGCATCCACCCGGCGGACGTCTTTGGGGGCGCCGAGTTCCAGCACCGGGACGTAGGTGCCGATCCCGTCCAGTTTGACCAGAGCATCCGACAGCACGCTGCCTTGCGGCGCCGCATCCAACAACACCACCCCGGCCAGCTTGCCGGCTCCGCCGCCGGCCGCGATCGCATCGGCGTAGTAGCCCGCGGCGCCCGCCACCAGATTGCCGCCGAGCGAGTGCCCGACCAGAGCGAAGCGGTCCGGCAGTGAAACCCCGGCACCGTAACGCTGGGCATAGCCGGCGGCAATTGCACTGGCGGTCAACGCCTCCCGCTCCCCGAGGAACAGTGCGGATGTGGCGCGCAGCGCCTGGTCGCTGCCCAGCCAGAATCCGTCCTGAACGTTGCGGTTCGAGGTCAGCGTCGGCACCACGACGATGCTGTTGGTGCGTTCGGCCAGGTTGGCGGCCGTGTAGCTGTACATGGCGCCGACACCGAGAAATCCATGCTGCAGGTAGATGATCCGCTGCGGCGGTTCGTCACCGTCGGGGTAATACCAGTGGGCGGGCACGGTGTGCTTGTCGTCGATCTTCAGCGTCGAGGTTTTCACCGTGACCGTGCTGCCACGGGGCACGACCGGTGGACCGGCGATGAACGTGACGGCCACCCCGACGAAATCGAAGATGAACGACGCGATGATGTCCTGCAGGGACCGCTGCGGTGCCGCGGCCGCCGAACTGACCGTCGCCGTGGTGATCGCCGCCGCCATGGACGTTGCCGCCGGGACCACGTTCGGCGCCCGAACCGCGGCCGCGGTGGCGTGGTCGTCACCGTCGGACACCGCCTCGACCGGTGCCTCGATGACCGGAAGCTCGACCTGCCCGTCCCCGGTGGCCGGAACGTTGTCCACGTCCGGATCGATGCTCGGCGGCGCCGAAGACCCGACAGCGTCGTTGTACGACTCTGAGGCGTCGGACGTGCTCTTCTCCTCGAGGTCTGTGTCGTCTCCAGCCTTCTCGATGTCTACGTCGTCCTCGAAGTGCGCGCCGTCTCCGGTCTTCTCGTGGTCCACGTCGTCCTGCGCGTCCGCGTCGGCTTGGTCGTTTTCGGGGTCCGCGTCGTCTCGGGCGTCCGCGTCGTCCCGAGTGCCGAGGCCGGAATCACCGTCGGTGTCGTCACCGTCGGTGTCGTCACCGTCGGCGGCGCCGGTGTCTGTGCCTGTGTCTGCGTCGGATGCCTTCTCGGACGCGTCGCCGGCCGAGGTATCCCGCGAACTACCCGGGCGCGTCCGATCGTCCCCGGAAGCACTCGCTGATGAGTCGGCCGAGGCGTCGGTCCCGGCGTCTGCGCTCGCGACATCCGCCCCGACGATCATCGCGGCAGACACCCCCGCCGCGACCACACCAGCACCCATCCACGCCGAAATGTGCGACACACTGCCTCCAGGAATGACTTGTTTGACAACCGTCAAGCTAGCGCTTTTTGACACGTGTGTAGATACTTCGCCGAAACTTCCCGCCGAGGCCGATCAGGTTCTCCCCACCGATTCCTACCGTCTCCGAGCCGCCCATTCCGGTTTGTACGTGCGACGATCTTCGGCGTGGTCCGTGTCGTACACCTGGTCTCATTGCTGGGCGTGATCGCGGTGCCGGTGTTCGGGTGGTTCACCCAGGACTGGTCCGGTGCGACCACGCTGGCGGTGTACTGGTTCGAGACGGTGGCCGCCGTACTGTTCATCCTCGCCCGGATCGCGCTGCACCAGCGCTGGTCCCCCAAACGCGGGCACTTCGACTACAACGCTCCCGGCAACGAGAGCGGACGCTATCGCTACACGGTCAACGGGCGGCGGCGCAGTGGTAAACCGCTGTCGACCTATATGTCGAGCTTCGCCGTCATCAGCCTGAGCTTCTCTGCGGTGCATGGCGTCTTCCTCGGCACCGTCCTGTTCCTACTGAACCACAACGGTGTCGGGCACCTGGTGCAGGTGGATTGGCGCAGCGTCGGTTTCGGCTGCCTGTGCGTGTTCGCGTTCATGACGGTCGACTTCCTCGTGGACCTGAGCCAATTGCGTCGCTGGCCGTTCCGGCAACTCGAGGAGATCGGCAGCCAGGTGCTCGGTCGCGTGATGGTCGTGCACATGACGTTGTTGATCGGATTCATCGCCATCGCCATCACCGATGCCCCGGACGCCTTTTTCGGGGTGTTTGTCGTCCTCAAGACCATGGCGCAGTTGAGTTCCGCACTGCCGCAATGGAAGCCCGCGCGGCCGCCCGCGTGGCTGAGCAACGCACTCAATCGCGTCCCGAACGTGCATCCAGGCAAGACGTTCGAGGACTTCTGGGCCGACGAACAGACCGAGGAACGGCAGCGCATCGAGGCCAACGAGCGCCCCTGGGAACCGCGCCGCTGACGCGCTTGGACGCCGCCGCTCTTTGAGTTCACTGGCGATCAGTATTGGTCACGCGGGCGAGCCCGGAACCGCTTCACTGTGTAGTTGTCAAGGTGCTGCGTTGAGATCTGCGTGCAGGTTCGGCCTCAATGATGTTGCCGCCAAGGCTATTCAGCTGGGCTGTCCGGCTGACTAAGCGGCGGCCGGTAGGTCGGTCATGGTGCGGCGATTGTGTGAGCGCAGATGCTCGGGCTCGGGCTCGCCCGGCGTCTGCGGTGCGATGAACCAGGGATAACGGTCGCGGCCGAGGTACACCGTCCACCCGCCATGGTGGATCAGGGAGTGGTGTAGCCGGCACAACAGCACCCCGTTGTCCAGACTCGTTGTCCCGCCGTGGCTCCAGGGTTGGATGTGGTGGGCGTCGCACCAGGACACCGGCCGGCCACACCCTGGGTGCGCGCAGCCCCCGTCGCGCACGCCCAGTGCTTTGCGGATCGCGGGCGTGAACAGCCGCTCGGCGCGCCCGACATCGAGTGGCACCCCGGTGTAGTCGACGATCACCTTGGTCAATGTCGAGTCGCACGCGATCAGATCGGCGGTCGCCGCGCTGACCGGGCCACCGAACCCGAGGCGGTCCACCGCCTCCTCACCACCCACCGTCGCGCGGGCCGGTCGGATCAGCGTGACGTGCGGTAGCACCCCACCGGACATGGGACGTGTCGAGTGCGACAGATAGGTCCGCAGGATCTGCGCGACCGCATCCCCCCGACGCTTGTCGATCGGCCGCGGATCCGGCGACCCGTCCGGGAGCGGGACCGGCAGGCACAACGGATCCAACGCCGCACACAGCCCTTCCCCGGTCCCGACGTCGAGGTTGAGGGTGGCCTCGTACCGGCCCTCCTCGCCCAGGACCAGGGTCATCGTGTTGAGGTCGGCGTCCTCGGCGACCGGTATTACCCGCTCCTCCGGCGGGAGGGCTGCGGTGCGGTCGATGGCGATCGCCCGCGCCTTCTTACCCACCTCGGCCGGGGTGGTCTGGATCATCAGTTTGGTCACCACAGCGGCCCGATCATCCTCGGACAGTTCGGTTCTGGCATTGATATGGGTGACGCCCTTGCCGACGGCGTCGGCGACCTCGATCCCGACCCCGCCCAGGCGTTGCGCGGTGGTCAACGCCGGCAGCAGATGCGCCGCCCGGCCCACCCGCACCGCCCGCACCGCCGCACCCGGGGCCATCCCCAGCAGGGTCAGCAGATCGGTGCCCGTCTTCAGGTGCCGCCTGGCCGGGATCCCGGCCCGCTCCGCAGCCGCGACCGCCGAGGCGATGACATGGTCGGCCAGGTTGCGTACGGTCACCGCCCCGGCCAACACCGCCAACAGCGGTTCCTCGTCCACGATTCGACGCGGACACTTCAACAGATGAAACAGCCTCCGATCAGCGTCATCGTCCGGCACCTCAGCCGGGGCGAGGTCATCGATCAGCGCATCGACAAAGGCGTTGAAATGGGTGGCGTCCATGATGGATACCGGCTTTCACACTCGGTGCCCGAGGGCACTATGAGGCAACACATGCCTGGTCCCTCAAAACCAGGGCAACCTCGCCGCGACCGGGACCACGGTCTGGCGCTCACCGGGTGAAGATTGGGAGCGATGTTGCATTCGAACTTGTGTTCTATCGCACACGTGTTCGAACGGACGGGCAAGCAATTTTCACACCATTGGCGTGCGCTTCCGCGGCCACATCAGTGCCAAAGAAGCCGAAGGACGACAGCCGGCCACAGCCTCGCCCCCGGCGCACGAGGCGCACGCGAGGCGCACGCGAGGTGCACGAGACGCACGAGGCCTACGAGGCGCCGAAAACTAGCGCAGGTCCGCCAGCGGCCAGCCGGCGGCGGCCAGCCGCGCCGCGACCCGGGCGGTGTTCTCCGGGCCGGGATCGTGATTCGTCATCTCGGCGATGAAGTGCTCGATGTCATCGCGGGTGATCGGGGCGCCGTTGTCGGCGGGCGCGGACGCCTCGGCGATGTTGCGGACCACCTCTTTGATCTCGTCTTCGCTCAACGGCGAGCTGCGTAGCAGTGCCAGCAGCGGCACCCGGTCCGGGCCGGGAACTCCGTCGGGATAACCGGCCCGCAGCCAGTTCAACACCGACGTCATCAGCGATGTGACGCTCATCAGTCGAGTCTATCGGCGGCCCGCCGCAAAGCCCGCACCACGCTGTTGCGCGCCAGATCGATCTTGAATCCGTTCTGCGCCAGCGGGACTGCACCGTCGAGGAGTTCCTCGGCGAGCGACGCGAACGCCTCGTCGGTCGGGGCGGCACCGACCAGCCGCTGCTCGGCCGCCGGCACGCGCCAGGGCATGGCGGCCACACCGCCCAAAGCGACTGCGACACCGCCGATATGGCCGTCGACCAGGCTCACTCCGGCGGCCACCGACACCAGCGCGAACGCATAGCTGTGTCGGTCGCGCACCTTCAGATACCAGCTGTGCCGGGCGTAGGGTGACGCAGCCAGTTCGACACCGGTGATCAGTTCACCCTCGCGCACCACATTGTCGCGTTCTGGATGGTCGCCGGGCAGCACGAAGAAGTCGGCGACGGCGACCTCCCGGCGTCCGGTGGGCCCCAGCAGGTGGACCCGGGCATCCAATGCCGCGAGGGCGACCGCCATGTCCGAGGGATGAACGGCAACGCACCCGGCGCCGGCCCCGAAGAGGGCGTGTTCGCGGTTGAAGCCGTCGCGGGCCGCGCAACCGCTGCCAGGGACGCGCTTGTTGCAGTGCGCGAACGAGGGATCCATGAAGTACGGGCAGCGGGTGCGTTGCATCAGATTGCCCCCGACCGTGGCCATGTTGCGGATCTGAGTGGTAGCCCCCGACAGAATGGCCTGCGACAGCATCGGATACCGGCGGCGGATCAACGGGTCGTTGGCCACTGCGCTGTTGGTGGCGCCGGAACCGATCAGCACACCGCCCGTCGGTGTTTCGCCGATGGCGCGCAGATCGAGGCGGCCGATGTCGACCAAGGCGGACGGCGACTCGACACCCATTTTCATCAGATCCAGGAGGTTCGTGCCGCCGGCATACAGGCGCGCCCCCGACGCCGCCTGCTGCACCGCGTCCTCGACCGACGTGGCGTGTCGGAACGCAAAGGTCCTCATCGCGCGGCATCCTTTATGGCGGCGAGCATGTTCGCATACGCACCACACCGGCAGATGTTGCCCGCCATCCGCTCACGGATCTCGTTGTCGGACAACTCCTGCGGACCGTCGGCGACATCGCGGCGGCATCCCTCGAAGGTGGCTGCGGAGAGGTCGCCGCGCGCATGTTCGCGCAGCAGCGCCCGCGCCGAGGTGATCTGGCCGGGCGTGCAGTAGCCGCACTGAAACCCGTCATGGGCAACGAATGCCCGCTGTACGCAGTCCAACTCATCGCCGCCCTCGATGGTGCCGACCTCGGCCCCGTCGATAGAGACGGCCAGGGTGAGGCAACTGAGCACCCGCTCACCGTCGACCGTCACCGTGCAGGCTCCGCACAGGCCGTGATCGCACCCTTTCTTGGTTCCGGTCATGCCCAGCCGCTCCCGCAACAGATCCAGCAGCGTGGTGCGTACGTCGACGCACAGCTGCCGGGGAACTCCGTTGACGGTCAACTGCAGTTCGTTCATGGCCGGCTCCTCAGCAGCGATTCGATGGTGATCGGCAGGTCGCGTAGTCGCTTACCGGTGGCGTGGAAGATCGCGTTCGCGATCGCCGCGGGCACTCCACACGCGCCGATTTCCCCGATGCCGCGCACCCCGACCGGATCCAGGCCGTAGTCCGGGGCGTCGACGAAACTGATGTCGAAGTCCGGGATGTCGGCGTGGGTGGGCACGTAGTACTCGCCGATCAGCTGGCCGGTGCGTGGGTCGCAGGGCACCTGCTCCAGCAGCGCCATCCCGAGTCCGAAGATGATGCCGCCCATGACCTGGTTGGTCGCCAGCTTCGGGTTCAGCACCCGCCCGCAGTCCATCACCGCCGTCCACCGGGTCACCGTGGCCCGGCCGATCTCCTCGTCGACCTCGACCTCGCAGAAGTGCGCGCCGAAGGACTGGGACAGCGGACCCTCTTCGGCGGGACCGTCGCTGGTCACCGTGAAAGACAGGGCGGCAAGCAGATCCGGTGCGGCACGCAGGATGCTGCCCAGTTCGGCGGCCGAACCGACCGGACGTCCGATCAGTCGGCGCCACCGCCGCGCCGCGAGGTCGACCGCCGAGCCCACCGTCGCGGTGGTCTGCGATGCCCCACTGTACGGAGCGTCGGGAAACAGCGAATCCCCGGATTCGAAGCTCACCGCGTCCAGCGGAAGTCCGGTTCCGTCCGCGGCGATCTGCGTCATGACGGTGCGCACCCCGGTGCCGATCTCATGGGTCGCGGCGGCGAACCGCACGTGCCCGTCGGCGGTGGTGGTGACCCGGCACCCGGCGGGCATCCGGCGTCCCGGATAGCTGGCGGTCGCCATCCCCCATCCCACCTGGACACCGTTGCGGCGCAGCGCTCGTGGCTCGGCGGGCCGCGCCGACCAGCCAAACCGCTCGGCACCGGACAGGTAGCACTCCCGTAGATGCTTGCCCGACCACGGCCGCCCGCTCGGCTGATCGGTATCCGGATCGTTGGCCAGCCGCAGTGCCAGGGGGTCGAGGCCGGTGGCGTAGGACAATTCGTCCATGCTCACTTCGAGGGCGAACAGCCCGGGCGCCTCCCCTGGCCCGCGCATGAAACACGGTGTCGGCGCGTTGATCCGGGCCACCGTATGCGACACCGCCATACGCGGTGACCGGTAAAGGAACCGCGCTGACAGGCCCACCGGTTCGCAGAAGTGCGCCACCGTGGATGTCTCGGTGACGGTGTGCTGTTCGGTGCTGAGCACGGACCCGTCGGTGCCGGCCACCAGGGCGAGCTGCTGCTCGGTCCGCGGCCGGTGACCGGTCGAGGTGAACATCTGGGCGCGGGTCAACACCAGCTTCACGGGTCGGCCCACCGCCCTGGCGGCGACGGCGCACAACACCACGTGCATCCACAGGAAGCTCTTGGATCCGAAGGCGCCGCCGACAAGCGGTGACAGGATGCGCACCTGCGTTTCGGCGATGCCCAGGTACGCCGCCAGCGCGCGGCGCTCCCCGGTGATCCAGCGGGTGCTGTCGTGCACGGTCAGTACATCGCCCTCCCATTCGGCGACGGTGGCCGCCAGTTCGATCGGATAGTGGGTGTTGACCGGTGTGGTGAACCGGGCGGCGACCTTGACGCCCGCGGGTTCGTGCGGGTCGCCGCGGTGCTCCTGCAACTTCTCGTCGGTGAGTTTGACGAAGTGATCGGGGCGATAGCTGCCGTGCCGGATCTGCCCGTCCTTCGCATCGGCCGGCACCGGCTCCGTCAACACCTGATCGGCGGTCAACTGGGCAGGGGCGACAATGTATTCGACGTCCATCAGGGCGGCTGCGGCCGTAGCCTCCTCCAGGGTCTCGGCCACCACCAGCGCCAGATGCTGGCCCACATGCTGCACCGTCAGGTCCGACAGCGGAGGCCGGCGCTCCAGCGGCAGGTCCCAGGTCAGGTCGGCCGGGAGCATATGCAGCTCGGGGCAGTTCAGCGGGGTCAGTACGTGCAGCACACCGGGGGCCGCGGCGACGAGTTCTGCCGCCGCGGCCAGCGATTCCGGTGTCACGGCACCGTGGGCGACAGCTGTCTGCACCATCACGGCATGCACCAGTCCGGGCAGCTGGGTGTCCGCCGCATAGCGCGCGGCACCGGTGACCTTCTGCTGGGCCTCGACCCGGTCGACAGGCCGCCCGATCTGTGCGCTCACGCGTCGACGGGATTGCTGCGCGGCACGATCAGGGGGTCGGTGGTGGTCAGCGGGAAGTGCGGCAGGTCGTCGAGATGGGTGCCGAACGCCGCTGCCAGAACGGACCGCGAGTACGCGCTGACCGAGGCCTTGTAGCCGATATCGGCCGGGAAAGGCTGATCGAAGAAGATCAGGAAGTGCCACGGGTCGGTGCCGGTGTTCTCGATGTGGTGCGGGTAGGCCCGCGGAATGAAGTACAGGTCGCCGGTCGTGAGGTCCCAGGTGTCCAGCGTGCCATCGGGATTCATGATCGTCATCCTGGCATCGCCGTGCTGCACATAACCCATTTCGGCGGTAACCGGGTGCCAGTGCGGCTCGCGCATCCCGTCCTCGGTGACGCGCAGCGAGTACATCGACATGTCCTTCAGTGCCGGCCAGAACTGATCACGGGCGAACCGGGCGTTGCCGTAGGCGTAGGTGAGGCCGGGTGGCTGACCCTCGACGTCGAACTTGTGCGGGTCTTTGAAGTACGCACTCGCCGGGATCTCGGGATCCCCTGCCACGGCGGCCAGTTTTCGGTCCCGGGTGTCGCGGCGGATGGTGCCCAGATCCGCCGCCGGCAGGTCATAGGTGTTGCCGAGCACCGCGTCGCTGAAGGCTCCCATGGTGGCGCCGAATCCGAAGTCCTCGGGCCGTTCGCTGCGGAAGGCGATGATGAACTCCGCGGTGTCGGTACCGATGTTCTCGATGTGATGCAATGCGCCCGAGTCGATGTGGAACATCTGCCCGGCCGTGACGACGAAGCTCGCGAATCGGCTGCCGTTGTCCAGCACGGAGACCAGAGCGGTGCCGGCCACGCAATAGGTCAGTTCGTTGGCGTTGGCGTGCCAGTGCGGGGTGCGCATGGCGCCGGGGTGCAGGACCAGTCGTTTGATGGACAGGCCCTGCAGGATCGGGAAGTTGTCCGCGGTGACACGGTGGATCGAACCCAACTCGCTGCTCTCGACGTCATCGCTGTCGAGCAGGGAGATGCGGTGTGCGCTACGAGCCGGTGCTGTGGTCATGGCTGTCAGCTTGGACCTCACCGCGGCGGAATTCGACGCTGCTGACCACCATCGGTGGCACCGAATTCCCCGACCGCGCCCTTCCGGTTAGCCCCCATCTTCGATCGACCGGGCGGCGTCGGCGCGACGTGGGTGCGACAATGTCGCGGCGCCGAAACGGTCGGCCACGGAAGGACGGCATGAGCACATTGCGGGTGGTCATCGCCGACGACGATGTGCTGCTGCGCGAGGGGCTGGCCAGCCTGTTGCAGCGGGAGGGCTTCGACGTCGCGGGGCAGGCAGGGGACGCCACCGAACTGCTGGCACTGGTGGACGATCAGCAGCCCCAACTCGTCCTGGTCGACATCCGGATGCCGCCCGACCACAACGCCGAGGGGCTGGAAGCGGCCCGCAAGATCCGGGAACGCTCCCCCGACACCGCGATTCTGGTCCTCTCGGCCCATGTCGACGTCGACCACGCGATGGAACTGTTGGCCGGCGGCCGCAGCATCGGCTACCTGCTCAAGAGCCGGGTCACCGATGTCTCCGATTTCGTCGACACCCTGCGCCGCATCGCCAACGGCGCCTCGGTGGTGGATCCGGCGCTGGTGGCCGAATTGGTGTCGGCGCGGCGACGTGACGACCCGCTGGCCGCGTTGAGCACCCGCGAACGTGAGGTGCTCACCCTGATGGCCGAAGGTCTTTCCAATGCCGGCATCGGACGGCGATTGTGGGTCACCGAGGGCACCGTCGAGAAGCACGTGCGCAGCATCCTCACCAAATTGGACCTGCCCGAAACCGGTGATGATCACCGCCGGGTACGCGCGGTGATCATGTACCTGGAATCGCGTTAACGGGCCAGCAGCGCCCGGATCCCGTCCGGCGACAGCGTGAGCTTCGGCAGAAACCCCAATGCGGGGCTCGCCACGATCAGGTCGGCGAAATCCTGCTCGTCGTGCGTCGAGGTGAGGATGACCGCGACCCCGGCCAGCTGCTGGGCCACGTCGAACCCGCTGTCGGGGCCGAGATCGACGTCGACCAGCGCGATATCGGGATGCAACTGTGCGGTCAGGCGCACCGCCTCTTCGGCGTCCCCGGCCGTGCCCACCACCTCGAACCCCCCGCGTTCCAGCATGCTGCGCGCGGCAGCACGGAATGCGGCACTGTCATCGACGATCAAGCAGCGTGCGGCATTCATGTCTCCAGCTTGGCAGCCCGCGGCGCCGATGACATTCCCGTTAACGGGAATCTTCGGGCGCCCGACCACCGGTAGCCACCCACACCTCTTACGATCATCGGCGTGAACTGGCAATCCCTGCCGAATCGGGCCCTGGCTCAGGTGGTACGGCCTACCGCGCGCCCGCTGTGGGTGGGCATCATCGTCGCAATCGCGTTCCTGGCCATCGAGATCGGCCTGGTGGCCGCGCTGCGACTCGTCGCACCGGAGAACGCCTTCGGCGCGCTGCTGCTGCTCGGGGTGCTGGTGGTCTCGGCGGGGTGGGACTTCCCGCTCGCCATTGCCACCTCACTGGCCAGTGCCGGTGTCTACGCCTACCTGCATCTGGAGGGCCGTGATTCGCTGGCGCCCGCGTTGGCGGTGTTCCTGACGTTGGCGCTGCTCACCAATGTGCTTGTCGGACAGGCGCGGCTACGGGCCGCCGAGGCCGAGCAGCGCCGCGGGCAGGCCGATGAACTGGCCGGTCAGCAGGCCGCCCTGCGGCGGGTGGCGACGCTGGTGGCGCGGTCGGCCGATCTCGGGGAGGTGTACACCGCCGCGGTGCGCGAACTCGCTCACAGTCTCGCCGTCGATCATGTGACCCTGGTGCGCTTCGAGTCCGAGCAGACCTGCCTGGTGGTCGCGGCGCACGATCTTGCCGGTGTTCCGGGAATCGAGGTGGGCGAACGGTTTCCGCTCACCGGGGACAACATCAGCAGCCGGATCCGGGCCGCCGGTGCACCCGCGCGCATCGATGACTACGCCGGTGCGGCAGGACCGATCGCCGACCGGCTGCAGGAGTTGCAGGTACGCAGCGGGGCGGGCGCCCCTTTGATCGTCGATGGCGTCGTCCGTGGCGCACTGATCGTCGGTTCCCGGGAGCCCGAGGCGATCTCGCCGCATTGTGAAGATCACATCGGGGATTTCGCCGATCTGGTCTCCACTGCGATCGCCAATGCCGAGACCCGGGCCGCGCTGACCGCGTCGCGTGCCCGACTGGTTGCGGCAGCCGACGAGGCCCGGCGCGGCTTCGAACGGGATCTGCACGACGGCGCCCAGCAGCGGATCGTGTCGCTCAGTCTGGAACTGCGGACAGTGGAGGCATCGGCTGAGGAACCGCTGCGGGCCGAACTGTCCCGCGTCGTCGACGGGCTCGCCGAGTTGCACACCGACCTGCAGGAATTGTCGCGCGGTATGCACCCGGCCGTGTTGTCCCGCGGCGGGCTGCGACCGGCGTTGCGGGCACTGGCGCGTCGCTCCGCCGTCCCGGTCGAGCTGGACGTGGCCGTCGATCGTCGGTTGCCGGAGTCGGTGGAGGTGGCCGCCTACTACGTGGTCGCCGAATCACTGACCAACGCGGCCAAATACGCCGATGCGGAAGTAGTCACCGTCCGGGTCGCCGCCGACGACACAACCTTGACGTTGTCGGTCAGCGACGACGGGGTGGGAGGCGCGGTGGCCGGCGCCGGATCAGGGCTGGGCGGGCTGCGCGACCGCGTGGAGGCGCTGTCCGGTCAATTCGGCGTGCTCAGCGCGCCCGGCAAGGGAACCACGGTCACCGCCGCGATCCCGGCGGTGGTCAGCGGCTGAACGGCAGCACGCGGCACTGCACCGGGGCGGCCTTCTCGCGGGCCATCTGCCCCAGGAAGGACGGATGCCGGCGCTGCGCGTCCCGCAGCGCCTTGAGGTTGCGCTGCGCGCGACGCGGGGAAAGCTCGACGACGTTGGATTCGCTGATCGCAGTCACAGCCATGATGTCCTCCTTGCACGGTGTCCGACCGTCACCGTCCACATTCCGCTGCGAACCGATGAAGGACCTCAACGAAACCCGTGAACTTCGTGTGAATGCCCACGTGAGAAGAGCCACAAACGCGATTCCGTGCGCTGGCTCGCCGCGTACTCCTCGGGGCGGTTCTTCTTCATCCACATCCGTACCGGCAGGAACACCAGCCACAGGACGGGGTAGAACGGCCCGTGCGCCGTTACGGAGCCCAGCACCAAGAACAGATACGCCGGGCAGCGACGTTCAGGATTGGCACAGCCTGGGCTGTGGCAACAAGATCAGAAGTCCCAGTCCTCGTCCTCGGTGACCACGGCCTTGCCGATCACATAGGAGGAACCCGAGCCGGAGAAGAAGTCGTGGTTCTCATCGGCGTTCGGGCTGAGCGCGGACAGGATGGCCGGGTTGACGTCGGTCTCGTCCTTGGGGAACAGCGCCTCGTAGCCCAGGTTCATCAGGGCCTTGTTGGCGTTGTAGCGCAGGAACTTCTTGACGTCCTCGGTCAGTCCGACACCGTCGTAGAGATCCTGGGTGTATTCGGTCTCGTTGTCGTAGAGCTCGAAGAGCAGCTCGTAGGTGTAGTCCTTGAGCTCCTGCTTGCGGGCCTCGGTCTCGGCGGCCAGACCCTTTTGGTACTTGTAGCCGATGTAGTAGCCGTGCACGGCCTCGTCGCGGATGATCAGTCGGATCATGTCGGCGGTGTTGGTCAGCTTGGCCCGGGAGGACCAGTACATCGGCAGGTAGAAGCCGGAGTAGAACAGGAAGCTCTCCAGCAGCGTGGAGGCGACCTTGCGCTTGAGCGGGTCGTCACCCTTGTAGAAATCCATCACGATCTGCGCCTTGCGCTGCAGGTTCGGGTTCTCCTCCGACCAGCGGAACGCCTCGTCGATCTCGGCGGTCGAGCACAACGTGGAGAAGATGTTGCTGTAGCTCTTGGCGTGCACCGACTCCATGAACGCGATGTTGGTGTAGACGGCCTCCTCGTGCGGGGTCAGCGCGTCGGGGATCAGGCTGACCGCACCGACGGTGCCCTGGATGGTGTCCAGCAGCGTCAGGCCGGTGAAGACCCGCATCGTGAGCTGCTTCTCGTGATCGTTGAGGGTGCCCCAGGACGGGATGTCGTTGGACACCGGAACCTTCTCCGGCAGCCAGAAGTTGCCGGTCAGCCGCTCCCAGACCTCGGCGTCCTTATCGTCTTGCAGGCGGTTCCAGTTGATGGCCGAGACGCGGTCGATCAGCTTGATTCCATCGGACACCTTGGACCCCAATTCGCTATGTGGTGACTGCTGCCACGACACTACAACTGGTGGGCGACAACGCGGGTCAACACCAGAACTTGTGTCCAGGCGTGTCGCGGATCGGCTCAGCCGACGGCGTGCTCGGAGGGATCCTGACGCCGCACGGCATCGTGGATCGGCTGGTCAGGATCGATCTCCACGCCCAGCAGTTCGGCGGTTCCGTTGACCGCGCCCATCATGATGGTGGTCATGTGCGCGACGAAATCCTCGGCCGGCATGCGGCGGGTGTTGTCCTCGTTGGCGCCGAGCCACCAATCGGTCGCCGAGGCCGCGGTCCCGAACAGGGCGAACGCGGCCAGTTCGAAGACCTCCGGCTTGAGGTTCATGTCCTTGAGCTCACCGCTGACCATCTCCGCGATCGCCAGCGTGATGTCGCGGCCACGGTTCACCGTGGACATCGCCGCCGCCGACTGGTCGGCAAACCTGCCCTGCAGCAGGAACCGGACCACGTTCGGATGCTGGTCCACCAGCTCGACATAGTGCTCGACGGCGCGACCGATCACCTGGCGCGCCGAGTCGGATTCGATGTTGATCGACGGGATGACGGCCGAGTACAGCATGTCCCGCATCCGCTCGCCGATCTGGGCGAACATGTCCGACTTGTCGGTGAAGTGCCGGTAGATCTTGGGTTTCGCGGTGCCGGCCTCTTCGGCGATCTCGCGGACGCTGACGTTGGGGCCGAGTCGGTCGATGGCGCGGAAGGCGGCCTCGACGATCTCGGCGCGGACCTTCTTCCGGTGTTCGCGCCACCGCTCACTGCGCGCGTCAACCTTCACCCCGGGCTGCCCCGGAAGCGGAATGGATGGTCTACGCACCCGACCACTGTACCGGGGGTGGTCGCTGACCTGCTCGGACAGCCCCGGCCCGCGTGCCGACACCCGCACCCCGGGGGTTTGCTCGAGCAGCAACCGGCGAACGACACGAGTAGCATCGCCATGTCATGCCCACATCCATCGAGACGAGACAATGACTGCCCACTACGACGTTGTGATCGCGGGCGGGGGCCCCTCAGGTTCAGCCGCCGCTTGGCAGGCCGCTCAGACCGGCGCCCGCGTGGTCGTGCTGGACAAGGCCGAATTCCCGCGGTCGAAGCCGTGCGGTGACGGGCTGACCGCCCGCGCGGTGAGCTATCTGCAGAAGATGGGCCTGGCCGACGAGGTCGCCACCTATCACCGGGTCAACAAGGTGACGGTGTACAGCCCGAGCGCCTGGGAGCTGTCCTTCCCGCGCCGCCCCGGCATGCCCGATCACGGGCACACGGTGGCCCGCGAGCACCTCGATACCGTGCTGCTCAAGCACGCCGAGTCCGCGGGTGCCGAGATCCGGCAGGGCGCCGAGGTCGCGGGTCCGGAACTCGATGCCGACGGCCGCGTCGTCGGCGTGGTGCTCAAGAGTGGCGAGAAGGTCCTCGGCGATGCCGTCATCGCCGCCGACGGCGCCTACTCCCCCATCAAGCGGGCGTTGAAGATCGACTCGGAGTACAACGGCTATTCCGCTATCGCGATCCGCTCCGAGATGCACCTGAACCGACCCGATAACGACAGCCTCGACATCTACCTGAAGCTGCTCTTCCAGGGCGACCAGCTGCCCGGTTACGGGTGGGTGTTCCCGATGGGCAACAACGTCTTCAACATCGGACTGGGCTATGTGAACAGCTACAAGAACTGGCAGGCGATCAACGCCACCCAGTTCCTGGGCGACTTCCTGCGCAGTCTGCCCCCGGAGTGGGAGGCGCCGCCGATCGAGGAGCTCAAGAAGAACAAGAGCGTGCGAGCGTGGCGATTGCCGATGGGTTTCACCGCCTGGCCGCCGTGGCGCCCGGGCGTGCTGTTCACCGGCGACTCGCTGGGTGCCGGCAAGCCGGCGTCGGGCGCGGGCATCTCCAAGGCGCTGGAATCCGGGCTGGCCGCCGGTGAGTGTGCGATCGCCGCGCTGACCAACGGCGGACCGGACGACTTCACCAATTACGCCCAGCGTATGGAGGCGGCGTGGGGCAGGGAGTATCGCCGGGGTCGGTACATGCACAAGCTCATCGGTTACCCGAAGCTGGCCGACGCGGGCATCAAGCTCATCGACAACGCCGCGTTCCGGGATCGGATGCTCAAGGCGCTGTACAAGAAGGCGCAGGGCCCGCAGCACTCCGTGAAGTAGCGGGGTCGAGCGTTACCCTGACCGCATGAGCCGGCCGGACCCTGCCGTCCTGCTGGCCTCCTGCGGTGCGGTGACCATCGAAACCGGTCTGACGAACGCGGAATTCGTTCGTCTGCGCACCGAATTCGGGTTCGATTTCGCCGACGACCACCGTGCGTTCCTGGCCGCCGGCTTACCGGTGGGTGCGGGGTGGCCCAACTGGCGCGACGACGGGCGGCGCACGCTGCGGGCTCAGCTCCAATTGCCGGTCGAGGGAATCCGATTCGCGGTCGAGTGGCGCTCCTTCTGGCCCGACGAATGGGGTGCCCGCCCGGCGCGCACGAAAGATGCGTTGCGGAGCGCGGACTATCACCTCGCGCGGGTGCCGCGACTGATCCCGGTGCACGCCAATCGTTATCTGCCCGCGGGCGCCTCATCCGGCAGTCCGGTGTTGCAGGTGTTGCAGACCGAGGTGCGGGTCGCCGGCGTGGATCTCGCGGGTTTCCTCGAGGCCGAGTTCGCCTCCCGTCCGCCCGCCTCGGTCGGCACCGCGCGCACCGTGGCGTTCTGGTCGGATCTGTCGGTGCCCGGTAGTACACCTGGACCATGACGACTGCACAGCTCACCGCGTTCATCTGTTATCGGGATCCCGAGCGCGCGGTGCGCTGGATCTCCGAGGTGCTCGGCTTCCGGGTCGTCCGCAGCTTCGGCGACGGCGGCCGGTTGTTCCACGTCGAGATGCGACGCGGCCGCGCAGTGGTGTGTGTGCAGCATGACGACCGCGGATACGACGTGCCCGCGCCGAAGGGCGATTGTGTCGGCGCCGGGCTCTACGTCGTCGTCGATGCCGCCGAGATCGGGCCCATCCACTCCCGCGCGCTCGACGCGGGCACGACGGTGCTGGTCGCACCCGAAACCACCGTGTGGGGCAACTTCCGCACCGAACTGCTCGACCCGGAGGGCCGGCAGTGGTCGATCGGGACGTACTCACCGGGACAGCCCGACGAGTGCGGCTCAGGTGTCACAGCCGCCGAGTAACCTCCGCCACATGGAGCAACGCATCAGCCTGATCACGCTCGGTGTCGACGACCTCGACCGGGCCCGTAGGTTTTACGAGCAGGGGCTCGGATGGGAGCCCCGATCCGCACCCGAGGGCGTGGTGTTCTATCAGCTGCCCGGGATCGCACTGGCGCTGTTCGTGCGGGCGGATTTGGCCGCCGACGCACAGCATCAGATCGACGGGCGGTTCTCCGGGATCACCATCGCGATCAATCAGCGTTCCGAGGCAGATGTCGATGCGGTCCTGCAGCAGGCCGCTGCGGCGGGCGCAACGATCCTCAAGCCCGCCCAGAAGGTGTTCTGGGGTGGTTACTCCGGCTATTTCGCCGACCTGGACGGCCATGTCTGGGAGGTCGCCCTCAACCCCGAGTGGACCATCAACGATGATGGCACGCTGACGATCTGACCCCCCATCGTTCAGCGTCTGCCTCGTTTGGCCGGTTTGCGCGCGGTCTTGCCCGCGGCGGCGCGAGCGGCCTGTTTGGCCAGCGTCTTCTCCCGGGCGGTCCGCTTGGGCGCCGGCTCGGCGCGGCCACGCGATGAGCTTTCCCTGCGACCACGCACGATGCCGATGAACTCCTCGACCAGGTCGCCCTGCTCGCCGTCGGGGAATGCGAGCGCCACCGCACAGGTGGGCGCGTCGGTGATCGGCCGGTAGCTGAGGTCCTTGCGGTGGTACAGCCGCGCGAGCGACTGCGGGGCGATGAGCGCGCCGATGCCCGCGGCGACGAGTTCGATTGCGTCCTTTGTGGTTTCGGGCCGATGGTCGACCGCGACACCGGCCGGCCAGCCGACGACGTCGTCACGCGGGATCAGCACCGGTTCGGTGGCCAGGTCGGCGGCGGTGACGGCGTCGAGCGCGGTCAGCAGATGGTCGGCGGGAACCACGACCACTGTGGTTTCCGCGTAAAGCGGGATGACGGCCAGGCCGGTGGAATCGCAGGGCACCCGCAGCAATGCCACGTCGACGGTGCCGGTGCGCACCGCCTCGGCCGCCTCGGCCGGTTCGACAGCACTCAACCGCAACGGAACGTCGGGGTGACGCTGCGCCCAGGTCCGCGCCCACTTCGCCGGGGTCGCGCCGGGGACGTACCCGACGGTGAGCGAGGGCGCAGGCACCGCATCAGGTTACCGATACGCTCTGTTCATGAGTAGGCCGAACGCGCAGTCCATGAAGCCCGCCACGGCGGCCAAGAAGCTGGACGTCTACCTGCCCGCGACGCCCGCCGAATTCCAGGAGAACGCGATCACCCGCGCGGAGCTGGCGGCGCTGCAGGAGGATCCACCGCAATGGCTCAAGGATCTGCGCAAGAACGGGCCGCATCCGAAAAATCTGGTCGCCGCCAAGCTGGGGGTGTCCATTGCCGGGCTGGCCCGCGGCGGTGTCACCGAGGCGCTGACGACCGAGCAGATCAATGCGCTGCTGGAGGAGAAGCCGGACTGGTTGGTCGCCGAGCGGGAGAGCTACCAGCACGTGCTGAGCGAAGAGCGGCGGATCAAGGCCCAACAGGCCGAGCGCGCCGACCGGCGCTGACCGTCACCCGCCGCTAATGGGTGTCACGGTGGCGGGCTTGCGTCCCCGGAGGAAGTAGGCGACGGGCAGGACGCCCGACGATGTCACCAATCCCAACGCGGCGCGCCACAGCCAGCGCGGGCCGTTGACCTGTCGGGCATCGCGACCGGCGAGGTCACGCAATGCCACCGCACGCAGGCCGGCGTCGAGCACCGTCAGCGCAACGATCACCGCCTTGCCCGCCGGGTGCAGGTTCTTCCACAACGTGCCGGCCACGACAGCCCACCTTCCTTTCACGCCTCGAATCCAACCTATCAACGACGTCAGCGGAAGAACTTGTCGCTGAGGCCATCGAAGAAACGGTCGAGGCGGTGCTCCAGTCGCGTGCCCTTGCCCCACCGCTCCCAGGCATAGACGAGACCGAACAACGCCATGACGGCGCCGAGCACCAGCGCGGCCACGGCGATCGCGTCGGTCATCGGAGAGCGTCGATCCAGGTGTGGCCGGGGTGCACGCGTATCAGCCACCCACGTAGCCGGGATCGGGCGGTCGCATCGAGGTGCGGCAGGACGCGGGAGAAGTCGGCCTCGTCCTTGTCCCGTCGGTGTTTGGCCTTGAACAGCAGGGCGACCTCGGGGATGACATAGGGCACGCCATCGGCCGTCCGGTTGATCAGTTCGTGGTAGCCGAGGGTGATCTCCCTGTCACGTCGGCACACCCAGCGGTCCTGCGTGTGCGGCTCACGGAAGACATCGAGCCGGTAGCGACCGGTACCGGGATCGCGCAGCCAGGTCTGGAAGTGCTGATCGAGCCGTTCGGGGTACGGCCACATCAACCCGTCGCCGACGACATCCCAGGCGTACCCGGGCAGGGCCGCCACGATCTCGTCGAATCGGGCTGCGGGTACGGCGATCTCGGTGTCCTCATGCGCACGGGTGTTTGTGCCGAGGAAGAGGTCGAGCGCCCAGCCGGCCGCGACGCACCACGGCGCCTGGACATGGGCGAGGCGGCGGGCCACCTCGGCGGGAGGCCAGGCATCCCAGGCGGCGCCGGTGGGCGGCGGGGCCGTCAGTGCTGCGATCCCGGGCCGGCGGGCGGGTAGGGCGGCTGTGGAGCCGGCCATGACGGCCCGGGCTGTCCGGGGTGTGGTGGCTGTGGATACGGCTGCTGCGAGTACTGCTGGGGATACGGCTGCTGCGGGTACTGCCACGCCGCGCCATCCCAATATGGCTGCGGCTGCGGACCCTGCTGCGGGTACCGCCAGCCCGTACCGTCCCAGTACGGCTGCTGGGGCGGGTACGGCGCAAATTGCTTGGGCCGGCGGCTCTTCCGGATGAGGTACACGATTCCCCAGATGATCAGCGCGAGGATCAGCAATCGGCCGATCACGGTGCCGATCACACGTCCTGGATTCGAGCTGTCGGCGAGCACCACGGCAAGTTCGGTCGTCAAGATGAGATTCCCCCTGTGTGGGCGCAGCCGGTTCCGCAGGCTGCGCGCACCTGACAGCCTAGCCGCGGTGGCGCACCGGGCACGCGGGAAATTCCGCGAGCTCGCACGCGGCCGCGTCGGCGACTCCCGATACGAGAAGCGGGCCGGGGAACGTGTCCCCCGGCCCGCTTGAATACTCAGCTCAGCTCACAGCATGCAGCTGACGCAACCCTCCACCTCGGTGCCTTCGAGCGCCATCTGGCGCAGCCGGATGTAGTACAGCGTCTTGATGCCCTTACGCCAGGCGTAGATCTGCGCCTTGTTCACATCGCGGGTGTTGGCGGTGTCCTTGAAGAACAGCGTCAACGAAAGACCTTGATCCACATGCTGAGTCGCCGCGGCATAGGTGTCGATGATCTTCTCGTACCCGATCTCGTACGCGTCCTGGTAGTACTCCAGGTTGTCGTTGGTCAGATACGGCGCCGGGTAATAGACGCGACCGATCTTGCCTTCCTTGCGGATCTCGATCTTGCTGGCCACCGGGTGGATCGAGCTCGTCGAGTGGTTGATGTAGCTGATCGAACCCGTCGGCGGCACGGCCTGCAGGTTCTGGTTGTAGATGCCGTGGGTCTGCACCGACTCCTTGAGCCGCTTCCAGTCCTCCTGGGTGGGGATCCGGATGCCGGCGTCGGCGAAGATCTCGCGCACTCGCGCGGTGGCCGGCTCCCACACCTGGTCGGTGTACTTGTCGAAGAATTCACCCGACTTGTACTTGGACTTCTCGAACCCGCCGAACGCCCGACCCCGTTCGATTGCAAGGCGATTCGAGGCCCGGAGCGCGTGGTAGAGCACGGTGTAGAAGTAGATGTTGGTGAAGTCGACGCCCTCGTCGGAGCCGTACATGATCCGCTCGCGGGCCAGGTAGCCGTGCAGGTTCATCTGGCCCAGGCCGATGGCGTGCGACTCGTTGTTGCCCTGCTCGATCGAGGGCACCGACCAGATGTGGGTCTGATCGCTCACCGCGGTGAGTGCACGAATGGCCACCTCGATGGTCTGCGCGAAGTCCGGTGAGTCCATCGCCTTGGCGATGTTCAGCGACCCCAGGTTGCACGAGATGTCCTTGCCCACCTTGGCATATGACAGGTCCTCGTTGAACAGCGACGGCGTCGAGACCTGCAGGATCTCCGAGCACAGGTTGGAGTGGGTGATCTTGCCCTCGATCGGGTTGGCCCGGTTCACCGTGTCCTCGTACATGATGTACGGGTAGCCCGACTCGAACTGCAGCTCGGCGAGGGTCTGGAAGAATTCGCGCGCCTTGATCTTGGTCTTGCGGATGCGGGCGTCGTCGACCATCTCGTAGTACTTCTCGGTGACCGAGATGTCGGCGAACGGCACCCCGTAGACGCGCTCGACGTCGTACGGCGAGAACAGATACATGTCCTCGTTGCGCTTGGCCAGCTCGAAGGTGATGTCCGGGATCACCACGCCCAGCGAGAGCGTCTTGATCCGGATCTTCTCGTCGGCGTTCTCCCGCTTGGTGTCCAGGAAGCGGTAGATGTCGGGGTGGTGTGCGTGCAGGTAGACCGCACCGGCACCCTGGCGCGCACCGAGCTGGTTGGCGTAGGAGAACGAATCCTCCAGCAGCTTCATGATCGGGATGACACCCGAGGACTGGTTCTCGATGTTCTTGATGGGCGCGCCGTGCTCGCGAATATTGCTCAGCAGCAACGCCACACCGCCACCGCGCTTGGACAGCTGCAGCGCCGAGTTGATGGAGCGCCCGATGGACTCCATGTTGTCCTCGATGCGCAGCAGGAAGCAGGACACCGGCTCGCCGCGCTGCTTCTTGCCCGAGTTCAGGAACGTCGGGGTGGCGGGCTGGAAGCGGCCGTCGATGATCTCGTCGACCAGCTTCTCCGCCAGCGTGGTGTCCCCGGCGGCCAACGTCAACGCCACCATCACGACACGGTCCTCGAAGCGTTCGAGATAGCGCTTCCCGTCGAATGTCTTGAGCGTGTAGGAGGTGTAGTACTTGAACGCGCCCAGGAACGTCGGGAACCGGAACTTCTTGGCATACGCCCGGTCCAGCAGGTTCTTGACGAAATTACGGCTGTACTGGTCGAGCACCTCGCGCTCGTAGTACTCCTTCTCGATCAGGTAGTCGAGCTTCTCGTCCTGACTGTGGAAGAACACCGTGTTCTGGTTGACGTGCTGCAGGAAGTACTCGCGGGCGGCCTGCACGTCCTTGTCGAACTGAATCTTGCCGTCGGCGTCGTACAGGTTCAGCATCGCGTTGAGCGCGTGGTAGTCCGTCTCCCCCGGGAGCGCGTGGGCGCCGGTGGTTACAGGTTCTGCAGCTGTGACGGTTGGTGGCACGTCTGGTCCTTCCAGAAGTCTGCGAGGCCGGCACGGACGGCGAAGACGTCGTCCGTCGTTCCCATGAGTTCGAATCGGTAGAGGAATGGCACGCCGCACTTGCGGGAGACGACGACCCCCGCATAGCCGAATTCGGCGCCGAAGTTGGTGTTGCCCGCGGCGATGACACCGCGGATCAACGACCGGTTGTGTTCGTTGTTGAGGAAGGCGATCACCTGCTTGGGGACATAGCCCCCGCGATCAGGATCAGGACCGTTGGCGTGGCCGCCACCGTAGGTGGGGAGGACGAGCACATACGGCTCGTCGACCTGGATCCGCTCCTTGATCGGGATCCGGATGGCAGGCAGTTCGAGCTTCTGCACGAACCGGTGGGTGTTCTCCGACACGCTGGAGAAGTAGACGAGGTTGCTCATTGTCTGCTCCCCTCGGTCGGCTGTCGGGTGGTCTCGCTGTCGGATGGTCTCGCTGTCGGATGGTCTAGGCGGTGACGGCGGATGCCCCGGCCAGGGCCTTGATGCGGTCGGGACGGAAGCCGGACCAGTGTTCGTTGCCGGCGACGACGACGGGCGCCTGCAGATACCCCAGCGCCATCACGTAGTCGCGAGCCTCGGCATCCTCGGTGATGTCGACGACCTCGTACGCGACGCCCGCCTTGTCCAAGGCCTTGTAGGTGGCGTTGCACTGCACGCAAGCGGGCTTGGTGTACACGGTGACGTTCATCTAGCGGCTCCTACGCTCGTGCATGACTCGGGACGGGCAACTGCTCGGGTAACACATTTCACTTCAGTTCAGCGGTCCGCGGGGCCCGGAAATTCCGGTCTCGCGCGGAGCGTGATCCCGGAATTCTGACCCCGCGACACGGGTGGATCTCGCTCCGCCGAACCCCTTGGGCGTTGGGGCCTCGCGGTCCGTCGAACACTACACCTAGTGTCCGACAAACCGAAGAGATACAAGATGTTCTGAACAACATTCGTGAAATTCCCAGGTCGTAAGCCCCTGGCCGTGTCGAGCCTCGGCGTGTCGCACATCACATTCGGGTGCGTGTCGCACCATATCCGCGGGGTCCGACAACCGTGCCGCGGCCACGCCACTGCCCCAACGACAGGACCGCCCGGGAGCAACGCTCCCGGGCGGTCCTGTCAAATCCGATCAGCCGATCTCGGCGACCAGCTTGCCGACGACCTCACGCACGCTCGCGGCGACCTCGTCGTTCTCCCGGGGATGCTTGTCCTCGAGCACCTTGGTCGGGATAGACAGCTTCAGATCCTCGACCAGCCGCGGGCCGGCGATGGCGAACGACTTGCGGGTCTCGTCGTGCGCCCACACGCCGCCATACTGTCCCAGCGCGGTGCCGATCACCGCGAACGGCTTGTCCTTGAGCGCGCCGTTACCCCACGGCCGGGACAACCAGTCGATGGCATTCTTGAGCACACCCGGGATGGAGCCGTTGTATTCGGGGGTGACCACCAGCGCGGCACCGGCCGCGGCGGCCGCCTCGCGCAGCGCGCGTACCGGTTCGGCGACGTCGTCGTTGTCGATGTCCTCGTTGTAGTGCGGCAGTTCACCGAGACGGTCGAACACCTGCAGGGTCACGCCGTCGGGAGCGGACTCGACCGCCAATTCGGCGAGCTGCCGGTTGACCGAGGCGGCCCGCAGGCTTCCGATGAGCACCAGCACGTTGGTCCCGTTGTCGGACATGATCGATGTTCCCTTTCGTCGTCAGCTGATCCTTGCACAGCATAACCGGACCGTGGTCCGAATAATTCCGGCTGAGTTAAAGTGCAGGCATGGGCGCACCCGAACCTCTCAGCGTGCTGCCGCCCTCGTCCGCCGCACCGGCCGAGCGCGGCGACGCCGCGCGCAACCGTGCCCTGCTGCTCGACGCCGCCCGCCGCCTCATCGCCGAACGCGGCGCCGATGCGGTCTCGATGGATGATGTCGCCGCCGCGGCCGGCGTCGGCAAGGGAACCCTGTTCCGCCGCTTCGGCAGCCGGGCAGGCCTGATGATCGTGCTCCTCGACGAGGACGAGATCGCCGAACAACAGGCCTTCATGTTCGGCCCTCCCCCGCTCGGCCCGGGCGCGGCGCCGCTGGAACGGTTGCTGGCCTACGGTCGCAGCCGGCTGCGGTTCGTGCACACCCACCACGCACTGCTCTCCGATGCCGCCCGGGATCCGCACACCCGCTACAACTCGCCGGCAACCCTGCACCGCACCCACATCCGGATGCTCCTCGAATCGGCGCACACCACAGGCGATCTCGACGCACAGGCCGACGCGTTGTTCGAGCTGCTGGACGCCGACCGGGTGGCACACGAACTGATCGACCGCGGCAGGACACTCGACGAACTCGGCATCGCATGGGAGAGCGTCGCCCGTAAACTCTGCGGCACGTGAGCGCCTGGATCCTTCATGTAGACCTGGACCAGTTCCTGGCCTCGGTCGAACTCGGGCGCCATCCCGAACTGGCCGGCCTGCCCGTGATCGTCGGCGGTAGCGGCGACCCGCACGAACCGCGCAAGGTGGTGACGTGCGCATCGTATGAGGCACGCGCGTTCGGCGTCCATGCCGGCATGCCGTTGCGCGCCGCGGCCCGGCGGTGTCCGCAGGCGACCTTCCTGCCGTCGGACCCGCAGGCCTACGACGCCGCCTCGGAGAAGGTGATGGGGCTACTGCGTGACCTCGGCCATCCGCTGGAGGTGTGGGGCTGGGACGAGGCGTATCTGGGGGCCGATGTCGATGATCCGTTCGAGCTCGCCGAACGGATCCGCAGCGTGATCGCCGCCGAGACCGGACTGGTCTGCTCGGTGGGTATCAGCGACAACAAGCAGCGCGCCAAGGTCGCCACCGGTTTCGCCAAACCCGATGGCGTCTACGCGCTGACCGCGGCGAACTGGATGGTCCAGATGGGCGACCGCCCCGTCGACGCGCTGTGGGGCGTCGGCCCCAAGACCGCCAAGAAGCTTGCCGCCATGGATATCTCGACGGTAGGTGATCTCGCCGCCACGGGCCCCGCGGTACTGACGGCGGCCTTCGGCCCGAGCACCGGACTACAGATCCTGCTGCTGGCCAAGGGTGGCGGCGACAGCGAGATCAGCTCCCAGGAATGGATCCCGCGTTCCCGCAGCCACGTCGTCACCTTCGCCCGCGACCTCACCGACCGCACCGAGATGCGCCACGCCGTCACCGATCTGGCGTCCCGGACACTGGCCGAGGTGAGCGCCGACGGGCGTACCGTGACCCGTGTCGCGGTGACGGTGCGCACCAATACGTTCTACACCCGCACCAAGATCCGCAAACTGCCCGTGCCCGGCAACGACGCCACGGCGATCGACGGGCTGGCACTCACCCTGCTCGACGAGTTCGATCTGGACCGGCCGATCCGGCTGCTCGGCGTCCGACTCGAATTGGAGATGCCGTGCTGAACACCATCGCCGTCCGCGGCTACCGGTCACTGCGCGATGTCGTAGTCCCGTTGGCCGCCCTGACCGTCATCACCGGAGCCAACGGCAGCGGCAAGTCGTCGTTGTACCGGGCGCTGATGCTGTTGTCGGACTGCGGCCGTGGCGAGGTCATCGGTTCCCTGGCCCGCGAGGGCGGCCTGCAGTCCGCGCTGTGGGCCGGGCCGGAACAGACCTCCGGCGCGCGCCGGACCGGCACCACCGAGGGCACCACGCGGACCCGCCCGGTGTCGCTCGAACTCGGCTTTGCCTCAGACGAATTCGGTTACCTGGTCGATCTGGGCCTGCCGCAGTACGCCGGTCCGCGTTCGATGTTCGGCCGCGACCCGGAGATCAAACGCGAAGCGGTGTTTGCCGGCCCGCGATTGCGACCGTCGGCGACGCTGGTCCGCCGCAACGGTCCGCACGCCGACGTCGCCGACGAATCGGGTCGCGGATTCAGCGGGCTGACGATGGCGCTACCCGCCTACCAGAGCGTGCTCGCCGAGCACGCCGGTGCCGTTGCCGAGCTGGCTGCGGTTCGAGATCGGCTGCGCGACTGGCGATTCTACGACGGGTTCCGCGTCGACGCCGACGCACCCGCCCGCCGACCCCGGGTCGGCACCCGCACCCCGGTGCTCGCCGATGACGGCGCCGACCTGGCCGCGGCGCTGCAGACCATCATCGAGGTCGGCCACGACGATCTGGCCCGCGCCGTGGCCGATGCGTTCGACGGGGCCACCGTCGCCGTTGTCGACAACAACGGGCTGTTCGAGCTGCAGCTGCACCAACGCGGCATGCTGCGCCCACTGCGGGCAGCCGAACTATCCGACGGGACGCTGCGCTTCCTACTCTGGGCCGCCGCGCTGCTGAGCCCCCGCCCGCCATCGCTGATGGTGCTCAACGAGCCCGAAACGTCGCTGCATCCCGACCTGATTCCCGCGCTGGCCACCATGATCCGCGCCGCCGCCGCCGGTACGCAGGTGGTGGTCGTGACGCATTCGGCGGCAATGCGGGAACTGCTCACCGCGGACGACGCCCTGATGATCGAACTCGTCAAGGAGTGGGGCGAAACCCACATCGAGGGCCAGACCATGCTCAGCGCGCCGCCGTGGGACTGGGGCAAGCGCTGATGCACCGTGTGCAGATCTTCTCCATTCCCAGGCCATGAGGCTATGGTTGATCCGTGGCGACACCCGTTCCGGGATTCGATGATGCATTGTCGGCTTTGCTCGATCGCGAAGCCGCGCGCGTCGGCGAGTCCACCGATGCCTTCGTCAGTCGGGCGGTGGCGGCACGGCTGCGCTACCACCTTGCCGAAATCGGCGATCCCGCGGCCAACGGCGAACTGCTGGCCACCCTTGCCGACAGCCCACCCCCCGCCGTCCAACAGTCGCTCGCCTCACCGATCCTGGATCCGGCGCGGCTCGCCGATCTGGCCGCCACCGGTCTGCTGGACGCGCCGCGCGACGCAAGCTACGACCGCATCGTCCGACTGGCGGCCGAGTCACTGACCGCACCCACCGCGGCCATCTCGCTGGTCGATACGGATCGCCAATTCCTGTTCAGCACATTCGGCGTCACCGGCGAGCTCGAGCAGACCCGGGAGACCCCGATGGACCGGTCGGTCTGCCAGTACGTGGTCGCCTCGGGTGAGCCGTTGATCGTCGACGATGCTCGCCTGCACCCCGTCTTGAAGGACCACCCGGTGGTCCAGGAGCGGGCGCTGCTGTCGTACCTGGGGATACCCCTCAAGAGTGCCGACGGCAACAGCATCGGCACGCTGTGCGTCTGGGACGCGGCACCCCGACAGTGGACGACCGGTCACGTGCAGGTTCTTCGCGATCTGGCCGCGCTGGTTCGCGAACGGATCTTCAACATCGTTGCTGACTAGGGAAAACGAAAGAGCATTTCGTTTCCGTGACCAGCGCCGGACTTAGCTCAGAGCCGTCCAGCAAACAGTTCGCAAATTAGCCAGAAACGAACGAGAAGTTCGCTGTACGCTGATGGCATGCGCTGCCACAACTCGTATCGCATCCACCATGACGCTGGCTGAGCCACACTGGCACGTCGAGGCCATGAGCCGGCAAGCCGAGCAGCAGCCTCCCGGCCGGCACCTCGTCGCGCAGCTCCGCAGAGATCCGCTGCACACAATGCTCACCGTCGTCATCGACACCGTCGCGGCGATGGCGGCGGTCGGTGTCTCGATGTGGTGGGGCATCGCCATCGACGGACTGGCCCCGACCCGATGGCAACTGTGGCTGTTCGTCCCGCTGGTGCTGTTGATCCTGGGCGCCAAGGCGATGTACCGGCGCAGCCTGCAGCGCAACTTCCTCGACGAGATCGGACCGGTGTCCTCGGCGATCTCGTTCGCCGCGCTGGTGTTGCTGACCATTCTGGTCCTCGTCGGAGACACCAACCGGCCCGGGTACGCCGTGGTGCGCATCTGGATCTGCGCCATCGTCCTCATTCCGCTGGCGCGCCTGGTCCGCGCCGCGGCGCAGCGCTATCTGCGCCGCCACCTCGAACACGCCGCCCCGACGCTGGTCGTCGGCGACGGGGCCATGGCGCGCGCGTTGGTCAGCCGGATGAATGAGCTCCCGGAGTACGGGCTGCGCGCGGTGGCCATCCTCGACTACGACCCCGAACGCACCACGGTCACCCCCGCCGAGGACGGGATTCCCGATGTGTTACCGCTCGGCTCGAAGGACGAGTTCGTGGACACCGCAACCAAGTTGCGGATCGAAGACATCGTGATCGCGGACTGCTCGGCCTCGGAGGAGCGACTGATCCCCATCTGCCGGGCCGCACACCAGAGCGGCATCAGGGTGTGGGTGGTACCCAAGCTGCACGACGCGATCGGGGCGCAGGCCCGCATCGAGCACCTGGGCGGTGTGCCACTGCTGGTACTCCCCCAGATCAACCCGCGCGGTTGGCAGTTCGCCGTCAAGCACACCATGGATCGCGTCCTGACCGGCGTGGGCCTGTTGCTCATCTCACCGCTCTTCCTCACGCTGGCGCTGCTGGTGAAGGTGACCTCGCCGGGACCGGTCTTCTTCAAGCAGCCCCGCGTCGGCCGGGACGGTAAACCCTTCGATTGCCTGAAGTTCCGGTCCATGCGGCCGCCCCGCGAAACCGACGCGGCATTCGAGCTGGCCTCGGGCAGCGCGCCGGGCGGTGTCGAGGGGGTTGACAGGCGCACCGCCATCGGCAAGATCATGCGCGCGACATCGCTGGACGAACTGCCGCAGCTGCTCAACGTCCTGCGCGGCGAGATGAGTCTGGTGGGCCCCCGCCCCGAACGACCCGAGTACGTCGAGCTGTTCGAGTTGCAGATCCGGCGCTACGGCGAACGGCACCGGGTGAAGGCCGGTGTGACGGGCTGGGCGCAAGTGCACGGTCTACGCGGGCAGACCTCGATCGCCGACCGCGCCGAGTGGGACAACTACTACATCGAGAACTGGTCGCTGTGGCTGGATCTGAAGACACTGGCGCTGACGGTGCCGGCGGTGCTCAAACGCGCCGAATAGTCCGACGGGTTCAGGGGGCCGCGCAGCTGTTCGGCGCGGGGACCCCGGCCAGCCGGCCCCGCAGCCAATCCATCGGGGCGAGACCGACATCGACCAGTCCGTGCCCCTGCCCGGGTGCTTCGATCACATCGATGACATCGCCCAGCGCGCAGGCCCGGCCGACGGCGCCGCGCGTCCACTGCGGCAGCACCAGCTGGTCTTCGGACCCGAACACCACCAGCATGGGCGCCGTCGCCGGACGCTGCGGTACCGAGATCTCGCCCAACCATTGCCGCAGCCGATCGGTGGCGGCCTTGTCGACCGGACGGGTGTCCCCCCGCGAGGCCGACTCCGCCAGCGTCGCCTTCAGACCTTCCTGGTCACCGGCGCACTCCAGGAAGACGTCCATCCGCTTGCGCATGACACCGTGCAGATAGTCGTCGTAGTTCAGCTCGGGGTGCCGGTACTTCAAGCCCGCCAGGATGAGCGGCACGAACGTTCGCTGCTGGACGGTCAGCGTGCCGGCCTGCATGGCATCGGCGAACGGCCGCAGATCCGTCGGCGCCGCCATGCTGATGGTGCCCGCCAGGCTCAGATCGCGCCCATAGTCGGCCGCGCGCTCGTTGGCCGCCCACATCGCGTGCCCGCCTTGGGACAGGCCGAATCCCACCCAGGCATCCGAGGTGAACTCCGACACCTGCCGGGCTGCCCGCACCGAGTCGATGACGTTGTAGGCGGCCGTGGCCGGATCCAGATACGGGTGTGGCCCCGGCGAACCCAGGCCCTGGTAGTCCGACATCGTCACCACGAACTTCATGGCCAGCAACTGCGCGATCAACGGCATGTTGCCCATCAATCCCGGCGAGGACGATGGCGCGCACTGGGTCTCGATCCCGGCATGCGGGTGACCCACCGCGGCGATGGGCCAACCGTCGGGCGGTGGTTGCCCCTTGGGCACGAAGACCACCCCGGACACCGTCGTCGGTGTGTCATCGACACCCGAGGTGGACCGGTAGCGCACCGCCACCGAACGCGCCGAAAGCTCGCTCAGCGCCGAATACCCCTGAAAATCGGTCGGTGTCGCCAGCAGCTGGCCCGGGTGGGCCTTGCGCAGATTCGGGCCGGTGGTTGCGTCCTGTGGTGTGCAGCCGCTCAGCAGCAGGATCAGGATCGCGACCAGCACGCTCGCGCGGCGTCCGGTCACTGCGCAACCTGGCCACCGGAGACCAGCGCGATCGGGTCATCGCACATCCGATCCACCGCACGCTCGATCACCTCGGCGTCGATCATCGCCGTGCAGAACGATGCCGTGAAGGTTCGGCCGCCATTCAATTCGGACACCAGAAGTGTTGCCGCATCGGGTCCGTCAGGTTCCAGGAACGCCGACAGCTGGGCCGGCCGGTTGGTGGCGAACGGTACCCCGTCGAAGACCCGGAGCGTACCCAGATCGCTGACCGCCAGGCGCAGCCTGTTCGGCACCTCGACCGAGGCGGCGGCCGACGGCGGATCGGCATTGCCGCGGATCGCGCTGATTTCGGCCATGCCCAGGATCGCCAGCGGCCAGCCGGAATCCAACACCGCGCGCACGCTCGCGGCGATCATCGCGGGGTCGCGCTGCCGCGGGATACGCAGCGGGATGCCGACCGCGAAATTACCCTGTGCGGTGGCGTATCCGGCGGCCAGATAACGCCGGCAGTTCATCAGGATCATCACCCGCTCGTCGAACGCGACGCCCTCGGCCTGCAGCGCACTCAGCCACATGTCCACCGAGACCGACGCCGTCGTCGCACCCGGGCAGTGCTGCTTGACCCAGGTCCGCAGCCGACCGGTCTTCTCGGGATCCAGATAGCGGGTGATGCTGCGTTTGGTGGGTTCCCAGTCGGTGATGCGGCGCTCGGCCGCCGCGGTATCGGCACCCCGGTGGTGCGCCCGCAGTTCCAGGAAGCGGCGGACCGCGCCGGGATGCGCACCGAAGTGTCTGCGCAGCGCCGTCCACACCGCGCCGCGCGGCAGGCCATCGGCGAGCAGGCGGACATCGGCCTGCGCGCCACGCGCCAGTTCGGCCAGCCCGATCGTGCCGAACTGACCATCACCGATGCCGTGCGAATAGTCCAGCACCAGGAACTGCCCGCAGACGAAGACCTCGATGGGACGGCGTGCCCCGGGCCGGGACCGGATCTGCGATACCAGCCGACCGAGATCGGTGGTGTCCAGATCGGGCCGGTCGGTGACGGCGCCGCGGACGGTGTCGGCGTCGTAGTCCCAGCGCCGCGCGCCGGCGTCGGGTCGCAGCGCCAGTCGCGGATCTGGCCGCACCGCCACCGCCCGGTCGAGGACGGCCTGCACGCCCGCCACGGTCAGTCCGTCCACCGGGCCCACCGTGACGACCGTCCGGGCCGGGGCCAGATCCCGGTCGGTCGCCGTCGATCGGTACGCAGGCATGTGTTCAGACCGTCGCGGACACGACGTCGTGCATGCGCCTGCGGAAGTTCTCCCGGGAGAAGTTCTCCGCCCAGCGCCGAATCTCGTTGCGGTCGAAGTCGTCCGGACGGAATGACCGGATGGCCGCGACGAACCCGTCGACCACTTCCCGGTCGGTTCCGTTGGCCACGTGCACACCCGACAGTCCGGGGATCACCGTGTCGACGGCGCCGCCCTCGCCCAGCGCGATGACCGGTGTGCCGGTCGCCATCGCCTCGACCGGGACGATCCCGAAGTCCTCCACCCCCGGCATCAACAGCGCCCTGGCCCGGCGGTGCAGATCCAGCAGTTCGGCATGCGGCACCCGGCCGAGGAACTTGGTGCGCGGCCCGGCCACCGAACGGCACAGCTCGAACGCCCGGCCCTCGCCCACCACCACCAGCGGCACATCGGCGGCGGCCGCCGCCAGCACGGCGATGTCCGGGCGTTTGTACGGTACGAGCCGGCCGGCGAGCAGATAGAAATCCTCGCGCTCGACGGTCGGGTCGATGGTGAAACCCTCGGTGTCCACCGGCGGGGGCACGACGACGGAGTCCCGACGCCACCAGTCCTTGATGCGGGTCGCCACCGCCGACGAATTCGCCACCACGGTGGACAGTTTCGGCGCAGCCAAGACCTCCGCGCGCCGGGCGACCCGGGACAACACGCTGAGCACCGCCGCCCCCAGCCGACCGCCGCCCTCACTGGCGCGCAACGTCGGGTCCCAGGCCCAGCGGGCCGGGCTGTGCACATAGGCCACCACCGGTGCGTCGGTGGCCAGCACCGCCTGGGTGGCGAACGCGTGGTGGCTGGCGATCACCACGTCGAACCCGCTGAGGTCGAGGTGCCGGAACGCGCTGGGCATCAACGGCATCAGCGGCGCATACGTGCGCTGCCCGGTGGCGTGATACAGCTTGTCCAGGCGTGTGGTGTGCGGTGGCCGCGTCAACCCCGCCGGAATGCCCTCCGGCCGGGCGATGGTGGTGAAGACCTCCGAGTCCGGCCACTCCAGCGCCAACTGCTCGATGACGTGTTCGGAACCGGCTATCTCGGTGAGCCGTTCGTGCACGATGCCAACGCGCTCATGATCCATCGTTCTCACCTGCTCTCGATGTCGGTGCGGTCACCGCGTCGGTCTCCGTGGGCCTGTCGGCCACCGACGGTCCTTGGTTCTTCGCCGGCTTACGCTTTCGCGGGGCGGGTTGCACCACCAGCCAACGCGGGACGTCGAGCGCCATCAGCTGGCGCAGCGCCTGCTCGGCAGCGGCCCGACTGGGGGCGGCCGCCGACACCACCAGCACGGCCGCGCCGAGGCTTTCGGCGTCGGTGCGCTCCCACCAGGGGCTGTCCAACGGGAGCTCAGTCAGGGTGCGCCGGTGGCCGGTGCCGGTGCGGGCCGCCGCGGGGAAGACTGCCTCCGGTCCGAGCAGTACCAGCACCTCGCTGCCGGAGCGTTGCAGCTGGGCGATGTGTGCGGCCGCGAGGGTGGGCAGCGGCGCGGTGGAATCCGCATCGAACTCGGCGCCGTACTTGTTGGCCATCCGGCGGGCCCACGTCCGGTTCGGCGTCGTGCCGACGCGGCTGCGGAACAGCACGATCAGCTCGGCGGCCACGATGAATGCGACCAGTCCGGCGACCATGGCTTCCGAGGACGGTTGTGGGCTGACGTAGTGCAGGTTCTGCACCGGGACGGCCAGCACGCTGATGCGGTCACCGCCGCTGCCCTGCAGCTGCTGCAGTTGCGCCCGCAGGTCGGCGAGGCGTCGGTCCGATGAGGCCCGGGCCGGATCGTCCGGGGCCAGGGCGGCGGTGCTGGCCTCCTCCACCGCGATGGTGGCCCGCACCTGTTCGAGCTGCTTGCCGACATCGCGCTCGTGGTTGGCTTGCGCGGCCTGCGCGACGGTGACCACCATCGACTCGGCCAATTGCTTGGCCAGCGCCGGTGTGTCGGCGGTGACCGTGAACAGCAGCAGCTGCGGGGACGGCCCCGGCGACAGTTGGACGTGGCTGCGCAGCGTGTCGGCGTCCCACCCCACGTTCACCTGGGCGAGCACCTGGTTGAGGACGTCGTTGTCCAGCGCCAGCCCCATGAACGGCGCGCGCAGCTGCTCGACGAACGCATCACCGGGGACCGGCGTCTGTGATGGTGCGATCTGGGTGTAGATCGTCGCCGAGTACTGCTTTTCAGCAAACGCGCTTCGTAAGCCGTACACCGCTCCACCCACGAGTAACGCGATAATCAGGGCAGGGAGCAACGCTCGGCCCAGTTCCTTGAAATGCCCGACCAGGTCGACGGGAACAGGGGTCTGACCCCGGTGAGTGGGATCGCCGGTCGTCACGTTCGAGGCTCCTCGGGCACGCGTATAGGTTGTCCCCAGATGTTAGCTGCGCAAACCCCGTGATTGCGGTATCTGCGCGAATCGGTCAACGATCGCCGCGCAGGCCGAAACTGGCCACCACCGCATACGCCTGTTTGGGTACGAAATCGTGCCGCAGGATGCCGAAATTCTGTTCGGGATCCGCCGGGTCGGTGCCGCTGTCGCGGATGCTGTAGACGAATGCCGGCCCGATCCAGGGTGTCTGGCGCGCCCTGGTCAACATGATCTCGATGGTCCTGGCTTGCACGTTCTCGGACACCGCGGTGTCGGCGGTGCCGGTCGGCGCCCCGCACTCGGTGATCCACATCTGCTTGCCGCCGTCGCCACCGACCCGCATGATCTCGTACATGGCACCCAATCGCTGCGCGGTGTTCCAGGTGCCGGTGCCCGGTTCGTCGGGCAGCGCCGGATACGAGTAGGGGTGGATCCCGAACGCGTCGAAGTACCTGTTGTCCCCCTTGGCGTACAGCGCCTTCAAAAACGTGGTGGGTGCGATATCGCCGTCGGCGTCCTCGGCGGGGGCCAGTCCACCGGAGACGACCGCGATATCGCGGGATACCGATTTGATCGCGCCGTAGGTGGCGGCCAGCAGGCGCCCGTACACGGCGGGATCGGGTGCGGGCTTGAAGAATTTTACGGTGTTGGGTTCGTTCCACACCTCCCACGCCGCGATGCTGCCCCGGTACCGCTGTGCGGCGGTGCGGGCGAAGTCGGCGAACTGGGCCGGGTCGGCCGGTGCGAAGTAGGTGCCGGTGGCACGCAGTGCGGGGTCGGCGGCCCAGGCCGGCGCGTAGGTCACGATGCCGAAGGGACACATGCCCAGCGCGTGCACCGAACGCACGACCCGGTCGACCTGTGCCCAATCCCGCTTGCCCGCAACCGGTTCCACCCGCGACCAGTCGACGTCGATGCGGATGGCCCACATCCCGGCATCGCGGGCGGCAACCAGCGTCTGGTCCAGTTCGGCATCCGACATCGTCAGCATGTCCGCGCCGTCGGACCCGCCGACCCGCCCCGATGCCGTCGAGGCATCGCACTGTAACCGGTGCGGTATGTCGAGGACCGGGTGGGCGAATACCAGCAGCAGCACCAACGCCGAGAACAACGCGGCCACGACCTTCATCAGGCGGCGCATCGATCAGCTCGTCAACGCGCGCAGCAGCGCCGGCAGTGTCACGGCACTGTCGTGTTCGGTGGCGATGCGCTCGCGTCCCCGTTCGGCCATCCGTGAGCGCAGCGTTCCGTCGGCCAACACCGTGCGCAATGCCGCGGCGAGTGCTGCGCTGTCACCGGGCAAGACCAGCATCCCGACCCCGTCGCGCAGGAATTCCACGGGTCCGCCGTGCTCGGTGGCCACCACCGGCAGTCCATGCGCCATCGCCTCGAGCACCGCCAACGGTCCGGCCTCCGGGGCGACACTGGCCGATACCAGCACATCCCAGCGCGCCATCGCCTGTTCCGGATCGACGTGCCCGGGAAAGCTCACCCGCCCGGCCAGATCCGGAGCCGCCGCCCTGGCCCGCAGTTCCTCGACGAACCCGTGATCACCGGGGAACTGGCCGCCGGCGAACTCGGCTGTCACACCGGGCAGTTCGGCGAGTGCGTCGAGCACCACCCGGTGTCCCTTCCACGGCGTCAGCAGCGACAACATCCCGACCACCGGCGGATCGTGCAGCGTGCCCGCCTGTGGTGGGACCGGCCAGCGCACACCGTAGTTCACCACGCGCACCGGCACATCGAGGGCCTGCACCGGCGCCGCGGCGGCCCGGGTGCAGGCCACCGCGGTGCGCACCGCAGGTCGGCCGAACCGGATCACCGCCTGCTGGACCCGGCTGGTGAGCGCGTCATGGACCAACCAGGACACCCCGCCCGGGACCCCGGCCAGGCGCGCCACCGGCAGGGCGAACACCGAGTTGACCACGGTGTCGGTCCCGGGGCGCCGCGCCAACGGCCGTACCGTCGCCGCGGTACGGGCCCACCGCAGCAGCAGCCGGCCGGCGGCCACCGCCCGCGCCGTGCCCTGCGCCCCACCCAGGCTGAGTTCGGGGATCCGGACGTGCCGGCATCCCGGCGGAAGGGCTTGGGCCACCGGGCCGTCCGGGCATGCGACCGTCACCTCACGGCCCTCGCGCTGGGCCTCGCCGATGACCTCCAGCAGCAACTTCTCCGCCCCGGACAGCTGCCCGGTGTAGGTGATGAACAGCACCGCCGCGCTCACCGGCCCGACCGTCCGGGCCACCCGGGCACCCGCACCCCGGCCAGGCCGGTCACTGCGGCGATGCCGACCAGCAGCAGCACGGCGCCCACCGAGACGGCGGGCCAGGCCGCGGGAACCTGCCCGACGACGTAGCCTCCGCCCGCGGACAGCGTGGCGGTGAGTGCGCCGAGGACACTCAGACTGCGCAGCGGCAGCAGCCCTTTCACCGGCATGGCCCGGGCGATCACGATCCACAGCAACACCGCGGTCACCGCCCAGGTGATGACCGTGGCGATGGCCGACCCGTCGTACGACAGCCGCGGGATCAGGACCAGGTTGAGCACCACGTTGAGCACCAGCCCGAACACCGCGACCAGCGGGTAGCGGCGCTGCATACCCGCCGACGCCAGCAGGAAGATACCCAGCAGGATCAGCGCCATCAGCGCCGCCCCCACCACCAGTAGCCGGGCGGCCCCGGCGCTGGGCGCGAAGCGCTCGCCGTAGAGCAGGCGGATCAGCGGCTCGGCGCTGGGCCAGAACGCCACCACACACACCCCGCCGGCCAGAGCGAAAAGGGCTGCCGCCGAACGTGTCCGCGCCCGGAACTCGTCGAGCTTGCCCGGCCAGGCGGCGACCAGCAGGGTGCTGACGGGCGCGACAGCGGCCAACGCGATGGTGTCGATCATGTCGGAGAACTTGTAACCAATCGAATACATACCGACGGCTTCGAACGTGTCGAGCAGGCTCAGCATCACCATGTCGATCTTCATCATGGCGATGGTGAGTGCGAAGCCGATGGCCAGCGGCACCGCTTCGACGAGCATGGGCTTCCAGCGGTGCACATCGATATGCCGCGACGGCCGCAGGCCCAAGTCGGCCTTGCGGATGCCGAATCCGCGGACGGCGAGCTTGAACGCCTCGTTGACCACCGGCGCCATGACGAACACCAGCAGGACCGGGGCGTAGAGCACGGCCAGCACCGTCACCATCAGTTGGATGACCTGCCCCAGGCTTTCCGACACCGCCACCAGCAGCAGCCGGTGCCTGCTCTGATACAGCACGGTCAGCGCATGGCTGGGGGTGGCGAGCACCACCACCAGACCACCGATGGCGGTCGCGGCGATCACGTCCCCCGGGTAGCCGACCAGCACCACATACGCCAGGGCGCACACGTACCCGAGGACCCCGAGCACACTGCGCAATGCCAGGAACGACGATGCGGTGCGCGCGATCTCGTCGGGATCGCCGTTGATCAGCCGGGCCAGCACCACCCGGCCGACGCCGAGGTCGGTGACGATCGACATGACCCCGAGCAGGGCGAAGACGAAGCTGTACTGGCCCCACTGTTCGGGATCCAGCGCGCGCGCGATGAGCACACTGCCGGCCCAGCCCAGCCCGGCGACGATCACACGGCTACCCAGGACCGCCACGGTGGCCCGCGCGGCGGCCTTCGGGTCCGCGGCGACCTCGCGGTAATCGGTGCCGCCCGGCAGCGGCGTCTCCAGGCCGTCGGGGGCCGGATCGTCGGTCATCACAGCACCCCCGCATCGCGATAGGCGGCGGCGGTGAGTTCGGCGGTGCGCCGCCAGCTCAGTCCGGCGGCGACCCGCAGCGCACCGGCGGTCAGTTCGGCCCGCCGGTCCCCATCGCACGCGATATCGCGCATAGCCGCCGCCCAGGCGTCGGGATGGTGCGCCCGGACCAGCACGGCGCCGTCGCCGACCACCTGTGGCAGGGCGCCGACCGCGCTGGCCACGACGGCCCCGCCACAGGCCATCGCCTCCACCGGCGGCAGTCCGTACCCCTCGTACTTCGAGGCGTAGGCGGTGATGGTGGCGGCGGCATACAGCGCGGGCAGGTCCGCGGTGTCGACATACCCGAGACCGATGGCGCTCGCCGGTGCCGCGGGACCACGGGAACCGGCACCGGCGAGCACGCAAGGCAGGCCGATCGCTTCGGCGGCTGCCGCGACCAGTGCCACGTCCTTGCGCGGCTCCACCGTCCCAACCTGCAGGACGAACCGTTCCGGCAGATCGTGTTTCGTGCGTACCGCGGTGACGGCGGCCGCATCCGGCGGGCGTGCCCAGGAGGCCGGCGCCAATTCGGTGATCACCGCCGAGCGCCCGCTGATCGCCGCGATGCGTTCGGCGGTGAACTCCGAAACTGCCAGCAGCACATCGGCTTTGCGCAGCGCATGCCGGACCAGCAGCTGCTCGCCCCTGGCCCGGTACCAGCTCGACGCCGCCGGCATGTCGAACACCGAGGTGTCGTGCACCGTCGATACCGTCGCCCCGCTGGTGTAGAAGGGCAGGTCGACATCGAGTCCGTGGAAGATCTGGGCCGAGGTGTCGGGCACGGCGCCCAGCACGGTGCGGCGCACCCCGTCGCACACCGGTCGCGGAATCGCCGCGACCCGCTCGGGCAGGTCACCGACGGCATCGCGCTGCACCAGCGCCCTGAGCGCGGTGCCGTCGAGGAATTGCGGCAGCTCCCTCAGGAGCTCGCGGATATAGGTCTGGACTCCGCTGCCGCCCGGCCGAAGGGCAAGCGCCCCGAATGTGATTCGTGTTGCGCTGCTGCGCATCCCACCACCCCTAGGAGTAACCAGAAGTAGACATCGATCGGGAAGATCTCGAAGTAGGTCGCCACCACACTGGCGAACAGCGCCGCGACGATCGACGCGCTGACCCCCAGTGCCAGCGCCCCGTCGCGGCCCGGCAGCGTCACCGAGCAGCGCGTGGTCCAGACGAGCGCGGTGATGACGATCGCCAGGAACAGCCACAGTCCGATCGGCCCCAGCTCGATGAGCATCTTCATGTAGTAGTTGTCGGGTTGATAATTCGTCGACAGTCCGGAGAACGTCGTGCCGCCGGCGATGGCCATCCGGTCGGCCGATGCGCCGCTGGCCCCCAGACCGGTGCCGAAGGGGTGCACCTGGATGCTGGCGATGATGTCGTTCCAGCCGGCACTGCGCTCGCCGAGGCTGCTGGACGAGAAGAAGGTGCCGGTGATCTTGGCCGGCAGCAGCGGCAGGATCACCGCGGTGAGACCCGCCAGCACCAGCAACCCGATGCCCAGGGTGCGGAAGCGACGCAGCGCCAACCAGATCAGGCCGACCGCCAGACCCAGGATCGCGGCACGCACCACCGAGGACAGCATGGCGAGCACCATCACCGGGGTGAACATCAGGAACACCGCGTTGCGGCGACGACGCGGCTCGGCCATCGCCACGGCCCCGCCGACCAGCAGGCCCAGCATCACGTAGAGCCCGAACGGGAACGGTTGGTTGAAGGTGCTGAAGACCCGCAACAGACCGCCCGCGGTACGGACCTGCCTGCCGTAGGAATAACCGAGCTCGATGAGAATGCCGGGCCCGGCGGCCAATTGGATGAGTCCGACCACCGAGGTGAACATCGCCATCACCATCAGGATGGTGACCAGCACGTCGCGGTCCCGGGCGTCGAAGGGCGCGAACCACAGGATCACCACCAGCCCGATGTAGAAGAAGGTGACCTTGACCGACACCGCCCCCAGGATCCCGAACGTACCGAACGCCGACACACAGCCGATCGCGACCAGCAGTACCGCGGCCGGCCAGTAGGGGGCGTGCAGCGGTGGCCGCACGCTACCGGTCGATCGGGCCCGGCGTACCACCGCGCAGGCGCCGGTGAACAGCACCAGCCCTTCCTTCCAGCCGGCGACGAAGCCCGGCACCGGCGCGATGGCCAGCAGTCCGTTCAGTGGTGTGGCCGCGGCCAGGATGAGCAGGCCGCGCTGCGGTCTGCGGTAGACGAATACGGCCACCCGGAAACCGATCACGGCGAGCGCGATGAGGACGAAGGCCAGTGCCACGCCGGTCATCAGCGTCACCGCAACCCCCTCCCCTTCCGCACCTGACGTGGCCCGCTGGGGCCCTGTGGGCTTTCGGGTCCGGGCCGAGAGCTTTGCCAGCTACGAACGATACCGCTCCCGTACCCGCTGCATCGCTGATCCCTTCATCTTGTCGCCTACCGGCGCGCTTAGTACCGAACGGGATTCGCCAGACGGCTCGCAGAAGTCGGGGTCGCGGTCGGCTCGTTCGGTTGCTGGTCAGCAAATCGGGCCGTCGCTGCGGCCCCGGGCTGATCTGCGAAAGCTCCCGAAAGCCCGGCAATGCGTAAACACGCTCCGCGGTGTCGCCCGTCGGCGGTGCCGACAGGACCTACCATCGACTGTCATGACCGAGCGCCCGGGCGATCCGAACGACTATCCACATGACGACCCCACCCTGTACGCCGACTACAGCGATCTGAACGACCCGCAGTACCCGGGCGAACCGGTGCAGCCCTGGTATCAGAAGCCGGCGGCGCTGGTCGGGCTGGGCGCGCTGACCGCCATCATCCTGGCGCTGGCGGGGTACGGCATCTTCAGCGCGGTGTCCTCTGACGACTCCGATTCCGGGCCGGCCACCACGACCACCACGACCACCAGCACCACCACCGCGGTGCCCGGGGCGCCGGTCGCGCCGAGCACCATCACCGAGACGGTGCCGCCCACGACGACCACCACGACCACCGAGCCGGCCGCCACGACGACGACCACGGCCAGCACCACCACGACCACGACCACAACCACGACGACGACCGTCCCGCCGAGCACGGTCACCGAGACCCAGACCGAGACGCAGACCGTCACCGACTTCGCGCCGCCCCCCGGAGGTGAGCTCTCCCCGCCGTGACGGCAGGGCGGCCTTCGGCGCCGGTCAGTACACGTCGCGGACGTAGCGCTTCTCGCGCTTGAGCGAATTCACGTATTCGGTGGCCGCATCGCTGCTCATCCCGCCGTGGGCGGAAACGAGTTGGTGCAGGGCCTTGTCGACGTCCTTGGCCATCCGCGTCGCATCGCCGCAGACGTAGAAGTGTCCGCCCTCTTCGAGCCAGGCGAACACCTCGGCCCCGTGTGCGAGCATCTTGCTCTGCACGTAGACCTTCTCCGCCTGATCGCGGGAGAACGCCAGATCGAGCCGGGTCAGCAGACCGCCGGCCTGCCAGGCCTGCAGTTCGTCGGCGTAGGCGAAATCGTGTTCGCGATGCTGGTCGCCGAAGAACAACCAGTTCCGGCCCTGCGCACCGCTGTGCTCACGCTCCTGCAGGAACGCCCGGAACGGGGCCACGCCGGTCCCGGGGCCGACCATGATCATCGGCACGTCACCGTCGGCCGGGACCCGGAAGGACTTGTTGGGCTGCAGGAAGATCTTCGCGGTGCCGCTGCGGTCGGCGAGGAATGTCGAGCACACACCTCCGCGGGCGCGGCCGTTGCTGCGATAGCGCACGCTCGCCACCGTCAGGTGGATCCGGTCGGGATGCGCGAGTGCGCTCGACGAGATCGAATATGCCCGGTGCGCAAGGGGTTTGAGCAGATCGATGAATTCCTCCAGGCTCAGGTCATCCCCTGCGATGCGCAGCACGTCCAGGATGTCCTTGCCGTACAACCACCGTTCCAGGGTCTCCTTGACCCCGCCGCGCAGCACATGCGAGAGCTCTTCGTTGTCGGCGCGCTTCTCCACCTCGCCCAGCAGGTCTTTCGACGGCGCACTGATCTCGTAGCGCCTGCCCAGCAGTTCACCCAGCGGCCGGTCGCCGACCAGTGTGTCGGGTGAGACGCGGAAGTGCTCGGCAATCGCCTCCACCAGCGCCGGGTCGTTCTCCGGGATGACGGCCAGCGCGTCGCCGGCCTCGTATTCGATACCGCTGTCGGCGAGGTCGAACTCGAAGTGCCGGATCTCCTTGTCCGACCCGGGTCCCGACAGCAGTCTGTTGACCGCAAGTTCGGCGACGAACGGGTTCTTGCGGGTCCACCCGGACCGCGCGACCGCGCTCGGCGGCGGCGTGCTCGGGGTGCCACTGGCTCCCGATGTCGGCACCAGTGCGGTCAGCGCGCCCTGGATCCACTCCGCAGCGTGCGCCTCGTACTCGACATCGCAGTCGGTGCGGGTGACCACCCGGGTGGCACCCAGCTGCTCCAGCCGGATGTCGAACAACTTGCCGGCCTGGCAGAACTCGTCGTAGCTGGTGTCGCCGAGGGCGAGCACACCGTAGGACACGCCCTCCAGGCGCGGAGCGGTGGTGGCCGACAACGCTTCCCAGAACAGTTCGGCGTTGTCGGGCATCTCCCCTTCGCCGTAGGTCGACGTCACGATCAGCACATACTTCAGTCCCGCGAACTCGTCGAGTTCGATCTCGTCGAGCCCGCTGACCTTGACGTCGAAGCCCTGCAGCTTGGCGGCCGCCGCGGCGTCGTTGGCGACACCCTCGGCGTTGCCGGTCTGCGTGCCGTAGAGAATCCGCAGCGGCGGGCGCGAAGCCGGCGCATCGGCCACCGCAGCGGGCGGCGGCGCGACGTTCATCGCCAGCCGCGAGTGCAGGCCGGCCAGGAATCCGGACAGCCACGCACGCTGGTCCTCGTTGAACGGCGCGTCCTGGGGAATGTAGGCGATCTTCACGAGGCACTCTCCAAAGTGGTCAGCGAGGCCACGACATCGGGGACGGACTGGGCGGCGAACAGCTCCTCGAAGGAGGGCAACCGGCCGATCCGCTCGACGTTCTTGGCGCTCTGGAACAGGATCCAGCCGTAGGTGCCGGGGCTGTCCATCGACGCCACGTTGCGCTGCGAGAGCGCATCCTTGTAGTCGGTGATGCGCTTGTTGGCGATCAGCACCGCGAGGTCCTCGTCGCTGAACCCGTCGATGGCCTCGCGGGCGTACCGCTGCAGCTTCTGGATCAGGAAGAAGTCCTCGGTGAGCACCAGGTTGCGAACCGTCTTACCGACCGCGGGGTCGGCCACATCGGTCACCCCGGGCAGCCGGGTGAGCGCCAGCTGCTGGGCCAGGTTGAGCACCGTATAGGTGTTCAACAACGCGTACATCTCCTCGGTGTCGGTATCACCGTAGCCCGGCACCGCACCCCCGAGCACCGAGTCGCCGTCGCGGTAGGACCGCTTGAACTTGGCCACCTGATGGCCCGCCAGCGCCGAGGCGAGTTCGTCGAGCAGTTCCTTGCGGGTCTTGGCGGCCAGGATCGCATCGGCGTCCTGATACTGCAGCAGCGCCCGGGGCATCGCATAGTGCACGTGTTGCCGGGTGGTCTGCCAATCGGCAAGCAGCGCAGCGGCCTTCGCCGACCCGGTCGCCTCGACATGCCAGCCCAGCAGCGTCTTGGCGGCCTCCTCGTGGAACGGCGCCTCCGTCAGCGGGGCGATCAGCACCGAATCCGCGCTGACCTTGGACGCCAGCGCGCCGTCGGGGTCGTACTGGTAGAGAAAGCCTCCGCTCATCCCGTTGGCGACACCCTTGCCGAATCCGCCGATGTTGAACACCGCGCCGTTGGTCATGTATTCGCAGAGGAATTCGCCGACCCCCTCGACCACGGCGGTGGCACCGGAGTTGCGCACCGCGAAGCGGTCACCGGCTTCACCGGCGACGAACAGCCGACCACCCGAGGCGCCGAACAACGCGAAATTGCCGATCAACACGTTGCCGCCGGCCAGCTCGGATCCGCCACCCGGGGACCGGACCGCGATGGTGCCGCCGCACTGGCTCTTTCCGACACCGTCGTTACAGGTCCCGGTGTGGGTCATCGTCATACCGTCGTTGCAGAAGGCGCCGTAGCTCTGTCCGGCCGAGCCGTCGGTGGTGATCAGCACGCTGTCGGGCGTGAGGAATCGGCGCCCGCGCTCGTCGACGGCCACGGCGGGTCCGTCGGCGCCCTGATGGTTCAGCATCCGTTCGATGTCGATGGCAAGCTGACCGCCCACACTCTTGTTGCCGTTGGTCAGTGTCACCGGCACCATCGACACCCCGGCCAGGTCGAGCTGGGCCAGGAAACTGTCGTCGACCGCGTAGTCCTTCTCCATGTAGATCGGGTCGTCGGGCACGAAACCCTCGGCGACCGACAGCATCGCCTTCAGATCGAGCCGGCCGATGCTGGACGGGTGGTCCAGCAGATGCAGCAGATCACTGCGGCCGCGGGCCTGGCGCAGCGATGACAGGCCGAGCACGGCCAGGATCTCGCGCACCTCATGGGAGATGTTGAGCAGGTACTGCGCGAGTGCGCGCGGATCGCCTTCGAACGCTTCGGGATTGGTGGTCAGTCCGGCCGGGCACTTGATGTTGCAGTTCTTGGCCATCACGCACTTGAGCATCATCAGCGCCGTGGTGCCGAACTCGTAGCTGTCGGCGCCCAGCAACGCGGATTTCACCACATCACCGGCGGTCTGGTGGGCTCCGGAGGCCCGCAGCACGACCTTCTGCCGGATCCCGTTGGCCACCAGGGCCTGATGGACCTCGGCGACGCCGATCTCGGCGGACCGACCCGCGTACTTCAGACTGGTGACCGCCGCGGCGCCGGTCCCGCCGGTGTTGCCCGCGACGTTGATGACATCGGCGCCGGCCTTGGCGACGCCGGCGGCGATGATGCCGATGCCCTCGGAGCTGACCAGCTTCACGACCACCCGGACGCGGGCGGCCTTGCAGTCGTGGATCAGCTGGGCGAGATCCTCGATCGAGTACGTGTCGTGGTGCGGCGGCGGGGACACCAGCTCGACGCCGGGCGTCCCGCCCCGGGCGGCGGCGATCTGCACCGTCACCTTGGGCGCCGGAAGCTGGCCGCCCTCACCGGGTTTTGCTCCCTGGCCGATCTTGATCTCCAGTTCGCGCAGCATGGGGTCGGCCAGGTAGCCGGCCCACACCCCGAACCGGCCGGAGGCGAACTGCTTGATCCGGGATCCACGGATGGTGCCGTAGCGGGTGATGTGTTCCCCGCCCTCACCGCAATTCGACAGTCCACCGACCATGTTGGTGCCGTGCGCGACGGCCTCGTGCGCCGAGGCCACCAGCGCACCGTGGCTCATCGCCCCGGAGGCCAGCGTCGCCGCGATCTCGTCGGCGGGTTGCACCGCGGACAGCGGGATGGAGTCCGGCGCGGTGCGCACCAAAGACAGGTAATGCAGCGCGTCACCGGAGGCCCGCAGCCACAATCGGTCACCGACGATGTCGTCATCGCAGATCTGCGTGCCGAAGCGCTGCCGCAGCGATTCGGCCAGCTCGGTGAGCCGGCCGGCCGAATGGGCCAGTTTGAGGGTGAACTCATCGCCGGTCTGCGAGATCGTCAGCCCGCGCACCAGGTAGCCGTTGTTGCCCCAGAGCGCGAACTGGCCCATCTCGGAACGGAATTCGTCGGCGGTGTGCAGGAAGTTCACATCGGCGGGGAAGGCCAGCACGTCGCGCAGGGCCGCGGGGCGCCGGGCGCGTTCGGTGTTCATGGCCATCACGAAGTTGCGATAGCCCGGGGTGATGTCGAAGTTGTTGATCGCGCGCGGCGTCATCTCCTCGAAGCTGTTGTTGCTGTACGCCTCGTCGTCGAGGCCGAACGCCCCTTCGAGCTGATGCAGCGGCAACCGGCGCAGGAACAGCGGATCGGCCATGTCCGGGTTCTCCGGCCGAGCCTCGTCGCCGAAGGAGATCTCCTCCTCGGTCATGTCGACGAATCCGCGCACCGCGGTGGTCCCGTAGGAGTGTCCGGCGCCCTCGGCGCGCTCCTTGAACAACCCGAGCAGCGGGACGTCCTTCTCGTCGGCGACCGCGAGCGCGCGGGCGTGCCATTCCGCAGCGGTCTCGGCCAGCGTGCCGAATCCGACGCCGCCCACCGGCGAGACCACGTTCGGGAAGTAGCGGCGCAGCACCGGTTCCGCGGTGTCCAGGTAGCTGGGCTCGAAGAACTCGCCGCCGATGTAGCTCTCCACGGTGCACAGGCCGACCCGGCCCATGGTCTTCATCAGCGATTTCTCCGCCGCCTTGGCGAACCGCTTGAAGGCCGCGGCGACGGTACCGTCGGCATCACCGGAACCGGAACCCGCGAACTTCTCCTCCGCGCGCATCTGGACGCCCAGCGGGTACACCGCCGAGGCCCCGAATCCCAGCGCGGTCGCAACGTGGTGCGACGAACAGATCTGGCCGCTCTCGGCGATCACCGAGACCCGCAACCGCAGCCCCTCCTCGATGAGGCGCTGGTTGATCGCCGACACCGCGATGATGAGCGGGATCGCCGCCATGGCACTTTCGACATGCCGGTCGGAGATCACGGCGATACCGCCGGTCTCCCTGGCGAACTCCTCGACCTCGTCGCACAGCTTGTCGATACCGCGGACCAGCGCCTGCTCATTGGCGCGGGCGTCCTGCAGATCGATCGGGTAGAACATCCCGAATCGCTCGACCGGGGTGTGCTTCTGGTCCCGGATCTTCAGCATCTCCAGGTGCGTGAGGATCGGGGTCTGCACCACGATCTGGGGTGCCGGCTTCCCGCCGCTGCCCGGCTTGGCGCCCAGCGCCACCCGCAGCGTCATGCCGTCGGCCTCCCGGATGCTGTCCAACGGCGGGTTGGTCACCTGCGCGAACCGCTGGGTGAAGTACCGCGCGATCCCGCCCTCGTGGTTGGACAACGCATTGATGGCCGCGCCGTAGCCCATCGCGGAGATCTTCTCCTGGCCGGTGGCGAGCATCGGGTCCATCAGGAACTTGAAGCTCTCCTGGTTCAGCGAGTAGGCGACATACCGCTGGTGCCGGTTCAGGTCGCCGTTGTAGCGCGCCGGTGAGAGCTGGCCCTCGGGCGGGACGGTGGGCAGGTCGGCCAGGTTCACCCGGGCCTGCTCCAGCATCTGCTGGTAATCATGTTTGGCCGCCAGCTTTTCCAGGGCTTCGACGGTGCCGTAGGAGCGCTGCTCGCGGTGGTCGTAGTAGAGCATGCCGCCGGCCTCGATGCGCCCCCGCTTGACCACGTCCGCGGGCGGGAAGTACACCTGACCGGCCTCGGACATCACCCCGAGGTACTCGGTGGTCTCCACGGTGCGCAGCGGGCGCAGTCCCAACCGGTCCAGCCGGGCGCCGATATAGGTGCCGTCACCGAAGATCAGCGCCGCCGGGCCGTCGTTCTTCTCCTCGTAGAGGCTGAAGAACTCCAGCATGGCGCGCACCTGCGGGGACAGCGTGTCATCGTTCTCCCACGCCGGCGGCATCATCGCGACCACCGCGGTGATCAGGTCGAGGTCGTCCTCGATCACCCGGTTCTGCAGTGTCTGGTCCAACCGGCAACTGTCGGACTGCCCGACCGGACGCACGATGGCGCGGTTGCGCGCGCGGGCAACCGCGTTGTCGGACAGCCGGTTCTTCTTGTCGGTGTTCAGCTCGCCGTTGTGGGCCATCAACCGGAACGGTTGGGCCATGGTGGCATTGGGCACGGTGTTGGTGGAGAACCGGGTGTGGAAGAACATCGAGTGCACTTCCATCCGGGGATCGGACAGATCGCTGAAGTACGGGACGACCTCATTCGAGTTGAGCCGGCCCTTGAGCACCTGGGTGCGCGCACTGATCGAGAGCGGGTACAGGCCCAGCAGTGCCGGCTCGGTGTAGGCGACGGCCTCGATGGCCATCAGGGCGTCGTGGATACGGCGGTCGAAGCGCGCACGCGTGTCGGCGGTGAACACCCATTGCCGGATCGGCAGCTGATATCTGACCGCGGCCGGCCGGATGGCCGTGTTGTCCACCGGCACATCACGTTTGAGGATGATCTCGAAACCCTGCTCGCGCAGCGTGCGCTCGATCACCGCTTCGGCGTCGGCGTGGAACGCGGTGTCATTGGGCAGGAAGAAGTTCCCGACGCCGAACTGGCCCAGCTCCAGGTCCGGCCGCTCGGTGACCGCACGGAAGAAGCGCACCGACAGGTCCAGGTTGACACCCGCGCCGTCACCCACCCCCTCGGAGGACATCCCGCCGCGGTGCGGAACCGCGCACAGCGCCTCGTGCAGCTTGCGGATGACCTCGTGGGTCTGGCGGCCATCCTTGCGCGTCAGGAAACCGACGCCACAGCTGCTCTTTTCCTGACTCGGATCAAAAAGTCCCGACAACCGGCGATCTCCTCTGGCGATGAACACCTACCCAGCGCACCGCGTGGGCCTCTCGACGTTGAGCCGTCCCGCACGAGGCCTCGGGGTCACCGCGGCTCCGGTACGCGCAAATGTCTTAGCCTAACCTAAAACCCCTGGTAGCCGCCCTGTCCGCCGGTGTGATATTTCCAACGGCACCGAGGTTCAGCGACGCTGTTTAGGCCGCAGCGCCCGGGTGAACAGCACATTCACCTGACGCATCGCCACGCTGTAGGGCCACCAGGCCACCCGCTTGAACGCATACAGCGCCCGGATGTCGGTCGAGGTGTAGATCAGGAAGCGGTTGCGTCGCACCCCGGCCAGGATCTTCTCGGCGGCACGCTCCGGTGACACCGCGTGCCCGGCGAACCGGTCAACCCATTTGGCCACCCGCGGGTCCTCGCGGTCCACACCCGCGATCTGCACGGTCTGCACCAGCCCGGTCTTCACCGCGCCCGGCACGACCACCGACACCCCGATGCGGTGGCGCGCCAGGTCGAAGCGCAGCACCTCGGACAGTCCGCGCAGGCCGTACTTGCTGGCGCTGTAGGCGGCGTGCCACGGCAGTGCGACGATCCCGGCCGCCGAGGACACGTTGACCAGGTGCCCGCCGCGACCGGCGGCGACCATCGGCGGTAGAAACGCCTCGATGACGTGGATGGGGCCCATCAGGTTGACGTCGATCATCGACTTCCAGTGCTGGTGGGTCAGCGTCGACACGGTGCCCCACGCGGAGATCCCCGCGATGTTCATGACGATGTCGAGCGAGCCGTGTGCGGTGTGCACGTCGGTGGCGAATGCCGTCACCGCGTCGAAGTCGGTGACGTCCAGTGCCCGGTGCGCGGCAACGGTGGCGCCGAGTGCGCGGGCGTCGGCGACGGTGGTCGCCAAGCCGTCGGCATCCCGGTCGGTCAGATAGAGTTCGGCGCCCTGCGCGGCGAGATCGAGTGCGGTGGCGCGGCCGATACCGCTGGCCGCACCGGTGAGCAGAACCCGTTTCCCCGCAAAACCCGCAGCCCGACCCATGGGCCAACCCTACCCACGGGCGGACGCCCGCCGGGTCAGTCCTCCCAGGACGCCGCGCTGCCCCAGAGGGCGTTCAGCCAGAGCCGTTCGAGCACCTCGACCGCGCGCGCCGGGTCGGTGCCCCGGCCGACGAAGGCGCTGTCGTGCGACAGCGTCCACGCGCTGGTCGCGGTGAGCACCCGGACCAGTGCCGGGATGTCATCGGAGATCGGTTTGGTGCCCTTGCGCACCTCGTCCTCGACGACGGCCACGATCTTGGCGATCACGGCGTCCTCGAAATCGTTCATGATGTCGCTGATCTGGGCGTCGCTGCTGCGCGCCGAGGTGCACGCCACCATGACCGGGTCATTGGTGATGAACACCGCCGCGGCGCTGCCCACCATCCGCTTGGCGAACGCCGCGGGTGATTCACCCGGATCACGGGGCGCGAAGTTGTGGGTCAGGTGGTCGAGTTCGGCCAGCGCGTCCTTGACGATGAAGGCCAGCACGTCGTACTTGGAGTCGAAGTAGAAGTAGAAGCCCGAACGGGCCACTCCCGCACGTTCGCTGATCATGCTGACCGAGAGATCACTGAAGGGTTTGGTTCCCAGCAGCTCACGTACCGCGGTGACGATCGCATCGCGCTGCCGGTCACCGCGAGTGCGCCGAGTCTCGGACTCGGTATCGGGTGAGGCGCTCATGCCTTTAGACCTTTGCACCGCGGCAGGCCAGAACAAAACTTGACATGCGTCAAGTCTGGCATACAGGATGGGTCACGGGAGTGATATCCACCACAGTCCGCCGGCCGCGCTTCGGCCGTTCCGTAGAGGGAGCATCGGCAGCGACATGTCCAAGGCGACCATCAGCACCCCGGCTTACCTGCTCGATCAGGCCAAACGGCGGTTCACGCCCACAGTCAACACCATCCCGGGCATGGGTTTGCTCGAACAACGCTTGCTGGCGCACGAGTGGAGTCAGAAGACGCTGGCCGAACCTCCGGCGGGCAGCGGGCTCAAGCCCGTCCTCGGCGACTCCGGACTACCCCTGGTCGGCCACATCGTCGAGATGTTCCGCGAGGGCGCCGACTACCCGCTGCACCTCTACAACACCCGCGGGCCCGTCACCTACGCCGAATCGCCGATCCTGAGCTCGATCGTGGCCCTCGGCCCGGACGCCACCCAGACCATCTTCTCCAACCGCAACAAGGACTACTCGCAGAAGGGCTGGCACCCGGTCATCGGGCCGTTCTTCACCCGCGGCCTGATGATGCTCGACTTCGAGGAACACATGTTCCACCGCCGCATCATGGGAGAGGCCTTCACCCGCACCCGGCTCACCGGCTATGTCGAACACATCGACCACGTCGCCACCAGCGTCGTCGCGGACTGGCCATGCGATGATGCGCGCTTCCTGTTCCACCCGGCGATGAAGGAACTGACGCTGGACATCGCCTCGGTGGTGTTCATGGGCCACGAGCACGCCGGCGACGACCGCGAGCTGGTCACCAAGGTCAACGACGCCTTCGCCACCACGACGCGGTCCGGCGGGGCGATCCTGCGCTTTGCCGTGCCGCCCTTCAAATGGTGGCAGGGACTGCGGGCCCGCAAGGTGCTCGAGGCGTACTTCGCGGAGCGGATCACCGAGCGCCGCAACGCGATCGGCACCGACATGCTCACCGTGCTCTGTCACAGCACCGATGACGACGGCAACTCCTTCAGCGACGACGACATCGTCAACCACATGATCTTCCTGATGATGGCCGCCCACGACACCTCCACGTCGACGGCGACCACGATCGCCTACAACCTGGCCGCGCATCCGGAGTGGCAGGAGCGCTGTCGCGACGAGTCCGACCGACTCGGCGACGGCCCGCTCGACATCGAGGCGCTCGACAAGCTGGAGTCCCTGGATCTGGTGATGAACGAATGTCTGCGACTGGTCACCCCGCTGCCGTTCAACATGCGCCAGACCGTGCGCGACACCGATCTGCTCGGCTACCACGTCCCCGCCGGCACCAACGTGGTGACCTGGCCGGGGATGAACCACCGGCTGCCCGAACTGTGGACCGACCCGGAGAAGTTCGACCCGGAGCGCTTCGCCGAGCCGCGCAGTGAGCACAAGCGCCACCGGTACGCCTTCGCGCCGTTCGGTGGCGGCGCCCACAAATGCATCGGCATGGTCTTCGGCCAGCTGGAGGTCAAGACGATCGTGCACCGGATGCTGCGCAGGTACCGGCTGGAGCTCGTCAGACCCGGTTACGCGCCGCGTTGGGACAACGGCGGCATGCCGGTGCCGATGGACGGCATGCCCATCGTGCTGCGCCCGATCCGTTGACGCTTGCGCATACCGCGCAACCGAAATCGCCGGAGCGGACGAAACTTGACAGGCGTCAAGTTGGCCGTAGAAGATGGGCGCAGAAGTGACATCGACCACAGGTGTTGTCTGCACGAAGGAGTTCCGTCAATGGCGACCACCATCAGCACGCCGTCCTATCTGCTCGATCAGGCCAAGCGCAAACTCACCCCGACGCTGAACAACATGCCCGGCATGGGTGCGGTCGAACAGCGGCTGCGTCAGCACGATTTCAAGCAGTTCGTGCTGGCCGAGCCGCCCGCGGGCAGTGGGCTCAAGCCGGTGCTGGGTGACTCGGGCCTACCGATCCTGGGCCACATGATCGAGACCTTCCGGGCCGGCCCCGAGTATCTGCTGGAGGTCTACAAGAAGTTCGGCCCCGTGCACTACGCCTACTCCCCCGCGTTGCCCAGCGTCGCCGCGCTCGGCCCGGATGCCACCCAGGCCGTGTTCTCCAACCGCAACAAGGACTTCTCGCAGAAGGGCTGGGATCCGGTCATCGGCCCGTTCTTCAACCGCGGCCTGATGATGCTCGACTTCGACGAGCACATGTTCCACCGCCGGATCATGCAGGAGGCCTTCACGCGCAGCCGGCTCACCGGTTACGTCGAGCACATCGACCGGGTGGCCTCGGCCGTCATCGCCAACGACTGGGTCGAGAACGATCCGCGCTTCCTGTTCTATCCGGCGGTCAAGGAGCTGACGCTGGACATCGCCTCGGTGGTGTTCATGGGTCACGAGCCCGGCACCGACAAGGAACTGGTCACCAAGGTCAACGACGCGTTCACCATGACCACGCGGGCCGGCGGCGCGATCATCCGCACCGGTGTCCCGCCGTTCAAGTGGTGGCGCGGGCTGCAGGCCCGCAAGGTCCTCGACCAGTACTTCGAGGAGCGGGTCAAGGAGAAGCGCACCTCCGATGGCACCGACATGCTGACGGTGTTGTGCCACACCGCCGACGAGGACGGCAACACCTTCACCGATCAGGACATCACCAATCACATGATCTTCCTGATGATGGCGGCCCACGACACCTCGACCTCGACGCTGACCACGATGGCCTATCACCTGGCGGCCAATCCTGAGTGGCAGGAGCGCTGCCGCGAGGAGTCCGAGCGCATCGGCGACGGCCCGCTCGACATCGAGGCCCTCGACAAGCTGGAGACCTACGACCTGGTCATCAACGAGGCGCTGCGCCTGGTCACCCCGCTGCCGTTCAACGTGCGCTCCACGGTGCGCGACACCGATCTGCTGGGCCACTTCATCCCGGCCGGCACCAACGTCGTGACGTGGCCGTCGATCAACCACCACCTGCCCGAGCTGTGGACCGATCCGGAGAAGTTCGACCCGGCCCGCTTCGCCGAGCCGCGCAACGAGCACAAGCGCCACCGCTACGCCTTCGCCCCGTTCGGCGGCGGCGCCCACAAGTGCATCGGCATGGTCTTCGGCCAGCTGGAGATCAAGACCGTCATGCACCGCCTGCTGCGCAAGTACCGCCTTGAGCCGCCGTACCCGGGCTATAAGGCCAAGCTGGACTACGCCGGCATGCCGGTGCCGATGGACGGCATGCCGGTCATCCTGCGCCCGCTGTAATCTCGCGAGGTCTCTCGCGAGCAGACGCAAATCCCCCCAAAAGTGCGAACTTTTGGGGGGATTTGCGTCTGCTCGCGCGCGGGAGGTCCCCCGGCTCACGACGTGTCAGGCTGCCAGCCGGTTGGCGCACGCGATGACGGCCCGCAGTGCCGACTGGTGTGCACATTCCGACCAGCCAATGGCCCATTCGGTGTCGATGCCATCGGTGCCGCGGATGAACGTCGCGGTCTGCCCGCCCGCCCGCAACTGGTGGAAGTTCAACATCTCCACCGCGATACCGCGCTCGTGCAGCATCGCGGTCAGCGCGCCGAGCGGGCCGGACGCGGTGGCCGTCGTGGTGGCGGCGCGATCGCCGATGGCGATGGTGGCGGTGTAGGTGTGCGCGTGCCTGCCATCGCGCGCGGCGGGTTCCCATTGCGTCAGGCGGATCGGCCCCGCACTGGAACCGAAGGTCGCTGCCACATCATCCCAGCTCATATCCGCGGCCAGGTCGCGCAGCCCGCGCGGCAACGGCGCGTCGAAGAAGTCGGCGAAGCGAGGGCCGGTGATGGTGGTGATGGTGGAGGTCATGTGCGTCGGTCTTCCTGCTCTGAAGGGAGCGACCGACGGGTAGTAGCGTCCGACCCACAGCGGGGGGTCGGTCTGGATCAGACCCCGCTGCGGGTGCTGGCTACTACGAGAATGCGATGCACGTCCGCGAGGTTAGACCCCGCAACCCGGTGCGCGCAAGTCCATTCGGTTGGGCAACGATGTCCCGGTGACCTGGTGGGAGATGCTGCTGCTGTTCGCCGCCGGCGTCGGCGGTGGACTGACCGGCAGCATCGCCGGCCTGGCGTCGGTGTCCACCTATCCGGCCCTGCTGATGGTCGGGCTGCCGCCGGTCACCGCGAACGTCACCAACACGGTGGCGTTGGTCTTCAACGCCGTCGGGTCCGTGCGCGGATCGCTGCCCGAACTGGCGGGCCAGGGCCCGCAACTCAGACGACTGGTGCCGATGGCCTGCCTCGGCGGTCTGGCCGGTGCGGTGCTGCTGCTGTCCATCCCCGCCGAGGGATTCGAGAACGTGGTGCCCGTCCTGCTGGCCGTCGCCTCGATCGCGATCGCGCTGCCGAAGGGCAAGAACGCCGATGTGGCACCGACGAAGGCCCGCACCATCGCCAAGGCGGCGATCGTCGGGCTCATCTGTATCTACGGCGGGTTCTTCGGGGCGGCCGCCGGGGTGCTGCTGCTGGCCTTGTTCCTGCGCACCGGCGCGAACACCCTGGCCGATGCGAACGCCACCAAGAACGTGGTGCTCGGCGCCTCCAATGGTGTTGCCGCCGTAGTGTTTGCGTTTGTCGCCTCGGTGCACTGGCCGGCGGTCGCCGCGATGGGTGTCGGCTGTCTGATCGGTGCCCGACTGGGCCCGATCGTGGTCCGGCACGCGCCCAGCACACCGCTGCGGATGCTCATTGCCGTCGCCGGTCTGGCGCTGGCGGTCAAACTGGGTTACGACACCTACCGCTGACGCGCACTACGACTGGTAGTCCAGGCAACTTTCGGCCCCGTTGATGACGCCCTCGCGGAATGCCCGCACCCGGTCGAATCCGGCGCCCTGCCGGTCGCTGTCGCCATCACCACGGAAGACCAGCAGCGCTTTGATGCCCTCGTCGAGATCACCCGGCGAGATGGACCACGAACTGGTCTCGGCGCGGTTCTGCAGCAGCACGCTGGCGGTGTACCCGCCGGCCAGGCAGTCCGCCCGCAGTGTCGAGGTCCGCTCGTCGGACTCGTCGCCCAACCGCTCCAGCGCGGCCAACCCGTACTGGGTGGCCAGCAGCGTGGCCACCGCGTAATCACCGCCCTGGCGGTAGATCTGCGGCATGGTGTCCTCGTTGTCCCACCCGATGTAATCGTCTGGCACGCAATAGAACAGCACATATCCCTCGGTCGACTGATCACCGCACATCGGCGCGCTGCCGGGGCCGAAGGGTTCCAGTCCACCCACTGCGGACCACTGATCACCGGTCAGTTCCGGGTACAGCTGGGTCCAGTAGTCCTCCAAGTCGTAGGGCACGCCGTTGACGATGGAGTCGTACGGCGCGTTGCCCTCGGCCGCCGCGTCGGCGATGTTGTTGAACGGCAACGCGAGCACCATCGGCTCGTCGTCGCGGTACTCCTTGCACCGCTGCAGCCCGTTGTCGAACCCGTCCTGGAAGGCACCGACGCGGTCGAATCCGCTGCCGTGGGCGTCGGGATCGGTCTTCGAGGTCCCCGGGTTGTCGCGCAGATCCAGGATCCCGGCCAGCGCGGTGTCCAGATCGGCGCTGGAGACCTCGAAGATGCCGTCTTCCTGCGCATGCGCCGCCCATGCCCCGGCCATGCAGTCGGCCTGCAGCTCGCGGGTCACGGTGCGGGCGGTGAAGTTCGAGCGGGCCTGCACGGCATGGGCGAATTCGTGGGCCATCACCACCGGGATGACGAAATCCCCGAACCGGGACTGCAGGTCGGGCAGCAGTTCCTGGGAGTCCCAGGCCACCACGTCCTCGCTTTTGCAGTAGAACGCGTTGCCGGCCACCTCGGCGGCCTCGGTGGTGCACGGCGGCGGATCGCTGTCCTCGGTGACGGCGTAGTAGCCGCCGGCGATCTGCTCGAATTCCTCGCCGTAGAGGTCCGGGTAGTTCTGCGCCCAGTACTGCTCCAGATCGGCGATCGCCTGCATCGCAATCTGATTCACCGGTTCGTCGCGGTCACCGGAGATGGTGATGGTGCTGGTGTCCGGCACGGCCGCGGCCCCGTGCGTGGACTCCGTCGGGTTCTCGGGCTGCGGCGAACCGCACGCCGAGATCAGCAGCACAGCGGCAGCAGCCATCCATACTTTCACGATCATGGGCAAACATTAGCGGGGGTTTTCGCAAAATGGACAAAACCTGCTCAGGTTGCACATTCGGCGGGCACACCGACGCCGGCGCGCCGAACCCGCAATCGGCGATGGCCGACTACTTGGGCGCGAACCGCTGGCCGGCATCCAACCGCAGGCACTGGCCATTGAGCATCGGGTTCTCCACGATGGCCACGGCCAGCTTCGCGTACTCCTCGGGCTTGCCCAGTCGCTTCGGGAAGGCCGCATCCTTGGTCAGCATGGTGGCGAACTCGTCCGGGATGCCCTCGGTCAGGCCGGTGGCGAACAGGCTGGGCGCGATGGCCAGCGCGCGGATCCCGAGGCTGCCGAGGTCGCGCGCCATGGTCAGGCACATCCCGGCGATGGCGGCCTTCGACGCCGTGTACGCCACCTGCCCGATCTGCCCCTCGAACGCCGCGATGGAGGCGGTGTTGATGATGACACCGCGCTCCTCGGCCTCCTCGTCGACGGGCTCGTTCTTGCTCATGTGCCAGGCCGCGAGCCGGCTAATGTTGAAGGTGCCGATCAGGTTCAGATCGATGGACTGGCGGAAGGACTCCAGACTGTGCGGGCCGTCCTTCTTGACGGTGCGCTCGCCGATGCCGCCACCTGCGGTGGTCACCGCGATGTGCAGACCGCCGAGCTCCTCGACGACCTTGGCCAGCACCTGCTCGGTGCCCTCGAAATCGGTGACGTCGACCTCGTGGAACGAGCCGCCGACCTGATCGGCCACGTCCGCCCCCTTGGACTGCGGCCGGTCCAGGATCGCCACGGTGGCGCCCCGCTTGGCCAACGCCTCCACGGTGGCCCGGCCGAAACCGGACGCCCCGCCGACGACGATGGCCTTCTTGCCCGAGATCTCCATCTGGTTGCCTTTCCCATGCCGTTGCACATTGCGCCCTGTTTGTAACGCTACGTCCCGCGGTCACTTTACGGTAAGGCTTTCCGGATCTGCGCTCGGCTAGCGTGGTCTCCGTGGTTTCCATCCCAGCCGGTACCCGCGTCCTGACCGGTATCGCCGCCGCCGCAGTGACCCTTGGTGTCAGTGCGCTCGTCGCGATACCGCTCGGCCCGTCGGCCGATTCCCGCACGGCCGTCGGGTCGACGATCATCGACCGCACGCCCGGGTCGGTGAAGGAATGGGCCATCCAGACCTTCGGCACCGCCGACAAGCTCTTCCTGACCGTCGCGGTCATCGTGGCGATCGTCGTGCTCGCCGGGGTGGCCGGGCTGGCCGAACGTCGCCGGGTGCCCATCGGCAGCCTGATGTTCCTCGCCGCCGGGGTTGCGGGGTGCGCCGCGGTGCTGTCGCGGGCCGGCGCGCGCGGCCTGGACATCGTCCCGACGATCATCGGTGTCCTCGCCGGCATCCTGGTGCTGCGCTTTCTGACCTCGGGACGGCTGCAGGACGGATCGGCCCACGAAGCCGCGGCCGCCGACCCGGGCCGGCGACTGTCACTGGCCGCGCTCGGGCTACTGGGTCTGGGTGTGCTGGGCGGCGCGGTCGGCTCGGTGTGGGCCCGCCGGGTGCACTCGGTTTCCGGTGACCGCGAGGCGTTCATACCGCCGACGGTCAGCGAGCCCGCCCCGCCCATCCCCCCGGACGTGCAGCCCCCCCGTGTCGATGTGACCAGCTTCGTCACCGACAACGACGACTTCTATCGCATCGACACGGCGCTGAGCGTGCCGCAGCTCAACCGGGACGCCTGGAAGCTGCGGATCCACGGCATGGTCGACGAGGAGAAGACCTTCAGCCTCGCCGATCTGGCCCAGTTCGAGCTCATCGAAAAGGTGGTGACGCTGGCCTGCGTCAGCAACCCGGTCGGCGGTGACCTGGTCGGCAACGCGGTGTGGACCGGCTACCGGGTGCGCGACCTGCTGGCCGCCGCCGGGGTGCGCGACGACGCCGACATGGTGCTGTCCACCTCGAGCGACGGGTTCACCGCGGGCACCCCGACCGAGGCGATGACCGATGACCGGGATTCGCTGTTGGCCATCACCATGAACGGCCAGCCGCTGCCCCTGGAGCACGGTTACCCGGCGCGCCTGGTGGTGCCCGGCCTCTACGGCTACGTCTCGGCCACCAAGTGGGTCGTCGACCTGGAGCTGACGAGATTCGATCGCGCCCAGGGGTATTGGACGCCGCTGGGCTGGTCCGAGCGCGGCCCGATCAAGACGCAGTCCCGCATCGACGTACCGCGCAGCGGTCAGGACGTCGCGCCCGGGCCGGTGCGCTTCGGGGGCGTCGCGTGGGCCCAGCAGCGCGGCGTGCGTGCGGTCGAGGTGCGCATCGATGACGGACCCTGGCAGCCCGCCACCCTCGGCGCGGCCTATTCGAACGACACCTGGCGGCTGTGGAGCTTCGACTGGCAGGCCGAGACGCCCGGCCCGCACCGCATCGCCGTCCGCGCCACCGACAACACCGGTGAGGTGCAGACCGAAGAGCGCGCCGATGTCATCCCCGACGGCGCCACCGGCTGGCACACCGTGAGCTTCTCGGTCACCTGACCGCCGGCCGCCCGTTCCCGCCGACCGTGCGTGTCTGCACCTCGACACGCCGCGCCCGCAGCCGACGTCGCGCACGCTCGCACAACGCCGGGAGCGGGTCAGTGTTCCCCGTAGGGACGACCCCGCTGCTCCAACCTGGACGCGAAAACCGCTGCCTGCGTTCGCCGTTGCATCCCGAGCTTGGCCAGCAGCCGCGACACGTAGTTCTTCACCGTCTTCTCGGCCAGGAACATCCGGGCGGCGATCTGGCGGTTGGTCAGGCCCTCGGACAGCAGCTGCAACAGCGTGCGCTCCTGGTCGGTCAGCCCCGTCAGCGGGTCCTGTTCGGCCGCGCCGCGCAGATTGGCCATCAGGGCGGCCGCGGCCCGGTTGTCCAGCAGCGATCGGCCCGCGCCGACATCCTTGATGGCCGCGGCCAGTTCGAGACCCTTGATGTCCTTGACCACATACCCGCTCGCGCCGGCCAGGATGGCGTCGAGCATCGCCTCGTCGGAGGTGAACGACGTCAACATCAGGCAGCGCAGCCCGGGCACTTCCGACAGCAGGTCACGGCACAGCTCGATGCCGTTGCCGTCGGGCAGCCGGACGTCGAGCACCGCGACCTCGGGGCGCACCGCCGGGATGCGGGCCAGCGCCTCGGCGACGGTGCCGGCCTCGCCGACGACCTGCAGCTCCGGATCGGACCCGAGCAGGTCGATCAGACCGCGCCGGACGACCTCGTGATCGTCGACCAGGAACACCTTCACCACGGGCATGGCTCCATCATGGCCGGTATGCCGGTACGGCGTCCTCCAGGAACTGTCTGCCGGTCATCCGGTCGGTCCTGATCCGCACGAAGTGCTCACGCCTGCCCCGCACCCAGGGCTCGATGAAGGTGCCCGCCACAGCGACCAGGTCGTCGACCTCGGTGATGGGCTCGGCAGTGCCGACCACCGTGACGCTCCAGCCGCTGCGCAGATCGGGGTCGAGTTCGTCGGCCTCGAACGCCACCACGTGGTGATCGGTCGCGGCCGCCAACTTGGGGCCGCCGGCCACCCGGATCACCACGTCATCGCGCCAGATCCGGAAGTTGACCGGCTGGATCGCCGGCAGCGCATCCTCGGTGAACACCAGCCGGCCCACCCTGACCTGTTGCAACCGGTCCAGGCACTGTCTGCGGTTGAGGACTTCGAGTTGCTGGGTGTGAGACATCGGGCCACCTCCGGGTTTCTCTGACACACCCAGTGTCGGCCGATCGCGATCCCGATGGCAGGGCCGAAAGTCCCTGATTCGCCGTCAGAGCCCGTTCGGCGCGTGCCGTTTCGATTCGTCGGGCATGTCCTGGACGGACCGCAACAACTCGTCGACCTGCTGCGCGGTCACCTCCGGCAGCGTCGCGCCGACGGCGGTCAGCACGTGGGCGAACGGCGATCCCGCGTCGGCCAGTGTGCGGGCCATCGCCGCCACCGGCACCCGGTACTCGGCCAGCAGCCGGCCGCCCGCCTCCGGATCGACGTGGGCGGCGAACTCCAGCAGCACCGCGAGATGGTCGTGCGCCTCACCGCGCGGCCGTTCCACCCCGGCTGCCCGGTAGGCGCTGGTGAACTCCAGCACATGCCCGACCTGTTCGCGGGTGGTGCCGGCGATCCAGGTGGTCAGCCGCAGGTCCCGATCGATGTTCGGGCCGAAGACCTCGTCATGGGCGCGCGTGACGGCCATCAGGCTCTGCTGTTGCAGACCGGCGATCGCTCGGCCCAGCGGCATCGCCACCGGCCCGTCCAGGTGGCCCAGCATCTCGGCGACCAGGTGCACACGGTCGAAGAACTGGCCGTCCGGTCGGGCCAGCAGCAGCGCAGAACCCTGCCACGCCAGGCGATGCGCGACCATGGTGGAGCGCTTGGCGCGCCGCCTCACGCTCGGCTCCCCCGGGAACGGACAGGTGTCATCCATCAAGCGAACCACTGACGGGGCCGCAAAGCACGCTTTCGCCGGAAATGTCGGTCGGGGGTGGGACGCTGGAGCGGTGTTGCTGGCAGAGATCGCCGCCGCCTCCGACGAGGTCGGCTCCCTACCGTCGCGACTGGCCAAGGTGAATCGGGTCGCGGCGGCGCTGCGCCGCGCCGATGCCGCCGAGGTTGCCGTCGTGGTCGCCTGGCTGTCCGGGGAGCTGCCGCAGCGGCAGATCGGCGTCGGCTGGGCGGGTCTGCGCAGCCTGCCCGCACCGGCGTCGGAGCCCACCCTGACCGTCGCCGCCGTGGACACCGCCCTCACCGAGATCAAGGCGATCGCCGGCAAGGGTTCGCAGGCCCGGCGGGCCGAGCAGGTAGCCGCGCTGTTCACCGCCGCCACCGGTGCCGAACAGCAGTTTCTGCGCCGCCTGCTGTCCGGGGAGCTGCGCCAGGGCGCGTTGGCCGGTGTGATGGCCGACGCGGTGGCCAAGGCCGCCGAGCTGCCGTCCGCCGCGGTCCGGCGCGCCGCGATGCTGGCCGGTGATCTGCCGCTGGTCGCCGCGGCCGCGCTGCACGGCGGAGACCTGTCGCAGTTCACGCTGCAGGTCGGCCGGCCGGTCTCACCGATGCTCGCCCAGACCGCGACCGGGGTCGCCGAGGCGCTGGACAAACTCGGTGGCGAAGGCGTGTTCGAGGCCAAACTGGACGGCGCGCGGGTGCAGATCCATCGGGCCGGCCGGCAGGTCAGCGTGTACACCCGGACCCTCGACGATGTCACCGCGCGGCTGCCCGAGGTGGTCGACGCCGTGCTCGCCCTGCCCGTGACCGATCTGATCGCCGATGCCGAGGCCATCGCGCTGCGCCCCGACGGGCGCCCGCACCGTTTCCAGGTCACCGCGTCCCGCTTCGGCACCCGCTCGGGCGCCCCGCGTGAGGAGCCGCTGTCGGTGTTCTTCTTCGACCTGCTGCACCGCGATGGGATTGACCTGCTCGACCTGCCGCTGACCGAGCGGATGACTGCGCTGCAGCAGGTGGTGCCCGCACAACAGCGGGTGGACCGGTTGGTCACCGCCGATCCGGCCGCCGCGCAACGCTTCCTGGAGACCACGCTGGCCGCCGGCCACGAGGGCGTGATGGCCAAGGCGCCGGGCGCACCGTATGAGGCCGGCCGCCGGGGCGCCGGTTGGCTCAAGGTCAAACCGGTACACACCCTGGACCTGGTGGTGCTGGCCGTCGAATGGGGATCCGGGCGGCGCAGCGGCAAGCTGTCCAACATCCACCTCGGTGCCCGCGACCCCGACACCGGCGGATTTGTGATGCTGGGCAAGACATTCAAGGGGATGACCGACGAGATGCTGGCCTGGCAGACCGCACGGTTCACCGAACTGGCCACCGATGGCACCGACGGTTATGTCGTGCGGGTGCGCCCCGAGCAGGTCGTGGAGATCGCGCTGGACGGCGTGCAATCATCCACACGCTATCCGGCGGGCATGGCGCTGCGGTTCGCCCGCGTCGTGCGGTACCGGGACGACAAGCCCGCCGCGCAGGCCGACACGGTGCACACCGTCCGTGAGCTGTTCGAACGCGGCGGTTGAGGCAAAGTCCCAACGTCACGTTGACGCGGTGCAAGGATCGAACCCATGGGATCACCGACTGCTCCTGACCGGACCGAGGAAACCCGCGGCGACATCACCTTCATCCGCACCGACAAGGACCTGCCGCCGGTCGCCGTCATCGACCGGTCGCCGATCACCACCAAGCACCGGATCATCTTCACCGTCGTCGCGGTGCTCGGCGCCGTCGCGTGGGCCGTCATCGCGTTCTTCCGCGGGGAGACGGTCAACGCGGTGTGGTTCGTCATCGCCGCGATCTGTACCTACGTGATCGGCTTCCGGTTCTACGCCCGCCTGATCGAGATGAAGATCGTCAAACCGCGCGACGACAACGCCACGCCGGCCGAGATCTTCGAGAACGGCACCGATTACATGCCGACCGACCGGCGGGTGCTGTTCGGACACCACTTCGCCGCCATCGCCGGCGCGGGTCCGCTGGTCGGCCCGGTGCTGGCCACCCAGATGGGATTCCTGCCGGGCACCATCTGGATCATCATCGGCGCGCTGGTCGCCGGCTGTGTCCAGGACTATCTGGTGCTGACCATCTCGACGCGCCGGCGCGGCCGCTCGCTGGGCCAGATGGCACGCGATGAACTCGGACCCGTCGGCGGTGTGGCCGCGATCGTCGGCGTGCTGGTGATCATGGTGATCCTGCTGGCCGTGCTGGCGCTGGTCGTCGTCAATGCACTCGCCGAGAGCCCCTGGGGTGTGTTCTCGATCGCGATGACGATCCCGATCGCCATCTTCATGGGCCTGTATCTGCGCTTCCTGCGTCCCGGCCGGGTCTCCGAGGTATCGCTGATCGGCGTGGCGCTGCTGCTGCTGGCCGTGGTGTCGGGCGGCTGGGTCGCCGAAACCTCGTGGGGTGCGGACTGGTTCACGCTGTCGAAGGTGACGCTGTCGTGGTGCATCATCATCTACGGCCTGGCGGCCTCGGTGCTGCCGGTGTGGTTCCTGCTGGCCCCGCGCGACTATCTGTCGACGTTCATGAAGGTCGGCACCATCGCACTGCTGGCCGTCGGCATCCTGCTGGCCCGCCCGCTGATGGAAGCCCCGGCGATCTCGCAGTTCGCCACCCGCGGGGACGGACCGGTGTTCGCCGGCGCGCTGTTCCCCTTCCTGTTCATCACCATCGCCTGCGGCGCCCTGTCGGGTTTCCACTCACTGATCTCCTCGGGCACCACCCCGAAGCTGCTGGAGAAGGAAAGCCAGATGCGCCTCATCGGCTACGGGGGCATGCTCACCGAGTCGTTCGTGGCGATCATGGCGCTCATCACCGCGTGCATCCTGAACCAGCACCTGTACTTCGTGATGAACGCCCCGGCCGCCGCGACCGGTGGCGCCGCCGAGTCGGCTGCCGAATACGTCAACGGCCTGGGCCTGTCCGGTGCCCCGATCACGCCGGCCGAGATCGAGGCCGCCGCACAGGGAGTCGGTGAGGAATCGATCATCTCGCGCACCGGTGGCGCGCCGACGTTGGCCTTCGGCATGTCCGAGGTGCTGCAGGTGTTCGGTGGGTCCGGGCTCAAAGCGTTCTGGTATCACTTCGCGATCATGTTCGAGGCCCTGTTCATCCTGACCACCGTCGACGCCGGCACCCGCGTTGCCCGGTTCATGCTGTCCGATGGACTGGGCAACATCGGCGGCCCGATGAAGAAACTGCGCGACCCGAGCTGGCGCGTCGGCGCCTGGGTCTGCAGTGTCATCGTCGTCGCGGCGTGGGGATCGATCCTGTTGATGGGCGTCACCGACCCGCTGGGCGGTATCAATACGCTGTTCCCGCTGTTCGGTATCGCCAACCAGCTGCTGGCCGCCATCGCCCTCACGGTGGTCACCGTGGTGGTCATCAAGAAGGGTCTGCTGAAATGGGCGTGGATACCCGGGCTGCCGTTGGCCTGGGACCTGATCGTCACGATGACCGCGTCCTGGCAGAAGATCTTCTCCGCCGACCCGAAGGTCGGCTACTGGAAACAGCATTCGCAGTACGTCGCGGCCAAGGAGGCGGGCGAGTCGTCGTTCGGCGCGGCCAAGACGCCGGATCAGATCGATGCGGTGATCCGCAATACGTTCATCCAGGGATCGCTGTCGATCATCTTCGCGGTGCTGGTGCTGATCGTCGTCGCGGCCGGCGTGGTGATGGTGGTCCGGCACCTGCGCGGCGGTGGCAGTCCCACCACCGAGGACGACCCGGTGCCGTCGCGCATCTTCGCCCCGTCCGGGCTGATTCCCACCGAGGCCGAGAAGGAGGTGCAGAAACAATGGGACGCCTTGCCACCCTCGCACGCCAGATCAGTTGGTACTGGTCATCATTGATGGGCGATAACCACTACCGCCGCTATACCGAGCATCTCGCGCGCCGGCACCCCGATGCGCCGGTGCCGACCGAGCGGGAGTATTGGCGGATGCGGCATGCCGCCACCGAGGCCAACCCGCAATCCCGCTGCTGCTGACCCGCCCCCTCCCCCTTCCCTTCCGGCGAGCGTGCGTGTCTGCACCCCGACACGCCGCGTGCCGAGCGAAGTTTCCGCACGCTCGCCGGGAGGTCAGCGCACCCGGTACCGCAGCGGTAGGTGCTTGAGCCCGCCGACAAATGTCGTGGCCATGTGCTGGGCGGGTCCGGCGAGTTCGACCGACTCCAGCCGCGGCAGCAGGGCCGAGAAGAAGCTGTTGATCTCGAGACGGGCCAGCGCGGCGCCGAGGCAGAAGTGCACCCCGTAGCCGAACGCGATGTGCCTGTTGGGGTCTCGGCCGATGTCGAAGCGGAACGGCTCGTCGAACACGTCCTCGTCGCGGTTGCCCGACACGTAGGACAGCAGCACCGAGTCCCCCGCCGCGATCTGCGTGCCGCGGATCTCGTGGTCCCGCTGCGCCGTGCGCATGAACTCCTTCACCGGAGTGGTCCAACGGATCATCTCCTCGACCGCCAGCGGCATCAGGTCCGGGTTGTCGCGCAGCCGCGCCAGCTGATCCGGATGCTCGACGAGCGCGTGCATCCCGCCTGAGATGCCGGCGCTCGACGTGTCATGGCCGGCGGCGGCGAGAATGGCGTAGTACGAAACGGTTTCGATATCGTCGAGCGGTTTGCCGTCGATGGTCGCGTTGGCGATCGTCGACGCCAGATCGTCGGTCGGGTCGGCCCGGCGCGACGCCGTCAGCTCGGTGAAGTAGCCGAACATCTCCAGCAGGGCACCCATGCTCTCCTCCATGCTGCCGCGCTGCATCTCCTCGTCATCGCTGCCGAAGAGTTCCTGCGTCCAGCGCAGCATCCGGCCGAAGTCGGATTCCGGCACCCCGAGCAGGGTCATGATCATGTAGAGCGGATAGTTGACCGCCACCTGCTGCACGAAATCGCATTCCGGCCCCTGGGCGGCCATCCGATCCACGAACTGCACGGCGAGCAGGTCGGCGCGCTCCTTGAGTGCGCGCATGGCCTTGGGCCGGAACCAGTTCGCGCCGATGGCACGGAAGTGGCGGTGCTGCGGATCGTCCATGTGGATCAGGGTCTTGATGCCGACGGCGGCCTGCTGCTCGTCACCCTGTCTGGTCACCAGCACCGGCCGCGGCGAGTTGGTGAAGACATCGTTGGCCCGCTCGATCTCCATGATGTCGGCATGCTTGGTGATCGCCCAGAACGGCGCGTAATCGGGCACCTCGACCCAGCAGACCGGCGCGTGCGTGCGCAGGTGGGTCAGCGCGGCGTGCAGCCCGGCCTCGTCGGTGTAGGCCTTCGGGTCGGCCAGACATTTGCCCGCGTCGTCCATGGTGGGTGTGCTCATCGGCGACTCCTCGCGGTCGGTCCTGCACGACGCCGAGCTGATCCGATCCGTCATCGAGCGCTCCCCACCGGCGCCTTGCGGACATCGTCGAGCACGGTGGCGATGGCCTCCTCCGACATTCCCGGCGGGAACCCGGGTAGCACCCGGTCGATGGCCCCTGCACACCGGCGCACCAAAGCGTCTGCAACCGACGATAATTCAGCAACCACAGCGAAGGTGTTCAACACCTCGTCATCGACCAGGGTGGCCATGGTGTCCCACTCGCCAAGCCGCGACAGCCGGTGCAGTTCGGTGTGCAGGTCGCCCCAGCCGTGCAGGTCGAGCACCTTGCGGTAGGCGGGGGTGGAACCATAGAAGGCCAGCTGTTTACGGCTGGCCGCCGCGGAGGCCTCGAATTGCTGCTCGTTCTCGCCGGTCACCACGAACACCGGGCAGGACAACTCGAACTCGGAACGGGCGCGGCCGGCCTCGGCCAGCCCGATCTGCAACGCCGGCGTGGTCACCTCGTCGAGGTAGCGGCGGGTGGTGAAGGCGTGGGCGATCAGCCCGTCGGCCACCGACCCGGTCATCGTCGTCATCGCCTCGCCGACGGCGGCGATGAAGACCTTGGGTGTGCCGTGCGGTTGCGGCTCCGGGGTGAACATCGGCGTCATGAGCGTGTGCGTATAGAACTCACCCTCGAAGCTCAACCGAGTGCCGTCCTGCCAGGTGGTCCAGATGGCCTGCAGCGCAGCGACGAACTCACGCATCCGCGCCACCGGACGACTCCATGGCATACCGAACCGCTTCTCGATGTGCGCCTGCACCTGGGTGCCGAGTCCGAGGATGAATCGGCCCTGCGCGTAGGCATTCAGATCCCAGCCGAGGTTGGCCACGATCATCGGATTGCGCGCAAATGCCACCGCGATGCTGGTGCCGACCTGCAGCCGGGTGGTGTGTTCGGCGGCCAGCAACAGCGGCAGGAACGGGTCGTGCGCCAGCTCGCCCGTCCAGCAGCCGTCATATCCCTGTCGTTCGATCTCCCGTGCCCGCGCGGGCACCACGCTGAGGTCGCTCGGGATACCGCGATCGATGCTCAGCCGGGCGGAACTACCCATGCCGGGAACGCTACAGTAAGCAATTCAGTATGGTCAACGTACCGCTGGCGGCTCTGAAGAGACAGGATCGGTGCATGACGAACTCCTCCGACTGGCGCGACACCCTCTACGACCTCGACGGGCGCCGCAGGCACACCCTGGCCATGGGCGGGCCCGAGCGCGTCGCCAAGCACCACGCCAAAGGGAAGCTGGATGTCCGCGCCCGCATCGACCGGTTGCTGGACCCCGGGACCTTCCGCGAATTCGGCATGCTGGCCGGCGGTGACATCGCCGCCGACGGGATCGTCACCGGTTCCGGGCTGATCGACGGCGCACCGGTGATGGTCGGCGCCGAGGACTTCACCACCCTGGCCGGCAGCATCGGCTCCACCGGTAACGCCAAACGCTACCGTCTCGCCGAACTCGCTGTGCGCGACAAGATCCCGCTGGTGATGCTCCTGGAGGGCGCCGGGTTTCGGCCCACCGGAAGCCATTACGGGCGCACCCCCACCGACCTCATCGCCCAGGCGCAGTGCTCGGGCCGGGTGCCCACCGTGGCCGCCATCCTGGGACCGTCGGCCGGGCACGGCGCGTTGGTGGCACCGGTCAGCGACTTCCGGATCATGAGTTCGGCCGGCGCCATCTTCACCGCGGGCCCGCCGGTGGTGCGCGAGTCCACCGGCGAGGACATCAGCAAGGAAGATCTCGGCGGCCCGAAGGTCGCTCTGCACAGCGGTGTGGTGCACAACCACGGCGAGGACGACGCGGCCGTCATCGACGATATCCGCCGGTACCTGTCCTACTTCCCCTCCAGCGCATGGTCCTACCCGGAACCGCTGCCCTTTGACGACGACGCGCAACCGCGACCCACCCCGGAACTGCTCGACATCATCTCCCGCGACAACCGCCGGGTCTACAACATGCGCTCCGTGCTCGACATCATCTTCGACAACACCGACTGGTTCGAGATCCAGCCGCAGTTCGGCAAGGCCATCATCTGCGCGCTGGCCCACCTGGGCGGCCATCCGGTCGCGGTGGTGGCCAACCAGCCCAACGTGCTGGCCGGCTCGATCGACGCCGACGCCGCCGACAAGGCGGCCCATTTCATCATGGTGGCCGACTCGTTCCATCTGCCCCTGGTATTCCTGGCCGACAATCCGGGCATGTTGCCGGGCAGTCGGTCCGAGCAATCGGGCGTGCTGCGGGCCGGGGCCCGGATGTTCGCGGCGCAGACCGCGGCGACGACGTTGAAGCTGCACGTGACGCTGCGCAAGGCCTACGGTTTCGGATCGATGGTGATGTCGCTGTTGGGTTTCGACGGCCAGGAGGCGACGTTCGCGTTCCCGGGCGCGACGATGGGTGCGATGAGCGCCGCCGCGCTGTCCAGGGCATCGCACGCCGAGGAGGACCTGTCGGCCAAACTGCGCGATGCCGAGCTGACCGCGTCGTACCGGTCGGCCGACCATCTGGGCTTCGACGAACTGATCGACCCGCGCGAGACGCGTGATCAGTTGCTCGATGCGCTACGCCGGGGGCTGCGGGCCCGCCAGGTCGCCGCCGAGCCGGTGCAGCGAACCGTCATCCTGCCCTAGCGATTTTGTGGAGCCGCCGTCGGAATGGTGCCGACGACGAGAACGCCACACGTCACGCATCGGTGGCGCGGTAGGCCGCCACGATCGGTTCCAGCTCATCCGGGGTCGCGCCGTGCATGATCACCGCGTCGGCGCCATAGTCGAACTCCTTGCGCACCCTGTCCACGCACTGCCGGGCCGTTCCAGTCGCCGACGGTTCCAGCCACTCGTCCGGGATCAGTGTCGCGATGTGCTCGATCTGCTCGGGGGTGGCCTTGTGGTCGATACCGCCGCCGATCGACTGGACGACGGCGTCATCGCGGAATCGTTGCAGCACAGCAGGATCCCACTTGTTCGTGCTGACCAGCAGGTCACCATAGCCTTGCAGGTAGGTGGCCAGCCGGGCCACCGTCTTCTTCAGCCGCAATTCCTCGGGCAGGTGGTCGCCGACGGTGGCGAAACACGACCACACCCGCACGCTCGCCGGATCGCGGCCGGCCTGCTCGGCGGCATCCTTGACCGTCTTCACCGCGCGCTGCAGCGTTTCCGGGGTGAAGTAGGTGTGCAGGATGACGTCGTCGAATTCGCGACCGCCGAGGGCCAGGGTCTGCGGCCCGAACGCGACGATGGCCAGCCGGATGTCCTCGCGGAAATCGGGATCCAGGAACAGCAGCTGGTATTTCCCGATCGGGCCGTCATGATCGAAGATCAGCTCGCCGTGCCACAGCCGGCGCATCACCTGGGCGAAGTCCTCCATCTGGGCGGTCGTCACCGCCGGGACCCCGAACGCGCCGTACATGGCGGCGATCCCCCGGCCCAGACCGAGTGTGAACCGCCCGCCCGAGAGCCGGTGCATCGTCGTGGCCCACGACCCGGTGATCAGCGGATGCCGGGTGTTGTGATTGGTCGCGGCGGTGGCGATCTGCATGCGCTCGGTGACGGCCAGGGCGGCACCGGTCAGCGAGGAGGCCTCCTTGACGTTCCAGCGCTCGGAGATGAACCCGGTACCGAACCCGAGCTCCTCCCCACGCCGGGCCTCGTCCATCAGGGCGGCGGGTCCTTCACCGCCGGCGCCGGCCAACAGGTAGAAACCGAGTTCATCGAGTACCTCGGTGCCGGTCCCCATGTCGCGTCGCTCCTGCCCGCTGGCCGTCATGCCCAAACTCCTTGCTCGTAGCCACAATTCCACACCTCGGTGATCCGGCCGTCGATTACCCGGAAGATCTCCATGGCGGCGATCGTCGTCTCGGTGCCGTCCTTGAGCGTCATCGGCGACTGATAGACGATCGCCACATGTTCGCCGTCGTCACCGGCGACCACCAGGTTCAGGTCGAAGCGGATGGTCTCGAACATCGCCCAGTGATTCACCACCCGGTCCACGGCCTCCCGATGGCTGAGCACGGTTGCCGCCCCGACACCGTGCCGAATCACGCGTTCGCCCAACAATTCCTCGGCCAGCGCGAAGTCGCGATGGTTCCAGACCACCAGGTTGTACTGCTCGACCACCTCCCGCGCGGTCCTCATGTGAAGGCGCCCAGCGCGTCGACGTCATCGATCGCCGCGACGGCCCGGTCGATCAGGGTCAGGCAGAGGCGTTGCGATCGCTCCGGGGCGACATCCCAGGTCAGCAGCGCCACCACGGGCATGTACAGCAACAGTGCCGTCGCCAGCCGGTAGTGCTGCCAGGCGCGCTGGTACGGATAGTCGGGCACCAGCGCGACGTACTCGCCGACCAACTCCTCGTCCCGGCCGCGTCGCACCTCGGTCGGCAGACCCTGGCTGACCAAATATGCGATGTCCGCGGCGCCGGCGCCACGAACGCTCAACTGGAAATCGACCAGCTTCAGCTCGTCGCCTCGGAAGAACATGTTGTCGGCCCGGATGTCGCCGTGCAGCAACGTGTTTGGTTCGGCGAGGGCCGTCAGTGCATGCGGGGCGATATCAGCGAACCGTTCGGCGAAGCGCGCGACCCCGGCCGGTACCGGCTGCTCGGCGTGCTCGCGATAGAGCTGCCAGCCCGGTCCGAACGCGGGCAGGAAGAGGTCTCGGGTCAGCGTGCTGTCGAGGCTCGGGAAGTTGCCCAGCACCGCCGGGTCGGCGGTCGCGGACCACGCATGCAGACCGGCGAGTTCCCGAATGCAACGGCGGGCGCGATCCAGGCTCAGTCCGGCCAGGTGGTCGGCGTTGTCCCAGTCGCGCAGGTCCTCCAGAACCAGGACGAAGTCCTGACCGGACAGCAGGGCGGCGTGAGCGCGGGCCGTGCCGATCGGTGCCGCGACCGCGATCTCACGGTAGAAGCGCACCTCGCGTTCGTAGCCACCGAGCATCTCCATACCACCGCGGGCCACCGACTCGGCGGGCAGCTTGACGATCACTGTCTCGGGCCCGTCGCCGCGCAGATGCATCCGGTAGAGGTTGGCCGAGAATCCGGTGTCCTGCGCGATGCGCTCGGCGCGGACCGCATTCACCGCGACGCCGAGGACCTCGCCGAGCCAGCGGGCGGTGATCTGATCGATGGAGGTCGGCACGGCCACCGCGGGTGACGTCATCGTCGACCTCCAATTATTTGACGCTGAACAAGTAAGTTAGTTGTCGGGCGTCTAATATGCAAGGGTGGTTCAACGCCTGACCCAGCCCGAGCGCGTCGAACAATCCGCGCGCCGGTTGCTGCAGGCTGCCGCCGAGCTCATCGTCGAAAAGGGCTGGGAGGCAACGACAGCCGCCGAGATCGGCCGACGTGCCGGCTACAGCCGGGCCATGGTGCACGCCCGCTACGGCAGCAAGGACGCCATCCTGGACGCGTTCCAGCAGGTGTACGTGGCGCGACTGAACCCCGATCCTGAACCGGCCGCCAGCGGACTGCAGCAGGTGCTGGCACACTTCGACCGGGTTCAGGAGATACATGCCGAGGATGCCGCCGTCACCCGAGCCATGTTCGTCTCGGCCTTCGAGGCGGTGAAGACGAGTTCGCCGCTGCGCACCGCGGTCCGCGAGCAACTCGGCGCCGCGGCACAGAAGGTGGCCGCCGGGGTGCGCACCGGTATCGCCGACGGCTCGCTGCGCCCCGATATCGACGGTGACGCCGCGGTCCGCGATATCACCGGGTCCATCTTCGGCATCGCGTTCCAGTGGGTGGTACTGCCCGAGGACCACGACCTCGCCCACGAGATCGACTGTGTGCGAGAACGGATCGTGGCAACCTACCGGAGCTGACCGCGCAGGAACCGTTCGGTTGTCGTCTGCACGCCGCCGGCGAACAGGTGTCCGACATGGCTGCCGTCGTGCCAGTACAACTCGCCACCCCAGCGTTCGTGCATGGCCAGAGCCGAACTGCGCATGGCCATCTGGTCATGCCAGGCGCCGACGATCAAGCGGCGAGCCGTCCGTGGCGTGGTGGCCAGCGGATCGATCACCGAGGTCAGCGCCGCGACCGTGTCCGACTGCAGTTGACTGGCCGCCTCCCGGCCGGGTGCGCCCCAGCGACCGAGGTGCAGCCCGATCATCGCGTTGAGCCCGAGTATCGGCGTGTACAACGCGACGGCACCGACGGCAGATTCCAGATGCGCCACGAGTGCGGCGACCGCGCTGCCCAGGGAGAGTCCACCGACGGCGACCGGGCCGGATTCGGCTGCCAGCCAACGGATCAGCGCGCGCACCTCGGACACCACCCGCATGGTGCCCGCGACATTGGCCAGCGGATCGCGGGCCGGATACTCCGGCCATTCCCGTCGGCGCACGCCGTGGCCGGGTTGCACCGGCAATGCCACGTTGAAGCCGAGCGCACCGAGTCTGCGCACCCGGGCCACCATCAGATCCATCGGGTCACCCTGACCGGCCCCGTGAATCCAGACCACCCACGGCCGGTCGGGTCCGGTCCGGTACAGCCGAGCCCGCGCCGTCGCCGGTCCACCGTGGCCATCGGCGAGCAGAGACGGTGGCAGCACCGGATCGTGCTGATAGCTCAGTTCCTCGAACCGTAGCGCGCCGAAACTGCGCGGCTGCAGCGCGCCGACCTGCAACGGTGGCGGATCGTGGTGTGCACCCGCCAGGGTCAGCGACCCGAGTTCGGCGGCGGCATCGGCGTAGCAGGCCACGGGTCGTGGCAGCTGCGGCGGCGGACCGGTCAACGTCATCCCGGTGACCACCAGCTCGTCGAGGGCGACCTCGCCGAGCTGGCGCCACCCGGTCGGGGTGAAACGCCGCCAGTCCCCGGATGCGTGCAACGCGCCCACCGAGCGCGGCAGCACACCGGAGAGCTCCCAGGCGATCTGGGTGGCCCTACGCAAGGGTGAACCCCGCATAACCGTCTGCGGCGATCTCGTCGCAGCGCCGCCGGTATTCCGGGATGCCCGCGGTATAGCGGTAGGAGTATTCGATGCTCTCGATATCGCAGCGCGCACCCGGGTAGCGGTTGACCAGCCAGGTGCCGCCGACGGCATCCGCCCTCTCCAGGACCGTGACCCGCAGTCCCGCATCCCGAAGCTTGTGCAGCGCATACAAACCGGAGAAGCCGGCTCCGATGACGGCGACGTCCAGGTCGGTCATACCGGCCTCGTCACCGGCTATCGCCGGCCTGGGTGAACCGCAAGATGGTGCGCGTCAGATGCAGACTGGTGATCACCCAGTCTCCGGCGCGTTTCTCGTACGTCTCGTGGTAATGCCCGGCGCCGAACAGTTCGCCGCCGTCGGCGAAGAGCAGCAGGTCCTCCATCGCCCAGATGGCGGATGCGGTGGTGTCGGAGGTCAGCGTGATCTCGGGCGTGTGCACATGGTGTTTGGTCTGCGCGTGTTCGACGCCGCCGAGCACCACGGGGACGAACTCGTCGAGACCGTGCAGCGGCGGCGCGGTCTGGCCGTCGGCGCCCCCGGAGGAGATGGCCATGTCCAACTTCACCACCACGTCCTCGGCGAACAGCCGCTTCCACGCCTCATAGTCCTTGGTGTCCAGGAGACGGCAATACCGGGCCTTGAGCTGACGGATTGCCTCCAGATCGTCGGTCATCAGAATTGCGCCATTCCGTTGTCGATGGACAGCGCGACCGCGCTGATGTGTCGGGCCTCGTCGGAGGCCAGCCAGGCCGCCGAGGCCGCGATGTCCTCGGGTTCGACGATCCAGTTCGGGGTGAAAGGCGTGCCCATCTGCACCAGTGCCGGGTTGGTCTCGAACGCCTTGTTCAGCGCGACGACCATGTCGCCGGTCCCCATCGCGGTGGCCACCGGCCCGGGGTGCAGGCTGTTGACCCGGATGTGATGCCTACCGAGTTCGGCGGCGAACGCCCGCGCCATGCCCGTGACGGCGTGCTTGCTCGCGGTGTAATGCACCATGAACGCCTGCATCTTCACTCCCGCAAGCGAACTGACCAGGATGACCGAGCCACCGCGGCCCCCGTCGATGATGTGCTGGGCCCCGGCCATCACGGTGTTCCAGGTACCGGTGACATTGATGTCGATGGTGTCGCGGAAGGATTCGGGGGTGATGTCGTTCCACGCCTCGGGAATGGTGATCCCGGCGTTGGCCACGATCACATCCAGTCGGCCGAGTTCGGCGACACCGTCGTCGACCGCGGCTTTCAGCCCGTCGAAGTCGCGCACATCGACGGCGCGGTGGAATATCCGCCGGCCGGTGGCCTTGACCAGGTCGACGGTTTCGGCGAACTCGTCGGGGGTGGCCGACAGATAGGGCACCTTGGGCGGTAGCGGTCCGGCGATGTCGACCGCGATGATGTCGGCGCCCTCGTTGGCCATCCGGACGGCGTGCGCGCGGCCCTGGCCACGGGCGGCTCCGGTGATGAACGCGACCTTGTCTGTCAACAACCCCGGCATTGCACTCCTCTACATTTCACGGCAGTCCGCCGACGATACTACTGTAAGCTGTTCAGTATCTGGCTCGGATCCGGAGGGCGCACCCGTGGAAGTTCCGTTCACCTGGAAGGTCACCGGCTGGTTCATGATCGGCTGGTCGGCCGAGTTCGTCGCCGGGGAGTCCCGGTCATTGCGCTACTTCGGCGAGGACCTGGTCGCCTGGCGCGACGCGGCCGGCGTGCTGCACCTGATGGAGGGGCACTGCAAGCATCTCGGGGCGCACCTGGGCCATGGCGGGAGAATCGTCGGTGACTGCGTGGAATGCCCGTTCCACGGCTGGCGGTGGGGCCCGGATGGCGCCAACACCTACATCCCCTACCAACCCGACAAGCCCAACCGCGGGCTCAGGCTGCGGGTCTACCCGATCCAGGAGCAGCACGGCTGCGTGTTCATGTGGTACCAACCGCACGGCGAACCGCCGCAGTGGGCACTGCCCGACATCTTCGACAAGTTTCCCCAGTTCCCCACCGACCCGGACACTTTCTACCGGCCCTACCCGGAGTTCTCCCGATTCGCCGAGAACGAGCCGGTGCACCCGCAGATCGTCGCCGAAAACGGACCCGACAGTGCCCATTTCCGCTACGTGCACCGCGCCACCGTCACCCCGGTGTGCCTGGACTGGAAGGTGGTCGACAACGAGTGGCAGTTCCTGACGGGCTGGCCCGACGCCCGTAGCGACGACCCCGACAAGATGGCGCTCTACATCCACAGCCACTTCTCCGGCCTCGGCTTCGCGATCAGCGCCTTCGAGGGCGCCGCCGATCACCGACTGATCTTCGCCTGTACACCGGTCGACGACCATGTTTCGAACATGTTCTATTCGATCTGGTGGCCCAAGGAACCCGGCGAGTGTTCCGACATCCCGCCCGAGCACGTCCGCGCGCGTGTGGAGAAGCAGTACCTCGTGACGGTGTGGGACGACCTGGACATCTGGCGCCACCAGAAGTATGTCGAGCGGCCGTCGCTGTCCAAGATCGACGCGAAACCCTATATGGCCATGCGTAAGTGGGCGCAGCAGTTCTACGAAGTTCCCGCCGCCGGCCTGCCCGTATGACGACCGCGGTCGTCACCCAGGAATTGCAGGGTGCGGTGGTCGGCCCGAATGCCGGCCTCGCGGTGCTGGCCCGCGAGGCGCAGCGGTTCGCGCTGCCCAACATCGCGCGACTGCTGCCGGCGGCCCGGGCCGCCGGGCACCAGGTCGTGCACTGTCTGGTCCAGCGCCGCCCAGACGGCCGCGGTTCCAACCACAACGCCCGGCTGTTCGCCGCGGGTAAGCGCGCCGTGGACATCGCCCCCGGCAGCGAGGGCGCCACGCTGCTACCCGAATTCGGTCCGGAGCCCGAGGATCTGGTGCTGACGCGCCGGCACGGCGTGGGACCGATGGGCGGTACCGATCTGGACGCGGTGTTGCGCAATCTGGGTATCACGACCATCGTCGCCGTCGGGGTCTCGTTGAACATCGCGATCCCCAACCTGGTGATGGACGCAGTCAATGCCGGCTACCGCGTGGTGCTGCCCCGCGACGCGGTCGCCGGTTTCCCCGCCGAATACGGCCAGGCCGTCATCGACAACAGCCTGTCCCTGCTGGCCACCATCACCACCACCGATGAACTCCTCGACCAGTGGAGGACGATATGACCGAGTACGCCGTCGCCGCCGTCGCAGAGGCTGTCGCCGCGGCCGTCCCGGACCGGACCCTGGTGATCCAGGGTGACCGTCGCGTCAGCTACGCCCAGATCGTGGACCGCTCGCAGCGGCTGGCGGCATATCTGCACGCGCAGGGGCTCGGCTGCCACACCGATCGCGCATCGTTGTCCGGCCACCAGGTGGGCCAGGATCTGCTGGGCATCTACGCCCACAACGCACCGGAGTTCGTCGAGGGCCTGCTCGGGTGCTTCCGCGCCCGGGTGGCACCGTTCAACGTCAACTACCGATACGTGGCCGCCGAATTGCAGTATCTGCTGGCCGATTCGGCGGCCTCCGCGCTGCTGTACCACGCCGCATTCGCGCCCCGGGTCGCCGAAATCCGCGACGGCCTCCCGAACCTGCGGGTGCTCATCCAGATCGCCGATGACTCCGGCAACGAATTGCTGCCCGGCGCCGTGGATTATGAGTCGATCGTCACCGCCGACGTGCCGGCGCCTCCGGTGCGGCCCTGCCCCGATGACCTCTACGTCCTCTACACCGGCGGCACGACGGGTATGCCCAAGGGCGTGCTGTGGCGCCAGCACGACATCTTCATGGCGGCCTTCGGAGGTCGCAACATGGTCACCGGTGAATGCGCCGCCTCCGTCGACGAGATCGTCGCGCGGGTGATCGAGAACCCGGGCACCAGGCTGCTCATCCTGCCCCCGCTCATCCACGGTGCCGCGCAATGGGCCGCGATGACGGCGATCACCACCGGTCAGACCCTCGTCTTCGCGGGCACCGTGGACCGCTTCGACGCCGAGGAGGTGGTGCGCACCATCGAACGTGAGCAGGTGGCGGTCGCCACCGTTGTCGGTGACGCGATGGCCCGGCCGCTGCTGGCCGCCATCGCCGGCGGCACGGCCGATGTGTCGTCGCTGGCCGTGGTCGCCAACGGCGGCGCGCAACTCACCCCGTACGTCAAACAGAAGCTGATCGACGCCAAACCCGGTCTCATCGTGATCGACGGGGTCGGGTCCTCGGAGACCGGCGCCCAGATGAGTCACATGTCGGCTCCCGGGGCGGTCTCGACCGGTACGTTCACCGCCGGCCCGGACACCTGCGTGGTGGCCGAGGATCTGAGCGCCGTGCTGGAACCCGCCCATGACGGACTCGGCTGGCTGGCACAGCGCGGCTTCGTCCCGTTGGGCTACAAGGGCGATGCCGCCAAGACCGCGGCGACCTTTCCGGTGATCGGCGGTGTCCGGTTCGCGGTGCCCGGCGACCGCGCCCGGCATCTCGGAAGTGGCGCAATCGAATTGCTCGGCCGCGACTCGGTCACCATCAATTCCGGTGGTGAGAAGATCTTCGCCGAGGAGGTCGAGTCGGCGATCGCCTCTCATCCAGCGGTCGCCGATGTCGTGGTGGCCGGCCGGCCCAGTGAGCGCTGGGGCGCCGAGGTGGTGGCCGTGGTGGCGCTCGCCGACGGCGCCGCGGCCGGCGCCGATGAGCTCATCAGGCACGCCGAGACGTCCATCGCCCGATACAAATTGCCCAAGGACATCGTCTTCCGTCCGGTGATCGTGCGCAGCCCGGCGGGCAAGGCGGACTATCGCTGGGCGCGCGAGCAGGTGACCCGGGCGGGCGCAGCGAATCGATGACGCTCAGCGACTCCGCAGCCTGCGCCGGGTCCGGCGGCGCGCCAACCCCAGTGACATGTCGGCATACATCCGCATCCCCCGCCGGAACGGTGGAGCGGCCGACCCGGTCAAGCTGAACGGCAGATCGGTGCCCACCACGGTGCGGTGGTGACTGAACGTGTCGAAACCGGCCTTGCCGTGGTAGGAGCCCATCCCGCTGCGCCCGACACCGCCGAACGGCGCGGCCGACGGGACCATCTGTGCGGCAAAGTCGTTGCGAGCGACGCCGCCACTGCGGGTGTTGGCCACGAAGTCACGGAAGCCGGCCCCATCGGGCCCGAACCAGTAGGCGACCAGCGGCGCCGGCCGGGCATTGATGTAGGCGATGACCTCGTCCGGGCCGGCGTAACCGAGGACCGACAGCACGGGGCCGAAGACCTCCTCGGATGCGATGGCCATCGAATCGTCGACCCCGGTGAGCAGGGTCGGCGCGATCTTGCGGCTCGCGCGATGCGGTAACGCCTCCCCGGCCGGGTTGACCGTCCGCACGGTCGCCCCGCGGTCACGGGCATCCTCGATCAGGCGGACCACGCGGTCGAAGTTCGCCCGGTCCACGCTGGAGCAGTAGTCGTCGTTGTCGACGATGCCGGCGAACATGGACTGCCATGTCGCCGTGACGGTCTCGACGAACTCCGCGATCCGGGAGTGCGGGACGAACACGTAGTCCGGACATACACAGACCTGCCCGCCGTTGACCATGCGGGCCCGGGCGATTCGCGCGGCCGACCGGTGCAGGTCCGCATCGGGCGCGACGACGACGGGATTTTTGCCACCCAGTTCCAATGTCACCGGCACCAGATTGGCCGCCGCGGCGCGCTGCACCAGCGATCCGACCGCCGGCGAGCCGGTGAAGAACAGGTGGTCGAAGGGCAGTGCGGCGAACTCCGCCGCGACATCGGGTCCGCCGACGACGACGGCGAGTTCGGTCTGGTCGAAGTAGCGCGGGGCCAGCGCGGCCATCAGATCCGCAGTCCGGGAGGTCACCTCGGACATCTTGATCATCACCCGGTTACCCGCCGCGAAGGCGGCCGCGGCCGGGAGCACCACCAGGTTCAACGGGAAGTTCCACGGCCCGATGATCCCGATGACACCCAGCGGCGCGGGTTCGACCTCGGCGCACAGCCCGGCCGGGCGCATGGCGCGCATCAGCTTGGTGGCGCGCATCCATTGCCGCACATGCGCTCTGGTGTGTTCGATCACCGGGATCATCCCGACCACCTCGGTGAACAGCGATGCCGCGCGTGATCGGGTGCCGAAATCGGCGGCCATCGCGTCGACGAAGGCATCGGTGTTGTCCAGCACCAGAGCCAGCAGCCGGTCGATGCGATTGCGCCGCAGCGCGACATCGGGCGGGCCCGCCTCGACAAAAGCCCGCCGCTGCCGTTGCAGCACGGCATGGGGACTCGTGCCGGGCTCGACCCGCTCCTCGGTTGCGCTCATGGGCTTCAACTCCCTCCGGTACTGGCCACCCGGCGGCGCCGAACCGTCGATCCGATCGGACCGGGCATGTTACTGTAAGCCATACAGTATCAAGTTGGAGTCCGGCATGGAGGCAGGTGCGACGCGTGGACAGCCAAACGCAGGACGATCTGGACCTGGCAGCCGAACTGGGCGACACCTTCAGTCTGTTGCGGGATCCGTATCCGTACTTCGCCGCCCACCGGTCCCGACACGGTGTCTTCGAGGGCAGCGTGATGGACTGGTCGAAGACGCCCGACGAGTTCCGCCCGCGGCATCAGTACGCGGCAGTGTCGTTCGACGCGGTCAACACCGTGTTCCGGGACTCGAAGTCGTTCAACTCCAAGATCTATGACGACACCATCGGCCTGTTCATCGGTCCGTCCATCCTCGCGATGGAAGGTCCGTTGCACAGAGCGCACCGCAACCTGGTCACCACCGCCTTCAAGGCCAAGTCACTCAAACGGTGGGAGCCCGAGATCGTCCGCCCCATCTGCGAGCGGTTGATCGACGAGTTCATCGACACCGGCCGGGCAGATCTGGTCCGCGACTTCACCTTCGAGTTCCCCACCCGGGTCATCTCCACCCTGCTCGGACTACCCGAGGAGGATCTCGCCTGGTTCCGCGGCCGGGCGGTCGAGCTGATCAGCTATCACGTCAAGTACAAGCGGGCCTTCGAAGCCTCGGCGGCGCTCAAGGACTACTTTCTGAACCAGATCGAGTTGCGCCGCTCGGCGCCTACCGACGACATCATCGGTGATCTGGTGACCGCCGAGGTCGACGGCGAGAAGCTCACCGATGAAGAGATCTATTCGTTTCTGCGCTTGCTGCTCCCGGCCGGCCTGGAGACCACCTTCCGGTCCTCGGGCAACCTGTTGTATCTCCTACTCACCCACCCCGACCAATTCGCCGCGGTAGAGCGCGATCACGATCTCATCGGCGCGGCCATCGAGGAGGGGCTGCGCTATGAGACTCCGCTGACCACCGTGCAACGCTCGGCATCGGTGGATACCGAACTGGGCGGTGTCGCACTGCCCGCCGGCGCGGTGATCGACGTGTGCATCGGCTCGGCCAACCGCGACGAGAACCGGTGGGTGCGCTCCGAGGAATTCGACATCTTCCGGGACAGGGTCCCGCACATCACCTTCGCCGCGGGTGAGCACACCTGCCTGGGTCTGCACCTGGCCCGGATGGAGACCCGGGTCGCCATCGAAAGCCTGCTGAGCCGGATCGAGAACATCCGGCTCGACACCACCGAGGATCCGCACATCTTCGGTCAGCCCTTCCGCTCCCCCACCGCGGTGCCGGTGACCTTCGACCCGATCCGCTGACGACGTGACCCGGCCTACCCCTGACGCGGTAGCCGCCAGCCGATGGTCTTGGTCTCGGTGTACTGCGCGAAACCCTCGATGCCACATTGCCTTCCGACACCGCTGTTCTTGTAGCCGCCGAACGGCGCATCAGCCCCGTAGTACATGCCGCCGTTGACGCCGATCGCGCCGGTGCGGATCCGGCGGGCGATACCCATCGCCCGCTCGGGCGATCGGGACACCACGGCCCCGGCCAGCCCGAACGCACTGTCGTTGGCGATGCGCACCGCCTCCCCGTCATCGTCGAACGGGATCAGCACCAGCACCGGGCCGAACACCTCGTCCCGGGCGATCGACGATCCCGGTTCGGCGCCGACGATGAGCGTCGGTGCCACGAAATGACCACCGGCCAGATGGTCGGGCAGTCCGTCGGGTTCACCACCACCGACGACGATCCGCGCACCGTCGCGTCGGGCCCGCTCGACCGCGTCGAGCACCCGTTGTTTCTGCGTGGCGCTGATGAGCGGGCCGACCAGGGTGCTGGGCAGCGCCGGGTCACCCACCGGGACACCGCCGAACGCATGCGTCACGGTCGCCACCGCCTCGTCGAACAGGCTGCGGTGTACCAACATCCGGGTGTTCGCCGCGCACGCCTGGCCGGCGTGCACGCACGCCCCGATCGCGCCGGGGACGATGTGCGCCGGGTTGGCGTCCGCCAGCACGATCATCGCCGACTTGCCGCCGAGTTCGAGGAAGGTGCGCTTCATGGTGTCCGCGCCGACGCGCATCAGGTGCCGACCCACCGCGGTCGACCCGGTGAATGACACCATGTCCACCCGCGGATCGGTGCCGAGCAGGCCGGCGACCTCATTGGACGGTGTCGGAACGACATTGACCACACCCGCCGGGATGTCGGTGCGCTCGGCAATCAATCGGCCCAGCCGGGTGGCATTCCACGGCGTGTGCGGATCCGGTTTGAGTACCACGGTGTTCCCGGCAGCCAGCGCCGGGCCGAGCTTGTTGAGGATCACCTCGATCGGGAAGTTGGACGGGGTGATCGCGGCGACGACACCGACCGGTTCCTTGACCACGGTGCGGGCGTTGCGGTCACCGAACAACCCGCCCCCGTCCAACCGCCGCTCCCATTCGAAGTCGTCGATCAGGCGGGCCGGGTAACGCAGCGCATCGGCCAATGGCCAGTCCAACTGGGCATTCTCGGTTGTCATCACCGGACAACCGACCTCGGCGATCAACTCCGCCCGCAGGTCCTCCTGCTCGGACTCGATCGCGTCCTGCATCTGCAGCAGGGTGCGCCGGCGCAGCGCGCGGTTGGTGGCCCAGTCGGTGGTGTCGAAGGCACGGCGTGCGGCACCGATCGCGGCGTCCATGTCCTCGGGTCCGGCGGCCGCGGTCGTCCCGAGCAGCCGCCCGGTCGCGGGGCTGAGGTTGTCGAACTCGGCGCCCGAGGCCGCGGACACCAGCGCCCCGTCGATCAGCATCCGCTTCTCGGCGCGCGCGCCCACCCGGCTGCCGAGCTGCACGCTCGACGGATCGGCCACGACTTCGCTCATCACGACCTCCAGTTCCCGATGTTGCGGTACTACGATACTGTAAGAATTACAGTTGGCTCGCTCAGTTCGTCGATCGCAAGGAGGCCCGATGCCGAAAGCGCTGGCAGCAGAGATTTCCACCTGGCCGGACGCCGAACCCGCGTTGATCGGAAGCAGGTGTGGCACCTGCGGCGCGACGACGTTCCCCGTGCAATGTCATTGCCCGTCGTGCAGCAGCGCCGCGATGACCGCCGAGCAGCTACCCCGCCGCGGAACGCTCATCGCCTGGACCACCCAGGGCTTCGCACCCGGCCCGCCGTACCGGGGGCCGACCGGCACGGACTTCGTGCCATTCGGTGTGGGCCTGGTCCAACTCGGCTCCGAGGACAACCCCGTCATCCGGGTGGAGGGTCGACTGACCGAGAACGACCCGGCCAAGCTGGAATTCGGCATGCCGGTCGAGCTCACCATGATTCCGTTCACCACCGATGCCGACGGCGACGAGATCGTCACCTTCGCCTTCAAGCCCCTGGGAGCATCATGAACGACGTCGCCATCATCGGGGTCGGGTTGCATCCGTTCGGCCGGTTCGAGGGCAAATCCGCCATGGCGATGGGCGTTGACGCCATCGTCGCCGCCGTCGCCGACGCCGGAGTGGACTGGAAGGACATCGGGGCCGCCACCGGTGGCAGCTGGACCGTCGCCAACCCAGACGCCATCGTCGGGATGGTCGGCCTGTCGGGGATCCCGTTCACCAACGTCTTCAACGCCTGCGCGACGGCGGCCAGCGCAACCAAGGTCTGCGCGGACGGAATACGACTGGGCGACTACGACATCGGGATCGCGGTCGGGCTGGACAAGCATCCACGCGGTGCGTTCACCGAGGACCCCGCCCTGGTCGGCATGCCCGCCTGGTACGCCGAGAACGGCCAGTACCTGACCACCCAGTTCTTCGGCATGAAGGCCAACCGCTATCTGCACGATCACGACATCTCCCAGCGCACCCTGGCCAAGGTCGCGAACAAGAATCTGCGTAACGGCGCACTGAACCCGAACGCCTTCCGTCGCAAACCCATCGCCGAGGACGACATCCTGAACTCGCCGATGCTGAACTATCCGTTGACCCAGTACATGTTCTGCGCCCCCGACGAGGGTGCGGCCGCGGTGGTGATGTGCCGCGCCGATATCGCGCGCCGGTACACGACGAAGCCGGTGTACCTGAAGGCGGTCGAGGTGCGCACCCGCCGGTATGGCGCCTACGAGGTCAACACCACCTGTGCACCCGTCACCGAGGATGTGGCGCCCACGGTGTACGCCGCCCGGGCGGCGTTCGAAAAAGCCGGTGTCGCACCCGGGGACGTCGATGTCGTGCAGCTGCAGGACACCGACGCCGGGGCCGAGATCATCCACCTGGCCGAGTGCGGGTTCTGCGCCGACGGTGATCAGGAGAAGCTGCTCGCCGACGGCGCCACCGAGATCGGCGGTTCGCTGCCGGTCAACACCGACGGCGGGCTGATCGCCAACGGCGAGCCGATCGGCGCGTCCGGTCTGCGTCAGATCCACGAGCTGGTGCGCCAACTGCGCGGCGAGGCCGGTGACCGGCAGGTACCCGGAAACCCCCGCGTCGGCTTCGCCCAGCTGTACGGCGCACCCGGCACCGCGGGCGCCACCGTCCTGACACTGTGACCGCGAGCAGACGCGTGTACCCCCAAAAGACAACGCATTCAGGGGTACACGAGTCTGCTCGCCGGAGAAAAGGAACACCACCATGACCGAGCAGTTTCGCGACGCACCGATCTTCGATGCCGACCAGCACATGTACGAAACCGCCGACGCCCTGACCAAGTTCCTGCCCGAGAAGTACAGCCGCGCGGTCCAGTACGGGCAGTTCGGCAGGCAGACCCGGGTCGTGATCAACAATCGCGTCACCGACTTCATCCCCAACCCGACGTTCGAGCGGGTCGCCGCACCCGGGGCGCATGAGAAGTTCTTCGCCGGCGAGAACACCGAGGGCCAGACGCTGCGCGAGATGCAGGGCAAGGCCATCGAGGCACCCGAGGCGACCCGCAATCCCGAGGCGCGGGTCCGCGAACTCGACCGTCAGGGCGTCACCGAGGCACTCAACTACCCCACCCTGGGCAGCCTGATCGAGCATTCCAGCGCCGACGATCCCGCGCTGACGCTGGCCATCGTGCACGCCCTCAACGAGTGGATCCACGAACACTGGAGCTTCAACTACGCCGACCGGGTGTTCACCACACCGATCATCAACCTCTCCGAGGTCGACGCGGCGCAGCGCGAACTGGCCTGGATCCTGGACCGCGGGGCCAAGGTCGCGCTGATCAAGCCGGGCCCGGTCAACGGACTGCACGGTTGGCGCTCCCCCGCCCTGCCGGAATTCGACCCGTTCTGGCGCGACGTCGAGGCCGCCGGGCTGCCCGTCGTGCTGCACGCCAGCTACCCGCCGCTGGACGATTATGTCGGTAGGTGGGAGCCGCCCTACACACAGAACTTCATGGCGCAGAGCGCTTTCCGGTGGATGGTGCTGGGCCACCGCGAGATCGCCGATATGATCACCGCGCTGATCTGCCACGGCACGCTGACCCGGTTCCCGAAACTGCGGGTGGCCAGCGTCGAGAACGGCAGCGGCTGGATCTTCCCGTTGTTCCACGACTTCGCGGACCTGCAGAAGAAGATGCCGCAGAACTTCCCGGAACATCCGCACGACGTGTTCCGGCGCAACATCTGGGTCAGCCCGTTCTGGGAGGGCTGCGTATCCGACGTGGTGAACACCGTCGGCTGGGACAAGGTGCTGTTCGGCTCGGATTACCCGCACCCGGAGGGCCTCGCCGAGCCGAAGGGGTTCTGGCGCTACGCCGAGGGCATGGACATGCGCCGCACCTACGACTTCATGGGTGACAACGCGCGGCGGTTCATGGGCCTGCCGATCGCCAACCCGGACCCGGCGGCGGTCGATCCGCCGGTACTGGCCGCCCACTGAAAGGCGCGAGGAGCCGCATGTGCCCCCGAAACTCTGAGATTTCGGGGGCACACGCGACTGCTCGCGGCTAGGAAACCTTGGCCTTGGGCGGCGAGTAATTGGGTTTGCCCAGGCCCAGCACATGCTGGGCGATCATGTTTCGGAACACCTCCAGCGTCCCACCGTAGATGCCGACCAGCGGCGCGAACCGGTAGATGTACTCGCTGCGGTCATCAGCACCCCCCTCGGCGCCGAGCGGTAGTGCCGCGACCGGTCCGGCGACATCCATCAGGTCGGGGGCGACATCGCGCATGGTCTGCGCCAGCGCCACCCGACCGAAGATGCTCGGCGCCGACAGCGAGGCCTCGATACGGGCGATGCTGCGGCCCAACCGATATGCGACCGAACCGTCGTCCACGGCACCCGATTCACCCACCAGCGCGGCAACATTGTCGGCGGCTTCGACCATGAAGCCGGCCTGATGCGCCATGATCGCGACATCGGCCAGCCCGTCATCGGCCGCCGCGACGGCGCCGTGCTCGGCGTCGAGTGGTTCGCGCACCACACTCCAGCCGCCGTTGACCTCGCCGAGGCGGTACTTGTCATCGACGCGCACGTCGGAGTAGTAGACAATGTTCGTCCGGTCACCGTCGACGGTGCGGATGCCCTGGATCTCGACGCCGGGTGTGTCCAGCGGCACCAGGAACATGGTGAGGCTCTTGTGTTTCGGCGCCTGCGGATCGGTGTTGGTGATCAGGAAGACGTACGTGCAGTTGTGCGCGCCGGTGGTGAACATCTTGGACCCGTTGATCACCCACTGGTCGCCATCCCGGACGGCACGGGTCTTGCAGGTGGCGACATCGGAACCGCCCTCGGGCTCGGTATAGCCCAATGCCATCCGCACGGTGCCGTCGAATACCCCGCGCAGCACGTCATCGCGGATCTCGTCGGAGCCGAACTTGGCGACCGACCGGGCGATCATGATGGTGGTCCCCCAGGTCACCCACGGCACCTCGGCCCGGCGGCGCTCCAGAGCCCAGATACGCGACTGCACCCGTGTAAATCCACCGTCCGCCTCGGACCTGAACTCCTTCTCCAGGTAGCCCGCCGCGCCGAGAGCCAGATGCACACCCTCATGGAAATTGTCGCCGGTCTCGCGGTCGTGGCGGATGACATCCTCGGTCACCACCTCGGCCAGGAAGCCACGCAACTCGGTCTGAAACGCCTTGTCCTCATCGGACAGGTCGACAACGGAGAAATCCATGGTTACGCCTCCGCGCTCTCACGGGCCGAAACGATTCGCGCGATGTGCACCGCGACGGCCCCCGGGTCCCCGCCGGCCAGCGCCCAACCGCGGGCCCGCACCAGATACGCAGTCGCGGCCGCCTCGGCCGACACGCCGAGCCCGCCCTGCACATGCACCGCCATCGTGGCGGCCTTGGCGGCCTCCTCGGACATGAAGACGAACGCCGAGGGCGCGAGTTCGGGCCGCTCATCGGGTTCGTTGTCCAGGAACCAGGCCGCTCGTCTTGCCAGGCCGCGTCCGCTCTGCACGGTGATGGCGATATTGGCCAGCGGATGCGAGATGCCCTGCAGCGTGCCGATCGGCACACCGAGGGTGTAGCGGGTCTTGGCGAACTCGGCGGCAATGGTCATGGTCTCCTCCACCAGCCCGACCAGTGCGGCGGCCGTCAGCAGCTGCCACTCGTCCAGCGCACGTTGGTAGGCGGACAGCGCTGGCGCGCCGCTACCCAGTACTTCCCGGCTGTCGGCCGCGGCGGGATCCACCCATGCCATCGGCAGCTTGCCGATGTTGTCGACCTTGGCTGGCTGGCTGGAGTAGTCGAGCTTCACCACGTCGGCCCCGTCGCGGATGATGATCTGCCCGGCGATCGAGCCCGCCGCGATCAACCGCGGCCCGTTCGGTGCGATCTGCTGGGCATCGATGGCCACCAGCTGCGTGCCGTTGACGATATCGGCAGCCGCCTCGGTGTCGAGGGCGCCCAGCCGCGCCAGCAACCGGGCCGCGACCACATGGTCGATCCACGGCACCGGGGCCAGCGACCGGCCGATCTCCTCGGCGACCAGGGTCAGGTCGACCAGCGTCGCACCGTCGCCGCCGACGGCTTCCGGCAGTCCCATGGTGGTTGCGCCCATGGCGCACAGCCGTTCCCACAGACTCTTGTCGTAGCCGGTCGGTTCGGCGGCGCGCACGGTCTCGATATCGCAGTGCGTCGTGAAGAAATGCTTGTACGCCGCCTGCAGATCCTTGTGGTCCTCGGTCAGGCTGTAGTCCAGCCTGCGCAGTTCGTAACGGTCCATCAGTTCCTCATATCCTTTGCGCTCCTCGTGTCCGCGGTCTCGCCGAAGAAGAACTCGGCGGCGTTGTTGTAGAGGTAGTCGTCGAGCACATCGGCGGGCAGATCCAGTGCCAGCGCCTCGGGCACTACCCGGTGCATGCGCAACACCGGGAAATCGGAGGCGAAGATGATCTTCTTCGGGCCGCGGGTCCGCATGTAGTGCAACAGGCTGTCCGGCAGGCGTTTCGGTGACCACGCCGAGGTCATCAACCGCAGGTTCTGATACTTGAGCAACATCCGGATGGCGATATCCCACCAGGGGTCGGCCCCGTGGATCATGCACAGCTTCAACTCCGGGAACCGCACGCAGACCCGGTCCAGGTGAATGGGATTCTGCACCTCGCCGGGGATCGGCGGCCCGGGAATTCCGGTGTTCACACACAGCGGCAATTCCAGTTCCGCGCACTTGGTGTAGAGCGGGTAGTACACGGCATCACTGGGCGGATACTGTCCGTCACCCCAGAAGCTGGGCCCGACAACGGCATACGCCACGGGCAGATCCCGGACGATGGCCGACAGGTCACGCAGCGACGGCATCGGCCGCAGCAGGTTGACCCCGCCGATGGCCAGTGCGAACCGTTCCGGGTGGGCGTCGGCGAACTTGCGCGCCGTGACCGAGGGTGTGGTGAGCGAATCCATCAGGATCGCCTTCTGCACCCCGTATGAGTCCATCTCCTCGAGCAGCGCCGACAGTTCGATCGGCTCGTACATCGACGCCGGACCCTTGAAGTAGTCGTCGCGGACCTTCGTCATGAACGTCGGCTGCTGCGCCGTCTCACCGAAGTGCACGTTGGCCAGGCAGTCGATCACGCGGTGTCCGGCACCGGATCGGGTCACGTCCCCACCTTCCCCACGGCAACGTCCTTGGCCCACCGATAATCGGCCTTGCCGTTCCCGAGCCGACGGACCTGCTCGACGAACATCACGTCCTTGGGCGCCTTGAAGCGCGCCAGCGATGCGCAGCTGTGCGCACGCAGCACATCGGCGCTCTGGTCCGCGTCGGGCTTGAGCGCCACGATCGCCACGATCTCCTCCCCCCACCGATCGCTGGGCCGGCCCACCACCAGCGCGTCGACGACATCGGGGTGGGTGCGCAACGCCGCCTCCACCTCCTCGACGAACACCTTCTCGCCACCGGTATTGATCACCAGCGAGTCCCGCCCGTAGAGGCGCAACGACCCGTCGGCCGCGAGGGCGGCGCGGTCCCCGGACACGACGACCCGCTCGCCGGCGACCTCGGGGAAGGTGCGTTCGGTGGCCTCGGAATCCTCGAAGTAACCCAGTGGTATCCGTCCGTTACGAGCCGCCCAGCCGACCTGATCTTCGCCGGGCGCCAGGAAACGGCTGTAGTCCTCGGCGAGCACCAATCCGCCCGCGCGCAACTGAAAGGTGTCCGCCGTCTCGGTGTGGCGCTGCGTGTGCCCGAACCCCATGTTGCCGGTCTCCGACGAGCCGAACCCGTTGATGATGGTGATCTGGGGAATGTGTTCCAGCAGTGCGCGTTGGTGTTTCGGATTGGTGGCCGCACCGCCGGTTCCGATGGCGAACAATCCCGACAGGTCATAGGTCGCGCGGTCGAGTTCTGCCACCAGCGGCGCGGCATACGCGTCACCGACCATCGTCATCAGGCCGACCCGCTCACGCTGCGCGGTCTCCAGAACCGCGCGGGGGTCGAACCTGGCCTTGGTGTCGTGCAGCACCACCGTCTGCCCGGACAGCAACCCGGAGAACGCGGTCCACATGCCGGCGGCGTGCATCAGCGGTGACACGGCGAACCACGGCGGACCGGCATGGGCCACCTTGTCGTGGATCTCCCCGACCGCGTCGTGGTCGGCCCCGTTCATCGAGGACACGTAGATGTCTCCCTGGCGCCACATCACGCCCTTGGGCCGGCCGGTGGTCCCGCCGGTGCAGATCATCAGCAGGTCATCCGGCGATGCCTGCGGGACCATACCGGGGTCCGCCTGCGCCAGTGCATCGTCCAGGCGCACCGCCCCCGGCAATTCGGTCCCGTCGCCGTCGTCGACCGAGATCAACAGCCGGGCGTCCGGGCCGTCCCCGCCGAGGATCGGGCCGAACCTGTCTCCGAGTGAGCGGTGGTAGATCACCGCCCGCGGACGCAGGTAGGCCAGCAGGTCGGCGACCTCGCCGGGCGAGTAGTAGTAGTTGACGTTGACCGGCACCGTCCGGGCCTTCAGGCACCCGATCACCATCTCGGGATAGCGGTCGTTGTGCATGATCAGCGCGACGCGATCCTGCCCGCATTCCCAGCGCTGCAATTCATCTCGCTCGCGGTGGACGCCGAGTCCGTGGCCGGCCAGGAAGGCTGCCAGCCGCCGGGTCCGGTCCGCGCCCTCGGCGAACGTCATGCGTCGGGGCCCGCAGACCGTCATCTCCCGGTCGGGCACCACGTCGGCGATGGCGTCGATGACGGCGCCGATGGTCCACTCGGGCACCGCGGTTACACCGACGCCGTGAGGTCACGCACCCCGGGCGCGACCCGATTGACGTCACCGAGCAGCTCAAGGGCGTTGTCGCGCATCACCTTCCGGGTGTCCTCCCGACTGAACTCGGGGAACTGCGGGATGTCGGCGGTGAAGGTGGTCGGGTCGGCCAGCCCCTCGCCGTGCGGCCAGTCCGAACCGAACAGGATCTTGTCGACCCCGATGGTGTCGGCGAGCAGCTTCACGTCATCCTCGTAGTACGGCGCGATCCAGACGTTGTTGCGCAGTTGCTCGACCGGATCCTCGGTGAAGTGGTACGGCGCATTGTTGGCCGCCTTCTTGAGTCGCTTGATCAGCCGGTAGACGAAGTACGAGCCGTTCTCGATGCTGCACACCTTGAGGTTGGGGTGCCGGGTGAACACCTGGTGCACGATCATCGAGGCCATGGTGTCGTGAATGGCGCGGTCGTCCATGATCACCATGTCGAGCGGATCACGCCGGCCGAACCCCTTGAAGACACCGCTGCCGCCCCACAGCGCCGGGACCGCCATGTATCCGGAGTCGGACAGATGGAACACCACCGCGACGCCGGCCTCGGCCAGCCGGGCCCATACCGGGTCATGGACCGGGTCGCCGAGGGAGCGTGGCCTGACCGCGCTGGGAACCGGGGCGGGCCGCACGCAGACCAGCTTGGCGCCGCGACCGATGACGAACTCGACCTCCTCGACGGCTTTGACCGGGTCGGCCAGCGAGATGATCGGCGCCGACACGAAGCGACCATCGGGTCGCTCGAAACCCCAGTCCTCGTCGAGCCAGAGGTTGAACGCATGCACCGAGGCCATGGTGGCCTCGATATCGTGCTTGAGCCCCTCCTCCACGCCGCAGGCGAACGTCGGCAGCATGAAAACGGTTTCGAGGCGCTGCCGGTCCAGCACGGCCAGCCGGGCCTCACGGTTCTGATACTCGGGATGCTCGGAGAGCCGGTCGACCTTCATCAGCGACGCCGGATCGACGCCCTCGGGTATCTCACCGCGGAACAGCAGGTCCAGACATCCCGGCTCGATGATCGGGTCGAAGGTCGGATTCGGGATGAAATGGTTGACGGTGCCACCGAACAGCGCCAGCGTGCGCTTACCGTCCTGGACCATCTGCACACCACGAGTGCGGAATTCCTTGGGCAGGTGCCGGGTGAACGCGTCGATCGGCTCGTAGTAGTGGTTGTCGACGTCCACCGCCAGATAGGGCAACTTCTCGGGTGTTTCGGTCATCTCAGGCACCTTTCAGGGGTGGGAAGTTCGGCGGGCGCTTCTCGAAGAACGCCGTGATTCCCTCGATCAGGTCGGGCCGCTTCATCGATTCGTGCATGAGCGTCTCGGCGCGGGCACTGACCGCGGTCACCGGGTCACCGGCGTCGCCGTACAACTGCGCCTTGATGACGGCCATCGAGGCCGGCGAGCAGTTGCGCGCCAGATCCTCCGCGTAGGCGATGGCGGTCGGTAGCAGATCATCCGGTGCCACAACCTCTTTGACCAGACCGAGCCCGGCGGCTTCCTCGGCGGGGAATGTGCGCCCGGACAGCAACAGGTCGGCGGCAGCACCCCAGCCGGCCAGTCGGGGCAAAATCCAGCTGATGCCGTACTCCGCGATCAGGCCGCGGCGCGGGAAGGCCGTCGCGAACTTGGCACCGGCTGCGGCGAATCGGACATCGCACATGAGCGCGTGGGTCAGGCCGATCCCGACGCAGGCGCCGTTGATGGCGGCGATGACGGGCTTGGCCACCGTGGTGAGGAAATGTGGATGTCGTTCGCCGACGATCGTGCTGACATCGGTGTCCCCGCTGATCGATTCGCCGAGGCCGGCCATATCGCCCAGGTAGGCGCCGGCGCAGAATCCGCGCCCGGTACCGGTCAGCACGATGGCCCGGACATCCGGGTCGTCCTCGGCGCGGTCGAAGCAGGTGTAGACACCGCGGGAGATGTCGGCACCCCAGGAATTGAGGCGTTCGGGGCGGTTGAGCGTGATCACCGCGACCCCGGCCCCGGCGACCTCGTACAGGACCGCCGTACCTACGTTGTCGGTGACGGTCACCGGCGCCGCACCACCCGTTCAGACATACATACTGTATACCTATCGGTAGTGCATTCCGCAAGCCCGCTTCGGGCACGCCGACCTGCGCAAAGCCCGGCTGACCGCGGGTTGCGACAGCGCTAGGAAGCGGGCAGCAGATCGGTGCCGACGATCTGCACGCTGCCGGTACCTGCACCATTGCTGCCGGTGACCAGCACAGCCCCCGACCGGGGATCGACCGCGACGGAATTGGGCTGCTGCACCGTCGGGATGTCGGCGAGTACGCGCGCGGTGGCCGGGTCGGCGATGTCGACCACCCGGAGCAGATTCGACTCGGTCAACGTGATGTACAGGCGATCGTTGCTGCTGTCGAAGGCCAACCCGTACGGCTTCCCCGGCGCGTCGACCCGGGCCACCTCGGTGATCTGCGGACCGATGCGTTCGATCAGGACGGCACCGCCATCGGTATCGGCGAAGGCGGCCAGGTCCCCGGTCAGTGCGATCGCGTGCGTCAGCTTGGTCCCCACCGGGGCCTGGGCGACCTGCCGTCGCGTCGCCGCATCGTAGACCCACACGCCGTTGCCCTGGACATCCGCGACTGCCGCGTAATTCCCCACGGCCGCAACGCCTCCCGGTTGGGTCGGGCCCGCGGGCAACGACCCGGTCACCCGGCCGTCGCGGACGAACACGACACCCCCGCCGCCCTCGTTGGCGACGACGATGGTGCCATCGGCCGTCGCCGCCGCGTCATGGGGCTGGCGGCCCACACCGGAGGCGGTGAAGTCGATGCGGCCGTCGGCCAGCCGGAGGGCGAGCAGTTCGTCGGAACCCTCCAGTGGCGCCAGTACCGGGCCGTCCGGTCCGGCGAGGCTGAGGTGGCGCGCGGCGCTCGGCGTCCCGACACGGGCACGCTGCGCGCCGGTGGACGCATCGAAGATCACGATCCCGTCCGGTTGCCGTACCGCGGCGGCGGCGATGCCCGACGAGCCGACGACGATGCCTTCCGGCGCATTGCCCAGCGGCACCACCGCACCCACCGGCGCGGTCGCGGGTGGTCCGGACCGTGCCGGTTCGGCGGGCGGCGTACGCGCCGGCGCCGGGTCAGCCGACGAGGTGGTCGGGGTCTGCGGTGCCGGCTCGCCACTGCAGCCGGCCAACAGTGCGCCGACGGCCAGCAGGCACGGGATGGCCGTGCAACGTCGTGTCATCTACCTACAGTGCCCACACTCGGGTCGGGTCAACCGAACGCGTCAGATGTAGTCGCTGCCGCCGTCGACGTTGATGTTGGCACCGGTCATGTAGGAGTTGCGCCTCGAGGCGAGAAACGCCGCCACCGGGCCGATTTCGTTGGGCAGACCCGCCCGCGGCAGGTGCGCGGGATGCCCGAAGTGCTCGTCGATCGCCGACATCAGGGCATACGGGTCGGTACCGTCGACACCGACCGAACCGGCCCAGCCCAACAGCGCCTCGGAGGAGATGCTGCCCGGGGACACCACGTTCACCATGATCTCGTCGGGCGCCAGCTGCAGCGACAGGTTCTTCGAGACGCTGTTCACCGCGGCCTTGGCGGCGGTATAGGCCGGCAGCCGGGTGCTCTGCCGCTGCGTGGAATGTGCCGAGAAGTTGACGATACGTCCCCAGCCGGCCTTGCGCAGCAACGGCAATGCAGCGCGCACGCAGCGGATCATGCCCATCAGTCCGGCGTCGAACGCCTCCTGCCACTGCTGGTCGGTCAGCTCCTCGAAGTTGCCCGCCGCACCCGGACCGACGGTGTTGATCAGTGCGTTGACCTCACCCCAGCGGTCTGCGAGTTCGGCGAACGCCCGCCGCACACTGTCATCGTCAGCGGTGTCGGCGACGATCGCCACGGCATCCGGGCTGCCCCGGCGGGTCAGCTCCGCGGCCGCCGCGTCGAGAACCTCCAGCGACCGGCCGACGATCGCCACCCTGGCTCCATCGTCGGCAAGGCATTGTGCCGTCGCGAATCCCATGCCGCGACCACCTCCCACGACAACGGTGGCCGCGCCGGCGAAGCCGAGATCCACTAACTCCCGGTCCAGTTCGGCGTGCGCTTCTCGGCGAACGCGGTGGCGCCCTCGATGGCATCCTTTGATCCGAACACCGGGCCCATGATCTCGTTCTGCTTCTGCCACATCTCGCTTCGGCTCCATTCGGCCGATTTGACGATGATCTCCTTGGTGGCCGCCACGGCCAGCGGTCCGTTGGCAGTGATCTTCGCCGCCAGCTCCAACGCTCCGTCGAGCGCACCGCCGGGCTCGGTCAGCTTGTTGACGAAGCCCCACTCGGCGGCCTGCTCGGCGGTGAAGTTCTCGCCGGTCAACGCGAGTTCGAGCGCCTTCTGATACGGGATGCGGTGCGGTAGCCGCAGCAGCCCGCCGCCGCCGGCGACCAGCCCGCGCTTGACCTCCGGGATGCCGAACTTGGCCTCGCGGGACGCGACGATCAGGTCGGTGGCCAGCACCATCTCGGTGCCGCCGGCCAGGGCGTAACCCTCGACCGCGGCGATCACCGGCTTGCGCGGCGGGCGCTCGGTGAAGCCGATACCGCGTCCCTCGACATAGGGCAGCTCACCGGAGGCGAACGCCTTGAGATCCATTCCGGCGCTGAAGTTTCCGCCCGCGCCGGTGAGGATCGCGACTGACAGCTCGGGGCTGTCGTCGAGCTCGTCCATCGCAGCGGCCAACCCCTTGGCCACCGGCAGGTTGAAGGCGTTGCGCGCCTCCGGCCGGTTGATGGTGATGATCAGGGTTCGGTCCCGGCGTTCGGTCAGGATTTCGTCGGCCACTCTTCATCCTCGCAATCGGCTGCTACGGGCAGGTCGGACTGCGGAAAACACTACTATATTCATTACGGTAACCGGCCGAGAGGCTGGTATCACCGCTGCGAGAATGCGCGTACCGTCACGACGGTATGCCTACCGGTAAGCTTGACGGTTCACTGCTGGAGCTCTGACGAGGAAAGGTGGCCGTAGTGGCGAAGCCGGTTGCCGAGAAACGACAGCGCCGCGAGCGCGGGTCGATCAATCCCGACGACATCATCAAGGGTGCGTTCGAACTCGCCGAGCAGGTGGGGATCGACAACCTCAGCATGCCGTTGCTGGGCAAGCATCTGGGAGTCGGCGTCACCAGCATCTACTGGTACTTCCGCAAGAAGGACGACCTGCTGAACGCGATGACCGATCGTGCGCTGAGCGAATACGTCTTCGCGACGCCGTATGTCGAGGCCAAGGATTGGCGCGAGACACTGCGCAATCATGCCCGCACCATGCGAAAGACGTTCACCGGCAACCCGATTCTCTGCGATCTGATCCTCATCCGGGCCGCCCTGAGCCCGCGCGCCGCCAAGGTCGGTGTGCTGGAGATGGAGAAGGCCATTGCCGGACTGGTCGAGGCCGGCCTGTCCGCCGAGGATGCCTTCGACACCTACTCGGCGGTCACCCTGCACGTGCGCGGATCGGTGGTGTTGCAGCGCCTGGCCGAGAAGAACCAGACCGACGAGGCGGGCCCCGGCGCCTTCGACCAGACCCTGGTCATCGATCCCGACGTCGCGCCACTGCTCGCGCAGGTGACCGGCGAGGGGCACAGCTTCGGCGCCTCGGACGAGAACAACTTCGAGTTCGGCCTGGAGTGCATCCTCGAACACGCGACGCGCCGCCTCGAGTCGGGTGCCAAGACGAAAACCCCGGCCCCGAAGGGCCGGGGTAAGTCCGCCGGGTGACTACACCTCGATGACCACGCCGCCGCCCTGACCGCCGCCGGCGCACATGGCGGCCACCCCGATGCCACCGCCGCGCCGCTGCAGTTCGTAGACCAGGGTGGTGATCATCCGCGCGCCGGACGCCGCGATGGGATGGCCGAGGCTGCAGCCGCTACCGGAGTAATTGACCCGCTCCTCGTCGAGACCGTATTCGCGGACCGCCGCCACCGGCACCGAGGCGAAGGCCTCGTTGATCTCCCACAGCGTGACGTCCGAGGGCTTCAGACCCGCGCGATCGAGCACCTTGGCGATCACCTTCACTCCGCCGAGGCCGGTGTCCTTGGCAGGCACGCCGACAGAACCCCAGGCCCGTACCGTGGCGAGCACGTTGAGGTTCTCCGCGGTCGCGTAATCGTCGGCGACCAGTGCGACAGCAGCGGCAGCGTCGTTGGTGCCACTGCTGTTGCCCGCGGTGATGGAGAATCCTTCGATCTCCGGATGCAGGACTTTGAGGCCGGCGAGCTTCTCGACGGTCGTATCGCGACGGGGGTGCTCGTCGACGCTGAAATCGATGACCGAGCCGTCGGGCTGGGTCACCTTCAGCGACACGATCTCGTCATCGAACTTGCCGGCGTCCTGAGCCGCGACCGCCCGCTGATGCGACCGGGCCGCCCACGCGTCGAGTTCCTCGCGGGTCAGCCCATAGGACTGCGCGGTGTTCCAGCCGACGGTGATCGACATATCGCGCGACGGCGCGTCCGGGGTCTCGACATGGATCGGGGGCAGCCAGCGCTCCTCGAACTTCAGTTCCGGGCCGGGGATGCGCTGGTTCATCAGCGGCGTCATCGACAGCGACTGCACGCCGCCGGCGACCAGCACCCGCTCCATACCGGAACCGATCTGGGCCGCCGCATTGCCGATAGCGGTCAGGCTGCCCGCGCAGTGCCGGTTTACGGCCTGTCCGGGTGCGTTCTCGAAGCCGGCCACCAGGGCCGCGTAGCGGGCCAGGTCACCGCCGCCGTAGTGCGATTCGGCGATGATGATGTCATCGATCGCCGACGGGTCGATGCCCGCGCGGCGGACGACCTCGGGCAGCACCGCGCCCAGCAGCGCGTCCGGCGGCGTGTTGACCAGTGTCCCCTTGAACGACCGGCCGATGGCGGTGCGGGCTGCACCGACGATAACGGGTGAGGACATGTGTACCGCCTTTACGATCTCCGATGATTATGTAAACGTAGCACCCACTGTAGGTGCCGTCGCGTGCGGTTGGCTACTGCGGCTCCGGCACATGCGGTTCAGGTACATCGAAGTGCTCGTCGCGTAGCCGGAAGGCCTCCCGGGTTCCGTGCTGGGCGCGGGTCTTGACGAAATTGAACTCTCCCGGGGCGAACTGCAGGTTGGTGCCGTAGGCGTGGAACAGGTAGCTGGCGACCTCTTCGCCCTGGTAGGCCTGGCTCTGCTCGACCAGCCGGAACGCCTCCTTGGCGATCACCACACCGTCGGCGGGCATCTTCGCGGCCTTGCTCGCCCAGTACCGGGCGCGCGCCTGCACCTCCGCCGCGGCACAGATCTCGGTGAAGACGCCGAGGTGCTCCACGGCGCCGGCCTCGATGATGTCCCCGGTCAGCAGCATCCGCCGGGCCAGCACCGGGCCGAGCCGGTGGAAGAACATGTGCAGGCTGCCCAGCGCGGGCCCGAGGAACCGGGTGGCCGGCATGCCGATCCTGGTGTCGCGGGCGATCACCGAGATGTCGGTCATCAGCGCCATCTCGAAACCGCCGCCCAGCGCGTACCCGCTGATCTCCCCCACCGTGACCTTCGGGAAGCCCATGAAGTTGTGATAGAAGCCGAAGGATTTGCGGTCCACGGTGAGCCGTCGGCGCTGACTCGGCCGGGAGCCGCGCCCGGCCGTCTGCTCGCCCTCGCCCGTGCGCGCGTCGCCGTACCACCCGTAAGCGTTGTTCATGTCCGCCCCGGTGCTGAACACACCTTCGGCCCCGCGCAGCAGGACCACCGTCAGGTCGTCGTCCTCGGCAACGACGTCGAGGTAGCGGGCGATCTCGTCCCGCATCGTGGCGTCATAGGAGTTGCGCCGGGCCGGATTGTTGAACGTGATGGTGGCGATCCGGCGGTCGGCATCCACCTCGAAGAGCACGCGGTCATCGGTCATGCGAATTCGGCCTCGCTTCAATGGTTTTGTCGGTGCCGGCGGCCACCCGCGGTCGCCGGATGCGGCAGGCCTGTCCTTCCATCGACGACCTTTCCTTGCTAGCTTGTACAGGATAGTAACCGCATTGCCTACCGTATGGGCAACTGTATGGCTCGGGAAAGGTTCGGGTGCCAGGTGGGTGACGGTTCGGTGGACACCGCTCGCACGGGCTCGATCCTGCGTATCACCCTGAACCGTCCGCAGCGACGGAACTCGCTGGACCACAGCATGATCGACAGTCTCGTCGGCACCCTCACCGCGGCCGCCACCGATGACTCGTTGCGGGCGGTCCTGCTCACCGGCGGCGGTGCCGACTTCTGCGCGGGCGCCGACTGGGTGGCCACCAACTCCGGGACGCGTCCGCGCACCGGCGATCTGGTCCGCCGTATCCCGCACACCGCGCACCGGGTCATCGAACTGCTCGCCACCATCCAGCTGCCGGTGGTGTGCGCGGTCCGCGGCTGGGCCGTCGGCTTGGGCTGTAATCTGGCCCTGGCCGCGGATTTCACTGTCGCCGACACCGAGGCCACCTTCTGGGAACCATTCGTCACCCGCGGCTTCAGTCCCGACTCGGGGACCACCTGGCTGCTGCCCCGGTTGGCCGGCATCGCCCGGGCCAAACGGATGGTGTTGCTCGGGGAGCAGGTCAGCGGAGCGGACGCCGCCGACTGGGGTCTGATCCACGCCGCCGTTCCCACTGATGAGGTGGACAGCGCAGCCGAGGCGCTGGTGGCCCGGCTGGCCGGCGGCCCGACAGTCGCCATCGGACTGGCCAAACAGGCCATCGCCTTCGGTCAGCACGCCACCCTCGGCCAGGCCCTGAACCAGGAGTTGTCCAACCTCGAACTGTCCTGCCGCACGGCGGATTTCAAAGAGGGCCTGGCGGCGTTCACCGAGCGTCGCGATCCCGACTTCACAGGCCGCTGAAAGGTAGTCATGTACGACACCATCCGGTACGAGGTTCACGGCCGCACCGCGACGATCACGCTCGATCGCCCCGATGCCCTCAACGCGCTGTCGCCACACATGATCACCGAGTTACGCGATGCCTACCGGCGGGTCGAAGACGATGACGACGTCTGGCTGATGATCGTCACCGCCACCGGGCGTGCGTTCTGCACCGGCGCCGACGTGAGCGAGATCCCGGGCGACGGAAAGGTCGTCAACGAACGGCCCTACCTGTCCACCTACGAACAGTGGGAAGCCCCCCAGGAGGGCACTCCCCCATTTCGCACCATGACCAAGCCCGTGATCGTCGCCATCAACGGAATCTGTTGCGGTGCAGGCCTGGACTGGGTCACCACCGGCGATATCGTGATCGCCTCCGATCAGGCCACCTTCTTCGACCCGCATGTCAGCATCGGACTGGTCGCCGCCCGCGAGATGGTGCGGTTGGCCAAGGCACTACCGCGGTCGGTGGCGCTGCGCATGGCGTTGATGGGCAAGCACGAACGGATGACCGTCGAACGCGCCTATGAGCTGGGATTGATCACCGAGATCGTCGAACACTCCCGCCTGCTGGAGCGGGCCCGCGAGATCGCCGACACCGTGAACCGCAATGCTCCGCTGGCGGTGCGCGGGACGCGGTTGGCCATCCACAAGACTCTGGACCTGCCCCTGCACGAGGGCGAGATCCTCGCCGAGACGTTCCGGGAACGGGTCACCCGCACCGAGGACGCGCTGGAGGGTCCGCGCGCATTCGTCGAGAAGCGCACTCCGAACTGGCAGGCGCGGTAGGCATGGACACCATCCTGCTCGACGTCGATCACACCGTCCGGGTCGCGACGATCACGCTCAACCGTCCCGACGCACTGAACTCCTTCAACCGCGCCATGTGCCATGAGATGCGCGATGCCTGGCAGGCCATCAAGGAGGACGAGGACATCAACGCGGTGGTCCTGCGCGCGGCCGGCGACCGTGCCTTCAGTGCCGGCCTGGACGTGAAATCCCGCTACGGGCAACCCGATATCGTGTGGAACCACGAGGATCCGGGTGAACTGCTCAGCCCGAAATGGCAGAAGATGTGGAAGCCGGTGGTGTGCGCGGTGCACGGGATGTGCACCGCCGGCGCGCTGTATTTCGTCAACGAATCCGATGTGGTGATCTGCTCGCAGGACGCCACCTTCTTCGATTCACACGTCAGCGCCGGCCTGGTGTCGGCGTTGGAGCCCATCGGGTTGATGCGCCGGATCGGCCTCGGCGACACCCTGCGGATGGCGCTGCTGGGCAACGACGAACGGGTGAGCGCCGAGACGGCCCTGCGGATCGGTCTGGTCACCGAGGTGGTGGCGCGCGATGTGTTGTGGGACCGGGCAGCCGAGATCGCCGCGACGATCGCGGCAAAACCTCCCACCGCCACCCAGGGCACCGTCAAAGCGATCTGGGAGTCCCTGGACAAGCCGTACCGTGCCGCGATGGATCAGGGGCTGATCTACACCAGACTCGGCAATCCGATCGCCAAGGACGAACTCGCCGCCCGGCCACCGGCCAAGACCGTCCCGCGGATCCGCTGATGCGCCATCCGCTGTCGCGCCGGATCGGCACCGTCCTCGATCTGGACCCGTCGGCACCGGCGCTGCACTACGAGGGCGTCTGGTCGACGTGGGGTGAGCTCGGCACCCTGGCTCGACGGATCGGCGCGCTCGCCGGTACCCACCGCGTCGGGATCATGCTGCGTAATCAGCCCGCACACGTCGCCGCGCTGCTCGGCGTCCTGGAGGCCGGCGGCACCGTCGTGGTGATCAATCCGGCCCGCGGAGATGAGCGGACCCGCGCCGATATCAGCGCGCTCGCACTGCCGGTGATCATCGGAACGGCCGAGGATCACACCCGTCTCGTGACGCCGGCCGAGGGCACCCGGCAGATCATCATCTCCGGTCTGGACCACGACGCGTCGGTGACCGGTGCGCCGGCCGATGACGCCGGCCGTCCCGGTGTCGCGGTGTGGATGCTGACCAGCGGGACCACCGGACCGCCGAAGCGGGTCGACCTTACCTACGACATGCTGGCGCGCAGCGTTCTGGGCCACGAGCCGTGGCAAGATCTCACCGAGTTGCGTCGCGGGGTGGCCATCGTCAATTCGCCGCTGGTGCACATCGGCGGGGTGTTCCGAATCCTGCTGTGTGTCAGCGAGGCCCGCCCGTTCGTGCTGCTGCCGAAGTTCGAGCTGCGGCGCTGGGCCGATGCCGTGCGCGAACACCGGCCGCGGGCGGTCTCGCTGGTGCCCACCGCCTTGCGGATGGTGCTGCACTCCGAGTTGACCCGCGAGGATCTGGCGAGCGTACGGGTCGTCACCTCGGGCACCGCGCCGCTGGCGGCCGAGGACGCCGATGCGTTCGCCGAAAAGTTCGGCATCCCGGTGCTGACGTCCTACGCCGCCACCGAGTTCGGCGGCGGGGTGGCCTCCTGGACGCTGACCGACCACGAACGGTTCTGGACGAGCAAGCGCGGCAGCGTGGGCCGGGCGAATCCGGGCGCCCGGCTGCAGGTGGTCGACGAGGGCGGCGGTGAGCTGGGACCGGACACCCCCGGTCTGCTGGAGGTCAAACCGGCGCAGCTGGGCGCGGATGCGGACTGGATCCGCACCACCGACCTGGCCCGCATCGATGCCGATGGCTTCCTCTGGATCCTGGGCCGGGCCGACCAGGCGATCATCCGCGGTGGGTTCAAGGTGTTGCCTGATGACGTCCGCACCGCCCTGGAGAGTCACCCCGCCGTACGTGGCGCCGCCGTGATCGGTCGCGCCGACGAACGCCTGGGCGAGACGCCGGTGGCGATGGTCGAGTTACGGCGCCCGGTCACCGATGCCGAACTCGCCGAGTTCCTGGCCGGTCGACTGGCACGCTACGAGATTCCCACCGAGATCGCCGTCGTGGACGAGATCCCCCGCACTCCCTCGGGCAAGGCCGATCTCGGTGCGGTGCGAACACATTTCCACAGCCGTGCCTGAGCTGACGGACCTGGGCGGCGCGGGCCTTGACGAACGCCTGCGCGGACGCTGCACTCAGACGACGGCGTCCGTGCGTAGTCTCGCGATCTGGTCGGCGTCGTAACCGATCTCGCGCAGGACCTCGTCGGTGTGTTCGCCGAGCAACGGGGCGCGGTGCCGGATGCTGCCCGGGGTGGCCGACATGCGGAACGGTGTCTCGATGATCGGGACGTCGCGGGCGGCTCCGGGGAACGGGATCCGATGCAGGTAGCCCATCGCGGCGATGTGCGGATCGTCCAGGACATCTTGGGTCGAATGCAGCGGAGCGGCCGGCATCTTGGCCTTGTCCAGCAGGTCGAGCACCTCGGCCTTGGTCTTGTCGGCGCACCAGTCGGCCATGATGTCGTTGAGGATATCGCCGTTCTCCCAACGGATGTCATCGTCGGCGAACCGCGGGTCATCGATCAGATCCGCGCGGTCGACTAGTCGGCACCAGCGGGTGAACATCGGCCGGCCGGCCACCTGCAGCAGCACCCACTGACCGTCGGCGGTGCGGTACAGATCGCATGGGGCGACCGACGCGCCCCTGTTGCCCATCCGCGGCTTGTCCTTCTGCAGGAGCTCGCGTTCGATCAGGAAGGCATTGGACAGCATGAGGGCGGTCGGCAGCAGTGCGCCCTCCACGTGTTGCCCCTCGCCGGTGCGGTCGCGATGGTAGAGCGCCATCATGACGCCGATGGTGAGGGTGAGCGCGGTGCCGAAGTCGGTGTAGGGCACCACGGTTCGGATGGGTTGGTCCGGCAGACCCTGCCGGTACACCGCGCCCGACATGACCTGTCCCGCACCGTCGAAGCCGATCTTGTTGCTGTAGGGCCCGCCCTCCCCGTAGGCGGTGGCGCTGGCCAGGATGATATCGGGTTTGACGGCTCTGAGCGTGTCGTAATCCAGTCCGTTCGCCCGCATCCCGGCGGCCGGCATATTGGCGATCACGATGTCCGCGCGGGCCACCAGGCGGCGGGTGATCTCGGCTCCCGCAGCGGTGGTGGAATCCAGGGTGAGCGATCGTTTGTTGCGGTTGCACTGCAGGAATGTGCCGCCCTCGCCACCGTCGGTGACGGCCTGCACCCAGCGGTCCTCGCCGCCCTCCCGTTTCTCGACGCGCAGCACGTCGGCGCCCATGTCGGCCAGGATCGCGCTGCACCAGGGTGCGGCGATGAAGCGGCCGTAGTCGAGCACCCGAATCCCGTCGAGAACGCCTGCCATCGGCTGAGTCCATTCCGTCGAAGTATCGACTGTAAGTATTACAGTATGGCGACGTCGGACCGTTCGGGGTATGCCGGTATGCCGGACTACTGCTGGTCTTCCCCGGCGGATGGTTCGTCGAGGTGGCCGAACGGTTCCCGGAGGTGTCCCGGCAGTTCCTCCGGGCGACCCAGGAGTTCCTCGGGATGGAAGTGGTGATTGACGGTGTCGCCGCCGGTATCCATCAGGGGCGGCGGATACCAGTGCACGCGACCGGTATCGGGATCGATCTTTGTGGTCCAGCCCAGTTCGGCGAGTTGATTGTCCGGCGGGCAGCCCAGGCCCAGGGTGTTGGCATCGGTGCGGCCGCCGTTCTTCCAGCTGGGGTCGGCGTGGTGGGCCTGGCACTGATTGGCGCACCGAGTGCATCCGGGCCGGGTACAGCCGCGGTCGCGGTTGTACAGCAGCAGGCGCTGGGCTTTGGTGGCCAGCCGTTTGGTGCGGCCCATATATAGCGGTTCGGCGGTGTGTTTTCGGTACACCACCAGATAGTGGTACGCGTGTTCGGCCAGCCTGATCAGGTCGGGCATCGGCATCAGAACCCCGGTGCCGGTGACCGCAACGCCGGCGCCCTCCTCCAACTCGCGCAGCGTGGTGGACACCACCAGGGTCACCGGCAATCCACCATGACTGCCCAGGCGTTTGGACATGAGGGTGTCACGCAGGATGGCCTTGAGGGCATCATGATTGCGCTGAGATCGGGTACGGGAGTCGCGCGCGGCGGCGGTATCGGCCGGCGGCTCGAAGTCGAAGACCGGGCGAGGCTCGGCGTCCTGCGCCGTCGCCACCGCGTCCATCCGGTCGGCGAGTTCATCGGTGGGCAGCGGCCGTGTGTCGACCTCACAACCCGATCCGGCATCGGCTTGCGGCGGGGACGCGGCCGGCCAATCGGTGCTGCTGTCGGCCTCCGGCTTCGGATTCGGATCGGCGTGATCGCGCTCCGGCTGGACGTCGGTTGTCGGCGATACGTCCCCGCCGCTGTCCACGTCGATGTTGTCGAGTGGGTTGGGCTCGGGATTGGCCGCCGAGTCTGGATCCTCCGGATTGTTGACCCCGGGCCGGGCCCACACGTCGAGCGCGGTGCCCAGATAGGCGGCCAGCTCGGCGTCGACCCATCCACTGATATGGGTCAGACCGTCGGCATCCTGTTTGCCGATCCGCAGCCCGCGCTTGTGCCGGGCGAGGTCGGGTCCGTTGCCGTCCTGATTGAGCAGCATCAACGCCCGGGTGGCCGCCTCGGTGACGGTCTCGGGCGAACCGACCACCGCAACCGGGACCAGGATCTGCTCCAGCTCTGCGCATTTGGCGGGGCTGACATACTTCGCGGCCTCTTTCACCGCCTTGCGGATCACCGCGATGTGTCCGTCGTTGATGGTGCCTTCGGCCAGGGCCTGCGCACACACCGGCAGCAGCGGTGCTAGCGGTTCCCCACCAATGGCATGGCGCGGCCCGAGATCCTTGGCGGCCCTGATCCGGCGGCCCGCCTCGGCACCGGACAGCCGCATCCGGGTGGACAGCACATCCGCCCACGTTTTCCCACCGATCTCATGGGCCGTGGCCCGGCCCATCAACGCCGCCAGGATCCGGTGATCGATGGCCTCATCGGCGCGGGCACGCTCTTCGCGTTCGGACTGGATGGCCAACAACTCCGCGGTGTCGAAAGCCGTCAAATCGGCATCCAACAGCGCCTTCACCGACGCGGCGCGGTCGGACAACGCGGTCTGTACCGCGACCCGACTTCCCACCACGTCCGAACTCATGACCAAAACGCTAGTGCGGACCACCGACAAAGAAGGCCACTTTGTGACACGAGTGATAAACGGGGCCAAAGAAATTCGTGTCGCTCGAATGTCGCTTGCCAGGCGGGCGACTCCAGGGCGACGTGCCCGCGGCGCTCACTGCGCCAGGCGGGCAACTCAGACCAGAAGCACCCGCCGCAGGAACGCCAATTGATCCCCCACGGTCTTGTCGAACCAGTCATTGCCCGGCCACACGTCGAAGTGATCACAGGCATACCGGTGCACCTGCGCCCTGGCCGCCTCCGCCGTCTTCGCCACCGCCCCGGCCGGCACGAACCGGTCGAAGTCTCCGATCTGCACCAGCACCGGGCAGCGCACGCGGCGGGCGGCGGCCTTGACGTTCAGCCTGCCCAATTCCATCCCGACCGAGGAGTCGACCTCGTTGCGCCAGCTGGGTCCGGCCATCGCGAGATAACTCTCGTAGGCACCCGACAGGGTCAAGGCGCCCGGCTCCCCCGGCCGCCCGACGATCGGCATCAGCGTGGCCGTGCCGCCGCGGGCCACCGCCAGCCTGCTGCGCACGCCGGTCGCCGTCCAGCGCAGCGCGGTCAACACATCGCGCTCGCTGACCGCGGCCCGGCCGGCGGCGAGTCCTGATGTCAACGGTGTCAGGGCGATCACGGCGGCCACATCGGGCAGATCCGCGGCCACCTGCAACACGTGTCCGCCCGACATCGACGCGCCCCACAACGCGACCCGCGCCGGATCCACGCCGGGCAACCTGGACGCGAAGGCGACGGCGTTGCGGAAGTCGGCGAGCTGGCGTATCAGCGAGATGGTCTGTCGCGGTGAGCCTTCGGACGTGCCGAAACCGCGATAGTCGAAGGCCAGCACGTCGATGCCGGCGTCGGCGAAGCGCTGCGCGAACGGTTCGAGACCGGAGTCCTTCGTTCCGCCGAAACCGTGCGCCATGACCACGACCGGGCGGTCCGCGTCACCGGCCGCCTGGAAATGCCAACCGCTACAGCGTGTTCCGTCCGAGGTGAACCACACCTCGCGATAGCTCATCGCAGCTCTCCGAAGATCGTGCTCAGCCACACCGCTGCCGCGCCGTCCAACAGTTGTTCGCGGGACAGTCGGCCGCCCAGGATGAATCGCTCGAGCAGTCGATCGTTGAATTCCAACAGGACCGTCGCCAGCACCTCGGGATCCGGGGCGTCACGTTCGGTGCGGATCAGTTCGGCCACCGACGGGATGAAGGCATCGCGCGCGTCATCCCAGATTTGGCGGACCGTCGCACTCGATCCGCGCGCCTCCAGCATCGCGTTGAAGACGTGCCGGTACCGGTCGCAGGTGTCGAACAGACCGCGCAGCATCGCGTAGACCCGGTCACGCGGGGAATCGGTTCCGGTGGTGAACTCCTCGTTGACGACGAAGGTTTCGTTGACCATCCGCTCCATGAGCGCAGCGACCGCGGCCGCCTTGTTCTCGAAGTAGAAGTAGAACGCCGACCGGGTCACACCGGCCTGCGCGGTGATCTCGGCGACGTTGATCGCGTCGAGGTTGGACTCCTTGAGCCACCGGTCCAGCGAGTCGAGGATGGCCTCGCGCCGTTCGTCGCTGCGCAGTGCGGGCCGGCGATCGGTGGGCGACCTCATACCCGAACCTCGGTCGCCGGGGCAGCTGTCGCCGACCCGGCGACTGCGGCGCGGCGAATACCCGCCGGGATCTCCTTGGTCCGGATGTCGTGCTCGTAGTAGAAGTAGTCCACCTGCTGGGTGTGCCGGGGACGGTTGGTGCAGTGCCCGGCATGCAATTGCTGGTCGGCGTCGATCACCCGTTCCATCTCGGCGGCCGGCGGCAGTGCGTATCTGCCCGCGGCATAGGCAGCCAGCAGGCGGGCCTGGCATTCGACGAACGGGAACAGCGTCGGGATGGCCTGCGCGAAGCCGATGAAGACCAGGTCCTCGAAGCCGGGCTTGAACATCCGCTTGTACAACCGGATCTGGTTGTCCGGTGCGCTGATCAGCTCCGGATCGAAGAACGGGAAGGTGATGTTGTACCCGGTCGCATAGATGATGACGTCGAACTGATCGGACGTCCCGTCCTCGAAGTGCACGGTGTCGCCATCGAGCAAGCGGACGTTCGGCTTCGGGATCACATCTCCCGAACCCAGCCGCAGCGGCAGCTCGACCGACTGGGTCGGATGCGCCTCGAACAGTTTGTGATTGGCCGGCGGCAGGCCGTATTTCGTCGGGTCCGCACCTACCAGCGGTGCCAGCAGCTGCGCCGCCTTACGCTGCCAGGACAGCGGAATGTGCGGATTGGTCTTGAAGATCTTGTCCCCCGGCTGACCGGCCAGGTACTTCGGCACGATCCACGCACTGGAGCGGGTCGACAGGGTGACCTTGTTCTGCAGGGTCTTCGACGACAGTTCGACGGTGATATCGGCTGCGCTGTTGCCGATGCCGACCACCAGGATGCGTTTGCCGGTCAGCGCCAACGGGGTCTGTGGGTCCACATAGTGATGGGAATGAATGGATTCCCCGTCGAAGGTCCCGGGGAAGGATGCCCACCGGGCGTCCCAGTGGTGGCCGTTGCCGACGACGAGCAGGTCGAATTCGCGGACGGAACCGGCCTGGTCGACGATCAACCAACCGCCGCCCTCGCGTCGGCGGGCTGACACCACCGCATTGTTGAACTCGATGTTGTCCAGCAGTCCGAAGGCGTCGGCGTAGGAGTCGAGGTAGGCCTTGATGTCCGAATGGTGCGGAAAGGACGGGTAGTGCTCCGGCATCGGAAAGTCCTTGAAGGACAGGCGGTGTTTGGAGGTGTCGATGTGCAGTGACCGGTAGGCGCTGCTCATCCCATTCGGGTTCTCGAATGCCCAATTGCCACCGATCCGGTCGGAGACCTCAAACGTGGTGTACGGGACGCCGTAGTCCTTGAGCATCTTGCCCGATGTCAGGCCGCTGATCCCGGCGCCGATGACCGCTGTGCGGGGCGGTTTGTCGACGAAGGTGGTGGTCACGGCATGCTCCCGTCGCTGCGCTCGCCCCGGCGAGCTGCTCACACTCTGCCCGCCGGACGCTATCAGCGCATTTGACGTGCGTCAACGAATTCTGACGAGCGTCAACCAGGCGACCCGCTCCCCCCGACGTGCCGCCGAACGGCCCAACCAGGGGTACCGTCGCAACATCATGACGGCCGAGCCGCACCCGCCCCCGCCACGGTCGCCCGGGCTCGTACGGGTCTGCGTCGCCGCGGCGATCGCCGGCGTCGGCATCGGCTTCCTCGGTGGCGCTTTCCGATGGTGCCTGGAACGCGCCGATATCCTGCGCGGTGACCTGGTCGACTGGGCGCAGCGGCTGCCCGGGCCGGGCTGGCTCGTGCCGATGCTCGCCGCTGCCGCCGGTGCCGCCCTCGCCGCCGCAATCGTCCGGCGGATCCCGTTGGCCGCCGGCAGCGGTATCCAACACGTCGAGGCGGTGCACCGTGGTGACGCCGAGCCTGCGCTGCCGACGCTGCTGCCCGCGAAGTTCGTCGGCGGCGTGTTGGCCATCGGATCCGGCCTGGTCCTGGGCCGCGAAGGCCCGACGGTGCACATGGGTGCGGCGCTGGGGGCCGAGGCGGCCCGGCGTGGCCGGCTGCCCGACCAGGACGTGCGGATGCTGCAGGCGGCGCTCGGCGGCGCCGGCCTGGCCGTCGCATTCAACGCACCGTTGGCCGGCGTGCTGTTCACCCTGGAGGAGGTCACGAAGTCGGTGCGGCTGCGGACGGTGCTGGCCACCGTCGCCGCCACGGCCACCGCCGTCGCGTGCTCCCGGCTCGTCACCGGCGACGAGCCGGATTTCGACGTCGGAAGCGTTGTGTCGCCCAGCCTTTCGTGGCTGCCGCTGTTCATCGTCTTCGGGCTTCTGACCGGCGTACTCGGTGTCCTCTACAACCGGTTGGTGCTGGGTTTCCTCGACGGGGCGGCACGCATCTCCCGGGTGCCTGCGGTGGCGCGTGCGGCGGCAATCGGGGCGATCATCGGGCTGGTGACCTTCGTCGAGCCACTCGCCAGCGGCGGCGGGGACACCCTGAACCAACTGCTGCTCGACGCCGACTCGGTGGTGTTGTGGTCGGTGGCCGGGTTCCTCGCCGTGCGGTTCGTCGCCGGCCCGCTGTCCTACGCGGCGGCGGTGCCGGGCGGTCTGTTCGCGCCGCTCCTGGCCATCGGCACACTGTGGGGCGTGCTGTTCCTCGGGGTGTTCGACGCGGTGTGGCCCGGTGCGCACGCCGACCTGGCGATCCCGATCGCGATCGTCGGGATGACGGCGTTCTTCGGAGCCACGGTCCGGGCACCGCTCACCGCGATCGTCGTCGTCGCCGAGATGACCGCCACGACAACGGTCGCGGTGCCGATGCTGGCCGCCACGGCAGCCGCGGTGCTGGTCGCCGAGGGGCTGCGGTGCCCGCCGATCTATGACAGCTTGCGGCAGCGGATGCCGCGCACGTGATCAGCCGGCGCCGGCATCCTCGGTGATCACGCCACGTGCGATCAGGTGCTCGGTCAGCGGGGTCACGCCAACGGTGAAGTGTTCGGCCATCGCCGACCGGGCCGCGTCCGGATCACGGCGCTCCAGGGCGTCGATCACGCGACGGTGGTCCCTGATCGACTGTGCGGGCCAGCCTTCCAGCGTGGGGAACACCGACTCCGGCTGATAGCGGGTGATGCCGGACATGAACTGGGTGAGCTTGGGTGAGGCCGCGGCGACGTTGATCAACCGGTGATACTCGTGGTTGAGCCGGACGGTGCGGTCCGGATCGGTGTCCTGGTAGGCCCGCTCGAGGCTGTCCTGGATGGACTTGAGCTCCGAAAGCTGTTCGGTGCTGATGTTCTCGGCCGCACGTGCGGCCAGCTCGCCGCCGACATAGGCCTGCACGTTGGCGACATCGGCCAGGTCGCGGGCGGTGAACTCCAGCACCATGAACCCCCGGCGCGGGTGCTGCACCAGCAGCCCCTCGGCCCGCAGGTTCAGCAGCGCCTCCCGCACCGGGGTGACACTGATACCCAGATCGGCCGCGAGTTGGTCCAGGCGCAGGTATTCCCCGGCCGGATAGGTGCCGTCGAATATCCGGCGCCGGACCACCCGGGCGACGTCATCGGACAGTTGCGGGCGGGCCGTGAAGTCGGGCTCAGAGCCGATACTCATCGAGGAGATTCTTGCTGATGATGGTCTTCTGGATCTCGCTGGTGCCCTCGCCGATCAGCAGGAACGGCGAGTCGCGCATCAGCCGCTCGATCTCGTATTCCTTGGAATAGCCATACCCGCCGTGGATCCGGAAGCTCTGCTGGGTCACCTCGGCGCAGAACTCACTGGCCAGATACTTGGCCATCCCGGCGGCGACGTCGTTACGCTCACCGGAGTCCTTGAGCCGGGCGGCATTGACCATCATCAGGTGCGCGGCCTCGACCTTGGTCGCCATCTCGGCGAGCTGGAAGGCGATGGCCTGATGCCCGGCGATCGGCTTGCCGAACGTCTCCCGTTGCTGCGCATACCGGATCGCCAACTCGAACGCCCGGATGCCGACACCGCAGGCCCGCGCGGAGACGTTCACCCGACCGACCTCGATACCATCCATCATCTGGACGAAACCCGTGCCGGGCGCCGCCCCGAGCACGTCGTCGGACGACGCCCGGTAGCCGTCGAAGATCAGCTCGGTGGTGTCGATGCCCTTGTAGCCGAGCTTGTCGATCTTGCCGGGGATGGTCAGCCCGGGCGCCACCTCGCCGAAACCGGCCGGCTTCTCGATCAGGAAAGCTGTCAGGTTGCGGTGCGGTTTGTCCGCTCCCTCATCGGTTTTGACCAGCGCGGCCACCAGCGTGGAGCTGCCACCGTTGGTCAGCCACATCTTCTGGCCGGTGATCAGGTAATCATCCCCGTCGCGCACAGCCTTGGTGCGGATCGCCGCGACGTCGGAACCCAACTCGGGTTCGGACATCGAGAACGCCCCGCGCACCTCGCCGGTCGCCATCCGCGGCAGATACCGCTGCTTCTGGGCGTCGGTGCCGTGCTGGCGGATCATGTACGCGACGATGAAGTGGGTGTTGATGACACCGGACACGCTCATCCAGCCGCGGGCCAGTTCCTCGACGCACAGTGCGTAGGTCAGCAGCGACTCCCCCAGCCCGCCGTACTCCTCGGGGATCATCAGGCCGAACAGACCCATGTCCCGCATCTGGTCGACGATGTGCTGCGGATAGGTGTCCGAATGCTCCAGCTCCTGGGCGTTCGGGATGATCTCCTTGTCCACGAATTGGCGTACCGTGGCGACGATCTCCGCCTGGACGTCGGTGAGACCGGCAGTCTGTGCCAACTTAGTCATGGGCGATCCCGCTCCGCTTCTCGCTGGTCATACCGCAACTCTTTCGAACACGGCGGCCAGGCCCTGCCCGCCACCGATACACATGGTCTCCAGCCCGTAGCGGGCACCGCGCAGGTCGAGTTCGCGGGCCAGCGTGGCCAGCATCCGTCCGCCGGTCGCCCCGACCGGATGTCCGAGTGAGATCCCGGACCCACGCACATTGGTGCGCTCGAAGTCGGATTCGCCGAACTTCCACTCCCTGGTGCAGGCCAGCGCCTGCGCGGCGAAGGCTTCGTTGAGTTCGATCAGGTCCATGTCCGCCAGCGACAGGCCCGCCCTGTCCAGCGCCCGGGCAGTGGCCGGCACGGGACCGATTCCCATGATGTCGGGTGCGACACCGGCGACCGCCCAGGACACCATTCGGACAAGCGGTTTCAGCCCGAGGTCAGCGGCCCGCTCAGGGGTGGTGACGATGCACATGGACGCCGCGTCGTTCTGCCCGCTGGAGTTGCCTGCGGTGACCGTGGCATCGGGGTCGGTCTTGCCCAGCACGGGGCGCAGTTTGGCCAACGCCTCGACAGAGGTGTCCGCGCGCGGGTGCTCGTCGGTGGAGATGACCTGCTCGCCGGCGCGCGAGGACACCGTGACCGCGATGATCTCCTCGGCCAGCACTCCGCTGTCCTGCGCGGCGACGGCCTTCTGATGGGAGCGCACCGCGAGTTCGTCCTGTTCGGTGCGCGAGATGTTGTACTGACGCCGCAGATTTTCCGCGGTCTCCAGCATGCCGCCGGGCACGGGATGGAACCTGCCGCCGGCGGTGACGCGCCCGCGGGCCAGTCCGTCGTGCACCGTGATGCCGCCCCGGGCCCCACCCCAGCGCATGTCGGTGGAGTGGAAGGCGACATTGCTCATCGACTCCGCGCCGCCGGCGATCACGAGATCGCTGTTGCCGCTGCCGACCTGCAGGGCGGCCTGGATGACGGCCTGCAGGCCCGAACCGCAGCGCCGGTCGATCTGCATGCCGGGGACGGTGATCGGAAGTCCCGCGTCCAACGCGACCACCCGCCCGATGGCGGGCGCTTCGGGCGAGGGATAGCAGTGCCCGAGCACGACATCGTCGACGGCGTCGGGCTGCACCCCGGTGCGCTGCAGCAGCCCCTGCAGGGCGGCCACTCCGAGCTCGACAGCGGTCAACGATGCGAACATGCCGCCGTAGCGGCCGATCGGGGTGCGGACCGGCTCACAGATCACGGCGGTGCGCATCAGATGTGCCGCCCGCCGGTCACTTCCAGCACGGTCCCGGTCATGTACGACGACAGGTCCGAGGCCAGGAAGAGGGCGACGGAGGCGACCTCGCTGGGTTCGGCCGCCCGGCCCATCGGGATCTCGGCCAGCTTCTGGTCCCAGATGCGTTGCGGCATGGCCTCGGTCATCGCCGACCGGATGAGTCCCGGCTGGATCGCGTTGACCCGCACCCCGAGGTGCGCCACCTCCTTGGCGGCCGCCTTGGTCAGGCCGACGATACCGGCCTTGGCGGCCGAATAGTTGGTCTGTCCGACCAGGCCGACCTTGCCGGAGATCGACGAGATGTTGACGATGGCACCGCTTTTGGCTTCGCGCATGATGCCGGCGGCCAGCCGGGTGCCGTTCCACGATCCCTTGAGGTGCACCGCGATCACCTGGTCGAACTGCTCCTCGGTCATCTTGCGCATGGTGGCATCGCGGGTGATACCCGCGTTGTTGACCATGACGTCGAGACTGCCGAAGCGCTCGACCGCGGCGCCGACGAGCTCGGTGACCTGGCCGGCATCGGTGACATCGCACCGCACCGCCGTGGCGACCCCGGCCCCGCCGAGTGCGGTGACGGCGGCCTCGGTGGCGTCGGGGTCGAGATCCCCGAGGACCACCCGGGCGCCCTCGGCGACGAAGCGTTGCGCGATGGCGAAACCGATTCCCTGCGCACCACCGGTGATCACCGCGGTCCGACCGTCCAACAGAGCCATGAAGGCACCCTCCTCAAGCGCGAGCTGTCCCAAACATAAAATATGATATTTCCAGGATCAAACCACACCCGGTTCCACAGGAGGACCCCGCCGATGGCCGAGAGCGTCACCGCACCGCAGTCGACAGACACCGTCTCGGATGCCGACTTCGCCGACATCCTTGCCGCCACCAGGCAGTTCATCCGCACCCAGGTGGTGCCGCGGGAGTCGGAGATCATGGCCGCCGACCGGGTGCCCGACGATATCCGCGAGCAGGCCAAGAACATGGGCCTGTTCGGGTACGCCATCCCCGCCGAATGGGGTGGGCTGGGACTGAACCTGGTCCAGGACGTCGAACTGGCGCTCGAATTCGGCTACACCAGCCTGGCCCTGCGGTCGATGTTCGGCACCAACAACGGCATCGCCGGTCAGGTCCTGGTCGGCTTCGGCACCGACGAACAGAAGGCGCGCTGGCTGGAGGGTATCGCCTCGGGTGCGGTCGTCGCGTCCTTCGCGCTCACCGAGCCCGGCGCCGGGTCGAACCCGGCGGGGTTGCGCACCAAGGCCGTTCGCGATGGCGACGACTGGGTGATCACCGGCCAGAAGCAGTACATCACCAATGCTCCCGACGCCGACCTGTTCATCGTCTTCGCGCGCACCCGGCCAGCCGATGCCGACGGCCCGGGCATCGCGGTGTTCCTGGTCCCCGCGGACGCACCGGGGCTGACCGTCGGGGCGAAGGACGCCAAGATGGGCCAGGAGGGTGCGTGGACCTCCGATGTGACCTTCGACGAGGTGCGCGTCGGCCATGACACCCTCATCGGCGGCAGCGAGGACATCGGCTACCGAGCGGCGATGACCTCGCTGGCCCGCGGGCGTGTGCACATCGCCGCGCTGGCCGTCGGCAGCGCACAGCGCGCGCTCGACGAATCAATCGACTACGCCGCGACCGCGACCCAGGGCGGCACCCCGATCGGCAGCTTCCAACTGGTGCAGGCCATGCTGGCCGACCAGCAGACCGGGGTGATGGCCGGCCGAGCCATGGTCCGCGAGGCCGCGCGGCTCTGGGTGACCGGTGAGGACCGGCGCATCGCCCCGTCATCGGCGAAGTTGTTCTGCACCGAGATGGCGGGCAAGGTCGCCGATCTGGCCGTCCAGATCCACGGCGGCAGCGGCTACATGCGCGAGGTACCGGTGGAGCGCATCTACCGCGAGGTGCGGTTGCTACGCCTCTACGAGGGCACCAGCGAGATCCAGCGCCTCATCATCGGCGGCGGGCTGGTCAAGAACGCCCAGCGCCGGATGACGAGCTGAGCCGGCGAGCTACGCGATGTAGCGGATGATCGATTCCGCGACGGCTGCCGGCTTGTCCGAGCCCTCGATTTCGACGGTGATGGTGACGGTCGACTGGGCCGCACCGTCGAGCTTCGCCACATCGGTGATGACGGCCTTCGCGCGGATGCGTGCACCCACCTTGACCGGAGTGATGAAGCGGACCTTGTTGTAGCCGTAGTTGACGGCCAGTGAGATGCCTTTGACGCCGTAGAGGTGGTGCGAGAAGTACGGCAGCAGAGACAGCGTCAGCAGACCGTGCGCAATCGTGCCGCCGAACGGGCCGCCGGCGGCACGCTCGGGATCGACGTGGATCCACTGCCGATCCTCGGTGGCTTCGGCAAATTGGTTCACCCGGTCCTGGTCGATCTCCAGCCAATCGGTGGGTCCGAGTTCGGTACCCGCCGCCGCCACCAACTCGTCGAGATTTTCGAAAACCTTCACGTGCTTCTCCCTTCGCAGGACCCCAGTGGCCGCCATGTCATGCATAGCGCCTGGGTCCCGTCCCGTCGCCACCGGGTCGGCGTTCGGCCACTCGACGTTCGCGGGCGACGGCAGCGAATACGGGTAACCGCCCCGCTTTGTCGGAACTTATAGAAAACTCAGCGCCGTGAAGATCAAATTTGCCGTAACTGACGCGCGCGATAATTTTGCCAAAGTCAGCCGCATTTGAATTCATCGGTGACTAATTGCCAGAACGCACAAAAAAGAATTCTGGCTACTAATGTCAGTCCGTGCCACTTAATTAATCCTGGCGTCTTCGCAGGATATAGCGATACTTAACTGGACTATTCGAAATTCTCCAGGGACCATACGCCGGTGTGGCAACGTCCCGTACCGATCGGTGGGTTAAGTCTATGAGCGTCTCAATCGCCGAAGCCGGCATTAGCGTCCTCCCCGACAATGCGTCTGTCCAGTGGTGGGATCGCGATACCGATTGCACCCTGGTGCTCGCGACACCGTCCGCCGAACCCGAACTCTGGGACGATTTCATCGATGGCGCGTTGCGCAGCTACCGCAAACACGGCGTCGAGCGGGCCATCGATCCGAGCACACTGGCCGACCCGGAGACGACGTCGTTGTTCCTCACGGCGATCGACGATGCCGGCCGGGCCATCGGCGGCGTCCGGGCCCAGGGGCCCTACCGCCACGCCGACGAATCGCATGCCGTGGTGGAGTGGGCCGGCCAGGACGCACTGCCCAAGGTGCGCAAGATGATCGCCGACCGCATCCCGTTCGGTGTCGTCGAGATCAAGACCGCGTGGTCGGCCGATGACCGTCCGGTCGACCGGGAGCGCGGCCGGCTGCTCACCCCCGTGCTCGCCCGCATGCCGTTACACGCGACCCTGGTGCTTGGCGCCAAGTTCGCGATGGCCACGGCGGCCGCCCACGTCCTGGCACGCTGGGAGTCCTCCGGCGGTGTGGTTGTCACCCGCATCCCGGCCACGCCGTACCCCGACGAACGATATGAGACGAAGATGATGTGGTGGGACCACGCAGAATTCACCCGCACCGCCGATCCGGAACAGATCCTGGCCACCCGCGCCGAGGCCCGTGTGCTGGCGCCCATGCTCGACCAGCTGACGGCCCCCGACAACGCGATGCTGACCGGCCTGTGAGCGACGCCCATGCCGCCAGAGTCCTGACCGAAGGCAATCCCGACGACGCAAAACTGTTGTGGGAGCTGCGCGCCCGACCCGACATCGAGTTCATCGACAATGTCGGGCGGCAGCGGGCCGCACTGCAGACCTTGACCCCGCTACCCGGGGCCGACCTGCAAGACGAACCGTTCCGGTGGGTGTACTACCCGTGGCGGCGGTCTGTGGTGGCGATGCTGGGTCCGGGCGCCTACCGGCGACTGCGGCTCGACCGTAACCGCAATCTCATCACCGACGCCGAACAGGACACCCTGGCGCAACTGCGGGTCGGGGTGATCGGGCTGAGCGTCGGCCACGTCATCGCCCACACCCTGGCGGCCCAGGGAATCTGCGGTGAGCTGCGCCTGGCGGATTTCGACGAACTCGAGGCCGCCAACCTGAACCGGGTGCCCGCCACCGTGTTCGACGAGGGCATCAACAAGGCAACCATCGCGGCCCGCCGGATCGCCGAGCTGGATCCCTATCTGAGAGTGCAGGTGCACGGCAGCGCGATCACCGCCGACACCATCGACGCCTTCCTCGACGGCCTCGACATCGTGGTCGAGGAATGTGACTCGCTGGACACCAAGGCGCTGGTTCGCGAGGCCGCCCGCGCGCGCCGCATCCCGGTGCTGATGACCACCAGCGACCGCGGACTGCTCGACGTGGAACGCTTCGACCTGCACCCCGAACGTCCGATCCTGCACGGCCTGTTGGGCGATGTCGACACCGCCGACCTGGCCGGCCTCAGCAGCACCGACAAGGTGCCCTACGTGCTCGGGTTACTCGACGCCAAGGCACTCTCGGCGCGGATGGCGGCATCGCTCTGCGAGGTGGGCGAAACGCTTTCGACCTGGCCGCAACTGGCGGGCGAGGTGGTACTCGGCGCCGCGCTGATCGCCGAATCGGTGCGCCGGATCGGCCTGGGCGAACCGCTGGCCTCGGGCAGGACCCGACTCGATGCCGGCGCCGTGCTCGACGAGGTGTCCGATCCGCTGGATGACCGGCGGCCGCCGCCCGATACCCAGATCGACGATCACGCCGCCGACCCGTCCTTCGATTCGGCGCTGCAGGCCATGGCCTATGCCGCGCACCGGGCGCCGTCGGGCGGCAATTCCCAGCCGTGGTTGATCGATATCCGGGAGTCCGGCCTGGAGCTACGGGTCGATCCGCAGCGCACCAGCCAGATGGATGTCGAATTCCGAGGTAGTGCAGTCGCACTCGGCGCGGCGGCGCTCAACGCACAGATCGCCGCCGCCGCGCACGGCCACGGCAGCCGGCTGCACATCGGCACCGGCGACGGCTCGCCACTGCAGATCTCGGTGGCACTGGACGGCCGTCCCGACCCGGCGCTTGCCGAGTTGTACGAACCGATGCTGCAGCGTGCCACCAATCGTCACCACGGCGCGCCGATCACGTTCAGCGCCGAGCTGCGCGCGGCTCTGCACGGGGCCGCGGACGCGCACGGCGGTCGGCTGCGCCTGATCACCGAGAGCGGCGAAATTCAGCGATGCGCCGAGGTTCTCGCCGAGGCCGATCGTATTCGCTATCTGACCAACCGGCTGCACTCGGAGATGTTTGCTGAGATCTGGTCGCCCGGCGACCCCTCCCCCGAGTACGGCATCGATGTGCGGACGCTGGAACTGCCCGCCTCCGATCTCGCGGTGCTCGACGTGCTGCGGCGCTCGGAGGTGATGGACGAATTGGCGCGCTGGGACGCGGGATCGGTGCTCGGCAGCAATACGCGTGACCGGGTCGGCGGGGCGTCCGCGGTCGCGGTGATCTCGGTCGGCGGCCGCACCCTCGCCGACTACGCCCGTGCCGGTGCGGCGGTCGAAGCGGTGTGGATCACAGCCCAGACAGCAGGTTTGGCGGTGCAACCGGTGTCACCGGCTTTCCTGTATGCCCACGATGATCACGAATTGGCACAGTTGGCCCCGGCATACTCCGAACAACTGGGACGTCTGCAATACACTCTTCGCAGGCTTACCGGTACTCCGCCGGAGGAGGCGCAGGCGTTGGTGCTGAGAATCACCGAGGCACCTCGCCCGTCGCTGCGAAGTCGTCGGCGGCCACTGAGCTACACGACGTCGCTTCCGGCGACACCACATCGAGAGGTCTAGGTGCCCCGCAGCCTCGAACTGGTCGTCACGGCCGCCGCAACGCGATTGAGCGCCGTCGATGCCGCGACCGCCGCGAGCGTGAGCCAGCAGGTACTGGCCGAACTGGTCGCATACTTCAACGTCGATTTCAGCTTTCTGCGGCACAACGACCACGCGATCCACGCGACCCGGCTGATCGCCGAGTGGCCGACGCGACCCGCCGATGTCGACCCGGATCCGCTGGAGCTGATCTATTTCGCCGATGCCGACCCGGTCTTCGCCATGGCCGAGCATCTCAAGGAGCCAACGGTCTTCCGGCCCGAGGCCACCGACGACTACCAGCACACCATCGAAGCCGGGCGGCACATCCCGACCACATCGATGGCGTGCGTGCCGTTGCTCTCCGGCGATGTCACCACCGGCGTCATCGGCTTCGTCAAGATCGGTGTCCGGGAGTGGAGCGAGGAGGAGCTCAACGCACTGGTCGCCATCGCCACGCTGTTTGCCCACGTGCAGGCGCGGGTGAACGCCGAGGATCGCCTGCGTTTTCTGGCCGAGCACGACCACCTCACCGGTCTGCACAACCGGCGGGCATTGATGGCACACCTGGACGCCCGCCTGGCCGAGGGGCAGCCCGGGCCCGTCACGGCGCTGTTCTTCGACCTCGACCGGCTCAAGGCGATCAACGACTACCTCGGCCACACCGCCGGTGACCGCTTCATCCGGGTGCTCGCCGAGCGCCTGGACCACGCGGTGGGCCCCAGCATGATCGCCCGGCTCGGCGGCGACGAGTTCGTGGTCGTCCCCGAGACGCCGACCACCATCGAGATGGCCGAGGATCTGGCCCACCGCCTGCAGGCGGTGCTGTCCCAGCGGGTGCCCATCGACGGTGAGATGGTGACCCGATCGGTCAGTATCGGTGTGGCCCTCGGCATTCCAGGCCGCGACAGCACCTCTGATTTGCTGCGCCGCGCCGATCAGGCGGTGTTGACGGCGAAGAACACCGGCGGCAACCAGGTCACGGTGTACTCGGATGCGATCGCGCTCGAGAGCGAGTTCCGCAACGATATCGAGCTGCATCTGCAGAGCGTCATCGAAACCGATGCGCTGTTCCTGCGCTACCTGCCCGAGATCGACATGCGCACCGGCAAGATCCTGGCCACCGAGGCTCTGGTCCGCTGGCAGCATCCGACGCGTGGGCTGCTGTCCCCCGACGCGTTCATCGGGGTGGCCGAATCCATCAATCTGGCAGGCGAACTCGGCCGGTGGGTGATGCGCACGGCGTGCTCGGAATTCGCGCGCTGGCGCGCGGCCGGCGTCGGCGACGACATCGTGTTGCGCGTCAACGTCTCACCGGTGCAGTTGGTCGCCGACGGGTTCGTCGAATCGGTCGCGGCGATCCTTGCCGAATACGACATCGACGCCGGTTCGGTCTGCCTGGAGATCACCGAGAGCGTCGTCGTGCAGGACATCGAGACCACCCGCATCACGCTGGCCGGCCTGCATGAGGTCGGCGTGCAGGTCGCCATCGATGATTTCGGCACCGGGTACAGCGTGCTGTCGCTGCTCAAATCGCTTCCGGTGGAGGCGTTGAAGATCGACAAGAGCTTCGTGCGCGACCTGGGATCGAGCCCGGGCGACCTGGCCATCGTGCGGGCGATCATCGCGTTGGCGGAGGCCTTCGGGCTGCAGCTGGTGGCCGAGGGCGTGGAGACCGAGGCCGCGGCCGTCACGCTGCTGCGGCACGGCTGCCACCGGGCACAGGGGTTTTTGCTCTCGCGCCCCATCTCGGGCGAGGAGATGGAGGCGCTGCTGCGCAGAGGCCGTGTGTCGGTGGACTTCTCGCCGGGGCTCCGGCCCTGAGGAAGCCCGGCCCCTAGGACTCCGGCGGTTCGACCTCGCGCAGCACCTCGAGCCTGCCGAAGCGTGCGGCCCGTTGCCCGACCAGACTGATCCGGCCGCCGGGGTCCAGTGGCATCTCGCTCAGTTCGACGTGGTCGGCGGTGACCGCCACACCCACCCGGGCGCGCACGGCCCACGGGCCGTCCGGAGTGTCGAGCACCACACCCGCGATCCGGTCGTCCTCACCGAAGACGATGCGGTGCAGCGTGCTGTCGGCGGTCACCTCGATATTGCGGTCGGCGGCCAGCTCGTCGAGCCAGGCGGTCAGCGTGCGACCACCGCTGGTCACCTCGGCCAGCGTCGCGACCTCGATGGCCGAGCCGCCCATGGTGCGCATGGCCACGGTCGGCCAGTACGCGACGCGGGTGAACATCACCCCGTACGGCGATCCCAGGCACCGTGCCGCCCAGTCCCACAGCCGTGCGCCCACGAACGTCTCGACCTGGGCGCGGCGGCCGGTGTCGACCCGCCCGGGGGTGTACGCGTTGCGCATCGCGAGTTCGGGTGCCTCGATGACCGGCAGTTCGTCACCGAGCGCCTCGAAGTAGGCGGCGGTCGCCGGATCATCGCGTCGCGGCAGCCATCCATGTGCGGTCCCGGCGGGCTCGGGCCGGGCCGAGTCCGGCGGCCGTGCCACGATCACGTCCAGGTCGGCGTCGGCCGCGGCGATGGCGCACGCCAGGCCCGCGGGCCCGGCGCCGACGGCCACCAGATCGACCTCGTCGTCCCACACTTCGTTATCAACCTCACAGTAGCTGTGTTCTCCGCCACTGTGACAAACCTCGGAGTTTGGCAACTTATCTGTCATCGCGTACCAACGTAGCTGTAGTCGACTACCCGCGTTGCATATGAATTCTGGCAAAGATGTGCCGCGATCCACGCGGGGGTACGGGGGAGTTTGCCAGCGCGGATCACGGCAACATCACGAGGATAACATTCGGCTCCCGTTCCGGATCTCCGGCGAAACAACGTGCCCGCCGATGCGGGTCCCGAGCGCAACAAAGCCACGAGCCACCCTATGTCGGCGTCGGCGTAGACCCGTCCAACCGAAGATTTCCCAACCGCGGTTTCGACTGCTACTTATATATCTAAGTTAGATATCCGGACGGAAAGGGGCAGACGGCATGGACCTGAGCTGGTCGGAGGCGGACATCGCCTTCCGTGACGAGGTCCGCCAGTTCATGGCGGACCGGATGACCCCGGAAATACAGCGCGCCGGCCGCCTGATGACCAGCGTCTACAGCGATCACGAGGCCAGCCTGGCGTGGCAGGCGATCCTGCACGAGCGCGGCTGGGCGGCCCCGGCATGGCCGGTGGAGTACGGCGGATGCGACTGGAGCCTGACCCAGCACTACATCTTCAGCCGGGAGTCCCAACTGGCCGGCGCGCCGTCACTGTCCCCGATGGGCATCCGCATGGTCGCCCACGCCATCGTGAAGTTCGGCACACCGGAGCAGAAGGACTATTTCCTGCCCCGCATCCTCACCGCCGAGGTGTTCTTCTGCCAGGGTTACTCTGAACCCGAGGCCGGGTCCGACCTGGCGGCGCTGTCCATGGCGGCGGTCTCCGACGGTGACGATCTGATCTGCACCGGCAGCAAGATCTGGACCACCCACGCCACCGAGGCCAACTGGATGTTCGCCCTCGTCCGCACCTCCCGCACCGGCAAGAAGCAACACGGCATCACCTTTGTCCTGGTCGACATGAACACCCCGGGCATCGAGGTTCGCCCGCTGGTCATGACGTCCGGCGAGGAGGTGCAGAGCCAGGTCTTCTTCGACGAGGTCCGGGTGCCCAAGGCCAACGTCATCGGCAACATCGACGAGGGCTGGACCGTGGCCAAGTACCTGCTCGAGTTCGAGCGGGGCGGCGGTGCCACCGCCCCCGCCCTGCAGGTCATGGCCGAAGACGTGGCTCGGGTGGCCGCCGAGCAGCCCGCGCCCGGCGGTGGCGTCCTCATCGACGACCCCGCCTTCTCCCGCAAGCTCGCCGATGCCCGGATCCGCACCGAGGTACTGGAGATCCTGGAGTACCGCGTGCTGGCCGCGCTCGCCGGTGGCGGGCACCCCGGCGCCGCGTCCTCGATGCTCAAGGTCATCTCCACCGAACTGAGCCAGACGCTCACCGAACTGGCGATGGAGGCTGCCGGGCCACGTGGGCGGGCATACCAGCCGCATGCCACCTGCCCGGGCGGACCCATCGCCGACTTCGAGCCACCCGCCGACGGATACCTCACCGGTGAGCCGTGGCAGGCCGTTGCCCCGTTGCGCTACTTCAACGACCGGGCCGGTTCGATCTACGCCGGCAGCAACGAGATCCAGCGCAACATCCTCGCCAAAGCAGAGTTGGGACTGTAGATGGACTTCACCCTCACCGACGAGCAGGAACTGCTGCGCGACGGCCTCACCAAGTTTCTCGCCACCCGCTACGGCCTCGAATCCAGCCGTGCCGCGGCCAAACTGGGCCCTGGTTGGCAGCCGGAGATATGGCGCTCCTTCGCCGAGGAGCTCGGCATCCTGGGTGCCGCGATGCCCGAGGAGGTCGGCGGTATCGGCGGCGGGCCGGTCGAGGTGATGGTGATCGCCGAGGCGCTGGGCCACGCCCTGGTCGTCGAACCGTACGTCGACACGGTGGTGGTGGCGGGTGGCCTGCTGCAACGGGCCGGCGGTCCGATCGCCGACGCGCTGTCCGAGCAGATTGCCGCGGGCACGGCGGTGGTGTCAGTGGCCGCCACCGAGGCGGCCTTCGGCGACCACTGGCAGGACGCCCGCACCACCGCCCGCCCCGACGGCGAGGGTTGGCTGCTGGACGGGTCCAAGATCACGGTGCTCAACGCGCCGCTGGCCACCCACCTGCTGGTGACCGCGACGACGCAGGCCGGACTCTCGCTGTTCCTGGTCGATCTGGCGGATCAACCCTCCGGACTGACGATGCACGGGTACCGCACGGTCGATGACCGCCGGGCCGCCGACATCGAGTTCACCGGTGTCCGCGCGGTGCTGCTGGGCACCGACGGCGCCGCCGGGGAGTCGGTGGAGCAGGCCCGCGACGAGGGCGCCGCCGCGGTCGCCGCCGAGGCGGTGGGCAACATGCGAAAGGTGCTGGCGGACACCGTCGAATACTGCAAGCAGCGACAGCAGTTCGGCACACCCATCGGCACCTTCCAGGCGTTGCAGCACCGCATGGTGGACATGCACATCGAGCTGGAGCAGTCGGTGGCCGCGGTGTATCTCGCGGTGCTGAACCTACAGGCCGAGCCGGCACAACGCGCCCGCGCGGTATCGGCGGCCAAGGCCACGGTGGGCCGCGCCGCCCGATTCATCGGCCAGAACGCCGTGCAGTTGCACGGTGGTATGGGCATGACCGAGGAATTGGCGATCGGGCACTACTTCAAGCGGTTGACCGCTGTGCAGTACGAGTTCGGTTCCACCGACCGGCATCTGGCGCGCTACGCCGAGCTGACCCGCCCCTGACCCCGGCTCACGTCCAGCCGGCCGCGCTGCGCATCTCCGGGATGCCGATGAACTTGATCCGCGGCCGGTCGGTCGCCGCGCCGCGTGCCCGTTCGGCGGCGTCGATGGCCCGCCAGCCCGACCAGTCCACCGGTCGGGTGCCGTTGTTGGAAAGCAGTGCCTGCAGCGAGTCCGCACCGGCCACCTCGCGGGCCAGCGCGCCGGCGCAGTGGTCACGCCACAGGGTGTCGACGGTCTCCTCGGCGCAGCCGCGGTTGCTGCCGATGACCCCGCGCGGACCACGCTTGATCCAGCCCGTCACGTAACTGCCGGGGCAGTCGCAGACGCGGCCGTCCTCGTTGGGCACCACCCCCGCCGCGTCGTCGAAGGGGAGTCCGGGCACCGGTACCCCGCGGTATCCGATCGACCGCAGCACCAGCGATGTCTCGAGCACCTCGTCGCCGCCCTCGCCGGTGACCCGTAACCCTGTCACATGATCGTCACCGAGAATCTCCACCGGAGACGTCATGAAGCGGAACACAATTCGTTTGTTACCTGCCGTGGCGGGCCGCGCCGCGAAGTCCCGGGCGATGTCCAGTTTCAGCGTCGCCCACAGATCGGTGTCGTCCGCCGGGTCCGGCAACGGCCCGTCGATGACGACGTCGACACCGCCGAGGTGTCCCAGCGCCAGGAATTCGCCGACCGAGAAGGCAGCGTCGGCGACACCTCGCCGGCCCAGGATCACCACCTCGCGGATAGCGCTGTCCCGCAGAGCCGTCAGCGCATGATCGGCGATATCGGTTCGGCCGAGCGCATCGGGGTCCAGCAGCATCATCCGGGCCGCGTCGAGGGCGACGTTACCGTTGCCGACGATCACCACCCGCTCGCTGTCCAGCGCGAAACACCGCTCGGCGTGGTCGGGATGGCCGTTGTACCAGCCGACGAAGTCCGCGGCCGGATGGCTGCCGGGCAGCTGCTCGCCCGGCACGGCGAGGCTGCGGCTGGCGCCTGCCCCGACCGCGTAGATCACCGCATGATGGTGGGCCAGCAGATCCTCATGGGTCAGGTCGCGGCCGATCTCCACCCCGAGGTGGCAGCCGAACCGCGGGTTGGTGAAGACACGGTCGAAGAGGCCCACCACCGACTTGCTGTGCTGATGGTCCGGAGCGACGCCGGCCCGGATCAGTCCGAACGGCGTGGGCAGCCGCTCGAACAGGTTGACCCGTACCCCGTCGATGGCGATGAGTTCGGCGGCGGCGTAACACGCGGCCGGCCCGGCGCCGACGATCGCCACCGTCAGTTCGCCGTCGCCGACCGATCGCGACGGCCGCTGCGGGGTGGTATCCGGCTGCAGTGGGTGCCGTTCGAAGTAGGCGGCGTTGATCTCGCGGAAGCGCTCCTGAGCGGGCGGTAGATCCTCTTCGTAGTGGATCGCGTCGACCGGGCACTCGTCGAAGCAGGCGCCACAGTCGATGCAGGCCTCCGGGTCGATGTAGAGCATGTCGGCCGCCGATGCATCCACCGGCCGGATGCAGTCCACCGGACACACGGGCACGCAACTGGCGTCCTTGCAGCAGTTCTGCGTGATCACATATGCCACGGCTCCCCCTCGGCGATTACTGGACAGTTGTCTGGTTAGCGTAGGCGATACCGCCGACGATTTCACGCCCGTGCAGCCGATCGACGGTGAAATGGCTGTTCAAATAGCTGATGTTGCGCGCTGGACCGCGTAGCGATACCTTGGACACATGTCCAGCCCAGCGGTGGCTGATGTCACCTATCTGCAGGATCAGGAATCCCGGCGCAAGCACACGCACCGGCAGGTGTTCGGTGCCGCGGCGGCGATCCTGGCCGCCCGCACCGAAACATCGCTGGCCGAACTGGCCGCGCGGGCACGAATCGCACCGGCCGCCGTGTCGGCGCACTTCCCCACCGTCGACGCGGTCTTCGCCGAGCTGTACCTGACCCGGTTGCACGACCTGCCGCTCGTGATCGACCCGGCGGCCGGTATGCGGGCCCGGGTCAGCGAACAGCTGCGCGCGATCACACTCGTGGTGGCCGATGAGCCGCTGCTCGCCGCGGCATGCGCGCAGGCGCTGCTGCGCGAGGACGACGATGCGGTCGCCGGGGTGCGCGCCCGGGTGGCCGCCGAGGTGCACCGCCGCACCGCCGCCGCACTCGGCATGGGCGCCTGGCCGGAGGTTCTCGATACCGTGGAGACGCTGTTCTGGGGGGCACTGCTCCAGGTGCGGGCCCGGGTGATGAGCTACCACGCGATGGCCGACCGGTTGGACACCATGCTGGAACTGGTGCTGCCCGACATCGACTGATCCGCGGGCGTAACCTCACCGGCGATGACCATCGACCTGATCCACGGCCTGGTGACCGCCGCGGCCACCGAGGCTCCCGACCGTGCCGCCGTCATCGGTGCCGACGGCACATCGATCAGCTTCGCGCAGTTCGACGTCGAGATCCGGCGCGCCGCAGCGTGGGTCGCCGCCCGCAGCCGACCCGGTGATCGCATCGCGGTGATCGCCGACAACAGTCCGGACTACGCGCGGCTCTATTACGCCGTCCCACGCAGCGGGCGCATCCTCACGCTGATCAACCAGCGACTGAGCGCCGCAGAGCAACTCGCGGCGCTCGGCATGGTCGAACCGGCCCTGCTGCTCGGCGATCGGCGCTACCTCGACGATCTTCCCCGTCCCGGCATCGCCTTCGATGATGTTGACTGGCAGCGCTTTCCGCCGGATGAACCCGGGGAAGCCCCGTCGCCCGACGATCCGGCCTGGCTGCTGTTCACCAGCGGTTCGACCGGCACACCCAAGGGTGTGCTGCACACCCACCGGTCGATCACCACGGCGGTGCGCGGCACGGTGGCCGGCCGGGCGGTGCAGCCCGGTGGGGTGTACCTGCTGCCGTTCCCGATGTGCCACATCGCCGGGTACAACATGCTGGTACACCACTCCTGCGCCTCGACGGTGTTGCCGGTACCGGCCTTTCGGCCCGAGAGCTTCGTCGCCGCGGTGCACGCCCACCGGGTGACATCCTGCTCGTTGGCCCCGACCATGTTGCACAGCCTGCTGGATCACCTCCGCGACACCGGGCAGTCGCTGCCGACCCTGCGCGATATCGGCTACGGCTCGGCCGCCATCCCGGCCGATCTGTTGCGCCGCGCCGTCGAAATGCTGGGCGTGGGATTCCATCAGGGCTACGGGATGACCGAAACCGGCGGCAATGTCACCTTTCTAGGACCGCAGGAGCACCGCAGCGGTGACCCCGCGATCCTGCGCAGCGCGGGCACCCCGCACGCCGAGGTGCAGTGCCGGATCGCCGCCGACGGCGAGATCCTGGTGCGCGGTGCACAGGTGGCCGCCCGGTACTGGCCGAACACCCCGGTCACCGTGGACGGTTGGCTGCACACCGGCGATGTCGGGGAGATCGGCGCCGACGGCCGACTGGTGGTCACCGACCGGCTCAAGGACGTCATCATCACCGGAGGCGAGAACGTGTCCTCCCGCGAGGTCGAGGACGTGCTGTCGCTGCACCCGGATGTCGGGCAGGTGGCGGTCGTCGGGGTGCCCGATCCCTACTGGGGTGAGGCGATCTGCGCGGTCGTGGTGGCGGCGACCGCGGTGACGGCCGAGGAGCTGATCGCCCATGTCCGTGGCCGGCTGGCCGCCTTCAAGCGGCCGCGTCATGTGCTGTTCGTCGATGCGCTGCCCCTGACCAGCAACGGGAAGGTGGCCAAAGACGCTGTGCGTCAACAGGCCCGGGCCACCGTGTGATCAGGGGTGGTTGAGTCCGGCGCGCTCGACGCTGAGCAGGCTCTCGGTGTGATGCTCGGCGCGGTAGGCCGCACCGCCGCCGTTGAGCCCGAACAGCCGCTTGCTCCACAGCAGCCACACCACCGCGACGATGTTGATCACCACTGCGAGCACCCGCAGCGCGGTGACCTTCTCGGTCAACTCGTAGACCTCCAGCGGCAGAAAGGCACTCGTCGCGATCACCGCGAAGTATTCGCCCCAGCGCCGCATCGACCACAACCCGACCGCCTCGATCAGTTCGATCAGGGCATAGCCGATCAGGCCGACGGCAATCCACAGCAGGGTGGTCTCCGACAGCGTGAAGGCCTCCCCGATGTGCTGCACGATCTTGGAATCGTCCAGGTTCCAGCCGATCTGGTCGCTGAGCGGTTTGATCAACGGCAGCTCGGCCTCGAACTTCTGCTGGTATTCGGCACGGGCGCCACGTAGTTTCAGCACCGCGACGGCGGCCAGCAGCACCACCAACGCCCGGATGACGCGTTCGACGGCCAGGACGCGCATCAGGGTGCGGTCGCGCAACAACCGGCCGCGCGGTACCTCGGGCGCGGTGTCGGCCGGACCACGACCGCGGGGCGGGCCCACCACGAATGTCTCGCACCGCAGGCACCGCCAGGCCTCGCCCACCGGGGTGTCCACCCGCAGCCGGTCGCGCAACTCGGGCTCATCGGGCGCGAACGTCGCGTGCCCGTGCAGACCACAGGACCGCAGTGCGAAATCCAGCCTCATCGCAACCTTTCCGGCACCGGCACGCCGCCGCGGCGCATCCTCGTACGGTCAGCGTACGAGGACGGTGGCAGGGCGTTCGCACGGAAACGACCGTGTCGGTGAATCAACCAGTCGGACAAGCTGTCCGAGGAACGATCACAGCCGATACGGAAACAGGCATAAACGACGAAAAGTAGGTTATCCTACCCTAATGTCAGTTCGATTCCTGCGCTCGATCGCCACCCGATCGCGCGGTTCGCTCGCCGTGTGCATCGTCGCGTCTACTCTTGTCACCGGATGCGGCGCCGCGGGCCCCGACACCGCACAGAACGATGCGAACGCCACGGAACCTGCTGATGCCATTGTCATCTCCCACAAGTTCGGCGAGACCAGACTCGACGAGCAACCACAGCGAGTGGTCACCGTCGGATGGAATGACCAGGACGATGTATTGGCACTCGGCGTGGTACCTGTAGGCACCAGAAGCTTTTTCGACAACTACAACGATTTCCCCTGGGTCAAGGAAGCCACCGACGGCAAGGGCGTACCGGTCATCCCCGGAGATGAGATCAACTTCGAGGCCATCGCCAAGGCGAAGCCCGACGTCATCTTCGCCATCTACGAGACCATCGACCAGAAAACCTACGACCAGTTGTCGCAGATCGCGCCGACCGTCATCCAGTCCGACGAGTATCCCGACGAGGAAACCCCGTGGGATGTGCAGCTTCTGACCATCGGCAAGGCGCTGGGCAAGGAATCCGAGGCCCAGTCGCTGGTGGATGAGGTCAACACCAGAATCACCGAGACCACAACCGCCCACCCGGAGTTCGCCGGCAAGACACTCGTCGCCGATTTCACCTCCGAACTGGACTCGCAGTACCTGCTCGGTGAGGGTGACCCGCGCCGCCAGCTGTTCGACGAGCTCGGATTCACCGCCCAGCCCGACACCGGGGACGTCTCCGATGAGAAACTCTCGCTGCTCGAGGGCGACGTCCTGTTCGTCAATGGCCTCACCAAGGAGCAGGTCGCGGGATCACCGGCCTTCAGCCGGCTCGACGTCGTCCGCGAGGATCGCACGCTGTACGCCGGATCGGACTCCGCGCTCAGCGGCGCGCTGACCTACAGCGGGCCCGACGCACTGCTCTACGCCCTCGACGTGCTCACCCCGCAGTTGAGCAATGCGCTCACCGGCAAGCCGGTCACCGACCTGTCGAATTCCTGACGGGCCGCCTGGCCGGGCCACCGCACGAGTCGTGCCCGGTCAGGCGACCTCGACCACGTGCGCCGCTGACTGCCCGATCGTCGCTTGCGTATCGCCGATCATCGTGCGCAGCAGGGCTTTCTGCTCCCGGTCCCCGCGGGCGGCATCGGCATCGGCGCGGCCCGGCAACGCCAGCACCGAGACGCTGCGCAGCACGTTGACCGGCAATCGCAGCGCCGGGTACCAGGGCAGCACATGAGCGGGTAACCCGAGCGCGGTCATGGCCCGGGGCCCGAGGAAGGCGCTGGTGACCGAGAGGTGCTGGGCCCGGGCCAGCCGGCGTCGCACACCGGCCAGGCTGGTGTAATGCCAGGCAAGCGGGTCCTGAGCCATCGGGACCGCGAGTTGACGGGTGGATTCATCGGGTTCGGCCAGCGCCGTCAGGGTGTGGAAGAGCACCCGGATGCCGTCGCGGTAGTCCCGCGGCAACCATTCGTCGTCGACGCCGATCAGCCAGCCGACATAACGGGTCAGGTGCGCGATACCCGCGTAGTCCCGCGGCGAGAGCAGCAGACCCATGCCGATACCACCGGCCGACGGGGCGATCAGCGCGCCGACCAGGGTGGCGGCCATATCGGTCTGGTTGATCGGCAGGCCCCACTCCCCGGCGCGCCAGTCCGGATGGCGGCGACGTGGCGGCGCACCATCGCATGGATCAACCGCACCCGCAGCGTCGAGCGGTAACCGGCACCGAGCGGGTCCATGCCGCGGGGCGAGATGACATCCAACGCCCACTGCATGGTTTCGGCGAACCGCTTGTTCGAACCCTTCTCCAGCGCACCGGTGCGCACCAGGGTCTTGTTGAATCCGGAGAACTGGTAGCCACCGAGCAGCGAGACGTCGCGGGCGATGTACATCCCGTCGGCGCCGCTGCGGCGCATCGCGCGCTCCCCGCGCCGGATCAGCTCCCAGTCAACCCAATCCGGAACGGTCTCGACGGCCGCGAAGAATTTGCGCAGCGGGGCGGGCGCCTCGGGCACCGCGGCGATCCCCTCGGCCGCCGCCCGGTCGAACAGCGGCCGGGTCTGCGCCATCCCGGTGTCGGTCATCCAGGCCACCAGCCGGTCGGCGGCCGGGTCGCCGACGGTGAGCCGCTCGCCGAGCCGACGCCACTGCTCTTCGTCGGGTTCACCAAGACCCAGGATGCCGGCCAGCAACCGGATGGCGCCGGGCACCGCCTTCGGCGCATCCGGGTGCCGGGTGGGAACGGGCCCGTCCATATCGCTCTCCTTTGAGCCGCACTTTGGATTACATGCGTCGTCCGAATTTAGGGCGCAGGTAGGGTGCTGTCAATGAAGCGCGCGAAGGTGGAGCGGGATTACGGCGGTATCAGCGCGACCGACCGTCGCGCCGACCGGCGCCGACGCCTGCTTGCCGCGGGCCGCCAGCTGTGGGGCGAATCGGGCGTCGCCGATGTCACCGTGCGTGGCGTCTGCAGCCAGGCAGGCCTGATCACCCGGTACTTCTACGAGCAGTTCGACAACCGGGAGGCGCTGATCTTCGCAGTCGCCGACGACGTCCGCGACCAGCTACTGGAAGCCATGGTGCGCGCCGGCGTCGGCGACCCGGGGAGCCTGGCGGACAAGCTGCGCTCGGCGCTGTCGGCATTCTTGGAGATCATCGCGGCGGACCCGCATGTGCATCGCATCTCCACCGGCGATGTCAGCAATGTCCCGGGGCTCACCCAGCATCGCGCCAAGATCCTCGACCTCATCACCGACGAGATCACCCGTCGCGCGCCGGATGTCCTCGGCGACGAGGTGCCCGGGCCGACGGAGTTGCGCCGTGGCGCGTTGTTCATCGTGGGCGGGGTCAATCAGCTGATCGAGGACTGGCTGGCCGATCCGCGGCTGTCGCCGGCCGAGTTGGCGCAGATCGCCGCCGACATGTGCGTGGCGTTCTTCCGCGGGCTCGCGCACTCCCCCACTCGGTGATTCCGGCGCGCTGACGTTCGGTCAGCGAGCGACGGGCCAGGCCCACACCGACATGTCGCCGCGCGGGTAGTTCATGCACACCGCGGCCGCCTTGGCCACCACGCCCTTGTTGTTGAAGAACACCTTGGCCCAGTTGCCCCACCGGGTGGCCACCTGCTCGTAGTAGATGTTGGTGGCGGTGTCCTCGGAGTACTGCCGCCGGCCCGCGGCATCCAGTGAGTAGAACCAGTGGATCCGGTCCACGGCCATCTGCTGGACATCGAGCGGGCGGTTGCTCTTGTCCAGCATGTACCGCTCGAAGTAGATGGGACTGGTGTCCCGGGCAGCAGCCAGGTACTGCTCTGCGTCGCACTGGGTTTCGATCTGCTTACTCGGAATCGGGTACTCGTCGGTGGCGTCGGCCTGGGCCGACGGCGAGTTGAGCAGCGCCGCCGAGACGGCGGCGACCATCACCATGAACGACGCCCGGACTGTCCAGCGGAGGGTGTGGATGTTCATGGCTGCTCCTGATTCGTCGTCAACTTGTCCAGGTGCACCGGGCAGTACATCCGCAGTGCGGTACCGAGGAACTGGTACACCTGCTCGGTGCTGTTCGTACGAGCCAGGTTCTGCGCCAGGAACTGCGCGGAATCCGTTGCGGTGGCGTCGACTCCGGTGTCGAACCGCTTGCAGCTGATCTTGGCCATCCAGGCGTTGAAGTCCCGCTGGCCGTAGATCCCGAATCCGTGCAGTTCGTTGGCGAAGTCGGTGTCGCGGTCGGCGACCGCGGTGGCGGTCCCGACCGGCAGCACCATCGTCACCGCCGCGGCCGCCGCGATCACGAATCGTCTCATGAGAGCACCTCTTCCGGGCTGCGCTGCAACGGTTTCGGCCATGGCTGCGGCCGGGGCCGCGGGCGCACCTGCAGCGGCCACCAGAACCAGCGCCCCATCATGGCCGCGATCGACGGTGTCATCAGCGACCGCACGATCAGGGTGTCGAACAGCAGGCCCAGACCGATGGTGCTGCCCACCTGACCGATCACGATCATGTCGGACACCAGCATGCCGATCATGGTGAACGCGAACACGAATCCGGCTGCGGTCACCACGGATCCGGTGCCGGCCATGGACCGGATGATCCCGGTGTGAATACCGGCGTGCACTTCTTCCTTCATCCGGGACACCAGCAGCAGGTTGTAGTCCGCACCGACGGCCAGCAACACGATCACCGACATCGGCAGCACCATCCAGCCGAGCGGGATGCCGACGATGTGCTGCCACACCAGTACCGAGAGGCCGAACGCCGAACCGAGACTGAGCACGACGGTGCCGACGATGACGGCGGCCGCCGCGACGGCCCGGGTCAGGATCACCATGATCAGGAAGATCAGGATGAGTGAGGCAACTGCGGCGATCAGCAGGTCGTAGTCCGCGCCCTGCTGCATGTCCTTGTACATGGCTGCGCTGCCACCGACGAAGATCGTCGACCCCTCCAGCGGGGTGCCCTTGATCGCATCGGCCACCGCGACGCGCATCGGGTCGATGCGCTCGGTACCGTCCTCGGTCAGCGGGTCACCTTGGTGGAAGACCGTGAAGCGCACCGCTTTTCCGTCCGGTGACATCATCAGCTTCATACCGCGCTGGAAGTCGGCGGTCTCGAAAGCCTCCGGGGGCAGATAGAACGTGTCGTCGTTGCGGGCGGCGTCGAACGCCTCCCCCATCGCGGTGTTGTCCTCCAGGTTGGCCATGTTCTGGTCCTGCTGCATGCGCTGCGCCTGGTACTGGTTCAGCATGATCTGCTTCTGATTCTTCATCGTCTGGATCATCGCCGGCATCAGGGCCGCCATCTGCGGCGTCAGCTGTGCCATCCGTTCGATATCGGGAACCAGTTCGGTGAAATCGTCACTCATCGTGCTGATTCCGTCCAGGCTGTCGAACACCGACCGCATCGACCAGCACAGCGGGATGTTGAAGCAGTGCGGTTCCCAGTAGAAGTAGTTGCGCAGCGGCCGGAACTGATCGTCGAAGTCGGCCAGGTGATCCCGGACCTCGTTGAGGTTGGCCGAGGTGTCGTTCATCTTGTCGGCCATCCGGCGCGTGACGTCGGCCAGCTCCAGGGTGATGCTCTGCATCTTTTCCATCGAGTCGATGGTCACCTGCATCTCGTTGGCCTGCTGCAGCGTGTTGTCCAGCACCGTCTGCTGGAAGTCGTTGTTCATGATCTGCCCGGTGCCGCTCTGACCCACCGTGTACGCCAGCGTGGAGTGCTTGATCGGCTTGCCGTCGGGCCGGGTGATGGTGGTGACCGAGGCGATACCGTGCACCTTCACCAACGCCTTGGCGATCCGGTCGATGACCAGGAAGTCCGCCGGGTTGCGCAGATCGTGGTCGGCCTCGACCATCACCAGGTCGGGGTTCATCTTGGCGTCCGAGAAGTGCCGGTCCGCCGCCGCGTAGCCGACATTGGCCGGCACGTCGTCGGGCAGATAGATCCGGTCGTTGTAGGTGGTGTGATACCCCGGCAGGGTCAGCAGACCGACCAGGCAGAGCACCATGGCGCCGACCAGGATCGCCCCCGGCCAGCGCACGGTGGCGGTGCCGAGCCGGCGCCAACCACGGGCGCGGCCGTTGCCCTTGGGCTCCAGGACCTTTCCGAACCGCGTGACGATCGAGATCAGTGCCGGGCCCATCGTCAGGGCGGCCGCCACCACGATCGTCATACCGACCGCCAGCGGGAAGCCCATGCTCTGGAAGTACGGCAACCGGGTGAAGTGCAGGCACAGCGTGGCGCCGGCGATCGTCATACCCGAGGCGAGCACCACGTGCGCGGTGCCGTGGAACATGTCGTAGTAGGCGTCCTCGCGGTCCAGCCCGGTGCGCCGCGCCTCCTGATATCGCCCGATCAGGAAGATCGCGTAGTCGGTGGCCGCGGCGATGGCCAGCGTCACCACCATGCTGGTCGCGAACGTCGTCAGCCCGAACACCTCGTAGTAGCCGAGGAAGGACACGATGCCCCGGGCCGAGAGCAGACCGACGAAGACCATCGCCATGATCACCAGCGTCGTGAAGAACGACCGGTAGATGATCAGCAGCATCACGATGATGATGCCGATCGTCACGCCCTCGATGGTTTTCATGCTGGCGTCACCGACGATGTTCTGGTCGGTGGTCAGTGCCGCCGGGCCGGTGACGTAGGCCGCGACACCGGGCGGCGCCTGGGTGCCCTCGACGATGTCGCGGACCGTCTGGACCGACTCGTTGGCCAGCGCCTCGCCCTGATCGCCGGCGATGTACACCTGCACATAGGCGGCCTTGCCGTCGATGCTCTGCGCACCGGCCGCCGTCAGGGTGTCGCCCCAGAAGTCCTGCACGTGCTGGACGTGGGTGGTGTCGGCCTCCAGCTTGCGCACGATCTCGTCGTAGAAGGTGTGTGCGTCGGCGCCGAGCGGCTCATCTCCTTCCAGCACGATCATGACCGAGCTGCTGGTGTCGTATTCCTCGAACTTCTCACCGACGTGCTTGGTGGCGATCAGCGCGGGCGCATCGTTGGGGCTCATCGAGACCGCACGCATCTTGCCGACGTCTTCGAGCTGCGGCACCGCGGTGTTCAGGAATCCGACGATGACGACCCAGCCGATGACGATCGGGATCGAGAAGGCCCGGATGAAGCGGGGCAGTTTGGGCCGCGAGGCGGCCGCGTGCCGGGCCGGCGGGATGGGGCCGGTGGGCGCGTCTTCCGCGAAAGTCGTCATGCGATCTCCTCGCAGGCTCGGATCTCGCATGTGGTCTGTCGATTCGCTCCGCAAGCGTCGCTCATGCGGCCTTCACCAGGCAGTAGGTGGCGGCGTTCATACCCTCAGCCGTCCTTTCGTCTTTCACCTCGTCATCCACGGTGACGCGGCAGCTGATGGAGGATCCGTCACCCTGGGCCATGATGTTGGGCATGACCGACGGCAGCGTCGTCTCCAGGGTCAGGGTCCAGGGCAGCGCGACTTCGCCCGTGCGCTGCGGCTTACCGTCCAGGTCGGCGTAGTTGATCCTGGCGTAGGAGCCGGTGCCGAAGATCTCGTAGGTGACGACCTTGGGGTTGAAGTTGTCGGCGGTGTCGGCGTCGATCGGGGTGACGATTGCGCCGTCGGAGCCGAACACCGAGCGCAACTGCGACACGGTCAGACCACCGATGACGATCGCGAACACCACCAGGACGGGTAACCAGACCCGCTTGACGACCTTCATGACCGACCACACCCATTGCTGCACAACGGTTTCTGCCGTCCGCGGGCATGCTCGAAGACACTGGTCACGATCGGGCCTTTCAGGTTCGAGGCGCCGCGGTCCACTTTGCGCAGGCGATCCTGAGAGAATCTAAGCTTCGAAGTGGATAGAGTCAATCCGTTTCTGGCGAACGGTAAGCCTCATCACTAAAGTGGGTTCTGTGATTGACAAACCATGCCGCGGCCTGCGCAAGGACGCCGAGCGCAACCGACAGCGGGTGCTGACGGCTGCGCGCGAGCTGTTCGCGATCAAGGGCATGGAAGCCACGCTCAACGATGTCGCCCACCACGCCGGGGTCGGCGTCGGCACCGTCTACCGCCGCTTCGCCACCAAGGAGGACCTGGTCGAGGCGATCTTCGAGGATGGTATCGCCGAAGTGGTGGCACTGGCCGAAAAGGCACTACAGCACGAGAATTCGTGGGACGGGTTCGTTTGGTTCGTCGAGCGGCAGTGCGAGCTCGCCGCCACCGACCGCGGTCTGCGGGAGATGATCTACAGCCGGGCCTACGGCGGCGACCGCGTCGACTGTGCGCGTGAGGAATTGGTGCCGCTGGTCTACCGGCTCGTCGAACGCGCCCGTCGCGACGGCTATCTGCGCCCGGACATCCAGCACCCGGACACCCCCATCATCGGGCTGCTGGCCGGCACCGTCAGTGAGTGGGCCGGCCATGTCGAGCCCGAGTTGTGGCGCCGCTACGTCGCGCTGCTGCTGGAGGGCATGCGCAACCGCCCCGATATCAAACCGCTCGGGGTCGATCCGCTCAACGAAGGGCAGATGCACGAGGCCATGCACGGCTGGGACCCCGCGAGCTGACGTGCCGGCTCACCCGTACGCGGGATAGCGGCCCTCCCAGATGGCGAGTTGCTCGCTGCGGTGGCCATGGACGATCCGGCGGTGCGGACCGAGCAGCATCGTCGCTCCCCCGTAAGCGTCGTAGCGTTCCCACGGGTCTGCGCCATGGATGAACTCCAGCCACCGGTCCTGCACCTCGTCCGACATCCGGCGCGCGGCGGCGTCGGCGCCGGCCAACGCGGGCGCGGCGTCGAGGTTGCCGAACACCAACGGCAGGCACGAATCGTGGCAGGCCCCGAAGCCGGTGCGCGGTGACGGCCACTGCAGTTCGTAGCGGAACACCGGGTTGCCGCGCTCGGCATGCGCCCGGACGAACTGCTCGGTCGGTGCGGTGAAGTGGTAGTCGGTGACCATCGCACTCGCGATATCGCGCGGCGTATCGTGCTCGGCGCGGTAGGTCGTCAGTACCGCGTCGATGTCGCGGCCGTCCCCGGCAAGTGCCGCTGCCCGGTCCCGCACGTATTGCTCGGTGAAGACGCCGTCATCGATCGCCGCGTCGAAGATCCGCCATTCGTCCCGGGTGGTTCCGGCCAGGATCGGGATGCCGGGCATCGCGCGAATCCGCGCCGTCACCAGCGGGTGCTCGACGATCACGTCACCATCGACGCACGGATGGAACGGACCCTGGGGCGGCACGAATCCGGTGTCGATGCCCCGTTGTACGGCCAGGATCTGCTCGACACCGGCATCGCCGATGTTCGGTACCTGCGCGGCCACCGACGCGGCGGCCGCGGTGGATCGGACCCGCTCCAGGCCGCCGCTCTGCAGGATCGCGCGATCGAAGAGCTCACACCCGCCGGCCAGTAGCGCCGCGACGGCCACCGCACCGGAGGATTGCCCGGCCACCGTGATGGCCCCGGGATCGCCGCCGAAGGCGCCGATCTGCTCGCGCACCCACCTCAGCGCGTGCTGTTGATCGCGCAGGGCCAGGTTGGTCGAGTCCGGGCCGTGGCGCTCGGGGGCGTAGAGCGAACCCAGCACCCCCAGCCGGAAGTTCAGCGTCACCACCACGATGTCACCGCGGCGGGCCAGCCGGGCCCCGTCGAGCAGCGGCGCCGACCCGTGGCCCTGTGCCTGCCCGCCGCCGTGCAGGAAGACCAGCACCGGCCGCCGGCTGTCGTCGACCGCGGGCGTCCAGATGTTGAGCGTGAGGCAGTCCTCGCTCATGGTCAGACCGCGCTTGGCCAGCCGTTCGGCTGTGATGTCCTGGGGTGCGATCGCACCGAACTCGGTCGCAGCGCGCACCCCGGTCCAGGACGGCGCGGGTTGCGGCGGGCGCCACCGGTATCGGCCGACCGGCGCCGCGGCGTACGGCACACCGCGGAAGGCGAGGACGTCACCGGACCTGTCGCCGCGCAAGGTCCCGTTCGCGGTGTGCGCGACGACGGTCACGGGCGCCCGGTCAGCGGATGATCCTGCGCCATGGCGCCGTTGAGGATCCGGGTCATGAATTCGCGGCCCTTGAAGCTCATCACCTCAACCCGCATGCCGCTGCGAGGATCGCGCAGGAACGCCACCCCGGCGCCGGTGCGCTCGAGCTCCCACCCCTGGCCCTGTAACCGGGCGACGTCATCGCGCCAGCGCTGCGCGTAGTACCCGAGATGGTGCATGCCGCCGTGTGCCGGCTCGGCGAAGATCGAATCGGGGTCGGCGACCACCTCGATCAGTTCCAGATACGGTGGGCCACCGGTGGAGAACGCGATCCGCACCGCATTGTCGTCCGGCGATCCGTCCGGGCGGGTGAAGCCGCTGCGCATCTCGAACGGTGGCGCCCAGCTGATCTGCACGGCCGCCGACAGCGACTCCATCGCCTCGGTCAGGTCGGGAACGAGGTGGCCGACGTGGTAGACGTTGTCGAAGGCCGACGCGGCGAGTGTTGCCAGGGTGGGGTCCATGTCAGATCCGGTATCTGTTGCGGATGGCGTCGAAGCGTGCGTGTAGTTGCTCGGCCCGCTCTGCGGCGGTGACCCGTCGGGTGTCGGCGGGCAGCACGTTGTCCAGGTCGCTCAGCGCGACGACGGTGGTGCTCACCGCGGGTAATTGCCGGCTGCCGATGACGCGCATGGTGAGGTAGCCTGCGCCGAACTGCTGGGTGTCGATCCAGTTGTGCACGCCGGGGTCGTTGTGCGCCATCACCATTCGGACCCTTCCGTCGGCGTCGACGGCCGACCGGCTCGGTGTGTAGCTCACCGGCCGGTACAGATAGTCCATGCTGTTCCAGAACGCCCCCATGTTGGTCAGCATCCAGAACTCACCGGCGTCGGCGAACTCGAAGATCAGGGCCTCATCGGGTTTCAGCTCCCACGGCATGGTGACGATGAGTCGGCCGCGGCGGGCATCGCGCTGCTCGGCGGTGCCGGTGAAGCGGGCGCCGGGGAAGACATTGGGCTCGGGCTCGCCGAACAGCGACCCGATCTGCAGTTCGCGATCCGGCCAGTCCGTCATCGCCCCGGTGAGGAAGTCACCGGCCCACTGCATCGAGGCGATCACCTCCTGCGGTGTCGGTACCGGCCGCGGTTCGGCCATGTCGATGCGCTCGATGCTGAACTGCGCCGAGCGCTCCGCCCACGAATCGAAGCCCTGGCGCATGAACAGCTTGCGTGAACCGGGGGTGGTCGGCAGCCAATTCTGTTCGCGCGGTCGGCCACCGACGTAGAGGACGAAGCTCCCGTCGGGCTCGGTGACCAGGTCGTCGCCGGTGATATTGGCTTCGGGAGTGTCACCGAAGGGTTCGTGCAGGTTCGGGTGGTCGGCGCCGTAGTAGACGTCCCTGTCGGGCCGCGGCCCCTGCACGGTGAAGTTGATGAACCGGGCGGTGCCCCGGTCACCGGCTATCCGGTAGGCCGACGTGCCGTCGATCCAGGCCTGTAGATAGACGAAGTCGGCATTGTCGCCGCCGAGCTTGCGGGCCGGGCCGCAGAACGGGTGCACCACCGGGTAGCGGGTGTTCTTGGTTTCCAACGCGAGATCGTATGCCTGACCCAGATTCTGCGTCAGGTAGCGGAACGCGTCGGCACGCTGCAGGGCGTTGGCCGGTGAGGTGTCCTTGAACGCCTGGTCCCCGGCGGCCTTGAGCCGGTCGCAGAACTGATGCCACGCCGTGCGCAGCGCCTCGTCGTCCGCGGTGTCACCGAAGGCCATCAGCGCCTCGTCTCGATGTCGATGCCGAATTTCTCCCGATACTCGGCGAATTCGTCGTGCAGTGCCTGCACCGGGATCGGCAGGACGTCGGTGGAGTAGGTGAACTTGCCGTGCCGATCCCCGCGGTTGGTGACCAGGTAGTCGCGCATCGCCTGCTCTGCGTCGGCCGGGAAGCTCAGTCCGGCGAAGTCATAGAAGCCGCCGATGGCGGCGACCGGGTCGGTGACGAAGTCGCGGTAGCGCACGTGGTGGATGCGCGGGTCATCGACGAGTGGATCACTGAGGTAGGCGTGGAAGTTCGCCCGCGACCCCTCGATGGTGTCGGTGGCGTACCGGGTCCAGTCCAGGGTCCCGGCGAGGCTTTCGTTGATCTGTCCGAATGCCACGATCTGCGAGGCGAGCACCTGCACCGGGTCGCGGTGCACCCAGATGATGCGGGCGTCGGGGTAGGTGTCGAATAGTGCCTGCAGACGCCGGCCGTGGAAACCCTTGAGCACCCAGCGTTTCGGTGGCCGGGCATGCTGGATGTGCTGCAGCATCATGCGGTGCAGGGCGTACTGGGCCCGATGGTCCTGGGCGAAGTTCTGGATCGTCATCGGGACCCGCCACCACGCACTGGGATTGGTGGCGCGGAAATCGAAGGCCCAGGTGCGTTCGCATTCGGGCAGCCCGGCACCCAGCAGGTCGTTGTAGGGGTGGCTGATGATCCACGGCGGGATGCGGTCCAGGATCTCGCGCCAGTCGTCGTCGGCCTGGGCCCGGCGCGGGTCGTCGTCGGCGGCCGGCCCGGGTGGCGGTGACGGGTACATCACCTCCCAGAACCGCAGCGCCCGCGAGTCCCGGTCCTCGGCGAGCAGGGCGTGCAACAGCGTTGTGCCCGAACGGGGCTCGCCGGTGGCGAACAGCGGGGCGGTGATCTGCTCGTCGCGCAGCGCCGGATTCGCGTGATCGGCCATGAAGGACAGCCGGCTGGTGAGCAGGCCCGTGATGGTGTGCGCGGCGGCCCGCACCCCGGTGCCGTCGAGTCCGGCGTCGTTGATGCGGTCGACGACCTGCGCCACCCGCGCGGGCAGGGTGTCATCACCGAAGTCGTCGAGGCCGGTCGCGTCCCGCGCGTCGGCGATGAGGACGTCGGCGTCCAGAGGTGTCATGGCGTGCTCCCTGTGCGTGCCAACAGAAGGTCTTCGACCGCACGCACCTTGCGTGCGGAGTCGGCGGCGAAGGCGCGCCCGGCCATGCCGCTGTAGTCGAGCACCGAAACGACGTGGGCGCCCGCCTCGCCGAACGCGCCGATCTGTTCGGCGACCTGCTCCGGGGTGCCGTGCGGCACGACCGACAGGATGGCGGCCGGGTCGACCTGCTCGAAGAGTGTGAGCAGCCGGTCGCGGGTGAGCACGCGCGGATCGATGTCCTGGATGCCGCGCCAGCGCTCCCCCATCGGGTGGCGGTGTCCGGCCTCGGCCAGCGCGTCGGCAGTGAGTTGCAGCACCAGCGATTTCACCAGCGGGCGGCGCAGGATTTCGGTCAGCTCTTCGGGTTCGCCGATGAGGCAGACCACCATCTTGGCCGCGGTGATGGCCTGCGGATCGCGGCCGGCCCGCTCGGCTGCCTCCCGGATGGTGGCCAACTGGGCGGCATAGGTGTCCGGGCCGGCACTGCCGGTCGGCCACCAGCCGTCGCCGAGTTCCCCGACGAGTTCCAACATCCGTGGGCCGTTGGCGCCGATCCAGATCGGCGGCGGCCCGCTGGTGTGCGGCTCGGTGTCCAGCCGGGCGTGCGTGAGGGTGAAGAACCGGCCTGCGACGTCGACCGGTCCGTCGGCAGCCCACAGCAGCTTGATCAGCCGCACCGCCTCGGCGAACCGGCTGACCCGGGCGGACTCGTCGAAGCCGTACGGCGTCAGGTTTTCCCGTTCGCCGGCGCCGAGTCCGAGGATGAACCGGCCCTGGGAGATATGGCTCAGCGTCAGCGCCGACTGCGCGAGCATCACCGGGTGGCGGCGGACGGTGTCGAGCACGCTGGTGGCGATGCGGGTGCCGGTGGTGCGGGCCGCGACGGCACCGGCCAGCGCGACGGTGTCCAGGTAGCGATGCGGCGACGGCGAGACCTGCGCGAGGTCGGTGAATTCGGGGGTCCAGATCGAGTCCGGCCAGAAGCTCACCAGGTGGTCGGGCAGCCACAGGGAGTGATAGCGCCCGTCGTCGAGGGCATCGAGTCCGGTGAGGTCGAGCGGCAGGGTCGTCCGGAAGAACGAGGCCAGCTCCAGGGGCATGAGCGGAAATTACCGCAGGATCGACGCGGCGTCCCCGGAATGCTGTGCATTCGCTCAGCACAGGTCGAATCGGCGCCGAATGTGAATCCTCGACGGGTTCTGCCGCGTTTGACCGCAGAGCCTTCACACTCGACGCAACGAGAAAGGGCCCCGGGCGAAAAGCCCGGGACCCTCTCAATACGTGGAGCTAAGGGGATTCGAACCCCAGGCTATCAAGGCGAAACGGGTCCTGACCTGCGATTGAACACCTCAGCCGGAATCACCCAAGATTCCCCGACTCCTGCGGAAATGCGAACCCGTGCTGTCCGCGACAGCACGAATCAGAACGATCTTGACGCTGTCGGCAATATGATTCCCCGTATGGGGAGACGGGTAGCGGCCGGGGTGTTGGTAGCAGTATTCGCGACAGGGTGCGGGACGACGACACGGATGGATTCCGGCACTTCCGATGACATACCCCGGATTTCTCGTGTGCCGATCACGACACCGACTAAGCCTGCCAACCCGGACGCCGTGTTCGAGGCGGGTGTGGAGTCGCTTCCGATCCCGTACGAGGACGCGCGGCTGTTGGCGATCTCGTCGTGCCTGGCGTTCAAGCAGAACCCGGGAACCAGCTTCTCAAGCGCTGTCCGTCAGATCGGGCAGCGGCAGGCGTGGACGCCGGAGCAGTCTCGGGTGTTTCTGAATGCGACGGTGGAGGCGTATTGCCCGGAGTACATCGGCGGATCTTGAAATTGGGTGGAACCGAATGCCTGCCGGCTGCGTCTTTGTGTGTGTGAGGGATGAGACACGGTGGGTGAAACTAGTGTTGCGGGAGTTGGCGGTGGCTTTAGACGTGGACGACCGACCACCAGATCCGCCTGATTTCGGCTCAGGCCTGCGTTCGGCGTAGGTCGTCCTCCCACACGACTGACGCTTTGAACGCCGCAATGTGGGACGGGTTGATGCAATTCAAGTGGTCGCGCTTGAGGCAACTACCGCAACGACAGGTGCATATCGAGTCGAAGTACGGGGATGTTGGGGACTGGCCCATGCCCTCATTATACCGCCTAGCTGCGCGTTTCAGCGTTCGTCGGGTCCGGTGCGGATCCGGCAACCAGCGGTGAGGGGTGGGCCGTACACGGTGTCCCCGCAGTCGGGTTCCCGGCACCACCAGGTGGAGTGCCTGACACCGCAGTCGCAAGGGACGGTGCCGACGAGGACACGTCCGGGACCTAACCAATGCCCCCGCCCACAGGTGCTGGGGGCTGCTTGAGCCCACTGCCCGCGTGGTGTCAGGTACAGCTCACCGGGCTCAGGGTTGGGCATCAGGGTAGTTCTTCGACGGTGACACCCTGAGCCTGCGCGTACCGTTCCGCCTCCTGGCGCTGCTGCTGGGTGAACACCCGGTACCCCCGAAGGTCATGCGGAGTACGCACCAACAGGGTCAGGTCATGCACGGTGGCGGTGTCACGGGCAGGCATGGGCTCAGGGTAAACCCCGCCAACGACAAAGCCGCCCCGCGAAAGCCGGGTATGGCTTCCACGGGGCGGGGTACACAGAGCGGATGAAGAAACGCAGACCCATCGGGCCGATAGGGATTTTGGCGGTTGTCGGGCTGGCGGTGTGGCTGTACCGGAGACGGCGCTAGCGGGTCTTAGCCTGCATCCACTCGCAGTCGTCACACAAGACCGCTACATCCTTGAGTAGGTCTTCCACGGCTTCGTCTGACGGCAGGTAGCGGCAGCACTGAGAGCACCGCAGCGGCATGATGACGCAGCGATCCCACAGATAGCCAGGCAACCACTGCTCCATGCCGTTGATTCTAGGCCTCGGGGGTGACTGTTCGGCGTAGTCGTGCCATGGCGTGGTGGTAGACATCCCACTCCGGGGCGCAGGCTTCGGTGAGGTGGACGGCAGTGGCGAGGATGACCGCATCCGCCAGCAGCCGCCCCACCGGGGTGCGCCTGTAGGCCGCGACCCGGCGGGAAATCAGGTCGTCATCATCCCGCACCCATTTTTCATAAGCCGCGATGGCTGCTACGCCGACCAAAATGGCCCTGTCCCCGGTGCGTAGCTTCACGCTCCTATTGTCGTATGCGTCAGTAGGAATCCGTTGCGAAGACACGAACCAACAACGAAAAGCCGCCCCCGTTCAGAGCCCGAAGCTCTCACGGGGGCGGCACGTGCGACTTTGTGTTCCTACTGCTCTTTCTAGGAGTCGCTAACCCAACCCGAGATTTGATCCTACTGGCGGTTCACCGTGTTAGTGCGTATGCGAGTATCGCCGCGCCCGCCACCGTCAGCAGGCCAGGTACCACCACAGACCCAAGCCAGCCGCCACAACCATCACCCCGAGCAGCAGCATCCCCCGAACAATCGGGTCCCTCACAACGGCGGCAACCCGAGGTGCCGGGTAGGTTCATCCCGCACCCGCCCTTCACGGTCCCGCTGCTGCTCACGCCACAACGCAATATCCATCGTCACATACGCCAACGCGAACACCGCATAGATAATGAACCGGATCTGATTGCGGTACGGATAATCCTGCCCCACCCACGTGGTCGCGACGATCTGCCACATGGTCACCGTCAACAGGATGCTCTTGGCGAAGAAGATCTTCCCGATACGGTTCGACCACCACGACGACCGAAACCCATACAGGACGGTGAACACGGTGATGAACAAAGCCCCCAACGTCAACGACCACGCCGCAGCCCGCCAATAATCCACCACCAGCCACACATCAGCCAAAAACGTGACAACGATGATCGCCGCACCGACACCGTAGACGCGGTGCATCAACGCCCCCCCATCGCCTGCTGCAACAGCTCCGTAAACCCGTTCTTCTCAATCTCCCGACGCAACGCCTGAGTGACCTTCACGGAATGCTCCGCCAACGCCTCCGCCACCTTCTGACGCTTCTCCGTCTCCGCGAGCTGCTCAAGCACCTCCGCCCGCTTGCCCCACGGCCACTTCATGAATGATCCTTGGTAGCCAATTCATTTCGCACCGTCCGCAGAATCGTGGTAGCAAGCTCATCGGTGGCGTTCTTCTTCGTCAAAGCCTCAGTGAGCATCTGATTGGTGTCCTCAGCCTTATCGGCACGCGCCACCTGCGCGTCATACTGTTTACCGATCACCAACCAGCCCCGAGACAACGCCACGATCAGAATGACCGCGCCGATAGTGGCGATGCCAGGACCGCTGACACCGCTCCAAAACTCGGGACTACCAAACCCCGTCACTCGCCTGAACTATCGGGCTTAGGTCCGTTCTTCTTCTGGAACACCAACCAGGTACCACCGATAGTGGTTACCCCGAAAGTCAGCCACTCACCACCGTTTTGCGGTAGCGGTTGACCGTTCACAACCCAGAGGGTGGCGACGTTGGTGGCCAGCAGCGACAGGAACGCCAGGATCGACTTCCACGCGTACTTCACGTAGGCGTACAACTCAGAGTTCATAGCAGTGCCTTTCTATATGCGGGGCTGCTTAACGCCCCGGGACAGTCGTACGCATGTGCGGCACACACGGGCGCCACGCTTTGGGAGGATGTAGGTATTCGCAGGCGTAAACGCGTGGCCGCGCTTGCAACTCGTCTTGCTCGCGTTGCGATTCGTGCCGGCGCGAAGGGAGTCCTGAGCGTTGGCAACTTTGGTATCCCACCGCAAATTGCCGACGCTGTTATCAAGCGGGTCGCCGTTGTTGTGACAGGCGTCGAACTCGGGGGCCGGTCGGGGTCCAACGAACGACTCCAGCACCATCACGTGCACCCGCCGCCGCTCGCGGAAGTTTTCCTTTGACATCTGGACAGACAAGTAATTAGTAGGCGGCACTTTGTGTTGACGCATCATGCGTCCCGTTAGCCGCTTGAGGCGGCGGGACGCGCCGTTCGGGACTAGGCGGTCCAGCGATCGAACGCGGCCAAAGCTGGATACTTCATAGAGCCCCTCGAAACCAACTACCGGACGCCACTCTTCACCTTTGGGTGTCATAACACCATACTAGCGCGGTGTTATGACACCTGCTACGGTTGGTGCATATACACCTCGACTTACAGGGAGACACCGTGAAGAAAGCTATGATCGCCGCCAGCCTTGCCGCCATCGCCCTTGGCGTTGCGGGATGCTCATCGGACGCCGATGTTGCATCCGAGAACCTGTCCAAGCAGGCCGACAATTTCGAGATCCCCCGCAGGATCGTTTTCTTCAACGGCATCACCGACAAGTACCTGCTGGAAATTCAGGGGTATTGCTCCATCGCCCCGGACACCGGCCAGAAGAAGCTGGACGTCACATGCAAGACCCAAGACGGAATGCGGAAGCACTTCCTTGGCCTCAGCGATAACGTCTCGTACTTCGTAGAGCAGGTCCAAGGCGCCAACGTCAGCACCGACTTCTACGAGGTCAACTTCAAGCCTCAGTCGATCCTGCCGGACTTCGAGCTCCGCTGACGGTTGTTATGACACCTCAGCCTGGCCGTGGCACACTTCCGCGTGTGCCCAACCAGCCCCGCACGCCACTGCGGTCCTTCCGCATCCCAGATGAGCTGTACGCAGCCGCCCAGGCCAAGGCTGAGGAGAAGGGCGAATCGGTATCAGATGTGGTCCGGCGGGCGCTAGAGCGGTACGTCAAGCGCCCCTAGACGCCAAGAATGCGCGCCGTGTGGTCCACGCACGGACGCAGGTCGAAATCTCCATGCTCCCGGAGTTGGGCTACGCCGCGGACGCCGATGACGATGGCCTGGAACATGGACAGGATTTCGACGGGGTTACCGAAGCGCATGGCGAGTTCGCCGATCTCCTCGGCCAGGGTGTCGTTGCCGAACACCCGCCCCCGGGCTACAGCGAGGTAGACGGCTTGGGTCCACTCGGCAGCACCAGTGCCCGGAATTTTGTTGGTGTAGAGGTCGCCGTCTCGGGACACCTCTTCGACGCCGGGGATCGGGCCATCCAAGCAATCCGGATCCAACCCCTCACTCTCGGGTTTCGGCTTATCAGAGATCCACGACGCCACCACACCCCGAGGCCGGCGCGGGTTGCCGAAGTTGATGCCGCCCTTGAACTGGTTGTACGGCCACCGGCCCAGGTTCGGTTGGCAGATCTGCTCCCACCAATCACAGAACACGATCGAGCCTTGTGAGTGGGCCAGCACTGCGAAGGGGGTGTTCGGCGGCAACTCCAACGGATTGTTGACCAACGCGTCGAGTTGGGAGACGCCGTGTCGGTTGTTGAACGGCTTCTTCGTGTTGTCGTACCAAACGGGCTGCACATCCACCAACCCCCGCAACTCCAAATCCCGGGCGGTGAAGTAGGCAGGGCCGTCGAACATCCCACCCATATGGCCCTGCACCGTGAACACCACCGGGCGGGCCTTCGGAACCTCCGGCTTGTCATACGGCGGAATCTTCAAGTTCTTCTTGACCGCCCAATCCAGAGCAGTCGTCAACGCCATCCCGGGCATGTTGCGGACCTGACCGCGCGCGATCTGCTCATTGCGCTTGTTCTTGAACAGCAGCAGCGCGGTACCGAAAGCGACCGTGTATTCGTCCGTTTCGCCTAAACCCTGCCCGTACGAGTAGGCGCGCAGCTTTCGTTTGGCGTCGATGATGGAGGGGTCGCGGTCACCGATCTCACTCGGCGGCTTCCACGCCATCAGCCGTTGCCCTTGCCGAGGTAATCCACTACAGACTTTCCGCCCAACTGCGGCCAACCGTTCAGGGCGGGACCGCGGAGCTGGCGCAACACCTCGATCATCAGTTCGCGCTCGGTCCAGTCATCCGGGAACCGCTTCACCTTCGGGGGCTCCGGCGCGCCCGGGGTTTCGCCGGGGAACACGAACCCGTCGATGTCCTTCTGGACCTCGGCGCGGAACCAGTTCATATCCATGTTGCCGGGATCAACCTTGCGGCCCTGCGGCTTCGCGTACTCCTTGTGACCACACACGGAGTCATCGGCGCGCTTCCCGATGTGCTTCGAAATCGCCGCAGCGATGTTGCGCATTGTGATGATCTGCTTCTGTGGCCACGGACCCGAACCGCTGTAGGCGCACTCAAATCCGATGGATTGCCGGTTTCCGTCAGTGAGGTCTTTCCAATTGCCCGCGCCGGCATGGTTGCACGGGCCGACGGCAATGAGGTGGCAGGTTCCGTCGGGCTTGATCAAGCCTTGCGAGAGTGGCCCGGGAAGCCATCCCGAGGGCTGTTGAACGCCGTCTCGGATGGTTGCGACGGTTTCGTTGACGTTGCCGGTGTGGTGCCACATGGAGCCCCAGATGACGCCCATGAATCCGCCAGCTCCGCGTTCCTTCCATCCCGGCTCGACGATGAGAAGGTCGCCGATGGCGTCGCGGAGAACGTCTTCCAGCCAGATGGGGTCGCCGGAAACAGCCATAGGGTTCTCCTGATTCGTGAGCTGGTTGAAGTACGCCTGGGCTTGGGCCATGCGTTGCCCGTACCGGTCGGGGAATGCGCTGCCTTGGATGGCTTGTGCGTGGGCGCCGGGATCACCGTTGTTGTAGTCGCGCTTCTTCAGGCGTTCGAAGAACAGGCGGGCCGACTTGTAGGGGTCCATGCAGGTGGCAGCGTCTCCCCACCACCACGCGTTGTTACCCCACACCACTTGCTGCTGGAAGAGCCCGACTGACTTGCCGTCTGATCCGACACGTTCGTGTGGAAGCTTCAGTGATTCGGGGACTTTGGCGTTGGCGTACATGATCCAGTCGCATTCGACTGACACGGTGGCAAAGGCGATGACGATGCCGCGGTCCGTGATCCCCAGGTCACGTCCGGCTCGAATGATCTCGCGGGCGTAGTCGTCTTTCGTGGGCACGGCACGTCCTCTCAATGTCGGTCCCATTTGCCCTGTAGAATCAGGGCATGAAGGAATGCTCAGTCGATGGCTGCGAGCGCAAGCACAACGCTCGCGGTTACTGCTGGGGCCACTACGAGCGTTGGAAGAAGCTCGGGCATCCTGATATTGAGCGACCGCTTAATACACACGTTCCAAGCACCGCGTCCCTCGCGGAACGTCTGTCTCGGCGGATCCCCGACGGACTGTCCGACGATGAGTGCTGGCCGTGGCAGGGCGCTTTGGGGGGCCGAAAGCGCGACGGACGCGGCTATGGAAAGTTCACCATCAACGGCAAGCAGTACGACGCCCACCGGGTGTCATGGGAACTCCACAACGGGCAGCCCGTGCCGACAGGGCTGCAAGTAATGCATGCCTGTGACAACCCGAAGTGTGTCAATCCCCTGCACCTCACAGTCGGGACCAACCGGGACAACGTCGACGACATGGTGTCGAAGTGGCGCCAAACCTATGGTGTCCGGAACCCGAGGGCGGTACTCAACGAGGATGCCGTGGCGGAGATTCGCCGGCTGGGTCCATCACATGTCAACGAGTTGGCAGTCAAGTACGGCGTGACTCACGATGCGATCCGCTTCGTTCTGCGGCGCACAACGTGGAAGCACCTGCCCTAGAGTTTGATTCCGAAGCGGCGGTTGATTTCGTCGCGGATGTTGCGGACGAGCGGGTCGACGATTTGGTCGTCCAGTTGTCCGGGGATCATGTCGGTGACTTTGTCGACGCCGTTGACGGTCAGGTCGCCCATCGTTTTGGTGATCGCGACGACGACGGCTTCGATGACGATGGGGAAGCGGCGTTCGATCTCGGCTTGGATCCGGTCGCCCACGACGGTGATGAGTTCGTTGGCTTTCTCGATGACGAGTGGTTTGAGGTGGTCGGCGATGGCGTCACCGATTGTTTGGAGGAATCCCATGGTGGTTCCTTTCGGGCATGACCAAGCCGCCCTGGGTCGGGGGGAGGCCAGGGCGGCTTGGAAGACTGGGTTAGGGGCGGTAGGTGATGGTCAGGTGGGGGCGCACATGCTCCGGGAACTCCAACGTCAGCAGCGCACAGCCCTGAAAGCGCCGGTCACAACCCACCACACAACCCTCAAGCAGCAGATAGTGCATCAGTCCTGCTTAGGCAACGACGCTTCGAGCTTGGTGACCTCACCGGGCAGGCCGTCCACAAACCCCGCCAACTGTGACAACGGCAACGACACAGCATCCACCTGCGGACCCGGCGTTAACTCGTCGCCGTCGTCCCACACCAGCACTGGCTGCACAACCACCCGCAACACACGCAAACGCCTCACTTCGCCACCCAACCCGTGTTACCCGAACCCGATTCCTTGACGTAATGCGACGTTCCCGCACCACCATCCGACCGCAAAAACAACGACCCCACAGGCGCCGTCACCGCCCCTTCAGGTGTGCCGGTACCGGGGATGATCTGCGGGCCGTTGTTCAACGTGACACGACCGGCGTTGTCGGCCTTGAACTTCGACGCACTGCCGACCTGAGCATCGATCAGTGTCTTAGATCCGGAGCCGGTCGACGTTTCCGTGGCATTCACAAGCAACGCCACGTAGCTGGCCGTGCCGCTCTGGTTGACGGTAGGGGTCACCGCCATCATCGACTGGCTGGCGCTGCTCGCTGTGAGTGTGGCTGATGATCCCACGATCGTCGCGACACTCGTACTTCCACGTGCCAGCGCAATGCCGTTGCTGCCAAGGGTCAGTGTGGAGTTCGCGCCGTTGAAGATCAGCGCGCGCGCACTACCGGTCCCCGCGCCCTCAGTCGCAATGTTGAATGTGTTGCCGCTCCAGTAGAAACGAGCGCGCTCGTAGTTTGTTGTTTGATCGGCCGTGTTGTACAGCCGCACCTCGCTAGCCGCTGAACCCGTGGACCCAAGGTTCAAGTGGGAGCGCAGGGAAGCTGTCGCCGCAGACAACGCGACGTGCGCGGTACCGCCAGACTCCTGAACCTCGAACATGTTCGCCGTCTGCGAGGTGTGTGCCCGCAACCTCACCGGGACAACTGTGTCGCTGGAGATGTTGTTGTTCACCCACCACCCGGTGTTACCGATGGGTGAGCCGATGCCACCGGTCCCGGAGTTCGTGAACCGGATCAGCCCAGTCCCGGCGGCGTTCTGAATTAGAACGACATCGGTACCGGCTGCCATACCTGAGTGGGCGCGGGCAGTGACGGCGGGGGTTGTCGAGTTCTTCGCCCACAGCGGGCCGAGGACGTTGTTGCCGTCCGGGGCGTAGATAGTCCAGTTTTCCGTGCCGACGATCTGCTGTTCCAGCTTCAAACTGATAGCTGCGTCGATGGTGAAGCCCGCCGCCAAGGGTGGGATTTGCTGCGCGTGAAACATCGATACACGGCTGGAGTTTCCTGTCGGGGTTCCGGCAGTGTGGAAGTTGGCGAGGACAGCTGCGGTGTAGCCGATGTCATTGACTCCGCCTGTGACGACGAGGCTGCATTCATGTGCGGCGCTGCCGGTCCCCGGGTTGCTGACGTTTCGGAACCGAAGCTCTGACGCGGCGCCGTCGTGGACCTTGGCGCCGAGGTCGCCCTCAATGCGGTGTTGAACATACAACCCTTGAGTGAGATTCGTGGGGTTCAGTTCGGTGGGCGGGGCGATCCACAGTGCGGTCTTGAACGAGTTCGTGAATCCGCCGTTGATTTCCTGCTGGCCGGTGTAGACGTTTTTAGCGGCGGTGAGGCCTGGTGCTCCTGCTGCGGCGCGGAGTTGGCTTTGTGTTTGGGCTTGTACGGCGGTTTTGCCGACTGCTCCGGCGTCGGAGATGTTGTTGGTGGTGACTGACTCGATGGGGTTGTTGTCGAGGAACGCGGTGATGGCTGATGCGACGGCTTGTTGTGATGTTTGTGGGGGGAAGGCGACTGCTGCGGCAATCACTTCCCACAAGCTTGCATCTTCGTCGGGGACGGTGACGGTCCAGCGTTCCCCGTCGGGGTTTTGGATGACCGCAACACCCGGCTCCAACTCCGCAGTAAGAATCCCGCCGGTCACTTTGACGGGTTGTTCCGTGACAGTGATGATCTCCCCATTCGGACCCTCCCGATACACAGGCGACCACACACGCCACACACGGGAATCCCGACGGGAAGTAACATCCGCCACCACACCAGACACAGTGACCGTCACAAAAGCCTCCTAAAACAACGCAAAGAACCGGCCCTGATCCGCCGCCGGGGCAGCCGTGATGGCGACGCTCATCCCGCGATACGACGACGCCGACGTAGGTGTCACCGTCTGAGCAGCCACATTCACACCCGCAACGGAGGCGGCGGCACGCACCCACATCCCCACCGCCGTACCCGTATCCGCTTGTATCGCCAGCGAATAACCCGCAGGTGAATCCGTGTACGTGCGGTCCCCCGTTCCTGCGGTGACAACACCGATCAACAGCGACCCCGAACTGAGGTCCGTGCCGACCAATGCGGGGAATTGGTGTGTGCTCGAAGATGCTGACGCCACAGTGGAGAACGCATCAAGGTAGCTGGCGGGGTCACCACCCCTAACCACGCACGCGACGGTGCGCGAGTTTTTCGCCACGTTGAAATAATTGGTGGCAGTGAAGCTGGTGGTATTCGCGGCGGCTTCCGCGGAGGTAACCGGGTGCATCAGCCCCGTCAACGATCCCAACGAGTTCGACACCTGCGCGATACCCGTCCACCCCGACACAGTGCCAATAGAGGGGGTGCCAGTGTCGGAGGGGACCGCAGCGAAAATCACGATGAGGTCGTCGGTCTGCGCAGTGTAGGAAGTGAAAGTGGAGCCGATATTGCGGGTATTGGAGTTCAACCGGCTGTCGGTGGCGACGATGCTGGGCATTTACGCCTGCACCGCCACCGCGAGCACATCCCAAATGCTGTCAGTCCCAGAGTAAAGGCAGCCCAAAACCAGCCATTTGCCCGCCGTAGTCGCAGCGGGGATGGTGACACCCATCGCACGGAATGACGACCCTAAGGTGATAGCGCGGGACGTGCCGTCGTCCTTGAACTTCAACGTCAGCCGATACCCTTCAGCCGGTGAACCCGTCACCGTTACCGACGTGACAGCCTGCGCCAACCCCGAATCCGTAAGTGTCGCGAACGGAGAAGTCAACGCAATCGACGGTGCCGCCGTGTTCGTCACCGCCACCGACTGCGGCGCCAGAATGATGTTCGCGGTCCCGTTGAACGACACCCCATTGATATTCCGGGCCGTCTGTAAAGCTGTTGCGGTCGCAGCGTTCCCCGACGTGTTTTGGTTCAAGGTGGGGAACGTGCAGTTCGCCAAGTTCCCCGACGTAGGAGTCCCAAGCGCAGGGGTCACCAACGTGGGAGACGTGGCCCGGACAAGGTTCCCCGTGCCAGTAGCAGCCGCAGCCGCGACCCGGGCATCCGCCCGGGCCTGCGTGTAGTACAGGTTCGTTGAACCCTCAGGCACCGCATCCGTAGACCCCGGAGACGCACTGATCTCCACGAACGCCGAACCCGACCAACGATAAGTTTTGTTGTTGTCGAGGGTGACGTAAATCTTCCCCGCAACACCACCGGTCAGGGCGGCGAAGTTCGCGGCCTCAATAACGTCATCGACGTAGGACGGCAACAGGGCGGACGGGATGAGTCCGGCGCTGTCCAGGCCGGCGTATCCGTTGTTGGCGTTGCGTTCCGACGTCATCTGCGCACCGGCTGCGGCGACATTCGCAGCGTCGGTCACGTCAGCGAGGGCTTCGATGCCGTTGAGTTTGGTTTGGTTCGCGGCGGTGAAGTTTTTGTTCGTGGTCCCCGAGACCATGTTGTCCTGGGAGAACGCATTGCCGTTGACGTTCGAAGGGTCGTAGACCGCTTTGGTCATGTCCCCCGAACCGGACCCATCCGCACCCGGAGGACCCTGGATACCTTGCTCGCCCTGCTCCCCTTGTGGGCCGACCAACGATGCTAGCCAGGCGGATTGGGAGCCGACGAACCCGTTGGCAACCGCAACCTCATACGCCGACTCACCATCCTCCCCGTCCTCACCAGGTGCTCCGGGCTCACCCGGTTCACCCTTCGGCCCTACATCCACCGGGTGCTGGTCGAAGTATTCCTCGACGGCGGCGAACAGTTTCTCCTCAGTGGTTTCTGGGGGGATCTGCACGGCGGCCTGAATCAACGGCCAGAGGGTGGTGTCTGTTTCGGGGACGGTAACCAACCATTGGTCGCCGTCGGGGTTTTGGATGAGGCACGGACCAGGCTCCAAAGTGGCAGTCAAGTTGCCGGCGACGACGTGGACGTCCTGCTCCCGATACGTCACCACCGAACCGTTGGTGCCTTCGCGGTAGACCGGGGACCACGCCTTCCACTCCCGCGAATCCTTACGCCCCGTCACATCCAGGACGACACCCGTCACGACAGTCATCAGTTTTGGGTTCCTGCGATCCAGAAGGTGCGGTCAAACCGGCGTCCCCGCGCGGTAGAAGCCCGGACGCGGACGGAGCGGGTGACGTTGACGGTGCCGCCGTTGATCCACACCTGCGTCATATGCCCCGTCTCATCAAGGGCTTGGGAGAACCTGCGGAGTGAGCCACTGACGGTGTGTTCGACGTGGGTGATCCGATCGTCGTCAGCCAAATGGTTCGACCAGTCGAGGGTGTAGTCGTTGGTGTCGTCGGGGTCTTTCACCCACACCGGCATCGCAACACCGTCGGTGGAGCGGACGAAGTTTCCGGCCAGGATGGTGGAGGAACCGATGCGGGGGACTTCGTAGTAGCGGTCCGGGTGGGGTTCAGCGAAGCGGTACACCGAACCACCCCACGAGCCCGAACCAGCCTTATGCCGGCCGGCGGCGCCGAACGCTAGCGGCGCCGGATCAGTGTTCAAACCGAACGCACCCCACAACTGGGTGGACGTGTTGTGAGTGATGGTCGGGTTGACCGACGCAGCGCCCCGCGTCTCCCCCAACAACAACTGCCCATTCCCGGACGGTGAAGGCGCAGACGCCACCCTAGTTCCGGTGAAGTCGTTGATCTTTTTGCCTTTACCGACGAGGTGGGCGGTGATGACACGGGAGGCGGGCAGGATGGAAGGGACGGTGACACCGGAGGTTGCGACGTTTGTCGACCCCACAGCAGACACCACAGCCGCCTGAATGTTCGGGAGGTCCAAGGGTTGGGCTTGGGACCACACCCCCACAGTAATGAACCTGGATCGGGTGTCTAGGCCGGTGCCGATGCCTGAGTGTGAGGCGACGACCGTTCCACTGGACGGGTTCTCAACAATCCACCCCATCAACAGGTTTTTGTTGGACCCGAACAGCAGTGGGGTCGCCAGTAGTGGGAGTGGGGTGGCGCCGGTCCAGGTGCAGCCGATGGTGTCACCGGAGACGGAGGGTTCGCCGGTCCATCCGTATGCGACGATGCCGTACACGTAGTCGGGGGCGTTGGGGTTGACGTTCACCGACACATCGATTGTGTGGGATGTCAGGTTCCCTGCTAGGAGTTGGGTTCGCTGCGCGGCAGCGATTCGGGTGACGGGCATCAGGCAACCCAGTCCGTCACGGTCCACTGAATTTGATCAGAGAGTGTGAGGAGGTCGCCTTCGACGACGGAGATCGACTGATTCCCGACAAGGTTGCCCAGCCAGTTCCCGTCATCCAACGCGTCGTGGATGCTGATGTGGGTGATGGTGACGTCGGGGACGTCGATGGCGACTTCCATGGGTGCGCCGGCTGTGCGCCACACTCCGTCGGAGATCCGTTCGAACACGGCGGCCTGCCGGTCAATCGCCACCACGTTGGAGTTACCGCCGGATCCGGGGTCACCACTGTGCCACTGGATGTAGGGCTGGTTGACGTAGAACGGTTGGATGCCGAACGCCGCGTCCCACATCTGGTTGATAACCCAGTTGGAAGGTCCGAGTGCCATTTAGTTTCCTCCGATTTGGGTCCAGGGGAGCGTGGGTGCGAAGTCGTACCAAAGTGATCCGTCGGCGGGGTTGACGATCTGCCACATATCGACGCCTTGGCGGTTGACGCGGGTGGCGAATTCGCCGTTGGGGCCTCGGCGGGCAGTGCCGACGGGGTCTCCGGTGGTGGCGTGGTTGATGGCGGTGATGACCGACAGGATTTGTTGGGGGGTGATGTCACCGGGCGTCATGCCGTTGACACGTTCCACGAAGTCGTCGGTAGTAGGAACGCCGGTCGGCTCTTCGGATTCCTGCATTTCCACGGCGGGTTCGTCGTCCACGATGGGCTTCGGGTCCAATGTCATTCCACTACCCCCAACTTCGGCCACCCTGCGATCTCCGGATTCATCATCAAATTCGTGTAATAGATGCGAGCCCCACGCACCGTGACGTAGAAGTCCCCGGCCTCCCAACGCACACCTTGGGATGTGACGGGGGCGGCGAGTTCTTCTGCGATGCAACGACCGTCCGGGCTGATCCGAAGCAACCCGCCCGTCGGATCCTCCACCGTCTGGGACACGTTCAAATCGGTCATGCGGAGATGTCCTCCAGATTGTCGGGAGTGATACGCACGACCTGAAAGAACGTGATGTCACCATCTGCGCGGCCGAAGATCCGGCAGTTCGCCGTGCCGGTGAAGTACCCCAACGTGAGCACATCCCCCGGCATCAACGGGATAGCGAACGCCAACGTAGAGAAGGGTCCGACGTTGCCCGAGTTTGTTTGCACCCCATTGACAAACAACGCCACATACCCAGTGAGGGTGGTGTTGTTGTTCGCCATGTGCGCATTGACGATGTAGTTTCCGCGTCGGCCGATCGTCCAGCTCCCGGCAGAGCCATTCCACACCAGGTCGGGGGTGGCGTAGTCGAAAGTGTCGAACATGTTCGCCGGCAGCGTGTACATGGTGGACACGGTGTTGAAACTGACTGTGGTACCGGATGCCCGGAAGGCGCGGCCGATGGAGCTGAGCTGTCCCGGCGGCGTGTTGTCGGCCATATAGAACGCTGCGATGGCAGAAGGTTGGGCGCGGAACCACGTGCCGCCATCAGTTCCGGCTTCCCACGCTCCCCCACCACCTGTGTCCCGGTACCCAGAACCGAGCTGAGAGATGGTGCCGACCTCGTTGTGAACGTATACGTTCGCGCCGTTTAGAAGGATGCGGTACTGCCGGTTCCCGCCCGTCGACCCAGCATCGAGGCTGTAGATCGCGCCCGGACGAAACTTGTGGGCGACGGTGATCCACTTAGTCCACACACCATTGACCACACAACCCAAATCGAATGAGTCGATGTCGAAAATGACCTGGACACAATCAATGCCCGCATACGTGCCCGACTCGGCAATACGTGCGCGGATGTAGTTGTACCCGTACACCGTCTGCGTGGCAGGGAACGCAAACGACCGTTTTCCCGGCGAGGTGGCGAACACCATCGACACGCGCTGGAAATCCGACAGGGTGGTCTTCGCGTTGAAGACGAACCGGCACAACCTGTCCGCCGTGAACGTCCCCGGCACCACACCAGTCCTGCCACCAACAATGCCTAAAGTGTCAGTACCAGCACCCGAATAGAACTGGTCAAACTGAGACCCCATCGTGGACGCATCAGCCAGCCCCGTGAAGTCCACAAAACCGCTGTTGCCGCCCTGAGCATTCGCACTGTTCAACTGCTGAAGCTTGGCGACCGACGCCGCAGTCTCCGCCTGCTGACGGGCTATCGCCTCAGCGGCAGACTCCACATCCGGAAACAGCCAGTCACCAATGAGTCCGGTGAAGCCCTGCACAATCGCATTGATGGTGTTTGCGGTCCCCGTCACCGCATCGGTGATGCCCTCACCCACATCGGTGGCCCACTCAGTGACGTGCGACCAACCGTCATACCCATCACCGGTATCCACACCACCCAAAGCAACCGCAACATCCGCCCCGGTGCGCTCACGCTGGAAGTCCTGGGCCTCCTGGATCTCCTGAAGCCCAACCCGCGTATTGCGTGTCCGCCCCCCACCCAGAGGACGCCCAACCGCCTCAAGCGTCGGACCCCAATCCTCCACATCAGAGGTATCGGTCACGCCGGCACCATCAACACACCAAACCGGGCAGTACCCGGAGTCGACGAATACGCAGACGATCCGGCCTGCTTCTCCGTCCGGAAGTAGATGTTCGCGGTCTGATTCGCCAAAATCTTCGTCGCGGATGAGGTGGCCCCAGCGTCAGGGAACCCCACCAAAGACAGTTTGTCGGTGGCCCCGGCGCGGCCGTAATCCCTACCGACCACCGGCCCGTTGTCCGCGTCCAGCCGCGCGATCAGATCCACCCGCAGGTTAGAGCCTGATGCGGCAGCGACCTGCACCGTCCCACCCGGAAACGCATACCGGTCATACGGGGCAGCAGCAATCGGAACAATCGTGAGAGTGAAACCAGCTGTGGTGCCACCGGGAACGTTGTCCACCGTGGCAGGCCAATGTTGAGTCGACACCTTCTGCGGCACCAACTCAAACGCGCTAAGCCCCGGTGCGACAGCGGGAATCCACCCCAACAATGGAGACTCCGAAATGTCTCCCGGCGTGAACGTCGCCGTCCCTGACTCCCCCGTCGCCCCACGATGCAGGATCAGGTTCAGCCCATACACCGGCCCCGACACATCAGTCGGCTCAGCGATGATCTCCAACGACGCGGAGGCGGGGGTGGGGTCGTCGGCGTCCAACTCCTCAAACCCCGACAACACCATCGTCGCCGGGAACCCCGCATCACCCTTCGCCAACACATTCCCCAGCGAAGCCACCCCACCCAATGGTGCAGCGACCGCCAGATACATGCCCGACGACTGACCATCATCATCGATACGGAAACCCAGCTCGGCGAGATTGCAGAACAACCACCGCACACCGTCGCGGTACTCGGTCCGCCACAGAATCTCAGCCACACTGACCTCCAACAGGTTTCATAGTCTTAGCCGCCCGAAGATGGGGCAAGCGTGACCGTATTTATCGCGGCCATTGCCTCACTGATGTTGCGGCGCAACTGAGCCGACGGATGCTCCAACGGCTTCCCATCACCCATCTGCACCGTCAACTCACGAGTCGTCCGATTCACCTTCCCGGACACCAACTCGATGTAATCCGTGTACAACTTCGTCCGAGACGCATACACCAACGTCATCAACGCACCCGGGAAAATATCCCGCCCCAACTTGTAGGGGCCGTTCTGCCCGCGGAACGTCGCGATCGCCGTCGTATAACCCCGCGAATTCCACAGCACCGCGATGAACTGGAACAACGCCTCAATGTTGTACGGCGCCGAATTCGTCGCCGTGAACACCTCGATCGCGGGGTGGTACGGGCCGACACTGTCCCGCCGGCCGTAATGTTGAATCAGCTGGAACGCCAGGAACGAATCGTTGAGGAAGCCGTCCAGAATATTGGAGGGGACCCCGGTGAAGCCGATGACGATCATGACCGCGTCGATGATGTACTTGAAGAACGCATTGATTAAGTCGTTCAACCACTTCGGGGACTTGCCGCCGATGATGTGCTGCCACCCCAACGGTGTGTTGTGGACGATCTCGCACGACATCAGTGGGGAGCGTTCCCGCACCACCTGGCCGTCTTCGGTGATCACATTGTCCGGGGTCACCAACACCGCGTACGGCATCACAAAGTCGAGACCTAGACGGGGTGCGATGTACAAGCCTTCGGGGGCGTACTTCCCGTCCGGATTCAACAGGGGTTTTAGGGTGTCGCCGAGGATCGACCCCAACGCATCCACCGTGCCCCGGATCGCCGAATCCAGAATCGTTTTAGTCGGTCCTTCGATCTGGGAGCGGTCCTTCACCGTCATCACATACGTGGGAACTTCAAGGTGCGCCCATTTGTCGGGTTGAGGGTCACCGGGCCGCCACAAATGCACGCGGACGTCGACTCCGTAGGCGGGGGTGATCTCCTGGATCATCTGCCCCACCGTCGTCATCCGCACGGTCTTCACATACGGCGGCGAAGAATCCCGCAGGATGCCGGTACGCACCACATAAAGTGGGGTTTTCAGGATGGTGGAGGGTTTACCGTCCCGCTTCAACCCCTGCAACACAGTCCCGAACCAAGCTCTTACGTCAGGGTTGAGTGAGAGGGCGTTGTTGACGAACTCCCACATCCCCGACTGGATCCGAAGTGCTTGTTCCGCTGCGGCTGCTTCGATCGCAGTACACAACGGGGCTGCATACACCGCGTGGGAAAATGGCTGGGCCTGGATCGGCAGAAACCACGACGGCCAAATCACCAAATAGTTCAGGATGTCGTAGATGCCAACGAGTTCAAGGACATGCGTCCAAACCCCTTTGTCGTCCAGCTTCTCCCGGTGCCGTTTCACATAGAACGCTTCGGAGATGCCCTCGGTTTCGAGGATCACCCCCACCATCGTCTGCTCACACGTGCGGAACATCGGCACCAAATGGTGATCCGACTTCACCGTCAACGTGGCTTGGGGGGGCATGTTTCGGGGGATGGTGTACGACACTTCGATGAAGTCATTCACCCTGTCGACTTCGCGCCACAGTTTGTCGCACACCGTCAACGTGATCCCGGTGTCATCCGACGTGAATGACTGGGCGAGGATTTCGGCGGCCTCGGCTTCCCGGTAGCGGTTGCCGGTGTCGAGTTCCCGAGACCACCGTTCTAGTTCGGTGTCGGTGAGTTTCATTTCGGGCATCCCGAACTGGCCGCTTCACACAGGTGAGCGGCCCGAATGACGGTGGTCATTGGGGGTAGCGCCGCCTCGGTGTGCCAGCCACGATCACCCGCGAATCCGCGTTCCCACCCGTGATCTTCACCGACACGAAATGCTGCTCAGCGCGACGCCCCGGAGACTTAGGAGGAACCGGATGGGTGAACCACCCATCAATCAACCTATGCATATTGCCTTGAGGTGGGGTGACCCCGAACTCGGAAGCATTCGCCGCCAAAGTAGGGCCAATGTTCTTGATCGGCGCATACGATTCCAGCTCCGCCAACACCTTCCGGTACTCCAACAGCTCATTCGCCGTCGGGGGGACCTTCGTCAGATCCACGATCCGCCGCTTCTGCCCATCGCTACGTAACTGGACTTTCTGGTTTGGCAACAGGGGTCCGATCTTCACGGTCTGCGAAGACCCCGGACCCGCACCGATCTCGAACGTTCCCGGACCGGTGATCGTGTACCGGTCCCACATGTCCTGATCGCCCACATTGACGCGCACCAGTTTCCCGACGGGGGCGGCGTTGGTGAGGTCGCCGGCCGACACTTCCCGAATAGCGGCGGGGGTGCCTTGGGTGATGAACGCACCCGCAGCCTGACCACCAGTCCCAACCCCACGGAACCCCGCACCGATAGCGGAAACCCCTGCGGTGTCTTTGGCGGTGAAGATCGTGCCGCCGCCTTTGCGGACGCGGAAGATGCGGGGGTTGAAGTTGCCGTCCTTGTCCAGGCCGCCGCATTCGAGCCGGTACCGTTCCCCCGGCAAAGCAGGAGCTAGGTTGGTGGCGTAGCCCTGGGCGATGGTGGTTTTCTTGAAGTTGTTGAACGCCGCAACCTCAATCCACGGACCCGTAATCCGAGCCCTCACACCAGTGCCGTTCCACTCCCCTGATGCCGTTCTGCCTTGGCGTCCCCAGATGTCGTTGGAGGCGCCCCACTCCTGCCAGGAGTCGAACACAATCGAAATGACCTGATTGTCCGTCGCAGTCTGGAAATCCCTGTAGGGTCCGGCGACGAACTGGCGCGGCTCCGTGAAAAACGTCCGCGTCGGATCATCACGCCACCGCATAGCACCACGAGACGCATACGGGAAACCCCCGCCCGGACCCGTGAAATACAGCGGCCACAACTGACCCAGGTTCTTATCCTCAACCGTGTCAACGGCGAAGGTGTCCTTCATCGAATCAAACGGCAGACGGAACTCATCGATATGGTCGAACGTCCGCCAAAACCCACCATCCACCCGCAAATGCAGATCAAATGACGTGGAATGCTTCTGCCCACCAACGTCGTACCCTGCGGCCGGCGGACGCAAATGCCGCACATCGCCCCACCAGCAGCCGAGTTCCTGTGTGAACCATGACAATTCGGACGTCTTCTTCTTGTCCAACGACCCCAGAAGCGCCCGCGTTAGTTCCCGAAGGTGCGCGCCGTCGCGGGCGAACAACCGCACCGGGAGCGTGATCTCCATAGCGTCATTGACGGCGTCGAGGTTGGTGACACCGTCCTCGTTGGCGCCCTGCTGATCAATAAACTTCCACGTCGCGATCAAACCCTTGGGTGGGGCGTTGAGCACCACGCACTCCGGGGCCGAATGCCTGTCAGCGATCGCCCCGCCACCCAGAATTTCAAAGACAACGGACCCGTCGGGGGACTTCAGCCGAACCCGCGGATGAATACCCTTGATGAAGTAGTAGGCGCCCTGCGGGGTCACCGAGTTACGCGGGTAGCGCACGATGTCAGCCACTACTGCCTACCCACGGGGGCCTGCATCGCGGACAGATGCTCAGCGACCACACCGCCGGTCTGGTCTTCGGTCTGCTTGTTGTTGGTGACGTTGACCGTCTGGTTGGTGACGTTCCCGCCCTGGCCGTTCGGCTGGCCCTGACCGTTGCCCGGGGGTTGCACGGCCTTGCCCGCGACGTTGGGTAGTGCAGCGGCAGCGCCGGCCAACCCGCCGAGCCCCTTGCCGAGCCACGACGCACCTAGCGTGCCTTTGGGGTTGTCGCCGATCTGACCGAACGTCTCCAGCAGACCAGAACCGAGGATGCCTGCGTTCTGCGCGGCGTAGCCGACTGTCCTATTGGCGAGCTGGATGCCAATCTTCGCGGCAGCACCAGCACCCGGCATGAGAAGGTCTGCTGCACCGGCTGCTGCGAGAGCACCATCCAATGCGAGGCCGCCAACCAGGTTGCCACTGCTACCTCCCTGCGATGGGTATGCCACTCCCCCACCGACGCCGGGGCCTTGCGGTCCACCGAACTGGGCAGCTTGGGGAGCACCCGCACCAGGCAACATCGATCCACTGGTCGGAACCCCACTCGGCAGAGGACCCTGCCACCCCGGGCCGGCGGCCGGCGGTGCCGCATACTGACCGACCGGAACAGCCGGCGTAGGCACACCGCCCCCGGCATAAGGACTGGTAGTCGGTGAAGTCAACGCATGGATGTGGTTCATGTGGTTCTCGTTTGCGCTGCCCCGGTCCTCCATGAGGGAGGGGACACCGCCGGCCGGCTGGTACTGCTGACGCCAGATCGTGGAGTCGATACCCAACGCATCCGCGTTCTGTTGAAGGAACTGGTTGATCTGGTCGCCGTATGCCTTGCCCTGCGGGGTGTCCCAGTTCGGGATCATGATGTCCAGCGCTCGGCCCGACGGATGATCCGGATAGGGGTCGCTGGCCCTGTAGCCGCCGATGTCAGTGATGCCCGGGAACATCGCAGGGATGATGTCGTTGAGCATCGCCGCGTTGGGCTTCAAGTTGGCGTCACTGAACCCTGATTGTGGGACAGCCGTAGTCGGCATCCCTGGCACAAACTGTTGCCCGGGTGCGCCATATCCGCCGCTAGTTTGCGCTGCGGCTGCAAGGGTAGCCGGGGTGTATTGAGACCCGAAGACGCCGTTGGCGGCCATGATTCCCATCAGCCCGGAGCCCTCGTATGGGTTAGCTTTCTCCACCATCCCCAACGCCGCTAGGAACGGGGCCGTCAACGCGTTACCGAGCGCCTTCACCGCGTTCTCGATAACCCCGCCCAACCCCTTGGACAGGCCGAAGTCAGCGTCCAACGAGTTACCCAACTCGCTCATATCGTTCGACAGGGAGGTGAGCTGCTTGTTGGCTTTCTCCGTTGCGGAGATACGCGAATCCGTCAACGCCTGCTCAGCCTGCATCTGATCCTGCTCAGCCTTAGCAACATCGTTGCGGGCCTTCTGGATCACCGACGCATCCACTGCGTTGGTCTGCATCAACTGGTTGAGGCGTGCTTCCTTCTCCGCAACCGCATGCCGGGTTTCATCCAAACGGATCTGCGCGTTCGCTACAGCGGTCGGCAGGCCGGCGGTGTTGGTGTACTGCAACGGAAGCGACGGAGCCTCCGGAAGGGTGGTGGCGGCCTTCTCGGCTTCCTTCTGCGCTTCCGCCTGAGCATCCGTCAGGATCGGTGTACGCGCACCCGGGACCGGGGCGTCCGGAGCCGGTGCAGCAGGGATCGGAGTGTTCCCCGAAGGCATCAACAAGTCGCCCAGGCTGTTCGGGCTGCTCGCCGCACCGCCACCACCCGTGATAGCGCCCGGAAGACCACCAGGGGTGACAGGAACAGCTGGGGCCGACGGCACATTGTTCGGATTACTCGGGGCGGACGCTTGAATACCCGGACGGCCGTTGAACGCCTCCGTGATCAGGTTCGGAATGTCCTTGATCAACGGAAGGCTGGAGAACCAGTCCGCGATGTCGGTCTTCAGGTCGGAGAAGTACTGGCCGACGGCGCGGGTCGCGGTCTCCCACTCGGAGGCGAAGTTCCCTGCGGCGGTCTTCGTCGCATTGTCAGAAACACCCTGAAGATTGGTGAACTCCGCGCCCACCGACGACAAGTCGAACTGGTTGATCGCATCACCCATGTCCTCAAACTGGGTTCCGAACAACCGCTGCCAAATCAGCGCTTGCTGCATCGGGTCATCAACACTTTGGATCGCGGTGAGCACCGACCCCAAAGCGACCTGCGCCGACTGCCCTCCCGCGGCGAAGCGGCGGCCCATCTCGTCAGCGTTGAACCCGAGAGCCTCGAACCCTTCACGGGTGGACTTCGACCCATCCACCGCCCGGATCGAGAACTCCTTGAGGGAGTCTGCGACCTTATCGGTGTCGCGGGCGCCGCCCTGCATACCCTGTTGCAGCAGCGTCAACACCTGACCCGCATCCAACCCAAGCTTGCGGAACTGCGTCGAATACTCGTTGATGGTGTCCAGCCAGTCGCCGGAGACGTTCAAGCCTTGCTGGAAGCCTGCGGTGATGATGTCCGCAGCGCCAGAGACGCTTTCGGCCATACCGGTGCGCATCAGGGTGGCGATCGACCGCGACAATTCCTGCGTTGTCGCACCGGTCACACCGGCCATGCCCTGCAACTGTTGGATGACGGTCTGAACTTCACCTTCAGTAGCGGTGGTGTCGATCAGGCCGGACTGCAACGCCGTCTGCGCAGCACCAAGATTGTCCGCCACCGAAGCGCCGAAGTTGTTGGCGAACGCAGATCCAGCCGCAGCCGCGTACTGCGCCATCGACGACTCACTGAGCCCCATCGCCGCCTGGAACTGGTCCTGCAACTGGATTGTTGCCATACCGTCTGCGACTGCCTGCCCCAACTGGCGACCGGCGATCACGCCGATGGTGGCGACCCCAGCAAGCGCCAACCCGATAGGACCACCGGCCGCGCCCAACCGCAGTAGCGCACTGGATCCGGCGAAACCTCCGGCGAATTCCTCCGCCATATCCGAACCGGATGCACCCGCACCCCCAACACCGCTGCGCAGACCGTCCAGGAAGCCCTGGCCGCCGCGCGCACCAGCACCTTGCGATGCCTGCTCGTAGTCTTTCAGTGCATTCGTGGCGTCACGGATAGCGCGCGTTTCTGCCCGCCGCGCCGCCTCTAAACGCTCCGCCTGCGAAACGATCTGGGAGTCACGCGCCCCCCGGTCCCGAAGGTCCTTGAGTTTGGCTTCCTCAGCGCGGAGCTTGCCCGCCGCGTCGGAAGCCTTGTCGTAGGCGTCTTTGGCCTTGTCGCCGATCTTCTGCATTTCGGCGTCCACCGATTGCGCGGTGGCACCGAACTGCTTCGAAAACTGCCGCCCTGCGTCCTTGCCGGCGTCGGCGAAGATCCGTTCAACCCGGGAGGAGACTGCGGTGGCGGACCGGTCGTCAAGTGCTGCTTCAAACGGAATCTTGACGGCCACAATCCACCTCCTATTCCCCTACCAGGCTGTTGATCAGATCCGATGCGGACTGCTCGTCCTCTTCGGTTTCGTTCAGACGTTCAATGCGCTCCGCCGGGGACAGATACACCGTCGGGATGTACTCGTTCGGGCCACCCACATACTTGGCTGCCCGGTTGAGAGCGGTCTCCTCGTGAAGCTTGGCGACCATGATTTCCAGTTCAGTCCAGTTGCCGTCCCGCCCAAACGGCGGAGCCGCATGAGTCTTGAAAGCAGAGCTATTCGGAAGGTAATGAACAAGATTCAGCAACAGCCGGCTCGACAACACCAAACAGCCGTGAGAGTCGGTGGTGCCTCGGTGCCAATCCCGAATCTCTACGTTGCGGAACTTGAGGTCCGCTTCAATCTCATCCGGATACCGGCACCACAGTGCGATGGCTTCATGAACTTTTCGAGTCTCGCTGAAGACGCTCCTGCAGCTGCCGCTGCATCATCTGCCACGCCGTGTTGATCTGCCCCGGAACACCACCCGCTGCGAGGAACTTGGCATACACCTCAGGCTTGGTCCGATCCTCCAAATACTGGAGGTAATCGGTGTCAGATCCCATCAACGCGACACACAACAGTTCCTCATCGTTGATGAGTTTCCCGTTGTAGCGCAGCGGATAAATCTGGATCTGTTCCTCTTCCCCCGTGATCGGGTTCTTGCGGGGCTTCGTGTCCAAATCCTCGGACATGAACCGCAAATGCTCGAAGTAGCGGTCCTTCATGTCCGGCGGGAACAACGCCGGATTGGGGAGCTTCCAGGTGTCGCCGTCACCGAGGTCGTAGGTGATGCTGGCCATGAACCCGAGGTATTCGGTGGCCTGGTCGGCGGCCTGTTCGGGTTTGACGGGGTGGCGGTCGTGTTCTTCAGACATGATGGGCTGAGTTTTCCTTCCAATTGGGCTGATGGGCTGATGTGGTGGCTCGCCGGGGGAAGGCTCAGCCCGAACCCTCCCCCGGCGAGGTCTACTACTCGGTGACCGGGGCGACCGAGAAGGTGCCCGGGGTTCCCAGGCTGGCGCCGGAACCGCTGAGCGGCTTCGAGATCGACGGCACCGTCACGGTGTAGGGGCCGCCGGCAGAACCGGTAACATCCCAATCCGCGGAGGTGTAGCCGTCGTCGAGGGCGACCAGCGCGGTCTTCACCGCAGACGCAGTGGCGTTGTAGGCGATACCGGAGGTGGTCAGGCCGCCGTAGGTGAGGGTGAACGTACCCGAAGACTGCACACCCAGGGTGGCGGTATAGCCGGACACCGGGGAACCCAGCAGCGCCGCGTAGCCTTCGCCGCCGATCCACTCCGCCTTGATGATCGGCTGATACTCGCCGTCCTGCACACCCATGAAGTGACCCGACGGCAGCGGCTTCATCGTCAGCTCCGCAGCCTCGGCGTCCTTCTTGCCCATCTTGGCGTCGCCGACCTTGTTGACCTTCACCAGGTCGAACGCCTTGACGGTCTGAATCTTCCCACCCGGCTTGTTGAACTCGCGGATCAACAGAACTTGGTAGTTGATCGGGGTGTAGTCCAGCGGGCGAACGTACACGGTGCCGGCCTGGCCGGGGTATTCAACGAGGTTGTCGCCGTTCGCCGCCGCCAACGGCAGACCGTTACGGACACGCCGCAGCACCGGCTTCAGCGTCTCCACCGGGGTCAGGGTGAACGGTTCGTCTTCCTTGGTGCGGTCGGAGTCGAACGGGAAGTTCGTCTGCTCCACCATGTAGTCGTCGTCGTCGAAGTCCGACTTGACGGTGGGGCCGTCACCTTCCTTGAACGCACCGAGAAGGTGGAAGCCTTCGTTGGGGTCGGGGTTTTCCACCCAGAACCCGTTGATCTTTTTGAACGCGAACAGGTCGTCGCGCAGCTTGCCGTCCTGAGCGAACGGAGACCAGAACGGTGTCCCGTTTGCGTTGTGCGGGGACAGGTTCGACTCGGCGCCGCGGGCCTGACGGATCAGGACGGCGATCTTGCCGCCACGCTCCAGGAACGTGTTGTCGATGTCGTTGAAGCCGCCGGCCTTCCATGTGGTGCCGGTTGCGGGGATTGCCATAGTGGCATCCTTTCCATGGTGAATGAACCGAACGGCGTCCGGCGGGTGGGGTTTGGGCTGATGACGCAGCTAGGGTGCTGCGACGAATGAGGTACCGAGTCGGTACCGGGACACGTAGCGGACGATCTTCTCGTCGGCGTACGGCATACGAGTGGGTTTCATCGTGGTCGTCAGATAGTCGGCACCTACGGTGGTGCCGTCCGATACTTCGATGGCGGGTAAGTCGTGGGCGAGCAGCAGCATCCGCCGATGCCCCTCACGGGCAGTCAGTTTGGAACGCTGCGCGGCTTCCATTCCGTCGCGGGCACGGTCAAACCAATCGACCTGGATCGCATCCTCCGCCGTACCCGTATCGACGTCGTCGTCACCGGAAATCTGCTGCACCACAGCGAACGGCAACACATCATCGGTTTCCCGCTCCGTAGCAGACCGCAGCAGCGGGGCGAGCCAATGCACAACGAAATCTTCTGAGTCGGGGGCTTCCCGGTCATGAAGATCCGTCATCGTCCTTGCCTATCTCCACGCCGTCGAGGGTGCCGCCGAAATGCTGGGCGGTCTTCTCACCCGGGGCGGAGGCTTTGGTGGGGCCGGGGTCTCCGGTGCCGAACTCGATCCAGTGCGCCTTGTAGTTGGTTGCGCCGACTTCGCCCTTGCCGCCCTTGGCTTTCTTCGTCACCTTGATCGACGCCGCATACCGGCCCTCATCCACCGGGGACACAGACTTCCAGTACGGAACCACTTCGTCCTTCATGAAGCGGTTCAACTCGGCATCAACCTCAGCCGACTCCGAGATCGCCTTCTTCAGTTCCGCATCGGAGATGCCGAACTTGTCGAACGGGTTGCTCATCAGCCGGCCTGACGTTTGCACATCACCGTGACGTGATGCAGCAGCCCGTCCATGGTGCGTTTCGGCTGCACCGGGCCGGTGATCTGATAGGTCACACCGTCGACCTTGACCTCATCGGAGGATTTCGCCGCCAACACAGCCGCCACCGGGGGTGCGGTGCATTTCCACTGCCCCTCAGCGGTGTTGGTTTCCTCGTCGGCGGACTCGGTGACCTGGACTGGGCGGAACCTGCAACCCGACACTTCGGTTTCCACACGGGCCTTCGCCCGCAACCCCATATAACCCGGGGCACCGGACTCGGCAACGGACACAAACGTCACCGTCTGCCCACCAAACTCGACCGGAAGGTTCAGCACGTGATGCGCCACGGATCGATCGGAATCGAACCCAGCTTCGACCGCCTCCGAGTCCGCAACCGAACCTGATTCAACTCACCCTCATCAAACGCGATCGCCGCAGACGTCGACCCCCGAAACGTGCGGGACTCCTGAACGTCATCGACCATCTGCATCTGCTGGGCCAACGCGCCGCCGAAAGGGTTGCGGTACATCTGCAACGCCTTATCGATGACAAGGGATTTGACGCGGTCCACGCGGCCAGGATCGCCAGCCGCAATGGAGTCCGCGATGATGTCGTCGAGCGGCTTACGCAGCGACGGCACCAAACCCATCAAGGCGTTCTCCACATCGAAGAGACGCCACATCAACCACTGACGCCGCCCAGAAGGGAAGTCGCCCTCATAGCGGGCCTCAGCCTCATCTACGGTGACGAACTTCCCCTCGGGCGGCGTGGGAGTGGTCATTCGACCGGCACACCCGCAGCGTCGAGCGCATCGATGATGTCGTCGCGCCCTTCAGCGCCGGACACATCAACACCCTGCTCCTCGGCGTATGCACGCCACGCCGCCTCACCGGAACCCTTACCGGCACGCGGAGGCGGACCCGAAGACTCCACCTCTTCGGATTCACCGGACCCCGGCTCCTCCGAGTCCTTGCCGAGGACGTACGGGTTGGTGACCTTCGCCCAAGAAGGGATGTCCTCACCGGGCATGACAGTGACGAGCGACCCGTCCTTATCGTTCAGGTACAGCGCGTACTCGCTCTTGTTCGTTGCCATCAGAACCTCCTAGGCGACGGTGGCGACGAGGACCTTGCGGGGGTCAGCCAGAACCGGCATCGCCACAGCATCCACGTAGACACTCTTCTGGTACGGAGGATGCGACTCGCGGTCGATGACGCCGATGATGCCCGCGGCGGTCTGGACCTGAACGTTGTTGGCGTTCAGTTCCATCACCGTGGTGGGGGTGCCCCACGCGGTGAAGCCGAGGCTTCCCAAATCATCGGGCAGGAACAGTAGCTTGTTCGCCGCGATCGGCCGCACTGTGGAGCCGGCGTCGTTCTGGAAGAACGAGTCGTACACCGAATCCATCGAGATCGCCGGCAGCCCGTACGAGGCGAACAGGTTGCTGATCTCGGCTAGGGTGACCTGCGTGGAGCCGGTCTGCGCGCCCTTGATGGCGTTGATGAGCTTCACGTTCGCCATCAGGTGGCGGGCGGTCGCCAGCGACACCAGGAACCGGCCTGGGCCGACACCGTTGGCGGTGCGGTACACGTCGTACCAGGCGATCAGGTTGGTCAGCGGATCCGCGTTGGCGGTGTCCGACCACAGGGTGGCTGCGGTGACCTTCTGGCCGGCCGGGATGCCGAAGTCGACCTGCTGGTTGATTCCGTTCTCGTTGATGGTGAACACACCATCGGTGAGGACGTCGCCCCAGGCCATTTCGATGCGGTTCTGAACGTAGCGGGTCAGGTTGGTCAGGTCGTCGTACACGGCGTCCACCAGGATGGACTGGATGGTGCCGCCGTAGCGGGCGAACTCCTTCTGCCGGCGTTCGTACTCGCCTTCGCCGAGCTTGCCGCCCAGCGGGGCGAGCTTGACGCGCTTCTCCACGCCGGTGTCGCGCGGCGCCACCCAGAAGTTGCCGTCCCAGGTGCGGAACTGCGCCAGCCGATTGGTGGAGGTGATCGTCGCGAAGTCAACCTCATCGGTGGCGTAGGTGCGGGTCGGGAACATCTGCGTGAGCACGTTGGTCGACGGCAGCGGCACACCCTGGGTGTAGACGATGACGTCTTCGAGCGGCACGGGGCCGTCAAGGAACAAAGCCATGATTCAGTCCTCTCTCAGGCCACGAAGGTGATGTTCTTGAGGTCCGTGATGCCGTTAGCATCAGCGAATCCTGCTCCGGACTGGAACGGCAGCTTGGCCTTCGACACGATGCAGTCGTTGACCACAACCGAGATGCTGACCTTGGCCGTGTTGGTGCCGTTGGCCTGCGTGACCTTGGCATCGCCGTAGGTGATGCCGTAGGCGGTTTCGGTGCCGTCAGAGGCGGCGTTGCTGTACGGGCCGGCGAGGCCGGTGGCCGTGACGATGCCGACGACGGTCCCCGATGGGATGTAGCCGTTCGGGAAATGGGTGCCGCCGGTGAACTTCGAGATGTCGAGGGTCACGTTGAGCTTGGTGTCCGGCTCGGACAGGAGCCACTGCCGGTTTCCGACCTGATACGAGGTCGTCTGCAACGAAATGTCGAGAGACACAGTCGCATTCCTTTCTGGTTAGGTTTGTTTGCCGAACCGCTTGGCGAGTTCGGCTTTTCCGGCTTCACCGGGGCTCGCAGGGGGTGTCCCTGCGCCATGCTGTCCCCACGCCGGTGGCTTCTGAGGGCCTTGGCGCTGTACACCGAGAAGCCCAGCGAGGTGGGCATTCACCTTTGCCGGATCCACTTCCCCGGTCTCGCCGTAGAACGCGGCCGGGTTGGTGGTGGCGACGAAAGAATCCAACTGTTCACCAGTGAGCAGTCCCGCCGCGGAGGACCGCAGCAGGGCTTGATCCAGCCGGGGCCGGAATTCGGCTTCGGCTGCGGACCGTGCTTCTGCTGCCGCCCGGTCGGTGGCATCTTTGACCGCTTTCTGATCAGCGGTGAGCCGTTCCCCCTCCAGTTCCTCCAGGCGGGTCCACATCGCGTTGACGTCCTGCGGTGTGAAACCGTTGAACGCTGCGAGTTTGTTGTCTGCCTGGCGGTTCTGGAAACGGAAGTAGGCGGCTTGCTGATCGGCGGTCATGTCTTTGACCGGGGTGTTCTCCGGGAAACCCCGGTCGGGGGTGGGAGAAGGCTC